>NZ_DATLWX010000001.1:0-291896 GCF_035576065.1 Nocardioides sp.
GAAACGGCCGTCCCCGCTGCCCCTCGGACGATGGCATCAGCGGCTCGATCCGAGCCCACTGAGCGTCGGTCAGCACTGCAGAACGTGACATGAGTCAACAATCACGGCTCGACCCCGCGTTCTTTAGGAGACACGCCCTAGCTGCCCGGGGCCGTCAGCTCGATGTCGGCGCCGGCCTGGTTCGTCGCCGGGTCGGTCATCGCCGCGAGCGCGGGATCCGACACGATCGCGGCCACGGTGGCCGGGTCGAGGGCTGGCGTGGGGGAGTAGGTCTCGTACAACGCGTAGACGACTCGGCCGCTCTCGGGGTTGATCGACTGCGCCAACACCGTGGATCCGCGCGTGTTGTCGTCGCTGAACGCCTCGGCCGTGCCTGAGGCGAGGATCGTCCCGTCCTCGTCCGTCTCGCACTCGCCGCCGCCCATGGCGGTGTCGGCGATGTCCTCGCAGCTGTCGATGGGCGCGTCGCCGGTGACCTGCACGGTCACCACCAGCACCTGTCGTCCGCTGAGCCTGACCTGCACGCCGACGCTGTCGCTCTCGCCGGCGGCCGAGTAGGAGACGATCCGTTCGGCGCCGACGACCTCGCGGACCACGCCCGCGACCCCGGCCGGGGTGATCGCCTCGAGGGTGGCCGGGTCGCTCGACGAGGGATCGGGATCCGCCGCTTCGTCCGGGGCCGTGTCGTTGCCACAGCCGCCGGTCAGGACGAGCGCAAGCAGCAGGGGAAGGGCGCGACGCGGTCCGGGCATGCCTGAGTGTGCTCCTGACGGGGCGCCGGGGAAAGGACTTCGCCCCACGGAGCACGAGTGGATACGTTTCCGCCATACGCCACCGCCTCACCACCCGGTCCCGGGACGGACGCGACGTCACCTTGCGCCCCCTGTTGCCCCGGGACGCGCCTCGGGTGCAGGAGGCGTGCTCCGATCCCGAGACGGTCAGGTGGCTCGGCAGCGACGTCATCAACGAGCGCCACAGCCTGGAGCACGCCAACGGTTTCATCGAGCGCGCGCTCGCACACGTCGAGGGCGGAGGCTTCATGAGCTGGGCCGTCGCCGACGCGACGACGGACGTGCTGCTGGGGCACATCAGCCTGAGCGGTCGCCACGGCGAGCTGACCGACACGGCGGCGCTCGGCTACTGGGCCCACCCGGAGGCTCGCGGCACGGGGACGACGACCGCCGCAGCAGTCGCTGTCGTCGACGAGGCGCTCACGCCCTTGGCCGATGGGGGAAGTGGACTACGTCGTCTCACCCTTCTCGCAGCTGTGGCAACTGCGGGTCGCAGCGCGTGGCCGAGGCGGCGGGGTTCACGCGCACCGGTAGGACGCGCCAGAGCGACTGGCTGATCGACGGGACGTACACCGACGAGTTCGCCTACGACGTGCTGGCCACTGATCCTCGCTGAGGTGAGCACGTGCCGCTCAGCTCACGTGGCGCTGAGGACGAACTCCTCGATCACGGTCCCGGCCCGAGTGGGTCGGTTGCTGCTCCCCCGAAGCACCAGGTCCCAGCCGTGCCCGATGGGTGCCTCGTGGAAGCGGGCGCCGGTGGCTCGCGCCAGTTGTCGAGCCCTGCCGAACTCCAAAGGGCCGTCGCTGCGTGCGTAGACGACCAACCCGGGTTTCGTGATGTCCGGTGCCAGGTCGATCAGGTTGTCGCCGTCCCAGGCGCTGAGGCCGGACACGTCCACCCAGGCATCCACGCCTGCCCCACGAGCGACGGCTCGCACCGTCTGCGACCCGCCCATCGACGCGCCGATCAGGGTGACCGGCGCGTCTGGGGCTCCGACGTGAGCGAGGACGGCGTCGACCTGGACCTCGATCCGGTGAGTGATGGTGCCGCGGCAGGTGGCGCCGTACCCGCACACGTCCATCGACACGGCGAGCACCCCTCGCGTCGCCAGTCGTGCGGCATAGGGCAACCACCCGCACAGCCCGCCAGTCGTCTGGGGCAGCAACACCGCCACGGCCCGCGGTCGCCCGGTGGGCCGCACCGCGACTGCCGGGATCGTCATGCCGTCGCCCTTGACCGTCAGGTTGTCGAGAGTGGCGTCCGGGGGCGTGCTGCCCGAGCAGCGTTCCGCGATGGTCTCGTGTCCGGACGTCGAGTCGGACGTGGCCTCGGACGTGGCCTCGGACGGGGGCTCTGACGTCGGCGACGGAGCAGGTGCGTCTGCGTCCGTCGAGCCCTCGGCCCCGCACCCGGTCAGCAGCAACGCAGCCGCGAGCAGAAAGCCCAGGCCCTGTCGGAGGTGGCGGCGTTGAGGCATGCCCGGATGCTAGTACGGCAGTAGCCTGCCCCCATGTCTCTCGGGGACCTGCCCACCTCTCCACGGCTGACCTTTCGCCGGATGACGGCCAGCGACCTCGGCGTCATGGCCGATCTTCTCGGCAGTGCCGAGGTGATGCGCTTCTACCCGCGGCCCAAGACCCGCGAAGAGGCGAAGCAGTGGATCGAGTGGACGCTAGAGAACTACGCCCGGGACGGCTTCGGCCTGTGGGTCATCGAGGACGACAGCGGCGAGTTCCTGGGCGACTGCGGGCTGACGTGGCAGGTCGTCGACGGACAGCAGTACCTCGAGATCGGCTATCACGTCGTTCCGCACCGACAGGGTCAGGGCATCGCCACCGAAGGGGCTCGAGCATGTCGGGAGCTTGCGCAGGGCCGCGGCGTCAGGCGGCTCATCGCCATCACCCATCCGGACAACCGTGCCTCCCAACGTGTCGCTGAGAAGACCGGCATGACGCGCGAGAGGTCGACGTGCATCACCACGGCCGTCCCCGTCGTGGTGCACTCCATGACGCTGGACGATCACGCGTTCGGCTAGGCCTTCGGGCTCCAGCGGATGCAGGTCGCGACCTGCCGCAGCGGCATCGTCCGCGTCCCGTGCGCATCGCAGATCTGCTGGAGCAACGCCTGGGACTCCTCGAAGGAGGCGGCTCGCTCGTCCGCCGTCATGGCGATGGCCATGGAGGTCGTGGCCTGGAGGGAGGCCAGGTGGTGCGGGGACACCTCCCACACCCACTCGACCTGGTTGGACTCGAGCTCGTCCGGGTCGAAGTACGACAGCCGCTTGTTCAACCCGTCGGTGCTCGCCTTGCTCTTCCGGTCGTAGTCGTCGGAGTCGGCGGCCAGATCACGTTCCCACGGCTCGACCGGTTCGGCCGCGACGTTCCAGACGATTCCGAGCCAACCACCTGGCTTGAGGACGCGACGCAGCTCCGCGAGGGTGGGGTCCGGGTCGAACCAGTGCCACGCGTCCGCGACCAGGACTGCGTCGAGCGCGTGGTCCTCGACCGGGATGCGGGTCGAGCTGGAGTGATGGAGCCGAGCCGCTGGGTTGTTGGCCCCGAGCACCGCGAGCATCCGCTCGTCAGGCTCGACGGACTCGACCTCCAGGCCGCGGGCGAGCAGCAGCTCGGTGAGCTTCCCGCTTCCGGCACCCACGTCGGCGACCCGAGCCGGGGCGGCGGGCGCGAGCCAGTCCACAGCGGCTGGAGGGTAGGAGGGACGCCACCGGTGGTAGTCCTCGGCGACCTCCCCGAACGTCATTGCACGATCGCTGAGCGTCATGGCCAGCACCCTACGAGGCGGGCCGAGCGCCGTGGCCGCGCTGTGGTGGGATCGGGGCATGACCGCCGATGAGAAGACCCGCCTGCTCTACCTGGTGCGTCACGCCGAGCCCCGCCCGGACGGTTCCGGGCTGACACCAGCTGGCACCGAGCAGGCCGAGCACCTGGGTCGTCGGCTGGCACAGCTGTCAGTGGGCGAGGTCATGCACGGGCCCCTCCCGCGAGCGGCCGAGACCGCGCGGGTCGCAGCCGTTCAGTTCGACCACCCGCCGTCTTTGTCAGAAGCCGACGTGGCGGGCGACTACGTGCCGTCCGTTCCCGCGACTGACGAGGTGCCCTCTGCCTGGGCGGACACCGTCATGTCGACGTTCGCCGACGTCTCTGAGGAGGAGGCGCACGAGGGTGCGGCTCTGGGCTCCCGGGCGATCGAGCGCCTGGCCGGCCCGGCCACCGATGGGCGCAAGCCGGTCGAGATCGTCATCACGCACGCCTTCACGATCAGCTGGCTGGTCCGCGATGCCCTCGACGCGCCGCACTGGCGGTGGTGGGGGCCGATCCAATGCCATGCCGGCCTGACGGTCATCATGTATCCGTTGGACGGGCCACCTTCCGTCATGGTCTCCAACGACGTGACGCACCTGCCGCCGGAGCTCCGCTGGACGGGGTTCCCCGGCCATCTGCGCGTGTGAACCGACCGTCAGGTCAGCGCCCAGACGAGGTGCTCCTCGAGGCGGACCCGCTGCCCGGGTTCGTCGAACATGCCCCTGCGCCCGGGGGGCGGCAGGAAACCGACGACGTCCATCACGTCCCAGTAGGAGTCGCGCTCCACGCCGGTGAGTCGGGAGTACGCCGACGCGAACCGCTGGCCCGTCACGGTGTCGTGGCGCACGGCGAGGTTGGTCGCGCAGTGCGCCACGTCGAGCCACGCTGGTCCCGTCGAGGTCTCCACCCAGTCGACGACGCCGGTGATGGTGTCACCGGACCACAACAGGTTGCGCGGGCTGAAGTCGCGGTGCAGGAAGACCCTTGCGAAGGGCGGCGGATCGGCTGCCAGCACGTCGAACGCGGCTCGCCAGAGCTCCGGGCGTCGTGCCCATGCGGGCACCACCCACTTCGCCGGCCAGGCCCACGACTGGAACTCCCGCGGGGGCGGGATCGCCTCCACGGCGTGGATGGAGGCGAGCAGCGCGGCCATGGCCGTGAGCGCGTCGTCGTCGCAGCGGGACGTGTCGAGTGCCCCGGGCACGAGAGTCATGAGGTGCGCGGGGTGGCTCGTGCTCCGGCCGTCCAGGTCGGTCGCGAGGCTCGCGGGAGCCGGCACGGCCGTCCGCAGGAGCGTCTGCTGCGTGGTGGACTCGCGCGCGACCAGGTCGGGACCATGGGTCCGCCATGGTTGCTGGTCGATGAGCCGCAGGACCGCCGCTACGCCGCTCTCGTCGTGCAGCGCCAGCATCGTCGATGTCATGCCGCCGACCAGTGGCACCGCGTGGGTCACGACGCGGTCGAGGTGCTGCTGGGCCCAGGCGATGGCGTCGGCGTACATCCGGGACAGCATCCCAGCCCTGCGGACGCCACTGGAAGACTGGCCCCGTGAACGACGTCCGACCACCGCGCCCGCACACCAAGCTGACCGAGGACGGTCGCCGGATGCAGGAGGTGCTCACCTACGCCCGACGGGGGAGCCGGTTCACCCCCCAGCAGGCCGAGGGATGGGCGGCGCACCAGGCCGACTGGGTGATCCCGGACGCAGCGGTCGACCGCCCTGACTTCGACCTGGGCAGCTGGTGGGATCGCGAGGCGCCGCTGATCGTCGAGATCGGCTCGGGGATCGGCGAGGCGACCGCCGCGCTGGCTGCCGCGCGGCCCGAGGCGAACATCCTGGCCTTCGAGGTGTGGCTCCCCGGGATCGCCGACTCGTTGTGGCGCGTGGCGCAGGCGGGTGCCGACAACGTCCGCTTCTGCAGCGTCGATGCGGTCTGGTCGCTCGAGCACCTGGTGGAGCCCGACAGCCTGAGCGAGCTGTGGACCTTCTTCCCCGACCCGTGGCACAAGACCAAGCACCACAAGCGCCGACTGGTCACTCCGGCCAACGCAGCCAACCTGGCACGCCGCGTGAAGCCAGGTGGGGTCTGGCGGCTGGCCACCGACTGGGCCGACTATGCCGCGCAGATGGCCGAGGTGCTCGACGCGGAACCCCTGCTCACCGGCGGCCCGGTCGAGCGCTGGGCCGACCGGCCGATCACCCGCTTCGAACGCAAGGGGCTCGAGCGGAACCGCGTGATCACCGACCTCGCCTACACCCGCGTCGACGCCTAGGGCTCACCACCAGGGGAGCGTCAGCGCTCGCCCGTCAGCCTGTTGCGCATCACGGCCTCGCGCTCGAGGCGGGCCGAGTCGCGCTCGCGCCGCGACGCGATGACGGCCGCGAGGAAGTCGTGTGGCTGGGTGCCGCCCGGTGGCGCAGGCGAGACGTAGGTTGCGACGTCTGCGGCGAGGCGGGAGCCGAGATCGTGCCGGGTGCGTGGGTCCAGGGTCTGTGCGCGGCCCAAGTACTGGCGCACCGCCAACGCCAGGCTGGTCGGCAGGCGGGCCATGTCGGCCGACCGGGCCCAGGTGGCGAGGTGGATCGGCATCAACGCCGGGGGCGAGAGCCTCAGTCGGACGCGCTCGCGCACGACGTAGGTCCCGGCTGCGTGATCGCCCAGACGCTTGCCCTTGGCGGAGAGCATCGCCGAGAAGAAAGCGGGTGCGCCCGTGAACGCGTAGACCTCGACGAAGCCGACGAGCGCCCTGACGAACGCGTGCTGGAAGGAGATGGGCCCGGCGTCGTCCCGGACGGTGCGCAGGCCGCAGATCAGCTTGCCGAGCGAGCGGCCCCGGCTCAGCGTCTCGACGGTCGTCGGGATGACGAGGAAGACGGTGATGAGCGTGCCGATGAAGGCGACGTGGGCCAAGGCGCCGTCGGTCTGCAGGACGGCGATGCCGAGGAACAGGATGAACACGACCACCAGCACCAGGGTGACCAGGACATCGATCAGGCCGCTGCCGATGCGCGAGCCGAGGCTCGCCGCGGGCAGGTCGAGCGCGACAGCCTCCCCGGTGACCAGGTCATCGGAGGTGAGGCTGGCGAACGGGGATCCCTGAGCAGACATCGGCACCAGCATAGGCTGGGCGCGTGGACCTCGACGCATACGTGTTAGCTCACGGCGCACAGTGGCGTCGGCTCGAAGAGCTCACCACCCGCCGTCCGCTCAACGGCGCCGAGAACGACGAGCTCGTCGACCTCTACCAACGCGTCGCCACCCACCTCTCGGTCGTGCGCACCTCGGCACCCGACGCCGCGCTGATCTCCTACCTGTCCTCCATCCTGGCCCGGGCCCGACTGCGCACGGTGGGCGCGCGGACCACGACCTGGGGCAGCGTGGGGGAGTTCTTCACCAACCGCTTCCCGGCCGCCCTCTACCGGCTCCGCTGGTGGTGGTTGACCACCATGGCCGTCAACGTCGTCGTCACGGCAGTGATGATGTGGTGGCTCCTCCAGAATCCGGCAGTCGAGCAGAGCCTGCTCTCGCCCGACGAGGTCGACCAGCTAGTCCGCCACGACTTCGAGAACTACTACAGCGAGTACGCCGCCTCGCACTTCGCCGCCCAGGTGTGGATCAACAACGCGTGGGTCACGGCCCTGTGCATCGCCCTCGGAGTCCTGGGTGCCCCGGTCATCTACCTGCTGTTCAACAACATGGCGAACCTCGCCATCATCGGCTCGATCATGATCCGGCACGACCACGCTGCCCACTTCTTCGGCCTGTTGAGCCCCCACGGGCTCCTCGAGCTGACGGCCGTCTTCGTCGCCGGCGGGGTGGGCCTGCGGCTCTTCTGGTCGTGGGTCGCGCCCGGCGACGTCACCCGCGGCCAGTCGATGGCGCGCGAGGGTCGGACGGCGGGGACGGTCGCCCTGGGGCTGGTCGTGGTGCTGTTCGTCAGCGGGATCATCGAGGCCTTCGTGACGCCCTCCGGCCTGCCGACCTGGGCGCGGGTGGGGATCGGCGTCGTTGCCGAGCTGGCGTTCTTCGCCTACGTCTTCGTCTTGGGCCGCAGTGCCGTGGCACGCGGCCACACGGGTGACATCGACGCCGCACTGTTGGAGGCGCGCGTCGCCACCCAGGCCTAGACCCGAAGCGCCCTGAGCGCAAACCCCCGAGGGAAGGCCCGCGGCGGACGGCTCACAGCAGTCCGCGCGCCTTTAGTGCGAGGTAGTGGTCGGCTAACGCCGGCGGCAGCTGGTCGGCGTCGGCGTCCACCACGTGCACGCCCAGCGCCGCCAGGATGTCGCTGGCCCGTCGTCGTTGCTCGACGACGCGGGCAGCAGCCGCGGCGGCGTACACGTCGGACAGCGAATCGCGCTGCCGGGTCATCTCGCCGAGCGCTGGGTCCTGCACCGAGGCGACGACGACCCGGTGGTGCTTGAGCAGCGCCGGGAGCACCGGCAGGAGGCTCTCGATCACCGAGGCGGGCTCCAGGGGAGTCAGGAGCACGACGAGGGCCCGCTGGCGGCCCAGACGGTTGACCTCTCCGGCCAAGGCAGACCAGTCCGCCTCGGCGATCACCGGGTCGAGGTCGGCCATCGCCTCCTGCAGCCGGGCCGCGATGTCCCGCGCACCTGCGGCGCGGACGCGAGCCCGGACCCGACGATCTCCCGCCAGGAAGTCGACACGGTCGCCGGCACGCGCCGCCAGCGCCGCCAGCAGCAGCGTCGCGTCCATCGCCGCGTCCAGGCGCGGGACATCGCCGATCCTGGCGGCCGAGACGCGCGAGGTGTCGAGGACCAGGACGACTCGGCGGTCGCGCTCGGGCTGCCAGGTCCGGACCACCACGTTGCGGTTGCGGGCGCTGGCCCGCCAGTCGATGGACCGCACGTCGTCGCCGCGGACGTATTCGCGCAAGGAGTCGAACTCGGTCCCGGCGCCGCGGATGCGGACGGCAGAGCGGCCGTCGAGGTCACGAAGGCGCGCCAGCCGCGACGGCAGGTGCTTGCGCGACTCGAAGGGCGGAAGGGAGCGCACCGTCCCGGGCACGTCGAGCGTCAGCTGCCGGGCGGCCAGACCGAGGGGGCCGGGAGCGCGTACGGTCACGCCGACTGCGCGAAGGTCGCCTCGTCGGCTGGGACGCAGCGACGTGGTCACGACAGCGCGGCTGCCCGCCGCCAGTCGGAGCTGGTGCCTGTTGTTCTCGGCGCCTGCGCTGGGTTGCCAGGCGTCGCGCAGGACGGCGCGGACCGGCCGCGTGCCCAGATTTCCCACCGTCAGCCGGGACTCGGCCTCGTGGCCCAACCGGGTTGACCCGATGTCGCCACGCTCGATCGTCAGGCTCTGCGGCTTGACGGCCAGGAGCCAGTCGACGACGGTCGCCACCGCGACCAGGAGGAACCACAGCCACACCGTGCTCATGGCAGGCCGCAGCACCACGGGCACCAGCCCGAGGAGGAGCAGCAGTGGGACGCGACCAGTGATGACCATGGTCAGTGTGTGCTCAACGCGGAACCGGGACGGAGTTGAGCGCCGAGGTGAGGACGGCTGCGACGTCCACCCCTTCGAGCTCGGCCTCGGGCCGCAGTCCGAGCCGGTGGACCAACGTGGCGTGGGCGAGGGCCTTGACGTCGTCGGGCGTGACGAAGTCGCGTCCCGTCAGCCACGCCCACGCGCGAGCGGAACGCATGAGCGCCGTCGCACCACGGGGCGAGACCCCGAGTGACAGCGAGGGGGAGTCGCGCGTGGCCCGGGCGATGTCCACGATGTAGCCGGTCACCTCGGGGGAGACCTGGACGGAGCGCACCGCGACCTGACCGGCCTCGATGTCCCGAGGGCCGGCGACCGCCCGCACCCCGGCGGCGCGCACGTCGCGGGGGTCGAAGCCCGCCGCGTGCCGGTTGAGGATCTCCAGCTCGTCATCGCGTCCGGGAAGGGGCAGCACGATCTTGAGCAGGAAGCGGTCGAGCTGGGCCTCCGGGAGGGGGTAGGTGCCTTCGTACTCGACGGGGTTCTGGGTGGCCGCGACCAGGAAGGGGCGCGGCAGCTGTCGCGACACCCCGTCCACCGAGACCTGGCCCTCCTCCATCGCCTCCAGCAACGCCGACTGTGTCTTGGGGGGAGTCCGGTTGATCTCGTCGGCCAGCAGCAGCTGGGTGAACAGGGGCCCCTCGCGGAACGCCAGCTCGCCGGCGCGACCCTCGATCACCATCGACCCGGTGATGTCACCGGGCATCAGGTCGGGCGTGAACTGGACCCGACGGGTCTCGACGTCGAGGGCCCCGGCCAGCGTGCGCACCAGCAGGGTCTTCGCCACCCCGGGCACGCCCTCCATCAGCACGTGGCCGCCGCACAGCAGGGCGACGAGCAGCCCCGAGACGGCGGCGTCCTGGCCCACGACCGCCTTGGCGACCTCGGTGCGGACGGCACCCAGCCGCTCGCGCGCTCCCTCGTGCTCAGCGTGGGTCTCGTGGGGGCTCTGGTCGGTGCTGGTCATGTGCGGCCTACCTCTGTGTCGAGCTCGGCCAACGCGGTGGCCAAGCGGATGAGTTCGTCGTCGGTGCGGGGCGCCGTCGCCCCGTCACCGATCAGGTCGTCTATGTCGGCAGCGGTTCGGTCGAGGCGGGCGCTGACGTCGCGGACGAGGACGTCCACGTCGGACGGGGGCAGCCGCAGGTGGGAGGCCACGCTGTCCCGGGTGGATCGACGCAGCACGTCCGCCGCGTGCTGACGGGCGGAGGCCGAGCGGTAGAGGCGCCCCCGGGCCTCTGTGGTCTCCAGCGAACGGACCGAGACCGGCAGGGGTTCCACCGCGAGCGCGCCCAGTCGCCGGCCCCGCCACCAGATCAAGGCGAGGACAGCGAGCCCGAGCAACCACAGGGCCGGCTTGAGCCAGGGGGGGAGCAGCGAGCGCAGGCTCACCCCGTCGTCACCGACCAGGTCATCGAGGCTGGGGACGTACCAGACGACCCGCGGCTGCTGGCCCAGCAGCCTGAGCGCTGCCGCAGCATTGTCAGCCCGCAGGACCTGGTCGTTCTCCAGGATGCCAGGGGCACCGAGCAGGACCAGGCCCTCGTCGGCGGAGGCGACGAACCAGCCGCCGTCGGATGCGAAGCAACCGGCGTTCGTGGCATACGACGACGCCTCGTCGACCTCGATGTCGATCCCCTCGAAGTCCCCGAGGCCGGTGTCCGTGCAGGCGGCTGTCTGAGTGCCCTCGAGCGAGCTGAAGGCGACGGGTGCCTC
Source organism: Nocardioides sp. (assembly GCF_035576065.1). Classification (GTDB taxonomy): domain Bacteria; phylum Actinomycetota; class Actinomycetes; order Propionibacteriales; family Nocardioidaceae; genus Nocardioides. The sequence goes on from NZ_DATLWX010000001.1 coordinate 10,846, forward strand.
GACACCCAGCGCCTCGACGGTCCCGGGAGCTGCCCCCGACACCACCACGGTGCTGTCGCGGGCGGCTTCGAGGAGTCGGTCAGCGGTGCTCTTGCCGAGATTGGAGGCGGACGTGACCAGGACCGTGGTGGCCGGGTCGAGGGTCTGCTCCTCGAGCGCTGCGGCCGAGCGCACGATCTCGACCTCGACACCCTCCTGCTCCAAGACCCGGGCCAGGGCCTGGGCGCCGCGTGCCCCGGGGTTCTCGGGGTCATGGTCGGCACCCGTGCGCGGTCCGCCACTGAGCAGCGCGGCGACGACGATGGCCGCGAGCGTGCCGAGCCCGATGAGCACCATCGAGCGGTTGCGCTCGAACCACCCGCTCATCGTGCCCCCGCGAGCTCGGCGTCGAGGGACAGCAGGAGCTCGGCCTGCTCGCGGGTGGCTGCGCGGTCGCCGTACAACACGAGATCGAAGAGCCGGGCGCCCTCGCTCATGCCATCGGCCTGCTGGGGGTATGCCGCACGCAGCGCCTGCGCGACCTCGTGGGCCGTGGCGCCGGGCGACTCCCCGAGGCCCCCCTGCTCGACCTGGCCGGCGGCAAGAGCGCGGAACGCGTCGACCAGCGCCTCGGAGAAGCGCCCGTCTGCGTGGGCGCGCTCGGCGCGCTCACGCCACTCCGCGGCGCTCATCGATTCGTCGGGGAGGACCGCACCCGTCGCCGAGACCGACCGCGGGGACGCGCGGGCGCGGGTCACGAGCCAGATCAGGGCGAGCACCAGCAACAGGCCGACGGCCATGGCCGCAAACGTGGAGAGGGGAGGGGCCCCCGAGGCCGCGTCGAGCAGGCCGAGGAGAACCCTTCTCAGCCACTCCAGGAAGCGGCGGACGACGTCGTCCTGGTGGTATTCGGGGTCGATGAGCTCGCGGCGCAGCAGGCCGCGCCCCTCCTCCGGCGACGGATCAAGAGGCGGATCGAGGCGGAGGGCCGCCGTCACCATCGGGTCACGACTGGGTGATTCCCGCTCGTTGCATGAGCTCCACGTCGAAGGCCTCCTTGCGCATCCTCAGGTCGACGTACTGCAGGGTCGCCACCGAGGTCGTGAAGGGGGCCACGAACGCTGCCGTGATCACTGAGGTCAGCGCCTGACTCACCACGAGGAGGTAGACGCCCGCCTCGCCCGGGAGGCCGCCGAGCAGGAGTCCCTGGCCCACGATGCTGACGGGGGCAGCCAGCATGGAGCCGGCGACCTGGGCGATGACGAAGGTCAGCAGGGCGATGCCGAAGGTCCGCCAGAAGGCCCTACCCGTGAGGTGGTAGCCGCGCCCGAGCGCGCCGAAGACGCCGACGTCCTCGAGCATCAGCACCGGCACGGGCAGGTAGTAGAGGCGGACCCAGAACCAGACCAGGAAGGCAAGGAACGCCGGGATGCTCACCAGGGCGTAGAGGACCGGCAGCTCCCAGGAGTCGGCGGCCATCGTGACCGGGATCCAGCTCAGGAGGTAGACCGTGATGATCATCGTGGTGGCCGCTCCGAGCATGAAGGTGAGGCCGATGAGGCGCCAGCGCTTCCCCCGGGTCGCCGCCCACGCCTCGCCGAGGGACATCTTGCGACCCATGACCGCGGCCGCCACCACGTGCGCGATCATGCCGGCGACCAGGATCAGCCCCAGGCTCTGCAGCAGAACACCCAGTCCGAGAGCTCCGAAGACCCCGAGGAAGCCCGCCACGTCCGCGGACGTGGCCGCGGCTCCGGCGTCGCCCGACGAGCTGGAGGTCAGGTCGCCGGTCATCGACAGGTCCATGACCGATCCGAGCACGGCCGTGATCACGACGGGGATCGCCATGGCCACGGAAGCCACCAGCACGGCGGAGCCGACGGTGGCCCGTGGGTTGAACCGGATGATCTTGAACGCTGCGTCATACATGTCGCCCAGCGACAGCGGCCGGAGCGGGATCGCGCCCGGCTTGTGGGCAGCACCGGCGTATGCCGCAGGACGGAACGACGACGCGGGGGCCTGATGGGGGGCTGGCTCGTCCGGCCGGCGCGGTCGCCTGTGCGCTGCGTAGGGGTCGTAGGGGCGCGGCGGGGCCTGCAGTGGGTCCTGGAGGGGGGCCTGGATGGGAGCCGTCGGCTCAGGTGCGGTCTCGCCTGCCGGGCCGTGCGGGCCCGGAGGCGGGCTCTGCCACCCCGGTGGTGGGTGATGCTCGGACACTGGATTCCCCGTTCGCTGAAGTCGGCGCAATCCTGTCAGGTCGCCCCGGGTCGTGGACCACCCGCAGGCAATAATGAGTGCGCACGGGCGCCCCCGATGCCCCCGATCGGTCCGATTTGGCGCGTACGGCGATCTCTGCCAAGATAGTCCGGTTGCTCCGGCGAGTCGTCTGTTCGCGGCTGGCGGAGTGTGGCAGCACTTGACTACTGAATCGCGTCTCCGAAGATCGATTGAGTCTGTTGCGTGTTTCCGCACCCGGCCATGTTGACGAGTAGGAGACCCGATCAGCCCGACGAACCCGTCGGGTGCCCCCCACAACACATCGAGATCCTGGTCTCGTGTCGTGCGAAAACCACACGACACGCCCGACCGCGGGGGTCGGTGGTGGGAGGCGGATGCACGGGCGGTACGGACTCACCCGAGGACGTGTCGTGAACCAGACCAGAACGCGGTACGACCCCCCGGGGCGTACGAGATCGATAAGGACGAGAGAGACCTATGGCGGGACAGAAGATCCGCATCAGGCTCAAGGCCTATGACCACGAGGTGATCGACACCTCGGCGCGCAAGATCGTGGACACCGTCACCCGCACGGGTGCCAAGGTCGCCGGCCCCGTGCCGCTGCCGACCGAGAAGAACGTGTTCTGCGTCATCCGCTCGCCCCACAAGTACAAAGACTCACGCGAGCACTTCGAGATGCGTACCCACAAGCGTCTCATCGACATCATCGACCCCACGCCGAAGACCGTCGACTCGCTGATGCGCCTCGACCTGCCTGCCGGTGTCGACATCGAGATCAAGCTCTGAGGTTGATATGAGCACTCTGGAACGCAATGTGAAGGGCCTGCTGGGCACCAAGCTCGGCATGACCCAATTCTGGGACGAGAACAACAAGATCGTCCCCGTGACCGTGATCGCGGCTGCGACCAACGTCGTGACCCAGGTCCGTCAGCCCGAGATCGATGGCTACAACGCCATCCAGGTCGGGTTCGGCGAGATCGAGGCACGCAAGGTCAACAAGCCCGACGCCGGACACTTCGCCAAGGCCGGCGTGACCCCACGCCGCCACGTCGTGGAGATCCGCACCGCTGACGCCGCGTCCTACACCATCGGTCAGGAGCTCAGCCCAGAGCTGTTCGCTGCCGGTGAGGAGATCGACGTGACCGGCACCAGCAAGGGCAAGGGCTTCGCCGGTGTCATGAAGCGCCACGGTTTCCACGGTGTCGGTGCCTCGCACGGTGCCCACCGCAACCACCGCAAGCCGGGCTCCATCGGCGCCTGCGCCACGCCTGGTCGCGTGTTCAAGGGCACGCGCATGGCCGGCCGCATGGGTAACGACACCGTCACCACCCAGAACGTCACGGTCCACGCCATCGACGCCGAGCGCGGCCTGATCATGCTCAAGGGCGCCGTACCCGGCCCCAAGGGTGGTCTCGTGGTCCTCCGCTCGGCCGCCAAGAAGACGGAGGCCTGATCATGGCTAGCAACAACGTCAAGGTCGTCCCCGTCGACCTGCCGGCCGCCATCTTCGACGTCGAGGTCAACATCCCGTTGATCCACCAGGTCGTCGTCGCTCAGCAGGCCGCAGCTCGTCAGGGCACCCACTCCACCAAGCGTCGCGGCGAAGTCCGCGGTGGTGGCCGCAAGCCCTACAAGCAGAAGGGCACCGGTCGCGCCCGTCAGGGCTCGACCCGCGCTCCCCAGTTCGTCGGTGGTGGCGTCGTCCACGGCCCCAAGCCGCGCGACTACAGCGAGCGGACCCCCAAGAAGATGAAGGCCGCCGCCCTGCGCGGTGCCCTCTCCGACCGGGCCCGCAGCGAGCGCATCCACGTCGTCGACGGGCTGATCTCCGGCGACAAGCCGTCCACCAGGACTGCCCTGGCCGCGTTGACCACCCTGAGCGACCGAGTTCGCTTCCTGGTGGTCCTCGAGCGCAGCGACACCATCACGTGGCTCTCGCTGCGCAACGCTCCGCAGGTGCACCTCGTGGCTGTCGACCAGCTCAACACCTACGACGTGCTCGCCTGCGACGACCTCGTCTTCACCCAGGGCGCCTACGACGCCTTCGTGAGCGGCTCCGCCAAGACGGCCAATGCCCGCCAGGGCGCCGTCGTCGAGGCCCCGGCCGCCGACGAGGTCGAGACGCCTGCCGAGAAGCCGGTCAAGGCTGCCAAGGCCGAGAAGCCTGCGAAGGCCGAGAAGCCCGCGAAGGCCGAGAAGCCCGCCAAGGCCGAGAAGGTCGAGGTCGAGGCTGAGAAGGCCGAGACCGACGCCGAGGTCGACGTCGAGACCACTGAGGAGGACGACAAGTGAGCACCCTGCACAAGGACCACCGCGACATCCTGATCGCGCCGGTCGTCTCCGAGAAGAGCTACAGCCTCCTCGACGCCAACAAGTACACCTTCATTGTCCGTCCGGACGCCAACAAGACCGAGATCAAGATTGCGGTCGAGAAGGTCTTCAACGTCAAGGTGACCTCGGTCAACACGATCAACCGCCAGGGCAAGACGCGTCGTACGCGCACCGGCCTCGGCAAGCGTGCCAACACCAAGCGCGCCATCGTCAGCCTCGCTGAGGGTCACCGCATCGACATCTTCGGAGGTCCGGTCTCCTGACCGGGCTTGCTGATTAGGAACTGATTATGGCTATCCGCAAGTACAAGCCGACCACCCCGGGCCGTCGTGGCTCCTCGGTGGCCGACTTCGTCGAGATCACTCGGACCACGCCCGAGAAGTCGCTGACGCGTCCGCTTCCCAAGAAGGGCGGCCGCAACAACCAGGGCCGGATCACCACCCGGCACCAGGGTGGCGGTCACAAGCGCGCCTACCGCATCATCGACTTCCGTCGCTACGACAAGGACGGCGTGCCGGCAAAGGTCGCTCACATCGAGTACGACCCCAACCGCACCGCCCGCATCGCGCTCCTGCACTACGCCGACGGCGAGAAGCGCTACATCGTGGCCCCCAAGGGCCTCGAGCAGGGCACGCCCGTCGAGTCCGGTCCCAACGCCGACATCAAGCCCGGCAACAACCTGCCGCTGCGCAACATCCCGGTCGGTACCACCATCCACTGCGTGGAGCTTCGTCCCGGGGGCGGCGCCAAGATCGCCCGCTCGGCCGGTAACTCCGCCCAGCTGGTGGCCCGTGAGGGCAGCCGCGCCACGCTGCGCATGCCTTCGGGCGAGATGCGCTTCGTCGACGTGCGTTGCCGTGCCACGGTGGGCGAGGTCGGCAACGCCGAGCAGTCCAACATCAACTGGGGCAAGGCCGGCCGCATGCGCTGGAAGGGCAAGCGCCCGACCGTCCGTGGTGTCGTCATGAACCCGGTCGACCACCCGCACGGTGGTGGCGAGGGCAAGACGTCCGGTGGTCGCCACCCGGTCTCGCCCTGGGGCCAGAAGGAAGGCCGTACGCGCAAGCGCAAGGCCTCCGACTCCCAGATCATCCGTCGTCGCAAGTCCGGCAAGGGTAGGAAGTAACCGACATGCCTCGCAGCCTGAAGAAGGGCCCCTTCATCGACGACCACCTTCAGAAGAAGGTGGACGCCGAGAACGCGAAGGGCAGCCACAACGTCATCAAGACCTGGTCACGCCGGTCGATGATCGTGCCCGACATGATCGGTCACACCATCGCCGTGCACGACGGTCGCAAGCACGTCCCCGTGTTCGTCACCGACTCGATGGTCGGTCACAAGCTCGGTGAGTTCGCACCGACGCGCACCTACAAGGGTCACGTCAAGGAAGACCGGAAGGGGAAGCGTCGATGAGTGTCACCGAGCGCCGGCGCACCAGTGCCCGCCGCGAGACCCTGCTGGGCGACCAGCCCGGGGCCTACGCGTGTGCCCGCTACGTGCGCATCACCCCCATGAAGGCCCGCCGTGTCGTCGACATGGTCCGTGGTCGCCGCGTCGACGAGGCCCTCGCGCTGCTGCAGTTCGCACCGCAGGCCGCCTCCGAGACCGTCTACAAGGTGCTGGAGAGCGCGATCGCCAACGCCGAGACCACCGAGGGCCTGGCCGTTGCCGACCTCGTCGTCTCGGTCGCCATGGTCGATGAGGGCCCGACGATGAAGCGTTGGCGTCCGCGTGCGCAGGGTCGTGCGACCCGCATCAACAAGCGCACCAGCCACATCACGCTGGTCGTGCAGCCGGCCGAGGTCGCTGCCGCCAAGAAGAACACCAGCGCCAACAAGAACGGAAGGGGTGCCTGATGGGTCAGAAGATCAATCCGAATGGCTTCCGCCTGGGCATCTCGACCGACCACAAGAGCCGTTGGTACGCCGACAAGCTCTACAAGTCCTACGTCGGCGAGGACGTCGCGATCCGCAGGTTGCTCTCCAAGGGCATGGAGCGGGCCGGCATCTCCAAGGTCGAGATCGAGCGCACCCGTGACCGTGTGCGAGTCGACATCCACACCGCGCGTCCCGGCATCGTCATCGGTCGCCGTGGCGCCGAGGCCGACCGCATCCGTGGCGAGCTCGAGAAGCTCACCGGCAAGCAGGTCCAGCTCAACATCCTCGAGGTCAAGAACCCCGAGGTCGACGCCCAGCTCGTCGCCCAGGGAGTTGCCGAGCAGCTCTCAGGTCGCGTGCAGTTCCGTCGCGCGATGAAGAAGGCCATGCAGACCTCGATGCGCTCGGGTGCCAAGGGCATCCGGATCCAGTGCTCGGGTCGTCTCAACGGCGCCGAGATGTCGCGTACCGAGTTCTACCGCGAGGGACGCGTCCCGCTGCACACGCTGCGCGCCGACATCGACTACGGCTTCTACGAGGCCAAGACGACCTTCGGTCGCATCGGCGTGAAGGTCTGGATCTACAAGGGTGAGGTTGCCGGCACACGTGCCGAGCGCCAGGCGCAGGCTGCTGCTCGCGCCGGTGCTCCTGGTCGTGGCGGTGCTGGTGGGGCTGGTGGCGCCGGTGGCGCCGGCCGTCCGACTCGTGGCGGAGAGCGCCCGAGCCGCGGCACCCGTACCGACCGTCCTGCTCGCACCGACGCGCCTGCTGAGGCTGCTGCTCCGGCGGCGACCGAGGCCCCGGCCGCCGAGGCAGCTGCGACCGCAGGACAGGAGGGCTGAGACCATGTTGATGCCCCGTCGTGTCAAGCACCGCAAGCAGCACCACCCCAAGCGGACGGGTGCGGCCAAGGGCGGCACCAAGCTCGCATTCGGTGACTATGGCATCCAGGCGATCGAGGGTCACTACGTGACCAACCGACAGATCGAGTCGGCTCGTATCGCCATGACCCGTCACATCAAGCGAGGCGGAAAGGTCTGGATCAACATCTACCCGGACCGCCCGCTGACCAAGAAGCCCGCCGAGACCCGCATGGGTTCCGGTAAGGGTTCGCCCGAGTGGTGGGTCGCCAACGTCAAGCCCGGCCGCGTCATGTTCGAACTTTCCGGTATCGACGAGGAGACCGCTCGTGAGGCCATGCGCCGCGCGATGCACAAGCTCCCCATGAAGTGCCGGTTCATTTCCCGCGAGGCAGGTGAATTCTGATGAGCAACAAGCTGAATGCCTTCGAGCTCGACGAGCTCAACGCTGTCGACCTCGAGTCGAAGCTTCGTGAGGCCAAGGAAGAGCTGTTCAACCTCCGCTTCCAGGCGGCCACCGGCCAGCTGGAGAGCAACGGCCGGCTCCGTACGGTCAAGAAGGACATCGCCCGGATCTACACCGTGGTGCGTGAGCGCGAGCTCGGCATCCGCAGCACCCCGGGTAGCACTGAAACTGAAGAGGCCAGCGCATGAGCGAGACCACCGAAACCACCCAGGACGCGCAGCGCAACCAGCGCAAGACCCGCGAGGGTCTGGTCGTCAGCGACAAGATGGACAAGACCGTCGTCGTCGTCGTCGAGGACCGCGTCAAGCACGCCCTGTACGGCAAGGTCCTGCGCAAGACCTCGCGGCTCAAGGCCCACGACGAGCAGAACCAGTGCGGCATCGGCGACCGGGTCCTGATCATGGAGACCCGCCCGCTCTCGGCCACCAAGCGCTGGCGCCTCGTCGAGATCCTCGAGAAGGCCAAGTGACCTGAGGCCGACCGCCTCGAGCTCCAACTTCCACCATTCCGTTCGGCCAGGCTCGCGATCCAGTGAGACCGCGAGAACCAGCTCGACAACCAGGAGAAACCAATGATCCAGCAGGAGTCGCGACTCAAGGTCGCCGACAACACCGGTGCAAAGGAAATCCTCTGCATCCGTGTTCTCGGTGGCTCGGGACGTCGCTACGCCGGCATCGGTGACGTCATCGTCGCCACCGTCAAGGACGCGATCCCCGGTGGCAACGTCAAGAAGGGCGACGTCGTCAAGGCCGTGGTCGTACGCACCGTCAAGGAGCGTCGGCGTGCAGACGGTTCCTACATCCGCTTCGACGAGAACGCCGCCGTGATCCTCAAGGCCGACGGGGAGCCCCGCGGCACCCGCATCTTCGGCCCCGTGGGTCGCGAGCTGCGCGAGAAGCGATTCATGAAGATCATCTCGCTCGCCCCCGAGGTGTTGTGAGAGATGGGTAAGGGCATGAACATCAAGAAGGGCGACACCGTCAAGGTCATCGCCGGCAAGGACAAGGGCGCCCAGGGCAAGGTCATCTCGGTGCTCCGCGAGGAGCAGCGCGTGATCGTCGAGGGTGTCAACCGCATCAAGCGGCACACGAAGGCTGTCCAGGGTGGCAACACCGGCGGGATCATCACCGCCGAGGCCCCCATCCACGTCAGCAACGTGATGCTCGTCGAGGGTGACGGCGTCACCCGCGTCGCGTTCCGTCGCGACGAGGTGACCAAGCGTCGCGCCGACGGTTCGACGTACCCCGCAGAGCGCAGCGTTCGCGTCTCGCGCAAGACCGGTAAGGAGATCTGAGATGGCTGAGACCACCCAGACCACCGAGATCCCCCGCCTCAAGGCTCGCTACCGCGCCGAGATCATCCCCGCGCTGCAGTCCGAGTTCGAGATCGCCAACATCATGCAGGTCCCCGGCCTGACCAAGATCGTGGTCAACATGGGTGTGGGCGAGGCTGCCCGCGACTCCAAGCTGATCGAAGGCGCGATCAAGGACCTGACCGCGATCACCGGCCAGAAGCCGTCGGTGACCAAGGCCCGCAAGTCGATCGCCCAGTTCAAGCTGCGCGAGGGTATGCCCATCGGTGCCCACGTCACGCTGCGCGGCGACCGCATGTGGGAGTTCCTCGACCGTCTGCTGTCCCTGGCGCTTCCTCGTATCCGCGACTTCCGTGGCCTCAGCGGCCAGCAGTTCGACGGCCGCGGCAACTACACCTTCGGTCTGACCGAGCAGGTCATGTTCCACGAGATCGACCAGGACAAGATCGACCGCTCGCGCGGCATGGACATCACGGTCGTCACGACCGCGACCAACGATGACGAGGGTCGCGCTCTGCTCAAGCAGCTCGGCTTCCCCTTCAAGGAGGAGAACTGACATGGCGAAGACTTCGCTGAAGGTCAAGGCCGCTCGCAAGCCCAAGTTTGCGGTCCGGGGCTACACCCGCTGCCAGCGCTGCGGGCGCCCCAAGGCCGTCTACCGCAAGTTCGGCCTGTGCCGGATCTGCCTGCGCGAGATGGCGCACCGTGGCGAGCTGCCCGGCGTGACCAAGTCCTCCTGGTAACCGACCACTTCTTTCACTTCAAACGATCGCTGCAGGTCGCACCTGAGATGCAGGTGCGAAACCACGGTGGAGAAAGGGCCTCACGGCCATGACGATGACTGACCCGATCGCAGACATGCTCACGCGTCTGCGTAACGCCAACCAGGCGTACCACGACGAGGTGTCGATGCCTTTCAGCAAGATGAAGGCCGGCCTCGCCGAGATCCTCCAGCAGGAGGGTTACATCACGTCCTTCGACGTGAAGGAGCCTACTGAGAACGAGGTCGGCAAGACGCTGATCGTCACCCTCAAGTACGGCCGCAACCGCGAGCGCTCCATCGCCGGGGTCCGCCGCATCAGCAAGCCCGGTCTGCGGGTCTACGCCAAGAGCACGGGTCTTCCCAAGGTGCTCGGCGGGCTGGGTGTCGCGATCATCTCGACGAGCCAGGGTCTCCTGACCGACCGCCAGGCCAACCAGAAGGGCGTGGGCGGAGAAGTCCTCGCCTACGTCTGGTAATCCGGACTACAAGACCAGAAGGAGAAACGAAGCATGTCGCGTATTGGCAAGCTCCCCATCCCGGTCCCGTCCGGTGTCGATGTAGCCATCGACGAGGCGACGGTCACCGTCAAGGGCCCGAAGGGCACCCTGAGCCACACCGTGGCCAACCCCATCGTGGTGGCGAAGAACGACGACGGTGTGCTGGAGGTCAAGCGTCCGGACGACGACCGCGTCAGCCGCTCGCTGCACGGCCTGACCCGCACCCTGATCCACAACATGGTCGTGGGTGTCACCGACGGCTACGAGAAGAAGCTCGAGATCGTGGGCGTGGGTTACCGCGTCCTGCCCAAGGGCCCCACGCAGCTCGAGTTCCAGCTCGGCTACTCCCACTCGATCGTGTTCGACGCGCCTGAGGGCATCACCTTCACCACTGAGGGACCGACCAAGCTCGGCGTCGTCGGCATCGACAAGCAGCTCGTCGGTGAGGTCGCAGCGAAGATCCGCAAGCTGCGCAAGCCGGAGCCCTACAAGGGCAAGGGCGTTCGTTACTCCGGCGAGCACATCCGCCGCAAGGTCGGAAAGGCCGGTAAGTGACATGGCTATCTCACTGTCAAACAACAAGCACACCGCTGGTCGCGTCAAGTCGCGTCTGCGTCGTCAGGTCCGAGGCCGCAAGCGCGTGTCCGGCACTGCCGAGCGTCCGCGCCTGGTCGTGACCAAGTCGGCCAAGCACTTGTCCGTCCAGGTCGTCGACGACCTGCAGGGTGCAACCCTGGCCTACGCCTCCACGATGGAGGCCGACGTCCGCGGCACCGACGGCGACAAGACTGCCAAGGCCGTCAAGGTCGGTGAGCTCGTTGCCGAGCGCGCCAAGGCCGCTGGCATCGACGCGGTCGTCTTCGACCGCGCCGGCAACAAATACCACGGTCGCATCGCGGCCCTTGCGGACGCCGCCCGTGAGGGCGGACTGTCCTTCTGATCGCTAGTCAACGCGGTAAGAGAGAGAACTTAGATATGGAGCACATCTCATGAGCGGAGCCCAGCGCGGACAGCGCAGCGGTGGCTCGGGCGACCGTCGTCAGCGTGACGACCGTCGCGGTGGCGGACCCGAAAAGTCCGTCTACATCGAGCGCGTCGTAGCGATCAACCGAGTCGCCAAGGTCGTCAAGGGTGGACGTCGCTTCAGCTTCACCGCCCTGGTCATCGTCGGAGACGGCGACGGCATGGTCGGCGTCGGCTACGGCAAGGCCAAGGAAGTGCCCGCGGCGATCGCCAAGGGTGTCGAGGAGGCGAAGAAGAGCTTCTTCCGCGTCCCCCGCATCCAGGGCACCATCCCGCACCCGGTCCAGGGCGAGAAGGCGGCAGGCGTCGTCCTGCTCCGTCCCGCGTCCCCCGGTACCGGCGTCATCGCCGGTGGGCCGGTGCGCGCCGTGCTCGAGTGCGCCGGCATCCACGACGTCCTCAGCAAGTCGCTGGGATCGTCCAACCAGATCAACATCGTCCACGCGACTGTCGCGGCGCTGCAGATGCTCGAGGAGCCCGAAGCCGTGGCTGCTCGTCGCGGTCTCACCGTCGAGCAGGTCACCCCGGCTGCGATCCTCAAGGCTCGCGAAGCCGGTCGTGCCGAAGCCGCAGCAGCTGCTGCCGCGGGGGTGTCCTCCTGATGGCACAGCTCAAAGTCCAGCAACTGAAGTCCACGATCGGCTGCAAGGCCAACCAGCGCGACACGATGCGATCGCTCGGTCTCAAGCGCATTGGTGACGTGGTCGTCAAGGAGGACCGCCCGGAGATCCGCGGCATGGTCCAGACGGTCCGTCACCTGGTGACGGTCGAGGAGGTCGACTGATGACGCTCAAACTGCATCACCTGCGCCCAGCACCCGGCGCCAAGACTGCCAAGACCCGCGTCGGTCGTGGTGAGGGCTCCAAGGGCAAGACGGCCGGACGTGGCACCAAGGGCACCAAGGCCCGCTACCAGGTCCCGGTCGCCTTCGAGGGTGGCCAGATGCCCATCCACATGCGCCTGCCCAAGCTCAAGGGCTTCCGCAACCCGTTCAAGGTGGAGTTCCAGGTCGTCAACCTCGACAAGCTGAGCGCTCTGTTCCCCGAGGGTGGACAGGTCACCATCGAGGACCTGATCGCCAAGGGCGCCGTCCGCAAGGGCCACCCCGTCAAGGTGCTCGGCCTCGGCGAGATCTCGGTCGCGGTCCAGCTCAGCGTCAACGCGTTCTCGGGCTCCGCCAAGGAGAAGATCGAGTCCGCTGGCGGCACCATCACGGTGGTCTGAGGACCATCACCCAGCATCAGTAGAACGCGGCCCGGTCGAACAGTGGGAACTGTGCGGCCGGGTTTGCGCGTTCACCGGGGAAGGCCGACGGTGTCCACACTGTTAGGCTTCCCCGGGCCCTCACGGAGGTAGTCCCAAGGGTTTCATCGCCGAGGCAGGTCCCCTGCTGCGTCGGCAACGTCCACGAAAGAGGATCCTGTGCTCAGCGCGTTCGCCAACGCTTTCCGCACGCCGGACCTGCGGCGCAAGCTGCTGTTCGTCCTGCTGATCGTCATGGTCTTCCGGCTCGGCTCGCAAGTGCCGACCCCTGGTGTCAATGTCGCCAACGTCCAGTCGTGCCTGGCCGACGTGGAGGACAGCGGGCTCTACCAGCTCGTCAACCTGTTCTCGGGCGGTGCCCTGCTCCAGCTCACGATCTTCGCGCTGGGGATCATGCCCTACATCACCGCGAGCATCATTCTCCAGCTGCTCGTCGTGGTCATCCCACGACTCGAGGCGCTGAAGAAGGAGGGCCAGTCGGGGCAGACCAAGATCACCCAGTACACCCGCTACCTCACCCTCGGGCTCGCGCTCCTGCAGGCGACCGGCATCGTGGCCCTCGCTCGCTCGGGCAACCTGCTCCAGGGCTGTGAGCGCGACCTGCTCCACAGCAACAGCACGTCCACCTTCCTGACGATGGTCATCACCATGACCGCCGGCACGGCCGTCATCATGTGGCTCGGTGAGCTCGTCACCGACCGCGGCATCGGCAACGGCATGTCGATCCTGATCTTCTGCCAGGTCGTCGCCACCTTCCCGGCCTCGCTCTGGCGCGTCCAGCAGACCGAGGGCCCGTGGGTCTTCGGCATCGTGATGCTGATCGGGCTGGTCCTCGTGGCCGCGGTCATCTTCATCGAGCAGGCGCAGCGGCGCATCCCGGTTCAGTACGCCCGTCGCATGGTCGGCCGCAAGATGTTCGGCGGCTCGTCGACGTACATCCCGCTCAAGGTCAACCAGGCCGGCATCATCCCGGTCATCTTCGCCAGCTCGCTGCTCTACCTGCCGGCGATGGCGGTGCAGTTCAACCAGACGAGCAGCTCACCCGTGCTGCAGTTCATCAACAAGTACCTCGTCGGCGGCGACCACCCGATCTACATGGCGGTCTACTTCCTGCTCATCATCTTCTTCACCTACTTCTACGTCTCCATCACCTTCAACCCCGAAGAGGTGGCGGACAACATGAAGAAGTACGGCGGGTTCATCCCCGGGATCCGTGCGGGCAGGCCGACCGAGGACTATCTCGCCTATGTCTTGTCGCGCATCACCTTCCCCGGAGCGCTCTACCTCGGCCTCATCTCGCTCATCCCGCTGATCGCGATCGTGCTGGTCAACGCCGACCAGAGCTTCCCCTTCGGCGGCACCTCGATCCTGATCATGGTCGGCGTCGCGCTGGACACGGTCAAGCAGATCGAGAGCCAGCTCCAGCAGCGAAACTACGAAGGGTTCCTGCGCTAAATGAGGCTGATCATGATGGGCCCGCCCGGCGCGGGGAAGGGCACGCAGGCGAAGTTCATCGCCGAGCACTTCGACATCCCCGCCGTCTCCACCGGGGACATCTTCCGGGCCAACGTCTCCCAGGGCACCGCGCTGGGCGTCAAGGCCAAGGAATACATGGATGCGGGGGAGTACGTCCCGGACGAGGTCACCAACGAGATGGTCCGCAACCGGATCCAGGAGCCCGACGCCGACAAGGGGTTCCTGCTGGACGGCTATCCCCGGACGCTGGCCCAGGTCGAGGAGCTCGACTCCATGATCAAGTTCACCGGTCACGCGCTGGACGCGGTCGTCGTCCTGACCGTCGACCAGGACGAGGTCGTCGAGCGACTGCTGCAACGCGCCGAGATCGACGGCCGGACCGACGACACCGCTGAGGTCATCCGGCGGCGACAAGAGCTCTACGGCGAGGAGACCGCGCCGCTGATCGAGGTCTACCGCGATCGCGGCCTGCTCATCGAGGTCGACGGGTTGGGTGAGGTCGAGGACGTCACCCAGCGCATCTTCGACGCCCTCGACGTCGTGCCCCAGAGCTGACCCCCACCCGGTGTTCAGCAACCGCGGCCTGGAGATCAAGACCCCGGCCCAGATCGACAAGATGCGCATCGCCGGACTGTTGGTCGGCGAGACGCTGGAGCTGTTGCGGGCCTCGGCGCGTCCTGGTGTGACCACAGGCGAGCTCGACGCGATCGCCGAGACCAACATCCGCGACCACGGCGGCATCCCGTCGTTCAAGGGCTACAGCCAACCGCCGTTCCCCGCCACCATCTGCGCGTCGGTCAACGACGAGGTGGTGCACGGCATCCCGGGCGACCGGACCCTGCGCGACGGCGACATCATCTCCATCGACTGCGGCGCCATCGTCGACGGCTGGCACGGTGACGCGGCCATCACGGTCGCGATCGGCGAGATCGCCCCCGAGGTCACCGAGCTGCTGCGCGTCACCGAGGAGGCCCTCTGGCAGGGCATGGTTGCGGCGCGCCTGGGCGGGCGGGTCAGCGACATCTCCCACGCGGTCGAGCGCCACGTCCGCGGCCAGGGCTCGTACGGCATCCTCGAGGACTACACCGGGCACGGCATCGGCAGCGAGATGCACATGGCGCCCAACGTGCCCAACGTCGGCAAGCCGGGCAGGGGGGCGACGCTGGTCGAGGGCCTGGCCCTGGCCGTCGAGCCGATGGTGACCCTGGGCACGAAGGAGACCGATCTCCTCGACGACGAGTGGACCGTGACGACGGCTGACGGATCGATGGCCGCGCACTTCGAGCACACCTTCACCCTCACCACTGCCGGCCCGTGGGTGCTGACGGCAATCGACGGCGGTGCCGCCCGACTGGCCGAGCTCGGAGTCTCGTTCGGCGGTCGATGACCGGGTCCGCTGTGCGTCGCGATTTCGACCACGTGCGGAGGCCCGTGTCAGACTGACGCGGCAGGAGGGGAGTATTCCCCCGTGATGGTGTCGTCAGTACGGAGCGGGCGCGAGCCCGCACCCGGTGCCATCGGTTCGCGCCAGCGGCGTTGAGCGGAAGAGACCTCCGGCACGGCCGCCCCGGCGCGGTGTCGGTGTTCGCACATCCCCCTTCCCTTCCGTAGGAGCAACCTCGTGGACGTCCCCACCTGGGTCTGGATCGCCACTGGCGTGGTGACCATCGCCGTCTTCACCTTCGACCTCGCAGTGGTCGGCCGCCGACCGCACGAGCCGAGCATGAAGGAGTGCGCCGCCTACCTGTCGATCTACGTCGGCATGGCCGTGATCTTCGGCCTTGGTGTCTGGTATTCGTCCGGCGGGACCTACGCGCTCGAGTTCTACTCCGGCTGGCTGGTCGAGTACTCCCTCTCGATCGACAACCTCTTCATCTTCATCATCATCATGGCGAAGTTCGCGGTGCCCCGCGAGCTCCAGCAGTACGCCCTGATGATCGGCATCGTCATGGCGCTCGTCATGCGCGCGATCTTCATCGCCGTGGGCGCAGCCGCGATCAGCAATTTCAGCTGGATCTTCTACCTCTTCGGCATCTTCCTCATCTACACCGCGATCAAGCTGGCCAAGGAGGGGGCCGAGGACGAGGACGAGGACGAGTTCGAGGAGAACAAGCTCGTCGCCTTCATCGAGCGCCGCTTCCCGGCGACCTCGGAGTGGCACGGCAAGAGCCTGTTCATCACGGGTGAGAACGCCAAGCGGATGATCACCCCGATGTTCATCGTGATCCTGACCCTCGGGACCACCGACCTGCTCTTCGCGCTCGACTCGATCCCGGCGATCTTCGGCATCACCAAGGAGCCCTACCTGGTGCTCACGGCCAACATCTTCGCGCTGATGGGCCTGCGCCAGCTCTACTTCCTCATCGGTGGACTGCTGCAGCGCCTGATCTACCTGTCCTACGGGCTGGCCTTCCTGCTCGCGTTCATCGGCGTGAAGCTGTTCATGCACGCCCTGCACGAGAACGAGCTGCCGTTCATCAATGGCGGCGAGCACCTCGACTACGCCTGGCTCGAGATCCCGATCTGGCTCTCGCTGGTCGTCATCCTCGCGACGTTGGCGATCACCGCGGTGCTGTCGCTGTGGGCGTCGAGCCGCATGTCGGCGGCGGAGCAGGACGCCAAGTCCGGTCCGCGCCGCGACTGGGACGACGACTAGGGCCGGGGCTGACGTCGACCAGCAGCTGGTCGGCGTACGCGCCTGATCGTGCAGATCAGGGCACGCATCTGTCGGCTGTCGGAGATTCGTCGGAGCCACGCACCTGTCGCACCTCGAGGCACACCGCGTCGGCGCTCTCGAACCGCACGGACAGCTTGTTCGTGCGTTCGAAGCCGTCGACCCCTGTTTGCTGCCAGATCCACCTGTCGCCCGGCTCGACACCCTCCTGACCGTCCCAACGGAAGACGACCGTGTTGCCGGTGCGCTCACCGCTGAGGGTCGGCGGCTTGGTCAGGGAATCGACGAGCAACGGGGCGGGAGTGGAGGCCGTCGGGGTGGGTGTCGGCTCCGGGTCGTCGCGACCACGGTCGGCGAAGACGAGCCCGCCGATCATGACGGCCGCTGCGACGAGACCGACCACGGCCCAGACGAGGGCGGGGGTGCTCTTCTCCGGCTCGGCCTCGGGCTCGCTCTGGGCGGTGGAGATCCGATGGGGTGCGGAGGCGGAGATCACGGTGACCGCCTTCATCACCGTCCGGTCCTCCTCGGGCTCGGGGCCGGGGGCCCGGACGGAGGTGTCAGGGCGGTCGCCCTCGACCGCGACCGCGGTCCGCGACCAGTTGGCCGCGGTCTCGATCTGCTGCAGGCTCCGCGCCAGCTCGAGGGCGCTCTGCGGGCGATGGGCCGGGTTCTTGGCCAGGCACTGCTGCAGAAGACGGTCGAGCGCGGGCGGCACGTCGGACCGTTGGGTGGCCGGCGGGGCGGCGTGCAGGATGCGGGCGCTCAGTGCGCGGGTCGAGTTGTCACCTGCCGGGATGGAGAACGGCGACCGGCCGACCAGCAGGTGCCAGATCGTGGCGCCCAGGGAATAGACGTCGGAGGCGACCGAGCCGTTGGACCGCCCGTCGAGCAGCTCCGGCGGCGACCACGGATAGGAGATCCGGACGTCGCTCTCGCCGGCGACGTCGGCGATGTGGCCCGCGATCCCGAAGTCGGTGAGGGCAGGTTCGTGGTAGGTCGTGACCAGCACGTTGCTGGGCTTGATGTCGCGGTGCAGGATGCCGGACCGGTGGGCCGTCTCGATGGCGCTGGCCAGCTTGATGCCGGTGCTGACGGCGTCCACGACCGCCATCGGGTTGGAGCGCACGCGCATGCCCAGGTCGGGTGGTGGGCAGTAGCGCATCACCAGGTAGGGACGCTCGCCCTCGAGCGTGACGCCGGCGGTGATCACCGAGACGATGTAGGGGTGGTCGGCCAGGCGAGCCATGGCGTTCGCCTCGGCCGTGAAGAGCTGCTTCTCCCTGTCGTTGAGGGGTACGTCGGGGCGCACCACCTTGACGGCGACGCGCTGACGGGGCCACTGCTGCTCGTAGAGGAAGACGTCGGCGAAACCGCCACTGCCGAGGTGCTCGACGAATGTGAAGCCAGCGATGACGGGTGCACTCATCGGGCACTCACCGCGGCACCACCGGACCGACCTCGAAACGGACCTCGTAGACCTCGGCCAGGTCCAGGCTGGCTCCCGGCTCGAGCACGTAGGCCTCGCCGGAGCGCATCTGTTCGGGAGCGCGGCCTGGCATGGTGAGCATCGTGCCACCTCGCGAGTCCAGGTCGCGCGCCAGTACCAACCAGCCGTCGAGCTCGATGTGCAGGTGCATGCGCGAGACGAAGGTGTGGTCGGCGGGCAGGTGCACCAGGTGTGGCCAGTCGGAGCTGTCCTCGAGGGGGGCCGGCTTCCGGCCGAGCACGACGCCGCGGTCGAGCGGGACCACCTCGCCGGTCGGCAGGCGCAGCCCGCCCAGTGGCGGGCGAGGCACCCGGCGCGGCTCCTGGGGAGCGACGGGCTGACGGCAGATGCGGCACATCCTGCTGTCAGCAGGGGTGAGGTGTCCCGAGGAGCAGCTGATCGCCAGCACCGTGTCGTTGGTGCCGTGCCGCAGGTGCGACGCGAGATCGGGTCGGTGGACCGTCGACCCGTCGTGGTCGTCGGGAACCTCGGGGCTGTCGGCAACCTCCTCCTGCGGCGGGTGGATCGTGGCGTGGGTCCCCTCATAGACGCGCTCGACAAAGCCTGGGTCGGGTTCGGTGGTGTCCGTCAGGGACCCGGTGTCGGCGGAGGGCTCGAGGTCGTCCTCAGCCCGCGGTGAGCCTCGACGACGCGGACGCAGAGGCGGGCCGTCGGGTCCGGTGGCGGCAAGGATGGCTTCGGGGATGCCGTCGATCAGCAGCCCGCCCGGCGGCGGCGGTGGCGCGCTCGCGATGGGCGGGGGGACCGACTTGTGGGCGAGCGGCTTCAGGGTCGCGCGGGCGGCCGACACCACGCCCCCTGTCAGGCGACGCGCCCGGGGTGGCGATGCGAGGTCGGCGCCGCCGTCCAGGGAGAGGATCCGGTCCGCACCGGAGATGCGTACGTGACCACGCCCGCGTGAGATGACGGTCGCGGCGCCCCCGCCCAGGTCGGCGACAGCCAGCGCAGGCGGGTCGCCGCCGAAGGCCTTTTCCACGATGGACAGGACCCGCTCGGTCGTCGTCGAAGCATCGCTCGCGCCGCTCTCCGAGAGCACGGCCCACAGCTCGTCCAGGACGTCATCGTCGCCGGGGTCCGTCACGAGCACCCAGTGGCCTCCGACCCCGAGGAGGACACCGTCGCCGGGGACATACGTGGTCTCCACGACCATGCCGGTCTCCTCTCCCCGTCCAGCGGCCACTGCGACCCATAGTGTCGCGCTCGTCGCCGACGAGGTGCCACTTTGTCTCAACTTGTCTTGAAGCGCACACCTACATACGCTCCACGTGCAATGTTGAGGTGTCGAAACATTGCGTGGCCAGGGGGATCGAAGTGGGACGCACGGGTTTCGTCGCACGGCACAAGGTCGCCGTGGCGTCCAACACCGCCCTCGTGCTGGCCGCCGCAGCCGTGCTGGCCTACGCCGTTGCGGCCGACGGATACCAGGCCCACGAGGCGCAGCTCAACGATGGCGGCATCTGGGTCGTCAACGGGGACAGCGGGATCCACGGCCGCATCAACAAGCCGATCAACCAGCTCGACACGAGCGTCCTGAGCGACGGTGGTGAGGACCGGCCCCTCGACGTCGTCCAGGACGGTGCAGCAGTCCTCGCGATCGACCGCAAGGCCAGCACCGCCCAGGTCATCGATCCGTTCGCGTCCAAACTCGACGCCGCGGCCAAGGTGTCCATCCCCTCCGAGAGCGACCAGCAGGCCGCGGGCGGCACGTTCGCCTCGATCGATCCCGAGACAGGCGACCTGTGGGCCGTCCAGCTCGATCCGCAGCGCGGACGGCCCGTGATCACCTCCCTCGACGCGCAGTCCGACCCGTTGGCGTCCGTCGGTGAGGGTGCGGCACTGGCGGTCAGCCAGTCCGGCACCGTCGTCGCCACCTCTGGCGAGGAGGGCACGGTCACCTATGTGGTGACGGCCGGCGACGGCTTCGCCAAGCCCCGCACCGAGGACCTCCCAGCCGCGGCGGGCGCTCCCACGGCCGTGACCACGGTCGGCGACCAGGTCGTCACCTTCGACGCAGTCACCGGTCAGCTGAGTGTGATCGGTGCGGGCAGCGCGACGTTGGCACTCGACGCCGTGCTGCAGCAGCCCGGTCCGTCGGCTTCCTCGGTCCTGGTGGCCACCCACGACCAGCTGATGGAGGTCAACCTCGCGACCGGGACGACCACTGTGGTCATCGACGGGCCCAACGGGAAGCCGGCCGAGCCCGTGCGCCTCGGAGCCTGCTCGTACGCCGCCTGGTCCCGCGGGCTCGGGGAGGTCGCCATCCGCTGCGGTGACGACGAGGCCACGCCCACCACCCTGGGCGGGCAGGCGAGTGAGCTGACGTTCCGCCTCAACCGCGGCGAGATCGTGCTCAACGACAACAAGAGCGGCGCGGTGTGGGACATCGACGCCCCCGAGCCCGAGCGGATCGACAACTGGAACGCCTTCACCAGCAGCAAGCAGGTGCAGGACGAGGACAAGAAGAGCGAGGAGCAGACCTCCGGGGATCGCACTCCGCCCAAGGCGCAGCCCGATGAGTACGGCGCACGCGCTGGCCGCACGACGATCCTGCACCCGCTCGACAACGACTCCGCCCCTCAGGGCCGGCTGCTGAGCATCATCGACATCGACCAGCCGACGGGGGGAGCGTCCGCGCAGATCAGTCCCGACGGCCAGACGATCGTCCTCAAGGTGCCCGGCGGGGCCCGCAACACCTCGTTCGACTACACGATCGACGACGGCCGCAGCAACTTCACCGACCACGCGACCGTCACCGTCAAGGTCCGCGGCGACGCCGAGAACGAGCAACCGACCCTGCGGGAGGGCTTCGAGTCGCGGCGGTGGCACGTGCCTGCCGCGGGGTCCCTGACCGTGCCGGTGCTCTCGGACTGGCGTGATGACACGGACGGCGACGCCCTCGTCCTCGACAGCGCGGTCGCGCTCGGGGTCGGCGAGTCGGGCGCGTCCGCCCGCACCACCTCGGACGGGCGGGTCCGGTTCACCGGCTCCCCCGAGGGAGGCGAGACGGTCCAGGTCGAGGTGACTGTCAGCGACGGCCGGTCGGCCCCCGTCCCGCAGACGCTGACCTTCGACGTACAGGAGAAGTCCGACCGCAAGAAGATTCCGGCCAGCGCGGAGCCGGACGTCGTGCGCGGTGAGGTCGGGACGCCGATCAAGATCCGACCGCTGCTCAACGACCTGCCGGGGTCTGATCCGAGCACGCCATACGCAGACCTGGCGCTGGGAGGGAAGATCCCTGCCCAGCCGGGCGCCACCATCAGGACCGACGTGGAGAGCGGCATCATCACGTTCGTCGGCGACCGACCCGGGACCTACTTCCTGGACTACGAGGCGGCCTTCGGCTTCGCCGAGCTGGACCGCGAGACCATCCGAGTCGACGTGCTCCCCGCGCCCAAGACCCCGGGCGCCCCGATCACCATGCCGGACACCCTGACCGTCTACGGCCAGGCGGCTGGCGTCGTCGACGTGCTGGCCAACGACGTGGACCCGGCGGGTGGACTGCTCGTGGTGCAGCGCGCGTTCGCCGACAACCCCGACGTCGACGTTGCCGTCATCGACGGCCGCTGGTTGAGGATCTCCGCGCCTCAAGGACGGCTGTCGCCCAACCCGCAGCTGGTTCGCTACACCGTCAGCAACGGCGCCACCTCCGGCATCGAGGGCGAGGTCTCCGTCAGTCACCGCCCGGTCCCCGGGGACAACACACCGGTGACGACCGTCGACCGGGTGCACGTGCGTAGCGGCAGCTCGGTCACCGTGCCCGTGCTCGACAACGACATCGCGCCTTCGGGGGATCGGCTGACCCTCGTGAGCGACACCCTCCAGGGCGTGCCCGGTGAGCTCAAGATCGACGTGGCGGGAGACGTCAAGGGCGACCTCGGCACGGCCCTGGTCTCGGGTCGCAGCGTGCGCTACATCGCCCCGGACCTCAAGGAGCGCGACTCGTTCCAGGTCATCTATTTGGCGCAGTCCAGCACGGGCGAGACGACCAACGGTCTGCTCGTCGTCACCATCACGCCTCAGGACGATCCCAACACCGCGCCTGAGCCGCCCACGTTGGAGGGGCGCGCCGTGGGCGGTGCGACCATCAAGGTCCGGCTGCCCGGCAGCGGGGTCGACCCCGAGGGTGACCCGGTGACGGTGGCGGGCCTCATCTCGGCGCCCAGGTTCGGTCGGGTGTTGTCCTACGGTGGCAACTTCCTCGAATATCAGGCCTACCCACGCGCCACGGGCACCGATGAGTTCGAATACTCCGTCGTCGACAGCCACGGCGGTCTGGCCACTGGCCTGGTCAGGGTGGCGGTCGTGCCTCCGGGCTCGCCGCAGCCCCCGTTGGCAGTCGCCGACCAGCTCACGGTCGAGGCCGGCCGCACGGCCGTGTTCGACCCGTTGAGCAACGACTTCATCGCTCCCGGCGACGAGGTCAAGATCACCCTGGTGGACCCGCCTGACGGTGTCACCCTCGACCCGGAGACCGACTTGGTGTCCGTGCCCGCTCCCAAGGAGACGAGCGGCGCCTCGTCGGCCATCGTCTACTCGATCACCAACGGGATCGACGTCTCCCTGGCCACCTTGAAGGTCGAGACGGGCGACGAGTTCGAGAACCCACCTGTGGTGTACGACGCCTTCGGGCGGACCACCGACAGCGGCGGGGTGTCGGTCGACGTCCTCGAGGGCGCCTACGACCCCGACGGGGAGGCCGCCGCGCTGACGGTGACCAAGGTCTACGGCACCGAGGGCAGCCCGACGATCGAGGACGACAACCGCACGATCCGGGTCAACCGCGGACCCAACCCGATCGTCGTGCCGTTCCGGGTCGAGGACGCCAACGGCGCGGCCGCGACTGCGTCCCTCTACGTGCCTCCCACGGGCACCGGCATCCCCTACGTCAAGCCGGACGCGCTGATCGAGCTCGAGGAGGGGGGCAGTGCGGAAGGGAAGCTCTCCGACTTCATCATCAACCCATCGGGCAACTCGCTGCGACTGACCAGCGGCACCGCCGTGTCTACGTCCCCCCCGACGGACCTCGAGCCGGCACGCGTGGGCGACGACGGCTTCGAGATCTCCGCCCGCGACGGCTACCGGGGGCCCGGTGCGCTGCTGCTCGAGGTGACGACGGCGACCAACGCCGCCGGCAACGAGGACCCCCAGGACCCGACCGACGGCTTCACCGCGCTGCTCTCGATCCCGGTCCAGGTCGGCGATGACCTGCCGGTCCTGGCGTGTCCAGAGGCCACCATCCCCATCTCCGCGGGTGAGTTCAAGGACCTCGACATCGCCGCCCTGTGCAACGTGTGGACCCCGGATCCGGCGGACATGGCCAGCCTTGTCTACGAGGGCACCTGGACCCAGGAGGTCGAGGCTCTCAGCGTTGACGGCAACGGGACCCAGGTCCTTCGGGTCACCGCCGCCGACGACGCCGACCGCGGAGGGGTGGCGGCGCTCTCGATCACGGGTGGGGGCAGCGCCCCCTCCGAGATCAGGTTCCGGCTCGACAACCCGCCTCCTCCCAGCATGCTGCCGATCCCTCCCGAGCAGATGGACGCGGGCCAGAGTCGTGAGATCAACCTGGCGCCCTTCCTCAAGCCGGGTGTCGCCGAACCGAACCCGACCGTGGTGTCGATCGAGGTCGTGAGCGGTGTCGGCGTCTCGGCGAGCAGGAGCGGGTCCAGCGTCACCCTGCGTGCGTCCAAGGAAGCCAGAGGCCGTGCGGTCTTCCGGGTGGTCATGAGTGACGTGGACGACTCGTCGCCGGCGCCAGGTCGTCGCGCCGAGGGGCGTCTCGAAGTCACCTTGGCGGGCGTCCCCGGCCAGCCCGGCACGCCGTACAAGCAGGACAACGAGGAGAAGGGCGTCGCCCGCATCAGCTGGTTCGCACCGGAGGACGACGGCGGGTCACCGATCACCCACTACATCCTCAAGGAGACACGGTCGAACGACCAGATCAGGTGCCGCACCAACCTCTGCGACTACCCGGGCCTGAAGGACGGGAAGAAGTACAACTTCCGGGTGGCGGCCGTGAACAAGGTCGGCACCGGACCGTTCAGCGACTTGTCGTTGACAGCGCAGGCCGCCACGAAGCCGGGGCGGGTCGCCAGCATCAGCATGGTCGACCGGGGTGACCACACGATCACCGTCGGCTGGACGAAGCCCGCGGGCGAGAAGACGATCGAGGCCTACATGATCAGCTGGCCAGGAGGCGGGCCCGTTACGGTCGCCGGCACCAGCACGTCCCACCTCGTCGACGGCCTCGACAACAACCGGACCTACGTCTTCTCGGTCGAGGCGAAGAACAGCGTCGGCTGGTCGCCCCCCCGCCTGTCCGCACCGTTCCAGTCGATGGGGACGCCTGCTGCCCCCGCGGGGCTCACGGCGGTCGACCAGCAGAGCGGCGTGCAGTCGACGAACATCAACGCGATCTGGACCGCAACCGCGCCCGAAGGGCCGGCGCCCACGCTCTACTCGCTGTCCTACAGCGCCAACGGTGGACCGATGGTCACGGTGCCCGGGTGCGGCCGCATCCAGGCGACGAGCTGCACGCACTCGGGAGTCGTCTACGACGGCACCAACTACAACTACTACGTCCAGGCCCACAACGCCGAGAACACCTCCGTGGCGAGCGCTCCCTTCCCGATCGACGCAACGGGCAAGCCGGCCAACTGGGGCGCGTGGACGGTGGGGCCGACTGGCCAGGACACCATGGTCCGGGTCACGGCGACGGCACCGGAGCCGCGGGGCGAACTGGCCCAGGCGTCGATCCTGGTGGCCGGTCAGGTCGTGTGGACCCTGAGGGTGCAGACCGGAGCCGTCATCAACGAGGTGGTGCGGACGCCCAGCAATGAGGAGGGCTATCCGGTCCAGCTCCGCATGTGCAACGAGAACGCCGCTCGCGTCGGTTGCAGCTTCTCCGATGTGAAGTCCGTGCAGGCGTACGGGCCGTTCCGCGAATCCCATCTCAACCAGCCCACTGCAGAGGTCAGCGGCCTCACCGTCACGTGGACCATCAGCGGGACGTCGAACGGCGACCCCGCCGTCGTCGGCCTCAGGATCGACGGCGGGAGCGAGGAGATGCGGATCCAATCTGCGCCGGGGGCGTTCTCCTTCACCAAGGTCGTTGCCGTCGGCACTTACAACACCAGCACCACCATCGCGGTGCGCTTGTTCGACGACAATCCTCTAGGACGGGGCGAGACGACCGACTACCAACAGGCCGAGAGCGGAGATCCGCCGACGCCGCTGCTCTCGATCTACAAGCGGGCCTCGTGCGACGACGACGACCTCGACTCCAATGGCAACCCGATCACGTCCAACGACTGCAGCAATCTGGGGGCCGCGGGCTGCACGGACGCCCGCTGCGGCTTCCTGGGCCTGCGTGTGTCCGATGGTCGTGACGGGATCCGGTGCTCGGTGACCGACTCCGACGACCCCGCAACCGTGCGCCCCGCGCTGGACGTGTCCAACGGCGAGACCGCCACCCCCTGGTACTTCGACAACGGCCGGGTCGAGGTCACCTGCCAGTTCAGGGACCGAGGACGGCTCTACGCGACGGTCGTCTCCAGCATGGACTGGCCATAGTGACCTCTCACACCCCGACCACCAGCGTCGGATGGACGCCGGCGCATCCACCACGAGGAGCAGCATGACGATCTCGCACGAGCAGGCCGACTGGTTCAAGCAGACCTTCGACCAGCTGACCGACAACATGGAGAAGGCCGTGCTGGGCAAGCGTCACGTCGTCCGGCTCGCGCTGACGTGCCTGCTCTCCGAGGGCCACATCCTGCTGGAGGACTTCCCCGGGACGGGCAAGACCATGTTGGCGCGGGCACTGGCGAACACCGTCCAGGGCTCGCACGCCCGGATCCAGTTCACCCCCGACCTGCTTCCCTCCGACGTCACCGGCGTCACGGTCTACGACCAGCACAAGGGCACCTTCGAGTTCCACCCCGGCCCGATCTTCCACACGATCGTGCTGGCCGACGAGATCAACCGGGCTTCGCCGAAGACCCAGTCGGCCCTGCTCGAGGTGATGGAGGAGAGCCGCGTCACCGTCGACGGCGTGGCCCACTCGGTGGGTCGGCCCTTCCTGGTGATCGCCACCCAGAACCCGATCGAGCAGGCGGGGACCTACCGGCTGCCGGAGGCGCAGCTCGACCGCTTCCTGATGAAGACCTCCCTCGGCTACCCCGACCGGGCTGCGACGATCGAGCTGCTCGTCAACGCTGCCGTGCGTGACCGGGCGTCCCTGGTGACCCCGGTGATCAGCGCGGCGACGATCTCGCAGATGAGCGGGCTCGCGGACCTGGTCTACGTCGATCCCGCAGTGATCGGCTACATCGCCGAGCTGGCGGAGGAGTCGCGGCGTCAACCGCACGTCAAGCTCGGCCTCTCGGCCCGTGGGTGCCTGGCCTTCATCCGGGTCGCCAAGACCTGGGCAGCCGCGGACGGCCGCGACCACGTCGTGCCCGACGACATCAAGGAGCTCGCCGAGCCCGTGCTGTCGCACAGGTTGCTGCTCGACGCCGAGGCGCAGTTCAGCGGCGTCAGCGTCCAGACCGTCATCGGTCGTCTGCTCGACGCGGTTGCGCCGCCGACCGACCGGGTTGCCTAACCCGAGATGGAACGGGCCCAGGAGCTGCTGAGTGTCGTCCGCCCGGTCGGGTGGTCGATCCTCGGCCTCGGAATCGGAGCGATGTATCTCGCCACGCTCGCGCACTGGCGCGAGCTGGCGGTCATCGCGGCTGCCTGCCTGCTCCTGGTCCTCTTCGCCGCACCGTTCCTCCTCGGGCGCACCAACGTCGACGTCGACCTGCGCCTCGAGCCGGAGCGGGTGGCAGCAGGGGAGTCGGTCGCTGCAGGGGTGGTCGTCAAGAACATCGCCAGCAGCCGGTTGATCCCGACCACCCTGGAGGTGCCGGTGGGGGGGTCCGTCCACCGCTACGGCATCTCCTCCCTCGCCGCCGGGGCACAGCACGAAGAGTCGTTCATGATCCGCACGGAGCACCGGGGCGTGATCCGCGTCGGCCCCGCCACGACGCGCCGCGGCGACCCGATCGGGATCTTCTCCCGCGACGTCATCTGGACGCCGGTGCGCGAGGTGCTGGTCCGGCCACCGATGGTCCCGCTGGAGTCGCTCGGAGCCGGTCTGCTGCGCGACCTCGAGGGCGTCTCCACCGATGCCGTCTCGCACAGCGACCTGGCCTTCCACGCGTTGCGCGAGTACGTCCCCGGTGACGACCTGCGGCACATCCACTGGCGTTCGTCGGCGAAGGTGATGGCATCGACGGGGGAGTCCAGCCTGTTGGTGCGGCAGTACCTCGACACCCGTCGGAGCCACGCGGCGATCGTGGTCGATGACGTCGCTGCGTCGTGGGCCGACCCCGACGACTTCGAGTCGGCCATGTCGGTGGCGGCCTCCATCGCCGTACGCGCGGTGCTGGATGAGTTCGAGGTGTCCTTCGTCTGCGGCGAGACGGCGTCGACCGGAGCCAACGGGCACCTGGCGCTCGATGCCGTGTGTCGTGCCGAGCACGGCAGCACCGGCATCGTGGTGGCGGCACGCCGGGCCACGCGGGTCGCCCCTGACTGCAGCCTGCTGTTCCTGGTCGGCGGCCCCGGCACGGAGTTCACCGACATGTTGCGCGGCGCGGCTGCGTTCCCGCCTGAGGTGCGGCGCTACGCGATCCTGATCGATCCTGCAGGCACGAGCCGGGTCACCGAGACGATGGGACTGCCGGTGCTGCACCTGGCAGACAAGAACGACCTCGGAGCCCTCCTCCGGTGGAGCGTCAAGTGAGCACCATGGCCGTCAACCCGGCCGAGACCGTCACCCGCTCTCGTGGCAGCAGGCTCCTGCCCGGCGCTGCGACCGCGCTGGACCTCACCGCGGTCCTGGTGCTCAGTGGGCTTGCCCTGAGCGGGTTCGCCACCTCGTTCACCGGTGGGGCCTTCCTCATCGTGGGGATGATCGGGGTGGTGCTCGGCATCGCGGTCACCCACCTGACCCGCGCCCTGCGGTGGCCCCTGATCGCCCCGGTCGTGATCCTGTCGTTCCTGTTCCTCGCCCTGGGGGGTCCGCTGTGCCTGCGATCGGTCGGCGACACGGCCTTCCTGCCGGGCGGTACGACGCTCGGAACCCTGACGGAGCAGGCAGTCTTCGGGTGGAAGGACATGCTGACGACCCTGCCGCCGGTCGACGGTGACGGGCCGCTGCTCGTCCTGCCGTGGCTGCTCGGGCTGGCCGCGGGCTTCGTGGGCACGGCCCTGAGCGGGGTCACGGGGAAGCGCTCGTGGGTGACCGCCCTGCTGCCGGTGCTCGGGTTGACCGCCGTGCTGGTCGCGGTGATCCTGCTCGGCGTGCGCCACCCGCACTCCGTCGTGGTGCAGGGCACGGCCTTCGCCGCCGTATCACTGGGGTGGCTCGCCATCCGAGCCCGACGGGCCTCAGCCGCCGTCCACGGCGGGTCGTCGGGCTACGGCAGGCTGGCCCTGGGCGCCCTGCTGGTCATCGGGGCGTCGGCGCTGGCGCTGCCGGCCAGCGGGCTGGTCACCGGTGAGGACGACGACGGTCGCACGGTGGTGCGGTCGTGGGTGGAACCGCCCTTCGACATCGGCCGCTACCCCTCGCCGCTGGCGGGCTTCCGCAAGTACATCGACCTGCGACCGAAGTCCGACCCGGCCAACGTCTTCGAGAAGACCCTGTTCACGATCGAGGGCGCCCCCGCCGGCGCCCGGGTGCGGATCGCCACGATGGACACCTACGACGGCTTGGTCTGGGGCGCCACCAACGACGCGATCCCCGGTGCCGCCGACGACTCCTTCCAGCGCGTGTCCTCGACCATCGACAACCCGGTGGAGGGGGAGCGGATCGAGGCGACGGTCACCATCGGCGAGGCGTACGACAGCGTCTGGTTGCCCACGATCGGTGCGCTGCAGGAGGTCGACTTCCGGTTGGGCGACCCTGAGTCGAAGGCGGAGACCTTCCGCTACAACCTCGCCACCTCGACCGCGGTCGTGCCGTCCGGCATGCGTCAGGGTGACACCTACTCCTTCACGGCCGTGCAACCGCCCGCCGCGGTCGACGAGCAGACCCTCGCCTCCAGGACACTGGCGCCAGCGCCCCCGGGCACCGGGTTCCTCCAGGCCCCGGCGACCGACTGGTCGGGCGAGGCCACCACTCCCATGGCCCAGGTGCTGGCGATCGCCGAGCACCTGAAGTCCGAGGGGAAGTACTCCGACGGGGTCACCAAGGCCGAGCAGGTGTACCACCCCGGCCACAACCTGAAGCGACTCTCCGACGAGTTCGTCAACGATCAGCAGATGGTCGGCAACGACGAGCAGTATGCCGCCGTGATGGCTCTCCTGGCCAACGAGGTCGGGGTTCCTGCGCGGGTGGTGCTGGGCGCCGTGATCCCCGAGGACGGCGTCGTCACCGGCGAGCAGGTCGAGGCGTGGGTCGAGCTCAGGGCAGCAGACGGCTCGTGGCGAACCCTGGAGACCGACCGGTTCATGTCCGACGAGCCGCCTGCCGAGAGGTTGCCCGAGACCAACACGCCGATGAGCGGGACCATCGTGCCGCCGCCCGCCCCGATCCCGCCGCCGTCGGACGCCGGCGACCAGAGCGACGCCGAGCTCAAGGAACGTCGGACCAAGAAGAAGGACAAGGTGGAGGCGGCGGCGGACGAGTCATTCGCCGAGAGCGTCCCGGGCTGGCTCGTCCTCGGGGCGAAGTACGTCGGCGGACCCCTGCTGCTCGTGGCGGTGATCCTTGCCTCGATCATCGGGCTCAAGGCGCTGCGCCGGCGACGGCGGCGTACCACCGCGAGCATGTCGGCGCGCATCGTCGGAGCGTGGCGTGAGCTGGTCGACCATGCCCGCGATCTCGGTCAGCCCGTGCCGTTGGGTCCCACGGTGACCCGCCGCGAGCAGTCGGGCTCCATCGTGTCGGGGACAGCGCCAGCGTTGGCCCGTCGCGCGGACAGCTTCGTCTTCGGACCAGCGGTGCCCGCGGCCGAGACTGCAGCGGCCTACTGGCAGACGGTCGAGTCCGAGCGCCGGGCCATGTCGCAGGCCGTGGGTCGCCGTCGTCGGTGGGCGGCGGCGATCAGTCCGGCTTCACTGCGGAGGAACAGGGCGACCTCATCCACCGGTGCGCGGGCCCGCGGGTCCCGCCGGTCCTCGTGATTGGTGTTTTCATCCCGGGGCGCACTAAACTGGCGTGTCGACCCAACGTGGGTTGCGTTTCGTGGTGCCTCGCGGCTGCCCGATCATCGCAGAGTTCGCTCGCAGGAGCGCCTCCCTGTGTGCCCGGGATGAGTCACCACGGACCACCGCACGAGGTCCACCGCCCCAGGGCGGAGGTTCCCGGGCCGGCCGCTCCACACCAGTGGCGTGAGCACCAGACGGTAGATGACCGAACAACAGATTGTGGAGGACATGCCGAAGAAAGAAGGCGTGATCGAGCTCGAGGGCACTATCACCGAAGCCCTGCCCAATGCCATGTTCCGCGTCGAGCTGAGCAATGGCCACAAGGTTCTCGCTCACATCAGCGGCAAGATGCGTCAGCACTACATCCGGATCCTCCCTGAGGACCGTGTGGTGGTGGAGCTCTCCCCCTACGACCTGACCCGAGGTCGGATCGTCTACCGCTACAAGTAACCAGCCGAGCAGCAAGGACTTCGTCAATGAAGGTCAACCCGAGCGTCAAGCCGATGTGTGTCAAGTGCAAGGTCATCCGTCGGCACGGACGCGTCATGGTCATCTGCGAGAACCCGCGTCACAAGCAGCGGCAGGGATGAGCGATGACCTTCAGGTTCGGCGCAGCCGAAGCTGAAGGGCAGCGCGAGCCCGACGAGAGCTTGCTCTCGAGGGAAACGCAGAACAACTGAATCAACCACAACGTGATCGCTAGGCAGGTGCCCTCCGGGAACCCTGTTGAAATCACCTCCGGAGCATTGGCCGGAGCTCACCCGAGGCGGGATGAGACGCGACACGACCAGAAACCAACGCGAACAACAGACAAGGAAACGCCACATGGCACGCCTCGTTGGTGTTGACCTCCCGCGCGACAAGCGCATCGAGATCGCACTCACCTACATCTACGGCATCGGCCGTACCCGCTCCCAGCAGCTGCTCGCCGCAACCGGGGTCGACCCGAACGCGCGCGTGCACACGCTCGGTGACGAGGAGCTGGTCAAGCTTCGCGATGAGATCGAAGCCAACTTCAAGATCGAGGGTGACCTCCGTCGCGAGGTCCAGGCAGACATCCGCCGCAAGATCGAGATCGGCAGCTACCAAGGTCGCCGCCACCGCATGGGCCTCCCGGTCCGCGGTCAGCGCACCAAGACCAACGCGCGCACCCGCAAGGGTCCCAAGCGCACAGTTGCCGGCAAGAAGAAGGCCAAGTGATCCGACGCGTTTCGCGTTGAGCCTCCAGGCGTAGATCACTGCCACTTCACGAAGCTTCCCGACCAGTTACCTCATAGGAGAAACGTATGCCTCCCAAGAGCCGCGCCACCAAGGTGCGTCGCAAGGAGAAGAAGAACATTGCTCAGGGCGAAGCCCACATCAAGAGCACGTTCAACAACACCATCGTCACCATCACCGACCCCACGGGCGCCGTGATCGCGTGGGCCTCTGCCGGCACCGTCGGCTTCAAGGGCTCGCGCAAGTCCACGCCATTCGCCGCGCAGATGGCGGCCGAGGCCGCTGGACGTCGCGCCATGGACCACGGCATGAAGAAGATCGACGTCTTCGTCAAGGGTCCGGGTTCGGGTCGTGAGACCGCCATCCGTTCGCTGGGTGCCATCGGCCTCGAGGTCGGCACCATCCAGGACGTCACGCCCACCCCCCACAACGGATGCCGCCCGCCCAAGCGCCGGCGCGTCTGACCCGGTCGACGAGAGACTGAAGGAGTAATTTAATGGCCCGTTACACCGGACCCATGACCCGCAAGTCGCGCCGTCTCGGCATCGACCTGGTCGGCGGCGACTCGGCCTTCGAGAAGCGTCCCTACCCCCCCGGCCAGCACGGCCGCGGCCGCATCAAGGAGAGCGAGTACCTCCTCCAGCTGCGCGAGAAGCAGAAGGCCCGCTTCACGTACGGCGTCATGGAGAAGCAGTTCCTCCGCTACTACAAGGAAGCCAACCGTCGCCAGGGCAAGACCGGTGACAACCTGCTCCAGCTCCTCGAGTGCCGCCTCGACAACGTCGTCTACCGTGCCGGCTTCGCCCGCACCCGCCGAGCTGCTCGTCAGCTCGTCGTGCACGGTCATTTCCTCGTCAACGGTCACAAGGTCGACATCCCCAGCTTCCAGGTCTCTGCACACGACATCATCGACGTGCGCGAGAAGTCGCTGGAGATGACGCCGTTCATCGTGGCTCGCGAGACCCACGCCGAGCGTCACGTGCCGGCTTGGCTGCAGGCCCTCCCGAGCCGGATGCGCATCCTCGTGCACCAGGTCCCGGTCCGTGCACAGATCGATGTGCCCGTCACCGAACAGCTGATCGTCGAGTACTACTCGAAGAAGTAACCGCGCGGGGGCTCCGCCCCCGTGTACCCCCGTCGGGCTCCACCCGGAGCCCGGCTGGGGAGCCTCCTTTTTCATGTGATCGGGTCCATCAAATGATGGTTGGGCCTGGGAAGGACACATTCAGTGCTTATTGCTCAGCGCCCGACCCTCTCCGAAGAGTCCGTCGACGAGTTCCGCTCGCGCTTCGTCATCGAGCCGCTGGAGCCCGGCTTCGGCTACACGCTCGGCAACTCCCTGCGGCGTACCCTCCTGTCCTCCATCCCGGGGGCTGCGGTCACGAGCATCAAGGTGGACACCGTCCTCCACGAGTTCTCGACCATCGAGGGCGTCACCGAGGACGTCACCGAGATCATCCTCAACCTGAAGGGCCTCGTCGTCTCCTCCGAGCACGACGAGCCCGTCACGATGTACCTGCGCAAGTCCGGTGCCGGCGACGTCACCGCCGCCGACATCGCGCCGCCCGCCGGCGTCGAGGTCCACAACCCCGAGCTCAAGCTCGCCACCCTGTCCGCCAAGGGCAAGCTGGAGATGGAGCTCGTCGTGGAGCGCGGCCGCGGCTACGTCTCTGCGGTGCAGAACAAGGGTGCCGACAACGAGATCGGCCGCATGCCGGTCGACTCGATCTACAGCCCCGTGCTGAAGGTGACCTACAAGGTCGAGGCCACCCGTGTCGAGCAGCGCACCGACTTCGACAAGCTGGTCATCGACGTCGAGACCAAGCCGTCGATGCGTCCCCGCGACGCCATCGCCTCGGCCGGCAAGACGCTCGTCGAGCTCTTCGGGCTGGCACGTGAGCTCAACGTCGAGGCCGAGGGCATCGACATCGGCCCGTCGCCCGTCGACGAGCAGCTCGCTGCCGACCTGGCCCTGCCCGTCGAGGACCTGCAGCTCACGGTCCGGTCCTACAACTGCCTCAAGCGCGAGGGCATCCACACCGTGGGTGAGCTCATCAGCCGCTCGGAGCAGGACCTGCTCGACATCCGCAACTTCGGCGCGAAGTCGATCGACGAGGTCAAGGCCAAGCTCGTCGAGATGGGTCTGTCCCTCAAGGACAGCGCCCCCGGCTTCGACCCGCAGGCTGCCCTGGCTGCCTACGGGGATGACGACGATGACGCATTCGTCGAGGACGAGCAGTACTAAATCGCACTGCTGACGTGCGCCTCGCGGCGTTCTCGTCGGTCGGCGACCCGCTGCGCTCCAAGGTCGCCTTCCTCCTCGGCCTTGCGAGGCACACGCCATCAGCACGATCACCCCAGAACGCACCATCTACTCGAGTACCTAGTACGGCCCGAGAGAAACGAGAACTGACATGCCCCAGCCCAAGAAGGGCAAGCGCCTGGGCGGCTCTGCCGCCCACCAGCGCCTCATCCTTGCCAACCTCGTGACCGCGCTCTTCGAGCACGGACGGATCACCACCACCGAGGCCAAGGCGCGCATGCTGCGCCCGTTCGCGGAGAAGCTGATCACCAAGGCCAAGCGCGGCGACCTGCACAACCGTCGCGAGGTCCTCAAGACCATCCGCGACAAGGGTGTCGTGCACGTCCTGTTCACCGAGATCGCGCCGACCTTCGCCGATCGTCCCGGTGGCTACACCCGCATCACCAAGATCGGGCCCCGCAAGGGCGACAACGCGCCCATGGCGGTCATCGAGCTGGTGACCGAGGCGTACGCCCCGAAGGCGACCTCGACGAGGAAGGCTGCTCCGGCGGCTGCTCCGGCGGCTGCTCCGGTCGAGGACGAGACCGAGATCGAGTCCGTTGAGGGCACCGACGAGACGACCGTCGACCCGGTGGAGGCCAAGGCCGAAGAGGTCGGCGTTGCGCCGCTCGTCGAGGTCGAGGGCGTCGACATGGAGGTCTTCGAGGAGACCACCGGCGGGTTCGCGGGCAAGTACGACGGCTCGCACATGCCGATGGAGAACGTCGACGAGGCTCCTGATGGCTTCCCGGTCAAGGGCAACGAGGACTCGATGAAGTTCCACGAGCCCGACGGCCAGTGGTACGCCCAGACCACGGCGGAGGTGTGGTTCGACTCCGTCGAGTCCGCCGAGGCCGCTGGTTTCACCCGCGCCGGCGAGTGATCTAGCCCCACGTCAGGTCAACGGACCGGTCAGCCCCCTGGGGATGGCCGGTCCGTTGTCATTTCGCACCGCGCTGCTGCTGATCGAGGGCATCGAGCACGACGCGCGCGTCCAGGCGTCGAGGGTCGCCGCCGGTCGATGTCAGGTCACGGGTCGCCGCGACGATCGCCTCGTTGGCGGGTGTGGGGGTGCCGTGGAGCCGACCGAGGAGCACGATCTCGCCTGCGCGGTAGTCGATCTCGGAGTCCAGGCCGCGACTCAGGCTCTGACGCAACGAGTTGCCGGAGATCGATGCGACGGTGTCACGGAGCTTGAGCGCGTCCCCGCGCCGCTCATCGTCGGCCGCCTGCGTGACCACGTGGAAGCCTGCTGCCGCCAAGGCAGCCTCGGCCTCGACGCGGACCCGTTCGGCCAGGTGGCGACCCGCGTCGTCTCGCCCGAAGAGCGCGCCGACGTCGCCGACGGCGTTGACCACCAGCTTGCGGCGCTTCCACGCCAAGATGTCGGGGCGCTCCTCGGAGACGAAGCCTGCACTGCGCAGGTCAGCGGAGACGACCGCCGTGAGTGCGTCCGTGCCGCCAGGGATGTGCCCGATGTCGAGGATGCCGGGCGTGGGGTGGCACTTCGCCACCACCAGCCCCGGATCGAGGTGGGTCGAGGGGAGCATCACGCAGAGGGCGTAGACACGGCCGAAGAGCCGTAGCGCGGCCTGCTCGGTGGCGATGCCGTTGGTAGCGCAGACGATCGCAATGTCCGGCGGTGCGTGGTTGCGCAGGTCGGCCAGCGCCTCCGCGGCCTGGTGGGACTTGACCGCGAGGACCACGACGGTGTCCTCCGACCACGACACCCGAGCCGCCGTGTCGGTCGCCGGTGCCGCGACCTCGGCCACCCCGGCGCCGGTGTCCAGGCGCAGCCCGCCTGATCGCATCGCCGCCAGGTGGGCTCCCCGTGCCACGAGCGTCACCGGGTGCCCTGCCTGGTGCAGGAGACCGCCGATCACACCACCGACCGCACCGGCCCCGTAGACGACGTACTTCACGGGTTCCAGCCGGTCTCGACCAGGCGCACGGCCTCGGCCTGGGTCAGGCCGTGGCGCCGGCAGGCCCGCACGTACGCCGAGGAGGCCTCGCGCACATCGGCGCCGGGGCTGGTGGATGACACATGGGTGCCACGACGTCCCTCCGTGACGACCAGGCCGTCAGCCTCCAGCTCCTTGTAGACCCGGGCCACCGTGTTCACCGCGACGTCCAGGTCCGCGGCCAGCGCACGCACGGTGGGCAGACGG
Source organism: Nocardioides sp. (assembly GCF_035576065.1). GTDB lineage: Bacteria > Actinomycetota > Actinomycetes > Propionibacteriales > Nocardioidaceae > Nocardioides. The sequence goes on from NZ_DATLWX010000001.1 coordinate 47,004, forward strand.
GTGCCGCTCGGGAGCTCGCCGGCAGCGATCCTCGCTGCGATCTGGGCCCGAGCCTGCTCGAAGGGAGGCACGTCGGTGTCGTGGCGGATCGGGTCGAGCTGCATGACACCGACCCTACGGCTGGGTGCGAGGCCCCGGAGTGATAGACCAACTGACATGGAACAGGTCGCTCTGGTCGTGGGTGAGGCGCTGGTCGACGTGGTGAGGGCCCGCGACGGGTCTGACCGTCACCACCCGGGCGGGAGCTCGGCCAATGCCGCGGTGGCCCTGGCCAGGCTGGGACGGCCGGTCACCTTCCTCACTGCCTTCGCCGACGACGACCACGGCCGGCTCCTGGCCGACCACCTGCGGGACAACGGCGTGCACGTCGGCGGCGACCCGTTGACGCTCGACCGGACTCCGACGGCCGTCGCGACCCTGGCCGAGTCCGGGGCGGCGAGCTACGAGTTCGACGTGGAGTGGCGACCCGGCCTGATGTCGCTGCCCACGGGCACGGACCCGGTGGTCGTCGTCTTCGGTTCGCTCGGGGCGGCCCTCGACCCGGGCGCGCTGGACGTGGCCGCACTCGTCGCTGAGCAGCGCCCCGGGGCGCTCGTCGTCTTCGACCTGAACGCTCGCCCGCAGGTCACGGGTGCCGGCCCCGAGGTGGTGAAACGGGCCGAGGACATGGCTGCCCTGGCCGACGTCGTCAAGGCGAGTGACGAGGACCTCGACGTGCTGTGGCCCGGGCAGGACCACCGGGAGGTGGCAGCCGGCTTCCTGGCGCGGGGCGCCGGCGCCGTGGTCGTCACCAGGGGCGGCGACGGGGCGCGCTGGTTCACCGACGCGGGGGAGGGGGAGGTCCCCGCCAGTCGGACTCGCGTGGTGGACACCATCGGGGCGGGTGACACCGTCACGGCTGCCGTCGTGGACGCACTCTGGAGCTTCGACGTGGTCGGCCCCGGAGCCCGCGAGCGGCTGCGTGACCTCGGCCCGACGAGGTGGACCGCCGTGCTCGCCCACGCAGTCAGGGCCGCAGCAGTCACGGTCGGTCGCCCCGGTGCAGACCCGCCACGGCGGTCCGAGCTCAGCTGAGGCCGGTCACCCGCGCCAGGCAGGGTCTCGGCCGATGAACCCCATCAGCCGGTCCGCCACAGGAGCATCCGCAGGGACGGGCACCGGTGCGCCGTACTGCCCAGACGAGCGGAGCATCTCCTCGATGGGCCGCATGCCCTCGAGCAGCGCGCCGGCCTGGTCCTCGTCGAGGTCGGGCTCCTGGCTCGTCGCCCGGGCGAGGTCCCAGGTGTGCATGAACACGTCGGCGGTGTAGAAGCGGTCAACGGCGTCGACCAGTCGGTGGGTGCCGGCACGCGGGTGCGTGAACGACTCCTCACCGCGGGTCTCGATGAGTTCTTGTACGGCGTCGGCCTGGTGCTGCCACGCCGCCACCGGGTCGTCGGCAACGTCCGGACCGGCGGGGAGCACGACCTCCCCAGCAGCCAGGAAGTGCGGGAACCACCCGACGAGGTGACCCACGACGTCTCGCGCGGTCCAGCCCTCGACGGGCGCCGTTGCCTGCCAGTCCTGCGTGCCTGCGACCTTCTGCCCGAAGGTCGCGGCGACCTCCCGGTGGCGCTCGGTCGGAGACTCAGACAGCGTCATCGGCGAGCACCCCGCCCGCGAGCAGCCTGTCGAGCTTGGCGTAGCCCTCGTGGATCCCGACCTCCATGCCGCTGGACAGCATGCCGTCGCGGCCCTCAAAGGAGTCGCACAGGGAGAAGCCGTGCAGGCGGGTGCGGCCGTCGCCGAGATCCTCGAAGGTCATCGTCTCGAGCGCGATCGCCTCGGGCATGCCCTCCCAGGTGAAGGTCTGGACGATCTTGTCGTCGCCGATGTGTGGGAAGGTGCCGCGGAAGGCGTATTCCTCCCCATCGCGTTCGGCGACGTAGCGGTAGGAGCCCAGGGTCCGGCAGTCCCAGTGGTCGATCCGGGTCGTGAGCGAGTCGGGGCCGATCCACTGCTTGAACACGTCCGGGTCGGTGTGCGCTCTCATGAGCTGGGCCGGGGTGGCGGAGAAGTCGCGCCAGATGTGCACGGCCGGGACGTGCGGGTCGGCTTCGATGGCGGCCTCGGTGTAGCGGGCGTGGGTGTTGGCGGTGGTGGTCATGATCCTGTCGTTCCTTCCTTCAGGGGGTTGTCAGGTACGTCGATGTCGTCGGTGCCGTTCAGGGCTGCCAGGACGTCGTCGAGGCGGCTGAACCGTTCCTCGGCCTGGCGGCGGTATCGCTCGATCCACTTCGTCATGAGGTCGAACACCTCTGCTTCCAGGTGCACCGGGCGGCGTTGCGCCTCGCGGCTGCGGCTGACGAGACCTGCCTCCTCGAGCACCTTGAGGTGCCGCGAGACCGCTTGCAGGCTCACGTCGTACGGCGCCGCAAGGTCACCTACGGTGGAGTCGCCGGCCGTGAGCCGGGCGACGATGTCGCGGCGGGTGGGATCGGCCAGGGCGGAGAAGACCTGGGAGAGGCGGTCGACCATCGGACACCTTCTCAACTGATTGGTTGAATAAAGGTAGATCCGAGTGGGCTCGTTGTCAACGGATGAGTTGAACAAGGGTGGCTGCCCCTGACGAGGCAGCCACGGGACTCGGCGTCAGCCGCGGCGGATCCGGACCGTCCCGGACGTGTCGGCACCGCACTCGGCGGCGCCTGGCGCGTACGAGGCGGATGCCGTGATGTAGTAGCGACCTGCCTTGCGCGGTGCCTTCATGCGGTGGCCACCGGTGCTGCTCGTGGTGACGACGGTGAGACGACGATCAGCACCCTTCTGCTTCCGCATCAGGGTCACCTTCACGGCCGCCTGGCACGCCAGGGCGGTGGAAGCGATCGTGATGGCGAGCCGGTCCTTCTTCTTCTTGTGCTCGAGTCCTGCCGTCCTCGACGCGGTCGGACAGCCCGTCGCCGTGGACGCCGGAGCGACGCGGCACCCGTCGAGGGCATCGACGCGGCCGTCGGAGTCGTCGTCCAGGTCGCAGGCGTCGCCCACACCGTCGTCGTCGGTGTTGATCTGGTCGTTGGCGAGGCTGGGGCAGTTGTCGACGCTGTCCTCGACGCCGTCGCCGTCGGAGTCGCAGGTGGCGAACGTGAAGGTGAAGGTGAGTGCTCGCAGGGCGGCTCGGCTGGTCGAGGCGTTCAGGACCCACAGGCTCCAGTCACCCGCGGCCGAGTGCCCTTCGAGATTCGTGGCAGGTGAAGCCGGCCGATAGCGGCCGGCGGCGGGGTTGGTGCCACTGATCGGTGGCTGCAGCGCCTCGTCGTCGAACACGTAGAGGCCGTTGAGGGCACCCGTCGAGGAGCCGTTGTTGTAAGCCTGCATCGTCGGCTGGAGCGTCGCGCCGGACGTCTGAGGGCTGAGCACGTGCAGGGAGACCTTGGAGTCGGGATGGGTGAGGTCCACCGAGACGTCGAGGTCGGTCACGACCCGCGTGTCGGTCACCTTGATGTCGAACGGGTTCCAGGAGTGGTTCTCGTTGGGGCCCTTGGGCTCGATGGACCGAGGCATGGCCGAATGGGACACCGTGCACGGCTGGACGGCAGCGTGCGCGGGCGCGGTCCCGGTCGAGGTGGCGAGGGCGGGGGCGAGCGCTACGCCGAGCCCGAGGGCTAGCGCGCGGACGAGGAGACGTGAGGGCTTCATGGCAGGCCCAGCCTAAGGCACCCCGTCGTGCCCCCGTGGTGTCGGCGACCAGCGTGGCCCCGAGTGTCCGCTCACTCCAGCCAGGCGTGCACGTGCGAGACGACGGAGGCACCTTCACCGGAGGCCGAGGCAACGCGCTTCATGGAACCCGAGCGGATGTCGCCGGCAGCGAAGATGCCCGGCACCGTGGTGGCGAGGTTGTCTGGCGGTAGCCCGTCGACCCATGCCGCGGTGGGGACGTCGCGGCCGGTCAGCACGAAGCCCCGGTCATCGCGCGCCACCTCGTCAGGCAGCCAGTCACACCGCGGGTCGGCGCCCAGGAGGAGGAACAGTCCCCGTAGCTCGCGGCGGTGCACCTCGCCCGTCGTGACGTCCTGGATGTCAACCCATTCGAGGCGACCCTCGCCGCCCCCGTCGACGATGCTCGAGCTGGCGAGCACCTCGATGAGCGGGTTGAACCCGATCTCCGTCACCAGGTAGTGCGACATCGTGGCGGACAGGTCTGACCGGCGCACCATGATCGTCACCGAGCGGGCGAAGCGGGCGAGATGGACGGCTGCCTGTCCGGCACTGTTGCCGCCGCCGACGACGATGACGTCGCCTCCCTCCATCTCCCTGGCAGCAGCCATCGCCGCGCCGTAGTGGACGCCGGCCCCCACCCTGTCGTCGATGGACTCGATGCCGATGCGGCGGTACGTCACGCCGGTGGCGATCACCACCGCGCGCGCGAACACCTCGCCGCCCTCGGTGCGCACGACGTGCGGTGCGCCGTCGAGACCGGGTTCGAGGGACAGGACCGGCCAGCCGGTGAAGAACCGGGTGCCGAACCGGATGGCCTGGTTGCGGGCACGCTGGGCGAGTCGCATGCCAGAGATGCCGCGCGGGAAGCCGAGGTAGTTGCGGATCATCGAGCTGGTGCCGGCCTGGCCGCCGATCGCCTCGCTCTCGATGGTGACCGTGGACAGTCCTTCGCTGGCGCCGTACACACTGGCTGCGAGCCCAGCGGGCCCGGCGCCGATCACGACGAGGTCCATCACCTGGTCGACGTCGATGTCGTCGGGACGGCCGTACAACGTGACGGCCAGGTCGCGGGTGCTGGTGGGCACGAACGGGTCGGTCGTGTTGAAGGTCTCCACGACGGGCCACGCGCCCGTCGGCCCCTGATATCGCGCGAGCACCTCGCGTCCCTCGTTGCTGTCGGGCCGGTAGACGCCGCAGGGCGCTCCGACCCGGTCGAGATAGTCGCGGAGCTGCAGCGTCAGGGGATCCTGCTCCGGGGCGATGAGGCGCACCGAGACGACCTCCGGCACCGCGACGGTGGCTGCCCAGTCGTTGAGGAGGTCGATGATCGCGGTGTGGAACTCCTCGTCCCGGACACCTCGGGGCAGCAGGAGGAAGGCGTCGTACTTCCCGTTGGCCTGGCCGTCGCGCAGGCTGGTGGCGTCACGGCGGAAGTTCTCCCAGTGCGACACCACGACCCTCCGAGCGGTCGGGACCCCCTCCCGGATCCTCGTGATGGCGGGATAGAGCTCCATGTCGGGCAGCACGGACTCCAGCACGAACAGGGCGACCTGGCCGTCGTTCGCCATGACGTCCGCCGCCTGGATCTTCGCGTCGGCGGCAGTGGGGGCGCAGCGGACGTCGTACTCGCGTGTGTAGCGCCAGAACTGCTCCTCGAGGACGTCGAGGTTGTCGCCGGAGACGAGGATGATGGCGGGGTTGCTCACGCGTCGAGTATGGCGCGGTCACTCCTGCCGCGCCCGTACCTCGTCGGGCACCTAGGATCTGCGGGTGCGCATCCGGCTCGACGTGTCCTACGACGGCACCGACTTCAACGGGTGGGCCATCCAGCCCGCTCTCAGGACGGTGCAGGGCACCTTCGAGGACGCGTTGGGCACCGCGCTGCGGCTGCCTCAGGTGCGGGTCGTCTGCGCAGGTAGGACCGACGCGGGGGTGCATGCGCGTGGGCAGGTCCTGCACGCCGATCTGCCGCCTGACGCCCTCGATGTGCTGGTGGGTCGTTCGAGCGACGCGCCACTGGCCGCCCTCGTGCGCAGGGTCAACGGGATCCTGCCGCCCGACGTCCGCGTCCGGAGTGCGACCGAGGCCGAGCCGGGGTTCGACGCGCGCTTCTCGGCGATCTGGCGGCGCTACGCCTACCGCGTTGCCGACCGCCCGGACGGCGTCGACCCGCTGCTGCGCCATCACGTGCTCGCCTGGCCCCACGTTCTCGACGTGGACGCGTTGAACCGCGCCTCCACGCCGCTGCTCGGTCTCCAGGACTTCGCCTCCTTCTGCCGGCGGCGCGCGGGGGCGACGACGGTACGCACGCTGCTCGAGCTGGCCTGGTCCCGCACGCCCACAGGCCTGGTCGAGGCACGCGTCGTCGCTGACGCCTTCTGCCACACCATGGTGCGGTCGCTGGTGGGGTGCCTGCTGGAGGTGGGGGAGGGTCGGCAGCCGCCCGAGTGGCCGGCTGAGATGCTGGTCGGGCGCGCCCGCGTCTCCTCCCTCCGGGTCGCCCGCCCCCATGGGCTGACTCTGGAGGAGGTCCGCTACCCCGAGGGAAACGAGCTGACGGCCCAGGCGGAGCGGGCGCGCAACGCAAGGAGCCCCATCTGATGAGCGACGACCACTACTTCTCCGCCGACCCCGCGGTGCCGTTCACGCGGGAGTCGTTCACGGTCGAGGTCTGGGGGCACTCCTTCGAGCTGGTGAGCGGCTCGGGAGTCTTCAGCCGCGGTCACCTCGACCACGCGACCGCCATGCTCTTCCGCGAGCTCGAACCGCCCGTGCAGGGTCAGTTCCTCGACCTCGGCTGTGGGTACGGCGCCATCGGGCTCGCGATCGCCCGCGCCGTACCCCTCGCAACCGTGACGGGGGTCGACGTCAACGAGCGGGCGCTGCTCCTCGCCAACGAGAACGCGAGCGCTCTGGGGCTCGGGCCGCGCTTCGTGGCCGCCCTCCCGGACCAGATCCCCACGGACATGACGTTCGACGAGATCTGGTCCAACCCACCCATCCGGATCGGCAAGGAGGCCCTGCACGAGCTGTTGCTCACCTGGCTGCCGAGGCTGCGCCCGGAGGGACGCGCGGTGATGGTCGTGGGCAAGTTCCTCGGCGCCGACTCACTGCAACGCTGGCTGACCGAGCAGGGCTGGCCCACGACGCGCCTGGCCAGCGCCAAGGGTTTCCGGGTGCTGGAGACGCGTCGGGGCTAGCCCGCGGGCAAGGCTCAGTCCTCTTCGCGCTCGATCTGGGCGACGAGGTCAGCGGCGTCGGTGTCCACGGCGAAGACCGGCATGATGCTCACCATCCAGGTGGGTCGCATGCCTTCGATCTCGTGGGCGAAGTCCCACGCCTGACGGGCCGGGAGCGGCCCGAGACGCACGTAGTCGCCCTCGTCCTCGTGCTCGTGGTCGGTGTCGATCTCGATGACCCAGGTCTCGGACCAGTCGTCGACGAAGTGCTCGAAGGTCGTGTCGGCGTCGTCGGGGGTGTCCTCGGCGACGGGGTAGATCAGGGGCATGGCGACTCCGTTCGGTGGTGGTGGAGTGTGCTCGCTGGCTGAGGCCCATCGTCGCAGGCGGGTCAGCGAGGCGCTCGCCGGTCCGGTGGCGGCCAGCCTCCCGACGTCCGGACGGGCCCGTTCTACGGGGAGGTAGCGTCCCTGCCGTGTCACCGGCCGACCCCACACGACCAGTCTTCGACCGTCTCCTGAGTGACGCTGTCCCTGCTCTCCTCGGCGGGAGTCACCGGCAGGACGTCCCGCCCGTCGATGGCGGACGCTGGCCGGTCAGTGTCGTCTCGATCCCGGGCGAGCGTTCTCGCGATGTTCTCACCGAGGTGATGGACGAGGCGCTGGTCCATGCCGGACCGGGCCACTTCGAGACCGGCCGGGCAGACGCCAGTCATCTGACCGTCCGCGCGCTGGAGCCCTACCGCGACGCTGCAAGCCCTGCAGACGAGATCAGCGACGACTGGATCTCGGCGCTGGAACTGGTGGGCCGGGGATCGCCGCCCGTCCGGCTTCGCCTCACGGGAGTGACGCTGTCCACCAGCGCGGTCATGGTGCAGGCCGAGCCGCTCGACGACGCACCGTGGGAGCTCATGCGCCGACTACGCGCCGCCCTGGGGCCGCTGGCCTGGTTCGAGGAGCAGGAGCGTGACATCTGGTACGCCAGCGTCCTGCACTTCGCGGCGCCGATCCTCGACGCGCCGAGCCTTGTGTCCTGGGCGGCGGAGCGGCGACGGTCGCTCGCCCACGACCTGGTCCTCGACTCGTTGATGCTGGCTCGCTTCCGATACTGCGCCAACGGCGGCCGGCGGCACATGGCAATGGAGCCGTGGCACAGTGTCGACCTCGCCGGGGGCTAGCGGGTACGTGGAATAGCACGCCCACGTAGTTGCCTGCCGCGTCCCGGGAGCGGCGAACTCATCGAGGGCTGTGTCGGTGCTCGCTGACTGCTCCACGGTGGTCGTCGCAGTGCGCGCTCTGGCCAACGCGTAGGCCTTGGGCTATCGAACCGATGAGCAGGCAGACGCCCGCGATGACGGCTGCCGGGTAGGCCGCCAGTCCGTACCCCATCTCAGCGAGGACACCGGCGACAAGGGCGAGCCCTGCGCCGCCCAGGAGGTAGCTCCACGGTCCTGACGACGACTTCGAGTCTGTGGTCACGCACGGACCTTAGCGAGACCACGAGAAGGCGCGCCTACCGTGCCTGGAGCGCGAGGATCTGTCGAGAGTGGGCCGTCGATCAGCTGCTGCGCCAGGCGCGGAGCATGCCGGCGGTCAACCGGGGCTGGATCCGGTCGGAGGCCAGGGCGCTCCTGCTGGTGGAACCAGGCAGTCGGATCCCGCGGACGACGCCGTCACCGAGGGGGTAGCCGGTTCGCGGGGAGAATGCCATCCAGCGGATGGTGCGGAGGTCTACGCGGCGCGTTGCACTGCTGTCGGGTGCCAGTCGGACGCGGCCGGTGGGTTCGTCGGCCCGGAGGCCGCCGTAGATCACGATCGCTGGGCCCGTGCGGGGGTTGGTGAAGCGGAGCCAGCCCGGTCGCGCGGCTTTGCGGACAGCGACCTCGGGGGACTCGGTGACCGTCACGGTGACGGTGGCCGGGGTGAGGTGCTTGGAGTCGCACGCCCAGTAGGTGAACTGGTAGGTGCCGGCGCGGTTGGCCCATGGCAGCACGGCGATACGCTCGCGAGCGCCCTCCTCGAGGGGTCGTCCGCCTGAGCTGAGGCCAGAGTTGGGCGTCTCGATCGTGAAATCGCCATCGGGCTGGACCTCGGCCACAGACAATCCACGCTCAGGTGCCTGCACCCGGCAGATCTCGAGGATCTCGCCCGCCGCGCCGCTGTCATTGGCGAGGACGTCGATGAAGCTGACTCCTCCGAACTCGTCGCCTACCCCCTCGACGGCGACGGACTCGCCGACAGCGACGGGAGGAGGGCTGTCATCGGCCATCGCCGGCACGAAGGTCCCCAAGCTCAACATGGTGGTGACAACCGCCGCCGCGGTGGTCAGGACGGCGAAGCGCTGGGCGCGAAGAGGCACAAGAGGCTCCCGAAAGGTGGCGCCGAGGACGGCGCGTGGATGAGAGCGCACCTTACGACGCCGGACGCCCGACCAATGACACGGCGCGCCACACGGGCGATCTCACCGCTCGTCTCCCGGTATGGCCCGCCCTGGCACCGCCGGGTCCCAGCAGGTGTACCACTCGGTGCCGAGCAGCTCGGCGCGTGCGTCTGAAGCCAGGTTGGCCACAAGTCCGGGGAGTGCTCCTCGCCGTACCTCAGATCGGTGGGACAGGACGGCCCCGATCTTCTGGTCCAGCCACGGGGTGACGTCCAGGCTCAGGGCCACGTGCTCGTCGGGAACGCTGTGTTGCGTCCTCCGCGGTCCGATGATCCTCGTCAAGGTCTCCATGGCCGAGTGCGGATGGGTTGCCAGGTGGAGACTTCTCGTGGACCACGGCGGGCCGGCGTCTGGGTAGAGGCCCTCCAACGCGGCTGACTGCGCCGCAAGCACCGTGACTCGGTGCGTGTGCAGGTGGTCCGGGTGTCCGGTCACCCCGCCGTAGGCGTCGTGGGTCACGATGATGTCTGGACGGAAGTCGCGGATGTGCTCGACCAGCCCTCCCACGGCCTCATCGAGCGGCGCGTCGCAGAAGCGGGCGCGGTCCGGCGCTGACTCGGGGACACGCGCGTCGGCGTACCCCAAGAGTCTTGGCTCCTCCGCCCCGAGACACCGCAGCGCCTCGGCAAGCTCCAGGGCACGCAGACTGCCTGCTGCCCAGGTTGACGTGACCACGGCGGTGCGTCCGCCCGCGCTCGCCGTGCGGGCCAGTAGACCGCCTGCTGACAACGACTCGTCGTCGGGATGTGCGAACACCCCGAGGACACGTGGCACGCTCACGAGAACGATCTTCGACCATGTCACTGAACTGGTACGCGCCGGGCTGTGCGGAGCGTCCGGGGGTGTCGAATGTGATGGGGGCGGAATGGCGCAGGAGCCACGGGCAGGGGAGACTGCCGGAATGATCGGACGACTCGCAGGGATTGTCATCGACTGCCCAGAGCCCCGCGCGCTTGCGGAGTTCTACCAAGAACTCCTTGGCGCGAAGCGAGTCGAGGACAGCGCCGAATGGGTCACTCTTTCGCTAGCCGGCGGACTCCCTTCGTTCTCGCTGCAACGAACGGACCGGTATCAGGCTCCAGACTGGAACTCTGGTCTACCGCCTCAGCAGATGCATCTGGACGTCCTCGTCGACAATCTGGACACCGCCGAGGCGCAGGTCCTGAGCTTGGGGGGCACACTCCTGGACGGCTCCGACAAGCCCATCGGCTTCCGGGTCTACGCGGACCCTGTCGGCCATCCCTTTTGCCTGGTGACGTCCGAAGGCCTGACATAACGGCACCCGCTGGCGGTGCGGCGCATGAGCACCGACGTGCGGATGCCGACCGCAGCCAAGTGGACCGGGCCCTGGTGTCCGCAACCCAGACGGTCGGAGATGGGTGGCGGGATTCTTTCTCAATTTGTTCTCCCCACCAAGCGGATCAGGGCGAAATGGGGGCCAGATTGTCGGTGGCCCCTGCTTGGGTTGTCTCATGACAGCGACCGCCACCACCACCACTCTGCCGGACACTCCGGCCGAGGTGCTGGCTGCGTTGCGTGCCGAGCAGGACCTGCGGCGGGAGTCCGACGTCAGGTCGATGCAACTGGCTGCGCACTGGGTTTCGCTACACCCGGCCGCCGATTCAGAGGACCCGGCCGGGTGCTTCCAGTCCCCGAAGACCCTCGCCGGTGAAGGCTCCCCAGCCATCGACGAGTTCTGCATCCCCGAGGTCGCGACGAAGCTCGGGATGACGTGTGACTCCGTTGGGTCGTACCTCACCGACGTCATTGAGCTCCGCTACCGCCTGCCCCAGCTGTGGGCCGGGGTCCTGATGGGTGACGTGATGCCGTGGCGGGCGAGGGTGATCGCGCAGACCACCGTCGATCTGACACCTGAGGCGGCGGCGTTCGTGGACCAGCAGACCGCGTGGTGCGCCAACAGGGTCACCCCCTCCCAGCTGATGAGGCTGGTCGCCCACACCCGGGCCAGGTTCATGCCGAACAGCTGGCCGCGGAGATCGAAGCCGCCGCGGACAAGCGGCACGTCACCTTCGTGGTTGACCAGGTGTCCTTCGACGGCACCATGCACCTCGAGGCCGACCTCGAGGTCCCCGACGCCCTCGGCCTCGCCCAGGCGGTCGCAGACGGTGCCGCCCGCCTCGCCGCGCTCGGCTCGGACGACACCCTCGACGGGCGCCGGGCCACAGCGCTGGGTGACCTGGCGCGCCACCAGCTCGCGTTCGGGTTCGACGAGGTTTCCTCTGACGAGCGGGCGGCTACATCGGCCAAGCCGGTGACCCAGATCGTCCTCTACGCCCACCTCTCGGCGGACGCCATCCTCCGCCCAGGTGGGATCGACGGGGAGTGCCTGAGCGGGTACGTCGAACAGGCCGACCACCGGGTCCTGACGGCCGCCCAGATCCGGGACTGGTGCGGACGACCCGACGTGAGCGTGGTCGTGAAGCCCGTGATCGACCTCCACGAGCGTCTCGAGACGGCCGGCTACACCCCCACCGACCGGATCCGCGACTACGTGACTGCCCGGGACCGGACGTGCGTTTTCCCGTGGTGCGGTCGCAACGCGCGCAGCTGCGACCTCGACCACGTCGTCCCGTTCGACCACTCCGACCCGACCCGCGGTGGTCCCACCAGCACCGACAACCTCGCCCCGTTGTGCAGGCGACATCACCGCCTCAAGACCAAGGGTCGCTGGCGATACCGAATGACCAGCCTCGGGGTGTTCGTGTGGACCAGCCCCCTCGGACACCAGTACCTCCGCGACCACACCGGCTCGCGAGCCCTCGGCCACGAGCACCCAGCATCAGGTGCAGCCGATCACCCATCGGACGTCACGAGCCACCCACCCGACCAGTGACAACCAAGCCCAACACCCCGCAGAGCACATCTGCTGCGGGGCTGCAGGCACGCCCGGGACCTGCGCGGCGTCAGGGCTCGGTCAGGCAATCGCCCCGGAGCCGATCAGCTCAAGGACCTCGGCGGTTTCGGCCAGCGTGTTGATGTTCGCCACGATGCCGCGGCAGTACGCCGACTCGTCGAGGAAGAAAGGGACCATGTCGATGACGACGAGCGCGGTTCGACGTGGGTCGATCACCTCGAACGCGTGCTGACGCCCGCGACGGGGGATGTGGCGGCGGACCTCGCGCTCCTCCACCTGCCAGTCGTGGAAGGCGAGCTCGGAGGAGTCGGGCAAGGAGGCGGTCACGGGACGACGCTGGGCGACCGGGCCTCCGATGTGCGGACGGGCGCGCCCTCAGTTGGAGAGCGTTCGTGACGCCACCAGCACACCAATTTTGTCGATGCGGTGCTCGGGGTTGTCGAACTCGTCCGCCCAGTAGTTGCCGGCCGCATGGTCCTCGATCGTCGCGCAGGTCGACAGCGTGATCATCGCTCGGGTCGCCTCGCGCCCCGGCCGGCCCGGCACCGGAGCGCGTTGGGCAGCCAGGGACGACGGGGAACGGAAAGAGGTCCGTCGCGTGCGGCGTACCTCGTAGACGAGGAGCGTGTCCCCTACCCGGAGGAGGACACGGCTGCCGCGGGGGAGCGAGGGCAGGTAGCGGAAGGGTTCGGTCGAGGAGAGTCGGTGACCGGTCACGATGTGGTTGCCGATCACTCCCGGAGCTGCACCGCCGCCGGGGCCTCGGGGAGAGGCCAGCGAGCCGTCGTTCTGCAGCCGGGTGCCCTCGGCGTCGTCGGGAGAGCCGCGATAGCGGATCACAGGGAAGCCGCGCAGACCCAGACGCGGGATGGTCAGGAACGATCGACGAGGATCGGGCGGCGGTGTCGTCTGGGTCGGGCTGGACGCGGAAGCTGCCGGCGGTGATGCAGCGGCGCCGGGCGACGCAGGCTCCGTGGACTCCGTGGACTCCGTGGAGGGCGTGGAGGGCGTGATGGTCGACGAGGGGGAGGCTGCAGGCGAGGGCGCCGGCTCCATGGACACCGTCGAGGAGCAGCCCGCTGCCACTGTCGCGAGGGCGAGCACAGTCGCCGTACGCCCGAAACGTTGGAGTGCTCGCATACGTCCACGGTAGGCGCGGTCCGGGCAACGTCCCTTCCTACGCGGCACAATTGCCTGCATGACGTACGCCGCCGACGAGCACCGCTACGACCAGACCGACTACCGCCCCAGCGGACGCAGCGGGCTCAAGCTGCCGCCGCTGAGCCTCGGCCTGTGGCAGAACTTCGGCGACGATCGGCCGGAGGAGACTCAGCGGGCGATCCTGCGGCGGGCCTTCGATCGCGGGGTCACGCACTTCGACCTGGCCAACAACTACGGACCGCCCTACGGCCGGGCGGAGGAGAACTTCGGTCGCTACCTCGCCGACGACTTCAAGCCCTACCGCGACGAGCTGATCATCTCGACCAAGGCGGGCTGGGACATGTGGCCGGGGCCCTACGGCCAGGGCGGCGGCTCGCGGAAATACGTCCTGGCCAGCCTCGACCAGTCGCTCCAGCGGATGGGCCTGGACTACGTCGACATCTTCTACAGCCACCGCTTCGACCCGGAGACCCCGGTGGAGGAGACGATGATGGCCCTCGACGCGGCGGTGCGGTCGGGCCGCGCCCTCTACGCCGGCATCTCGTCCTACTCCGCGGCAAAGACCCGCGAGGCCGCCACGATCGCCCGCGAGCTCGGCACCCCGTTGTTGATCCACCAGCCGTCGTACTCCATGCTCAACCGCTGGATCGAGGAGGACCTGCTCGACGAGCTCGAGGAGCAGGGGATGGGCTGCATCGTCTTCAGTGCGCTCGCACAGGGCCTGCTGACGGACCGCTACCTCGACGGCGTGCCGCCGGACTCCCGCGCCGCCCGTGACGACTCGACGATCGCCGGCCTGGAGGACGACGTCCTCGATCGCGTGCGCAGGCTCGACGAGATCGCCGTCGGACGAGGCCAGAAGCTCGCCCAGCTCGCACTGCAGTGGGTGCTTCGCGACGACCGCGTCACCAGCGCCGTCATCGGCGCCAGCAGCGTCGAGCAGCTCGACACCAACCTCGATGCCCTGGACGCACCGCCGCTGACCGAGGACGAGCTGGCCGAGATCGACAAGCACGCCGTCGAGTCGGGCATCAACCTGTGGGCCAAGCAGACCGAGGAGTGATTGCTCGCAACGGGTGAGCCCGTGCCCCGTCGGCTGGTCGGTGTCCTGTGGTGAATTCGTGGACACCGCACAAGGCCTTGCTGCCTTTGGCATGCTTGACACGGTCAGTACGCGGAGAGGAGCCGGGTGAGCACGGCACCAGACTTCGACGAGTGGGTAGCGGCGCGTGGACAGCCACTTCTGCGGCTCGCGTACGTGCTGACAGGAGATCCGGTCGAGGCTGAGGAGATCGTCGAGGACGCGCTGTCCCGGGCGTTGCCTCGCTGGTCGCGGATCTCGCGTCGCCACGACCCCGACGCCTCCGTGCGACGACTGGTCGTCCGGGCGCACGTGTCGCGGTTGCGCCGCTTTCGCCGCCGACACGCGCCGCCGCCACCCCCTCTCGAGCTCGTGGCCACGACCGGAATCACGATCGAGGTCCCGGATCTCATCTGGCCGGCATGTGGGTCCCTGCCCCGGGACCAGCGCACCGCTCTCGTGCTCTGCTACTACGAAGGTCTCTCGGACGAGGAGATCGCGGACCTGACAGGTGTGCGCGCAGGCAGCGTCCGTTCCCAGATCTCCCAAGGGATCGCCGCGGTCCGGGCCGAGCTGGCAGAGCTGTGACGGACTTCGAGACCCGACTGCGCGACAGCCTTGCCGAACGGGCCGAGGAGGCTCCGGCGCCGACCGGCCTGGCAATGGGCGCCAGGGGGCGGCTGCATCGGCGTCGTGCCGCCATCGCCAAGGTCGCGGCTGGCGTCGCCGTGGGGACCGTGGTGGTCGCGGCCGTGCCGTTGGGGATGGCCCTCGTGGAGGGAGTGGACGCACCATCGCGTCCACGGCAGGTTGCCCCCAACACGCCGTTCATCGTTCCCGACAACTCGCCCGAGATCGAGCCAGCGCGCGACACCCGGCGCGAGGTCGAGTGGTCGGACATCACTTTCAAGGTGCCCTCGGAGTGGAAGGCCGGTGCGACCACGGCCTGGTGCGCGAAGGCCCGGAAACCCGGAGGTGTCGTGCCTCGCATCGACATGCCGGACCAGGAGCGGCCGACGACCTCGTGCACGCCGACGAGCGGGTACGGCGTCCGGGTGAGCCCGGCCGCGGATTTCGAGCCCGACCGCAACTCCCGCGAGGTCTGGGAGTACGACGCGGAGGGCGCCACCACCGAGGAGTACCCCGACGGCGCGTGGGTCTCCTACTGGTACGACGACGACTGGGTCGTCACGACCGCGACGCCCGACCCGGGGCTGACGAGCCGGATCACCCGGTCGGTCCGCGGCATGGGGGCCGACGTCAACGGCTGCGCGATGATCCTCGATGAGTCGGACCTGCTGGAGAAGGTCGGGGCGCCGGGAGTGGGTGCCTCGCTGTGCCGATACGCCTGGGACGGCGAGCTCGAGGACAGCCAGCGCCTCACCGAACGCGAGGCCGACCTGGCCCTGGCCGCTCTGGGTGCCGCGCCCGAGATCGCCGGCGACGACGGTTGCGTCCAGGAGCGGGGGTGGGTGGTCGCGCTGACGCCCGCGGGCCAGCCGTCCTACCTCGCCCGCTACGGCACCTCGGGACTCGGCTCCTGCCAGGACGGTGTCGAGTCCGGGGCGCCGGAGCAGCTGGTCTCTCGCGACCGGCTGGAGCTCACCACCGAGGTGGCGCTGGCGCTGGACCTTGGCGACCTGTCGATCGACTGAGGCGCCGGATCGTGCTGTTGATCAAACGCGTAGCCGTGGGGGCCGCCGTCACGGACAATGCTCCCCGTGGGACATGTGGATGTGTCGGGAGTGCGCTACGAGCTGCCCGACGGACGAGTACTCCTCGACGAGGTGAGCTTCCGCGTCGGCGACGGCGCCAAGGTTGCCCTCGTCGGGGCCAACGGTGCCGGCAAGACGACGCTGCTGCGCATCATCACCGGTGACCTCAAGCCGCACGCGGGCGCGGTCACGCGCAGTGGCGGGTTGGGAGTCATGCGCCAGTTCGTCGGTCACGGAGGTGGGGACGAGACCGTCGCGGACCTGCTGCTCAGCGTCGCGCCCGAGGCGGTCCGCGAAGCCGCAGCCGCGGTGGACGCGTGCGAGCTCGCGCTGATGGACGTCGACGACGAACCCACCCAGATGGCCTACGCCACCGCCCTGTCGGACTTCGCCGACGCCGGAGGCTATGACGTCGAGGTCACCTGGGACACGTGCACCGTCGCCTCGATGGGGCTGCCCTTCGAGCGTGCCCGGCACCGGATGCTCTCCACGCTGTCCGGCGGCGAGCAGAAGCGACTGGTCCTCGAATACCTCCTCCGCGGTCCCGACGAGGTCCTGCTGCTCGACGAGCCGGACAACTATCTCGACGTCCCCGGCAAGATCTGGCTCGAGGAGCGCATCCGGGAGTCGACCAAGACCATCCTCTTCATCAGCCACGACCGTGAGCTCCTCAACAACACCGCGACCCGCATCGTCACCGTGGAGCTGGGTCACGCCGGCAACCTCGTCTGGACCCACCCGGGAGGGTTCGCGAGCTACCACGAAGCACGCGAGGACCGGTTCCTGCGCTTCGAGGAACAACGACGCCGCTGGGACGAGGAGCACGCCAAGATCAAGGCGCTCGTCCTGCGGCTCAAGATCAAGTCGGAGTACAACGACGGCATGTCGTCGCAGTACCGCGCGTCGCAGACCCGGCTCCGGAAGTTCGAGGAGGCCGGCCCGCCCATCGAGCAGCCGCGCGAGCAGCAGGTGACGATGCGGCTCAAGGGCGGCCGCACCGGCAAGCGCGCCGTGGTGTGCACCGACCTGGAGATGACGGGGCTGATGCGCCCGTTCGACCTCGAGGTCTGGTACGGCGAACGCGTGGCCGTTCTCGGCAGCAACGGCTCGGGGAAGTCACACTTCCTGCGGTTGTTGGCGGCCGGCGGCTCGGACCCGGACGTGGAGCACCAGCCGGTGGGGGACCCGCCCAAGCCGGTGCCGCACACGGGGAAGGCCAAGCTCGGTGCCCGCGTCCGACCGGGCTGGTTCGTGCAGACCCATGAGCACCCCGAGCTCACCGGTCGCACGCTGCTCGAGATCCTGCACCGGGGCGACGGGTCGCCTGGCGGCCGCAGCGGGATGGGTCGCGAGGCGGCAGCCCGCGTGCTGGATCGCTACGAGCTCGCGCACGCAGGTGAGCAGTCCTTCGAGTCGCTCAGCGGCGGCCAGCAGGCGCGCTTCCAGATCCTCCTGCTCGAGCTGTCCGGAGCGACGCTGCTCCTGCTGGACGAGCCGACCGACAACCTCGACGTACAGAGCGCCGAGGCGTTGGAGGCAGGGCTCGACGCCTTCGACGGGACCGTGCTGGCCGTGACCCATGACCGCTGGTTCGCTCGCGGCTTCGACCGGTTCCTCGTGTACGGCGCGGACGGCGAGGTCTACGAGTCGGACGGACCGGTCTGGGACGAAGGAAGGGTCGTGCGGACGCGATGAATGACCTTGAGATTCGCGAGCTGGACCCGAATGACGAAGCCGCCTTCGCCGCCTGGCACCACGCGTATGCCGTTGCGGAGGTCCACGAACTCGGGGAGGTGGGGTCTGCCTGGCAACTGCAGGAGGTCCACGCCGCGATGGAGGACGGCGGCTCGCACACGTGGAGCGGCGGCTGGTCGGGGGTCGTTGACGGCGAGACCGTTGCTGCGGGGTGGATGAGCACGCCGCTGCTCGACAACCGGGAGCTGGCGGAGATGGCTGTGCACGTGCTGCCGGATCACCGCCGCCGCGGCTACGGCTCGGCGGTCCTCGCCCACCTCGAGTCCGTCGCGCGCGAACGTGGCCGCCGGGTCCTGACCGGCCTCGCTTCCTGGCGCCACGAGGCCGGATCCAGCGGAGCCGGCGCCTCCGGACCCGGCTTCGCCGAGGCTCACGGCTGGACGCTCGCACTGACGGAGGTGCAGCGTGACCTGGCGCTGCCGGTCCCCACGGCTCTACTCAACCGCCTGGCCGCGGAGGCGGCCCCGGCTCATGCGGACTACACCCTCCGGTCGTGGTCGGGGCCGGTCCCTGACGACCTCTTGCAGGGATGGGCGGAGCTCAACGCGCTCCTGCCCACCGAGGCGCCGACCGGCGATCTGGAGCTCGAGCCCGACTCGGTCAACACCACCGTTGTCCGGGAGCGGGAGTCGACGTTGGAGAGGCAAGGCCGGACGAAGTACAACACCATCGCACTGGACGGCACCGGCACCGCTGTCGCCTACACGGACCTGGTCACCACCATCCATGAGCCGGGACGGGCCTACCAGTTTGGGACGATGGTTCGCCGCGAGCACCGCGGGCACCGACTGGGGGTTGCAGTCAAGGTGGCCAACCTCCGCCTGCTGCAGGACGAACGCCGCGACATTCGTCGCCTCACGACGTTCAACGCCGAGGTCAACGCGCACATGGTCGGCGTCAACGACGCCATGGGTTTCGAGCCGGTAGCCCGGCTCGGGGACTTCCAGAAACGCCTCGAGGACTGACTCCGTCATCACCGCGGCACCGGCCCCTCGCCGTACCACGAGGGACCGAGGCCGTCGGGTGCTCTCTCAGCTCGCGGGGACGCCGTTCTCCGGGGGAGCGTCGTCGCCCTGTCCTGATTCGTCGGTCGTGATCTCGGCGTCACCGATGTCGGTGGTCAGCACGTCGGTGATCGGCTCCCCGACGCCGCCGGCGATCTCGACGAGTCGCACGCCGGCGATGCCCATGTGGCTCTCGGCGCTGTATCGGAACGGCGCGAGCTGCGGGCCCTCCCACTCGGTGCCGCCCTCCTCGATCGCCTCGACCAGTCCTTCCCGGGTCAGGTCCTCACCGGCGGACTCCAGCGCCTGCACGAACGCGTAGGCCTGGGACATGCCGTAGATGCGGTAGTTGGTGAGCTCCCCGTCCTGCCCGTGCTCGTCCCACACCTGCTGCCACAGCTGGACCCACGGGTCATCGGGGCTGTCGACGCCGGGGATGTATTCGCTGGTCATGATGCCGTCGAGGGCTGAGGCATCGCCGGCCACAGCACCCTCGGAGAACCGCTCGAGCAGGGAGCCCACCAGTGCCGGGTCGGAGCCGATGTTGGCGTAGAACCACTTCGGCTGGTAGCCGGTCTTGAGCGCCACGAGCTGGCTGAGCGCGGTGTAGGACGGGGTGTTGAACGCGAGGACCAGGTCGGCCTTCTTGGCCTGCAGCCCGGAGATCTGCGGCGCAACGTCGGTGTTGCCCGACGTGTAGCGCTCGACGGCGACGATCTGGTCGTCGACGTACTGTCGCACGCCCTTCTCGGCATCCACCCCGAGGTCGTCGTCCTGCAGGAACAGGCCGACCTTGGCGTCGGGCATGTTCTCGGCGACCCACTGGCCGATGATCTTGCCCTCGATCTCGTAGTCGGGCTGCCACCCGAACGTCAGCGGCCGCTCCTCGACGTTGTCGCCCCACTGGAGCGACCCGGAGGAGACCATCAGCTGCGGCACGCCCTCGTCGTTGAGGTAGTCGGCGACCGAGGCCTGGGTCGGCGTGCCGAGTGAGCCGACCGTCGCAAACACCTCCTCCTTGAGCACGAGCTCGTTGGTCACGGTGCTCGTGGTGGTGGGGTTGTAGCCGTCGTCCTTGACGATGTAGTCGATCTCGCGACCGTGCACGCCGCCCTGCTCGTTGACGTAGTCGAAGTAGGCCTGCGCCCCGGTGGGGATCTCCGAGTAGCCAGGCGCAGCCACGCCGGTGAGGGGGAACGTCGCGCCGATCTTGATCGAGGAGTCGGTGACTCCGGGATCGGTGGCGCCGCCACCTCCTCCGCCGTCGTCGGAGCTGTCGCGCCCGCCGGCACCACACGCGCCAAGGGCAAGAGTGGTCGCCAGCGCGACCGCCAGGGGTCCTGCGACCCGGGTGTGTCTTCTCATGCTGCTGTTCCCTTCGGTGAGGTGCTGCGAGTTTTCGTACGTCGACGCGCGAGCGCTCCCCGGAGGGAGCCGATGATGCCTGCGGGGGCGAGCAGGATGACCGCCACCATCACGAGGCCGTAGACCAGCGGAGCGAGCTCGGCCGCCTTGATGTCGGAGAGACCTGCATTCGTTCCCAGGTCGGTGACCACGCTGGGAAGGAACGTCAGCAGCGCTGCCCCGATCAAGGCACCCGACAGGCTCCCGAGCCCGCCCAGGACGATGGCGGCGAGCAGCGTGAGGCTGAGCGTGAGCGTGAACGCGCTCGGCGCGGCCAGCTTGACGGTGAAGGCGAGTACGGCGCCGGCGGCACCAGCAGCGGCTGCGCTCACCATGAAGGCCGAGACCCGGGCGCGACCGAGGTCGATGCCGGCGAGCTCGGCGGCCACCTCGTCGTCGCGGACGGCCCGCCAGCGACGTCCGACGCGACCCGAGCTGAGGTTGGCCAGCAGGAAGAAGACCACGATCAGCGTGAGCCATCCGAGGTATGCCGTGAACCGCGAGCGGGTGAGGTCCTGCCCGGTCACGAAGAACGCGAGGTCCAGGGCCCAGACGGGGATGTCGGGCATCACCACCCGCAACCCCTGCTCCCCCCCGAGGGTCTCCTTGAAGTAGAGCGCGATGCCGGGAACGGCCACAGCGAGCGCGAGGGTGGCCCCGGCCAGGTAGGGGCCGTGCAGTCGGGCCGCCGCGAGACCCACGACGGTTCCTACGGCCAGGGTGACGAGGACCGATGCGACGATCACCGCCGTCAGCGGCACGGAGGAGTCGCGGTCGGGGAGCAGCAGGGCGGCCGTGTAGGCACCGATCGCCATCAGTGCGCCGTGGCCCAGCGAGAGCTGCCCGTTGATCCCCGTCAGGACCGTCAGCCCGCCGGCGGCGATGCCGAGGTAGGCCATGGCTGCCAGCTGGGTGTTGCGGTAGTCGGACACGCTCTCCAGCACGAGCACCACGACGACGAGGGCAGCCATGGCCAGGAGCAGGTGCCGACCCAGCGTGGAGCCCCAGACCGAACCGAGTCGCGACCGCATCAGACCCTCCGCTCCGGCGCCTGCGCGAAGAGACCACCCGGTCGGAGCGTGAGGACGAGCATGAGGATCACCAGGGCAGCCAGCGGCACGAGCTGGGAGCCGACGTAGCCGCTGACGAAGCTGAGCGACACTCCCAGGATGAGCCCGCCCAGGACAGCACCGAGCGGGCTGTCCAGACCACCCAGCACTGCAGCGACGAAGCCGAAGACGACCACCGAGTCCATGTAGGAGGGATGGACCAGGCTGCCGCCGGCGATGAGGATCCCGGCGAGGGATCCGACGAGCGCCGCGAGCGCCCACCCGAGGGTCAGCATGTGTCCGACGCGCACCCCCAGGAGCCGGGCGACCTCCTGGTTGAAGGCGGCCGCTCGCATCTTGAGGCCCACGTCGGTGTATCGGAAGAGGGCGACCAGCAGGCCCATCACGACCAGCACCGAGATGATCGTGAAGATGCCGAAGCCGTTGAGGGCGATCGTGGTGTCACCGATCTCGATCCCCCTCAGCCCGAAGGGAGCAGGGAACGAGCGGTAGCGGTTGCCGAAGACCACCGCTGCCAGCGCGTGGAGGACGATGAAGAGCCCGAGGGTCAAGATGACGGCATTGATCTCGGACTTGCCCTCCACCGGGCGGATGACGACCCGCTCCAGTAAGGCGCCGAGGACGAGTCCTGCCAGCAGTGCGGCTGCGAACCCGAGCCAGTAGCTGTAGCCCGCGTCGATGATGACCAGGGCGATGAACGTGGTCATCATCGCCATCGGCGCCTGGGCGAAGTTGACGACTCGCGTCGAACGCCAGATCAGCACCAGCGCGAGGGCGAAGGCGGCATAGACCATGCCGAGCGTCAGGCCGGTGAGGGCGGTGTTGAGGAACTGCTGCACGAGGGCTCCCGATCCTAGAATCCGAGGTAGGCGTGCCGGAGCTGGTCGTCCGCTGCCAGCTCGTTCGCGGGGGCGTCTGCGACCACCCGGCCGAGGTTGAGGACCACTCCACGGTCGGCGACCGAGAGGGCGCTGCGCGCGTTCTGCTCGACCAGCAGCACGCTCAGTCCCTCGTCGCGCACCAGGTCGCGGAGCAGGCTGAAGATCTGGGTGACGATGCGAGGCGCCAGGCCGAGGGACGGCTCGTCGAGCAGCAGCATGGTCGGTCTGGCCATGAGGGCACGCCCGATGACCAGCATCTGCCGCTCGCCGCCGGACAGCGTGCTCGCCATCGCAGCGCTCCGGTCACCCAGCACCCCGAACAGGTCGTAGATCCGCGTCAGGTCCGACGGGGCGACCCGGCCGCCGCGCCCGAGGCCGCCGAGGCGGAGGTTCTCCTCGACGGTGAGCTCGGTGATGACGCCACGACCTTCCGGGACCTGGGACAGGCCGAGACCCGGCATCCGCTCGGCCGACACCCGATCGATCCGGGTCCCGTCGAACTCGATCGTCCCGGCTCGCGGTCGGTGCAGGCCCGAGATCGTTCTCAGCAGTGTCGTCTTGCCGGCGCCGTTGGCGCCCAGCACCGCGGTGATCTGACCCTGGGCAGCGGTGAAGGTGACGTCGTCGAGGGCAGTGATGGGGCCGTAGCC
This sequence comes from Nocardioides sp., assembly GCF_035576065.1. Classification (GTDB taxonomy): domain Bacteria; phylum Actinomycetota; class Actinomycetes; order Propionibacteriales; family Nocardioidaceae; genus Nocardioides. Next base: position 69,914 of record NZ_DATLWX010000001.1, read on the forward strand.
GGCCGAGACATGGGTGAGGGCCAGCATCAGTGGATGTCCTCCCCGAGGTAGGCCGCCAGTACCGCTGGGTCTGCTCGCACGTCGTCCGGACCGCCATGGGCGATGACCCGGCCGAAGTCCAGGACGGTGATCTCGGTGCACACCCGCATCACCAGGTCCATGTGGTGCTCGACGAGGAGGACCGACGTCTGTTCGGCGAGGGACTGGATGAGATCGCCGAGCTCGTCCATCTCGCCGGCGGACAGGCCGCTGGCAGGCTCGTCGAGCAGCAGCAGGTCCGGTTCGGCCACGAGCGCGCGGGCGAGGGCGACGCGCTTCCGGATCGGATAGGGAAGGCTGGGCGGGTAGCGGTCGGCGTAGGCCGCCACGCCGAGGTCGTCGAGCGTACGGCGAGCGCGCTCGCGTAGCGCCCGTTCGTCGCTGCCGGCCCGGGGCAGGGCGAGCAACGAGCCGAGGAACCCGGAACGGGCGTGGTGGTCGGCTCCGACCATCACGTTGTCCAGGACGGTCATGCGGTCGAAGAGGCCGAGTCCCTGCAAGGTACGCGCCATCCCGATGCCGGGGAGGTCCCTCGGGCGGAGCCGCTCGATGCGCTTGCCCCGGCGGAACACCTCGCCGCTGTCGGGTTGGACGAAGCCGCACGCCACGTTGAACAACGTGGTCTTGCCGGCGCCGTTGGGACCGATCACGCCATGGACGCGGCGCGGGCCGACCTCGAGACTGACGTCCTCGAGCGCGGTCAGGCCGCCGAAGGTGACGGTGATGTCGCTGAGCTGGAGCTCGGTCACGAGTGGCGGTCCTGCCCTCCGAGAAGTGATGCGCACCACTCTCACCACGATGGGCGCAGAGCACATTGGGCGGACAGCACAAGATGCGACGCTGATTCCCGCCTGACGGTGGCGGGATGTGTGCTCGGAGTGTCACGGTGGCCAGATGAGCAACACCGACCCAGGGACGATGCAGGACAGCGAGCGAGCCGCTGACCCCGTGGCCAGGGCGTGGCGGCTGGTCCTGCACCGCTCCGACGAGATCGCGGACGCCATCTCGTCGCGCCTTCTGACGCGTGATCTGGACGCCTACATCACGCTCAGTCCGCACCTGCCCGACGACATCCGTCACAGCTCTCGCGAGCACATCCGGCGGGGGCTGCAGAATCTCTCCGGCGTGGGTGTGGACACCGCCACTGCCGTCAGCCTCTGGCGCGAGACCGGACGACGTCGGGCCCGGCAGGGAGTGCCGCTCGAGCTGGTCCTCAACGCCTACACGATGGGGGCCCGGGTGTTGTGGGAGGCGCTCATCGAGACGGCCACCACGCACGGGCACGTGCCTGACGCCGACCTGCTGGGCGCCGCTCGCGGTGTGTGGGCCAACCTCGACGTCCAGAACGCGGTCCTGATCGAGGCCTACCACCGCGAGCGAGACCGCTTGCAGCGGCGCGACCAGCAGCGGCAGCAGACGGTGCTCGACGGACTGGTCGACGGTCGCGGAGGCGACCCCACCTTCGCTGCCGAGGCGCGCGACTCGTTGGGAGTCCCGCTCGATGCCGCAGTTGCGTGCGTCCTGGTGCTCGCCGACGGCGCCGACGGAGACGTCGTCGGCCCTGTCGAGGACCGGCTCGACCGTCAGGGGATCGCCTCGCACTGGCACGTGCGCTCCGGGGTCGCCTACGGCCTGGTGGCGGGGGCGTTGCCGGACGAGTCAGTCCTGGTCGCCCTCCTCGGACCGGTCGCCGCGAGCCGGATCGCAGTGGCCGAGAGCCCCGGTGGCATGGCGGGGTTCGGTACGGCGTTCCAGCTGGCGCTGCGGACGGCCGAGACCCTGCCTGCCGGGGAGACCGGTGCCGTCGGGGTGACCGACCGGCTGCCGGAGGTCCTGCTCGCAGGCGACTCCTACGTCACGCCGCTGCTGATGGCCGAGGCGTTCGGCGATCTGCTGGACCACCCCCAGGCCGACACCCTGCTCATCACGCTGCGCGCGCTTCTCGCCCACGACGGATCAGCGACGCACGCGGCCGAGGAGCTCTACTGCCACCGCAACACCGTGATCTATCGGATGAAGCAGATCGAGCGGCTCACCGGACGCCGGCTCAGCGACCCGCGGGACAAGATGCTGCTCTGGCTCGCGGTCACGGCGCACGCCTGAGCCTGCTCAGACGAAGGCGCTGATGCCGGTCTCGGCCCGGCCGATCAGCAGCTTCTGGATCTGCGAGGTGCCTTCGTAGAGGGTCATCACCCGGGCGTCACGGAGATACTTCGCTGCTGGGTAGTCGTCGACGTACCCCGCGCCTCCGTGCACCTGGATCGCGTTGTTCGCGGCGCGCACGGCTGCCTCGGAGGCGAAGAGCTTGGCCTTGGAGGCGGCCGTGCCGAAGGGCTCGCCCCGGTCGATGAGGTCGGCGCAGCGCCACACGAGGAGCCGCGCGGCGTCGGCGTCGACCGAGATGTCGGCGAGCATGTCCTGCACGAGCTGGAAGGACGCGATCGGCCTGCCGAACTGGGTGCGGCTCTTGGCATAGTCGACCGAGGTCTCCAGGCAGCCCTGCACGATGCCGACGCAGCCGGCGGCGACGGCGAGCCGGCCCTTGTCCAGGGTGCTCATCGCGATCTTGAAGCCGCCGCCCACCTCGCCCAGCACGGCCGAGTGAGGGACCCGGACGTCGGCGAGGAAGAGCTCCGCTGTGGCCTGGCCGCGCAGACCGAGCTTGCCGGTGATCTCGCGCGCCTCGAACCCCGCTGCGTCGGTCGGGACGAGGAACGCGGTGATGCCGCGCGCACCGTCGTCGCTCGTGCGGGCGAAGACGAGCGCCAGGTCGGCCCACGTGCCGTTGGTGATGAACAGCTTCTGCCCGTTGATCACCCAGTCGTCACCGTCCCGGGTCGCCCGCGACGTCAGGTTGCCGGCGTCGGAGCCGGTGTCCGGCTCCGTCAGCCCGAAGCATCCCAGCTTGCCGGCGGTTGCCAGCTGGGGCAGCCACTCCTGCTTCTGCTCCTCGGAGCCGAAGAACAGGATCGACTTGCCGACCAGACCGCTGCTCACCGACACGATCCCGCGCAGCGCCGAGTCGGCGCGGCCGAGCTCCTCCATCGCCAGCGCGTAGGTGACGTAGTCGCCGCCCAGCCCGCCGTACTCCTCGGGGATGGTGAGACCGAAGAAGCCGATCTCGGCCATCTTCGGCACGATCGCGAGGTCGACGGCCTCGTCGCGGTCCCACCGCGTGCGGTGGGGGACCGCCTCGCGGTCCAGGAAGGAGCGAGCGAGCTCGCGGAACGCCTGCTGCTCGTCGGAGAGGGAGAGGTCCATCAGCTGAGCGCTTCGACTGTCTCGTGCTCGGTCACGGTCCCGGCCAGGCGCGTCAGGTGGTGCTGCGCGCCGCCGAGCCACTGCTCGAGCACGGCGAGATGCGCCGTTCGTACGCCGACGGAGTACTCGGCCGTCATCGCGATCCCTCCGTGCAGCTGGATCGCCTCCTGGCCGATGTGGCGGGCCGCGCGCGAGACCTGGAGACCCACCCGGTCGGCGGCCGACGCAATGTCCGCGCGGGTGCCGGAACCGACGATCATCGTGGCCCAGTCCGCCACGCTGTGGGCCAGCTCGAGCGAGACGTACATGTCCGCGGCGCGGAACGTCAGGGCCTGGAACGAGTTGAGCGTGACGCCGAACTGCTTGCGGCTCTTGAGGTAGTCGGTCGTCGACGCCACCTGCGCCTGCATGACGCCGAGGGCCTGCTGGGCGCCCATGATCCGCGTGATGTCGCTGATGGTGGCGATGGTGGTCGTGAGGTCGCGGCCGGGCTCGCCGAGGGGTTCGGCGGGCGTGGCGTCCAGCTCGACCCGGGCAGCGCGGCTGCCGTCGATGACGGCGTAGTCGCTGCGGGTGGCCGCGGAGGCCTCGACGACGAAGAGTCCCGTGCCGCCGTCGGGCAGCGAGGCGGTCACCACGAGGTGGTCGGCGCGAGCGCCGTGGGGGACCGGGTCGCGGACACCCGTGAGGGTCCAGGCCTCACCGTCCTGGGCAGCTGTGACGCCACTGCCGTCGGCGGACCATCGGTCGCCCGGTGAGGTGTCGGCGGCAGCGAGCACGATCTCGCCGGCGGCGAGGCGGCCCAGCAGGTCGCTGCGCTGCTCGGGCGAGCCGGCCGCCGCAACGAGGCCGCCGGCGTGCACCACGGAGGCGAGGAAAGGTTCGGGGGCAAGCGCCCGGCCCAGCTCCTGGCAGACCAGGCCGATCTCGACCGGCCCGGCCGCGACCCCGCCGTCGTCCTCGCTGAAGGGCAGTCCCAGGACGCCCATCTCGGCCAGCCGGGTCCACTGGGCCTCGTCGAAGCCGGGCGCCTTGGCGACGACCTGTCGCCGGCTCTCGAAGCTGCCGTATGCCTTGGTCGCGAGCCCGCGGACCGCCTCGCGGAGGGCGGTCTGCTCGTCGTCGTAGGTGAAGTCCATGTCAGAGTCCCAGGATCGTGCGGGCGATGATCTGGCGCTGGATCTCGTTGGAGCCACCGTAGATCGAGGCCTTGCGGAGGTTGAGGTAGGTCGGGGTGGAGCGGCGGGCCCAGCCCGGGACCTCGGAGTCGTCCTCGGCGCCGTACGCCAAGGAGCCGGGACCGGCCAGGTCGAGCGCGAGCTCGCTGACGGCCTGCTGCAGCTCGGTGCCCTTGAGCTTGAGCACCGAGGACGCCGGGTGCGGCTCGCCCCCGGCGGAGTGGGCCACGACGCGCAGTGCGGTGAGCTCCAGCGCCAGCAGCTCGTTCTCGAGCTCGGCCACCCGAGCGCGGGTCAGCGGGTCGTCGAGGAGGTCGCCGGCGTTGTGCTTGAGCGTGGCCAGGGCGCGCTTGGTGGCGCCGACCGGCGCGACGCCGACCCGCTCGTTGCCGAGCAGGAACTTCGCGATCGTCCAGCCGCTGTTGAGCTCACCGACCATCAGGTCGCCGGGCACGCGCACGTCGTCGAACCAGACCTCGTTGACCTCGTAGGAGCCGTCGATCAGCTCGATGGGGCGGACCTCCACCCCGGGCAGGGTCATGTCGATGAGCAGCATCGAGATGCCGGCCTGCTTCTTCACCTCGGGGTCGGTGCGGACCAGTGTGAAGATCCAGTCGCCGAACTGACCCAGCGTGGTCCAGGTCTTCTGCCCGTTGACGATCCAGTCGTCGCCGTCGCGCACTGCGGTGGTGCGCAGGCTGGCGAGGTCGGAGCCGGCATCCGGCTCGGAGAAGCCCTGCGACCACCACATGTCCAGGTTGGCCGTCGCCGGCAGGAAGCGCGCCTTCTGCTCCTCGGTGCCGAACTGGGCGATCACCGGCCCGATCATCGAGGCGTTGAAGGCGAGCGGTGTCGGCACGCCGGCTGCCTGCATCTCCTCGTGCCACAGGTGGCGCTTGAGGTCGGTCCATCCGCGCCCTCCCCACTCCTCGGGCCAGTGGGGCACAGCCAGCCCCGCCGCGTTCAGCGCCTGCTGGCTCCGGACGATCTGCTCCTGGGACAGCTCTCGTCCCTCAAGCACGGTGTCGCGGATGTCCTGAGGGAACTCGGTGGTGAAGAAGGAGCGCATCTCCTCGCGGAAGGCGGCGTCCTCTGCGGACAGCTCGAGCTGCATGCTGCTCCTTGTTGTGGGGCGTGGCCGACGGGCCCTCCCATCATGTCGCGTGCGTCCACACGCTGCGATGGGCGCGGAGCACAGGCGCCGGTCACTCGGCGTCGGAGTCCAGCACGAAGTCGCCTGTCTTCTCCTCGTCGCCGCTGAGCCAGGTGAGGGCGACGGTGTCGCCGGGACGGTAAGAGCGGACCGTGGCCACGAGCGAGTCGGCGTCGGTGATGCGGGCGTCCTCGATCCGGGTGATGAGGTCTCCGGGTGCCAGGCCTCCCTCGTCCGCGGTCGACCCCGCGGTGACGCCTCTGATGAGCGCTCCGGTTTCGCCGGATGCCGTGCCCACCTCGATCCCGAGCCGCGCGTGCGTAGGGGTCTCACCAGCACCCATCTGCTCCACGATGGGCATGACCCCGTCGATCGGGATGGCGAAGCCCAGGCCGATGGAGCCCGCCGGGCCCTGCTGTCCCGACTGTGACGCGGCTGTGCGGATGGAGGAGTTGATCCCCACGACAGCGCCCGACATGTCGACCAGCGGGCCGCCGCTGTTGCCGGGATTGATGGCCGCGTCCGTCTGGATGGCGGGATAGGTAGTCGAGTTGCCACTGGTGTCCCGCCCCACGTTGACGGGTCGGTCCAGCGCGCTCACGATGCCGCTGGTGACGGTGGCGTCGAGGCCGAACGGAGAGCCGACGGCGACGACCTCCTGCCCCACGGCGAGGCTGGCCGAGGTGCCGATGACGGCCGCGTCCAGGTCGCTGACGCCCTCAGTCTGGATGACGGCGGTGTCAGTCAGGGGATCTGCTCCCAGGATGGTCGCCCCAGCGCTCGTCCCGTCGGCGAAGCTCACCACGATCTGGCCCGTGCCGCTGGCGGCGTCGACGACGTGGTTGTTGGTCAGGATCATGCCGTCCGAGCTGAGGATGATGCCCGAGCCGGAGCCCGCGCCCTCCGGGCCGGCGACGTCGATCTTCACGACCGAGGGCAGCACCGCGGCGGCCACGTCCTCGACTGAGCCGTCCGCCGAGCCGCTCGCCGAGCCGTCGGCCGAGCCCTCCTCGGCCGGCTCGTCGGCCCGGTCCGAGACGGTCGTCGTCGCGCTCGGCGGCGTACGAGCTGAGGGGGTGTCGTCCTGCGTCTGGTCCCAGAGCGCCGCGCCCCCGAAGCCGGCCCCGCCACCCACGACCAGCGAGGTGAGGACCACGGCTGCAGCCAGCGAGCTCAGACGCCGTGGCCGGTTGCTGCCGGCCCCCGTGCGTGATCCCGCAGGGTCGATGATGCCCTGCGCGCCGTAGGGGTCGAGCGGATGGTCGGTGCGAGGTGCGGAGATCATCTCCCCATGGTTGCCCGCGAGTCTGGGGGAAGGCTGAAAGGCCGCTGGGGGCTGGCCAAGAAGACCGGCGCTGCAAGATCTGCAGCCGTTCACGTCCACGGCCTATGAAAGATCTTGCAGCCGTTGCAATATCTGCCAAGAGGCTCCTATCGTGACGCACGCCACACCCGCCCCCATCTCTCGGGAGAAATCGTGCGTCGTCCGCTGTTGGCCGTCACCGGCCTCGCCACTCTTCTTGCCACGATCTCACCGCTGACCCCGGCCCGAGCCGAGCACCGCGCCGAACCTCCGGCCTCTGTGACCCTGGTCGGGAATCTGCAGGACGAGGTCGGGTGCACCGCCGACTGGGTCCCCGACTGCGTGCAGTCCAGCCTGTCTCTCCAGGCCGACGGTTCGTGGGCGCTGACCGCAGACGTCCCGGCTGGCACCTACGAGTTCAAGGTGACGATCAACGGATCATGGGCCGAGAACTACGGCGCCAACGGTGCGGCCGGAGGGGCGAACTTGCCGCTCGTGCTGTCCCACCCCGCCAAGCTTCGCTTCACCTACGACGACGCAAGCCACCGCGTGGCCGTCGCGCCCGCCGCACAGCCGGTGGGCAGGCCGACTGCCGGGGACGAGGCGCTCGCCGGGACATCTCTGCGTGCGCCCCTGACGCGCGAGCAGTTCTACTTCGTCATGGCCGACCGGTTCGAGAACGGCGACCCGGGCAACGATGCAGGCGGCCTCTCCGGCGACCGGATGGTGACGGGCCTGGACGCGACCGACAAGGGCTTCTTCCACGGCGGCGACATCGCGGGTCTGGCCCAACGGCTCGACTACATCGCCGGCCTGGGGACGACCGCCATCTGGCTCACCCCCAGCTTCATGAACCGGCCCGTCCAGGGCGCTGGCGCCGACGCGAGCGCCGGCTATCACGGCTACTGGGTCACCGACTTCACCCGGATCGATCCGCACTTCGGCACCAACGCCGAGCTCAAGGCCTTCATCGACAAGGCCCACGGGCGAGGCATCAAGGTCTTCTTCGACATCATCACCAACCACACGGCTGACGTGATCGACCACGAAGAGGCGACCCACCCCTACATCAGCAAGGACTCCGAGCCCTACCGCGATGCCTCCGGCCAGCCTTTCGACGACCGCGACTTCGCCGGCAAGGACACCTTCCCCGAGCTGGACCCGACCACGTCGTTCCCCTACACGCCGCAGTTCCGCACGGAGGCGGACCGTACCGTCAAGGTCCCGGCCTGGCTCAACGACCCGACCAACTACCACAACCGCGGTGACTCGACCTTCGCCGGTGAGTCCTCGCTGTATGGCGACTTCGTCGGCCTCGACGACCTCTTCACCGAGCAGCCGGACGTGGTGGACGGGATGACCGACATCTACAAGACCTGGGTCGACTTCGGCATCGACGGCTTCCGCATCGACACCGTCAAGCACGTCAACCTGGAGTTCTGGCAGGAGTTCGCCCCGGCGATCCGCGAGCACGCCGCCTCGCGAGGCAACGACGACTTCTTCGCCTTCGGCGAGGTGTATGACGCCGACCCGGCCTACCTGTCGACGTTCAGCACCACCGGTCGGATGGACGCGACCCTCGACTTCGGCTTCCAGAGCACGGGCACGGGCTTCGCCAAGGGTGCTCCCACCCGCCGGCTCCGCGACTTCTACGCCGCCGACGACCACTACACCGACACCGACTCCAACGCCTACGCCGTGCCGACCTTCCTCGGCAACCACGACATGGGCCGGATCGGGACATTCCTCGCCGGCAGTGAGCAGGCGCTTGAGCGCGACCGGCTCGCCCACTCCTTGATGTACCTCACCCGCGGTCAGCCGGTCGTCTACTACGGCGACGAGCAGGGGTTCGTAGGAGACGGCGGTGACAAGGACGCTCGCGAGGACATGTTCCCGAGCAAGGTGGCGTCGTACAACGACAACGACCTGCTCGGCACCGACGCGACCACGGCCCAGGCCAACTTCGACACCACCCACCCGCTCTACACGACTATCCGCGACCTCGCTCGCCTGCGCACGCGCTATCCGGCTCTCGCCGATGGCGCGCAGCTGCACCGCTACTCCTCGAACGACGCGGGTGTCTTCGCCTTCAGTCGCATCGACGCCCGGGAGCGGCGCGAGCACGTCGTCGCGCTGAACAACGCCACGACTGCCAAGACGGTCACCTTCGGCACCGAGATGCGCCGGGGGACCTTCAAGCAGGTCTGGCCCGCCGCCCGTACGTCGCTGCGCAGTGATGCGGAAGGCCGCGTCACCGTCACGGTGCCCCCACTCTCAGCAGTGGTGTGGCGCGCTGCCGGCACGCTCGCCGGGCGCGCCCAAGCCCCGGCCGTGCACTTCGAGAAGCCGTCTGCCGGCGGGGTGGTCGGCGGTCGCTCGCCGATCACCGTGGGTGTGCCCGATGGCGGCTTCAACCAGGTGACGGTCGCCTGGCGTCCGGTCGGGGCCAAGGAGTGGACGCCGCTCGGCACCGACGACAACGCGCCGTACCGCGTCTTCCACGACACCGGCGGGCTGGCTCGAGGCACGCTGGTCGAATACCGCGCCGTGCTGCGCGACAGCTCCGGCAACCTCTCGGTAGCGTCGACCTCAGCCTCGGTCGGCGACCCGGAGGCAGAGCCGACTCCCGGCGGTGGTGGGGGCGGCTCCGGCCCGGTCACCCAGCCCGGTGCGGTCTCGATGCCCGGCAGCCACAACTCCGAGATCGGTTGCGCCTCCGACTGGTCGCCCGACTGTCCAGAGGCCCAGATGTCCCTCGACGCGAAGGACCTCGTCTGGAAGCGGACGGTCACGCTGCCCGCCGGCGACTACGAGTTCAAGGCAGCCATCAACGGCAGCTGGGACGAGAACTACGGCGCAGGGGGCACCCCCGGGGGTGGCAACCTGGCACTGAAGCTCGACTCGGAGCAGGCGGTGACCTTCTACTACGAGCACGGCTCCCACTGGATCACCACCGACGCCAACGGACCAATCGTGACCCTGGCGGGCAACATGCAGTCCGAGCTCGGCTGCCCCGGCGACTGGTCGCCGGACTGCATGCGCGGCTGGCTCAAGGACCTCGATGGCGATGGCAGCTACACGTTCGCCACCGGCGCCCTGCCTGCCGGCGACTACGAGACCAAGGTCGCCCACGGGCTCTCGTGGACCGAGAACTACGGCAAGGACGGAGTCGCGGGCGGTGCGAACATCCCCTTCACAGTGCCGGCATCGGGGGGCGAGGTGGTCTTCACCTACGACGTGGCCACGCACGTCCTGAGCATCGGCACCCGGGCCGCCGGGGCCGCGCCCGACCTGACCAAGGCTAGAGCGCACTGGCTGCGCGCAGGCCTCGTTGCCTGGGACGTCCCGGACGGCGCCAGTGGGCGCTACCGCCTGCACTGGTCGCAACAGGCCGACCTCGCCGTGGACGCCGAGGCGGTCACCGGCGGCTCGAGCGCGCGTCTGGTCCACGACCCCGCCGGCCTGCCGGCGGACGTCGTCGCGGACTTCCCGCACCTCGCCGACCATGAGGCCTTCCGCCTCGACCCGGCGGCCGTCAACAGGGTGTCCGAGATCCTCACCGGCCAGCTCGCCGTGGCGTCGTACGCCGCCGACGGGACCCTGCGCGACGCGACAGGGGTGCAGGTGCCGGGAGTGCTCGACGACGTGTACGCCGCAGCCGCCGCCCGGACGCTGGGCGTGACGTGGAAGAGCCGACGGCCCACGCTCAGTCTCTGGGCGCCGACGGCGCAGGACGTGGCAGCGGTGGTCCGCGGCCGCCGGCTGCCGATGGACCGGCACGCCGACGGCACCTGGACGGTCACCGGCCCGGGCTCCTGGAAGGGGGCGCCGTACACCTACGAGGTGCGCGTCTTCTCCCCGCGCCTGCAGCGGGTCGTCACCAACACCGTCACCGACCCCTACTCGGTCGCCCTCACCGCCAACTCGGCACAGTCGTTGATCGTCGACCTGGCTGATCCCGCCCTGGCGCCTCCCGGCTGGTCCCAGACCCAGCCGCCCGTGATCGCGCAGCCCGAGGACCGCAACGTCTACGAGCTGCACGTCCGGGACTTCTCGATCGCGGACAAGACCGTCCCGCAGGCCGAACGCGGCACCTACCTCGCCTTCGCCCGCGACGACACCGCCGGCATGCGGCACCTGCGTCGGCTCGCCGACGCGGGCCTCAACACCGTGCACCTGCTCCCGGTCTTCGACATCGCCACGATCGAGGAGCGGCGCGCCGCCCAGAGCGTGCCCGGCTGCGACCTGGCGTCCCTGCCGCCCGACTCGCCCGAACAGCAGGCGTGCGTCGACGACATCCGCTCGGGCGACGGCTTCAACTGGGGCTACGACCCCCTCCACTACACCGCGCCCGAAGGGTCGTACGCCACCGACCCGAACGGCACGCAACGCACCGTCGAGTTCCGCCGGATGGTCCAGGGACTCAACCGCACTGGGCTGCAGGTCGTGATGGACGTCGTCTACAACCACACCGCCGCCGACGGCCAGGACGCGAAGTCCGTGCTCGACAAGGTCGTGCCCGGCTACTACCACCGCCTGAACGCCACCGGTGCCGTCGAGAGCTCCACGTGTTGCTCCAACACCGCCACCGAGCACGCGATGATGGAGAAGCTGATGATCGACTCGGTGCTCACGTGGGCGCGCGACTACAAGGTCAACGGTTTCCGTTTCGACCTGATGGGTCATCACAGCCTCGAGAACATGCAGCGGCTGAGAGCGGCGCTCGACGACCTGACGATCCGTCGCGACGGCGTCGACGGACGTTCGATCTATCTGTACGGCGAGGGCTGGAACTTCGGCGAGGTGGCCGACGACGCGCGCTTCGTGCAGGCCACCCAGCTCAATCTCGCCGGCACTGGGATCGGCTCATTCAGCGACCGCCTGCGTGACGCCGTCCGCGGTGGCGGTCCCTTCGACGCGGACCCGCGCGTCCAGGGCTTCGGCTCCGGGCTCTTCACCGACCCCAACGGCGCCCCGGTCAACGGCAGTCCCGACGAGCAACGGGCCGACCTCCTGCACGCCCAGGACCTGGTCAAGCTCGGCCTGGCCGGCAACCTCGCGGACTTCTCGTTCCGCGACTCCAGCGGGGCGACCGTCACCGGCAAGGACGTCGACTACAACGGTCAGCCGGCCGGCTACGCCGCCGACCCGGCAGAGACCATCACCTACGTCGACGCCCACGACAACGAGACGCTGTTCGACTCTCTCGCCTTCAAGCTGCCGCAAGGAACCTCCATGGCAGACCGCGTGCGGATGAACACCGTGTCACTGTCGACCGTCGCGCTCTCCCAGACAGTGGTGTTCTGGCACGCCGGAACCGACCTGCTGCGCTCGAAGTCCCTGGACCGCAACTCCTACGACTCGGGCGACTGGTTCAACCGGATCGACTGGGAGCGCCGAGAGCACACCTTCGGTTCCGGGTTGCCGTTGCGAGCCGACAACGAGGCGAAGTGGGACTTCATGCGCCCCCTGCTCGCCGATGCGGCGCTGAAGCCGAACGCGGCCGCCATGGACGCTGCGCATGAGCGCGCTCAGGACCTGCTGAGGATTCGGATGTCGTCTCCGTTGTTCCGGCTCGGTTCCTACGACGCCATCCAGGCCAAGGTCAGCTTCCTGGACGCCACGCCCGGTGTCATTGCGATGCTCATCGACGACACAGCAGGCGCCGATGCCGACGCCGACCGGGACGGGGTGCTCGTCGTCTTCAACGCCACCCCGGGCGAGCAGACGGTCAGCGGCACCGGCGCCGGCTGGAGGCTCCACGACGTGCAGGCTGCCGGCAGTGACGGCGTCGTCAAGGTGAGCACTGCAGCAGCCGACGGCGTCACGGTGCCTGGCCGGACGACAGCTGTGTTCGAGCGCTGAGTCGCCGCGGGAAGGGGGTCACGAGGACCGTGGCGAGCAGGACGGCAGCCATCACGACGAAGGCGACCGGGAAGGACCAGGACGCGGCCAGCGCGCCCACGAGCATGGCGCCGGAGGCCGTGCCTGCGTCGAAGCCGATGTTCCAGCCGGCGCTGGCGACGGGGATGCGGCCCGGTCCTGCGGCCGCGAACGCAGCGACGAGGGTGAGGTTCTGCAGGGCGCCGTACGAGATCCCCAGGACGGTCGCGGCCACGACCAGGGCGACCGGGTGGCGGTGGTGGACCGCCCAGGCACACCCGGCGGTGGCTGCCGCCGCGACGACGAGCAGGGGCGCCAGGAACCGCGACGCACCGTGCCGGTCGGCGACGTGCCCGACCAACCAGCGGGCGAGGGTCGCGGTCAGACCCATCCCGAGGAGCAGGGCCATCGCCGTCGTCGGGCCTGCCAGAAGGGGGGCGAAGGTCAGCAGCCCGCCGCCGGCCATGGTGACGGCGAACAGCACGAGGATCGGCGGCACCATGACGAGCAGCGTCCGGGGGTCCGGGCGGCCGGCCCGGGAGGTGGCGGGTGCGGGTCGGTCGTGCCCGAGGTCCCGGAGCACGGCCCCCAGCCCGAGCGCCGCCGGGACACCGAGGACGGGCAACGCGGCGATCCAGAAGACCCACGCGAAGCCCAGGCCCTCGGCGAGGGGCACGGACGCCGGGAGCAGGAGCAGGTTCGGTACGGCGACCGCGAGACCGTACGCGCCGATCGCCCGACCACGGCGTGCCGGATCGACGAGGTGGGCGGCGGCGGCCGACCCGGTGACGGTGAGGACGCCGAAGCCGACTCCGCGCAGTGCCGAGAGGGCGAGCACCCAGGCCAGGCCGTCGGACAGGAGGTAGGCCGGGGCGGGGAGCCCGAGGAGCAGCAGCCCCGCGGCCAGGACGCGTCGGGTCCCGAAGGCGGCCAGCGCACGCGGCACGAGCAGCTGCGCCAGAACGGTGGCGCCGAGGAGGACGCCGTTGACGAGCCCCCCGCCCGCCTCGGAGGCTCCGCCGCGGATGGCCCACAGCGGAGCGACGGCCAGCAGTGCGGCGTACCCGGCGAAACCGACGACCGAGAGGAGCCCCAGCTGGGGCATCCCGGGCGTGCGCCAGACGCTCAGCATCCCGGCTTGCCCGGCTGTCGCCGTGCTGCGCCCCTCGCACTGTCCGGCTTGCCCGGCTGACGCCGGGCTGCGCCGTTCGCACCGCTGCGGGTCGCGCGGCTGCGCCGCGCACTGTCCGGCTTGCCCGGCTGACGCCGGGCTGCGCCGTTCGCACCGCTGCGGGTCGCGCGGCTGCGCCGCGCGACCCGGGCGGTGCTCAGGACCAGCGCTCGGAGGACGGTGTGAACGTCAGCTCGCGATCACCGGTGTAGATCTGCTTGGGGCGCGCGATCTTCTGGTCCTTGTCCTGGACCAGCTCGAGCCACTGCGCCAACCAGCCCGGCGTGCGGCCGATGGCGAAGAGGACGGTGAACATCTCGGGCGGGAACTGGAAGGCCTCGTAGATCAGGCCGGAGTAGAAGTCGACGTTGGGGTAGAGCTTGCGCTTGACGAAGTATTCGTCCTCGAGCGCGATCTTCTCCAGCTCTTTGGCGATGTCGAGGAGCGGGTTGGTGCCGGTGACCTCGAAGACGTCCTCGGCGGACTTCTTGATGATCTTGGCGCGCGGGTCGTAGTTCTTGTAGACCCGGTGACCGAAGCCCATCAGCTTCTCGTTGCCGTCCTTGACGCCCTCGATGAATGCGGGGATCTCCGAGGTGCTGCCGATGCGCCGCAGCATGCGCAGCACGGCCTCGTTGGCGCCGCCGTGCAGCGGACCGAAGAGCGCACCGACACCGGCGGCCACGGCCGAGTAGGGGTCGACCTGGGTCGAGCCCACCGAGCGGACCGCGTTGGTGGACGCGTTCTGCCCGTGGTCGGCGTGGAGGATGAACAGGACGTCGAGGGCCTTGACCAGACGCTCGTCGGCCTCGAACTTCTTCTCGCTCATCTTGAAGAGCATCGAGAGGAAGTTGGCGGTGTAGCCGAGGTCGTTGTCGGGGTAGACGAAGGGCTTGCCCTGCGCGTGCCGGAAGGACCAGGCGCCCAGCGTCGGCATCTTCGCGATCATGCGGACGATCTGCATGTGCCGGTTGTCGGCGTCGCCGATGTTGCGCGCGTCGGGGTAGAACGTCGAGAGCGCACCGACAGACGCCATCAGCATCCCCATCGGGTGCGCGTCGTAGCGGAAGCCCTCCATGAAGGACTTCACGTTCTCGTGGACGAACGTGTGGTAGGTGATCTCGTGCACCCAGCTGTCGTACTCCGCCTTGGTGGGGAGTGCGCCGTGGATGAGGAGATAGGCGACCTCGAGGAAGTTGGACTTCTCAGCCAGCTGCTCGATGGGGTAGCCGCGGTATTCGAGGATGCCCTTGTCGCCGTCGATGTAGGTCACGGCGCTTCGACACGAGGCTGTGTTGACGAAGCCGGGGTCGTACGTCGCAAGTCCTGGGGTGTTCTCGTCGGTCCTGATCTGGCCGAGGTCCTTGGCGTTGATCGTCCCATCCGTGATCGGGATGTCGTACTCCTGGCCGGTGCGGTTGTCGCGTACGGTCAGGGAGTCGGAGTTGGCCGCTACGTCGGTCACGTCGGCTCCTGTCCTGGAAGTCAATGGAGTCCGTCCAACCTAGCCGCGACCCCGCAGGCCACGCCAACCCGGTCCGGCCGCCGTCGGCTGCTCGGCGTGCCGTGGCTGCGGCGTTTTGACCCCCGGGTGTGCCGGGCGTAATCTTGCTGGTCGCGACTCCTGCCGCACCCATGATCCGCACGGATCCGGGTGCAGACCCAGACGCTGTGTTCATTCAAGCGGCGAGCTGGGCAGTGTTCGTCAGAAGCCGCAGCACCACACCGGGTGGGACATCCCCCATCTGGCACTACGAACGAGATCGGGATACAGCCGTGCGCACGTACAGCCCCAAGCCCGCTGACATCCAGCGAGAGTGGCTCGTCATCGACGCCACCGACGTGGTCCTGGGACGCCTCGCCGTCCAGACCGCCAACCTTCTCCGCGGCAAGCACAAGCCGACCTTTGCTCCGCACATGGACATGGGCGACTTCGTGATCATCATCAACGCCAGCAAGGTCGCCCTCTCGGGCAACAAGAAGGTCACCAAGCTTGCCTACCGCCACTCGGGTTACCCCGGCGGCCTCTCCTCGACGCCGTTCGGTGAGCTCCTCGAGAAGGACGCTCGCAAGGCCATCGAGGGCGCTGTCTGGGGCATGCTCCCCAAGAACAAGCTCGGCCGTCAGGTGCTGAAGAAGCTCAAGGTCTACGCCGGCCCGGAGCACCCCCACGTGGCACAGCAGGCCATCCCGTTCGAGATCTCCCAGGTCTCCCAGTAAGCGCATAGGACCGAACAGTGACTGAGAACATCGAGACCACGTCAGAGGTCGAAGAGACCTTCGAGACCGACGCCGACGGCGTCGCCTACAGCTCCGAGAGCGCCCCGTCCGCCGACGCCCCGCTGCGTCCCGCGACGATCGCTCCCGGTGCCGCGACCGGCCGCCGCAAGGAAGCCGTCGCCCGCGTCCGGCTCGTCCCGGGCACCGGCCAGTGGACGGTCAACGGCCGCACGCTGGAGGACTACTTCCCCAACAAGCTGCACCAGCAGATCGTCAACGAGCCGTTCGTCGCGCTGCAGCTCGAGGGCCGCTTCGACGTGCTGTGCCGCATCCACGGCGGCGGCATCGCCGGTCAGGCCGGCGCCCTGCGTCTCGGCGTGGCCCGCTCGCTCAACGCCATCGACATCGACGCCAACCGCGCCGAGCTCAAGAAGCTCGGGCTGCTCACGCGTGACGCCCGCGCCGTCGAGCGCAAGAAGGCCGGACTCAAGAAGGCTCGCAAGGCCTCGCAGTTCAGCAAGCGCTGATCTGACCGCATGACTCGCCTCTTTGGCACGGACGGGGTCCGGGGTCTGGCTAACGTCGCACTGACGGCGGAGCTGGCCCTGGACCTTTCTGTTGCCGCAGCACACGTGCTCGCCGACCGCGGCGAGTTCGCCGGGCACCGCCCGAGGGCTGTGGTGGGACGCGACACCCGCATCTCGGGGCAGTTCCTCGAGGCGGCGGTGGTCGCAGGTCTCGCCTCGGCCGGCGTCGACGTCCTCCTCCTGGGAGTGCTGCCGACACCGGGTGTCGCCTACCTCACCGGCGCGCTCGACGCCGACCTGGGCGTGATGCTGTCGGCCTCGCACAACCCGATGCCCGACAACGGCATCAAGTTCCTCGCCCGCGGAGGGCTCAAGCTCGATGACGCGATCGAGGTCGCGATCGAGAAGCGCATGCGCGAGGAGTGGCAGCGGCCGACCGGTGGCGACGTGGGCCGCGTCTCGCCGTACGCCGACGCCGTGACCGCCTACGCGAGCCACCTCGTCGCCGCGACACCCGAGCCGCTGCGCGGTCTCAAGGTGGTGCTCGACTGTGCCAACGGTGCCGCCTCCGAGGTCGGACCCCGGGCCCTGCGCGAGGCCGGCGCGGAGGTCATCAGCATCCATGCCGACCCCGACGGCCTGAACATCAACGACGACTGCGGCTCGACCCACCTGGAGTCACTCCAGGCCGCCGTCCTGGAGCACGGAGCCGACGCCGGGTTCGCACTCGACGGCGACGCCGACCGGTGCCTGGCGGTGTGCCAGGAGGGCAACGTCGTCGACGGCGACCAGATCCTGGCCGTCCTGGCGCTCGCCATGCGCGATGAGGGCACCCTGGTCAAGGACACGGTGGTGGCGACCGTGATGAGCAACCTCGGCTTCGTCCACGCCATGAAGGGCGCGGGCGTGGGAGTCCGCCAGACCAAGGTGGGCGACCGTTACGTCCTCGAGGCGATGCGGATCTCGGGCTACAACCTCGGTGGCGAGCAGTCCGGACACGTGATCCTCTCCGACCACGCCACCACGGGTGACGGCATCCTGACCGCCCTGAAGGTGCTGCAGCGGATGGCCGCTACCGGCACCTCGCTGAGGGAGCTGGCGGGGGTGATGACTCGCTTGCCGCAGGTGCTCGTCAACGTGGCGGACGTGGACAAGTCCCGCACCGACGAGGACGCCGTCCTGGCCGCGGCCGTGGCCGAGGAGGAAGCCGCACTGGGGGACTCCGGTCGGATCCTGCTCCGGCCCTCGGGCACCGAGGCCCTGGTCCGGGTGATGGTCGAGGCCCCGACGCACGACCTCGCCCATGACGTCGCCCACCGACTCGCCGACGTGGTCAAGGCCCAGCTCGCCCTCTGAGGCTGAGCACGCGGGCTCATCGCCCCCGCACCCCGATGCTGACACCTTGTGGTCATGAACCAGACCCGGCGTCCCATGTCCTGGCGCGCGATCGCCCTCGGCTCCTTCGTGACGCTCGGGCTGGTCGCCCTGGCGTTGAATCTGGCGGCATCCGCCATCGACGAGAGTGCGCTGGCGGGGCCAGAGGACGGGTGGGGCATGACTTTCTCCTCCTTCATCATCACAGTCGTCTACGGCTCGGTGCCCATCCTCCTGTCGCTGGTCGCGTCACTGGTTGCCGCCTTCGGTGGGCCGCACACGGCGCGCGCCGCTGCGTGGTGCATCGCCGTGCTCTCGGTGCTCAGTGCCTTTGGCCTGGCGGCGGTCGCGGCACTGTCGATCACGCGGACGACGGCCGAGACGGCGTTCGGCGTCGTGAGCCTGCTGCTCGCTCTGGTGCTCTTGGTCCCCCTCGTCCTGTGTGTCGAGCGGGCCCGGTGGGCGCAGCCCGAGGACGCCAGGGCCACCTCAGTGGCGTGAGTCGCGCGACACGCCGTACAACTGCCGACACGCCGGACGAGATCGGCGAGGCCACTGCGAAGTGGCCCCGATTGTCGCAACCAGCGCCCCGGACGTGGCTGGGCTGACATCCTGCTTCCATGACTGAAGAGACTGGGTACGGCCCGTCGTGGCGCGGGGTGGCTCTCGGCTCATTCCTGACGCTGGTCCTCGCGGTGGTGGTGTGGAACGCCGCTGCCTTCGCGATCGAGTCGAGCGGCCTCGAGCTGGGGGATGGCTCGATCGGGCTGGCAGCCAGCTCGTTCCTCGCCACGATCATCTGGGGTGGACTGCCCCTCCTCCTGGCGACGGTGGCGGCCCTGGTCGCAGTGGTCGCCGCTCCGAGGGCTCGTGCGGCTGCGTGGGTCATAGCAGCCATGGCCGCGGTCTGCGGTGTGGGGCTGTTGCTGGTCGCGGGCCTGACCGTCCGTGGTGTCCAGGCCGAGCAGGCCTACGCTGCGGCGAGCTTCGTGCTCGGGCTGGTGCTTCTTCTTCCAGTCCTCCTGTGTGTACGCCGCATGAGGGCTCAGTCGCCCTGACGAGCGGCATGACGGAGAAAACCAGGCTGCTGGTCGCGCGCAACTGACCTAGGGTCGAGCGGTGCCTCCGGAGATCCGTGTCATCGACCCGCACGACGAGATCGCGCTGCGCGCCTGGTGGGAGGTCGGGAAGGCCGCGACTGCGGAGCGACCGGGCAAGCCATGGCCGCTGTGGGAGCAGAGTCGGGTGTCCCTGCCGGCCCACAACCCGGAGCAGGGGATCGTGCTGCTGGGCGCGACGGACGCCGGCCGGACGGTGGGAGCTGGTCTGCTGACAAAGTCGCTGAACGAAAACCTGCACGCGGCCATGGTGTTCGCCTTCGTCGTGCCGGAGCGGGCTCGCGAGGGCGTCGGCACAGCGCTGGCACGCGAGCTGGAGGCCCTGGCCGCGGCCGATGGGCGTACGACGATCCAGAGCGAGGCCTACGTGCCGCCGGGTGGTACCGCCCCCGGGGAGCCCTTCGCCATCGCCCTGGGCTACGCGGTGGCGAGCCGGGAGTCCCTCAAGGAGCTGTCGGTGGTCGACTACGTCTCCCGTCGCGGGACCTTGGTGGAGCGGGTGGGTCGGGCCGCCGACGGCTATCGCATCGTCACCTTCGACACCCTCTGCCCCGAGGAGCACCTGGCCTCGTTCGGTCGGCTGCTGGGCATGCTGATCGCCGAGATCCCGCTGGGGGACCTGGACCTCGAGGACTCTGAGTGGACCCCTGAACGGCTCCGCGCTGCGGAGCAGCTGTACGTCGCGACGGGGCGTCGCCGGCTCACAGCCCTGGCGCTCGCGCCGGACGGGTCGGTGGCCGGCAGCTCCGACGTCCGCATCAACGAGGCGGACCCGACACACGGCGAGATCGGCGTCACGCTCGTCGACCCGGCGCACCGCGGACACCGCCTCGGCATGGCGCTCAAGCTCGCCACCCACGACCTCGCCCTTGCGACCTGGCCGGACCTGCGCACGGTCGACACCTGCAACGCCGAGGCCAACCAGCACATGAACGCGGTCAACGAAGCCCTCGGCTATCGCAGCATCGAGACCTTGCTCGAGCTCCAGAAGAAGACCTGATCCCTGACGTCATGGGGATTGCCTGTTGGAACGCTCTGGCTGCACGACGTCAGGCCCCGTCGCGGTAGTGCCCCCATCTGTCACAGCTTGCGCAGCCGCACGTAGCGCACCGAGTGGTCCGCGTCCTTGCGGAGCACGAGGGTGGCGCGGCCACGGGTGGGAGCGACGTTCTCGACGAGGTTCGGGCCGTTGATCGAGTCCCAGATGTGCGTCGCCACGTCGACCGCCTGGTCGGGGGTGAGTGCGGCGTACTTGTAGAAGTAGGACGCCGGGTCTGCGAACGCGGTCTCGCGGAGTCGCAGGAAGCGTTCGACGTACCACCGTTTGATGTCCGACAGTGCCGCGTCGACATAGACGGTGAAGTCGAAGAAGTCGCTCACGGCCAGGCCGGTGCGGCCGTCGTCGCGGATCCGGGCGGGCTGCAGCACGTTGAGACCCTCGATGATGACGATGTCGGGGCGCTTGATGACGACCCGCTCGTCGGGGACCACGTCGTAGACGAGGTGGGAGTAGGTGGGAGCCTCGACCTCGTCGCGGCCGGACTTGATGTCGACGACGAAGCGCAGCAGCGCCTTGCGGTCGTAGGACTCGGGGAAGCCCTTGCGGTGCAGGATCCCGCGTCGCTCGAGCTCGGCGTTGGGATAGAGGAAGCCGTCGGTGGTGACGAGGGCGACGTTGGGGTGCTCGGGCCAGTGGGCCAGCACCTGCTGGAGCACGCGCGCCGTCGTGGACTTGCCGACGGCCACGGAGCCCGCCAGTCCGATGACGAACGGGGTGCGCGGCGGCTGCTGGCGGTGGAGGAACTCCTCCTGCTTGCGGTGAAGGCGGCCGGCTGCTGCGACGTACATCGACAGCAGCCGCGACAGGGGGAGGTAGACCTGCTCGACCTCCTGGAGGTCCAGCTCGTCCCCGAGCCCACGGAGCTGGCGGACCTCGTCGGGTGTGAGCGGGCTCTCGCTCTCCTGTGCCAGCGCTGCCCAGGCGGCCCGCTCGAGCTCCACGTAGGGGGATGACTCACTCGCGATGGACAGCCCCGGTGCGTCCGACATGCGCAGGATTCTTGCACCGGTTGGGGATCATGCCCGCACGGGTGCCGATGCGTAGACTCCGCACCATGTGCGGAATCGTGGGATATGTCGGTGAGAAGCAGGCGCAGGACGTCGTGATCGAGGGCCTGCGTCGGCTGGAATACCGCGGCTACGACTCGGCCGGGATCGCGCTGGTGGACATGTCCGACGGCACCGGAGTCCTCGTCTCCGACAAGCGCGCCGGCAAGCTGGTCAACCTCGAGAAGGCCATCTCCGAGTCGCCCCTCCCCGCAGCAACCACCGGCATCGGCCACACCCGATGGGCCACCCACGGAGCCCCCAACGACCAGAACGCCCACCCGCACCTCGGCCGGCACCGCCGCGTCGCTGTCGTGCACAACGGCATCCTGGAGAACTTCGCGACGCTGCGCGCCGAGCTCGAGGACGCCGGTCACGAGATGCTCTCCGAGACCGACACCGAGGTGGCCGCCCACCTGCTCGAGCTCGAGGTGCAGTCCGGAGCCGACCTGACGACCGCCATGCAGCGGGTCTGTCAGCGCCTCGAGGGGGCCTTCACGCTGGTCGCGGTCGACGGCCAGGACCCGTCCCGTGTCGTTGCGGCGCGCCGCAACTCCCCGCTGGTCGTCGGTCTCGGTGAGGGTGAGAACTTCATCGGCTCAGACGTCGCTGCCTTCATCCAGCACACCCGGGAGGCGCTCGAGCTGGGACAGGACGAGGTCGTCACGATCACCCGCGACGCGGTCGAGGTCACCGGTTTCGACGGGACGCCGGCGCAGGGCAAGCGCTACCACGTCGACTGGGACCTGTCGGCTGCGGAGAAGGACGGCTACGACTGGTTCATGCGCAAGGAGATCTTCGAGCAGCCGCGCGCCCTCGCCGACGCGATGCTCGGCCGACACGACGGCAGCGGCAGGCTGCAGCTCGACGAGGTGCGCATCTCGGAGGACGAGCTGCGCACGGTCGACAAGATCATCGTCGTCGCCTGCGGCACGTCCAACTACGCCGCGATGGTCGCGAAGTATGCGATCGAGCACTGGACCCGGATCCCGTGCGAGGTGGAGCTCTCCCACGAGTTCCGATACCGCGACCCGATCCTGACCCGCGACACCCTGGTCGTCGCCCTGAGCCAGTCGGGCGAGACGGCCGACACCCTGATGGCGATCCGGCACGCGAGGGCGCAGGGCTCCCGGGTGCTCGCGATCTGCAACACCAACGGCTCCACCATCCCGCGGGAGTCCGACGCGGTGATCTACACGCACGCCGGACCCGAGATCGGGGTGGCGTCGACCAAGGGGTTCCTGACCCAGCTGGTCGCCTGCTACCTGCTCGGTCTCTACCTCGCCCAGGTCCGTGGCATGAAGTTCGGCGACGAGATCTCCCAGATCCTCGATGAGCTCGCCAAGATGCCGCAGCACGTGCAGACGGTGCTCGACCGGGCGGACGAGATCTACGCCATCGCCGCGCAGCACGCCGAGACGCGCTCGGTCCTGTTCCTGGGCCGCCACGCAGGCTTCCCGATCGCACTGGAAGGTGCGCTCAAGCTCAAGGAGCTCGCCTACATCCACGCCGAGGGCTTCGCCGCGGGCGAGCTCAAGCACGGACCCATCGCGTTGATCGAGGAGGGGCTGCCGGTCTTCTGCGTCGTCCCGCCCAAGGGCCGCGACGAGCTGCACCAGAAGATGGCCAGCGCCATCCAGGAGATCCGCGCGCGTGGGGCCCACACCATCGTCCTGGCCGAGGAGGGCGACGAGTCGATCACTCCGTACGCCGACGACCTCATCCGGCTCCCGAAGGTGCCGACGCTGCTCCAGCCGATCGTCGCCGTCATCCCGCTCCAGCTGTTCGCCTGCGAGCTCGCCACCCGGATGGGCCATGACGTGGACCAGCCGCGCAACCTGGCCAAGTCCGTCACGGTCGAGTAGACGTGACGATCGTCGGGGTCGGCATCGACGTGGTCGACGTCGAGAGGTTCGGCGCGTCCCTCACACGCACGCCCGCGCTGCGCGACCGGCTCTTCACCGCTGCCGAGGCGACTCGCCCGCTGGCGTCGCTGGCGGCGCGATTCGCCGCCAAGGAAGCCATTGCCAAGGCTCTGGGTGCCCCCGGCGGACTCGCCTGGCACGACGCCGAGATCGTGTCGGAGGAGACGGGCCGTCCCCGCTTCGTGCTGAGGGGGACCGTCGCTGCCCGGGCCGAGGCGCTGGGCGCCCAGCACGTGCATGTCTCGCTGTCCCACGACGCCGGGATCGCCTCCGCGGTGGTCGTGCTGGAGTGCTGACCCAGCGGCTGGGCTAGCGTGGGCTCGGACGTCGACGACAACACGCGAGGTGGCGAAATGGGTTTCCTGGACAGCGTCAAGGGTGCTCTCAGGGATGCCGTCTCCACGCGGGCGTCGAAGCAGACAGCAGCGGCCTCGAGGACGGCCAAGACTGACGAGCCGGCCGCCGCTCCGGTCGAGACCACGCCGGAGGTGTTCGACACCTACACGGTCGAGGTGGGCGACACCCTCCAGGAGATCAGTGCCCGAGCCGGCACGTCCGTCGACGAGATGGTCCGCATCAACGACATCGAGGACCCCGACCTGATCTTCCCGGGTCAGGTCTTCCGGATCCCGATGCGCTGAGCCGTGCGTCTCGCCCACCAAGTCGCCCAGGTCCGCTCCTGCGAGGACGACTTGATGCGGACCCTGCCGGACGGCGCGCTCATGGACCGCGCTGCCACCGGGCTGGCCCATGCCGTGCTCGACTTCCTCGGTGGGGGCTATGGCCGGCGGGTGCTGCTCCTCGTGGGTGCCGGTGACAACGGCGGAGATGCGTTGTACGCCGGCGTGCTGCTGCGTCGTCGAGGGGTGGTGGTGGACGTGCTGCTCCTGGGATCGCGACACCATGAGGCCGGGCTCGAGGCCCTGCTCGTCGCCGGGGGCAGCGTCCTGGAGTCGCTGGAAGGACCGCCACCCGACGTCGCGGTGGACGGCATCGTCGGCATCGGCGGCCGCCCTGGTCTCACGCCCGGAGCGGCTGCGGCACTCGCGTCCCTCGACGGCATCCCAGTGGTGTCGGTCGACGTCCCGTCCGGGGTCGGAGTGGACACCGGGGAGGTCGACGGCCCCCACGTCGTCGCGGACGTGACGATCACCTTCGGGACCCACAAGGTGGCGCACCTGGTGGATCCGGCGGCTGCCGCCTGCGGCGCCGTCCACTTGGTCGACATCGGGCTCACCCTGCCCGAGGCATCGGTGGAGTCGCTCCAGCCGGCGGACGTGACGCGACTGCTTCCCCGACCGGGCGGGGAGGCCCACAAGTACACCCGCGGCGTCGTGGGCATCCGTGCCGGCAGTCCGACCTATCCGGGGGCGGCCCTGTTGTGCGTGGCCGGCGCATCGTGCGGGCTGGTCGGGATGGTGCGCTACGCCGGCCCTGACGCCGTCGCTGACCAGGTCCGCCTCATCCATCCGGAGGTCGTCGGTCCGGGCCGCGTGCAGGCGTGGGTCGTGGGGCCCGGCGGGGGAGAGCACGCGGGGGCTGAGCTGGCGAGCGCGCTGACCGACGAGGTCCCGGTCGTCATCGACGCCGATGCGCTCGCTCATGTGGTCGGGCCTGTCGGCATACCGTGCGTGCTGACGCCGCACGCAGGGGAGCTGGCCGCCATGTTGGGCTGCGCGCGCGAGGAGATCGAGGCCCGTCCGCTCGAGCACGCACGGGCGGCAGCCGTTCGCTTCGAGGCGGTCGTCCTGCTCAAGGGGCGCAGGACGCTGATCGCCAGGCCGGACGGCCTGGTCCGGGTCACCACGACGGGGGTGCCCTGGTTGGCCACCGCCGGAGCCGGAGACGTGCTGGCGGGGTTGATCGGTGCGCTGCTGGCGGCCGGGCTCTCGCCCTGGGACGCCGCGTCAGCCGGATCGTGGGTGCACGGTGCTGCAGCGACCGAGGCGTCCGCCGGAGGGCCGCTCGTGGCGGGAGACGTCGCCCACGCTGTGGGCGGTGTGCTGCGATCCCTCCTGTGAGGGGTGACAGGATTGCTCCCATGACGTCGACCGGTCCTGCGCGCGCGGAGATCGTGGTCGACCTGGCGGCGATCCGGCACAACGTCCGCCGCCTCCGCGAGATCGTGGGCCCGGACGTGGCGATGATGACGGTGGTCAAGGCCGACGGCTACGGCCACGGCATGGTGCCGGTCGCCCGCGCGGCTCGCGAGGCGGGCGCCGACTGGCTCGGCGTCGCGACCCTCGACGAGGCCCTTGCCCTGCGTGCTGCCGGCGACGACGGGCGGGTGCTGTGCTGGTTGGCGGTGCCGGGCGAGGACTACGACGTGGCGGTGGCCGCGGACATCGACCTGACGGCCTACACGATCGAGGAGCTCGACGAGATCGTCGAAGCCGGTCCGCGTCCCCGGGTGCAGCTCAAGCTCGACACCGGCCTCGCGCGTGGTGGCGCGTCCCGGGCCGACTGGCTGCAGCTGTTCTCCAGGGCCGCTGAGCTGGAGCGGCAGGGCGCGCTCGACATCACCGGGATCTGGTCTCACCTCGCAGCGAGCGACGAACCGGCTCACCCCGCCAACGACGCGCAGGAGCAGGCCTTCCTCGAGGCGGTCGACCTGGCCGCGACCCTCGGCGTGCAGCCCGGGTTGCGGCACCTCGCCAACTCCGCGGCTGCGGTGCTCCGTCCTTCGGCACGGTTCGACCTCGTCCGCTGTGGCATCGCCAGCTACGGCCTCGACCCGGCTCCCGGATTCACCCACGACCTCGACCTGGTCCCGGCGATGAGCGTCCGAGCCAGGCTGGTGATGAGCAAGCCGATCGCCGCGGGTGACGGCGTCTCCTACGGCCACACCTGGGTGGCAGAACGCGACACCAGCGTCGGCATCATCCCTGCGGGGTATGCCGAAGGCATCCCCCGAGCCGCAGGCAACGCTGCTTCGGTGCGCGTGGGCGACACGTGGCGACCCATCCGGGGACGGGTGTGCATGGACCAGTTCGTGGTCGACCTCGACGGAGAGCTCCCACCCGCTGGCACCGAGGTGGTGCTCTTCGGCTCAGGGCTTCATGGTGAGCCCACCGCCCAGGACTGGGCGGTGGCCGTCGACACCATCAACTACGAGATCGTGACCCGGGTCGGCGGCCGCCTCACGAGGCGCTACGTGGACGAGACGACGTCATGAGCGTCAAGCGCAGGGCGATGGGCGCGGCCGCCGGCGCCGCTGGACTCGCGGCGGCGGGTGTCGTCGTCGGAGTCGCGCAGCGGCACCGGGTGATCGCCAAGCGCGGCGTGGGCGACGTGATCCCCTTCGGCTCGCTGCGCAGCACGCCGTTGAACGTCATCACCGACGACGGCGTCGACCTCCACGCGGAGGTCGACGAGGTCGTAGCGACGAAGAGCCGCCGCAAGAAGCTCCAGGACGGCGCGGACCTCACGGTCATCTTCGCCCACGGCTACTCCCTCAACCTCGACAGCTGGCACTTCCAGCGAGCCGGCTATCGCGGCCAGATCCGCACTGTCTTCTACGACCAGCGGTCCCACGGTCGGTCCGCGCGATCCGAGGATCACCGCACGACCATCGATCAGCTCGGCCTCGACCTGCTCCGGGTGATCGAGCAGACCTCGCCGGGGCCGTGCGTGCTCGTCGGCCACTCCATGGGCGGCATGAGCATCATCTCGCTGGCCGAGCAGTTCCCCGAGCTGTTCGGGGACAAGGTGGTGGGGGTTGCCCTGATCTCGACCACGGCAGGTGGCCTCGACCCGGGCCGGATCCTCTTCCCGATGCTGCCGCTCGGACTGGGTGGCCGGTTCATGGGCCGTGCCGTGCGCACCCTGGACCATGGCCATCGGGTCGTCGACCTGGCCCGCAAGTGGGGGCACGCCCTGGCAGACGTGGTCACGGACCGCTACGCCTTCGGCGACGACGTGCCGGGCCACTACGTCGACTTCACCTTTGACATGCTCAACGCCACCCCGTTCGCCGTGGTCGCCGACTTCTATCCGACCTTCGCCAGCCTCGACAAGTTCAAGCACGTGGAGGTCCTGGGCCAGGTGCCCTCAGCGGTGATCTGCGGGACCAACGACAAGATCACCGACATCAGTCACGCTCGCGAGCTGCACGCCCGCATCCCGGGATCGAGCCTGCTGGAGTGCGAGGGCGCCGGGCACATGGTGATCCTGGAGCGGCACACGGACGTCAACGCCGAGCTCGACGACCTCATCTCGCACGCCTTCGCGCGGCTCGAGGCGCTGTGACGCTGCACGTACGCCGCGTCGGAGCCGACGCCGCCGCCGATGTCCACGCCGTGGTCGGCGCAGCCTTCGCGGCACGACCCGTCCTGGACCCACCGGCCGACGCGCTGTCGGAGACCGTGTCCAGCGTCCGGGCCGAGCTCGGGACGCACGGGGGCCTGCTGGCCACCCTCGACGGCCGGCCGGTGGGTGCCCTGCTCTTCGGTCCTCGCGCCGACGTGATGATGCTGCGCCGATTCGGTGTCGTCCCGGAGGCACAGGGGCACGGCGTCGCCAGCGCGCTGGTGGCCCAAGCCGTCGACTGCACCCTCGGCTATCGGTGGTTGGCGGTGCTCGCCCGAGAAGAGCTCCCTGCCACCTCTGCGTTCTGGCAGCGGCACGGCTTCCAGGTGGTCGAGGCCACCTCGCCCTACCTCGAGCTGCGGCGCGAGCTCGAGTCGTCCTGGGACGTCGCGGACGCCGACGACATGCGGGTGCTGGGGGAGCGGTTGGGCAGGTCGACCCACGCCGGCGACCTCGTGGTGCTCACCGGCGAGCTCGGGGCCGGCAAGACGACGCTGACCCAGGGGATCGGCCGCGGGCTCGGGGTCCGGGGTGACGTGACGTCGCCGACGTTCGTCATCGCCCGGGTGCACCCGTCGCTGGTCGCTGGGCCTGACCTCGTCCATGTCGACGCCTATCGCCTAGGCGGGATCGACGAGCTCGACGACCTCGACCTCGACACCTCGCTCGACGAGGCGGTCACGGTGGTGGAGTGGGGCGCCGGCCTCGTGGAGGCCCTCACCGACTCCAGGCTGGAGGTCACGATCAGTCGGGCGATGGCTGATGCGATGGACGGCCAGGAGCTGGATCCTCGTGTCGTCCACGTGCGCCGCGTGAGCGCCTGAGTAGCCTCACGACCGTGCTTCTCTCGTTCGACACCGCCACTCCGCTCGTGAGCGTCGCGCTCCACGACGGCCACGAGGTCGTGGCCGAGCGCGTCTCCGACCACCCGATGAAGCACGGGGAGCAGCTGGCGCCCCTGATCGCGTCCGTCCTCACCGACGCCGGAGTGGTGCGCCAGGACCTGACCGCGATCGCCGTGGGTGTCGGTCCCGGACCCTTCACCGGCCTGCGTGTCGGCCTGGTCACTGCCCGCACGCTGGCCCACGTCCTGGACGTCCCGGTCTACGGCGTGTGCTCCCTCGACGTGATCGCGATCGAGGCCGTCGACACCGGCACGGTGAGGGGCGAGTTCCTGGTGGCGACGGACGCGCGTCGCAAGGAGGTCTACGTGGCGGCGTACGACGACCAAGGGCGGCGCACGGACGGCCCTCACGTCTCGAAGCCGGCCGATGCTGCGACCGCCCTGCCCGTTGCCGGTGACGGAGCGCGCCTCTACGCCGAGGCCTTCCCGCACGCGGTGGCACCGCACCGCCCGAGTGCGGGCTGGCTGGCCCGGGTCGTCACGGAGGAACGGGCCGTCCTTCTCGATCCGGACCCGCTCTACCTCCGCCGGCCGGACGCGGTGGAGAGTTCGCTCCGCAAGCCCGTGCTCCCCGGCGCATGATCCGGCTGGCGACCGCCGCGGACCTTCCTGACCTGGCGGTGCTGGAGCGGGAGCTCTTCGGTGCGGACGCCTGGGACGAGGCGGCTCTGCGTGCCGAGCTGGACGGTCCGGGTCGCCGGTTCGTCGTGACCGACCCGGACGGGACGGACGGGCTGGTCGGCTACGCGGTCTCGATGTCCCTCGGCGACGTGGTGGACCTGCAACGCATCGCGGTGCGTGCCGACGCACAGAGGTCGGGCGTGGCCACGGCACTGCTGGATGACCTCCTCGAGCACCCGAGGGAGGCGGACCGGATGCTCCTCGAGGTGAGTGCTGCCAACGGAGCCGCGATCGCGTTCTACGCCCGGGCGGGCTTCGCCCGGATCGACGTGCGGGCCCGCTACTACCGTGACGGGTCCGATGCGATCGTGATGCGACGGGCCCTGGTCACCGACGGGCACTGGTCACCGACCGGCGCGGCTGATGGGGGAGGATCGAGTCATGAGTGACGGACCCCTCGTGCTCGGCATCGAGACCTCCTGTGACGAGACCGGTGTCGGGATCGTGCGCGGCCACACCCTGCTTGCGGATGCCGTGGCGAGCAGCGTCGACGAGCACGCCCGCTTCGGCGGGGTGGTGCCCGAGGTGGCCAGTCGTGCCCATCTCGAAGCCATGGTCCCGACCATCGAGCGTGCGTGCGAGACCGCCGGGATCAGCCTGCACGACGTCGACGCCATCGCGGTCACCTCGGGGCCCGGGCTGGTCGGTGCACTGCTCGTCGGAGTGGCAAGTGCCAAGGCGCTGGCCCTGGGGCTGGGCAAGCCGTTGTACGGCGTCAACCACCTGGCCGCCCACGTCGCCGTCGACCAGCTCGAGCACGGTCCCCTCCCGGAGCCCTGTCTGGCCCTGCTCGTCTCGGGTGGCCACTCGAGCCTGCTCAAGGTCGAGGACGTGACCGTCGGGGTGGACCCGCTGGGCGCCACGATCGACGACGCCGCTGGCGAGGCCTTCGACAAGGTGGCCCGGCTGCTCGGTCTCCCGTTCCCGGGCGGTCCTCACATCGACCGTGCGGCCCTCAGCGGCAACAGTGTCGCCATCGACTTCCCGCGGGGTCTCACCAGTCGCAAGGACGTCGAGCGGCACCGGTTCGACTTCTCCTTCTCCGGGCTGAAGACGGCCGTCGCCCGGTGGGTGGAGACACAGCAACGCGCCGGCAACCCCATCGACGTGGCGGACGTGGCCGCATCGTTCCAGGAGGCGGTGTGCGACGTGCTGGTCCGCAAGGCTCTCGACGCGGCCCAGTTCCACGGGATCGACGACATCCTCATCGGCGGCGGGGTGGCCGCCAACAGTCGGCTCCGAGCGATGGCCACCGAGCGTGCCGCTGCCCGCGGGATCCGGGTCCGGGTGCCGCGCCCCGGCCTGTGCACGGACAACGGTGCCATGGTCGCCGCCCTGGGAGCCGAGCTCGTGACGAGAGGTCGAGCGCCGTCGGCGCTCGACCTCCCAGCCGATTCGTCCCAGCCCATCACCACCGTGGTGGCGTGAGCCCGGCCCGCGTCAGTCCAGCACTCCTGGGGCGGCCGCGTCGTCGCCCAGCCAGTCCTGCTCGTAGACCAGCGCGTCGGTAGAGGTAGCGCTCTCGTCCTGGCCCTTGTTGCCCGAACGGCCGCCGGAGGTGGACCCGTTGGATCCACGACGGAACAGTCCCTTGCCCTTGCCCTTGCCCTGACCCTTGCCGCTGGTGGACCCGGCTGCGCCTCCCGTGCCGCCCCGCGCTGAGCCCTTGGAAGCCCCGCCGGCTGCCCCGGAACGTCCGCCGGCGCCTGTGGAACGCGAGGTGCTGCCGGCTGCGGCACCGCGTGTGCCGCCCTGGCCGGTCGAACCGGTCGCTGCTCCTCGGCTGCCCGAGCCCGCAGCAGTTGCGCGAGCCGTCGATCCAGGTGCCGCCGCGCGGCCGGACGCGCCCCCTGCCGCAGCTCCTCTGGTCAGCGCGCCCGGGGCAGCCGCGCGGCCACCGGCGCCGATGCCGCGCACCGAACCCGCCTTCAGTGGTGCCGAACCTCCGCTGAGCCCGCCTCGCATCATGCCGGCCCCCATCCCGGCCCCGGCCGCACCGGCCGCACCGGCCGCACCGGCTGCACCGGCTGCGGCTCCGCCGCCGATGGGACTGACCCCGCTGACCCCGCTGACACTGCCGGCACCGCCGGTCGCCGAGCCGCTGGGAACGTTTTGGTAGGTGCTCCCGGAGTCGGTGCTGCCCGGCACGTTGGTCGTCGGCACGCCCGGCTGGTGAGGCGTTGGAATCGGGGTGGGTTGCGGTGTCGGTGGGGGATCCGGGTTTGGGATCGGGTTTGGGATCGGGGTTGGTGTCGGGGTTGGTGTCGGGGTTGGTGTCGGTCCGCCAGTGCAGACGATTGTCGGTATCGGTCCCACCGACGGGGGACCGCCACCCGGTTTCCCAGGACCGGGGGTGTTGCCGCCCGGGCTGCCCGGGCTGCCCGGGTTGCCGGGCCCGCCGGGGGTGCCGGCAGGGATGCTGGGACCCGTCGGCATGCCGGGGCCGGCCGGGCCGCCGGGACCCGGAACGGGAGCGGTCGGGTCGGGGCCGCCGTGGAGCGCCACCATCGGCGGGATCGCTGTCAGGAAGGCCGTGTCCATCTTGGCGACCGCCTTGCCGGCGGCAGCCTCCTGTGCGTCAAAGGCTGCCTGGTACTCCGCGTGCGCGCTGTTGGACGCTGCACGTTCGTTGGCCGCCTTGGTGATCTCATCCGGCGTCGGCTGGCTGCCGACGGGCGGAGTCTCGTGGTAGGGCGGCGGCTCCTGCAGCTCGTCGGGCATCGAGCCGCTGACCGCGCGAGCGATCTCGACGGTCCCGCTGACGTCATCGAGGGCTGTGCCCGCTTCCTTGAGCTTCAACCCCTGGGAGCGCATGTGCGTGGCGGACTGGAGCAGCTTCTCCTCGAGCTTGGCTGCGGTCTGACTGTCCTTGCCGAGCTTCTGGGCCAAGGCAGGGCCTCGCCTCTCCAGGGCGTCAGCGACCACCTGGAGCGTGTCGCCCTTGGTCTTCCAGTCGTCGCCGGCAGTCCGGATCGCCTCCTCACGCGCGCCGGAGAGGTAGCGGAGGAGCTTGATCTTGTTGGGTCCGTCGGCCATGTCAGGGGTTCTCCGTCGGTGGTGTGCACGTCGTGGCCGGGACGCCGTCGGTGCAGGCGACAGCATTCTCGAATTTGGTCATGGAGACGCCGATGTTGTCGTCGGTGGCCCTCATGTCGTTCGCGAAGGTCCTGAGCAGCTCGTTGTACTGCTCCAAGCCCATGAGCATTTCTGCCAGCGAGTCCGCGACCACGGTGCTCGCCTGCATCGCGTTGGTGGCCAAGCGGTATCCGCCAGTGCGGGAGTCGCCGAACCACGACTCCTGGATGTCCGGGAGCGGCCTGTCGAGAAGCTCGACTCTCTGCTCGTCCAGCATCGACATGATTTCGTCGATCAACCGGTCGTCCAGGCTCAGGCTCACGAGAGTGTCCTGGAGGAGGATCTGATCTTCCCTGGGGAGTGACATGGGAGCCACTTTCCCACTCCTCGTGCATCTCAATCCAACCAGCGCGAAAAACTTTCTGTTCGCTACGGTTGGGATCATGCCTCTCGGATCGCAGCACCAGCACGCCCGGACCATGCTCGCCCTCGTGCTGAGTGCCGCGGTGCTCGTCGGCTGCGGCGAGGACGAGGTCCGCGCACCGTCCGGGTCCGAGTCGTCTGCTGGCGAGGCAACGAACGAGACAGCGACGACGGAGTCCGCCGAGCAGTCCACGGTCGAGGCAACACCGGCGGTCGAGCCGGCGACCGGCCCCAAGCTCAGGCACGATCTCGCCGAGATCACCATGCCGGAGGGGTGGAGACGCGCCGAGAGCAACGGCATCCCGTTCCTGCGAACGGGCAGATCCCCCAATGCGTTCGGCATCCTGCTCTTCACCGAGCTGGGCGGCGCAGACACGGACCCGGCAGCGACGTCCCTCGATGCCATCGCGAAACGCGCCCTGCGGTTGTTGCGCGAGCCCCACATGAGGAGGGTCGATGACGCCGTCATCGGCGGGGACACGATGGCCTACCGGCTGGTGGGCAGGGACAAGTACTACTACTCGGAGCAGTACGGCGTCCTGCTGGGCAACTTCGAATACGTCATCAGCTTCGACTTCAACATGGGTAGCGGCACGGTGAAGGAGGCCGTCGCGATCATCGAGTCGATCATGGCCACGTGGGACTTCAACCCCTGACCGGAGCTGTGCAAGGCTGCAGACGACGTCCATCCAGGGAGCGCGCATGCAACAGGTGAAGGCCGTGGTCGCCCACGGAAAGGGCCAACCGGTCACGATCGAGACGATCAACGTGCCCGACCCCGAGCCGGGCGAGGCCGTGGTGAAGGTGCAGGCCTGCGGGGTCTGCCACACCGACCTGCACTACCGCGAGGGCGGGATCAACGACGAGTTCCCCTTCCTCCTCGGCCACGAAGCTGCCGGGGTCGTGGAGTCGGTGGGCGAGGGTGTCACCGGACTCGAGGTGGGGGACTTCGTCGTACTCAACTGGCGTGCTGTCTGTGGCAGCTGCCGGGCCTGTCAGCGAGGTGAGCCGTGGTACTGCTTCGCCACCCACAACGCCACCCAGAAGATGACGCTCGCAGACGGCACCGAGCTGTCCCCGGCGCTGGGCATCGGCGCCTTCGCCGAGAAGACTCTCGTCGCCGCCGGCCAGTGCACCAAGGTCGACCCGTCCGCCCGGGCAGCGGCCGTCGGTCTGCTCGGGTGCGGCGTCATGGCGGGCCTCGGAGCCGCCATCAACACCGGCAACGTCAGTCGCGGCATGTCCGTTGCCGTGATCGGGTGCGGGGGAGTGGGCATGGCGGCGATCGCCGGCTCCGTGCTCGCAGGAGCCTCCAAGGTCATCGCCGTCGACATCGACGACACCAAGCTCGAGTGGGCCGCGCGCATGGGCGCCACCGACACCATCAACTCCTCCGCCACCGACCCGGTGCCGGCCATCCAGGCGCTGACCGACGGCAACGGTGCCGACGTGGTGATCGATGCCGTGGGCCGTCCCGAGACGTGGAAACAGGCCTTCTACGCCCGTGACCTCGCAGGCACCGTCGTCCTGGTCGGAGTGCCGACGCCGGACATGAAGGTCCCCGACATCCCGCTGATCGATGTCTTCGGTCGCGGCGGGGCGTTGAAGTCGAGCTGGTACGGCGACTGCCTGCCCTCGCGCGACTTCCCGATGCTCGTCGACCTCTACCAGCAGGGCCGGCTCGACCTTGACGCATTCGTCACTGAGGAGATCGCCCTGGACGACGTCGAGGCGGCCTTCACCAAGATGCACGACGGCGGCGTACTGCGCTCCGTGGTGGTCTTCCCATGACAGTCCGGGTCGACCACGCGGTCTCGTCGGGCACGTTCTCCCTCGACGGCGAGACGCACCAGGTGGACAACAACCTCTGGGTCGTGGGGGACGACGAGGAGTGCATCGTGATCGACGCCCCTCACTCGGTCGACGACATCCTGGCCCTCGTGGCCGGCCGCAGCGTCAAGGCGATCATCTGCACCCACGCGCACGACGACCACGTGCGGGTCGCGCCGGCGCTACGAGTTGCCACCGGCGCCCCGATCCTGCTGCACCCCGACGACCGGCCCCTGTGGGAGCTCACGCATCCCGACGAGCTCTGGGACGCAGACCTGGAGGACGGCCAGACCATCAAGGTGGCCGGAGCCGGGCTGAAGGTGCTGCACACGCCCGGCCACGCCCCCGGCGGGATCTGCCTCTACGTCCACGACCTCGACTGCGTCTTCACTGGTGACACCCTCTTCCAGGGTGGTCCGGGCGCGACAGGTCGATCGTTCAGCGACGAGCACCAGATCAAGGACTCCATCCGTACCCAGCTGTTGCGGCTGCCCGACGAGACCGTGGTGCACACCGGCCACGGCCCGGACACGACCATCGGTGCCGAGCGGGACAACCTCGGCTGAGGACCGTCCGCGGTCCGGATGCGAGACTGCTGGGATGCGTCGAGGAGTCTGGGTGTTGGTCGCGCTGAGCCTCGTGGGCTCCAGCTGCAGCAGCGACCCTGATTCCCCGGCGCCGTCCCGGGACGAGTCGCCCGCGGTCACCGACAAGGTGACGGAGCCCCCGACGCCCCCGACGCCCGCCGAGAAGCTCGGGCTGGTGGCGGGCTGGGGACCCACGAGGTCAGAGCTCGAACGGGCGGCGCGGCTCGTCGACACGATGCCGCTGCCCGAGCTGGCGGGACAGGTGATCATCGCCGAGTGGCGAGGCACGACCGCCCCGATCGACATGGTCCGGAGCCTTCACCTGGGCGGCGTCATCGTCTTCGCCGACAACGTCACGTCCACCGCGCAGATCCGCGCGGTCAACGGCCAGCTCGCTCGCGCCGTACGCCGCAAGTGGCCGCTGTTCATCTCCGTGGACCAGGAGGGCGGCATCGTCGAGCGCATCAAGGGCGACGCGACGCGCTTCCCGACGTTCATGAGTGCGGGCGCCGCCGACAAGCTGAGCGTGACCAAGCAGGCGGCCCGGGCGAGCGGCGCCGAGCTGCGTGGCCTTGGCTTCGACGTCGTCTTCGCCCCCGACGCGGACGTCACGACGGGTCCGGACGACCCCACGATCGGGTCCCGCTCAGCCGGTTCGGACACCCGGACCGTGATCGAGCGGGTGGGCGCGGCGGTGGACGGATACACCGGCTCGTCGCTGGTCCCGGTCCTCAAGCACTTCCCCGGGCACGGCTCGGTGCCGCAGGACAGCCACTTGACGCTCCCGGTGCAGACGCGCACGCTCAAACAGCTGACGGTGCGTGACCTGGCGCCGTTCGCGGCAGCCGTCGAGGCGGGCGTGCCCGCGATCATGACCGGCCACATCGACGTACGCTCCGTCGACCCCCAGGTCCCGGCGTCGATGTCGAAGGAGCTGGTGACCGGAGTGCTGCGCGAGGACCTCGGCTTCGACGGTCTCGTCGTGACCGACTCTCTTGCGATGGCGGGCGTGCGGGCGAAGTACGACGCAGCTCGCTCGGCGGTGCAGGCACTACGAGCCGGCAACGACGTCCTGCTCATGCCACCCTCCCCGGCCGTGGCGCGCGCCGCGATCGTGGCAGCCGTGCGCGCCGGGACGCTCGAGCGCGGACGCCTGGAGCAGGCCGCTGCGCGGCAGATCGCGCTGCTGACCCACTACGCCGGGACACCGGCACAGCGCAGCGGACGACCACCCGGCTCCGGACGCGCCGCCTCCAGGGCCCTCAGTGCGGCGGCGGTGACCATGGTGGCGGGGGACTGCGGCGCCCGGCTGGTGGGTGAGGCGGTCACGCCGATCGGTGACCCGGTCGCGGTGGCCAACTTCGCCAGCGCTGCACAGGCGGCAGGCCTGGTGGTGCTGTTCCGGCAACCGACTCCGGCTGCCCTGAGCACCCCCGAG
Source organism: Nocardioides sp. (assembly GCF_035576065.1). Taxonomy (GTDB): domain Bacteria; phylum Actinomycetota; class Actinomycetes; order Propionibacteriales; family Nocardioidaceae; genus Nocardioides. The sequence continues at coordinate 106,418 of NZ_DATLWX010000001.1, forward strand.
CCCGCGCCGCAGCGGAAGAAGAAGGAGAAGGAGAAGCTCTTCGAACGCCGCGTGCAGGCGTGGAAGGCGCGCGAGCGTCGTCGCCGGTCCGGGCTGAGCCGTTTCCTCGCCGTCGAGGAGTCGCGGTTGGCCCAGGGCACCAACATCGGCTTCACCGGCTACCAGGACATGGCGTACGACGGGGAGATCGCGGTCGCGACCGACACCCCCTACGTCCTCGCGAGGCTGGAGGCGCCCGTCAAGATCGCCACCTTCGGTGACACCGCGGGCGCCATGTCGGTGCTGGTCGAGGTGCTCCTGGGGCGGGCCGAGGCGCCCGGCTCGCTGCCGGTGCCTGTCGCAGGTGTCACGCGTGAGGGCTGTTAGAAGGGCTCGACGAGATAGGCCCGGCCGGCGCCGGCGACGCGGGTGAGCACGAGCGTGGTCGCGTTGTCGCCTCGCAGGTCGAGGCGCTTGCGCAGCTGCTCCGGCACGATCTCGACGCCGCGCTTCTTGATGGTGAGTGAGCCCACGCTGCGCTCGCGCAGCGCAGCCTTGAGCTGCTTCTCGCGGTAGGGGACCTCCTCGAGGACGCGGTAGGAGCGGGCGAACGGTGTCTGGAACGCAGAGTCACTCGTGACGTAGGCGATGTGCTCGTCGAGCAGCCCGCCCCCGACGCCGGCCGCGACGGCGGTCACCAGTCCGGCCCGGATCACCGCACCGTCGGGTTCGTAGAGACAGGCGCCCATCTCCCTGACCGGACGTGGCTGCCCGGCGTAGGGGTCGTCCTCGTCGGTGATCGTGGCCAGACCGCCGGTCCCGATCACGGTGGCCCGCCGGTCCGTCGTGGCGAAGACACCGGCCCAGAGGACGGCCTCCTTGACGTCTCCGCCCTCGCTGACCCACTCGGCCTCCACACCGTCGGGGATCACGTCGTGGGAGATGCCCGGAGCCACCTTCACGACACCGCGCCCGGCCAGCAGCCGCAGGACGAAGGGCCAGGGCGGGGTCCATCCGTCGACATCGAAGACCCGGCCGCGGGCGCCACGGCGCGCCGGGTCGGCGAACGCCGCGCCGAAGGCGAGGGTGTCGATCGCCTCGACGTCAGCCACCTCGACGGCGCCCGGGAGCCCGAGCGCGGCGAGGTTGGCTCGGGCGATGGCGACCCTCACCGGGTCGATGTCGACGCCGGCCGCCGTGAGTCCCGCGCGAGCGAAGGCGATGAGGTCGCCGCCGATGCCGCACCCCAGGTCGATGATGCTGTCGACCTGAGCGGCCACCAGCCTGGCAGCTCGATGCTCGGCGACCCGCAGCCGTGTCGCCTGCTCAAGGGCGTCGGGGGTGAAGAACATATGAGCAGCCGGCTCGCCGAACTTGGCCACGGCGCGTCCGCGCAGCTCCACCTGCGTCAACGCCGCCGCCGCGCGTTCGGCGTCCGGCTCCAGCCTGCGGACCGCTGTCGCTGCCCGGACCGGGTCACCCTCGGCCTCGAGATGGACCTTCCTGGCTGCCTCGAGCAGGGCACGCCCGGCATCTGTCGTCAGCCAGACGAGCGTGGAAACCTGCATCTGCGCATCTTGTCAGGTGCTTCGGCGCGCCCGGACGGGGTGGAGGTGGCCTGGTCGTGGCCCGGTCATGGCATGGTCTAGTCCGTGCGCAAGTTCATCTGGCCAGTCGTCCTCGTCCTCGTCACCGCCCTCCTGATCGCCGGCGGCATCCTGCTGTCTCGCCAGCAGCCACAGGACGGGCTCGAGGCGGGGACGCTCATCTCCGAGACGGCGTCGGGGGCCCTGGTGGGTCGCAGCACGGAGGTGCGGGTCCCGTGGGGGAGCCTGCAGGTGACGGTGACCGAACCGCTCGACGAGACCCCGGACGGCGAGAAGGTCGGTCCGGGCGCGAGCCTGGTCGGGGTGCAGGTGTCGCTCCGCGGGCCTGAGGACCTCCTGGTGACCGATCGGGTGCCGAACGGCTACCTGCTGGACCCGACATTCACCCTCGTGGCTGACGACGAGGAATACCTGCTCGAGGGCCTGGCGGGGTGGATCAACGACGAGGAGATCACTCCGGTCTCCCGTCGCCAGTACGTCGCCCTGAAGGGCGTGCCGGAGAAGTTGAGCCTCCGCGTGGGCTACGAAGGCGTCGAGCAGGTGGTGGATGGACTCACCGGCATCCTCGCCCGCGGGAAGGCCCTTCCCCTGTACGAGCTGGGGTTCCCGGGAGGAGCCCAGCCCTGCGCCGAACCGCTGTGGAGCACCGGTGCCGGTGATGTGGGCGAGAACGTCACGACCTGCCTGATCACCTCGTCGGCGATGCGGCCCTATGTCGCCGGTCTCGGCTGGGCGCCGGAGGGCAGTCGCTGGATGTTGGTGACCGTGCTGCCCGGGACGCCAGCGGAGTTCGAGGGGCCGAAGGGCACCTACACGGTGGTGGACGCCACCACGACGTACCTCCTGGACCTGCAGGCACCCGTGAAGACGTTCGACTACAACGACGCCCTGCCGCCCGGAGTTGTCCCGGCCGAGAACGACCCGCAGGTGGCCGTCTTCGAGGTTGCCGAGGACCGGCCCACGGGGCAGTTCGAGGTCCGCACCGAGCTGGTCGGCGAGACCGAGGTGACGTTCGGCAAGGGGAAGAAGGAGCGGACGAAGACCAAGACGTTCGAGGCGCTGGTCGCCCAGGGCGCCTTCCTCTGATCCCGTCCCTTCCGCCTCTGAGCGGGGCACTCTGGCACTCGCACAGGTGGAGTGCTAACGTCTGAGTTGGCACTCTCACCATGAGGGTGCCAGCGCTTGCCACGACGTGCGACCCCCGCGACGGCGTACATCACGGCAAGCCCAAGCGTGCGAAGGACATCCGTCCTTCGAGTCCAGTTCAAGCCCAACGTGGAAAGTGGAGGTCGACACGTGTCGGTCAACATCAAGCCCCTCGAAGACCGGATCGTCGTCAAGCCCCTCGACGCCGAGCAGACCACGGCCTCCGGCCTGGTCATCCCGGACACCGCCAAGGAGAAGCCCCAGGAGGGCGAGGTCATGGCGATCGGTCCGGGTCGCGTCGACGACAACGGAAACCGCGTGCCGCTCGACGTCGCCGTCGGCGACAAGGTCATCTACAGCAAGTACGGCGGCACCGAGGTCAAGTACGCCGGTGGCGACTACCTCATCCTGTCCGCCCGCGACGTCCTCGCTGTCGTTTCCTGACGTAATGGCATCCCGCCCGGCTTCGTTGGGCGCGCTTGACGACCCGCTTCGCTCAGAGGTCGCCTGCGCGCACCCGCCTGGCCGGGCGGGCGCCATTTCGCCAGGAACCAGCGAACCTGAAGCCACAACTAGGAGCACCTGATGTCCAAGATCCTCGAATTCGACGAGAACGCCCGCCGCGCCCTGGAGCGCGGTGTCGACGCGCTCGCCAACGCCGTCAAGGTGACGCTCGGCCCCAAGGGCCGCTACGTCGTGCTGGACAAGAAGTGGGGAGCGCCCACGATCACCAACGACGGTGTCACCGTCGCCCGTGAGATCGAGCTCGACGACCCCTTCGAGAACCTCGGCGCCCAGCTGTGCAAGGAGGTCGCGACCAAGACCAACGACGTCGCCGGTGACGGCACGACGACCGCGACCGTGCTCGCCCAGGCGATGGTGCACGAGGGTCTGCGCGCAGTCGCCGCGGGCGCCAACCCGATGGGCCTCAAGCGCGGCATGGACGCCGCCGCCGAAGCCGTCGGTGACGCTCTGCGTGAGGCCGCCCGGGAGGTCGAGTCCAAGGAGGACATGGCCTCGGTGGCCACGATCTCCTCGCGCGACAGCCACATCGGCGACCTGCTGGCCGAGGCCTTCGACAAGGTCGGCAAGGACGGCGTGATCACGGTCGAGGAGTCCAACACCATGGGCACCGAGCTCGAGTTCACCGAGGGGATGCAGTTCGACAAGGGCTACATCTCGGCCTACTTCGTCACCGACCCCGAGCGGATGGAGGCCGTCCTCGACGACGCCTACATCTTGCTGCACCAGGGAAAGATCGGCGCGATCGGCGACCTGCTGCCCCTGCTCGAAAAGGTCATCACCGCCGGCAAGCCGCTCTTCATCCTCGCCGAGGACGTCGAGGGCGAGGCTCTCTCCACCCTGGTCGTCAACAAGATCCGCGGCACGTTCAACGCGGTGGCGGTCAAGAGCCCCGCGTTCGGTGACCGCCGCAAGGCCATGATGGAGGACATCGCCGTCCTCACCGGCGGCCAGGTCGTCGCTCCCGAGGTCGGCCTCAAGCTCGACCAGGTCGGTCTCGAGGTGCTGGGCCAGGCCCGCCGCGTCGTGATCACCAAGGACAACACCACGATCATCGACGGTGCGGGCGACTCCGGCGCCGTGGAGGGCCGCGTCAACCAGATCAAGGCCGAGATCGAGTCGTCCGACTCCGACTGGGACCGCGAGAAGCTCCAGGAGCGCCTCGCCAAGCTCGCGGGCGGCGTGTGCGTCATCAAGGTCGGCGCCGCCACCGAGGTGGAGCTGAAGGAGAAGAAGCACCGCATCGAGGACGCCGTCTCCGCGACGCGCGCTGCGATCGAGGAGGGCATCGTCCCCGGCGGTGGCTCGGCCCTGATCCACGCAGTCTCGGTGCTCGAGGACAACCTCGGCCTGACCGGTGACGAGGCCGTCGGCGTGCGCGTCGTGCGCAAGGCCGCCGACGAGCCGCTGCGCTGGATCGCCGAGAACGGTGGCGTGAACGGCTACGTCGTCACCACCAAGGTCCGCGAGCTCGGTGTCGGCAACGGCTACAACGCCGCGACCGAGGAGTACGGCGACCTGGTCGCCCAGGGCGTCCTGGACCCGGTCAAGGTCACCCGCTCGGCGCTCGTCAACGCCACCTCGATCGCGGGCATGCTGCTCACGACCGAGACGCTGATCGTCGACAAGCCCGAGGAAGCCGAGCCCGCCGCGGCCGGCCACGGGCACGGCCACGGTCACTGATCGACGTACCTGCTCCATCGACTGACCCGTCCGGGGTTCCCCGGGCGGGTCAGTCGCATTGCGGCGGTGCCTGCGCTCAGCTCCGCGGGCTTCACGCCCGTAGTTGGACACGAACTGGCGGCGGACGACAGCGCCGTGGGGCAACTGGCGGCGGACGACATGCTCTTGCGCCGGCGACGTGTCTCGCGCCGCCAGGTGTCGGACACCAGGGCTGATTGCGGGCGGTGCCGGTCAGGGGACCCGGGCGATGGTCTGGGCAAACATCCCATCTGTCCCTAGCCCCTCGGCCCACAGCAGGTAGCCGGCGGCAACCTGGGCCGGCGGGACGTACCTCACGATGGAGGTGCTCAGCCGCACGAAGTCGCCTGTCGCAAGGTCGTAGAAGTAGACGCCCTCGCCCTCGTCCCCTCGTTCGGTTGCCTCGATCAGCACGTGGCCACCGCCATCGACATGTCCCCAGATGTTGTCGTCCCGGAACGTGACCACGGGCTCGCCGGTCATCGTGACGACCTGCACCCGGTCGTCGGTCACGCCACCCTCGGTGCCACAGCTCTGTGACATCACGATGCGATCGCTGTCGAGGCCGAGATAGGTCTGGGTGCAGTGGCGTCCGGACTGCGGGTCGAAGGACGTCTCCTCGCCGGTCTGCATGTCCCGGACCGTGAGCTGGTTGCTGACGCCACCGGCACGCTCGCTCCACACCAGGTGGTCGCCGTCGATGGCGAACCCGCCGACGACCAGCCCCTCGTCGCGCACGTCGGCGGGATCGGTCAGGGACACCGACCACAAGTCGCCGGTCAGTCCCTCAGCCGTCATGGTGTCCAGGTCCTCGGCGTCGGGGTTGATCGAGACGTACATCCGGCCGTCGGGCCCGACGTCGCGGTCCAGCACCGTGCCCTCGGGCAGGTCGGGCCACCGCATCTCGCGCCAGGTATCACTCGCGACGTCCAGGACCAGGGCTCCGACCTCCCGAGTCGTGGGCCCCGATTGCAAGGTCGAATTGTCGTAGTTGTAGACGATGCGCTCGTCAGTGGCCTCGAGGAGCCACGCGCTCGGACCAGGAAGCGCGGGAAGTGAGGTTTCCGCTCCCGTCGCGAGGTCCACGAGCATCGACCTCCACCGGTTCGGGTTGTTCGTGGCGTCGCGCACGAGCGCCTGGCCGGCCTCGGTCACGCCGTCGACGAATCGAGTGGTGGCGAAGGCGAGCTCAATCTCGTATCGAAGGATCGGCTCGAGGTCGGAGGCGGTGGCGTCCTGGAGGTCCAGCACCTCGCCGACGGGCTCAGTGGTGGGGCCGTCCGGGGGAGTGCGGTCGGTGGAGCCGCCGAGCACCAGGGCCGATCCGATCACCGCGCTCGCGGCGAGGGCACACGCACCGGTGACCGTGGCGCGGCGGCGCCGAAGCCTCGAGTTGCCCAGGCGGATGGTCGAGGCGACGTCGTAGTGGTCGTGCGGTGCGTTGTCACTGGTCTCGTGCAGGAGGCTGCGAAGGTCGTTCACCATGACGAGGTCCCCTCGTTGATGACCACGAGCTCGCCGGTCGGCGACTCGTCGAACATGGACCGCAGTGAGTCGAGGGCGCGCGAGGTCTGGCTCTTGACCGTGCCCTGCGTGCACCCGAGTGCGGCTGCCGTGGCGGCGACGTCGAGGTCCTCGAAGTAGCGCAGCACGACGCACGCACGTTGCCTCGGGGGCAGCTTCTCGAGCGCCGCCATCAGTGCTCGTCGCGCCGTCACCGACTCGGCGACGTCCTCATCGGACGACAGAGTGGCGTCCGCCTCGGTGGCGTACTCCTTGCTCGACCTCTTGCGGGTCGAGTCGAGGAACGCGCTGAGCACGGCCCGTCTCGCATAGGCGTGCTCCCCGCCCGTACGCCGCATCCGCGGCCAGGCGACGTACACGCGGATGAGCCCCTCCTGGACGTGGTCCGAGGCAAGGTCCCAGTCTCCGCAGAGAAGATAGGCCGTACGCCGCAGGCGCGGCCGCGCTCCCTGCGCGAAGTCGACGAAGGCGATCTCGTCAGCCGGCTTCATGTGCGCGCCCTCCCCGTCGCTGGTGCGGATCCATGCTGACTGAACGAGATGAACCGGGCGAACGGTTGCACCGACCTCGGCACCAATCTGCCGACTGTGTCTCGAGCCCGCACATGGCGCAGGGTACGGCGCGAGGGTTTAGGCACCGCAACGACCGACCACTAGACTTGCGGAGGTGGAGATCCCCGAGAAGTTCGCTGCGCTGGGCCTCACCTACGACGACGTGCTGCTGCTGCCGGGCGAGTCCGACCTCGCGCCGAGCGACATCGACACCACGAGCCGACTCACGCGTGAGATCTCCCTCAAGATCCCCATGGTCAGCGCCGCCATGGACACCGTCACGGAGTCCCGGATGGCCATCGCCATGGCCCGCGAGGGCGGCCTGGGCGTGCTCCACCGCAACCTCTCGATCGAGGACCAGGCCTACCAGGTCGACCTCGTGAAGCGGACCCAGACGGGGATCATCTCCAACCCCATCACCATCGGCCCTGACGCGACGTTGGAGGACCTCGACCGCGTGTGTGGCGAATACCGGGTGTCCGGGCTCCCCGTGGTCGACGTCGACAACCGCCTCATCGGCATCATCACCAACCGCGACCTGCGGTTCACCCCGGTCGCGGAGTGGGCCACGACCAAGGTGGACGAGGTGATGACGTCCGAGGGGCTGATCACCGGCCACTCGGGCATCTCCCGCGACGACGCGACGGCCCTGCTCCGCCAGCACAAGCGCGAGCGGCTGCCCCTCGTCGACGGCGGCGGTCACCTCACCGGGCTGATCACGGTCAAGGACTTCGTCAAGAGCGAGCAGTTCCCGCATGCGTCGTACGACGCCGACGGCCGTCTCCTCGTGGGCGCGGCCATCGGCTACTTCGGCGACGCGTGGGAGCGCGCGACGACGCTCGTCGAGGCGGGGGTCGACGTGTTGGTTGCGGACACCGCGCACGGCCACGTCCACCTGTTGCTCGACATGGTCAAGCGACTCAAGTCCGACCCGGCCACCCGCCACGTCCAGGTCATCGGTGGCAACGTCGCGACCCGGCAGGGCGCCCAGGCGTTCGTGGACGCCGGTGCGGACGCGGTGAAGGTGGGCGTGGGTCCCGGCTCCATCTGCACCACCCGCGTCGTGACCGGAGTGGGTGTGCCGCAGGTCTCGGCCGTCTATGAAGCGTCGCTGGCCTGCAAGCCGGCCGGTGTCCCACTCATCGCCGACGGCGGCATGAAGTACTCCGGCGAGATCGCCAAGGCGCTCGTCGCCGGTGCTGACTCGGTGATGCTCGGCTCCCTCCTCGCGGGGTGCGAGGAGTCGCCCGGCGAGCTGGTCTTCGTCAGCGGCAAGCAGTTCAAGTCCTACCGCGGCATGGGCTCGCTCGCCGCGATGAGCAGCAGGGGCAAGAAGTCGTACTCCAAGGACCGCTACTTCCAGGCAGAGGTCGCCAGTGACGACCAGATCGTCCCCGAGGGCATCGAAGGCCAGGTCGCCTTCCGCGGACCCCTGGGTGCCGTGGCCCACCAGCTCGTCGGCGGCCTCACGCAGTCGATGTTCTACGTCGGCGCCCGGACGGTCCCCGAGCTCCAGGAGAAGGGGCGGTTCGTCCGGATCACCAGCGCCTCGCTCAAGGAGAGCCACCCGCACGGCGTCACGATGACGGCCGAGGCGCCCAACTACTCCGGGCGGTAGACCAGCAGAGCACCGTCCACCGGCCCGCCCTCGGCGAGCAGCGTGACGTCGTAGGTGTCGCCGCGCAGCAGCAGCCCGTCGACGAACACGCCCGGACCCGAGTCGATCACGCCGTGACGCGAGTCCACGTAGATCCGGCCCGGGCTGCCCTCAGTGAACTCGCCCTCCCAGGTGGCGCGGACGCCTTTGCCCTCGGCGACGAAGCCCAGGAGCAGGTCCGTGTCCGCCTCGAGGGTCGCGACCGCCTCGGGGTTGGTGTCCATCAAGAGCTGTGGGTCCAGCCGCCACGTGCGCCCAGCGTGCTCGACGACCTCGTCGACTCTGATGCCGTCCACCAAGCGGCTGTCGCCGGCCAAGTAGGCCGCCGCCCCAAGTTGGACGTCGGCGTCCTCGACGACGGGGCCGTCCCGCCCGCGGGTGACGTAGGCCGTCAAGGTGTGCTTGGACATGGGCTCGTAGCGGATGGTCGCGGACGAACCACGGGCGTCCAAACCGTCGTGGTCGCCGCACATGCCTGAGCTGGTGGACCCCGTCCCGTCCTCGACCGTGAACCACAGACCGGGCTCGTCGGACCGGCAGAACCCAGCGATTGTCGCCCAGCCCTCGGGGAATTGACCGAAGGAGACCGTGGCGGTCCTCCCCTTGCCCTCGGCGTTGAAGGTTGCGGCCACCAGTCGATCGCCCGCGATCCGCTCACGGAAGACGACGCCACCGTGGGAGAGCCCGGGCGCCAGCTCGCCAGTGGCCTCGTAGATCGCCACCCCTGTCCGGGCGTCGGTAGAAGCGTCGTGCAGCTCGACCCGGAGCAACGGTGCCGGGGCCCCCTCGGACGCAGGAAGCGGCACCGGGTAACCCACCTCGTCGCCCTCGAACACTCGTGCCACGGCGGTGTCGCCGAGATAGAGGGTTGCCGACCCCGAGCCGAGCCCGTTCGCGACGAGGGAAACCGCCCGTGGCTCCTCGCTGCTGTCGAGCTCGAGCCACACGCCCCCGTCCTCGATGGAATCCGTCCCTGCGAAGTCGTACGGGAAACCGTGGATCGCGATCTCCTCCGGCACCGGCACGCCGACCACGTTCGGCCCGGCAACCTCAGGCTTCTGGGGCGCTTGGAACGTGGCGACGCCAGCGACCCCGCCCACCACAGCGAACGCCGCGGCGACGGCCGTGGCAGCGGTACGGCGACGGCGGACCACGCGAGCCCGGCGGCGTACGGCCGTGGCCCTGTCGTGACGGCCGGTGTCCTCGAGGCCCCCGGCGTGCCTCGCCAGGGTCTCGCGCAGGTCGTGGAGCGTGCTCATGAGCGGTCCTCCGGGCTGGTCGACGTGACGGTCGGCTCCACGAGCGCGGGGTCGATCCGCAGCTTCGCGAGCGCCTTGCTGGTCTGGCTCTTGACGGTGCCGGGCGCGATGCCGAGCAACCGGGCGGTCTCGGCCTCGCTGAGGTCCTCGACGAACCGCAGCACGATGACGGCGCGTTGCTTCCGGGGCAGCCGCCCCATCGCCTCCCACAGGTCGTGGCGCTGGTCGGCACCGGCGTGCTCGTCACGTCGGGGATGTGACGGGTCCGGCTCGGGGAGCTCGCCGTGGGAGTGCTCACCGTTCCACTTGCGTCGCCACCAGGACGCGAAGGTGTTCACCAGGATCTTGCGGACGTACGCCTCGGGGTTGCTCTCGATCCGCGGCCAGGCGAACCACGCCTTGGTCAGCGCCGTCTGCAGGAGGTCCTCGGCCAGCGCGTGGTCGTGGGTGAGCAGGTACGCCGTACGCAGCAGGCTGGTCGAACGGGCGACGACGAACTCGTCGAAGTCCACCCTGCTGTCGTCGGCCGCGCCGCCCACCGTGTCTCCCCGCGTCGTCGGCCGGTCGCCGGCCAATGTCTCCATACCCTGCACGACCACCGGGGCACAGCGTTTGGTTGCCTATCGGTCTGGGCGCAACCCGTGGGCCTTCACCAGCTTGCGTTGCGTACGCCGCCCCTTCTTCACGAACACCGGTGCCACGGCGAGACTGAACGCCGGGAAGGTGGCGCCGAAGCGGGCCAGCGCTCCGCGGAGCGGCGGCACTGCGGTGACGAGGCGCGGCTTGTCCAGCACCTTGCGGACCGCGTCGACCACATCAGCGGGCTGGAGCAGCTTGCCGGAGAAGGACAACGCCGCCGCGGGGTCGTCGAGCTTGTCGTAGAGCATGGGGGTCCAGATCCCGTCGGGGCAGATGCAGGAGATGTCGATGTTCCTCACCCCGGCGGCCCGCAGGTCCGCCATGGTGCTGAGGCTGAAGCCGATCGCCGCGTGCTTCGACGCGGCATAGACCGCTTCGCCGGCCACTGCGCTCAGGCCGGCCAGCGAGACGATGTTGACGACGTGTCCGCCGCCGGCGCCGTCCGGGCCACGCATGGCCGTGAGCGCTGCGATGGTGCCGTTGATCGTGCCGAGGGCGTTGACCTCGATCATCAGGCGTCGGGTGGCGTCGTCCTGCTCCCAGGCCGGCCCGGTCACGATCACCCCCGCGTTGTTGACCCACACGTCGAGGCGACCCGCACGCGCCACGACGTCCTCGCAGGCCGCCACGACGGCTGCGTGGTCCCGGACGTCAAGGGCGCGTGCGATTGCACGGTCGCCGAGCTCGGCTGCCGTGGCCTGCGCGGTCGCCTCGTCGATGTCGGTGACCAGGACGAGGTGCCCGCGCTCGACCAGCAGCCGGGCGATCTCCTTGCCGAGGCCGCGTCCGGCGCCGGTGACCACTGCTCCGCCTGCGGTGATGTCAGAGTCCATGCGCACATCTGACCACGCTCGGGGCCGTCGGCCCGGTTAGGCTGCCGCGGTGACTGAGATCGAGATCGGCCGAGCCAAGCGAGCCCGTCGTGCTTACTCCTTTGACGACATCGCGATCGTGCCCTCCCGGCGCACCCGCGACCCCGAAGAGGTCAGCGTGGCCTGGCAGATCGACGCCTACCGCTTCGAGATCCCCGTCATGGGCGCCCCGATGGACTCGGTGATGTCGCCGGCCACGGCGATCGCCTTCGGGAAGTTCGGCGGACTGGGCGTGCTGAACCTCGAGGGCCTCTGGACGCGGTACGACGACCCGTCCGGGCTGCTCGAGGAGGTGGCTGGGCTCCGCGGCAGCGACGCCACGCGCCGGATGCAGCAGATCTATTCGGAGCCCATCAAGGCCGAGCTGATCACCGAGCGACTCAAGCAGGTGCGCGAGGCCGGGGTCACCGTGGCCGGATCGCTCTCCCCTCAGCGGACCAAGGAGTTCGCCAAGGCGGTCGTCGACGCCGGGGTGGACATGTTCGTGATCCGCGGCACGACCGTGAGCGCCGAGCACGTCTCCTCGCAGGCCGAGCCGCTCAACCTCAAGGAGTTCATCTACGAGCTCGACGTCCCCGTCATCGTCGGCGGGTGCGCCACCTACCAGGCGTCGCTGCACCTCATGCGCACCGGTGCGGCCGGTGTGCTCGTCGGCTTCGGCGGGGGAGCGGCCCACACGACGCGGACGGTGCTCGGCGTCGCCGTACCCATGGCCTCCGCGGTCGCGGACGTGGCAGCCGCGCGACGTGACTACCTCGACGAGTCCGGCGGTCGCTACGTCCACGTCATCGCGGACGGCTCGATCGGTCGTTCCGGCGACATCTCCAAGGCCATCGCCTGCGGTGCTGACGCCGTCATGGTCGGCTCCCCCCTGGCCCGTGCGACCGATGCTCCGGGATGTGGTTTCCACTGGGGCGGGGAGGCCCACCACCCCGACCTGCCGCGCGGCGAGCGGGTCGAGTTCGGCCCCGTCGGCACGATGGCCGAGATCCTCTTCGGTCCCTCGCGCGTGGCGGACGGCACGATGAACCTCATCGGGGCGTTGCGTCGCTCGATGGCCACGACCGGCTACACCGACATCAAGGAGTTCCAGCGCGTCGAGGTCGTCATCGGCTGACGCTCGTCGACTCCGCGCTCGCCGGCAGCAGGGGCAGCTGTCGCTCGCTGACGAACGTCCGCCGGGTCCCGTCGACCGGGTCGACGAAGTCCAGCTCGCTCGCCAGCAGTTGGAGCGGGCGCGAGAAGTCGTCGATGGACGTCTCACGCACGACGGGATAGAGCGGGTCGCCCTCGATCGGGATGCCGAGTCCGTCGAGGTGCACGCGCAGCTGGTGGGTCCTGCCCGTGCGCGGTGTCAACCGGTAGACGGCGAGGTCGCCCAGCCGAGACTCCACCTCGACCAGGGTCTCCGCGTTGACGCGGGCGTCGGGCACCACCTCGGCCCGCCACTCCCCACGGGTCTTGTGGATGTGGTTGCGGACGGTGACGGGCAGCGGCAGGTCTGGGCGCCACGGCGCCAGTGCGCGGTAGGTCTTGCGGACGGTGCCGTGCTCGAACATCGTCTGGTAGGGCCCGCGCCACCGGCGTTCGGTCGCCAGCAGCAGCAGGCCGGACGTCACCCGGTCGAGGCGGTGCAGCGGTGAGAGCTCGGGCAGCCCGAGGTCGTTGCGCAGCCTGACCACGACGCTCTGCTGCACGTGCTGGCCGCGGGGGATGGTCGCGAGGAACGCGGGCTTGTCGACCACGACGATGCGCTCGTCCCGGTGGACGACGACGAGGTCCCCGGGCACCTCGACCTCGGGGCGCAGGTCCCGGTGGAACCACACGAACGTGTGGGGGCGGTAGGGGTCGTCACCGCGGACGGCCCGCCCATCGCCGTACACGAAGCGGGCCTCGGCCAGGAACGGCGCCACGTCGACGTGCTGCGGAAGCTTGTCCCTCAACCAGGCCCCCATGGTCGGCCAGGTCGTTGGGCCTTCGCGACCACGGTCAGGCGTGCGCACCCAGGCCGCGCGCAGACCGTGGCGATCAGGAAGGGGTGAACGAGGGGGCACCCGCTCGATGCTAGGGCCCATGCTCTCGGGGGCCCTGACAGAATGGCGGGGTGACGTATCAACTCAGTCCCGACCACCGCGCCGATGCCCTGGCGGCGATGACCGCCTCGGAGCTCGACGTGCTCGTGGTCGGGGGTGGCATCGTCGGCGCCGGAGCGGCCCTCGATGCCGTGACCAGGGGGCTCAGCGTCGGCCTGCTCGAGCAGCGCGACCTCGCCTCCGGCACCTCCTCGCGCAGCTCCAAGCTGGTGCACGGCGGTCTTCGCTACCTGGAGATGCTCGACTTCGGTCTGGTGAAGGAGGCGCTGGAGGAGCGGGGACTGCTGCTGGGCCGGCTCGCTCCGCACCTGGTCCGCCCGGTGCCGTTCCTCTACCCCCTCAAGCACGCCTGGGAACGGCCCTATGTCGGCGCCGGGGTCGCGTTGTACGACGGCATGGCGATGACCGGCAAGTACGAGATGGGTGTGCCCAAGCACAAGCACCTGTTCCGCAAGCAGCTGGCCCGGATGGCCCCGGACATCAGGACCGAGGACCTTCACGGCGCGATCCGCTACTACGACTGCCAGGTCGACGACGCGCGACTGGTGATGACGATCGCTCGCACCGCCGCCAACAACGGCGCCCAGATCGCGACCCGCACCAAGGTCACCGGCTTCATCCGCGAGGGCGACCGGGTCGTCGGCGTCACCGCGCGCGACCTGGAGAACGAGGTGGACCTCGAGGTGCGCGCCAAGGTCGTCATCAACGCGGCCGGCGTCTGGACCGACCAGGTGCAAGAGCTGATCGGCGGCGACGCGACCCTCGACGTGGGGGCCAGCAAGGGCGTCCACCTCGTCGTTCCCCGTGACCGCATCCGGTCGGAGTGTGGCTTCATCACCAAGACCGAGAAGTCGGTGCTCTTCGTCATCCCGTGGGGGGCCTTCTGGATCATCGGCACGACCGACACCCCCTGGGACCTCGACCTGGCGCACCCGGCGGCGAGCAGGACCGACATCGACTACCTCCTCGGCCACGTCAACGCGCTGCTGAAGGACCCTCTCGACCACCGCGACGTCGTCGGGGTCTGGGCCGGGCTGCGGCCGCTGCTCAAGCCCGTGATGCGCAAGGGTGAGCAGGGCGAGACCACGAAGCTCTCCCGCGAGCACACGGTCGCCAACCCGGTCCCCGGCCTGGTGCTAGTCGCAGGCGGCAAGCTCACGACCTACCGCGTGATGGCCAAGGACGCTGTCGACCACGCGATCCGCGACTTCGTGACCGCCCCACCGAGCATCACTGAGCGCGTACCGCTGCTCGGAGCGTGGGGGTACGAAGCTCGCACCAACCAGCGGGTCGCGCTCTCCCGCGCCTCGGGCATCGAGGTCGGGATGATCGATCACCTCCTCGGCCGCTACGGCGGGCTGATCGACGAGGTGTTCGAGCTGATCCGCGCACGACCGGAGCTGGCCGCACCCCTTCAGGGAGCACCCCTCTACCTGGCGGCTGAGGTCGTCTACTCCGTCTCCCACGAAGGTGCGCGACACCTCGACGACGTGCTGACTCGGCGTACCCGCATCTCCATCGAGACCTTCGACCGCGGCGTGCACTCTGCTCGACCGGCGGCGTTGCTGATGGCGGAGGCGCTCGGCTGGGAAGCGGCGCGGGTCGACGAGGAGGTCGACCACTACCTGCGCCGGGTCGAGGCCGAGGAGCAGTCGCAGCTCAAGATCACCGACCAGGAAGCCGACGAGGCGCGCGTGCGGGCGCCGGAGATCGTCTGAGGATCGTCAGCCGTTGAGGGCGGTGGCGAGGTCGGCCCGGCCGCCCTCACGTTCGAGGCTGCTCTGCGTGCGGGCGATCGTGCTGTCGGTGGGTAGGGCGTAGACGGCCAGCAGGGTCAGCGAGATCGCGGCGCCGAGCAGGTAGAGGGCGTACCCGCCGTCGTCGGTGACGAAGGCGAGGGCGATCGCCGCGATCGCGGGCGTCTCAGCCATGGCCATCCGGCTGATGGTGCCAGCCTGGAACGAGGCGCGGGCCTGTTGGGCAGACTCCTCGGTCGTCGCACTCGGTGCGACCGCTGGCGTGCGGAACCCGACCGTGTTGATCAGCCCGGCCGCAGCCACGCCCAGCGCGAGCACGATGGCGGGCCAGAGCGGATCCGGCGTCTCGCTGTGGTCGGTGAGCACGAACCACAGGGCGAAGCCGACGATGACCAGCCCGCCCATGACGGACGAGACGACGGTGCGAAGGTTCGCGAGCATGGCGCGACCCTAGTGCTTGACAAATGAAGGCTTCGTGTCAAATGCCGGGACGATGTGACTGACCAGTAGCATGCGGCCCCTGCGCGCCCTACCCTCGGAGGATGAGCGAGCAGACTCCCGCCTCCGGCCATCTCGTCAACGGCCCCGCGGACCCCGAGCACGACCCCAAGGCCAGCTACGCACTGGAGCCGGACTACGTCGCCAACCTGACGCGGCGCGTCGTCAGCACCACCGGGGCGACCGTCCCGGTCGAGTCGCCCCTCAACGGTCAGCCGCTCGCGCACATCCCGCAGTCGAGCGCGCAGGACGTCGCCGAGGCCTACGCCCGGGCCCGGCGGGCCCAGGTCACGTGGGCCCGGACCTCCCTCGCCGACCGCGCCGCCATGTTGTTGCGTCTGCACGACCTGGTCCTCGATCGCCAGGAGGAGATCATCGACCTGATCGTGCTGGAGTCGGGCAAGTCCCGCAAGCACGCCTTCGACGAGCCGATGCACATCGCGCTGACCGCTCGCTACTACGGGCGTACGGCGCACGAGCACCTCGATCCCCAGCGCAAGCTCGGCGTCGTGCCCGGCCTGACGAGGGTCGAGGTCAACCGCCTCCCCAAGGGCGTCGTCGGGATCATCTCGCCGTGGAACTACCCCTTCACGATGGCGCTGTGCGACGGGCTGCCGGCTCTGCTCGCAGGGAACGCCGTGGTGACCAAGCCTGATGCGCAGACCATGCTCTCCGCGCTGCTCGGCGCCCAGCTGCTCGAGGAGGCTGGCTTCCCCGAGGGCGTGTGGAACGTCGTGGCCGGGCCCGGTGCGGAGATCGGCACGCCGATGATCGAGCGCTCCGACTACGTCTGCTTCACCGGCTCAACGGCGACCGGCAAGCTGATCGCCTCCCAGTGCGCCGACCGGCTGATCGGTGCATCGTTGGAGCTGGGCGGGAAGAACCCCATCCTGATCCTGCGTGATGCCAACCTGGAGAAGGCCGCCGAGGGTGCGGTCCGCGCGTCGTTCTCCAACGCCGGACAGCTGTGCGTCTCCGTGGAGCGGATGTTCATCGCCGACCAGATCTACGACCGTTTCGTCCAGCGCTTCGTCGCCCGCACCGAGGCCATGACGCTCGGTTCCTCGATGGAGTGGGGCGTCGACATGGGCAGCCTCATCTCGCAGACCCAGCTCGAGACGGTGCAGGCCCACGTGGACGACGCCGTCGCCAAGGGTGCCCGCGTGTTGACCGGCGGCCGGGCGCGTCCCGACCTCGGCCCATACTTCTTCGAGCCGACGATCCTCGAGGGAGTCACTCCCGACATGACCTGCTTCGGCGACGAGACCTTCGGGCCGGTGATCGCGCTCTACCGCTTCCACGACGAGGCGGACGCCGTCGCGCGTGCCAATGCCGGTGACTACGGCCTCAACGCCTCGATCTACACCTCTGACGGTGCTCGCGGGAGGGTCATCGCCAAGGAGATCAAGTGCGGCACCGTGAACATCAACGAGGCCTTCGGTGCCACCTTCGCCAGCATCGACTCCCCGATGGGCGGCATGCGCCAGTCCGGGATGGGCCGGCGGCAGGGCAGCGAGGGGATCCACCGCTACACCGAGTCGCAGTCCGTGGCCACCCAGCGGCTCGTGCGCTTCGCCCCCATGCTCGGCATGTCGGACGAGACGTACGCCAAGGTGATGACCGCGCAGCTGCGGTTGATGAAGAAGCTGGGCCGCGCCTGATGGGGACCCACTACGACGTGCTGGTCATCGGGTCCGGCTTCGGCGGCTCGGTCACCGCGCTCCGCCTGACCGAGAAGGGCTATCGCGTGGGCGTCCTGGAGGCAGGCGCACGGTTCGACGACTCGTCCTTCCCGGCGACGTCGTTCGACGCCAAGAAGTTCCTCTTCGCCCCGTCGCTGGGGATGTACGGCATCCAGCGCATCGACATGGTCAAGGACTGCATGATCCTGGCCGGAGCCGGCGTCGGCGGGGGGTCGCTGGTCTACGCCAACACGCTCTACGAGCCGCTCGACGCGTTCTACCGCGACCAGTCCTGGGCCCACATCACCGACTGGAAGGCCGAGCTCCACCCCTACTACGACCAGGCCAAGCGCATGCTCGGGGTGGTCGACACGCCCTGGCACACGCCGTCTGACGAGGTGATGAAGAAGGTCGCCGAGGAGATGGGCGTCGCGGACACGTTCCACCCCACTCCGGTGGGGGTGTTCTTCGGCGACGTGGACGACCAGGACGACAAGCAGGGCCGGACGCACGCCGACCCCTACTTCGGTGGCGCCGGTCCCGAGCGCTCCGCCTGCATCGGCTGCGGTGAGTGCATGACCGGCTGCCGGCACAACGCCAAGAACACGCTGGTGAAGAACTACCTCTACCTCGCTGAGACCAACGGCGCCGTCGTACACCCGCTGACCACGGTCACCCGGGTCCGACCGCGCGCCGAGGGTGGCTACACGATCGAGACCCGCTGGACCAAGGCGAAGATGTCGCGGCGCACGGCTCTGCGCACCTTCACCGCCGACCAGGTCGTCTTCTCGGCGGCGGCCCTCGGGACCCAGAAGCTGCTCCACCAGCTCAAGGGCGAGGGCGACCTGCCCCACGTGTCCGACCGGCTCGGTGTGCTGACGCGCACCAACTCCGAGGCCATCCTCGGCGCTCTCGCACCGGACCTGTCCGTCGACTACACCCAGGGTGTCGCGATCACCTCGTCGTTCCACCCCGACGAGCACACCCACATCGAACCTGTGCGCTACGGCAAGGGTTCCAACGCGATGGCGCTCATGCAGACCGTGCTCGCCGACGAGGTCGTGGGCGAGCACCGCCTGAAGACGTGGCGCCGCGAGCTGTGGGCCAAGCGCCGGGACGTGCTGGACCTCTACGACATGAAGCACTGGTCGGAGCGGACCGTCATCGCCCTGGTGATGCAGACGCTGGACAACTCGATCACCACGATGGGGGTGAGGGGCCGGTTCGGCTGGCGGATGACCAGCAAGCAGGGTCACGGCCTGCCCAACCCGACGTACATCCCCGTCGCCTACGACGCCGTACGCCGCATGGCGAAGGTCATCGGCGGTGAGCCCGGCGGCAACGTCGGCGAGCCGTTCGAGCGACCCCTCACCGCGCACTTCATCGGCGGCTGCACGATCGGGGACAGCCCCCAGACCGGCGTCGTCGACCCCTACCAGCGCATGTTCGGCCACCCCGGTCTCCACATCGTTGACGGGTCGACCATCTCCGCCAACCTCGGCGTCAACCCGTCGCTCACGATCACCGCGCAGGCGGAGCGCGCCATGGCGTTCTGGCCCAACAAGGACGAGGCCGACACCCGCCCCGCACTCGGCTCCGGCTATCAGCAGATCGCCCCGGTCGCGCCCAAGAACCCCATCGTCCCTGACCAGGCTCCGGCTGCCCTGCGGCTGCCCATCGTGGGAGTCAGCTAGCTCGCGAAGTTTCTCTCCTCGACGCGTAACCCGCCGCGGTCGGGGTCGTTGCTCCCATGACGGACCCGGGCACTCGCGCTCCCTCCCAGCAGCCGGGACCGTCTTGTCCCAGCGCTGTCCAGCAGACGCGAGGACGACTAGGGCCCGACCAACCTCCCTCCCCGGTCGGGCCCTGGTGCTATTTGCGAGTTGTTCGGCCCGGGCCCGACACTCTGCCGGCACTGGGACGTCCGACATGCTGGCGGCCCCGACGGCCGCCCCGTCGGACGTCCGGCTCAGCGTCCGACGAGGTGGCGGCCTCGGTGTCGGACGCAACTTCGGATGTCCCGCACGTCGGCTGACAGCTCGGCATACAGCGGGATTCCACTGCCACCAGGTGGCAGCGAACTACCGCTGTCAACCGGCAGGGCTGGGCTCGACGCGGCCTCGATAGACTCCGCCCGTGACGAACCCACACGCCGACCACGACCTCGTCCTGGTCGTCGACTTCGGCGCCCAGTACGCCCAGCTGATCGCCCGGCGGGTGCGGGAGGCCCGCGTCTATTCCGAGATCGTCCCGCACTCCATGCCGGTCGCCGAGATGCTCGCGCGCCAGCCCAAGGCGATCATCCTCAGCGGCGGCCCGTCCTCGGTCTACGCCGACGACGCCCCGGGGATCGACAACGCGGTCTTCACCGCGGGCGTCCCCGTCTTCGGCATGTGCTACGGCTTCCAGCTGATGGCTCGCGGCCTCGGCGGCGAGGTCGCGCACACCGGAGCGCGTGAATACGGCCGTACGCCGGTCACCGTTACCAACCCCGGCATCCTGCTCGCAGGCATCCCCGAGGCGCACAAGGTCTGGATGTCGCACGGCGACTCCGTCGCTGCGGCCCCTGACGGCTTCACCGTCCTGGCCTCGACCGACGTCACCCCGGTCGCCGCGTTCGAGGACGTCGCCCGCGGACTCGCCGGGGTCCAGTGGCATCCCGAGGTCCTCCACTCCGAGCACGGCCAGCAGGTCCTGGAGCACTTCCTCCACGAGATCGCCGCCTGCCGACAGACCTGGACGATGGTCAACATCGTCGAGGAGCAGGTCGCGCAGATCCGCGAGCAGATCGGCGAGACCGGTCGCGCGATCTGCGCGCTCTCCGGCGGGGTCGACTCGGCCGTCGCGGCCGCGATCGTGCAGCGCGCCATCGGCGACCGCCTGACCTGTGTGTACGTCGACCACGGGATGATGCGCCAGGGCGAGACCGAGCAGGTGAAGCGGGACTTCGAGGAGGTGTTCTCCGCCCTCGACGTGGTCGACGCAGCCGACCAGTTCCTCGACGCGCTCGAAGGTGTCCGCGACCCGGAGGAGAAGCGCAAGATCATCGGCCGTGAGTTCATCCGCACCTTCGAGGCCGCCGAGGTCCGGGTCTTCGGGGGCCTGGCTGCAGGCGACGCCACGGCGTGGCTCGTGCAGGGGACCTTGTATCCCGACGTCGTGGAGTCCGGCGGTGGTGCTGGGACCTCGACGATCAAGTCGCACCACAACGTCGGCGGTCTGCCCGACGACCTGCAGTTCGAGCTCGTCGAGCCGCTGCGGACGCTCTTCAAGGACGAGGTGCGTGCCGTGGGGGAGCAGCTGGGCCTGCCGTCGACCATGGTGTGGCGCCAGCCCTTCCCCGGACCCGGTCTCGGGATCCGGATCATCGGCGAAGTCACGCGGGAGCGGCTCGACCTGCTCCGGCAGGCGGACGCGATCGCTCGCGAGGAGCTGACCCGCTCCGGCCTCGACCGCGACATCTGGCAGATGCCGGTCGTACTGCTGGCCGACGTCCGATCCGTCGGAGTCCAGGGCGACGGTCGGACCTACGGTCACCCCGTCGTCCTGCGTCCGGTCACCTCCGAGGACGCGATGACTGCCGACTGGGCCCGGCTGCCGTACGACGTGATGGAGACGATCTCGACCCGGATCACCAACGAGGTGGCCGAGATCAACCGCGTCACCATCGACATCACGTCCAAGCCTCCCGGCACGATCGAGTGGGAGTAGCTGGTCCAGTCCAGCGACGAACCAGGCTCGCATCGCACTAGGCTTGACACCCGGATTCCGGACGTTCCCCCACACCACACCCACGGGAGCAGGACATGGACCAAGACGCAGGCGGCGACGTGCAGGCGGAGATCGAGTCGCTCCAGGACTTCATCGAGGACAAGCGCGTCACCCAGCAGGCCTTCCAGGACGAGGCCGACAAGGAGGCCGACCGCATCGCGGACCTCGAGTCGGAGCTGGCGGATCTCCGGGCCGCGGGCGAGCTCGCGTAGTTGAGCCGTGCGACCGTGCCATGACCCTCAGGGAGGTGGTCGGCCGTGCGTCACGGGGCTGACCGGTCGTAGGTTGTCGCGCAACGGCAAGGGGGCCAGATGAAGACGTGCACCTCTCATGTGGACGACGCCCGATGACGCGTCCCGACTCGATCGACCTGCGTGCGCTCCTCTCGAGCGCTGAGGATGCGTCTCCCGCGTCCGCAGTGGAGACGGTCGCCGAGCACCTGCGCGAGCAGGTCGGCGCAGAGCGAGTCTCCTTCTGGATCGCCGACGCCGCGGGCCAGGCCCTGCTGCTGATGCCCAGCGGCGAACGCCTCGAGATCGCGGGGACGTCGGCCGGCTCGGCCTGGCTCGAGCAGGAGGTCGGCCGCGACGAGTCGTGGTGGCTGCCGGTCACCGTGCGGGGTGATGCCATCGGCGTCCTGGAGGTCCGGCTCGACGAGGCCGCCGAATCGCCCGAGGACCTGGGCGAGCAGCTGAGCGCGGTTGCGCACCTGCTGGCGTACATCATCGTCGCCAACCAGCGCCATACCGACGAATACGAGAGAGCCCGCCGGTCGGAGTCCTTCGAGCTGTCGATGGAGGTCCAGTACCAGCTGCTTCCCGAGGCCTTCGTCTGCGAGGGCGGCTCCTTCAGGCTTGCGGGCTGGCTGGAACCGAGCAGCACCGCGGGTGGCGACACCTTCGACTACACGGTGTCCCGGGACCGCCTGACCGTCAGCCTCATCGACGCGGTGGGTCATGACGTGGGGGCGGCCATGCTGGCCACCCTCACGATCAGCGCCATGCGCAAGGCGCGACGTGACGGCGGCGACCTGCGCGACCAGGCGGCGGCCGCGCAGGCGGCCCTGATCCGGCATGGTGACGACGAGGACTACGCCACCGGCATCATCATCGAGATCGATCTCGATTCGCGGAAGCAGGAAGACCCCGCCACCGGGGGCGCTGATGCGGATCGCGCGACGACCGACAGCGGCGTGATCCGCGCTCGGATGCTCAACGCCGGCCATCCCCTGCCCCGGCTGGTCCGCGACGGGAAGCTCAGCCACGTCGAGCTCACACCCGACCCGCCGTTCGGCTTGGACGACCAGCAGGTCCACGGCGACTACACCGCACACGGCGTCGAGCTGGACCCGGGCGACCGCCTGGTCCTCCTGACCGACGGCATGTACGAACGCTCTGCGGAGTCCTTCGATCTCGACGACCACCTCGTCCGGACCGCCGACCTCCACCCGCGCAACGCTGTCCAGAAGATCGCAGCCGCCTTCCGGGAGCACGTCGAGTCAGCACCGGAGGACGACGCCACCTTCCTCCTGCTCGACTGGTGCGGCGGCGACACCGAGCGGGACACCGAGGGCGGATCCGACATCCAGTCCTGACTGGACCGATGTTCCCCACACCGGTCTAGGGTGCGGGCATGGAGCCTCAGGGTGGTCTCGGCCTCGACCTCGTCCGGATCGCCGAGGAGCTGGACGGCCGCCTCGAGGCCGCCGATGCCGCGCTGGCCCGCCAATATCCGGGGGTGCGACCGGGTCGGCAGCCCGTGCACACCGTCTACGTCCCCGCGGACCTCTTCCACGCCGACATCGTCGCGTCGTACGCCGAAGAGGCGCTGAGCACAGTCAAGGAGCACGAGTCCCTCCTGCTCGAGCTCCTCGACGGCGACGAGGCCCTGCTGGAGCTGGTGCGCGAGAAGCTCGGTCGCGAGCCGATCGAGGACCTCCGCATCGACTTCGAGGACGGCTACGGCCCACGCCCCGACGAGGAGGAGGACCGCCATGTGCAGAGCGCTGCGCAGGGCCTCCGCACCGCCATCGCCGATGGGACGGCTCCGCCCGGGCATGGCATCCGGTTCAAGAGCTTCGAGGCACCCACGCGGCGGCGTGGACTCCGCACCTTGGCGCTGTTCGTCGAGGCCCTCACCGATGGGGGACCGCTCCCGGACGGCTTCGTCGTCACGCTGCCGAAGGTGACGTCCGTCGACCAGGTGGAGGCTCTCGTCCAGACGGCCCTGCGGGTCGAGTCCGCGCTGGGACTGACGGAGGGGGCGCTGCGCTTCGAGATCCAGATCGAGACGCCCCAGTCGATCCTCGGCCCCGATGGCACCGCACTGGTGGCGCGGATGATCCACGCGTCGGGCGGGCGCTGCACCGGCCTGCACTACGGCACCTACGACTACTCGGCGTTCTGCGGGATCGCCGCGGCCCACCAGAGCCTCGAGCACCCCGTCGCCGACCACGCCAAGGCCGTCATGCAGGCCGCTGCCGCAGGCACCGGCGTGCGCCTCTCCGACGGGTCGACCAACCTGCTCCCGGTGGGCAGTCCGGAGCAGGTCCGAGAAGGGTGGAGCAACCACCTGCGGCTCGTCCGGAGGTCTCTGGAGCGGGGCTACTACCAGGGCTGGGACCTGCACCCCGCCCAGCTGCCGACCCGCTTCGCAGCGACGTTCGCCTTCTATCGCGGCGGGTCCGGAGCCGCGACGGCCCGCCTGCGCAACTACGTCGAGCGGCAGGCCTCCGGGGTGCTCGACGAGCCCGCGACCGCCCGCGCCCTGGCCGACTTCCTCCTCCGCGGTCTCGACTGCGGCGCTCTCGCCGCCCCGGAGGTCGAGGAAGCGGCCGGACTGGACGCAGCGGCGCTGGCCTCGCTCGCCCACCGCACCACCACGAAGGAAGGCTGAGTGATGGGGATCATCCTGGGACCCAACCAGTACGGCAAAGCCGAGAACCGCGTCGTCCGGATCGTGCGCGACACCCCGCGGCACGAGATCCGTGACCTCAATGTCTCCAGCTCGCTGCGCGGCGACTTCGCCGCAGCCCACGTGGACGGTGACCAGTCGCAGGTCCTGCCGACCGACACCCAGAAGAACACCGCGTTCGCCTACGCCAAGAAGCACGGGGTGACCTCGCCCGAGGACTACGCGCTCGCCCTCGCTCGGCGGCTCCTGGAGGCGACCCCGGCCGCGACCGGCGCCCTGGTCGACGTCGAGGAGTACGCGTGGGACCGGATCACCGTCGACGGCGACGGTCACGACCATGCGTTCGTACGCCGCGGGGGCGAGGTGCGCACCACGCAGGTCGACCTGTCCTCGGAGGGAGCCCACGTCCGCTCCGGCCTCACCGACCTCACGGTGCTGAAGTCCACGGGCTCGGAGTTCAAGGGCTTCCTCGTCGACGACTACACGACCCTGGCGGAGGCGGACGACCGCATCCTCGCCACATCGCTCACCACGACCTGGCGCTACTCCGATCACGGGCAGGTCGACTGGAACCGGGCGTACGACGACGTGCGCGCGTTGTTGCTCGCCACGTTCGCCTCGACGTACAGCCGAGCTCTCCAGGAGACCTTGTTCGCGATGGGGCGGGCGGTGCTCGAGGCGCACGACGAGATCGAGGAGATCTCCTTCACCGCCCCCAACAAGCACCATCACCTGGTGGACCTGGCGCCGTTCGGGCTCGACAACGCCGGTGAGGTCTTCATCGCGGCCGACCGGCCCTACGGCCTGATCGAGGCCACCGTGACCCGCGACGAGGAGGGGCGATGAGCATCGGCCGACCCGGCCTGGCGGCCTTCAACACCATGGAGCGCGACGAGGCCCACCGCCTGGTGCGGACCTGGCTCGACGTGCCGCGCTGGGCCGACGACCTCGCCGTCACCCGCCCGTACGCCGACGTCGACGAGCTCGAGACGACGATGGTCTCGGGCTCGGCCACCATCACCGATGTCGAGCTGGAGCAGGCCCTCGCGCGGCACCCGCGGATCGGCGAGCGTGCCGACGACGCGGTGCACGACGCGGAGCACTCCACCCGCGAGCAGTCGGGGGTGGACCAGACCGACGCGGAGGTCGCCCGCCGGCTCGAGGAGGGCAACCGGGCCTACGAGCAGCGCTTCGGCCGGGTCTTCATCATCCGGGCCGCCGGCCGCGACGCCCACGAGATCGTGGAACAGCTTCGGCTCCGGCTGGAGAACACCGACGAGCTCGAGCGGGCCGAGACCATCGACCAGCTGACCCAGATCGCGGTCCTGCGCATGAAGGAGACGTTGTCCTGATGGCGACGCTGAGCACGCACGTCCTCGACACCAGCCTCGGTCGGCCGGCGGTCGGTGTCCGGGTGAGCCTGGAGGGGGACGGCGGACAGCTGGCCGAAGGCCTCACGGACTCCGACGGAAGGGTCTCGGACCTCGGCGGCAGCACGCTGGCTCCGGGCACCTACCGCCTGCGCTTCGAGACCGGCGACTACTTCGCCCAGCGCGGCATCGAGGGCTTCTACCCCGAGGTGCTGGTGACGTTCACGGTCGAGGGCGACGGGCACGTCCACGTGCCGCTGCTCCTCAGCCCCTTCGGCTACTCGACCTACCGTGGCAGCTGAGACGCTGATCCGCGCCCGCCGTGCCGTCGTCGGGGGCGAGGAGTCGGCGGTCGCGGTGCGGATCCGCGACGGTGTCATCATCCAGGTCATCACCGACCTGTCGCCGTACGACGTGGACGCCGGCGGCGCCGAGGTCGTCGAGCTGTCCGAGGACGAGGTGCTGCTGCCCGGACTCGTGGACACCCACGTGCACGTGAACGAGCCGGGCCGGACCGAGTGGGAGGGGTTCGCGAGCGCGACGAAGGCTGCGGCCGCCGGCGGCGTGACCACGATCGTCGACATGCCGCTCAACAGCATCCCGCCGACCACTACGGTCGCGGCACTGGAGGAGAAGCGGGGCGTGGCAAACGGGCAGGTGTTCGTCGACGTGGGCTTCTGGGGCGGCGCGATCTCCGGCAACCTCGGCGATCTCCGTGGCCTCCATGGAGCCGGGGTGTTCGGCTTCAAGTGCTTCCTCCTCGACTCGGGGGTCGAGGAGTTCCCACACCTGACCCCGGCCGAGTTCACCGCCGCCATGACAGAGGTCGCGCGGCTGGGCGCGCTGATGCTCGTGCACGCCGAGGACGGCGATGCGGTCGCGGCGTGCGCCCACGGGGAGTCCTACGCCGGGTTCCTCGAGAGTCGTCCCGACGCCGCCGAGGAGCGCGCCATCTCCCTGGTCATCGACGCAGCGCGCACGAGTGGCGGACGCGCACACGTCGTGCACCTCAGCGCTTCCGGGGCCGTCCCGATGCTGCGTGGGGCTCGCGCTGAGGGAGTCGACGTCTCGGTGGAGACCTGCCCGCACTACCTGTTCTTCGAGTCCGGAGCGATCCCCGACGGGGCCACCGAGCTCAAGTGCTGCCCACCGATCCGCGACGCAGCCAACCGGGACGCCCTCTGGGCAGCGCTGGGCACCGGTGACATCGACTTCGTCGTCACCGACCACTCACCGTGCACCACCGAGCTCAAGCGGCTCGAGACGGGTGACTTCGCCGACGCCTGGGGCGGGATCGCGTCCCTGCAGCTCGGTCTGCCGGTCGTGTGGACCACCGCTCGCGACCGGGGACTGGGCCTCGTCGACGTGGTGCGCTGGATGGCGACGGCACCCGCCCGCAGGGTCGGACTGGCCGGCAAGGGTGAGATCGCGGTGGGGGCCGATGCCGATCTGTGCGTGTTCGCCCCGGACGAGGAGCTCGTCGTCGACGTACACGCGTTGCACCACAAGAACCCGGTGTCCGCCTACGCCGGGCGTACGCTCACCGGCACCGTCCGCCAGACCTGGCTGGCCGGCGTGCCGGTCGACCTGGACGCCGCTCCGCGCGGCCGGATGCTGAGCAGAGGAGAGTCGAGATGACCGGCTACTACGTGCCGCGCGGGGGCCTGCCCGCCCAGACGGAGCTGACGACGGACCGCGCGGTGTTCACCACCGCCTACGCCGTGCTGCCGCGGGGCACCATGCGCGACATCGTCACCAGCCAGCTGCCGCACTGGCGAGAGACCCGCGCCTGGGTGATCGCCCGGCCGCTGTCGGGCTTCGCGGAGACGTTCTCGCAGTACGTCGTGGAGGTCTCACCGGGCGGAGGCAGCGACCGGCCCGACCTCGACCCGACAGCCGAGGGAGTCCTGTTCGTGGTGGACGGGACCGTGCACCTGACGATCGCCGGCATCGACCACCGGCTGGGACCGGGGGGCTACGCCTTCCTACCGCCGGGGGCGACATGGTCGCTACGCAACGACAGTGCCGAGACGGCGACCTTCCACTGGATTCGCAAGGCCTACGAGCACGTCGACGGCATCGACGTGCCGGAGGCGTTCGTGACGCAGGAGACCGAGGTCCGCGCCGAGCCGATGCCCGGCACCGACGGCGCGTGGAGCACCCAGCGCTTCGTCGACCCGCTCGACACCCGCCACGACATGCACGTGAACATCGTGAACTTCGAGCCCGGCGGCGCGATCCCCTTCCCGGAGACGCACGTGATGGAGCACGGCCTCTACGTCCTGGAGGGCAAGGCGGTCTACCTGCTCAACAAGGACTGGGTCGAGGTGCAGGCCGGTGACTTCATGTGGCTGCGCGCCTTCTGCCCGCAGGCCTGCTACGCCGGTGGTCCGGGACGGTTCAGATATCTGCTCTACAAGGACGTCAACCGGCACGCCACGTTGTCGCAGCATCCCCGTTTGTGACCCCGTTTGTGACCCCGTTTGTGACTCGGACCACGTAACATGGCGAACGGCGGATCGTCGTTCGGCATGGACAACCGGCGCCCGCGTCTGACGAACCATGCGTTCCGCGCACCATGCCCGCGTGAGGGAGACACATGTCGGACTCGCAGGTCGTCGTCAACGGGAGGCCGCGCCCGCTCGCCGGCGTGCCCACCCACACCAACGCGCTCGACTTCGTGCGCGGCCTCGGCCTGACCGGAGCCAAGGAGGGCTGCGCCGAGGGGGAGTGCGGGGCCTGCGCCGTGCTGGTGCTGCGACCGGACGGGGCGAGGAGCCGGTGGACGTCGATCAATGCCTGCCTGGTGCCGGCTGCTGCCCTCGACGGCCAGGAGGTTGTCACGGCCGAGGGACTGGGTCGTCCGGACGACCTGCACCCCGTCCAGACCGAGATGGCGCTGCGCGGTGGCTCCCAGTGTGGCTACTGCACCCCGGGGTTCGTGTGCTCGATGGCGGCGGAGTACTACCGGCCCGACCGGGTCGACACCGACCACGCGGATGCCGAGCACGGTCCCAACGGCTTCGACCTGCACGCCATGGGCGGCAACCTGTGTCGCTGCACCGGCTACCGACCGATCCGGGACGCCGCCTGGGCGCTCGGCACCCCACCTGAGGCCGACGCGCTGGCGGAGCGGCAGCAACTGCCGGCCCCCGGCCCGGCCGCCACCCGGCTGGCAGGGTCCGCGGGTGAATTCGTCCGCCCGACCGACCTCGCCGAAGCGCTCGACCTGCTGCGGGACCAGCCCGATGCCGTGGTCGTCGCCGGCGCCACCGACTGGGGGGTCGACGCCAACCTGCGCGGGCGCCGCGCGCCATACGTCGTGGCCATCGACCGCCTGCCGGAGCTGCGGCAGGTCTCGACCGACGGCGTCGTCGAGATCGGATCCGCGCTCACCCTCAGCGAGGCGGAGACAGCGCTCGGTGGAGCGGTGCCGCTCCTCGATGCGCTGTGGCCGCTCTTCGCGTCCCGGCTGATCCGCAACGGCGCGACGATCGGGGGCAACCTGGGCACCGCGTCGCCGATCGGTGATCTCCCGCCGGCGTTGCTGGCTCTCGACGCGAGCGTCGTCCTGTCCTCGATCGAGGGGGACAGGGAGGTGGCTCTCGCCGACTACTTCACCGGCTACCGCGAGACCGTGCTTCGGCAGGGAGAGCTGATCCGCTCGGTCCGGATCCCCCTGCCGCTCGCCGGCCTGACCGGGTTCCACAAGATCAGCAAGCGGCGTTTCGACGACATCTCCAGTGTTGCCGTCGGCTTCGCGCTCGACGTGGTCGACGGCACCGTGGTGCGGGCCCGCATCGGGCTCGGTGGCGTGGCTGCCACGCCGATCCGGGCGCTGGCGACGGAGGCGGCGCTCGAGGGTCGGCCCTGGAGTCTCGAGTCCGGCGAGACCGTCGAGGCAGCGGCGGAGGTGCTGCGCGGCGAGGGCACCCCGATCGACGACCAACGCGCCAGTGCCGCCTACCGCTCGGCGATGCTCGGCAACGCCCTGCGCAAGCTGTGGACGGAGACGGTCCGATGAGCGTCGGTCTTCCCGTGGCGCACGAGAGCGCGGCCGAGCACGTGACCGGGCACGCCCTCTACACCGACGACCTGGTGCACCGCACCCACGGCGTGCTGCACGCCCACCCCGTGTGCTCTCCCCACGCCCACGCCCGGGTGACCCGCCTCGACGTCGGCGCAGCCCTCGAGGTCGAGGGGGTGGTGCGGGTGCTCACCGTCGCCGACGTGCCGGGCGTCAACGACGCCGGCGTGAAGCACGACGAGCCGCTGTTCCCCGACGAGGTGATGTTCGTCGGGCACGCGGTCTGCTGGGTGCTGGGGGAGACCCTCGAAGCCGCGCGCATGGGGGCAGCCGCGGTCGCGGTCGACTACGACCCGCTCCCTGCCGTCGTCGCGCTCACCGAGGCGATCGCGGCGGAGAGCTTCCAGGGTGGACAACCCGTCGTCAGCCGG
Source organism: Nocardioides sp. (assembly GCF_035576065.1). Taxonomy (GTDB): domain Bacteria; phylum Actinomycetota; class Actinomycetes; order Propionibacteriales; family Nocardioidaceae; genus Nocardioides. Next base: position 136,417 of record NZ_DATLWX010000001.1, read on the forward strand.
GGCGACGTCGAGCAGGGCCTGGTGGGGGCTGCCCACGTCTTCAGCGGCGTCACCGAGATGGCCGGGCAGGAGCACTTCTACCTCGAGACCCATGCCGCGTTGGCCCTGGTCGACGAGGGTGGTCAGGTGTTCGTGCAGAGCAGCACGCAGCACCCTACGGAGACCCAGGAGATCGTCGCCCACGTGCTGGGTCTCGCGAGCCACCACGTCACCGTCCAGTGCCTGCGGATGGGGGGCGGGTTCGGCGGCAAGGAGATGCAGCCGCACGGGTTCGCCGCGATCGCGTCGCTGGGCGCGATCCTGACCGGCCGCCCGGTCAGGCTGCGACTCAGCCGGACCCACGACATGACGATGACCGGCAAGCGGCACGGCTTCCACGCGCAGTGGCGGGTCGGCTTCGACGACGAAGGCCGGCTGGTGGCGTTCGAGGCGACGCTGACCTCGGACGGCGGCTGGAGCCTCGACCTCAGCGAGCCGGTGCTCGCGCGGGCCCTCTGCCACGTCGACAACGCCTACTGGATCCCCCACGTGCTCCTCCACGGTCGCGTGGCCAAGACCCACAAGACGTCCCAGACCGCGTTCCGGGGCTTCGGCGGCCCGCAGGGGATGCTCGTGATCGAGGACGTCCTCGGTCGCTGCGCACCCCTGCTGGGGATCGACCCCATGGACCTGCGCCGCCGCAACGTCTACGTCGACGGCCAGGCGACGCCGTACGGCCAGGTCGTGCGCCATCCCGAGCGGATCCTCGCCGCCTGGGACCAGGTCGTGGCGACCGGGCAGATCGCGAGCCGGTCTGCAGAGATCGCCGAGTTCAACGCCGCACACCCGCACACCAAGCGTGGCCTGGCCATGACGCCGGTGAAGTTCGGGATCTCGTTTAACTTCACGGCGTTCAACCAGGCTGGCGCTCTGGTGCACGTCTACAAGGACGGGTCCGTGCTGATCAACCACGGCGGCACCGAGATGGGCCAGGGCCTCCACACCAAGATGCTCCAGATCGCCGCCACGACCCTCGGTGTCCCCCTCGCCCGCGTCCGACTCGCGCCCACCCGGACCGACAAGGTCCCCAACACCTCCGCCACGGCCGCCAGCTCGAGTGCTGACCTCAACGGCGGCGCGATCAAGCACGCGTGCGAGCAGATCCTCGCGCGGCTGACCGAGCTCGCCGGCGACCGGGAGATCGCTCGAGACATCACCTGGGACGAGCTGGTCCGCGAGGCCTACTTCAGCCGGGTGCAGCTGTGGGCGGCCGGCTTCTACCGGACCGAGGGCATCCATTGGGACTCCACGGCGATGGCGGGTCATCCGTTCAAGTACTTCGCCTACGGCGTGGCCGCGACCGAGGTCGAGGTGGACGGCTTCACCGGGAGCTATCGCGTCCGCCGGGTGGACATCGTCCACGACGCGGGTGACAGCCTCTCCCCGCTCATCGACATCGGCCAGATCGAGGGCGGGTACGTCCAGGGCCAGGGCTGGCTCACGCTGGAGGACCTGCGCTGGGACGAGTCCGACGGACCGGGTCGCGGCCGTCTCACCACCCAGTCCGCCAGCACCTACAAGCTGCCCAGCTTCAGCGAGCTCCCCGAGGTGTTCAACGTCGCCCTCCTCGAGCACGCGCACGAGGACGGCGTGGTCTACGGGTCCAAGGCGGTGGGCGAGCCGCCGCTGATGCTGGCGTTGTCGGTCCGGGAGGCGCTGCGACAGGCCGCCGCGGCGTTCGGTCCGGCCGGCACCAGCGTCGACCTCGCCTCCCCGGCCACCCCCGAGGCGGTGTTCTGGGCCACCGATCGCGCTCGGAGCGCCGGTCCCGACCACGTCGCCGTGGGGCTGCCGGGTGCTGTCCCCGACCGGCCCGACCCGTCCGCGCCGGCCCTGCACCCGCGGTCCGAGCAGGCCGCCCACGACACTGATCACGACCCGGCTCACGACCCGGTGGAGGTCTGACGTGCGCTGGATTGCTGCGATCGAGCTGCTCCGGAGCGAGCGGCGTGCCGGGGTCCTCGTCACCGTGGTCGCCACGCGCGGGCACGCACCCCGCGAGGCGGGCGCCAAGATGGTGGTGGCCGCCGACCGGGCGTGGGGCAGCATCGGCGGGGGCAACCTCGAGGAGACCGCGGTCGCCCGGGCGCGGGCCATGCTCGACACGTCCGCCGCCTCGCCGGAGCAGCTGACCCTGGGACTGACCGACAAGGCACGGACCGACCATGGCCGTCAGTGCTGCGGCGGCGAGGTCGCGGTGTTGTTGGAGCCGCTCCCGGTCGTGCCCTCGGTCGCGATCTTCGGTGTCGGCCACGTGGGGCTCGAGCTGGCACGGATCCTGACCCGGCACGACCTCGACCTGCACCTCGTCGACTCCCGCGCCCTCCAGCTGGCCGACGAGCGGCTGCATTGTCTCGCCGACAGTGAGGCACGTGTGCAGGTTCATCATTCACCGGTGCCCGAGCTCGCTCTCGGTGCGGTGCCGCCGGGGACCCACCTGCTGGTCATGACGCACGACCACGCTGAGGACTTCGCCCTCTGCGACGCCGCCCTGCGCTGCCGTGAGCTGGGCAGCATCGGGCTGATCGGCTCGGGGGCGAAGTGGGCCCGGTTCCGCGCCGGACTCCTCGCAGAGGGTCACGACGAGGAGTCGATCGGCCGGATCCGAAGTCCGATCGGCGCGTCAGCGGTGGTCGGCAAGGAGCCCGCCACCATCGCCGTCTCGGTGGCCGCCGAGCTGCTCCGGTTGTTCGCCTCCGCGCCGTCCCGGACCGACGCATGAGCACCCCACGGATGAGCACCGCATGATCCCGGGCAGCGTCCTCTACCGCGCCCGCGCCTACGACACTCCCGACAACCCCTTCATCGACGACCTCACGCGCCCGGGTTTCCGCTACGACGACGACCTCGGGCTGGTCGTGTCGGCGCAGGGGGTCATCACCGCACGTGGGCCGTTCGCGGCGATGGCTGCAGCGTCTCCGCAGGCGACGGTCATCGACCTGCGTGCTGGGATCCTGCTCCCCGGACTCGTCGACACCCACGTGCACTTCCCGCAGGTTCGCGTGATCGGCGCGCTGGGGATGCCGCTGCTCGAGTGGCTGGAGCGGTGCGCCCTGCCCGAGGAGCAGCACCTCGCGTCGCCCGACTACGCCGCCACGATCGCGACGGAGTTCGTGGCTGGCCTGATCGCAGCGGGGACCACGACCTCGCTGGTCTTCGGTTCCCACTTCGCCCCGGCGGTGGATGCTCTGTTCACCGAGGCGGCACGCTTCGGACTACGGGTGACCAGCGGTTTGGTCGTGAGCGACCGGATGTTGCCGGAGCCGCTGCTCACCACTCCGCAGCGTGCGTACGCCGAGTCCCTGGCTCTGGCTGCGCGCTGGCACGGCGTCGGCCAGGCCAGATATGCGGTGACGCCACGGTTCTCGCTGTCCGCCTCCGACCCGATCCTGGCCGCCTGTGCGTCGGTCATGAGCGACGTCGAGGGAGCCTTCTTCACCTCGCACGTCAACGAGAACCTCGTCGAGGTGGCGACGGTCCGGGGCCAGTTCCCCGACAGGTCGGGCTACGTGGACACCTACGACCACCACGGGCTGCTGGGGCCAGGGTCGGTCCTGGCCCACAACGTGCACCCGCTGGACGCCGAGCTCGCCGCGCTCGCCGACCGGTCGACGGCGGTCGCGCACTGCCCGAGCAGCAACTCCGCCCTCGGCTCGGGCCTGTTCAGCCTGCGTCGGCACGTGGCGGCGGGCGTGCCGGTGGCCCTGGGCAGCGACGTGGGTGCCGGCACGGGCTTCTCACTGTTCAAGGAGGGCCTCCAGGCCTACTTCGTCCAGCGGCTGCTCGGCGACCAGGGTCTCCCGCTGGCTCCCGGTCACCTGTTGCACCTCAGCACCTCCGCCGGCGCGGCCGCCCTGGGTCTCGCAGACGTCATCGGCGACTTCTCCGAGGGCAAGGAGTTCGACGCGATCTGTCTGCGCCCGCCCGCCGGCACCGCGCTGGACATCGGGCTGCGCCATGCCGGCTCGCCCGAGGAAGCGCTGGGCAAGGTGTTCGCGCTCGCCGGTGATGCCGACGTGGCCGACGTGTGGATCGCTGGCGAGCAGATCGCCTCGGGTGGCTTCCTGCGGCCGGTCAGTCCTCTGACGCCAGCACGACGGCATATGCCGGCAGGGTCAGGAAGTCGGGGAACTCCTCGCTGAGGGCGGACTCGGCGAACAGTCGCCGCGCGTCGGCCCAGTGGCCGGACTCGAACGCCTCCGCTCCGACGACGTCGCGCAGGGCGGCGTACTCCTCCTCCACGATCTGCTCGACGAGCTCGCGGGTGACGACCTCGCCGGAGTCGAGGGTGGCGCCGGTGAAGATCCACTGCCACACCTGGGAGCGGGAGATCTCGGCGGTGGCGGCGTCCTCCATCAGGTTGTCGATGCCGGCCGCACCGTTGCCGGAGAGCCAGGACTGGAGGTACTGGATGCCGATCCGGACGTTGCCGCGCAGCCCTTCCTCGGTGCGTTGGCCGGGGGTCTGGTCGACCGCCAGCAGGTCGTCGGCGTCGACCGACACCTCGTCGCGGCGTACGTCGAGCTGGTTGCTGCGCTCCCCGAGGGTCTCGGAGAAGATGTCGACGCACAGCTCGACGAGGTCGGGATGCGCCACCCATGATCCGTCGAAGCCGGCCTTGGCCTCCCGCGTCTTGTCCTCCCGCACCTTGGCGAACGCGAGCTCGTTGGCCTCGGCGTCACGCCGGCTCGGGATGAACGCCGCCATGCCGCCGATCGCGAAGGCCTCGCGGCGGTGGCAGGTCTGCACCAACAGGTCGCTGTAGGCCTGCATCATGGGTGCGGTCATACGGACCGCGTTGCGGTCAGGGAGGGTGAACCTCGACCCGGCGTCGCGGAAGTTCTTGATGATGCTGAAGAGGTAGTCCCAGCGACCGGCGTTGAGCCCGGCGACGTGGTCCCGCAGCTCGTAGAGGATCTCGTCCATCTCGAACGCGGCGGTGATGGTCTCGATGAGCACGGTCGCGCGGATCGATCCGTGCGGGACGCCCAGTGCGGCCTGGGCGTGGGTGAAGACGTCGTTCCACAGCCGGGCCTCGAGGTGGGACTCCAGCTTGGGCAGGTAGAAGTACGGGCCGCTGCCTCGCTCGAGCAGCTCGCGGGCGTTGTGGAAGAAGTAGAGCCCGAAGTCGACGAGTGCGGCCACCACCGGCCGTCCGTCGCGCCGGAGGTGGGCCTCGTCGAAGTGCCACCCCCGCGGTCGCGGCAGGATCACCGGCCGGTGACCGTGGCCGGCCAAGGCGTACTGCTTGCCCTCCGGAGAGGTGAACGCCAGCTGGCCCCGGACGGCGTCGTGGAGCGTGACCTGGCCACCGACGACGTTGCGCCAGTGTGGGGTGTTGGCGTCCTCGAGGTCGGCCAGCCACACCCGGGCACCCGAGTTGAGGGCGTTGATCGCCATCTTGGGGTCGGTCGGACCGGTGATCTCGACACGGCGGTCGGTCAGGTCGGCGGGGATGGGCGCGACCGTCCAGTCGTCCGCCCTGACCGAGGCCGTCTCGGGCAGGAAGTCGAGGCTCCCGGTGCGGGCGATCACGTCGCGGCGGGCCTGCCGCGCGGCGAGGAGCTCGTCGCGCCTGCCATGGAACCGGTCGTCCAGGTCCGCGATGAAGTCGAGGGCCTCAGTGGTGAGGATCTCCTCGGCCCGCGAGACGGCGGGAGCGGTGACATCAAGAGTGGCCATTGCGTCACCGTATCGCCCCGTCAGTCGGGTAGCGGAGCCGTGTGGGGCCGCAGGAACGGCCCCCGCAGGGCTGGCGTCGTGGTGAATTGATAACGAATTGCTAACGGCTCGCCGGGGGTATCGACGTGACCCCCGTCACTGTATATGTTGTGGCGAACAACATATGCGTTAGGCGTGACGATGAGGGCAGGCCGACGCGATCATTCACAGGAGGCGGTTCGCGTGAAGCGGAAGCACAGTCTGGTCCTCGTTCCCATGCTCGGATTGGCCATGTCCCTGACCGCGTGCGGCAGCGACTCGGACAGCGGCACTGACAGCGGCAACGACGACGGCGGCGGTGAGGCCACGGGCAAGATCGGCGTCATCCTGCCCGACACGGAGTCCTCGGTCCGTTGGGAGAGCCAGGACCGCCCCAACCTCACGGCAGCCTTCGAAGAGGCGGGCGTCGAGTTCGAGATCCAGAACGCTGAGGGCGACGCGGAGAAGATGACGCAGATCGCTGACACCATGATCGGCGACGGCGTCACCGTCCTGGCGATCGTCAACCTCGACTCCGAGTCTGGCGCGGCCATCCAGGAGAAGGCGGCCTCCCAGGGGGTCGTGACCATCGACTACGACCGCCTCACCCTCGGTGGGACGGCGGAGGCCTACATCTCCTTCGACAACGCCAAGGTGGGCGCGCTCCAGGGTCAGGCCCTGGCGGACTGCCTCGGCGACAAGACAGCGAACGTCATCTACCTGAACGGCTCGCCCACCGACAACAACGCGACGCTGTTCGCGCAAGGGGCCCACGAAGTCCTCGACCCGATCACCGACTACAAGGTCGTCGGCGAGCAGGCCGTCCCTGACTGGGACAACGAGGAAGCGGCCGTCATCTTCCAGCAGCTCTACACCGCTGCGGATGGCAAGGTCGACGGCGTGCTCGCCGCCAACGACGGTCTGGGCGGTGCCGCGATCGGTGTCCTCGAGGCCAACGGACAGGCCGGCAAGGTCCCGGTCACCGGCCAGGACGCCACCGTCGAGGGTCTCCAGAACGTCCTTGCAGGCACCCAGTGCATGACGGTCTACAAGTCCGCGAAGGCCCAAGCCGCCGCACTCGCCGAGACGGCGATCGCACTGCTCAACGGCGAGGACGCGCCGACCACGGGTACGACGAAGGACGAGGAGGGTGGTCGCGACGTGCCGTCGGTGCTGCTCGACCCCGTGTCCATCACCAAGGACAGCGTCAAGGACGTCATCGACGACGGCGGCCAGAAGGCCGAGGACGTCTGCGTGGACGACTTCGCAGCGCTCTGCGAAGAGGCCGGTATCTCCTGATCGTCTGACCGATCACTGAAACGGCGCCCGGACCGCACCCGGTTCGGGCGCCGTTCCCGTTCTCTCGGACAACAAATTATCTCGATCGGAAGTGGGACCCATGGCTGAGCCACTGCTCGAGCTGCGCGGAGTCAACAAGAGCTTCGGTGTCGCGCACGTGCTGCACGACGTCGACTTCGCGGTCTATCCCGGGCAGGTCACCGCCCTCGTCGGGGACAACGGCGCCGGCAAGTCCACCCTGGTCAAGATCATCGCCGGCATCTATGGCCGGGACAGTGGGGACTACTTCTTCGACGGCAAGCCCGTCGTCGTCCACGGGCCGCGCGACGTCGCGGCCCTCGGTGTCGAGGTCGTCTACCAGGACCTCGCCCTGTGCGACAACCTCGACATCGTCCAGAACATGTTCCTCGGCCGCGAGGAGACCAAGGGCATCGGTCTCGACGAGGTGTCCATGGAGTCCCGGGCCCGAGAGACGCTCGCCTCCCTGTCAGTACGCACGGTCAAGTCGGTGCGGCAGAGCGTGGCCAGCCTCTCGGGCGGCCAGCGCCAGACCGTGGCGATCGCCAAGGCCGTGCTGTGGAACTCCAAGGTCGTGCTCCTCGACGAACCCACCGCCGCGCTGGGTGTCGCGCAGACCCGGCAGGTCCTCGACCTGGTCCGGCGGCTCGCCGACCGCGGGCTCGGGGTCGTCCTGATCTCGCACAACATGGGCGACGTCCTGGAGGTCGCCGACCGGATCACCGCGCTCTACCTCGGCCGCGTGGCCGCCGACGTCCCCGCGAAGGATGTCACCCACGGCCAGATCGTCGAGCTCATCACCGCCGGACGCTCCGGGAACCTCGGCATCGCCGAGAATCCCGCGACCGCGACCGTCTGAGAAGGACCGGAGACCTCACCATGACCGACGGAACAGACGTCCAGCCCCACGGCCGCTCGACTACCGCGCCCAGCACGACCGGCGGGTTCGACCACGACAACCGCCAGGCGGCGAGCATCGGCGACTCGGCCCGCGACTACGTCAACCGCCTGCGGGGCGGCGACATGGGCTCGCTCCCTGCGATCCTCGGGCTGATCGTGCTCTTCATCGTCTTCTCCTCGTTGCACGATCGGTTCCTGACGACGTACAACATGGCGAACCTCGTCATCCAGTCCGCCTACATCATCGTCCTGGCGATGGGCCTGGTCTTCGTCCTGCTGCTGGGAGAGATCGATCTCTCCGCCGGGGTCTCGGGTGGCGCTTCAGCAACGATCATCGCGTTGATGCTCATCGACTACGACTGGACATGGTGGCTGGCGGTCCTCGCAGGAATCGCCTCCGGTGCGGTGATCGGGTTGGCGATCGGAGCGCTGGTGTCCTACCTCGGGATCCCGTCGTTCGTGGTGACCCTCGCCTTCTTCCTCGCGCTGCAAGCGGTTCCGCTGCGGCTGATCGGCTCCGGCGGCTCCCTGCGGTTCAACGACCCGGTGCTGCGCGGCCTGTCCATCAAGAACGTGCCCGTGACCGCCGGGTGGATCGCCGCCGCGCTGATCGTCGTCGGTTTCGCTGCACTCTCCCTGTGGCGCTACCGCTCACTCTCCGCACGTGGCCTGGTCCACCAGCCGCTGGGGCTCGTGATCCTCAAGGTCGCGGTCCTCGCCGCGGTCGTCCTCGGCCTCACGGCGCTGCTCAGCGCCAACCGCGCCCCCAACCCCGAGCTCTTCGACATCAGCGGGGTCCCCTGGGTGCTGCCCGTGGTGATCGCCCTGCTGCTCTTCTGGACCTTCGTGCTGACGAAGACCCGCTTCGGCCGGCACCTCTACGCCGTCGGCGGCAACGCCGAGGCCGCGCGTCGCGCCGGCATCAACGTGCGCCGGGTCAAGGTCGCGGCGTTCATGATCTGCTCGAGCATGGCCGCAATCAGCGGCCTGCTGCTGGCCTCGTTCGTCGGCAAGGTGTCGCCGGGCTCCGGCGGTGGCAACGTGCTGCTCTACGCCGTCGCCGCGGCGGTCATCGGCGGCACCAGCCTCTTCGGCGGTCGCGGTCGCGCGATCGACGCCGTCGTCGGTGGCTTCGTCATCGCCACCATTCCCAACGGCCTGGGACTGCTCAACCAGGCGAGCTACATCAACTACATGGTCACCGGTGCGGTGCTGCTCCTCGCCGCGAGCGTGGACGCGATCTCGCGCCGCCGTCGCTCCGCAGCGGGCGTCTAGGTCGCCCAGGTGAGTCCACACGGGCGCTCGGGTCTCGGCACCAACCAGGAGGCCGTTCGGCGCCACAACCTCGGGACGCTGCTCAGGCACGTCCACGGCGCGGGCCACATCTCGCGTGCCGAGCTGACCAGCCTGATGGGCCTCAACCGGAGCACCATCGCCGGGTTGGTCGCGGAGCTGGAGTCGCTCGGCGTCTCGGAGCGGGCGCTGCCGGTCGGCTCTCCCCAGGGCGCAGGCCGGCCGTCCGCCGGCGTCCGGCTCGCAGCCGAGGGCCCCTACGTGATCGCCGTGGACCTCGCGGTCGACCGGGCCGTCGTGGCCCGCGTCGGTCTCGGTGGCCAGATCCTGCGCCGTGCGCAGGCCCCCGTCGTCGACGGAGGCGAGGCCTGGCAGGTGGGCGCCTCCGTCGCCGGTCTCATCCGCTCCGTCGTCGACGATGCCCCGGCCGCCGCGCGGCTCGTGGGCATCGGCATCAGCGTCCCCGGCATGGTGCGCCGCAGTGACGGACTCATCCGGTTGGCGCCCAACCTCGAGTGGCACGACGTCTCCTTCGGGGGCATCGTGCTCGCCGCGCTCGGGTTGGACATCCCGGTGTCCCTCGCCAACGACGCCGACCTCGGTGCGCTGGCCGAGCACCGCCGAGGCGCCGGAGTGGGCATCGACGACCTGATTTACGTCTCAGGCCACGTCGGCGTCGGTGCCGGCGTGATCACCGGCGGTCACCGGCTCGAAGGAGCCGGGGGGTACGCCGGCGAGGTGGGCCACCTGCGCTTCAACCCGGCCGGCCAGCGGTGCCACTGCGGCAACCAGGGGTGCTGGGAGACCGAGGTCGGTGCGCACGCGATCGCCCAGGCGATCAACTGCCCCGCCGACAAGGTCGCCCAGCTCGACGAGGTGCTCGACGGCTTCCGCGAGCCACCCGCCGAGCTGCGTGCCACCGGCACCGCCCTCGGGCACGGTCTCGCGAGCATCGTCAACGTCTTCAATCCTCGGCTGGTCGTGCTGGGCGGCTACTTCCGCTCGCTCTATCCGCTCGTCCGCGCCGAGGTCAACGCCGGGCTCAGCGAGCGCTGCCTGCCTGCTGCCCTGGAGTCGGTGACGCTCACCCTGCCCAGCCTGGGGGCCGACTCACCACTCCTCGGTGCGGCCGAGATCGCCCTGGAGCCGTTGTTCGTCGACCCGGTCGCGGCCCTCGGCACAGCGCTGGTGGACGTGCGGAGCGGACTCGCCGGCTGAGAGCAGCCAGCCCGACTCTCACGCCGTCAGGTCGCGCTGCCCCGAGAAGACGGGGTCGAGCGACTGCTCGGCGGCGCCGAGGGCCGCGGCCTGGATGCCGAGGGTGCTGAGCCGCAGGTCCGGGCGCACCTGCACCTCGGAGGCCAGTCGCGCGTCCAGCGTGCGTCGGGCCGGCTCGAGCACGAGATCGCCCAGCGGCACGAAGTAGCCGCCCAGCACGACGACCTCCGGGTCGAGGACGCTGCTGAGCATCGCGATGCCCAGCCCGACGTCGTGCCCGACTCCCTCGAGAGCACGCCTGACGGCCGGGTCGGTGCGGGCGCGGTCGGCGACGGCCTCCGCCGTGCGTACGGGCGTCTCGAGCTCCGGCATGCCCACGGCGGTCAGCATCGCGTGCAGGCCGATCGACGCCTCCCAGCAACCCCGGCGTCCGCAGCCGCAGGTGGCAGCGGGGTCGCCCACCGGCATGTGTCCCACCTCGCCGGCGAAGCCAGCCCCCCCGCGGACGAGCTCCCCGTCCTGGACGATCCCGGCACCGATGCCGACGGTGCCGGTCAGGTAGAGGGCATGGGCCGCGCCGCGGGCCGCGCCGTGGTGGGACTCGGCATACGCCGCGCAGTTGGCGTCGTTGCTCACACGCACCTCGCCCCCCGGCACGAGCGGGGCGAGGGCATCCGCCAGACCGGGCCCCGCGACGTCGAGGTTGGGCGCCCACGCGACCGTGCGGTTGTCGGCTCGCACCAGGGCTGGTACGGCGACCGTGGCACCCACCAGCGTGCGCCCGGGCCCGACGTGCTGCTCCTGGGCCCTGCGGGCCAGCGCGAGCAGGTCAGCCTCAGCCCCGGCCGGACGGCTCTCGCTGAACCGCACCTGTCCGGCGAGGTCCAGCACGACCACGGAGGCGTAGTCGACGTTGAGCTCGAGGCCGAGCCCCACGAAGCGCTCGCCGCGCAGCGCCACGGGTCGCCCCGGACGCCCACGCGCACCGGGGCGTGACCCCTGCTCCGCCACCGCGCCGGCGGACTCGAGGTCGGCCACGATCGCGCCGACCGTGGCCTTCGCGAGTCCGGTGTCCTTGGCCAGCTCGGCTCGAGTGGCCGACCCGAGACGGCGCAGCGCCCCGAGGACCGAGGCCGTGGTGTGCCGCCTCAGGCTCTCGGTGCCGATGGTCGCCCGCGGAGACGTCGGCGGCCGGCGGGTGGTCAGCGGACGCCGTACAGGTGCTCGAGGGCCAGCTGGTCGACGAGCTCGAACCCGCCGCCGCGAACCGCCAGGGCGTCGGGGTCCGGCAGGTCGGCCTCGAGCAGCTGCTGCCAGCCCTCACCGTCGGCGAGCGTGGGGGTGCTCAGCTCCGGCACCTTGGCCGCGTCCAGCGCGGCCTGCACCTCCGGATCGGCGCGGAACGCCTTCACCTTCTCGCGCAGGATCAGGTAGTTGCGCATGTTGGCTTCGGCGCTCACCCAGACGCCGTCGTCGTCCTCGGTGCGGGCGGGCTTGTAGTCGAAGTGGACCGGGCCGTCGTAGCCACCGGCCAGCAGGGCGTCCACCACCCAGAAGGCGCCGCGGACGTTCCCGGCGCCGAAGCGCAGGTCCTGGTCGAACTTGGGGCCGTTCTGGCCGTTGAGGTCGATGTGGAAGAGCTTGCCCTGCCACAACGCCTGGGCGAACCCGGCGGCGGCGTTCATGCCGGCCATCTCCTCGTGGCCAACCTCGGGGTTGACCCCGACCAGCTCGGGACGCTCCAGGCGCTCGATGAAGGCCAGGGCGTGACCGACGGTGGGCAGCAGGATGTCGCCACGCGGCTCGTTCGGCTTGGGCTCGATCGCGAAGCGCAGGTCGTAGCCCTGCTCGGTGACGTAGTCCCCGAGGAGGTCGAAGGCCTCCTTCATCCGATCGAGGGCGACCCGGGTGTCCTGCGAGGCGCCGTACTCCGCACCTTCCCGACCGCCCCAGGCGACGTACACCTTGGCACCGAGCTCGGCGGCCAGGTCGATGTTGCGCATCACCTTGCGCAGCGCGAACCGACGAATGTCGCGGTCGTTGTTGGTGAAGGCCCCGGACTTGAAGACCGGGTGGGTGAACAGGTTGGTGGTCGCGGTGGTGACGGCGAGACCGGTGTCCTCGAGGCCCTTCCTGAAGCGCTGGATGATCGCGTCGCGCGTCGCGTCGTCGCTGCCGAACGGGATCACGTCGTCGTCGTGGAAGTTGACGCCGTACGCCCCGAGCGCTGCGAGCTTCTCCAGGGCGTAGACGGTGTCCATCTCGGGCCGGGTCGCCTCGCCGAAGGGGTCACGGCCCTGCCAGCCCACGGTCCAGAGGCCGAAGGAGAACTTGTCCTCGGGGGTCGGGGCGGGGACGTTGATGCTCATGTGATGCCTTCCGTGTGGGTTGCAGACGTTGTCCAGGGGGCGGTGCGCGCGGCGAGGTCGGCGTAGACCTCGCGGACGTGGGGGGTGGGGTCGGACCGGAGGACCTGCGTGTCGCGCAGCGGCCAAGCCGGCGGTTCGCTGGCACCCGACAGTGCCCAAGCAGCCTGTCTGGCGGCGCCGAGAGCGACGTACTCGCCGGCCGGGGGCAGCGTGACGGCGCGCCCGAGGACGGCTGGTGCGAGCGCACGCAGGGCGGGACTGCGGGTGGCCCCGCCGACCAGGAAGAGCCGACGCGGCTCCGCACCGGTCTCCGCGACCAGGCGGTCGACGGCGTCCGCGAGCGAGCACAGCAGCGCTTCGTACGCCGCGCGCGCCAGGTCGGCACGGGTGGTGGCGGGCGTCAGTCCGGTCCAGGTCCCGACGGCGTCGGGACGGTTCGGGGTGCGCTCACCGCCGTAGTAGGGCAGCACGGTGACGCCACCCGCGCCGGCCCGGGACTCCAGCGCCAGGGTGGCCAGCCCGTCGTGGTCCACCCCGAGCCACCGCGCCTGGAGGTCGAGGATGCCGGCGGCGTTCATGGTGGCGATGAGCGGAAGGAACCCGTGGGCTGCGTCGGCGAAGCCGGTGACCGTGCCGGTGCCGTCGGCGACCGCGGACGTACTGATGCCCGATGCGACGCCCGAGGTGCCGACCGAGATGAGGAAGTCACCCGGCCCGAGTGCCATCCCGAGTGCGGCCCCCATGTTGTCCCCGGTGCCGCCGGCGACGACCCGGCCGTCTGGTGTCTCTCCGGCGACTTCTCCCGGCGCGACCAGCCGGGGGAGTCCGACCGCCCTGCCCAGGGCGTTCTCGGCGAGGTCGGGACGCCAGACGCCGGCCCTGGTGTCGAAGTAGCCGGTGCCGGACGCGTCGCCCCGGTCGGTGAAGGCCGGGGTGCCGGGTGCGCACAGGTGGCGGGAAACGAAGTCGTGGGGGAGCAGCACCTCGACGACCTCGGCGGCCAGGGCGGGCTCGTGGTCGCGGAGCCACCTGAGCTTGGTGGCGGTGAACGAGGCGACGAGGACGCTCCCGACAGCGTCGGCGCACGCCTGCGCGCCCCCCATCTCCGCCACGAGGTCGCGTGCGGCCGGGGCGGAGCGGGTGTCGTTCCACAGCAGGGCGTCGCGGACCGGGGCGCCCGAGCTGCCGAGCGCGACCATTCCGTGCTGCTGGCCCGCAACCGAGATCGCGTCCGCCCGCTGGAGCAGACCGTCGGTCGCAGCGTCCACGGCGGTCAGCCACGCGCGAGGGTCGACCTCGGTCCCCGGGGGATGCGGGGCAGTCCGTTGCTCGACGACGGTGCCGTCATCGGCGTCGACGAGCACCGCTTTGGTCGACTGCGTCGAGGAGTCGATGCCGAGCACGAGGGTCACGTACCTATTAAGTACGCGACTCGAACTAAAGTCAATGTCCAGCGCCCATCTCGTGGACTGCGCACGTCCTGTGGTCGTGTCCAACGGACGAGTGAGACCATGACGTCGTCATGCGAAGCGCTCTCCTTGCCTGCAGCCTGCTCCTGGTGAGCATGTTGAGCGGGTGCACCTCGTTGAACCCCACCGTGATCGCCGTCCTGGTCGCCGACGAGAGTGCTGCGCTCCAGCGGCCTCTGGACCTGGACGCGCTGGAGTCCCGGGTCGAGGAGATCTGCGACGGCTGCACGGTGTCGGTCTACGACGCCGGGAGTGACGCCGACACGCAGTCCGACCAGCTCGACCAGGCGCTCGCGGCGAGTGCCGACGTCGTGATCCTCGAAGCCGTCGATCCGGAGCTCGCCGAGTCGCTGGTCCAGCGGGTCGAAGAGGTGCCGGTCCTCGCCATCGGCACACTGGTCCCGGGGTCCGACTGGTTCGTCGGCCTGACGGAGCCGGTCGAGCCGGCCGAGGGGGCCGACAGCGACCTCGAGGCGGCGCGCGAGGTCATCCTCCGCGACCGCACGTCCTTCACCTTCGTCCCAGCGGCGCAGATCAGCGCCAAGGCAGCCGAGGTCGCGGTGGGCGAGCTCGTCGACGAGCCGGTCGGCGGATCGGTCGACACCGAGGGAGTGCCCTCCTGGCTCTACGAGCCGGTCGAGGTCAACGTCCAGGACCTGACCTCGGTCGTCGTGGCAGCGGGTGCCTTGACGCTGGAGGAGCTGTGCTCAGGCGACACGGCGAAAAGGTGCGGCAAGCTCGGTCTGGTCTGAGCGCGTTCATCCGACGGTCACGTCGAGGGCCTACGCTCGGCGCGTTCCGCTCGACCAACTCGGAGGTTCACACCATGTTGCGCCCATCCCTGCTCGCCGCCTCACTGCTGGCCCTCGCGCCGCTGGCCCTGGCGCCACTGACGCTGACGCCCGTCGCACAGGCCAGTCCTGACAAGGACCAGACGGTCCGATTCTCGACCTTCAACGCATCACTCAACCGCCTCACTGCCGGCCAGCTCGTGCGCGACCTGTCGACACCGGACAACGTCCAGGCGCAGAACGTCGCCGAGACCATCCAGCGGGTGCGCCCCGACGTGCTCCTCATCAACGAGTTCGACTATGCGCCGGCGGCAGTCGACCTCTTCCGCGACAACTACCTCGAGGTCTCGCACCACGGCTCCGAGCCGATCGACTATCCCTACGCGTACATCGCGCCGTCCAACACCGGCGTCTTCAGCACCTTCGACCTGAACAACGATGGTCGTCTGGGCGGGCCCTCAGCGCGCGACTACGGCAACGACTCGTGGGGGTACGGCGAGTTCGTCGGCCAGTTCGGCATGGTGGTCTACTCGAAGTACCCGATCGACACCGACTCCGTCCGCACCTTCCGGGACTTCAAGTGGGCCGACATGCCGGGTGCCCTGCTCCCCGACGACCCGGCGACTGCTGCGCCGGCCGACTGGTATTCCCCCGCTGAGCTCGCGAAGTTTCCCCTCTCATCGAAGTCGCACTGGGACCTCCCGATCATCATCGGGAAGAAGGCCGTGCACTTCCTGGTCTCGCACCCGACCCCGCCGGTCTTCGACGGCCCCGAGGACCGCAACGGCACCCGCAACCACGACGAGATCCGCTTCTGGGCCGACTACATCGACCGCAACCCGCGCCGCTCGGCATACATCTACGACGACTCAGGCGTGCGCGGCGGCCTCGCGCCGTCGGAGGAGTTCGTGATCGCCGGGGACCTCAACTCCGACCCCCTAGACGGCGACTCGATCGCCGGGTCCGCCCAACAGCTGCTCGACCACAAGCGAGTGAACGCAACGTCTGCGCCGTCGTCGGACGGTGGCACCTGGGCGGCGGCCAAGCAGGGGCAGAAGAACCTCACGCACAAGTCCGACCCCGCCTTCGACACGGCCGACTTCGACGACCGGATCTGTTGTGGCCCGGGCAACCTTCGAGCCGACTACGTCCTCCCGTCCAAGAAGCTGGACATCGTCGGGTCCGGCATCTTCTGGCCCAAGGGTCCCAATCCGGTGACCGGTGCGCCGGCCGACGAGTTCTTCTACCTCACCGGCGACTTCCCGTTCGTGCCGGCCTCGGACCACCGCCAGGTCTGGGTGGACGTGGCCTACTGAGCTAGTCGAGCCGCGCAGGCTTGACGGTGGGGCGGGCGTACACCGTCGTCCGCTCCACCATCGGCCGACCGATGCCGGCACCGATCTCGACCAGCTCGGCGACGGTCTTCGCCGAGCCGTGCTCGCTGCCCGCCATGCGGGAGATCGTCTCCTCCATCAGCGTCCCGCCGACGTCGTTGGCCCCGGCCTGCAGCATGGCGCGCGTCCCGTCGACCCCCAGCTTGACCCAGCTCGTCTGGATGTTGGGGATGCCGCCGGAATTCTTCGAGCCGTGCAGCATGATCCGGCCCATCGCATGGACCGCCAGGTTGTCCCGCAGCGTCGGACCCGGCCGGGCGACCCCCGCGAGGTAGATCGGTGAGCTGATGTGCACGAAGGGCAGGGGCACGAACTCGGTGAAGCCGCCGGTCTCGGACTGGATCTGCCGCAGGACGCGCAGGTGCTGCACCCAGTGGCGAGGGTTGTCGACGTGGCCGTACATCATCGTCGAGCTCGAACGGAGCCCGACGCGGTGAGCGGTGGTGACCACCTCGATCCACGTCTTCGCCGGCAGCTTGCCCTTGGTGAGGACCCAGCGGACCTCGTCGTCCAGGATCTCCGCTGCGGTGCCCGGGATGGTGTCGAGCCCGGCTTCGCGCGCCTTGATCAGGAAGTCCTCGATCGACAGTCCGGTGCGGGCGGCGCCGCTGACGATCTCCATCGGGCTGAAGGCATGCACGTGCATCTGGGGCACGCGTTGCTTCACGGCCGACACCAGGTCGAAGTAGGCCGACGCCGGGAGCTCCGGGTCGATGCCGCCCTGCATGCAGACCTCGGTGGCCCCGAGCTCCCAGGCTTCCTCGGCCCGGTCGGCGACCTGCTCGAGGGAGAGGGAGAAGGCGTCGGCGTCGGTCTTGCGCTGCGCGAACGCACAGAAGCGGCAGCCGACGTAACAGATGTTGGTGAAGTTGATGTTGCGGTTGACGACGTAGGTGACCTCGTCGCCGACCGTCTCGCGACGCAAGTCGTCGGCCAGCCGGCAGACCTCCTCCAGGAGCTCGCCCTCGGCGGACATCAGCGCCAGGGCCTGGTCGTCGGTGAGAGCGCTCGGGTCGGCCTCGGCGGCCCGGAGTGCGGCGTACCCCTCGGAGCCGGCGCTGGTACCGACGGCCATCCCGGTGGCGGCGTCGGCGATCGCGGCCCAGTCGCCGTACACCCTGTCGAAGTCATCTCGCCGGTCCGAGGTGCGGCCGGTCGAGTCGATGGTGCTGTGCAGGTCCGTGCGCCCGGACCCGTCGAGGCCGCCGTCGGGCTCCTGCCACGGCAGTCCGACGGGGCGTACGCCGATGCGCGCGAGCCCGTCGGGGAGCGCGAGCGCGTCGAGGTGGGCGTCGAGTCGCGGATCGAGCCAAGGGGTGCGCTGCCGGACGTAGTGCGGGTGGACCGTCAGGCGGGGGGCGAGCTGGAAGCCCGCCTCCGCGGTCAAGGCGCGCAGCCGCTCGAGCGAGGGCCAGGGACGCTCGGGGTTGACGTGGTCGGGGGTCAGCGGCGAGACGCCACCCCAGTCGTCGATGCCGGCATCGAGCAGCGAGCGGCACTCGGTCGTGTCCACGAGGTTGGGCGGGGCCTGGACCCGCGCCGTCGGGCCCAGCACGATCCGGGTGACGGCGATGGCGGCCCGGAACTCCGCGAGCCCGAGGTCGCCCGCGTGACGCATGGCCGTGTCCGGCTTCGCCCTGAAGTTCTGGACGATCACCTCCTGGATCGACCCGTAGAGGCGGGAGATGCGGCGGAGCTCGAAGATCGTCTCGGCGCGCTCGGTGAGCGTCTCGCCGATCCCGACCAGCAGCCCGGTCGTGAAGGGGATCGAGAGCCGACCGGCGTCCTCGAGGACGCGCGAGCGGACGGCCGGGTCCTTGTCGGGTGAGCCGTAGTGCGCTTCGCCGCGGGTGGTGTGCAGCCGCTCCGACGTCGTCTCGAGCATCATCCCCATCGACGGTGCGACCGGCTTGAGCCGCGTCATCTCCTCCCAGGACATGACGCCGGGGTTGAGGTGAGGCAGCAGGCCGGTCTCCTCGAGCACCCGGATGGCCATGGCGCGGACGTAGTCCAGGGTCGAGTCGTAGCCCTGCTCGTCCAACCACACCCGGGCCTCGGGCCAGCGCTCCTCGGGGCGATCGCCCAGCGTGAAGAGCGCCTCCAGGCAGCCCAGCTCCGCGCCCTCGCGGGCGATGGTGAGGATCTCGTCGGGCGACAGGTAGGGCGCAGCCAGCTTGCCCGGCACGGTGACGAAGGTGCAGTAGTGGCAGCGGTCGCGGCAGAGCCGGGTGATGGGGATGAAGACCTTGGGGGAGTAGGTGACGACCCCCGGCCGGCCGGCCGCGACCAGCCCGGCGTCGCGCACGCGGGCGGCGACCGCGCACAAGCGTTCCAGCTGCTCGTCGCGCGCGGCGAGCAGGACGCCGGCCTCCTCGACGTCGAGGGCGGCGCCCCGCTCGGCACGCGCGAGCGCCCGACGGACCTGGGTGGCGGTGACCTCCATGTAGGCCATTGTCACAGCACGGCGGTGCCGTGCTGTGACCCCAGGTCAGTGAACGGTCTCGAGCCGCTCCTCGGCCTCGGCGACCGTCAGTGGGCTGTCGTCGCTGTCGATCTTGCTCGGCCACCAGATCTTGCCGCCGAGATCCATGTTGATCGCGGTGACGAGCACCGAGCGGACGATCATCGTGTCGAGGATGACGCCCAGGGCGACGGCCACGCCGAGCTGTGCCAGGAAGACGACGGGGATGGTGCCCAGCACGAGGAAGGTCGCGGCGAGCACGAGACCGGCCGAGGTGATCACGCCCCCGGTCGAGGTCAGCGCGACCAGCGCCCCCTTCCTCGTGCCGTGGTGCATCGTCTCTTCGCGCACGCGCGTCATCAGGAAGATGTTGTAGTCGATGCCGAGGGCCACCAGGAACACGAAGGAGAACAGCGGGAAGCCTGGATCCGAGCCCTCGAAGCCGAAGACGTAGTCGAAGAGCAGCGCCGAGATGCCGAGGGCGGCGCCGAAGGACAGCACGACGGTCGCGATCAGGATCACCGGTGCCAGCACCGACCGCAGGAGGGCCATCAGGATCAGGAACACCACCAGCAGGATGATCGGGATGATCACCAGGTTGTCGCGGTTGGCGGCGTCCTTCGTGTCGAGGTAGAACGCAGAGTTGCCGCCGACGAGGGCATCCGCGCCGTCCACTGCATGCACCGCGTCGCGCACGCTCTCGACGGTCTCGAACGCCGCCGGCGACGCAGGATCGGACCCGATCGCCGCCTCGACGAAGGTGACGTCTCCCTGGGTGACGGCGGGCTTGGGCGGCTGGACGTTGTCGAGGCCGGTCAGGGCCTCGGTCACGGCGTCCTCGCTGCCGGCGTTGGCCACCACCATCACCGTGTTGGACTGGTCGATCAGGCCCGCGTCGACCAATGCCTTCTGGCCGGTGATCGACTGGAACTCCTTGGTGTAGGAGTCCTCCGTCGCCAGTCCGTTGGTGTCGAGACGGAGGAGTCCGAGGCACGCGATGGCGAGCAGGATCGAGGTGACGACCCAGACCTGACGCGGCCGCGGCACGATCCAGCGACCCACCTTGGCCCACATCCCGTTCTCGGTGGGCTCGGGCGACCGGAAGCCTGGGCGTCGGGGCCAGAAGATCCACCGGCCGGTGATGACGAGCAGCGCGGGGAGCAGCGTGATCATGACGAGGAACGTCACCGCGATGCCGATGGCCGCCACCGGACCCAGGCCGGCGGTCGAGTTCATCTCGGCGAAGAGCAGGCACAGCATCCCGAGCGCCACGGTCGCCGCACTGGCGAAGAGCGCCGGGGCGGCTCGGTGGAGGGCGAACGCCATCGCCTCGTGCCGGTCCTCGTGGCGGCGGAGCTCCTCGCGGTAGCGCGCGACGAGCAGCAGGGCGTAGTCGGTGCCGGCGCCGATCACCAGGATCGTCAAGATGGCATAGGACTGGCCGTTGACGGTGAGGTCGGCGTACTTCGCCAGGAAGTAGATGAGGGCCTGGGAGACGAACAGGGCCACGATCGCACTGAAGATCGGCAGGATCCACAAGATGGGGCTGCGGTAGGTGAACAGCAGGATGAGGATGACGATGCCGAGCGTGGCCGCGAGCAGCGTGGTGTCGATGCCGCCGAACGCCTCGGCCGAGTCAGCGGCTGACCCGCCCACGCCGGCGATGTAGACGTCGCCGCCGTCGAGGTCGGCGATGTCACGCAGCTCGTCGGCGATGCCGGGCATCTTGTTCCAGCCCTCCGAGCCGAGGTCGAAGGTCACCGTCGTCTGCGCGACCTCCCCGTTGTCGGAGATGGCGGGGAACCCCACCTGCTCAGCCAGGGCGGGGCTGATCACCGACGGCGGTCGCCCCTCCTTCGCCACCGCGACGCCCTCGATCCCGGCGAACTCCTTCGCGTGCTCCTCGATGGCCGCGAGATCCTCGTCGGTCAGGCCGCCGTCGCGCTCATAGACGATGGTGGTGGGGATGGCGTTGGGGTCCTGGAACGGCTCGAGCTTCTCGAAGGCTCGCGTGGACTCGGCGGACTGCGGCAGCCACGAGGACGCCTCGTTGTTCTGGACGTCGGCGAGCTTGGAGGCGAAGAAGGCGGATCCCACGCCCAGCAGCAGCCAGGTGACGAGGACGACCCATTTGGTGGCGCGCCCGGTCAGCGTGCCGGCGAGTTGACGGTTCATGGGCACAAGTGAAGCGGATCGCACCGACACCGCGCATCGGGATAACCCCTGAGGTCTAGTCAGGGTCGTCCCGGGTCAGGTGACGGGCAGGACGAGCGTGTCGATGCCCAGCCCGCCACGTCGCACCCACCACCTCATCGCGGCGGATAGGACATCGGCAGGGGCAGGCCGTGTTGCTCCAGGACGGCTCGCAACCGGTCGGGGTGGTTGGTGATCAGTCCGTCGACACCGAGCCCCAGCAGGGCTGCCATCGTCGGCGGGCCGTCGACGACGTACGGGATGACCGCGAGTCCTGCCGCGTGGGCCTCGTCGACGAGATCGGCGGTGACGAACGGGACGTAGGCCGGGTTGTCCACGCCGCTGCGGAACGGACTGCCGTGGATCGGGGACAGTGCGTCGAAGCCCTCGCCCGCCGCCGCCTCGACGAGGCCGAGGGCGAAGTCGTCGATGTCGAGGCCGCCCAGCCAGGGGGACCGTCCCTCCATCCCGGGCTGGAGGTACTTGTCGCTGGCCAGCACATTGAGCTGGAGTCCCGGCTCGACCCCACGCACCAGTCGGAGCACCTCCCAGTCGAAGCACTGCACGCTGGCGCGCTCGACGAGTCCGTCGATGCGGATCGCGTCGACGGCGACGGCCACGAAGTCGGCGCGGGTGGTCAGCTCGGCGGCCGACCCAGTGGCGAGCACGGCGTCGTACTTGATCTCGAGGTTGACCCGGACGTCGTGCGCCCCCCGGGAGTCGAGGAGCGCCGCGACGTCGCGCAGGAGCGGCATCGTCGGCGGCAGGTCGCTGCGGGTGAGCTGCCGGATGAGTCGCGCGTCGGCCAGCGCCGGGTCGTGGCTGACCACGACGTCGTCCTCGCTGGTCAGGTGCACGTCGAGCTCGAGCGTGGAGACGCCCAGCGTCAGGGCAGCCGCGAACGCCTCGAGGGTGTTCTCCGGGTGCAGCCCGGCGCCGCCGCGGTGCGCCTGGAGGTCGAACCTCACGCGTCCGTGGCGTAGAGGGCGGTCACGACGTCGGCGTACTTCTCGTTGACGACGCGGCGCTTGAGCTTGAGGGTCGGTGTGAGCTCGTCGGACTCGGCCGTCCACTCCTGCGAGAGCAGCTCCCACGACTTGACCTGCTCGGGGCGCGACAGGCGTGCGTTGGCCTTGTCCACGGCGTCCTGGGCCATCGCTCGGATCTCCGGCTTCTGCGAGAGGTCGGCCAGGTCGGCGAACTCGATGCCCATGGACGCAGCCACCGCCGGAGCCACCTCCCCGTCCAGGGTGAGGATGGCGACGACGTAGGCCTGGTTGTCGCCGATGGCCATCGCGTGGCCGACGATCGGTGACTCCTTGAGGTAGTTCTCGATGTTGGAGGGGGCGATGTTCTTGCCGGCGCTCGTGATGATGAGCTCCTTCTTGCGGTCGACGATCGCGAAGAAGCCGTCCTCGTCCAGGGTGCCGATGTCCCCGGTGTGGACCCACCCGTCGGCGTCGATGAGGTTGCGCGTGGCCTGCTCCTGGCGGTGGTATCCGGGGGTCACCACCGGGCCGCGGACCAGCACCTCGCTGTCCTCCCCGAGCTTGACCTCCATGCCCGGGGTGGCACGCCCGACGGTGCCGAGACGGAAGCCGCTCGGGCCGTTGGCGGTGACCGCTCCGCACGTCTCGGTCATGCCGTAGACGTCGAACACCTTGAGGCCGAGCCCGGCCATGAACTTGGCGACCTCGAGCGGCATCGGCGCGGCTGCCGAGCCGGCCCAGGTGACCTGGTCGAGTCCCAGGATGAGCTTGAGGAAGCCCAGAATTGCTTCGTCCGCCTGCTTGTATGCCGCCTCGATCTCGGGCGTCATCACGCCGCCGACCTCCTGGGCCTGCACCCAGGCGAGACCGGCGGCCATGGAGTCCTGGACCATCTTCACGTTGTCCGGGTTGGGGTCTGCGGCGAGCTTCGCCGAGATCCCGGTCTTGATCTTCTCCCACACCCGCGGGACGCCGAAGAACGCCGTCGGATGGATCTCCCCCAAGGTGGCGAGCAGCTCGGCCGGATCACCGATGCAGTAGGAGTGGCTGCCCACGACCTGCGGTCCGTAGAGGCTCAGGACGCGTTCGGCGATGTGGGCGAGCGGCAGGTAGGAGACCTGGCGCAGGCCGGGCTCGAGTCCGGCCGCCTCCAGGGTGGAGAGTGCTTCGTAGATGACGTTGTGGTGCGTCAGCACGACGCCCTTGGGACTGCCTGTCGTGCCGGACGTGTAGAGGATGGTGGCGGGTGCGTCGGGGTCGAGGGCCCGCTGCCGGTCGTCGAGCTCGCCCTGATGGGCGGCGCGGTAGTCCCTCCCGTCCGCGACGAACGTCTCCCAGTCGACGTACTCATCGCCCTCAGGTGTTGCCAGCGCATCGATCACGACGACCTTGGCCACCCCGTCCAGGGCCTGTGTCCAGCGCTGCAGGTGGTCATTGGTCTCCAGGATGACGACCTTGGGCTGCGACTCTCCTGCGATGAAGGCCACCTGGTCGGGGGAGAGGGTGTTGTAGATCGACATCGGCGTCGCGGCCGCGTGCACCGCACCCATGTCCGCGGCCAGGTGCTCGATGCGGTTGGAGGCCATGATCGCCACGGTGTCGCCGACCCCCACGCCGTTCTGCACCAGCGCGGCCGCGACGTCCAGGGCCAGCTCGCGGATCCCGCTCCAGGTCAGCGTGCGCCAACCGTCCTCGCCGACCTCCCCGTGCTTGTCGCTGTATGCCGACTGGTCCGCGAACTCCGCGGCCGTCTCGGCCAGGCAGTCGATCAGCGTCCGCCCGCCGACCAGCTCCTCGATCCGCGTGCGGTGGGCCAGGACGTCCTCGGTCATCTCGTGCTCCCTCGACGGTTCCAACATGATCGGCGTTCCGATCCTCGTGCACGAGGCGGTGCGGTGGCTAGGGGTGCTCTCGAGCCATCTCGTAGGCTCGCGGGCCAGGAGCAGCACCCCGGAACACGACGGAGACGACGACCTGACATGGTGGCGAGCCGATCAGCGCGCGAGCGGAAGGCTGGTGTCGAGGCGGGCGCGCTGGCGACGGTGACGATCGACCTCGACGAGCAGAAGCAGTTCGTCTACAAGATCGCCTGCACCCGTTGCCGGGCCAAGGGCCACCGCAAGTGGTCCGTCTATCGTCCCGGCGGCGACAACGGCTACATGGCGGCGATGGACCGGTGGATCTTCCACCTCGTCGAGAAGCACCCCGAGGCCGAGGCCCCGTGCCTCGCCTATGTCCCTGCGGCCCAGCAACGCCTCCACGAACGCCGGGAGCGACCGGCTGCGGACCCGTCGTCTCAGGCGGTCGAGCCGGCCGAGCCGCCCGCGACCTCGTAGTTCCACACCTCGCTGTGCGTCGAGACCGGGCGGGGCGCGTCGCCGCCGGCCCGCTCGACCGCTGAGCGGTGACCCTCGGCAAACCCGGGGGAGCTCACCCATGCCTGGAAGGACTCCTCGTCGCGCCACCGGGTGATCACGAGCCACTGCTCACGATCGTCGGTGGGACGCAGCAGCTCGAACCCCTCGAACCCCTCGGCGCCGTCCACCGCTCCGGCTCGGGCGGCGAAGCGGTGGGCCAGCTCGTCCCCGGACCCGGCAGGGACGGTGATGGCGTTGATCTTGATCGTCGTCATGGGCCCAGCCTGCCAGTCATCACCACGTGAGCTCGATCTCGCTCTCGTTCGGCACCACGTTCGCCTCGCGTGTCGCGTCGACCTCGCCCCCGAGGCCACGATCCGTTGGTGGCGACGAACTAACCTCGTGGCGTGGATGCCGAGGTGCTCGTCGTGGGGGCAGGACTCGCCGGTCTACGGTGCGCCCGGGTGCTGCACGAGGCGGGGCACGACGTCATCGTGCTCGAGGCGGCAGACGCCGTGGGCGGTCGCATCCGCACCGACCGGGTGGACGGATATCTGGTCGACCGGGGCTTTCAGCTGCTCAACCCGGCCTACCCTGCCGTCCGGCGCTGGATCGACGTCCAGGCGCTCGGGCTCCAGGGCTTCGGGGCGGGGGTTGCCGCCGTCGCCGAGACCGGCACCATCGTCCTGGGCCATCCGCTGCGTGCTCCTGGTCTGCTGCCGCAGACGGGGCGTACGGCGATGAGCCACCCACGCGAGGTCGCGAGCGTGCTCCGGTGGGCCGCCCCCCTGCTGCGCCCCCGAGCACGCACGTCGCTGTCCCACGTGCTGGCCCGGCGTGCGGACGTCGACCGCGCTGCCGCACTCGACCGGGCCGGACTGGACGGCCTGCTCCGGCGGGTGGTCGACCGGTTCCTCGCGGGCGTCCTCCTCGAGGACGACGGAAGCACGGCCGACCGCTACGCCCTGCTGCTGGCCTGGATGTTCGCTCGCGGCGTGCCGTCCCTGCCGGCAGCAGGAATGCAGGCCCTCCCCGAGCAGGTCGCCGCGCCACTGGGGGAGCGGATCCGGCTGGGGCAGCCCGTCGACCGGGTGGAGGCCACCTCGGTCGTCGCTGCCGGCCGCACCTGGACCGCTCGCCACGTGGTCGTCGCCACGGGGGGTTCCCAGGCCCGTGCCCTGACCGGGGTGGACGTCCCGGCCGGCAAGGGCGTGGTCACGGCCTGGTGGGCCGCACCCCACGCCCCGACCTCCGACCTGCTGCACGTGGACGCGCGCCGCCAGCCGCGGGGACCGCTGGTCAACGCTGCAGTCGTGTCGCGCGCCGCACCGACGTACGCCCCCACCGGCCGGCACCTGGTCCAGGGCTCGTCGCTGCACGTCCAGGGTCAGGCCACCGATGAGTCGGCGATGCGTCACCACGCGGGAGACCTCCTGGGGGTGGATCCGTCCGGCTGGGAGGTGGTCGCCGTGCACGAGATCCCCGACGCGCTGCCGGCCCAGCCGGGGCCGTACTCCGCTGAGCGACCCACCCGCATCGGCGAGCTCTTCGTCTGCGGGGATCACCGCGACACCGGATCGATCCAGGGTGCCCTCGTCAGTGGGCAGCGTGCTGCCACCGACGTGATGGCAGCACTGAGGTGACCGCCCTCGTCGCCTTCGCGCTCGCCTCAGCCCTCCATGCCGGCTTCCAGGCCACCGTCACCGTGCTGGTCTATCCGGTCCTGGGCGACCGTGGACCCGACGAATGGCGCCTCGCCCACGCCCGGCACTCCAGGGCGATCACCCCACTGGTGGTCGTCGTCTACGGCGCGATCGTGGTCTCGGGTGCGGTGCTCGTGCTCTCCGGTCCCGGGCTGCTCGGCTGGCTGGCCCTCGCAGCCGTGGCCGGGGCGCTCGGCATGACGGCGGCCGCAGCGGCCCCGACCCACGGACGCCTGACCGACCGCGACGATGCACTCGTCACCCGGCTGCTCGCCGCCGACCGGTGGCGGTGCGCCTTCGCCGTGGCCGGAGCGGTCCTGGCGCTGGCGGCTCTCGCCGCCGAGGGATGATGTCGCCGTGAGCCCCCGGGAGAACGGCGACCAGGTCGTGGTGGTCGGCGCCGGGATCTCGGGCGTGGCCTGCGCCCGTGAGCTGCGGGCCGCCGGGATGGGCGTGCGGGTGCTCGACCGCGGCCACCACCCGGGCGGCCGGATGGCGTCGAAGCAGTGGTCGGGTCGAGCGGTCGACCTCGGAGCGTCCTACCTGACCGCAGCGCATCCGGAGTTCCGCGCCGTGGTGGAGGACTGGCGAGAGCGCGGGCTGGCGCGGGAGTGGACCGACACCTTCGGTGCGCTCGAGGGAGGCACCTGGACCGCCAAGCAGGGCCCGATGCGCTGGGGTACGCCCGCCGGCATGCGGTCCCTCGTCGTCGACCTGGCCGCCGGGCTGGACGTCCAGCGGCACGAGGTCGTCGCGTTGGCGGAGTTGAAAGGGCTGTCTGCCGCCGCCGTAGTCCTGGCGATGCCTGATCCGCAGGCCATGCGGTTGATCGACCCGGACCACCCGATGGCGGCACACCTGGACCGTGAGTTCGAACCCGTCATCGCCCTGGCCGCGCGCTGGGGCGAGCGCGCCTGGGACGACGTCAGCGCCACCGGCCGCTTCGACGGGGGCTTCGTCAACACCGACCGTGTGCTGGGTTGGGTCGCCGACGACGGGCGGCGGCGCGGGGACGACGCGCCGGTGCTGGTCGCGCACTCCACACCCGACTTCGCCCGCCAGCACCTCGACGATCCCGAGGCGGCGGGGCCGGAGATGGTGCGGGCGTTGCGCGAGGTGATGGGCCTCTCGGAGCCGGTCGAGGTCCACGTGCACCGCTGGTCGTTGGCGCGACCCGTCGGTGAGCGCGAGGCGGCGTACGCGTTGGAGACGGGACCGCAGGGGCTGCTCGGCGTGTGCGGCGACGGTTGGGGACTGTCCCCGAAGGTGGAGACCGCGTGGCGGTCGGGCCGTGATCTCGGCCGTGCGCTGGCCGAGCGGCTCAGCTGACCAGCGACCTGGTCATGAAGACGCTGTACGGGTCCTCGGCGTACGACCCGAAAGGACCGCACGGGACGAAGCCCGCCCGGGCGTAGAGCGACCGGGCGGGGATGAAGAAGTCCATGCTGCCGGTCTCCAGCGACACCCGGCCGACGTCCCGGTGGCGTGCGTCGTCCAGCAGGTGGTCGAGCACGAAGGACGCCACGCCCCGGCCGCGGCGTGACGGGTCGGTGCGCATCGACTTGAGTTCCTCGTGGCCGTCCTCCACGACCGCGAGCGCTCCGGTGCCGACCAGATCGTCTCCGTCGAAGGCGACCCAGACCCGGATGTGGGAGGCGTCGAGGTCGGTCAGGTCGAGGGCGTGACGACTCTCGACGGGAGCTGTCGGCTCGGTCTCGTCGAGGTGAGCCTGCAGAAAGGCAGAGAGACGAGGGTCGGCGAAGTCGGCGCGATCGATCCTCAGCAGCATGGAGCCATGGTGACCGATCGGACCGGTACGGTCGACGCCATGGCCGACGAGCTCTCCCACCAGGACATCGTCCATCAGTCAGCCCTGCAGCTGTGGGCGGCCGCGCAGACGGACTTCGATCCGTTCGCCGTCCCGCCGGCGGACTGGGGCCCGAACATCGTCCCGGTCCGCGACGCCGACATCGCGGTCGACACCCACCTCGACCTCGACGCCGTCCGGGAGGCGCTGACCACCCTCGACGGGCATCGGCTGGTGGTCGGGCGAGACGCCGGCAACATGAGCGTCGAGCGGATCATCCCCGACGACCCGTCGTGATGCAGCGCCTGTTCGTCTACGGCTCGCTGGCCCCGGGCGCATCCAACGAGCACGTCCTGGCCGACGTGGACGGCCAGTGGGAGCCGGCGTCGGTCACGGGCGCGCTCGTCGACGAGGGCTCGGCGTTCGAGCAGGGCTACCCGGCCATCGTGCTGTCGATGGACGGCCCGGTGGTGGACGGGCTCCTCTTCAGCTCCGACGACCTCGCGGAACACTGGGCCCGTCTCGATGAGTTCGAGGGCGAGGACTACGAGCGCGTCACCGTGCGGGCCAGGCGCCAGGACGGACAGCCGGTGGCGGCCCACGTCTACGTGCACAAGGCCAACTAGAGCCCCAGCATCCGGCCGATGATCTCCTTCTGGATCTCGGTGGTCCCGCCGTAGATCGTCTGGATGCGTGAGTCGGTGTAGGCCTTGGAGATCGGATACTCCGACATGTAGCCGTAGCCCCCGTGCAGCTGGACCCCGGCGTCCACCGTCCGCTTCTGCAGCTCGGTGGTCCACCACTTCGCCATCGAGGCGAGCGAGGTGTCGACCGTCCCGGCGTTGAGGCGCAGCACGCAGTCGTTGACGAACACCCGCGCGATGTGGGCCTCGGTCGCCATCTCCGCGAGCACGAACCTGTTGTGCTGGAACTTCCCGATCGGCTTCCCGAACGCCTCACGCGACTTGGCGTAGTCGAGGCAGAGGTCGAGGACGTGCTCGACGGCGGCGACGGCGATGCAGGCGATCGAGATCCGCTCCTGCGGGAGGTTCTGCATCAGGGAGACGAAGCCGGACCCCTCCGGTCCGAGCAGGTTGTCCTTCGGCACGCGCACGTCGGTGAACGACAGCTCCGCGGTGTCCTGCGCGTGCAGCCCCATCTTGTCCAGGTTGCGCCCGCGCTCGAAGCCCGGCATCCCGCGCTCGACCACCAGCAGGGAGATCCCCTGGTGGCCCGCATCGGGGTCGGTACGCGCGACCACGACCACCAGGTCGGAGAGGATGCCGTTGCTGATGAAGGTCTTCGACCCGTTCAGCACGTAGTGGTCCCCGGCGTCGATCGCGGTGGTCCGGATGCCCTGCAGGTCCGACCCGGCACCGGGCTCGGTCATGGCGATGGCCGAGATCAGCTCCCCGGACACGAGCCCGGGCAGCCAGCGTTCCTTCTGCGACGGCGTCCCGAGCGACGAGATGTAGGGGACGATGATGTCGGTGTGGACCGCGAACCCGGGTCCGGAGGCGCCGGCTCGCGTCGCCTCCTCCGCCAGGACCATGTTGTAGCGGAAGTCCGTGATCCCGGCCCCGCCGTACTCCTCCTCCACGTCGAAGCAGAGGAGTCCGGCCCGGCCGGCCTCCATCCAGACCTCGCGCGACACGACGCCGTCGAGTTCCCACTGTGCGTGGTGGGGGACCACCGAGCGCTCGAAGAACGCCCGCGCCGTGGCGCGGAAGTCCTCGTGCTCCTGCTCGAGGATGGAGGGACGCTCAGGCATGGTGCTCCTTCTTGGTCGGGCCGGAGGCACTCTCCGCCGGGGTGAGGCGACGCCGTGGCGACGCGCCTAGGTTGGCCACATGACCCTCGTGAGCACAGCCGTCCGCGCCACCCACCTGGTGACGAACGCTGCGTGGTTCGGCGGGTCGCTGATGGGAGCAGTGGGGCTCAACCCGGCTGCCCGGCGACCCGACACGCAGCGGGAGCGGGTCGAGGTGTCCGGCACCGGGTGGGAGCGCTGGGGACCGGTGCAGGGCGCCTCGATCGGTCTGCACCTGCTGAGCGGGATGGCGATCCTCGCCGACAACAGCAACCGCGTGGTGGCGCACCGACCCACGACGGTCGCGGTCCTGGCCAAGACCGCGCTGACCGGCGCCGCCGTCGCGTCGACCGCGGCTGCCTATGTGTACGGCGAACGGCTCGGCAAGGCCTCCGGCGAGGACGGTCACCCGACTGATCCCGAGGCGGCGGACCGGGCGCGGCGCAAGCTGGCCTGGCTGCAGTGGACCACGCCGACGCTCACCGGTTCGCTGCTGGTGCTCGACGCCCAGCTCGGCGAGCAGCAGCGCGGCGCTGCCGGCCTGCTCGACCGACCCTGGTGACGAGCCGCGCAGCGGCGTAGGGCGGCTCCCGCAGCGCCAGCACGAACGGGTACTGCTCGGTCCCGGCGAGCTGGTTGGTCAACGGGTCGAACCGCTCGGTGGTGTCGTGCTCGGACCAGGTGATCTCGATGCGCCCGACGCGGACCCAGTCGCCTGCGCCCACGGCGATGTGGAGCGTGTACGCCGCAGGCGGCGACCCACCGCTGGGCTCGGCGTCCGGTGCGATCATGAAGGTGACGGGGCCTGTCGGCGTACGGACCGGAAGCAGCGACGTCTGGTGACCGAACCGGCCCGCAGCGCGCAGCAGCAGGAGGTAGCGGGACGGACCGTGGGTCCCGGTGCTGGCGAGGAGCACGTCGGCGACACCGCCGTCCGAGCCGCCGGTCGGCAACCGCAGCGCCATCCCCTCGATGTCGGGCCAGCCCTCCGGCAGCCCCATCGAGCGGGACCACCTCACGGTGCACGGGTGGGTGCCGGTGTGCGCCAACGCATCGATGCCGAGGCCCGGCACCGGGTCGGTCACGGTCAGGTCCGCCGTGCCCTGACGGCCGACCGGGTGCAGCGGCTTGTCGCGGCGCGCCAGTCCGGCAGCCAGCGCGGCGGCAGCCAGGGCGACCCCGGGCAGCGCGCCTGCGGCCAGCCCGGGCACTCGCGTCACGACACCCACTCCTTGACCTGCGCGATCGTCGCTGCGGGGTCGTCGCTCGCCGGGGTCAGGGACAGGTTGGTGACACCGGCCTCGCGGAACGCCTCGATCCGCTCGCGGACGTAGGAGGCGGGCCCGACGAGGTTGGCGGCTTCGAGCCAGTCGGTCGGGATCAGCGCCTCGGCCTCCTTCTTCTTCCCCGCGAGGTAGAGGTCCTGGATCTCGGCCGCCTCCGCCTCGTAGCCGTAGGCCGCGGCGACGTCGTTGTAGAAGTTCTTGCCCTTCGCGCCCATGCCGCCGACGTAGAGCGCGAAGATCGGCCGGGCGAAGTCCAGCAGTGCCTTGGTCTCGGGGCCTTCGCCGATCGCCACCATCCCGCCCGCGGTGACCTCCAGCGGCTTCAGGCTCAAGGACCGCTTGGCGGTGCCCGCCTCGAGCGCATCGCCCCAGACCAGGTGGGCCTTCTCGGGGTGGAACAGGTGCGGGATCCAGCCGTCGGCGATCTCGGCGGCCTGCTCGACCGACTTCGGACCCAGGCCGGCGATGTAGATGGGCACCTCATCGCGCTCGGGGTGGGTGAGGATCTTGAGCGCCTTGCCGAGGCCGGTGATGGCTCCGTCGTCCTTGGTCAGCGGGAGCTTGAAGATCGCGTCGCTCTCCAGCTTCTCGCGCTTGAGGCCGCGCCGGATGAGGTCGATCACCTCGGCCGTACGAGCCAGCGGCTTCGAGTAGGGCACCCCGTGGAAGCCCTCGATCACCTGGGGCCCGCTCGCGCCCAGCCCGAGGATCGCCCGCCCTCCGGAGACGTTGTCGAGGCCCGCGACGGTCTGCAACAACGCGCCGGGCGTGCGGGAGTAGATGTTGAGGATCGCGGCGCCGATCTCGATCGTCTCGGTCTTCGCCGCGAGATAGCCCATCAGCGTGGGGGAGTCGAAGCCGTAGGCCTCGGCCACCCAGACGGTGTCGAGGCCGGCCTTCTCGAGCTGGCTGACCTGGTCGGCGGCGTCGCGGGGGTTGCCGGCATACATCAAAGGCATCGAGAGCTTCATGCGATCAACTGTGACACCGACGCTGTCACCATCGCAAGGAGGGTGTCTCATGCGCGGTGAGCACGACGGCGGGGCGCGCGCGTCAGGCGCGCTGTCGAGATGCAGGGAGGATCTGACGGCGCGCCCGCGGGACAGATTCACGAGAGCGGTCGGTCAGTGGATCGCCGTCTAGGTAGGCGATGGGCCCCGGTTCGTGGAGATGGCGGCCCGTCCGAACAGGGGCCCTTCACCGGGACACATCACCGGACGGGCTCAACGGACACGCTCAGGGGCGCAGGCAACGCTGGCCTGCATCGTTCCCGTTGGAGGTTGGGCTTCCGCGACGTCCGGACGTGGCGCCGATGAGCGGTTACGGCAGCGCGCTACGGGCCGGGGAACGCCCGGAAGTCCTAGGTGTCCGCGTCCTGAGCCACGACATCCCAGGTGGCGAATGGGATCAGGCCAGCCGCGTCAGCCAGGGCGATCGAAGCGAGGTTGTCGAGCTGGCAGCGGTACTGCGGCTCGTATCCAGCCGCGAACGCTGCCGTGCTAATGGCACGCACCGTTTCGCGTGCCAGACCACGACCGCGGAACTGCGGCAAGGTGATGACCCCGAGGTCGGCAAGACTGGTCTGTCTCCAGGGATACATGCTGGCGGCGCATGCGAGTTCGTCGCCGGCGAAGGCGCCGAAGGCCAGCCAGTGGTCGAGCTCGACGTACGCCTCCTCGAGGTCATCTTCAGGCGCGGCAGCGGCGAAGGCGGCGAAGGCGCCCGCGTCCTCGTTCGTCAGACGCCGTACGTGCGCCGGCGTTCTCTCCATGCGCAGTTGAGCTTGGGCGTCGGCTGCGAAGTAGAAGATCTGATCAGCCCCATTCATCTCGACTGCTGCGCCATCCAGCAACGCTTTGAACTCGGCCGCCGCAAGCTCATCACGAGACCGCACGTGGAGCTCGGTGGCGGCAGCAGACGTCACTGACACCACGCCTCCAGATCCCGCCAGCTCCAGCACCATCACCCGCCGATCGGCCGTCAAGGTGTCATCCACATGGACCCGTAGCTGCCCGGGAGATCCTGGCACCTGGCTACGGTCAATCGATTCGAACCAGTGCTCATCCACGACGCTGGAGAACATCTCACCTCATCTGTCAGGAGCGCCCTCAGGCGCTGGGCCACGCCACCGTAGACGGCACCTAGTCCGACGTCGACCCGTTTATCGCGCTAGGGATCTATCGCGCCGAGGTGCAGGCCGCCCTGGTCACGGCGCTGGCGATCGAGGGGTGGCCCATTCTGTCCGTGGCCATACTGCAACCGGGGGGGGCACGGCATCGACGTGATCGCCGTCCGCGATGGCCAGACCGTCGACATCGTCCTCGACGTCCGCGATCGCCCCGGTCATTCGTAAGGCGGGGGTCATGGCTGTCGTTGAACGAGACGGGACGGTCCTCCCCGGAGCCCTGATCACCGTGACTTCTGCCTGATGCACCTCACGTCCCCCTCGCCCCCGTCTAGGACGACCGCTGATCGCACCGCGCCACCTGAGGAACGCGACTTTTCGGGGCATCCTGCAAGGCGATCCCCGCACGGTCACGCTCCGCGTGACGATCGGCCAGCGGTCGGTGGGACGCTCGTGGGATCAGTCTGGCGGTATGGCCAGCCCACGGAATGCGCTGGCAGCGACCTCAGGCCCGACTGTTGTGTGCATGAACAGCAGTCCGTCGAGGATTGCTAGTAGCCCCGCTGCCCGGTCGTGGACAGAACCGTCAGGCCGGTCGTCGACAAGATGGAGCGCTAACCAGTGGATCCAGGTCTGCGCCAAACCGGATGCAATGAATGCATATGGCTCGTTCCCGCGCACCGCTAGGCCCAAGGTCTCGGCGTACAAGCGCACCCACGGATCGGCACGGGGCTGCTGTAACGCTCCCCATGACACCGCTAAAAGTTCGCGTTCGGAAAGCATGCTGTCGCCAACGGCCGGAGCGACTGTGTCGAGTAGTTGCTCAGTCGCACGACCGAGCACCGCCGTTACCAGGTCTGTCTTGTTGGGGTAGTAGTACACGACGGTCCGGTCCGCTATGCCGAGATGCCGCCCGGTGGCGCGGAAGGTCAGCTTCCCCAATCCGGAGTCGCTGGCCACCTGGACCGCCGCCCGAAGGACGTCCTCCCGGTCGTGTCTATACCCCATAGCAGGTGACTGTAGTGGGTGCTACATTGTAGTTATGACTACATATTTGGGACGGCGAGTGACCACACTGGTTGCGGCAGTCGTGGCCGGGTACGGCCTGTCCATGGTCTTGGCGGCCCCACTCACCGGCGGACTGTTTGAGGCGCTGGGGTTTGGAATGCGCCAAGCCGGCATCACCGAGGGTGCAGGTCGCGACTACGTGCTGTTCCTCTACGGCGTGTTGGGCGCCGTCATCGTGGGATGGATGGTTCTGATCGTCGCTGTCCTCAACGGAGCGTTCTTGGCGAGAGGCAGTTCTGGATCGGGGTTCTGTGTGGCGCTCTCGCTCGGGGCGTGGTTCGTAGTCGACACCGGCTTCTCCATCGTCGTTGCCCAGTGGCAGCACGCTCTATTCAACGTGGCCTTCCTTGTTGCGCTCGGGCTGCCATTGCTGGTGTGCCTGCGCCACGACCGAGGAGTTGCCACGCGGGCCCCCGTCGACTCCCATTAACGGAACGTCTATGACGACGCCGAAGCTGGCTGATCCGTCCATACCGCCCGTCCCGCAGGGGATCGGCATACGGTTGGAGCATGAACCGCGACCCCCTCGATGACTTGCCGTTCGAATCGCGGCAGTGGGTGGTTGCCGAGGTGCGCAGCGTCATAGATGTAGACGAGGCGACAGCCGAAGACCTCGTCCGGTCGACTGAGCCCTTCTGGGAAGCGATGGAAAGGGCTGGCGGCCTCGTCGACTCCTGGGGTGGCGGCGAGTTCTGCACCCTTCTGCCACGGTTGCTTGCGTTCATCCGCGCCGAGGTCTAGCCAGACTCAGTTGTCTGGCAGCGAGGCGCAGATGGCTCGTCTGTCTGGCAGCGAGGCGCAGATGGCTCGTCGACCATGTTCGAGTCCACGACGCACGATCGCCGCAAGCGGATCGGCTCGCGGAGCTCGCCAGTGCAGGATCCGGTACTGGGCACGTTCCACCGCTTGT
This sequence comes from Nocardioides sp., assembly GCF_035576065.1. GTDB lineage: Bacteria > Actinomycetota > Actinomycetes > Propionibacteriales > Nocardioidaceae > Nocardioides. The sequence continues at coordinate 171,616 of NZ_DATLWX010000001.1, forward strand.
CGACGTACGTTTACACGCTCCCTGTCGGACGTCGCGATCCGTGAAGTCGTTTGTCAGACGTAGTCGCGTGCCCGGGTCAGGTCGGTCACGAGGTGCGGGTTGCCGTCCGCGGCGATCCGGCGTGCTAGCTCGCGTGCGCGATCTTCTGAGCCCTCGGGAGACTCGCCCGCGAGCCAATCGAGTTCCGGCTGGGTTATACCAACCAGCTGGACGAAGTCCACGGTCCATGGACCGTCTCGATGCCCGGCACCTCGGTGTCCTGGACGAAGAGGTAGCTCGTCAGCCGTGTTGTGCTGGTGTCGCGCAAGGGTGCGCCTTGGCCGCTGATGAACTGGTGCGGCTCGAACCAGCGCTTCGTCGTGTAGGTGTGTCGCCCAAGCCTGCTGAGGGAACCGATGGCCCACCGGCATTCGGCGGGGTCCGTCGCAGCGATCTTCATCGTCATCTCGTAGCCCCAGCCGCTGAACTCCCCGCCGAATGCCTCCTCGTCGACGTACAGGGTCGACATTCCGTAAGTGACCAAGTGCTGGTAGCCGTTCGGGCTAGGGAACAGGCTGTAGCCGTCGATGTACTCGTTCCCCCCGAACATGGCACGCGCGGCGAGGTCTGCGCCGAAGTGGGAAGGCGTGACGCCCGGGTACAGCCTCTTGAACGCCTCGTCTATCTCGGCCCAGCCCGGCGCCCAGTCGTCCTCCGCCTGAGCGCGAGCCAGGTACTCGTTTCTGGTCATCACGTCCCGAGCATCTCAGCCCGGGCGGTGAGTGCCCGTCAATCCGGGGTTCTCAGCGCAGCGCGTCCGTCACTCCGCGCGGTATGTGTCATTGGAATCGTGGTGCGTTCCTGGGACGGGATCGTCACGCGGAGCGTGACCGTGCGGGGATCGGCTCGCGGAGCTTGCCAGTGCAGGATCGGTAAGCGGCCAGCGTGCACGGACCGCGGCAGCACCGGGCGACCTTCCATACACTCAGCGGGATGCACCCCTTGCAGGAGTCGTGGGACCGCTCAACCCGCCATCTGACCACCGCGAGAGACCTCCTGGATCTCGACGAATCCACACTCCGCGACGTCAACGAGTACCTCGATCACAATGAGCTGGGGCTGGCGCTCGAGGTAATTGTCGATGCGTGTGAGCAGCTTGGGGATGCAGTGGCGCTCGCCGCTTGGTCGTCATTGCGGGCGGCAGTGCAGGAGATGCAAATCGGGCCTGACGACGAAGCACACGGCTCTGCCGCCCGCGAGGTCTTGCGTCACTAGACCCGCAGCTCCTGACGCCGACAAGCGCACGACGGCAGTGCACTCATCTCGGTCGATCAGGATCGTCACGCGGAGCGTGACCAGTACGGGATCCCGCGCGGGGCGCAGCCGCAGGGCAAGATGTTCACGTGCGAGGACATGTGCGGCTGGACCATGTGGTGATCGCTGTTACCGAATGGGAACGCTCGATTGCCTTCTATCGCGACGTGCTCGGCGCGCGGGTGGTTGACCATCCCGACGGTCGGGTTGCCTTCCGTTTCGGAGACCAGCAGTTGAACGTTCACGGCCCGGGTCTCGACATCGGCCCCTTGGTCGCTGACCCACCAGTGGTCCCTGGGGGCAGTGATCTGTGTCTGGTGTGGCCCGGGAGCGTCGAGGACCTGTCGCAGCACCTCACCGAGCATGGTGTCGCCGTCGAAGCGGGTCCGGTGCAGCGTCACGGAGGTGGCGGTGCTGGAGTCAGCATGTATTTCAGAGACCCGGATGGGTCCCTGCTTGAGTTTGTCGTTTACCCGAGCCCCCCGAGTGGATCGGTTGCGGGCTGACCAGCGGCGGGACGAGCTCGGATGGCGGAACATGAGGGCGTTCCGAAATGCGACGAGAAGCAGTGTGGGAGCATCGCTGGCCGTGGACGTCTGGGAGCACGAAGGACGCAACTTCGAGGTCGTGATGGCCTCGGATGTCATCAACGACGGGATGGGTCTCGAATTGACGGACCTCGGCTCATCCGAGAGTGGTCCAGCCCTACAGGCGTTCTGGCACGACGACGGCAGCGGGTTCGACTTCATCTTCCATCACGCGGGCACTATGCCGTTCGCTGTCGTCGAGCGCTTCGTGACCGCAGCCAGGAAGCTCCTCCCGCCTACTCACGAGTCCTGACCGCCGGACCAACGACATGCGGCGACTCCGCGGTCCTGACGGCGCGGCGCATGTCGATCGCCGCGAGCCGATAGGCGTGTGGTGACTACTCACAGGGCTGCTGGGGATTGAGATGTCGGCGTAGTTCCATCGAGTCGTGGAGGACCCGACCGACGACCAGTACTTCGCCCTCGCGTCGGCAGACAAGGAAGTGTCGCGGACGGTGGACCTTTCCACCGGGTGAGTGAGCGCGGCTCTGCGCCAGATGCCAAGAGAACACCCCGTCACCCAGTTCAGGGCGCACCGTCCGCCCAACCTCGTCGTTGCGCGTGGCCGCGTCCCGGATGGCGGCGGCGATCAGTGCCTCGTAGCGCTTGCGTGCCTCCTCGCCGAACCGGTCGTGCGACCACGCGAGGATCGAGACGATGTCGGCCTGGGCGGCATGGGTGAGGCGATACCTCGCCATCAGCTCGCTGGCTGAGTCTTGGCCGCGCGTACGCCAAGTTGCCCGACGAAGTCATCAAGGGACTCGTCCTCGACTTCATCGAAACGTCCCGAGGCGAGATCAGACCAGCCCTGCTCGGCGGCCTGGCGCAGTACGGCAACCTTGGCCGCCTCCTCGGCTTGCTCGCGCTCCAAGAGCCGAAGGCCTTCGCGCAGCACCTCACTGGCGTTCTGGTAGCGCCCAGACTTCACTAGCGACTCCACGAGTTCGTGCTGGTGCTGACTCAGGACAACGTTTCTCGTCGCCATGGAAACCACCTCCGTTGGCAGTATATGCCATGACCTGGGCCCGTTCGATCGGTGGCGCGAGCGCCTGGAGTGTCACGAGACGTGCGTCCCTTGGCGGGCACGAAACGCCGGACGTCGGGGCTCAGACGGGCAGCCGTGGACCGAAGGTCACGTCCACACCGGGCGAGAACATCACGTGGTCGGGTGGGCGGGCGGCCAGGTCGCCGAACCCGTGCACGCCCAGCAGCTCGTCGTCGAGCTCCTCCAGGACCGCATGCTGCAGCGGCCAGGTGGGGTGGGCGTTGGGCCAGTAGCGGGTGCGACCACGCCGGTCCGCCAGGTGCAGGCCCCACCGAGCGGTGAGGAACAGCTCCAGGGGGCCCGCTTCGAACGCGTCCCCGACGCTCACCGAGATCCGCGACCTGGTGCCCCGCGGCCCGGGCCAGCGGCGCCGGCAGGTGTAGCTGACGCGCGCCCCGTCGCGCGTGCGGTCCATGCGCGACCAGAGGTACGGCAGCTGCGGCCCCTGGCGAGCCGCGATCACGGGCGCCAGCCGGGACGCGTCGAGGCTGAGGAAGACCACGCCCCGGCGTCCTTGGTCGTCGACGGAGTAGAGCCGCACGTTGGTCTCGTGGAACGACCCCACGTAGGGCAGGCCCGGGCTTCCCCGGAAGCCGATGCCCTCCATCCAGAAGGGGATGAGCCCGACGTACGTCTTGCCCCCGAACGTGTCGGGCCGCGTCCCCGCCGGGAGGTAGGGCTGCACACGGTCGGGATCGACCGCCCAGTGCAGGAAGGTGAGCTCCTCCCAGCGCTGGGTGAAGACGGTCGTGGCGAAGGTGCGCGGCGCGAGCGGCGTGATCGCCTCAGGCTCCATGGTCAGCCTTCCCGTGCCACGACTCCCACAGAGCGGCATATGACCCACCGGCGGCGACGAGCTCGTCGTGCGACCCGAACTCGGAGATCACGCCGTCCTCCACGACAGCCACCCTGTCCGCGTCGTGGGCGGAGAACAGCCGGTGTGCGATCGCGATGACCGTCCGACCTTCGAGTACGGCGGCCAGGGACCGCTCCAGGTGGCGCGCTGCCCGCGGGTCGATCAGCGAGGTGGCCTCGTCCAGCACCAGCGTGTGCGGGTCGGCGAGGACGAGTCGGGCCAGCGCGATCTGCTGGGCCTGGGCCGCGGTCACGGCACGTCCACCTGAGCCGACCAAGGTGTCGAGGCCGGCAGGCAGGGCCGCGACCCACTCGGTGGCGTCGACAGCGTCCACTGCTTCGTGGACCTCGTTGTCCGTGGCGGAGGGGCGAGCGAGGATCAGGTTCTCGCGGAGCGTCCCGACGAAGACGTGGTGCTCCTGGGTGACGAGCGCGACGTGACCGCGGAGGTCACCCAGTGGCAGCTCGACCAGACCCACGTCGCCGACGGTGACGGACCCGGTCCTCGGCGGGTGGATCCCGGCCAGCAGGCGCCCGAGGGTCGACTTCCCGGCGCCGGAGGGGCCGACCATGGCGATGCGCTCCCCGACGCCCACGTCGAGGTCAACGCCGTGCAGCACGTCGCGTCCCTCCACGTAGGAGAAGCGCACCTCCTCGGCGTCGAGCTTCTCCGAGGACGGCGTGCGGCCGGTGACCGAACGGTCGTCCGGCACCTGGGCGACGCCCAGCAGCCGGGACAGCGACGCCGCACCGAGCTGGAGCTCATCGAGGATGGAGACGATCCGGTCGACGGGGTCGATCAGCATCTGTACGTACAACGTGGCTGTGGTCACCTCGGCCAGCGTCACCTCGCCGCGGGTGTAGAGCCAGCCGCCGAAGAGCAGCGTGCCGACGACAGGGAGCAGGTAGCTCATCTCCATGCTCGGGAAGAAGACGGTGCGCAGGTGCAGGGTGTAGCGCTCGGCCTTGAAGGAGGCCGCACAGTCGTCGTCGCTGAGGCGCACCCGCTGAGGTCCGAGGCCGAGTGCCTCGACGGTGCGGGCGCCCTCGACAGTCTCGGACAGGGTCGTGTTGATTTGGGAGTAGGACGCGGTCTCCGCCAGGTAGCCGTCCTTGGCACGGGCGAGGTACCACCGCAGCCCGATGGTGAGCGGCGGCAGGGCGAGCAGGCACGGCAGTGCCACCCACCAGCCGACACTGAGAGCGGCGGCAAACGTGAGCGTCGCCGACAGGACCGCGATCGTCCACTCGGGCAGCGCCCACCGCACCGAATAGCCGAGCTGGTCGATGTCGCTTCCCGTGCGGGTCAACAGGTCGCCCGAGCCGGCCGCCTCGACCGTGCCGATCGGCAGTGCGAGGGTGTTGGAGACGAAGTCTTCCCGCAGCTCGGCCAGCACCAGCTCGCCCATCACCTGCGAGCGGTAGCGGGCGTAGCGCGTCAGTACGGACTGCAGCACCAGGAAGAACGCCAGCCACAGGACGATCGAGTCGACGCGAGCGCTCGTGGTGCCCTCCTCGACAGACTGGACGAGGTCGCCGAGCAGTCGTGGCGCAGCCAGCCCGGCGAGGGCCGCCGCGATGTGCAGAGCCAGTGCCGTCCACAAGAGCCGTGGGTGGCGGTGGGCGACCTGACCGACGTAGCGGCGCACGGCCTTGCCGTCGGCGATGGGGAGACGGGTCGTGACGCTCATCCGCGTACTCGCTTCGCTCCGTGCGCGGATGAGGACCATGTCGCGCGGTGTTTGATGGCTCGCTCGCTTCGCTCGCTCACGAGACGACCTCCACGTCACGCACGACGACCGTGCGGTAAGCCGGGTGGTCGGCGAGCAGCTCGGCATGGGTGCCGACAGCGACGACCACCCCGTCCACGAGGAAGGCCACCTCGTCGACCGCGTCGAGGACGAGCGGACTGACCGTGGTCACGATGGTCGTGCGGCCGGCGCGGTGGGCCTTCAGCCGGGAGGCGATCCGGACCTCGGTGTGAGCGTCCACGGCACTCGTCGGCTCGACCAGCACCAGGATCTCGGGGTCCGCGGCCAGGGCCCGGGCGAGCACGAGCCGCTGCCGCTGACCTCCGGAGAAGGAGCGTCCCTTCTCCGTGACGACGGTGTCGAGCCCGTCGGGCAGCGCGTCGAGGATGTCCTCGGCGGACGCGGTGGCGAGCGCGTCTTCGACGCCGCCCAAGCCATGCTCGTCGATCCGGTCGGCCAGCCGGCCCGCGAAGAGCGCGGCCTGGGTGTCCGAGACGACGATGCGTTCCCGGACCACTGCGTGCGGCAGCGAGGTCAGGGGGACCCCGCCGAGGGACACGTCGTCGTCGATCTGCGGGGCGCACAGGCCCAGCCGGTCGGCCAGCAGTGCCGACTCGTCCGGCTGCTCGGACACGATGGCGACGAGCGTGCCGGGACGGACCCGCAGACCCGAGCGCGCGTCGAACAGCACGCTGTCGCCGGGAGGGGCAGGGGACGGAGTGGCGGGCTCGACGACGTCGGGATCCAGCGCGAGGACCCGGCACAACCGGCCGGCCGCGACCCGGCCACGGATCATCTTGTTGGCGAACTCCGTCGCCGTACGCAGCGGGATCAACAGGAACGCGGAGTAGCCGTAGAACGCGACGAGCTCACCGGCACTGAGCTCGCCGGCGACGGCGGCGCGGCCCGCGAGCCAGACCACGAGCACGACGAAGACGCCGGGAAGGAATATCTGCAGGGCGTCGAGCACCGACTGGAGTTTCGCGACGTTGACCGCCGCCACCCGGGTGGCCTGGGACTCGCGGCGGTAGCGGTCGAGGAAGACCCCTTCGCCGCCGATCCCTCGCAGCACGCGCAACCCGCCCACGATGTCGGTGCCGGTGTTGGACAGGTCGCTGCGCATCTGGCGCTCGGTGGCACTGCGGACCTGCAGCGGCTTGAGGATCGGGCCGAGCACGAGCATCAGCACCGGCACGCCGATCAGCACCACGAGACCGAGCTGTACCGACGTCGTCAACAGGATCGTCGAGACCAGCAGGAAGGAGACGATGGCACCCGCGAAACGCGCGGTCACGTCCATCACGTTGCCAATGTGGTTGAGGTCGGTGGTGCCGATCGCGACCACCTCTCCGGTGCTGACCTTCCGCGGCAACGAGCCCCCCAGGCGGACCGACTGCCGCGTGGTGAGCTGCACGACGCGGTAGGACGCCGTGAGCCAGTTGGTCACCGCGAACCGGTGACGCATGATCCCGGTGACCGCCTGGACCAGCCCGATCAGCAGCATCACGCCGGCCCAGAGCAGCAGCTGCTCCTGGTCCCGGTCGGCGACACCGCGGTCGATCGCACGGCCGAGAACGGCCGGCAGCACGGCCTGGCACGACATCCACAGGATCCCGAAGGTCATCCCGCCCAGCAGGGTGCGTCGTTGGCCCATCGCCAGCCACCACAGGAAGCGTCCGGGCGAGCGGTGGTCCGCGATGCCGGGGTCGGGGACGGGTAGCTGACGCACTCGTACGAGGCTACGGAGGAGGGGGGCGTCCTAGCGAATCCTTTGTTGCCCCCGTTCCTCACGAGGCGTTCACCTGCCTGTCGCCGCAGGGACGCTCGGCGGGCTCACTGTGGATGTCATGAGCGTGACCTGGCAGCAGCCGGTCCTCGACCGCACACCGAGCCTGGTCGTCACCCCCGCGATCGTCGGCCACCGGGGCGCGAGCGGACACCGCCCGGAGCACACGCTCGCGGCCTACCGGGCAGCGATCCGCATGGGCGTCGACGACATCGAGATCGACCTGGTCAGCACCCAGGACGGGGTGCTCGTCGCGCGCCACGAGCCCGAGCTGAGCAGGACGACCGACGTCGCGGAGCACCTCGACCTCGCCGACCGACGGGTCACCAAGACGATCGACGGCCGCGCGGTCACCGGCTGGTTCGCAGAGGACTTCATGCTGGCCGAGATCAAGATGCTCACGGCACGCGAGCGGCTGCCCGTCACCCGGCCGGAGAGCGCCGCCCACGACGGGTGCGACGGCATCGCCACGCTCACCGAGATCCTGGCGATGGTGCACGCCGAGTCCATCCGCCGGCGACGCACGGTCGGGGTGATGATCGAGCTCAAGCATGCGGCCTACTTCGACTCCATCGGGCTCCCACTCGACGTACCGCTCCTCGCAGCATTGCGTCGCCACGACCTGGACGGGCCCATGGCCCGCATCAGCCTGATGGCCTTCGAGCCCGCCATCCTTCAGCGGCTCGCGCTGCGGACGCGGCTGCCGATCATCCAGCTGCTCGAGGTCGGTGACTCGCACGCCGAGCTGTGCACTCCCGAAGGACTCGCCTGGATCGACGAGTACGCCGACGGCATCGGCCCGCACAAGAACCTCGTCCTGCCCCGTGACCAGTCGGCGGCCATCGGCGAGCCCTCCAGCCTGGTGCGGGACGCCCACCGCCTCTGGCTGACCGTCCACGTCTGGACGGTGCGTGCCGAGAACCGGTATCTGCCCAGCAACCTGCGGCACGGGGACGACCCGGATGCGCCCGGCGACATGGCCGGCGAGGTCCGCGCGCTCCTCGACGTCGGTGCCGACGGTGTCATCACCGACCACCCGGACCGGGCCGTGTCCACTGCTCGCGAGCTCGTCGCCTGACGTTCATCGCGACCTCGCGGATCGGTCGTCCGGCTCCGGTTGCCTCCTCGGCATGACTACTCGGAGATCCACCGGCACGGCCCTCGCCGCAGCCCTCGCCCTGTCCGCCACGCTGTCCGTCACCCTGCCTGCAGGGGCGGCCCTGGCCGCCGTACCCACCCACGACCAAGGCCACGCTCAAGGCCACGCTCGCGTGCCCGCTCAAGGCCAGGGTCACGCCGACGACCCCGTGGTCATCGGCCACCGGGGCGCCTCCGGCTACCGCCCCGAGCACACGCTGGCGGCCTACGAGCTGGCCATCGAGCAGGGCGCCACCTACATCGAGCCCGACGTCGTCTCGACGAAGGACGGCGTGCTCGTCGCCCGGCACGAGAACGAGATCAGCGGGACCACCGACGTCGCCGAGCACCCGGAGTTCGCGGCCCGCAGGACCAGCAAGGTCATCGACGGCACCACGTTCACGGGCTGGTTCACCGAGGACTTCACCTACGCCGAGCTGAGCACGCTGCGGGCCAAGGAGCGGTTGCCCCAGGTCCGCCCCCAGAACACCGCCTACGACCGACAGTTCGCGATCCCGACCCTCGACCAGGTCCTGGACCTCGCCGTCCGTGCCGGTGTGGGCGTCTACCCCGAGACCAAGCACCCCACCTACTTCGACTCGATCGGGCTCTCGCTCGAGGAGCCGCTCGTGGCGGCCCTCGAGGCACACGACCTCGATGACAAGAAGGACGCGGTGATCGTCCAGTCCTTCGAGGTCGGCAACCTCCAGGACCTCAACCGGATGACCAAGGTCGACCTCGCACAGCTCGTCAGCTCCTCGGGCGGCCCGGCGGACCTCCCCGGCGTCACCTACGCCTCGATGGTCACCCCCGCGGGACTCAAGGCGATCTCGAAGTACGCCGACGGCCTGGGCGCCAACAAGGACCTGATCCTGCCGCGGACGAACGGGGCGACCACCGCCCCGTCCAACGTCGTCCGGGACGCGCACAAGGTCAACCTGGTCGTGCACGTGTGGACGCTGCGTCGGGAGAACCAGTTCATGGCCACCAACTTCAGGGTCGGCACCAACCCGACCGCGCCCGGTGACATGTATGCCGAGACGCTGGCGTTCCTCGATGCCGGGGTCGACGGCGTGTTCTCCGACAACCCCGACATCGCGTCCGCTGCCTTGGCGGACTGGCTCGCCCGGAGCGCGGCCTAGATCCTCTCGGTCCTGTCCTCGGCCTCGTCCTCGCGCAGGGCGCCGGTCTCGTCGTGCTCGGCCCACAGCGGCTCGGGCGTGGCAGCGGCCGGCTCTTCGGCGTATCCGGGCCTGGCCCGGCGGCTGGTGAGTGCCACGGCGAGCAGGCCGGCCAGACCTGCTGCGAGCCACGGCAGGGGCAGGAACCACTGCAGGTCGTCACTGCCGATGGCGTCGGTCTGGAACAAGGCCCAGATGGCGGCGAGGCCGAGGAAGGCCACGCCCATCACCAGGTGTCCGACGTTCACCGGGTGTCGTCCCGACACGTCGGGACCGGCCCCGTCGGCGGGGGGAGTGGCGGTGGGGTAGGAGTAGGGGCTGGGGTAGTCGCTCATGGTGGGCCTCATTTCTCGCGGATGGTGATCTCGCCGACGCCGAGGTCGACGAAGATGTTCATGTCGGGCACGTCGTCGCCCCGGTCCAGCAGCTCCTCGACGGTGACGTCGAGGCCGTCGTTGCGCCGCTCGAAGACGCTGACGTCGCCGACACCGGTGGTCCCTGCGGCGGTGACGTCCATCCCGTCAGGGACGATCACTTCGATCTCCCCCACGCCGCCCTCGACCCGGAGCTCGTGTCCGTCGAGTCCTTCGACGTCCTCGACCTGCGAGAGGTCGATGGACAGCTCGCCACCGTCGATGGTGTAGAGCTCACGAACCTCGGTGGAGCTCGTCGGTGTGTAGGAGAGCGTGGTGTCGACGTAGTTCGACGTCGCGGTCGCAGCGAGCGTCGCGGCGCTCAGCACCAGGCCGATGAAGATGAGGCCGCCCGCACGACCCCAGAAGGCGCCCAGGACCAGCATGAGTCCGGTCAGCGCCAGGCTCAGGGCAGGGTATGCCGCGTCGGGCACGGCGTTGCCGGAGACGTCGATCAGCCCGAGCGTGCCGATCCCGGTCGCGATCAGCGCGAGCGTGAACCAGAAGAGGATCGGACCCTTCTTGCGCGGGTTGCGTGGCCGTGAGTAGCTCGCAGGGTCGTAGGGCAGGTAGGACTGCTGGTAGGGCTGGTAGGGCTGGTACTGACTGGTCGGCACCGGGCCCGACTGCGAGGCCCAGGCGGGCTGCTCCGCGCCAGTGGTGGCGGGGTCTGTGGTGGTCGAGGTGGTGGGCCAGCTCCCGGCCATGGGCGCGCCGTAGCCGCTCACCGGCGGCACGTAGGGCTGAGCTCCCTGGTCCTTGCGGTTGAGGAACCACACGATGCCCAACGCGACGAGGACGAACGGCCAGGGGAACCAGAAGGCACCAGCAGAGTCACCGACGCCGGCGAGCGCCGCCACGATGCCGGCGATGAGCAGGGCAATGCCCCGGTTGCGGTCGTCGAGCCCGAGCGGTTGGGCGGTCGACCCCTCCTCCGGCACGAGCAGCCAGACAGCGCCGTACACCACCAGACCAGCACCACCGAAGAACACCAGCACCACGAGCGTGACCCGGACGATGATCGGGTCGATGTCGAGGTGGCGCGCCAGGCCGGCGGAGACGCCGGCGAGGCGACGGTCGTGGTTGCTGCGGCGCAGCCGGCCGAGGTCGAGGACGTCGTTGCGAGTGGGTCGCGGGCTCTGCTGCTCGGGCCGGTCGGCAGGCCGTGGCTCTGCGGCCGGCGGGGGAGAGGGGTTCGTCATGGCTCCAGTCAACGCCCAGCGGCCGGCCAGCACCATCGGGGACGACCCTGGTCATGACCGGGCGTGCTCGAAAGTGCGCCTCAGGGTTCGTTCGGGGTCGATCCTCATGGTGAGCAGGCGTCCTGCCTGCGACGATGGACCCACGATGAGCCTCGCTTCCCCCCACCCACCGTTCGGGCCCCCACCCGTGGCCCCACCCTTCCGCCGCGCCACCCGTGACACCGAGTCACCCATTGCCGGTGGCGTGTCGGGCGGGTTGGCTGCGCACTTCGGGGTGCCCGTCCTGTGGGTGCGGGTCGCCTTCGTGGTGCTCGCCGTGCTGGACGGTGTCGGGCTGATGCTCTATGCCGGCCTGTGGATGTTCCTGCCCACCGATTCCCGGTTTGACGAGTCGGCCCCGGGCCTGGAGAGCGCCACTCGCACCGGCAAGCGGCCTCGGCGCACCTCGCGACTGAGGGACGCAGGCCCCGCCATCGCCATCGGCGCGCTGCTCTTCGGGGCGGTCCTCGCGTTCGAGGCCGCCTTCGGTCAGGGGGCACTTTTCTGGCCGGTCGTGATCGCGGTGGCCGGTATCGCCCTGCTGTGGCGCCAGGCGGACGAGGCGCAACGCGAGCGCTGGCTCGACTCCACCGGGCGCATCGATCCGTTCCGTGCGGTCTTCGGCGTCGGTGGGTGGGCCTCCTACTTCCGCGTCTTCGCCGGTCTCTCGCTGGTCGTGGGCGCGCTGATCATGTTCGCCGTCTGGACCGGGACCTTCGCCTTCGCCGTCCCGGTCATCGTCGCCGGCCTGCTCGGTGTGCTCGGACTCGCGATCGTCGTCGGCCCCTGGGCGGTCCGCCTGGTGCACGACCTCGGTGCGGAGCGGGCCGAGCGCGTCCGCAGCCAGGAGCGCGCCGACATGGCGGCCCACCTGCACGACTCGGTGCTCCAGACCCTTGCCCTCATCCAGAAGAACTCCGGCGACGCCGCGATGGTGGCCCGGCTCGCCCGCTCGCAGGAGCGCGACCTGCGTTCATGGCTCTTCGAGTCGGTGGGCACCGACGTCACTCTGGCCGGGGAGCTCCGCGCCGTCGCTGCCATCGTCGAGGACACCTACTCCGTGGTGGTCGACGTCGTAGCGGTCGGTGACGTGGACATGAACGAAGCGCTCAAGCCCATCACCGACGCCGCGCGCGAAGGTATGGCCAACGCTGCCAAGCACGCCGGGGTCCAGCACATCGATGTGTACGCCGAAGTGTCGGCCACCGCCGTCGACGTGTTCGTCCGCGACCGCGGCGCGGGCTTCGACACCAGCGCCATCGCGGGTGACCGCCAAGGCGTCCGTGGCAGCATCATCGACCGGATGGCCCGCCACGGCGGGACCGGCGAGGTGCGCTCCGCGCCCGGCGACGGCACCGAGGTACGTCTCCACCTGCCCCTGACGAATGAGGAATCACCATGAACGACGTGACCAGCCCCACGGGGACCCCCCGACCCGTACGCATCGTGATCGTCGACGACCACGCCATGTTCCGTGCCGGCGTGCGTTCCGAGCTCACGACGGTGGGCGCAGGGGTCGTCGACATCGTCGCGGAGGCCGCTGACGTCGACTCGGCGGTCACCGCCATCCGCGAGCAGCAGCCGCACGTCGTGCTGCTCGACGTGCACCTTCCCGGAGGCGGTGGCGTCGAGGTCATGCGACGCCTGCCGGCACCCGACGCGCGCTACCTCGCCCTGTCGGTGAGCGACGCCGCCGAGGACGTCATCGGCACCATCCGGGGCGGGGCCAGGGGATACGTCACCAAGACGATCACTGGACCAGAGCTCGTCGATGCGATCGCCCGCGTGGCCGGGGGCGACGCGGTGTTCTCGCCGCGCCTGGCCGGCTTCGTGCTCGACGCCTTCGCCGGGTCCATCGATGTCGCGGCCGTCGATGAGGACCTCGACCGGCTTACCGAGCGCGAGCGCGAGGTGATGCGCCTGATCGCTCGCGGCTACGCCTACAAGGAGGTCGCCAAGGAGCTCTTCATCTCGGTGAAGACGGTCGAGACCCACATGTCCTCGACGCTCCGCAAGCTCCAGCTCTCCAGCCGTCACGAGCTCACCCGCTGGGCGTCGGATCGCCGACTTCTGTAGCTGTGTGCGTCTCGCGGACGGGTCCACCCACTGCGGGGGGGCGACAGCAGGTGTGCGCGACCAGAAGTGCCGATAGTCTGCGCGACGGCTTGCTCGTAGTCATCGGGACTGGGCGCGGACGAGGGGAAAGAGATGCTCCGTTTCGGGGTGCTACTAACTGTCGGCATTTTCGGTTGTACGGCGTTGTTGCCCGCAGATGGCATCGCTGCGGGGGCTCAGACTCCCGGCAGCGAGCTTGCCGCGGTCGCGGCCACGTCTGAGCGTGGCGAGGCGATGCCCGGGCCGGCGTCCGGGGTCTTGCGTGTTCGGATCTCGGGGTTGCCCTCCGGCGTGCGACCAGTGGGCACCCTGCGTGGACCGGGCACCCAGGTGCAGGTGACCAAGGCGAGGGTCAAGCTGCGTGGGCTTCGGTCGGGCACCTATACGTTGTCGCTGCGCCCATCGACCGTCACCTCGGCGTCGTACGGGATCAAGCGTGGCGCGACCGTCCTCCCGGAACGCGTTCGCTACAAGGTGCGACTCAACCGGCGCACTGGCGGCGTGCTCACTGGCGCATACGGCACTGTCGTCGCCCGAGACGCCGTCGGAGCACCGGGCAAGGTCTTCGCCGTCCGTGGTGACAAGCACGACCCCAAGGCCATCGTCGTGCCCAGGTCAGCGCGATACGTTCGAGGAGGCTTCGTCACATCCGGTCCGACCAAGGCACTGCCGAGCGGTCTCGTCGCGCGCATCACCCGCTTGCGCGAGCGCGGGGGCAAGGTCGAGCTGAGGTTGAAGTCGGTGCCCGTGGCGAGGGTCGTGCCGATACTCGGGGACGTGGACGCCGCGCAGGCGAAGACCTCTGCTCGCCGGGCGTTCGGTGGATCGAAGCCACCTGGCTGGGACATCTACAAAAAAGCGGGGAAGATGTTTCCGTGCAAGGTGTTCACGGGGAGTGGCGAGGAGACCGGTGAGCTGGATGTCGGCCTCAAGAACCTCGTGCTCGACGACATCGCCTGGCCAGGACCAGCCACGGGCGGCTTCTCCGCCCACCTGAGCGGCGAATACTCGCTGTCCGCGACAGCGCTGGCGCCGGGCAGTTCGATCGAGTGTTCGGAGTCGGCTAAGTCGTTCTCGAAGGAGGGGTTCTTCATGGTCGGCGTAGTACCCATCCCGGTCTACGCAAGTGTGAGCGTCAAGGGCAAGCTCTCCGCGCGCAACACCGGCACTGTTCCCGTGGCTCTCGCCACGGGGATGCGGTTCGAGGCTGGTGTGAACACTCTCGACTCCGACCCGGCCGTCTTCCACGGCCACCTCGATCCCTTCCTGGAGACGACGGGAAGCCTCACGATTGATGTCTCGGTCAACCCGGAGATCTCGGTGGGAGTCGGAGTCCGCAACCTGGTTGGTATCAAGCTCGAAGTAGGACCCGAACTGAGACTCCGGCGCTACACCGACGGCACCTGCCGGGCTGACGGCTGGCTCGTCGGCACCCTGGCCTGGGATGCCGTGATCTGGAAGGGCAAGCCGTGGACCGATCGGCTGGCGCTCTTCGCCAACAAGGAGATCGCTGGCTGCGCGCTCCCCGATCCGCTCGTCGGGGTCTGGGAGAGCAGCTCCGACGCGTCGTTCAAGATTGAGCCTGCTGGGGGTGGCCAGTTCACCGCAACGGCCATCGAGTCTTCTCGGCCCGGCGAGGCGTGTCAGCCGACCCCGGTCGGTGCGACGTCCTCGATCATTGGGGCGAACGGCACCTACCAGTGGGCCTACAGCTGGTGGGACTACGACGAGTGCCGGATGGTGGAGCGTGACAGTGCCGCGAAACTGACGCTCGACCCCGCTTATCCCACCACCTTCCGGCTGTGCGGACGTCGTGCTTCGGGGCTCTCCTCATGTGAGACCTGGAGCCGGGCCGATTAGGCCCCCGCCTCCATTGGGGGGACTGAGCTTTGACATCTGTGCTGAATCAGGGTGAGGTCGACGGATCCCCAATCTCGGAAGTGAGGGCCGCCTGATGGTCGACTCCACAAAAACCGTCCCCCACACCGATGACGACGGCACCGGCCTGAAGAGGTCGATCACCGGCAAGCAGCTGTTCTTCTACACCCTCGGTGACGTCCTCGGCTCCGGGATCTACGTCCTCATCGGCCTCGTCGCCGCCGCAGTAGGTGGGGCGTTCTGGATCGCCTTCGCCGTCGGCGTCGCAGTGGCGACGATCACCGGGACGGCTTACGCCGAGCTGGTGACGAAGTACCCGCAGGCGGCCGGGTCCTCGCTGTACGTCCAGAAGGCGTTCGGCAACCGGGCCCTCACCTTCCTGGTCACCGTGTCCTTCCTGGCGGCCAGCTTCGCGGCCACGGGCTCGCTGGCGACCGGCTTCGCGACGTACTTCGCCGAGCTCTGGAGTGCACCGCCGGCCCTGATCGTCTCGTTGGTCTTCGTCGCGTTCCTCGTGCTGGTCAACTACATCGGCATCACCGAGTCGGTGGTGATGAACATGGTGATGACCTTCGTCGAGCTCAGCGGCCTCATCATCATCATGATCATCGGCGTCTACTACGTCGTCCAGGGCAACGCGGACTTCGGGACGCTCACCGACATCAGCGTCTCGGGCAACCCGGCGCTGGCCGTGCTGGCTGGGGTGGCGCTCTCCTTCTTCGCGATGACGGGCTTCGAGAACACCGCCAACGTGGCGGAGGAGACCATCGACCCGCACAAGGCCTTCCCGCGCTCCCTCGTCGGCGGCATGGTCGTGGCCGGGGTCGTCTACGTCCTGGTTTCCGTCTCCGCAGCCCTGACGGTGCCCACCAGCGAGCTGGCGGACGAGGAGAACGGACCGGCCCTGCTGCAGGTGGTCGAGCAGGGGATCCTGCCCTTCTCCACCGACCTGATGGTCACCATCTTCACGATCATCGCCCTCGTGGCGATCACCAACACCACTCTCGTCACCCTCGTCACGCAGCCACGGATCCTCTACGGCATGGCCCGCGAGGACGTCGTCCCCGGCGTGTTCGCCAAGATCCACCCGACCCGGCGCAGCCCATGGGTGGGCCTCATCTTCAGCGGCCTCGTCGTGGCGGGCCTGCTTGTCGCTGGGACGCTGGTCCTCGAGGCGAGCGGCGACCTCGACCTCGTCAATCGGCTGGCCCTGGTGACGGTGGTCTTCCTCCTCGCCATCTACGCGCTCGTCATCGTCACCTGCCTGAAGCTCCGCGGACACGACGAGGACGACCGCGCCTTCCGGGCCAACACACCCCTGCTCATCGTCGGGCTGGTCGGCAACCTCGCCATCCTCTTCTGGGTCGTCTACGACGACCCAGCCTCGCTGCTCTGGTGCGCTGCACTGCTCGCCGTGGGCGGGCTGCTGTACGTCGCCGAGAAGCTCTTCGGCAGCCGTTCGGATGCGAGCTCCACCACCTCTGACAGGAAGGCAGACCTCTGATGCACGTCATCGTCGCCACTGACGGATCCAAGCAATCGCTCGCCGCCGCCAAGCACCTGAAGGCCTTCGCGGACCCCGCCAAGTTCACCGACATCTCCGTCGTCGCGGTGATCCGCCCCCTGGCTGCTGTCGCGTTCGCCGACGAGCTGTCCGAGACCGAGCATCAAGCGTCCTGGGACTCCCTGTCGTTCCGTGAGGCCGCCGAGAACGCCGTCGCGGTGATCGCGGCGCAGTTCGACGGCTGGGGGCCCAAGGTGCACCAGCGGGTGCGGTCGGGCTCGCCGGCCAACGAGATCATCAAGGCCGCCAAGCAGTACGACGCCGGGCTCGTCGTCGTCGCGGCCGGCGGTCGCGGCCTGAGCGAGAGCGTGCTTGTCGGCAGCACCGCCCAGCGGGTCCAGCACTACGCGCCGTGCCCGGTGCTCGTCGTACGCCCCAAGCCGCGCGCCAAGAAGGCGAAGAAGTCCTGACCCCATCGCGCCGCTAGTCTTCGCGCATGGAGATCCTGCGCCTCGTCCTGCTGTTCCTGCACCTGCTCGGCTTCGCTGCACTCTTCGGCGGACTCGTGGTGCAGGCGAGGGAGTCGCAGAAGTCGGTCAACTCGGCCATGCGTGACGGGGTCGGTACGGCGTTCCTGGCCGGACTGCTGCTCGTGGGGGTGCTGGAGGCCGGCGACGGCGAGGTGAACCACACCAAGATCGGGGTGAAGTTCGTCATCGGCCTGGTGCTCCTGGTGCTGGTGATGGCGAACGCCCGGAAGCCGACGATCCCGCAGGGGCTGTGGGCCGGACTTCTCCTGCTGAGCGTGGCCAATGTCGCCGTCGCTCTCTTCTGGTCGCCGACTCACGCGGCCTGAGCGCCGTCGGTCCCAGCCCGTAGGCTGGTGGGGAGATGAGTAGCCCCCACCTGATCCCCGGCCTCGAGCACGTCACCTCCCCTCCGGAGGCGCGCACCACCCGCAGTGGACCGACCCCCGAGGAGCTGCTCGACGGGCTCAACGAGCCGCAACGTGCCGCGGTGGTGCACGTCGGCGCGCCCCTCCTCGTGGTGGCCGGCGCCGGTTCCGGCAAGACGCGCGTGCTCACCCGACGGATCGCCTGGCTCATCACCGAGCGCAGGGCGCATCCGGGCTCGATCCTGGCGATCACGTTCACCAACAAGGCAGCGGCCGAGATGAAGGACCGCGTCGAGGACCTCGTCGGCAAGCGCGCGCGGATCATGTGGGTCTCGACCTTCCACTCCGCCTGTGTGCGGATCCTCCGCAAGGAGATCACCGCCCTCGACGTCGGTGGGACGGCCTACAAGTCCAACTTCTCGATCTACGACGCCGCCGACTCCAAGCGCCTGATGACGCTGGTCCTCAAGGGCCTCGACCTCGACCCGAAGCGCTACCAGCCCGGAGCGGTGCTCCACTGGGTGAGCGACCAGAAGAACGAGCTGCGCGACCCCGAGGACGCCGTCAAGGACGCACGCAACGGCTTCGAGGAGGCCTACGCAGCGGCATACACGAACTATCAGCGCCGCCTGCGTGAGGCCAACGCGCTCGACTTCGACGACCTGATCATGACCGCCGTGCGGCTGTTCCAGACGCTGCCCGACGTCCGGGAGAACTACCGCCGCCGGTTTCGGCACGTCCTGGTGGACGAATACCAGGACACCAACCACGCGCAGTATGCGCTGATCCACCAGCTCTGCGGCCAGGACCTGGAGGAGGGGCGACCGGTCGACGACACCCCCAGCGAGCTGATGGTGGTCGGCGACGCCGACCAGTCCATCTATGCGTTCCGCGGCGCCAACATCCGCAACATCCTCGACTTCGAGAAGGACTTCCCCGATGCCACGTCGATCCTGCTCGAGCAGAACTACCGATCGACCCAGACGATCCTGACGGCGGCCAACTCGGTCATCAAGAACAACGCCGGCCGGCTCGACAAGCGGTTGTGGTCCGACGCGGGTGACGGCGAGCGGATCGCGGGATACGTCGCCGACGACGAGCACGACGAGGCCCGGTTCGTCTCGGAGGAGATCGACAAGCTCGTCGACACGGGCCGTCTCAAGGCCGCGGACGTCGCCGTGTTCTACCGCACCAACGCCCAGTCGCGGGTCTTCGAAGAGGTCTTCATCCGCACCGGCCAGCCCTACAAGGTCGTCGGCGGTGTCCGCTTCTACGAACGCAGAGAGGTCCGCGACGCCCTCGCCTACCTCCGGATGCTGGTCAACCCGGCCGACGAGATCTCGTTGCGACGGGTCCTCAACACTCCCAAACGCGGGATCGGGGACCGTGCCGAGGCCTGCGTCCAGGCGCTGGCCGAGCGCGAGCGGATCACCTTCTGGGAGGCGCTCCTGCTGGCCGACCAGGCGCCCGGACTGGCGACCCGGTCACTCAAGAACATCCAGGGGTTCGTGGCGCTGATCCAGGAGCTCCAGTCGATGGTCGCCGCCGACGAGCGGGCCGACGTGATCCTGGAGTCGGTGCTCGAACGCTCCGGATATCTGGCCGAGCTCGAGGCCAGCGACGACCCTCAGGACGCCACGCGGGTCGAGAACCTCGCCGAGCTCGTGGCGGTGGCTCGGGAGTTCTCGGATGACCCGCAACCCGGGCCCTCCGCCGACCCCTCCGACCCGGAGGACACCGTGGCGGGGACGACGGTCCCCGGGCTGGGTGACTTCCTCGAACGCGTGGCACTCGTGGCCGACTCCGACCAGATCCCTGACGCCCCCGACGGGGAGAGCGCCGGCGTGGTGACCCTGATGACCCTGCACACCGCCAAGGGCCTGGAGTTCCCGGTGGTCTTCCTGACAGGTCTCGAGGACGGCGTGTTCCCGCACCAGCGGTCGCTGGGCGACCAGACCGAGCTCGAGGAGGAGCGCCGGCTCGCCTACGTCGGCGTGACCCGCGCCCGCGAACGCCTCTACGTCTCCCGGGCGATGGTGCGGTCGGCGTGGGGAGCGCCGTCGCACAATCCGGCCTCGCGCTTCATCGACGAGCTGCCCGTCGACCTCGTCGACTGGCGGCGCACGGCGCAGGCCCAGACCCGTTGGGGCCGTCCCGACCTCGCGGCCGGCTCCCCCGCGCGGCTCGGTGTGCCGACGGACGCGGGTCGCCGCAACTTCTCCTCCGCGGCTGCACGCGCCGATGTGGCTGCCAAGGCGAAGCCCGCGCGGCAGATCCCGTCGCTGGAGCCCGGCGACCGGGTGCTCCACGACTCGTTCGGGATGGGCACGGTCGTGGCGCTGGAGGGCGCGGGGGAGAAGTCCGTGGCGTCGATCGACTTCGGGTCCGACGGCGTCAAGCGGCTGCTGCTGCGCTACGCGCCGGTCGAGAAGCTGTAGGTCGGACGGACGAGCTAGGGGTTGATGCCGTGCTCGAGGAACGCGGTGAACGGGTCGACCGGGTCACCGGCGCCGGGGCGCACCTCGATGTGCAGGTGGGGGCCGGTGCTGTTGCCGGTGGAGCCGACGGTGCCGATGGCTTCGCCGCCGCGGACGACGTCGCCGACGCCGACGAGGTAGGAGGTCTGGTGGCAGTACCAGATCTCGGTGCCGTCATCGAGGGTGACGACGGTCTTGTTGCCGTAGGAGCCGTCGTAGCCCACCTCGGTGACGACGCCGTTGGCGACCGAGCGGATCGGCGTCCCGGACGGGGCCGACATGTCGAGGCCGGTGTGGACGCTGGACCAGAGATAGCTGGAAGCGCCGAAGGGTGCGGAGATGCGGTAGTCGGCCAGCGGGAGGACCCACTGGTTCTCCTTGATCTTGGCGGCCTGCTTCTCCGCGGCCTTGGCGAACTGCTGGAGGGCGGCGTGCTGCTGCTCGGCCTGGGCCTCCGCCTGAGCGACGAGATCTTCGTTGGCCGCGTCCGCCATGGCGTCGCGGCGGGAGTCGCGCGACACGATGGCCTCGCGGTTGCGGAGGGGGGAGACGCTGGAGAAGCTGGTGCTGCCCGCAGCGGCGATCGCGCCGGGCTGCGAGCTGACGGTGCGGACGATGTCGGTGTCGGCCGCGGTGACGGCGCCATAGGCGGAGATCGCGAGTGCAGCGACCCCGGCGACGACCGGGGCAGACGGCAAGGCGCGAAGGACGGGGTGGCGAGCAGGCTGCTTCTCTGCCTTGCGTCGACCCGCGACGGGTGCTGCCGAGTGGTCGCGGCCTGAGCCGCGGTGCGCTCGGTGGTTGCCCATGTAGAAGGTCCTTCGTGCCGGAGAGTGAAGAGTGAGGCGTCGCAGACTGTAACGGATAGGTCACAGTGATTGAAATCGTCTCGTGGTGCCAATTGTGGAGGACGTCGGCGGGCCCCTGCAGCCGTTCGCCGAAGTTGGCACCGCTGGTGCTGGTGACGTGGGCCACCTCCTCGGGTTGGTTAACCTTCGGTCATGACGTCCGGCGCCCTCCACAGCGGCCTCCGAGTCGTGGTCGCAGAGAGTGCAGCTGACGGGCAGGACGGCCGCGGCACGAGTCTCGCCCGTGCTCTGCGAGACGCGGGACACGAGGTCGTCTACACGGGGCTGCAGCAGGCCCCCGAGCAGATGGTGGAGACCGCGATCCAGGAGGACGCAGACCTGATCGGCCTCTCAGCCCACGCCGGAGCAGACCTCGTGCCGCTCCTCACGGCGCTGGTCTCGCTCCTCCGGGCACGCGAGGTGGAGGACATCGAGGTCTTCGTGGTGGGCGGCAACCAGGAGGACCTCGCGGTGCTCACCACGATGGGCGTCGCCGCGGTGTTCGCGGCGGCGACCCCCACCACGGAGGTCACCCGATGGCTGGCGGAGCACGTCGCGCAGGAACCCGCCGGGCGATGAGTCCTCAGGCCCGCGCGGCCTGGTAGCGGAGCAGCGCCTCCGCGCGCTCGTCGGCGTGGTCGACGATGCGCAACGGATAGCCGCCCTCGTAGCCCGCGTCGGACTTCCAGGGCTCGTGCGCGGCGGCGCCACCCAGGTGCGCCAGCTCGGGCACCCAGCGGCGTACATAGGAACCGTCCGGATCGAACTTCTTGCCCTGCGTGACGGGGTTGAAGACCCGGAAGTACGGCGACGCGTCGGTGCCGGTCCCGGCCACCCACTGCCAGCCGTGGTTGTTGGACGCGACGTCACCGTCGATCAGCGACGACAGGAAGTGTCGCGCGCCCACCGTCCAGTAGACGTGCAGGTCCTTGGTGAGGAAGGAGGCGGTGATCATGCGCACCCGGTTGTGCATCCAGCCGATCTCGCAAAGTTGCCGCATCCCGGCATCCACGATCGGATAACCGGTGGTGCCGGTGCGCCAGGCCTCGATCGCGTCCTCGGGATCGTCGTACGTCATGCCCGACAGTGCCGGCTTGAGGTCCGACCAGGCCGAGACAGGCGCGTGCCACAGGACGTCTGCATAGAACTCCCGCCAGGCGAGCTCGGTGGCGAAGGTCGACGTGGGCTCGATGTCCGCGAGCAGCGAGCGCGGGTGGAGCACCCCGAGGTGGAGGTATGGCGAGAGCCGTGACGTGCCGTCGTGGTCGGGTCGGTCCCGCTCGACGGCGTAGTCGGCCAGGCCGTTGTCGCGGAAGTCCTGCCAGCGCCGCCACGCCGCCTGCTCCCCGGCCCCCGGGAGCTCGAAGGGGGCGTCGGCAACTGCCTGTTCGAGCAGGCTGACCGCACGCTCGTCCGAGTCGGCCGGCACGAGGCCGGGGGACCGCGGACTCTCGGCCGGCGCGGGCCAACCGTGCGCCCGCCAGGACCGGGCGAAGGCACTGAAGACCTGGTAGGGGTCGCCGGTCCCGTTGGTCACCAGGCCGGGACCGATGGCGTACGGCGAACCCGTGGCCTTCAGCTCGACGTTCTCTCCCACCGCCTGGTCGCGCCGGCGGCCGTAGGGGGTCGTCTCGGCAGCAACGTGGACGACATCGCCGCCCGCCACCGCCGGGACGACGTCGACGGGGTCGCCGTACCGGATCGTCAGGGGAAGGTCCTGGGCGAGAGCCAGCACGTTGGCTGCCAGCCACGCCTGACGAGCAGGACCTGCTGCTGACCACAGTGCGGGATCGACGACGAAGAGCCCGGTGACGGGCCCGTCTGCCAGCGCGGACAGCAGCGCGGGGTTGTCCCGGACGCGTAGGTCGCGGCGGAACCACATGACCGAGGACATGCCGTTCACGGTACCGACGGTGTGATGAGGGCGACCCGCCCCGACCTCGATGTGACCCGCCCGACAGGTCTAGGGTGCCAAGGAGAATTTGCCGGAGTCGTTACGCACCAACGAAAAGGACTGGGTACGTCGTGGACTTGATGGAGTACCAGGCGAAGGAACTCTTCGCGAAGTATGGAGTAGCCGGAGCGCTCGGCAAGACCGTCATGACTCCCGAGGACGCTCGCGCGGCCGCGGAGGAGATCGGTGGCGTCGTCGTCGTCAAGGCCCAGGTCAAGGCCGGCGGTCGCGGCAAGGCCGGCGGCGTCAAGGTCGCGAAGACGCCTGAGGAGGCCGAGGAGGCCGCTCGCGCGATCCTCGACCTGGAGATCAAGGGTCTCCCGGTCAACCGCGTCCTCGTGGTCCCCGGAGCCTCGATCGAGGAGGAGTACTACTTCTCCTACCTGCTCGACCGCTCCAACCGCTCCTACCTCTGCATCGCCAGCGTCGAGGGTGGTGTGGAGATCGAAGAGGTCGCCAAGACCAACCCCGACGCGGTCAAGAAGATCGCGATCGACGCCGGCACCGGCGTCGACGAGGCCAAGGCGATCGCCATCGTCGACGAGGCCGGCTTCCCCGCCGAGCTGCGCGACCAGGCCATCGAGATGGTCCAGCAGCTGTGGACCGTCTTCGTCGAGGAGGACGCGACCCTGGTCGAGGTCAACCCGCTGGCGCGCCTGACCGGTGACAAGCTCGAGGCCCTCGACGGCAAGGTCTCCCTCGACGAGAACGCCGAGTTCCGTCACCCCGAGCACGCCTCCTTCGAGATCCGCGACGAGGAGGACCCGCTCGAGGCGAAGGCCAAGGACAAGGGCCTCAACTACGTCAAGCTGGACGGCGCCGTGGGCATCATCGGCAACGGCGCCGGCCTGGTCATGTCGACCCTCGACGTGGTCGCCTACGCCGGTGAGAAGCACGGCGGCGTGAAGCCCGCCAACTTCCTGGACATCGGTGGTGGCGCCAACGCCCAGGTGATGGCCGACGGCCTCGACGTGATCCTGAACGACGAGCAGGTCAAGAGCGTGTTCGTCAACGTGTTCGGCGGGATCACCGCGTGCGACGAGGTGGCCAACGGCATCAAGGGCGCGCTCGAGATCCTCGGTGACGCCGCGACCAAGCCCCTGGTCGTCCGGCTCGACGGCAACAACGTCGAAGCCGGCCGCGCCATCCTGGACGAGCTCAACCACCCGCTGGTGACCCAGGTCGACACGATGGACGGAGCGGCCGACAAGGCCGCCGAGCTCGCGAACGCCTGAGGACGGAGAGAAACCATGAGCATCTACCTGAACAAGGACTCCAAGATCATCGTCCAGGGCATGACCGGCGGGATGGGTGCCAAGCACACCACCCTGATGGTCGAGTCCGGCGCCGACATCGTCGGTGGTGTCAACGCCCGCAAGGCCGGCACCACTGTCGAGCTCGGCGGCAAGGAGCTGCCCGTCTTCGGCAGCGTTGCCGAGGCCATGAAGGAGACAGGCGCCGACGTGTCGGTCGCATTCGTGCCGCCGGCGTTCACCAAGGACGCGTGCATCGAGGCGATCGACGCCGAGATCCCGCTCCTCGTCGTGATCACCGAGGGCGTGCCGGTGCAGGACACCGCATCGGTCGTGGCCTACCTCGAGGGCAAGTCCACCCGGATGATCGGCCCGAACTGCCCCGGAATCATCACGCCGGAGGAGTCACTGGCCGGCATCACGCCGCACACCATCGCCGGCAAGGGCCCGGTGGGCCTCGTGTCCAAGTCGGGCACCCTGACCTACCAGATGATGTACGAGCTGCGTGACTTCGGCTTCACCACGGCGATCGGCATCGGCGGTGACCCGATCGTGGGCACCACGCACATCGACGCCCTCGAGGCGTTCGAGAACGACCCCGACACCAAGGCGATCGTGATGATCGGCGAGATCGGTGGCGACGCCGAGGAGCGGGCGGCGGCCTACATCAAGGACCACGTCACCAAGCCGGTCGTCGGGTACGTCGCAGGCTTCACCGCCCCCGAGGGCAAGACCATGGGCCACGCCGGCGCCATCGTGTCGGGCTCGTCCGGCACGGCGCAGGCCAAGAAGGAGGCCCTCGAGGCCGCCGGGGTCAAGGTCGGCAAGACGCCGTCGGAGACCGCCGCGCTGATGCGGGAGATCCTGCAGGCCATGTGAGTCGAGCCGTCCGCGGACTGTAACGCCGGGTTACTGCTTGTACCCACCCTGATATTTCAGGGTGGGTACAGCTGTTTTCACGGCGTTACAGGGGGCCTGGCGTTACAGGGGGCTGGCGGTCCCGGGACTCCTGCCTGTTCACCATGGGATGTCGGCCAATGCGCACTTCCCTCGGTCAACTGACCGAGGGAAGTGCCTGTTGAGCAACATCCCATGGTGAAGGGTCAACGGGCAGGCCAGTCGGTTCAGCAGCCGGCGCGGGTGAACACGCACATGTCGACTGCCAGGTCGCGCGCCAGCCGGGTCTGCCTACGGATCTGACCGCGGCTCTCCGAGAGCCTGCCTTCGCCATACGTGTGGGTGATCAGCACGCCCTTGCCGACCCGGATGACCTGGAAGGTCGAGAGCCCCAGACCGCGGGTCCAGCTCTGTGTGAAGGTGACGGCGTCGTAGCCGGTGTCCGCGGCGTGCACGGTCCAGACTGCCCCTCGAACGGGCTCGGCGCAGGCGGCGAGCGCGGTGCGGATGCGGGCCAGCGCCCGGACCGCCACCCGGGCGCCCCGCATCGAGACGAGCTCACGGGCGTCGAGGTATTCCGGACCGGTCGCCCGCACCGCGAGCCTGTCCTCCACCAGGGCGGGCGCCAAGGGCCACAACCGCTCGCCGCACGCCGGGATCCGGCCGATGCCCTTCGCGTCGGGTGCCGGGACCGGCTGCTCGCCATCGGCGTCGTCGACCGAGATTCGCAGGGCAAGCGGGAAGTCGTCCGGGATGGGCGTCGGGGTTGCTGCCGTGGCCGTGGCCGGGGCAGCCGTGAACAGGAGCACCAGCGCGAGCAGGGTGGTGATGAGTCTCGTCATGAGACAACAGCCTAGGCGCCGGGCAGGTCGCTGAGCCGCTCCAGCGCCCGCTCGGCGATGGCGATGAAGGCGTCGCGCTGGAGCGACTTCCCCTCGGAGGGGGTGAAGCCGACCTGGGAGACGGCGTTGCCGTCGCGCATGATCGCCATCCAGAACTGCATGGTCCTCTCGTCCGAGATCTCGATCTCGACGTCCCATACGGTCAGCTGCGCCCGCTTGCTCGAGCGGTCGACCAAGGTGTCGACCGTCGTGCCCAGGTCGTCCTGTCCGCACTTGCGGATGCGGCTGCGGACCTCGCTGACGAAGGCTGATGCCAGCCGCCCCTTCATCGTCGCGACCGTCTGGGTGAGGCCGAAGGTGTCCATCTTCTTCTGGGCCGGGAACAGGAAGGTCCGTGTCAGCGGCCGCTTGACCGCCTTGCCGGCGAACTGCGTGTTGTCGCAGTAGGTGGACGCGGCGTTGGCCCGGGGGCGCTGGGGGTCCGTGCCGACCCAGGGACCGACGGCGCCGGCCACCGGTGGCAGGTCGACCGCACTGAGCAAACCTGGCGGTCTGCCCACGGCAAGGGGGGCGCTCGACCGCATCTTCGGCGGTCCGGCGCAGGCGCCGGCACCCGCCTTCCCGCACGTGGCGTTGACGGCAGCGGCCAGTCCGGTGGCAGTCGCCTGCACGGGCACCGGCTTGCCGGTGGAGCTGACGAGGGTGATGACGGTCAGCCTGCCGGTGCGAGCCAGGCCGACGGCGATCCGGGCGGGGGTCTTGTTCCAGGTGCGCAGGTTGAGCACCGTCGCCTCGTCGCCCACCCGACCGATCGTGTGGGTCGAGAGCAGCTGGGCTCGTGAGTCGAGGCAGTCGGCGTACCAGCCTTGTGCTGTCCTGAAGGCGACTCGCGCAGCCTTCGGGTCGGCCGACATCTCGACGTACTCGACGGCGGTGGCCCGTTCGCGCGTGGCCTTGCGGCTGCCGTTCCTGCCGTCGCTCTTGCCCTTGCCGCTGCCCTTGCCGGTCGGCTCGGCGCTGGTCTTGCCGATGAACGACCGCATCAGGGCGCCGGCGCCGTCGGTCTTGACGCTCCTGAGGAAGTCGTCGAGCGTCGTCGGGTCGGCGAAGCGCGCCTGCTGGCACGGCATCACCAGGCCGTCACCCGCCGAGTTGTCGGACGTCTCGCTGATGCGCCACTTCATGCTCGGGTCGAACCGGGCGACCTGGTCGAGCTCGAGCAGGGACTCGGCAGCGAGCGAGGGTGGTACGGCGGGCTGGGTCTCACGCAGGGTCACGCTCGGCAGCGCGCTCTCCTGGTCGAGGCTGCTGGGCTCGACGCCGTCCGAGGTCACGACCGTGCCAGAGACGAGGAGGGCGGCGACCACCGCGGCGGAACCCATGAGCGTGTGCGTCCGCCGGCGGGCGGCACCGGAACGACGCACGATCGTGCTGCGGGGCCACCGGGTGTCGGCGATGGGTTCGAGCAGGGCCTCGAGAAGAGGGCGTACGTCGGTGCTGGCCACGTCGCGGGAGATCGAGAAGCGTGAGGTCGCGCTCTGGAGGACTCGCTCCGCGTCGGACTGGGGGAGACCGACCTCGCGCGCGATGTCTCCCAGGGTCATCGGGGAGAGCGTGCTCAGCACCAGCGTCCGGCGCTCCTGCGAGCTGAGCTTGGACAGCGCATCCAAGGTCGCCCGGACATCGTCGTCGATGCCCTTGTCCCGGTGCCACGGACGGGCCGCGTGCCGGCGTTGGGCCCGCCGGTGGGCCAACGGACGGACGAAGGCCTCGCGGTCCTCAAGTCGCGAGACCTTGCGCCAGTGGTGCCAGGCGACGGTGAAGGCATCGCGCACCGCGACCCTGGAGGCCGACAGGTCACCCGTCAACGCGTAGGCCTCGTGCAGGAGGCGGTCGCGGGTCTCCGCGTAGAACGCGTCGAACGTCTCTGGGCTCCTCATGACCTTTCCACGGTACGTGATCCGCCGCAGCAGGCGCACACTCCGGCCCTGCGCCGGGGGGAGGCTCTGCCCGTGCGCCGTGTCCGGCTCTGCCCGTGCGCCATACCCGGCGTGGGAACCCGAACCCCATCGGTGCTCGCGTCATGATGGCGGAGCCATGACTTCACTGCTCGTCGACCGCCGTGACCGCACGGGCGCTGCATCGGCCGCCCAGCGACCCTTGGTCCTGATCGCCACGCTGGGTGGGGCAGTTGCTGCTCTCGCCCCCTTGCTGGTGTGCGTCGCGGTGGGAGTCGTCGGCTGGTTCGCCTCCGACGCCGGCGCGCACGGGGCTCCGCGCGACGGGATGCGCATGGGCGCCCTGGCGTGGCTGATGGCTCATGGATCGGGCATCACCGTGCAGGGCGTGGCGGTGGGCGTCGTGCCCCTGGGGCTCACGGCGATCTGCGCGTGGTCGATGTGGCGCGTGGCTCACCGCGTGGGTGACGCGCTGTCCGGTCACGGACCGGACGCTGACCGCATCTCCGACGGAGAGCGCGACCTGACGGTGCCCGTGGCGACTGGCACGTTCTTCGTCGGCTACGCCGTCGTGGCGGTGGTGACCGCCTCGTTGGCGTCCACGGTGGCGACCGCGCCCAGTGTCCCCCCGGTCATCCTGTGGAGCCTGGCGATGTCGCTGCTGTTCGCAGCGCCCGCCATCGCCATCGGCGCGGGTCGCGCGGCGATCTGGGCGACCTTCGTGCCTGCCGTGGTGCGACAGGCCGCTGCGACCGCAGGAGCGATCCTGACCGCGTTCCTGGCCTTGGCTGCCCTGGTGTTCCTCATCTCCCTCGCCGCCGGCGTGGGCGAAGCGGCGACCATGGTGAGCCAGCTCCACCTGACCGCGGCCGAAGGCACGGTCTACGCGCTGGCCAACGCCGGCTTCGTGCCCAACGCGACCCTCTTCTCCGGGTCCTTCCTGCTGGGTCCGGGCTTCGCGGTCGGGGGCAACACGCTCGTCTCGCCCGACGCCGTGGTGCTGGGTCCGCTCCCACTGTTCGCCCTCCTGTCCGCCCTGCCGGATGCCGGGATGAGCGCCCCATGGCTTGCCGCGATGGTGTGGCTGCCGCCGTTGACCGCCGCAGCAGCGACCATGAGGTTCCAGCGACGACACCCTGCCCTGACCTGGCTGGACGCCGGGCTCCGCGGTTGCGGAGGCGGGATCGCAGCCGCGGTGGCGTTCGCCGTCCTGGCATCGGTGGCCGGTGGCGCCGCGGGGCCCGGCCGGATGCGTCACGTCGGACCCGACGTGTTCGACGTGCTCCTCGCCTCGATCCCAGCGCTCGGCTTCGGGGGTCTCGTCGGGGCTCTCACCATGACGTGGTGGCAGCGACGCCGACTGGCGTCGGCTGGGCCCTAGGATCCATCGGGTGACCAGTCGTCTCGTCGTCCTCGTCTCGGGCACCGGCACCAACCTGCAGGCCCTGGTCGACGCTTGCGCGGATCCGGCGTATGGCGCACACGTCGTCGCGGTGGGCGCAGACCGTGACGGCATCGAGGGCCTCGCACGGGCAGACCGGGCGGGGATCGCCACCTTCGTCAAGCAGGTCAAGGACTTCACCACGCGGGAGCACTGGGACCGCGCGATGGCGGACTCAGTGGCCGGCTTCGAGCCCGACCTGATCGTGCTCGCCGGCTTCATGAAGCTCGTCAGCGACGACTTCCTCGCTCGCTTCGAGCACCGCGTCGTCAACACCCACCCCGCGCTCTCCCCGTCCTTCCCGGGCATGAACGGCCCGGCCGACGCCCTCGCGTACGGCGTCAAGGTCACCGGGGCCACCCTCTTCGTCGTCGACGGGGGAGTCGACACCGGCCCGATCGTCGCCCAGGTGGCCGTGCCCGTCCTCGACGACGACAGGGTCGAGACCCTGCACGAGCGGATCAAGACGGCCGAGCGGACCATGCTGGTCGAAACCCTCGGCCGGATGGCCCGCGAGGGCTGGGAGCTCGACGGCCGCCGGGTCCGGATCGGCTGACCGGCTCCGGTCGACTAGTCTGACGCCACACGACTGGCGCAGGTGGGGGACCACCGGGGAGTGAAGCCAGGGAGCATCGAACGCCTGGGTGCTCCCCTCCGCAGCGACTCATGGAGCAACCGTGTCCGAACGCCTTTCCGACCAGATCCCCCTCCGCCGCGCCCTCGTCTCGGTCTACGACAAGACCGGGCTCGACGACCTCGTCCGCGGCCTGCACGTTGCCGGTGTCGAGCTCGTCTCCACCGGTGGCTCGGCCAAGCTGATCGCGGACCTCGGCCTGCCGGTCACGAAGGTCGAGGACCTCACCGGCTTCCCGGAGTGCCTCGACGGCCGGGTGAAGACCCTGCACCCGCGCGTGCACGCCGGCATCCTGGCCGATCGCCGTCTGGACTCCCACGTGCAGCAGCTCGAGGACCTCGACGTCGAGCCCTTCGACCTGGTCGTCTGCAACCTCTACCCCTTCGCGCAGACGGTCGCGTCCGGCGCCTCGCCCGACGAGTGCGTCGAGCAGATCGACATCGGCGGTCCCTCGATGGTCCGAGCAGCCGCCAAGAACCACCCCTCGGTCGCCATCGTGACCTCACCCGACCGCTACCCCGAGGTGCTGTCCGCAGCTGCGGCGGGGGGCTTCACGCTCGAGGCGCGCAAGGCGCTGGCCGCCGAGGCGTTCGTGCACACGGCGACGTACGACGTGCACGTGGCGTCCTGGATGGGCAACGTGCTGACCGACACGTCCGTGGGCTCGGGCTTCCCGGCCTGGATGGGCGCGACCTGGGACAAGGACGCGGTGCTGCGGTACGGCGAGAACCCCCACCAGTCGGCGGCGATCTACTCCAACGGGCACCTCCCCGGCGGACCCGGGCTCGCCCAGGCGACCCAGCTGCACGGCAAGGAGATGTCCTACAACAACTACGTCGACGCCGACGCGGCCCGCCGTGCGGCGTACGACTTCGACCAGCCGGCGGTCGCGATCATCAAGCACGCCAACCCCTGTGGGATCGCGGTAGGACCTGACGTCGCTGACGCGCACCGCAAGGCCCACGACTGTGATCCGGTCAGCGCGTTCGGCGGCGTCATCGCGACCAACCGGCCCGTCTCGGTGGAGATGGCCGAACAGGTCGCCGAGATCTTCACCGAGGTCGTGGTCGCACCCGGCTACGAGGACGGTGCGGTCGAGATCCTGTCGGCGAAGAAGAACATCCGCCTGCTCGAGTGTGCCCCGCTCGCGCGCGGGGGCGTCGAGATGCGCGCCATCTCCGGCGGCCTGCTGCTCCAGGGCCGCGACCTCCTCGACGCCGCCGTCGAGGGTGGTGGCGACGACCCGGCCGCTTGGACGCTGGCCACCGGCGACGCCGCCTCGGACGCGCTGCTGGCCGACCTGGTCTTCGCCTGGCGGGCGTGCCGCGCCGTGAAGTCCAACGCCATCCTGCTGGCCGCCGACGGCGCCTCGGTGGGAGTCGGGATGGGTCAGGTCAACCGGGTCGACTCCTGTCGGCTGGCGGTGGAGCGGGCGGGCGATCGTGCGCGAGGCTCGGTCGCCGCTTCGGATGCCTTCTTCCCCTTCGCCGACGGCGCCCAGGTGCTCATCGACGCCGGCGTGAGGGCGATCGTGCAGCCGGGCGGCTCGGTGCGCGACAGCGAGGTGGTCGAGGCGGCTGAGTTGGCCGGGATCACGATGTACTTCACCGGCGCGAGGCACTTCTTCCACTGATGGTCCGCTTCCTCACCGGGCGTGGCGGGGCCCCCTCGACCGCCACCAGCACGACTGCCTCACCTGCAACCTCCCCCGCACACCCTTCGGCCCACCTGGAGACATCGTGACCGCACAGACCCTCGACGGAGCAGCCACGCTGCGCACCATCAAGGCCGAGTTGGCCGAGCGCGTCGGCGCGCTCAAGGCCCGTGGCATCACGCCGGGGCTCGGCACCGTCCTCGTCGGCGACGACCCGGGCTCGCACTGGTACGTCGGAGCGAAGCACCGGGACTGCGCCGAGCTCGGGATCGAGTCGATCCGCCGCGACTTGCCCGCGACGGCCACCCAGGCGGAGGTGGAGGCCGTCATCGACGAGCTGAACGCCGATCCGGCGTGCACCGGGTTCCTCGTCCAGCAGCCCACCGGGCTCGACGAGTTCGCGCTGCTCTCGCGCGTCGACCCGGACAAGGACGTCGACGGCCTCCACCCGACCAATCTCGGCAAGCTCGTGCTCGGCAAGGCCGGACCGCTGCCGTGCACCCCGGTCGGCGCCATCGAGCTGCTCCGTCGCCACGGTGTGCCGATCGCCGGCGCCGAGGTGGTCGTCGTCGGCCGCGGGCTCACCGTCGGCCGCCCGCTCGGGCTGCTCCTGACCCGCCGCTCGGAGAACGCGACCGTCACCCTGTGCCATACCGGGACCGTGGACCTCGCAGACCACGTGAGGCACGCCGACATCGTCGTGGCCGCTGCCGGCGTGCCCGGCATCATCACCGGCGACATGGTCAAGCCGGGTGCCGCCGTCCTCGACGTCGGCGTATCCCGCGTCGAAGGCAAGATCACCGGGGACGTGGCCCAGGACGTCTGGGACGTGGCCGGCTGGGTCTCGCCCAACCCGAAGGGTGTCGGTCCGATGACCCGCGCGATGCTGCTGAGCAATATTGTGGAGATCGCCGAGCAGAACACCACGCCATGACGGGACCCCTGTGACCGACCCTGCCCCCGACTCGCCGCCCGACGAACACGTCGAGCGGCCCCGCGACGAGAACTGGATCGCGCCGCCGGAGAGCGTGCCGCCGATCTCGGCCGAGGACCTCGTCGACGGCGACCATCCTGGGTACGGTCCCCAGGAACGCCGCTATCCCTCGACCATCGGGGGCGCCTTCTACATCTGCGTGCTCGTGGTCACGATCGCCGGCCTCGCCGTGGTCACGAGCGGCGACTGGCGGCTCGGGATCCGCATGGTGGGCGGAGCGTTGATCGCGGCTGCCGTCGTACGCCTGCTGCTCTCGCCCCGGGACGCTGGCATGCTCGCCGTCCGCCACAAGGCGCTGGACATGGCTCTGCTCACGGGACTCGGCGCTGCCCTGATCTTCCTGACGACCTCGATCCCGGACCAGCCGGGGCTCTGACGGGGGAGTCCCCGCTTAAGCGGGGACTCCAGCACTTCCTAGCCGTTGCAAAGGCCTAGAACTGCAGGACTTCGTCATGAAGTTCGCCACGCGCGCAACAAAGCCCCTTCCGGGTAGACCGGGAGGGGCTTCGTCGTACGGCGATGTCGGGCTGTCTGGGCGGGTCGTTCCCGGGTGACCAGATGCTGCGAGCTAGATGAGGCCGAGCTCGGTGACCTGGTCACGCTCGGACTCGAGGCGGGCGACCGACGCGGCGATCCGCTGCTTGGAGAAGTCGTTGAGCTCGATGCCCTCGACGATCTTGTATTCGCCGTCGGTGACCGTGCACGGGAACGACGAGACGATGCCCGTGGTGACGCCGTAGGAGCCGTCGGACGGGACCGACATCGACACCCACTCCGAGGTGCCGTTCAGCCAGTCCAACATGTGGTCGATGGTGGCGTTGGCGGCCGAGGCTGCGGAGGACGAGCCCCGGGCCTTGATGATCGCGCCGCCGCGGGTCGCGACCGTGGGGATGAACTCGTCGGTGATCCAGGCCTCGTCGACCTGCTCGGCCGCCGAGCGGCCCCCGACCATGGTGTTGAAGAGGTCGGGATACATCGAGTCGTCGTGGTTGCCCCAGATCGCGAGGTTCTCGATCTCGGTGACCGACACGCCCAGCTTCTTGGCGAGCTGCGTCTTGGCGCGGTTGTGGTCGAGGCGGGTCAGGGCGTTGAAGCGCTCGCGCGGGATGTCGGGGGCGTTGCTGAGCGCGATGAGCGCATTGGTGTTGGCCGGGTTGCCCGTCACCAGCACCTTCACGTCGTCGGCCGCGTTGTCGTTGAGCGCCTTGCCCTGCCCGGTGAAGATCTTGCCGTTGGCCGCCAGCAGGTCGGCACGGTCCATGCCCTCCTTGCGCGGCATGGCACCCACCAGCATGGCGGCGTTGACGCCGTTGAAGATGGTCGCCGGGTCGGCACCGATCTCGACGCCGGCCAGCAGCGGGAAGGCGCAGTCGTCCAGCTCCATCACGACGCCCTCGAGGGAGGGCAGGGCCGGCTCGATCTCCAGCAGGCGGAGCTCGATCGGGCGGTCGCCCAGGGCGCCGGCGGCAAGACGGAAGAGCAGGCTGTAGCCGATCTGACCGGCTGCGCCGGTGACGGCGACCTTCAAGGGAGTGGTGGTCACGAGGACTCCTGTGGGCGAAGTGAGATGGGGTCGAACCACGACCGACGCTAGCAGCGCCGCTCGCTGTCCGGCCCGGGAGGGTTGGCTGGCATTCTCCTCCCATGTCGCGCACCTCCGTCCCCCCGCGCCGCGGTCGCCACCTTGCCGTCCTCGCCCTCGCCCTGGCCCTGACGGGCTGCAGCGCGGGTGAGCCACGCTCCGTCGGTCCGGCGGGTGTCGACGGCCTCGAGATCCCGACGGCCTCTCCCGACCCGAGGGACTTCGTGCGGGTGGTCGACAACCCCTACCTGCCGCTCGTGCCCGGCAGCGAGTGGATCTACGACCGGGTCGAGGGCGCCGTCACCGAGTCGGTCACCGTCTCGGTGAGCGACGAGACCCGCACCATCGACGGGGTCACCGCGACCGAGGTCACCACCGTCGTGGACGGCAGCTCAGGACCGGTGACCTCCAGCGAGTTCTTCGCCCAGGACCGCGAGGGCAATGTCTGGTCCTTCGGCGGTGACGACTGGCTGGCGGGGGTCGACGGGGCCCAGGCCGGACTCGTCATGCCGGCCACGCCACGCGTCGGCGACGGCTTCCGCCAGCAGTACGCCGCAGGGGTAGCCGAGGACCGGTCGCAGGTGCTCGACACGGCGGCCAGCGCCACGACGGCGTACGACTCCTGGACAGACCTCGTCGAGGTGCTGGAGACCGACGGAGTCGCGTCGGAGGAGACCCGTCGCTTCTACGCACGGGGGGTGGGGCTGGTGCTCGCCGAGGCACCGGACACCACCACGGAACTCATCGCCCACGGGACGGCCGAGAGTCCCGTGAGGCGATGACCTCGCTCACCTAGTCGGGGCGACGCACCTGGGTGCGGCCGTCCTCGCCGTCGTCCTCGACCGGCTGGCCCCAGTGCTGAGCGGGCGGCTGCTGCTGCGGCACGGGCGGGGCGTAGGGGTCGGGTGCGGGCTGGCCCCAGTGCTGGGGAGCGCCAGCAGGCTGACCTGACGGCGGCCCTGCTGGCGCTGCCGGCTGACCCCACTGCTGGGCGGGGGGCTGCTGCTGCGGCACGGGCGGGGCGTACGGGTCGGGTGCGGGCTGCCAGTGCTGCGGCGCGGCCTGGGGCGGCTGGGCGCTGTGCTGCCCCTGCGGCCCAGACTGCACCGGCTGCCCCTGCCACTGCGGCTGGCCCTGGTTCCACTGCTGCTCGTAGGTGCCGGGCGGGGCATGGACGGCCTGCTGCCGACCGGACCGGAAGCTGAGCCCGGATCCCGGGACGGGGGCGGAGGCGTGGCCGAAGACCAGGGGGTAGGTGAGGCCGGCGATCGTGGCGCCCACCAGCGGGGCCAGGATGAACAGCCACAGCTGGATGAGCGCGTCGGTGCCGCCGAAGACACCCACGCCGATCGAGCGGGCGGGGTTGACCGAGGTGCCGGTGGCACCCATGGAGGCGAAGTGGATCATCGCCAGCGCGAAGCCGATGGCCAGCGGGCCCATCAGCGCCTGGAACTCGTTGCGCTCGTCGGTCACGGCCAGGATGACGTACAGGAAGATCATCGTCAGCAGCATCTCGAGCACGAAGGCTGCCCACAGGGCATAGCCCGAGCCCTCGTCGCCGAAGGAGTTGGCTCCCATGTTGCCGTCGGCGGAGAAACCGTCGAAGCCGTGCATGAGACCGAAGAGGGCCGCGCCGGCGAGCAGGGCGCCGAGGAGCTGGGCACCGACGTAGACGGGTGCCGACTTCCAGGGCAGTCGCCCGCCGAGGACGGCACCGAGCGTCACTGCGGGGTTGAAGTGGCCGCCGGAGATGCGACCGACGGCGTAGGCCATCACCATGACGGCGAGGCCGAAGGAGAGGCCGGTGGTGACGTAGTCGTTGCTCATCAGCGCCGCCCCCACGCCGAAGAAGACGAGGACGAAGGTGCCGAGCAGTTCCGCCGCGAACTTCTGGCCCGTCGTGGGTGTCTCGTCTGTGCCGTTGTGTGGTTCGGTCATGAAGCAGCCTTCCGTCAGGAGTTACAGGTGCCCACCCCCCGTGGACCACGGGCACTCTAGCGAGGCGAGGTGACGGGTGCGAGGCTAGGGACAGGCGACGTCAGGTATCTTGACGTCAAGTTAGTTTGCTCGCGCCGTACTCATGTCTCGTCTAGGAGCGTCTCGCACCCATGGCCAAGATCATCTACACCCACACCGACGAAGCACCCATGCTCGCGACCTACTCGTTCCTGCCGATCGTGGCGACCTACGCCAAGACCGCCGGCGTCGAGGTCGAGACGCGCGACATCTCGCTGGCGGGGCGGATCATCAGCCAGTTCCCCGATCGACTCTCACCCGAGCAGCGCATCGACGACGCCCTCGCCGAGCTCGGCGAGCTGGCGACCAAGCCCGATGCCAACATCATCAAGCTGCCCAACGTCTCGGCCTCCCTCCCGCAGCTCAAGGCGGCGATCAAGGAGCTGCAGGGCAAGGGCTACGACCTCCCGCACTACCCCGAGAACCCCCAGTCGGCCGAGGACAAGGACGCCCGCGCGAAGTACGACAAGGTCAAGGGCTCCGCGGTCAATCCCGTGCTGCGCGAGGGCAACTCCGACCGCCGCGCGCCCGGGGCGGTCAAGAACTACGCCAAGTCCCACCCGCACTCGATGGGTGCGTGGAGCAGCGACAGCAAGACCAACGTGGCCACCATGGGCGCCCACGACTTCCGCTCCAACGAGAAGTCGGTCGTCATCGAGTCCGACGACACCCTGAGCATCGTGCACGTCGCCACCGACGGCACCGAGACGGTCCTCAAGGACGCCCTCCCCGTGCTGGCCGACGAGGTCGTGGACGGCACCTTCATGAGCGTCGCCGCACTCCGACGCTTCCTCACCGAGCAGATCGCCCGGGCCAAGGCCGAGGACGTCTTGTTCTCGGTCCACCTCAAGGCGACGATGATGAAGGTCTCCGACCCGATCATCTTCGGCCACGTGGTGCAGAGCTTCCTCCCCACCCTCTTCGAGCAGTACGGCGAACAGCTGGCCGCCGCCGGCATCAGCGCGGGCGACGGGCTGGGCGCCCTGCTCGACGCCGTGTCGGCCCTCCCCGAGGGGGACGCCATCAAGTCGGCGGTGGCCCAGGGCATCGCCGACGGCCCCGCCCTGGCGATGGTGGACTCCGACAAGGGCATCACCAACCTGCACGTGCCCTCGGACGTGATCGTCGACGCGAGCATGCCCGCGATGATCCGCACCAGCGGCCACATGTGGGGCCCCGACGGCGAAGAGGCCGACACCCTGGCCGTGATCCCCGACTCCTCCTACGCCGGCAT
Source organism: Nocardioides sp. (assembly GCF_035576065.1). Classification (GTDB taxonomy): domain Bacteria; phylum Actinomycetota; class Actinomycetes; order Propionibacteriales; family Nocardioidaceae; genus Nocardioides. Next base: position 209,081 of record NZ_DATLWX010000001.1, read on the forward strand.
CTTCCAGACCGTCATCGACGACTGCCGTGCCAACGGCGCCTTCGACCCCTCGACCATGGGCTCGGTGCCCAACGTGGGACTGATGGCCAAGGCAGCCGAGGAGTACGGCTCGCACGACAAGACCTTCGAGGCGCCGGCTGCGGGCAAGATGCAGATCCGCAGCGGAGCCGGCGACGTGCTGATCGAGCACGACGTCGAGCCCGGTGACATCTGGCGCGCCTGCCAGACCAAGGACGAGCCGATCCGTGACTGGGTCAAGCTGGCCGTCACCCGCGCCCGCGCCACCGGTTCACCGGCCATCTTCTGGCTGGACGAGTCCCGGGCGCACGACGCCAACCTGATCGAGAAGGTCAACACCTACCTCGCGGAGCACGACACCTCCGGCCTCGACGTCACGATCGCCAAGCCGGCGGACGCATGCGCGACCTCGATCGAGCGGATCCGCCGCGGCGAGGACACCATCTCGGTGACCGGCAACGTGCTGCGCGACTACAACACCGACCTCTTCCCGATCCTCGAGCTGGGCACCAGCGCCAAGATGCTCTCGATCGTCCCGCTCATGAACGGCGGTGGCCTCTTCGAGACCGGCGCCGGTGGGTCAGCACCCAAGCACGTCCAGCAGCTCGTCAAGGAGAACTACCTGCGCTGGGACAGCCTCGGGGAGTTCTTCGCCCTGGCTGCGTCGTTCGAGCACCTTGCGGCGTACGACGACAACCGGCGCGCCAAGATCCTCAGCGACACCCTCGACCGCGCGACGGAGACGTTCCTCAACGAGGACCGCTCGCCGGGTCGCAAGCTGGGCACCATCGACAACCGCGGGTCGCACTTCTACCTCGCGCTCTACTGGGCCGAGGAGCTCGCCAAGCAGACGGAGGACGCCGAGCTGGCGGACGCGTTCGCGGCCCTGGCCGGTGCCTTGCGGGACAACGAGCAGAAGATCGTCGACGAGCTCCTCGCCGTACAAGGGAAGCCGGCCGACGTGGGCGGCTACTACGAGCCCGACGACGAGCTGGCCACCGCGGTCATGCGTCCCAGCACCACCTTCAACGAGGTGCTCGCCTCGCTCTGAGCGCCGGTCAGCCACCGGCCCCGAGCTCGAAGACCCCGTTCATCAGAAGACCCAGTCCGAGGGCGCCGCAAACGACGGCGACGAGGACTCCGCCCACGAGGCCCCCGGTGCTGGTGGGGCGGAGGATCTGCGACTGGGTGGGATCGGAGGGGTCGACGAGGATGTCGATGACCTGCGATGAGCCGTCGACCGCCACTCCCTGGCTGCCGAGGTCTCCGGAGCCGGTGCGCACCTGCTCGTTGCGGTCGTAGTACTCGTAGGTGCCGACCAGGATGGTCACTAGCGAGTCGTCGCCGCTCCTACGTGACTCAGTATGGACCCGCAAGACCTTCGCGGTGGTGCGGAACCAGGTCTTCTGCCGCTCGCTCGACCTCATCATGCTGCGGACCTGGGACGCTGCCACGGCGATCAACACCAGGCCGAAGATGATCAAGAGGAAGGCGGTCACGCAGGGAGCCTAGGGGATCGGGGACCAACGGATCGGGGATGGTGGATTCGGGGAATAGGCCCGGTCGTGACCGCCTTGCAGAATGAAGTGCCCATGACGACCGCTGACCACCTCGACCTCGACGACGCCCCGGTCGTCCGCGCCCGACACTTCGGGCTGGCCGTCGCCGCCCTGGCGATGGGCGGCTTCGCGATCGGCACCACCGAGTTCGTCACCATGGGGCTGTTGCCGCAGATCTCGCGGGGTGTCGACGTCTCCATCCCCACCGGCGGACACGTGATCTCGGCGTACGCGCTCGGCGTGGTCGTCGGGGCCCCCGTGCTGGCGTTCCTCGGCGCGCGGCTGCCTCGGCGCGCGCTGCTGGTGGCACTGATGGTCGCCTTCGCCGTGGGCAACGCGGCGAGTGCGCTCGCGACGTCGTACGCCGCACTGATGGCCGCACGGTTCGCCGCCGGCCTGCCTCATGGTGCCTACTTCGGTGTGGCCTCGCTGCTGGCGGCGAGCATGGCCACTCCGGGGCGTAGGGGACGTGCCGTCGCGGCTGTGATGCTCGGGCTGAGCGTGGCCAACGTGGTCGGTGTCCCGGCAGGGACGTGGCTCGGACAGAACTTCGGGTGGCGGTCGGCCTTCTGGGTCGTGACCGTTCTCGGCGTGGTCACCCTCGCTCTCGTGCTGGCCTTCGTGCCCAGCTGTCCCGGCGACGGGCAGGCGAGCGGCCGACGCGAGCTGACCGCCTTCGCGCTGCCCCAGGTCTGGTTGACCCTGGTCGCCGGGGCGATCGGCTTCGGCGGGATGTTCGCCGTCTACACCTACATCGCTCCCACCGTGACCGAGGTCGGGGGGCTGGGGGAGTCGGCGGTGCCGGTCTTCCTGCTGTCCTTCGGGCTCGGCATGGTCGCCGGGACCTGGGTGGCGGGGGTCATGGCGGACTGGTCGATCTTCGGCTCGCTGCTGATCGGCTCGGCAGGCCTCGGCCTGACGCTGGTCCTCTTCTGGCTCGCTGCCCCTGCCGGCTGGCTCGCGCTCCCGGTGGTCTTCCTCATCACGGCGCTGGGCTCGGTGCTGGTGGTCAACCTCCAGCTGCGGCTGATGGACGTCGCCGGGGACGCGCAGGCCCTCGGCGCTGCCATGAACCACGCGTCGCTCAATGTCGCCAACGCGCTCGGTGCCTGGCTCGGCGGGCTCGTGATCGCTGCGGGCCTGGGCTATCGCGCGCCCGCGCTGGTCGGTGTCGCGCTGAGCGTGCTGGGGTTCCTGGTGGTGGTGCTCTCGGCGGTCGTCCACCGACGTAACACGCCCTCAACGCAATCGGCCCGAACTGGCGCCTCGGTTTAACGCGCAGTCAACGCCTCGTTAGCACGCGTCGAGCAGGCTGCAGGCATGAACACGGACCCGAACTCATACCTCGAAGACGCTGGCCCCGCCTGGCGCCGCCAGCTCCGCGACCGGCGGACCAGCGACGTCGTCGAGCTTCTCACCCGCCGTCGCGAGCTCGTCGGCCTCAACCCCTGGGCGGACCACGTCATCGAGAGTGTCGCCTGGACCGCATGAGGCGGTCCAGGCGACGTGCTCGTGACCTCAGATCGCCCAGCAGTTGCTCCACTGGGAGAGCCCGGCGAAGCGCGCCTCGAAGAACAGCGCCGCCTCGACTCCGAAGGGCACGTAGCCGCCGACGTGCGTGGGGATCAGCGTGGGGGAGAACCGCACGTTGGCGCCCTTGCTGCACCATGACTTCGCCATTCCCTTGCCCGCGGAGTAGGGGATGACGTCGTCGAAGGTCGAGTGGCTCACGAACACCGGCATGGCCGGCTTGATGGTGCCGATCCTCTGCTCGGCGATCATCGTGGCGAACTGCGGCAGCGCGATCAGGTCCGACATCGGCTTGCCGTTGTAGCTCAGCGTCGAGGACTTCACGAAGGCATGGCCGAACAGGTCGAAGACACAGTCCTGCTCGACCGTGGTCATGGTCTCCACGCCCTTCGCGTTGAGGTAGGGCGTCAGGTCCGTGCCGTAGCTGGCCGAGATCCCGCGCAGGGCGAAGAACGCGAAGGCCGAGTAGAGGCTCCCGTCGAGCTTCGTCGCCACGGCGGCCAGGTCGGCCGGGACGGCACCGACGGCAACGCCCTTGACCCGGAGCTCGGGGGCGTACGTCGCCGCGAGCTCCGCCGCCGAAGCGGCCGCGCCGCCACCTTGCGAGTAGCCCTGGATGCCCACCGGGCTGTTGACCGACAGGCCGGTGCCCGCGATCTGCTGGGCGGCGCGGATGACGTCGAGCACGGCCCGGCCCTGGGAGACGCGGTCCATGTAGGTGTGGATGCCCGCCGTGCCGAGGCCCTCGTAGTCGGTGACGGCGACGGCGTACCCGCGATTGAGAAGTCCCTGGATGGCGATGCCTTCGTACTCGAGGCCCTCGCTGTACTGGCGCGAGGGTGCGCACCGGTCACCCATGCCCTGGGTGCCTGCGGCAAAGCCGATCACTGGGCGGCTGCCGACACCGATCCAGGCCGTCTTGGGGACCATCACGACCCCGGAGACTGCGATCGCTCTGCCGGCGCGGTTGGTGGTCTTGTACAGCACCCTCTTGGCGTTGGTCACCAGGCTGGTGGCGTTGAGTGGGTCGAGCAGGAAGGTCATCGGCTCGGTCCGGATGACCGCGCCGTTGGCTGCCGGCAGGGTGGCCGGTGCCTCGTAGAAGGCCGGCCGTGGCGGTTCGATGACCACGGCGTTCGCCGTAGGTGCTGCCACGACGACGATGGCCGAGGCCACCAACGTCGCGATGGATGCTGCAAGTGCGCGCGTTCGAGTCATGGATCTGTGCCCTCCCAAGCAACTGCCCCCGTGACCGGCCCTCCCGGTTGGGCGATGTTACTGGTGAGTTACCTCACAGCGCCAGAGGTGAGCTGAGAAAAGTTACTGGCGCGTAGAACGACTCGGGTCTCAGGTGTAGACCATGCCCATGCGCTCTCGGACCTCGTCGAGGGTGCGTTCGGCGACCTCGCCTGCTCGCTCGTTGCCGCGGCGCAGGATGTCCGAGACGTAGGACGTGTCCTGCTCGAGCTCGAGCCGCCGAGCGCGCAGGGGAGCGAGCTCGGTGTTGATGGCGTCGGCCAGCCGCTTCTTCAGGGTGCCGCCACCGCCGTCGCCGATCTCGTCGGCGACCTGCTCGGGGGCCACGCCCTCGCACAGGGAGATGAGCAGCAGCAGGTTGGCGACCTCGGGCCGGGCCGCCGGGTCGTAGGTGATGACCCGGTCGCTGTCGGTCTTGGCGCCCTTGAGCTTCTTGGCCGTCTCGTCGGCGGTCATCCGGAGCTCGATGACGTTGCCCTTGGACTTGCTCATCTTGGTGCCGTCGAGGCCCAGGATGAGCGGTGCGTCGGAGAGCAGCGCGTCCGGCTCGGGGAACGTGGCGCCGTACCGCTCGTTGAACCGGCGCGCCACGACGCGGGTCTGCTCCAGGTGGGGGAGCTGGTCGCGACCGACGGGCACGACGTCGGCCTTGCAGAAGAGGATGTCGGCGGCCTGGTGGACCGGGTAGGTGAGCAGCAACCCGCCGATGCTGGTGATGCCGGCGCTCTTCGCCTCGTCCTTGACGGTGGGGTTGCGCTGCAGCTCGGCCACGCTGACCAGGCTCAGGAACGGCAGCAGCAGCTGGTTGAGGGCCGGCACGGCCGAGTGGGTGAAGATCGTCGCCCGGTCGGGATCGAGGCCGGCCGCGATGTTGTCGATCGTCAGGTTGCGGACGCTGCCCTGGATGTCACCGAGCATGTCGCGGTCGGTGATCACCTGGTAGTCGGCGATCAGCTGCCAGATCTCCGCGCCGCTCTGTTGCAGCTTGACGCGGTTCTGGATCGAGCCGAAGTAGTGCCCGATGTGCAGCGCGCCGGTGGGCCGGTCGCCCGTCAGCATCCGCAGGCTGCCCGGATCGTCGTCCAGGCGCTGCTCGATCGCGGCGCTGCGCGCCAGGGCTGCCTGGTAGGAGTCGGTCACGAGGAGGGATCCTACAAACCGCCCGCCGGGCTCCGCGAACCAGTTGGGGCAAGCACTTGGGTAGGGTCTCCCGAGTGCCGACCATCGGAGTTGCCGTGGCGATCCCCGAGCCCTGGGCGACTGAGCTCCAGGACTACCGGACCTCCGTCGGCGACCTCACAGCCCCGCAGATCCCGACGCACATCACCCTGATCCCTCCGGTCGAGGTGGATGACTCCCAGCTCGACGACGTCGAGGCGCACCTGGCACAGGTCGCAGCGCAGATGGACGTGTTCCGGATCCACCTGCGGGGGACGGGCACCTTCCGGCCCGTCTCGCCGGTCGTCTTCGTGACGCTGGCCGAAGGCATCTCCAAGTGCGAGATGCTGGCCGCCGCCGTACGCCGAGGACCGCTGGCCGTCGACCTCCACTTCCCCTACCACCCGCACGTCACCATCGCGCACCACCTCGCGGACGCCCAGCTCGACCAGGCCTTCACCGAGCTCGCCGACTTCGAGTGCGCGTTCTCGGCCGACGCGTTCTCGCTCTACGTCCACGACACCGACGCCGGCTGGCAGGCGACGCGGGAATTCGCGCTGCAGCCGACCGCCTGAGTCCGGGAGCTCTGCATGAAGCTGATCGACAATCTCAAGAAGCGCGTCCACGAGGTGCGTGAGCACCGCCCTCTCGTGGACCACATCGTCCGCACGGTCGAGCACTACGGCAAGGTCAACGGCAGCCTGCAGGCCGGCGCGGTCACGTACTTCGCGTTCTTGTCGTTCTTCCCGGTCCTCGCGCTCTCCTTCGCGATCATCGGCTATGTCTCGACGGTCTATCCCGAGGCGCAGCGTGACCTCGTCAAGGCGATCGACGCCGTGCTTCCCGGGATCGTCGGGCCGAAGGACGGCCAGGTGAAGCTGGACGACATCGAGGATGCGGCCCCGGGGATCTTCAGCATCGGGTTGGTGACGGTCCTGTACGCCGGTCTCGGCTGGTTGTCGGGCATGCGCACCGCCCTGCTGACCGTCTTCGAGCAGCCGGAGCGCGAGCGGCCCAGCTTCTTCTCAGGCAAGCTGCACGACCTGATGGCGCTGGGCGCCCTGGGCGTGATCCTGATGGTGAGCGTCGGGGTCTCGACAGTCGTCACCACGCTCTCGACCACCATCCTGGAGTGGTTGGGGCTGGGCCTCGGGCTCGAGCCGCTCGTGTGGATCCTGGCCGTCCTGATCGGCATCGCCACCAACACGTTGCTGTTCTTCGCGTTCTTCCGGCTCCTCGGCGACCCCGACGCGCCCGCCAAGGCGCTGTGGTCGGGGGCGTTCGTCGGAGCCATCGGCTTCGAGCTCCTCAAGCAGGCGTCCCGCTACCTGCTGGCACTCACCGAGAACCAGCCCGCCTTCCAGGCCTTCGGGATCGCGCTCGTCCTGGTCGTGTGGATCAACTACTTCTCCCGCGTGATCGTCTACGCGGCCAGCTGGGCCCACACCCATCCCGCCGCACGTGTCGCCGAGCCGGTCGACACCGACGAGCCCGTGCAGGGGCCGCGAATCGACCTGCGGCAGGCTGTTGAGCACAACCCTGACGTCGCCTCGGCACCACCGGGCATGTCCCCCACGGGCGCGTTCGCGGCCGGCGCCGCGGCGATGCTCGCGCTCGTCGCCATACTCCGCCGCAAGAGGCTCTGACGCGGTCCGCCGGGTCCGAGCCTGGCGGTGTGTGAGTCACATTTCCTGGTTAGCGAATGTGGCTTTGATACCTCTGCTGGTGGTGGCAGTTGGACCGGAGAACGTCCACAGACGCCCGGCCGGCCGTGGTCTCCACAGTCGTACGGCGACGTGCTGACCGCGGGGAGACGAGGTGTGGCGAGATGTCGTCCGTGTTCGACGTACCCGAGAAGTTCCGTCGCAGACCCTTTGCCCGCGCCGAGGCGCTCGAGGCCGGCATCTCGGCGCGAGTGTTGGAAGGAGCTCAGTTCGTCCGTCTCCATGACGCGGTCTACCGACACCGCAGCCACGAGATGACCTTCGCCGACCGAGTCGCTGCGGCGCGGATCGCATTGCCTGACGCGGCGCGCACCACGGGGATCACCCGACTGCAGGAGCTCGGCCTCGACTACGGATCTCGGTTGCCCCTCCACTTCGTCGTGGCCGCCGATCATCACGTGAGGATCTCGGGCGTCTTCCTGCACCGCACCGTCGCGATGCCAGCAGCGGACGAGCTCGGCGTCAGCGCAGAGGCGGCGTTCGTCGCGTACTGCGTCGACGCGCGCGCCGTCGACGCCATCAAGGTGGGCAGCATGCTGCTCCATCTCGGCCGGATGTCGGGGGCAGCGCTTGCGGCACTCGTCTCCGCGCAACCGTGGCGGAACGGCTGCACGGAGGCGCGATGGGTGAGCGAGCACCTCGACAGACGTTGTCGGTCGCTGCCAGAGGCGGAGCTTCTCACCCTCATCCGGTTCAGTGGGTTGCCCAATCCGGACGTCAACCCGGAGCTTCGTGCCCCCGACGGCCGGATCGTGATCCCCGACCTCTGGTACGCCGCGCTCCGGCAGGCCGTCGAGTACGAAGGGAGCCACCATCAGCAGGAGCGTCAGCAGTACGTCGCCGACATCGATCGCTACCTCGTGTTCCGAACGATGCAGATCTCCTACCTGCAGATCACCAAGGAGCGACTGCGGACGCCGCGCCTGGCGGTGACGTCGGTCCACCGGGCGCTGGTCCAGGCGGGCTACTCAGGGCCCGGTCCGGACTTCGGGGAATGCTGGACGACGCTGTTTCGAAGACTGTCCGACGTTGCACGCTCACGTGCTCGCGCTACGGCGGTGCGTGAGCCACATTCTGCAGCGTGAAAATGTGGCCCTGTCACCGTCTGCCGCCGAGTCAGCCCGGGGCTGGCGCCGGGGAGGTGCGTGAGCCACCTTCGACATCCACCCAATGTGGCTCACGCACCTCCCGCGGCCGGCTGGGAAGCCGAACTCAGTGGCCGTGCCGCATGGCCGTGCGAAGGTCCTTGTTGAGCTGCGAGATCACGTCGAGCGGGATCTCCTTGGGGCAGGCGGCCGTGCACATGCCGATGTTCGTGCAGCCGCCGAAGCCCTCGTGGTCGTGCTGGGCCACCATGTTGACGACGCGGGAGTCGCGCTCGGGCTGACCCTGGGGGAGCTCACCGAGGTGGGTGATCTTCGCGCCCATGAAGAGCGAGGCCGAGCCGTTCGGGCAGGCGGCGACACACGCGCCGCAGCCGATGCAGGTGGCGACGTTGAAGGCGCGCTGCGCATCGTCACGGGGGACGGGCACCGAGTGGGCCTCGGGGGCGGAGCCGGTGTTGACCGAGATGAAGCCGCCCTGCTGGATGATCCGGTCGAAGGCGCTGCGGTCGACGATGAGGTCCTTGAGCACCGGGAAGGCGTTGGCGCGCCAGGGCTCGATGGTGATGGTCTCGCCGTCGACGAACGAACGCATGTGCAGCTGGCAGGTCGTGGTGACCTCAGGACCGTGCGCGTCTCCGTTGATCATCAGCCCGCACTGGCCGCAGATGCCCTCGCGACAGTCCGAGTCGAAGGCGATCGGGTCTTCGTCCTTGGCGTTGAGCTGCTCGTTGAGCACGTCGAGCATCTCGAGGAAGGACATGTCCGGGGACACGTCGTCGAGCTGGTAGGTGTGCATCGCGCCGGCCGACGCCGCGTCCGGCTGGCGCCAGATCTTGAGCGTCAGGCTCATGTTGTCGTTGCTGCTCACTTGTAGCTCCGCTGCTTCATCTCGATGGCCGTGTAGGTGAGGTCTTCCTTGTGCAGGACCGGGGGCTCGCCGTCACCGGCGAACTCCCACGCTGCGACGTACGCGAAGAGGTCGTCGTGGCGCAGCGCCTCGTTGTCCTCGGTCTGCGACTCGGTCCGGAAGTGGCCACCGCAGGACTCGCGACGGTTGAGCGCGTCGATGCACATCAGCTCGCCCAGCTCGATGAAGTCGGCCACCCGGCCGGCCTTCTCGAGCGACTGGTTGAGCGACTCGTTGGTGCCGAGCACCTTGACGTTGCGCCAGAAGTCGTCCTTGAGCGTCCGGATGAGGTCGATGGCCTTCTTCAGGCCGTCCTCGGTCCGCTCCATGCCGCAGTACTCCCACATGATGTTGCCGAGCTCGCGGTGGTAGGAGTCGACGCTGCGGGTGCCCTTGACGTCGAGGAAGTGCTGGATCCGCTGTTGGACCGACGCGCGGGCCTCGACCACGGCCGGGTGCGACTCGTCGATCGTCTCGAAAGGCCCGTCGGCGAGGTAGTCGCGGATGGTGTGCGGCAGCACGAAGTAGCCGTCAGCCAGGCCCTGCATCAAGGCTGAGGCTCCCAGGCGGTTCGCGCCGTGGTCGGAGAAGTTGGCCTCACCGGTCACGAACAGCCCGGGGATGGTGGACATCAGGTCGTAGTCGACCCACACGCCGCCCATGACGTAGTGCACGGCCGGGTAGATGCGCATCGGCACCTCGTAGGGGTTCTCGCCCGTGATCCGCTCGTACATGTCGAGGAGGTTGTCGTACTTCTCCTCGATGCCGTCGCGGCCGAGTCGCTCGATGGCGGCGGCGAAGTCGAGGTAGACACCGCGGCGCACGCCCTCGACCGCCGGCCCGACGCCGCGGCCCTCGTCGCACACGTTCTTGGCTGCGCGCGAGGCGATGTCGCGGGGGACGAGGTTGCCGAAGGAAGGGTAGATCCGCTCGAGGTAGTAGTCGCGGTCCTCCTCGGGGATCTCGCGCGGGTCCTTGTCGCAGTCGGCCTCGTTCTTGGGCACCCAGATGCGGCCGTCGTTGCGCAGCGACTCGCTCATCAACGTCAGCTTGGACTGGTGGGCGCCGGACACCGGGATGCAGGTCGGGTGGATCTGGGTGTAGCAGGGGTTGGCCATGTAGGCGCCCTTGCGGTGCGCGCGCCAAGCAGCGGTGACGTTGCAGCCCATGGCGTTGGTCGAGAGGTAGAAGACGTTGCCGTAGCCGCCGCTGGCGAGAACCACGACATCTGCCAGGTGCGTCTCCACTGCGCCGGTGACCATGTCGCGGGCGATGATGCCGCGTGCACGGCGACCCTCGCCCTCGCCGACGACGATCAGCTCCAGCATCTCGTGCCGCGTGAACGTCTCGACGGTCCCGGCCGCCACCTGGCGCTCAAGGGCCTGATAGGCGCCTATGAGGAGCTGCTGGCCGGTCTGGCCGCGGGCGTAGAACGTGCGGGAGACCTGGACGCCACCGAAGGAACGGTTGTCCAGCAGCCCGCCGTACTCACGAGCGAAGGGGACACCCTGCGCGACGCACTGGTCGATGATGTGGGTGCTGACCTCGGCCAGGCGATAGACGTTGGACTCGCGGGAGCGGTAGTCGCCGCCCTTGACCGTGTCGTAGAAGAGACGGTGGACCGAGTCGCCGTCCTCCTTGTAGTTCTTGGCGGCGTTGATGCCGCCCTGCGCGGCGATCGAGTGCGCCCGGCGCGGGGAGTCCTGGTAGCAGAAGGACTTGACGTTGTAGCCGGCCTCGCCCAAGGTCGCGGCCGCGGAGGCGCCCGCCAGGCCGGTGCCGACGATGATCACCGAGAGCTTGCGGCGGTTGGACGGGTTGACCAGCCGCGCCTCGAACTTGCGGTCCTGCCAGCGGCCGGCAATCGGCCCCTCCGGTGCCTTCGTGTCGACGAGGGGCTCGCCGGGGGTGTAGTAACCGACGGCGTCGTCGGTCATGTCCGCCGGAGAGTCCTTCGAGGGATCGGCGTGCGTCGTGGTGTCGGGCATTTCGTAGGCCATGGAACGTCCCTTACTTCGAGATGACGCCGGCGAGGACGGCGATCGGCACGAGCGAGAAGCCGACCGAGATGATCAGCGCGGTGACGAAGGCGATCCGCTTCCACCTCAATCGCGCAGCCGCAGTGCCGGTGAGGCCGAGGGTCTGGGCAGCGCTCCAGACGCCGTGGTGCAGGTGTGCGCCCAGGGCCAGCATCGCCGCGAGGTAGATCAGCGTGAGCCACCAGGTGCTGAACGAGTCCACCATCAGGTTGTAGGGGTCGTTGGTCGCACCACCGGTGACGTTGACCTTGCCGACGGTGAAGTTCAGCAGGTGCCAGATGATGAACAGCAACAGCGCGACGCCGCCCCAGCGCATCATCCGACTGGCGAAGTTGGCGCCCGTGCTCTTCTTCACGACGTATGGCGTCGTGCGGGCCTGGCGGGCGCGGCGCCACAGCGCCATCGCGGCGTAGACGTGCACGACGAGCGCCAGGAGCAGCACGACCCGGATGATCCAGAGCGCACCCTCGTGGGGAAGGATCGGCTCACCGATCTCGCGGATGTGCTCGGCGTATTCGTTGAAGGCGTCGTGGCCGGCGAAGGCCTTGAGGTTTCCGTACATGTGCAGCAGCACGTAGCCGATGAACACGAGGCCGGAAACGGCCATCAGAAGCTTGAGGGCGATGGTCGAGCGCGAGGCGCGCGCCCCTTTGACCAGAGACGTGGTTGACACATTCGAACCGTACCCCGCGGGTCACGATGAGACCGCCGTGGGCGCGTCCTCTTCCCCTTGGGTGTGACACAAGCCATAGTCTGTCGCGTTGTCCACCCTGAGGAGCAGCGACTGTGGCCCTGACAAATACCGGAACAACCGGCGTGACCGGACCCACGCGTGCCAGCATCGAGGCGCGCACCCTGCGCAACGACCGCTGGTGGCTCGCGCCGCTGATGACGTTCCTGGTCTTCACGGCCTTCGTCATCTACGCCTCGATCCGGGCGTTCATGGGTCGCGACTACTACGCCTCGCCGTACCTCTCGCCGTTCTACTCGCCGTGCCTGGGTGACTGCGTCGAGGGATCGTCGGACTTCGGCCAGCCGTTCAAGGGCTTCCCGTTCTCGGCGGCCCTCATCGTGCTGATCTTCCCGCTCGGCTTCCGGATGACCTGCTACTACTACCGCAAGGCCTACTACCGGGCGTTCTGGCTCTCACCGCCGGCGTGCGCGGTCGCCGAACCGCACAAGTCCTACTCGGGCGAGTCACGATTCCCGCTCATCATCCAGAACCTCCACCGCTGGTTCTGGTACGCCGCCGTGCTGATCGGCCTCATCCTGACCTTCGACGTCGTGCTGGCGTTCCGCAACGCGGACCACGAGTGGGGGCACATGGGCCTGGGCACCCTGCTGATGCTCATCAACGTGGTGTTCATCTGGCTCTACACGCTGTCGTGCCACTCCTGCCGGCACGCCGTCGGCGGCCGCCTGCGGCACTTCTCCAAGCACCCGGTGCGCTACAAGCTGTGGACGTGGGTCTCGAAGCTGAACGCCCACCACGCGAGGTATGCGTGGTACTCCCTGTTCTCCATCGTCGTGGTCGACCTGTACATCTTCCTGCTCGCCACGGGCACGATCAACGACCTGAGGTTCTTCTGATGACCGAGCACCCCACCACCAGGCACCCGATGACCGGCAACGAGATGTCCGGAGCCGCGGCCGGGGGCATGGAGCGGCACACCTACGACGTCGTGGTCGTCGGGGCAGGCGGTGCCGGGCTCCGGGCTGCGATCGCCGCACAGGACGCCGGCGCCCGCACTGCGCTCGTGTGCAAGTCGCTGCTCGGAAAGGCGCACACCGTGATGGCCGAGGGCGGCATCGCCGCGGCGATGGGCAACCGCTGGCCGGAGGACAACTGGGAGGTCCACTTCCGCGACACGATGCGCGGCGGGAAGATGCTCAACAACTGGCGGATGGCCCAGCTGCACGCGCAGGAGGCGCCCGAGCGGGTCCAGGAGCTCGAGGACTGGGGTGCCCTCTTCGACCGGACCGAGGACGGGCTGATCAGCCAGCGCGACTTCGGCGGCCACAAGTACGCCCGGCTCGCCCACGTCGGCGACCGCACCGGGCTCGAGATGATCCGCACGCTGCAGCAGCGCGCCGTACACCTCGGCATCGACGTCTTCATGGAATGCACGATCACCGACCTGCTCCTCGACAAGAGCGCCGGGGACGCGAAAGTCTCCGGGGCCTTCGGCTACTGGCGTGAGTCGGGACGGTTCATCACCTTCGAGGCGCCGAGCGTGATCCTGGCGACCGGCGGGATCGGCAAGTCCTTCAAGGTCACCAGCAACTCCTGGGAATACACGGGTGACGGCCATGCCCTGGCGATGCGCTCGGGGGCCAACCTGATCAACATGGAGTTCGTCCAGTTCCACCCCACCGGCATGGTCTGGCCACCGTCGGTGAAGGGCCTGCTCGTCACCGAGTCGGTCCGCGGCGATGGCGGCATCCTGAAGAACTCCGAGGGCAAGCGGTTCATGTTCGACTACATCCCGGAGTACTTCAAGAGCGAGACCGCTGACACCGAGGCGGAGGCCGACCGGTGGTACGACGACAAGTTGAACAACCGCCGACCACCGGAGCTGCTGCCTCGTGACGAGGTGGCGCGCGCCATCAACTCCGAGATCAAGGCCGGTCGCGGCACGCCCCACGGCGGCATCTACCTCGACATCGCATCGCGGCGCTCGCCCGAGTTCATCCGCAAGCGGCTGCCGTCCATGTACCACCAGTTCAAGGAGCTGGCGGACGTCGACATCACCGCGGAGCCGATGGAGATCGGCCCCACCTGCCACTACGTGATGGGTGGCGTCGAGGTCGACGCGGACACCCAGGAGAGCGCCGTGACGGGCTTGTACGCCGTCGGCGAGTGCTCCGGCGGCATGCACGGGTCCAACCGGCTCGGTGGCAACTCGCTGGGCGACCTGCTGGTGTTCGGCAAGAGGGCGGGCGAGGCCGCCACTGCCTACGCCGAGTCCCTCGGCGACGCGCGTCCCAAGGTCGACGAGGCGGACGTGAAGGCGGCCCAGGTCAGTGCCTTGGCGCCGTTCGAGGTGGAGGGCGGTGAGAACCCCTACACGATCCAGTCCGACCTCCAGCAGTCGATGAACGACCTGGTCGGGATCATCCGCACCGCCTCCGAGCTGGAGGAGTCGCTGAGCAAGATCGAGGCACTCAGGAAGCGCGCGGAGACGATGGTCGTCGAGGGGCACCGCCAGTACAACCCCGGCTGGCACCTGGCCCTCGACCTGCGCAACATGCTCATCGTGAGCGAGGCCATCGCCAAGGCCGCGCTCGCCCGCGAGGAGTCGCGTGGCGGGCACACCCGGGACGACTTTCCGGGTCCGAACGACGACGTCTGGGGCAAGAAGAACCTCGTCGTGTCGACCGACGACAGCGGGCAGGGCGTGGTCCTGCGGGAGCAGCCGCTGCCCGAGATGCCCGTGGAGCTCAGGAAGTACTTCGAGCCCGCGTCCGCCGAGAGTCCCGCAGCCAGCAAGGAGGGGAAGTAACCATGGGGTACGACCTGAAGATGCGCGTATGGCGCGGCGACGTCGACGGCGGTGACCTGGCCGACTACACCGTCGAGGTCTCCGAGGGTGAGGTCGTCCTCGACGCACTCCACCGCTTGCAGGCCACCCAAACCGGCGACCTCGCGATCCGGTGGAACTGCAAGGCCGGCAAGTGCGGCTCGTGCAGTGCTGAGATCAACGGACGGCCGCGGCTGCTGTGCATGACCCGCCTCTCCGACTTCGACGAGTCCGAGACCATCACCGTGACGCCGATGCGGACGTTCCCGGTGATCCGCGACCTCGTCACGGACGTCTCGTACAACTACGAGAAGGCCAAGGAGCTGCCCGGCATCGCGCTGGGTCCACGAGACGCCGACGGCAAGCGTCGGATGGCGCAGATCGACGTGGAGCGCGGCCAGGAGTTCCGCAAGTGCATCGAGTGCTTCCTGTGCCAGAACACCTGCCACGTCGTGCGCGACCACGAGGACAACAAGCCCGCCTTCGCCGGGCCGCGGTTCTTCCTGCGCTACGCCGAGCTCGACATGCATCCGCTGGACACCCACGACCGTCGCGAGCTCGCCCAGGGCGCAGCGGGCCTGGGGATGTGCAACATCACCAAGTGCTGCACGGAGGTGTGTCCCGAGAACATCCAGATCACCGACAACGCGATCATTCCGATGAAGGAGCGCGTGGCGGACCGCAAGTACGACCCGCTCGTATGGCTCGGCAACAAGATCGGGCTGCGGAGCAAGGACTACGAGGGTCGCACCGAGGTCTGATCGGGCGTAGCTTCGAGGCGTCCCGGCGAGGCGAGGAGACGTCCATGAGGTCCAGGATCCTGACGGTGGTCGTGGCGTTGCTCGCCGCCTTGCTGCAGGCGCCGCCCAGCTCTGCTGCGCCGCCGGACTGGCTCGACACCGGCGTCCGGGTGTCGTACCAGGACAACCATCCGGTCTGGGTCACGGACCTCCGCCACGCCCGACACGAGGGCTACGACAGGGTCGTGATCGAGCTGCGTGGCCCGATGCCGGACTACCGCACCGGCTACGTCCGCCGGTTCACCTACGACGGCACTGGCGACCCCATCCCCATCGCGGGTCGCTCGGGCCTTTGGATCGGCCTGATGGCTGCCAGCTACAACCTCCAGGGTGACCGCATCTTTCACGGCCCTCGACTGGTTCGCCCTCGCTACGAGTCGGTCAAGGCGCTCGCACTCGCCGGGTATCACGCGGGGCAGACGACCTTCTTCTTCGCGCTGCGGCACCGTGCGGCATACCGCGTCTTCCACCTGGCCGACCCGAGCCGGATGGTCATCGACTTCCGGCACCGCTGAGGCGCCACGGTGCTGGATCGTCCTCACCTGGCGCCTTGGATCCAGCACTTGTCTCCCGCCTCGGACCGGCGCACTCGGGCCTTCGTGCCTTGCTCAGTCGACGCGCCCTCCCGGCGGCGCGTTCCGCAGCGTGGCCGTGAGGTCACGGACGACGAGGATTGCCAGGACGGCAGCCACGATGTTGACCACATTTGAGCTGAGCTCGGCCCACGCCGCGGACTGGAGCTTCTCGCCGAAGGCCCTGAGGCCGGGCTCGTCGCCGGCGGGCCAGAGCCACCCGGAGACCTGCTCCATGAACGCTCCGAGGAGGAAGGCGGCCCACCAGTAGGGCTGGGCGACCGGGGTGACGCCGAACCGGTCGGCGCCCCGTCGGACGTCGTCGACCATCTGGTAGGGGCGAAACAGTCCCATGATCGGGATGAACCAGCCGATGACGGCCCAATAGGACTCGTGCTGAAGTGCGACCGGGTCCGTCCGGTCGCTCCGGTGTGCCTGGAAGAGCCAGCAGATGAAGGTGATGCCGGTCAGCAGCAACAGGGTCAGGTAGACGACCAACGTCCACAGGGTCACCGTGTCGAAGCGCTGGAGATCCTCGAACGGGACCCTGCGAGGAGTGTCGATGAGGCGTTGGGCGAGGTCCAGGTAGTACCAGTCGGCGATGATCATGGCCACGTGCATCAGGGCCGTGGCGACCAACAGGCCCTGGACGACCCGGGCGAGCCGGAAGAAGTCCGTACCCAACGGCGGGCGCGTGCTCACCGGGGGGATCCAGACCTGGTTCGGGTAAGGCTGAGTCACGACATCCCCCGTTGTGCGCGCCCGACCTCGTGACAGACGACGCCCGGAGGCTAGCGGACCCGCGGGGGCCACGTGAGACGTACGCCATAGGTCCACCGGGGTTGCCGTCGCGCCCGCCGGGCCTATCCTGCCCACCATGACAGACGTCCCTGCCGATCTCGAGGCCGACCTCGAAGGTGGCCTCGCCGAGCCCGAGGACCTGGAGCCCGCCCAGGGCTCGCTCCGGTTGTCCTCGCCCGGTGACGACTACGACGCCGCCCAGTGGGAGGCCGCCACCGCTGGGGTGTTGCGCAAGGCCCGCAGGCTGGGTGACGACGACCCGGACTCGGCCGTGTGGGCCAAGCTGGCGCGCACGACCCTCGACGGGATCGAGGTGGCCCCCATCGGCGTCCCGGGCGACCTCGAAGGCGTCGCGACCTCCGGCCGGCCCACCCGTGCTGGCGACTGGGACATCCGCACCCATGTCAGCGGGCCCGACGCAGCCCAGGCCAACGAGGCCGTGCTGCTGGACCTCGACAACGGCGCAACGTCGCTGTGGGTCGAACTGGGCGCCGGTCTGGGCGTCGAGGACCTGCCGCGTGCCTTGAAGGGCGTGCTGCTGGACCTGGCCCCCGTCGTCCTCTCCGGATCCTCGGCCGCTGCAGCGTCCGCCCTCGTCGCTCTGGCCGACGACACCGGCGTCGACCTGCACCCCGGCACCAACTTCGGCGTCGACCCACTCGCCGACGACATCGCCGAGGTGGCACACCTGGCGCGCGCACACGGCGTGCTTGGCGTCGTCGCGTCCGGCCTGGCCGTGCACGAGCAGGGCGCGAGCGACGCCCAGGAGCTCGCGGTGGCGATCGCGGGAGGCGTCACGGCTCTGCGGGTGCTGACCGGGGCCGGCTTCACGCCCGACGAGGCAGCGGCGGTCATCGAGTTCCGCCTGGCCGTCACCGACGAGCAGTTCCCCTCGATCGCCAAGCTCCGCGCCGCGCGACGGCTCTGGACACGCGTGCTCGAGCTGAGCGGGGTCGGTGACCTCACCGTTCGTCAGCACGCGGTGACGTCTCGTGCCCAGATGAGCAAGTACGACCCCTGGGTCAACATCCTGCGCGGCACGGTTGCCGCCTTCGCAGCCGGCGTCGGGGGCGCCGAGGCCGTGACGGTGATCCCGTTCGACGAGCCGCTGGGCCTGCCCGACGCACTGGGTCGCCGTATCGCGCGCAACACCTCGTCCCTCCTCATCTCCGAGTCGCACGTCGCCCGCGTCGCTGACCCGGCCGGCGGTTCCTATGCCGTCGAGAAGCTGACCGACGACCTGGCTGCTGCTGGCTGGGCCGCGTTCCAGCAGATCGAGGCGGCCGGCGGGCTGGCCGCCGACGTCGGTCTGGCCGGCAGGATCGCCGAGGTCGCCGCGGTCCGGGACGACCAGGTGGCACACCGCACGCGGCCGCTGACCGGGGTGAGCGAGTTCCCCCACCTCGGTGAGTCGCTCCCGGTGCGCCAGCCGTCTCCGGTCGGAGCGGACGTGCGCCGCTACGGAGCCGCCTTCGAGGCGCTGCGCGACGAACCCGCGGCCGCCCCGGTGTTCCTCGCGACCATGGGGTCGGTGGCCGCCCACACCGCCCGGGCCACGTTCGCCACCAACCTGTTCGCCGCCGGCGGCGTCGCCGTCGAGGCTGCTGGTCCGGCCGACGGGGTCGAGTCCGTGCTTGCGGCGTACACGTCACAGGGCGTCGCCTGCAGTGTTGTTTGCCTGGCCGGCACCGACAAGGCGTACGCCGACTGGGGCACCGACCTCGTCACCGCGCTGCGCGAGGCGGGAGCCACGCACGTGATCATCGCCGGGAAGCCGATCGACGGGGTCGACGACAGCTGTGCCGTCGGTGTCGACGCACTGGCGTTCCTGACCAGGACGAGGGAGAAGCTGGCATGAGCATCCCGGAGAGCTTTGCCGACCTGCCGCTGGCGGGTGGCGCGACGACGTCGGCCACCGCTCCGGCCGGCGAGCCGTGGGGGAGTCCCGAGGGCATCGACATCCTTCCCGTCTACGGCCCCGAGCACCTCGAGGGGCTCGACGCGCTCGACACGTGGCCGGGCCTGGCGCCGTTCCTGCGTGGCCCCTACCCCACGATGTACACCACCCAGCCGTGGACGATCCGCCAGTACGCCGGGTTCTCGACCGCCGAGGAGTCCAACGCGTTCTACCGGCGCAACCTCGCGGCCGGTCAGAAGGGTCTGAGCGTCGCCTTCGACCTCGCGACCCACCGCGGCTACGACTCCGACCACCCTCGCGTGCGCGGTGACGTCGGCATGGCCGGCGTGGCGATCGACTCGATCTACGACACCCGGACGCTCTTCGACGGCATCCCGCTCGACGAGATGTCGGTCTCGATGACGATGAACGGTGCGGTCCTGCCCGTGTTGGCCCTCTACATCGCGGCGGCCGAGGAGCAGGGGGTGAAGCCGGAACAGCTCGCGGGGACGATCCAGAACGACATCCTCAAGGAGTTCATGGTCCGCAACACCTACATCTACCCGCCCCTTCCCAGCATGCGGATCATCAGCGACATCTTCGCCTTCACCTCGCAGAAGATGCCGCGCTTCAACTCCATCTCGATCTCCGGCTACCACATCCAGGAGGCAGGGGCGACGGCTGACCTCGAGCTGGCGTACACCCTGGCCGACGGCGTCGAATACATCCGCGCCGGTCTCGACACCGGCATGACCATCGACCAGTTCGCGCCCCGACTGAGCTTCTTCTGGGCCATCGGCATGAACTTCTACATGGAGGTCGCCAAGCTGCGAGCGGCGCGCGCTCTCTGGGCCCGGCTGGTGCGTGACTTCAACCCGCAGAACCCCAAGTCACTCTCCCTGCGCACCCATTCGCAGACCTCCGGGTGGTCGCTGACCGCGCAGGACGTCTTCAACAACGTCGGCCGCACGTGCATCGAGGCGATGGCCGCGACCCAGGGCCACACCCAGTCCCTGCACACCAACGCGCTGGACGAGGCGATCGCGTTGCCGACCGACTTCTCGGCCCGCATCGCCCGCAACACCCAGCTGCTGCTCCAGCAGGAGTCGCGGACCACCGAGATCATCGACCCGTGGGCCGGCTCCTACTACGTCGAGCGGCTCACCCACGACCTCGCCGAACGCGCGTGGGCGCACATCCTGGAGGCCGAGCAGGCCGGCGGCATGGCCAAGGCCATCGAGCAGGGCATCCCCAAGATGCGCATCGAGGAGGCGGCGGCCCGGACCCAGGCGCGCATCGACGCCGGCTCGCAGAAGGTGATCGGCGTCAACACCTTCCGTCTGCCAGTGGAGGACAAGCTCGACGTGCTCCGGGTCGACAACGACGACGTCTACAAGCAGCAGGTCGCCAAGCTGGAGCGGCTGCGCGCCGAGCGCAACGATGACGACGTACGCCGCACGCTCGACGCCCTCACCAGGTCGGCCGAGGCCGGGGCAGTCGGAGGCGGGTCGCTCGAGGGCAACCTGCTGGCGCTCGCGGTGGACGCCGCCCGGGCCAAGGCCACGGTGGGCGAGATCTCGGACGCGCTCGAGAAGGTCTACGGCCGTCACCAGGCCGTGATCCGTACGATCAGCGGCGTGTATCGCGACGAGGCCGAGAGCGGCGCCGGCGGCAAGGTCGCCGAGGTGCTTGCCGCCACCGACGAGTTCGAGGCCGCCGAGGGCCGCCGTCCCCGCATCCTGGTCGCCAAGATGGGCCAGGACGGTCACGACCGCGGACAGAAGGTCGTGGTGACCGCGTTCGCCGACCTCGGCTTCGACGTCGACGTCGGTCCGCTCTTCTCCACGCCCGAGGAGGTCGCGCAGCAGGCGATCGACGCCGACGTCCACATCGTCGGCGTCTCCTCGCTCGCGGCCGGTCACCTGACCTTGCTGCCTGCCCTGAAGCAGGCGCTCGCCGACCAGGGTCGCGCCGACATCATGGTCGTCATCGGCGGGGTCATCCCGCCCGACGACGTGCCCACGCTCAAGGAGATGGGAGCGGCCGCGGTGTTCCTGCCCGGCACGGTGATCGCCGACTCGGCGCTCGACCTGCTGGCGCGGCTCCGTGACGCCTGACGTCCCCTCCCTCGTCGAGGGCATCCGCGCCGGCCAGCGAGCAGCCGTCTCCCGTGCCATCACGCTCGTCGAGTCGTCCAGGCCCGAGCACCGCGTGGCGGCCCGCGAGCTGCTGGCGGCGCTGGCGGGGGCGCAGTCGTCGGTCCGGGTGGGCATCTCCGGAGTCCCAGGGGTCGGGAAGTCCACCTTCATCGAGGCGCTCGGCTCCCGGCTGACGGCTGGGGGCCACCGGGTGGGGGTCCTCGCCGTGGATCCGTCCTCGGTCCGCACCGGCGGGTCCGTGCTCGGCGACAAGACCCGGATGGCGCGCCTGTCGGTCGACCCACACGCCTTCATCCGGCCCTCACCGTCCGCCGGCACCCTGGGTGGCGTCGCTCGAGCCACCACGCAGGCGATGCTGGTGCTGGAGGCGGCCGGCTACGACGTCGTGCTGGTCGAGACGGTGGGCGTCGGTCAGTCGGAGGTCACTGTGGCCGGCATGGTCGACACCTTCTGCTTCCTCACCCTGGCCCGGACCGGCGACCAGCTGCAGGGCATCAAGAAGGGGATCCTCGAGATCGCCGACGTCATTGCGCTGAACAAGGCGGACGACGCCGGCGGTCACGCCGAGGGGGAGCAGGAGGCGCGGGTGGCCGCCCGCGACCTGGCAGGGGCGTTGCGCCTCGTCCGCGGTCGCGGGGAGTGGGCGCCCCCGGTCGTCACCTGCTCGGCGCTCCGCGACGTCGGTGTCGACGAGGTGTGGGCCCGGGTGCTGGCCCACCGCGAGCACCTGGGGGAGTCCGGGCTGGCCCGGAAGCGCGCAGGACAACAGCTCGACTTCACCTGGGCGCTGGTCCGCGACGAGCTCGACCAGCGGCTGCGTCGCTCACCCGGCGTGGCCGCGATCCGCGACGACGTCCGGGCCGCGGTGCTGACCGGTGAGCTGGCGGCGCCGATGGCAGCCGACCGCATCTTGGCGGCCTACGACTCGTCTCCTGGCGGTGAGTGACCCACATTCCCGGGCCGTGAAGTGTGGCTGTGCGACCGCTCCACCGGGTGGTCGCCGCAACCCGCCCGGCGAAGGTTCGTGAGCCACATTGTCGAGCCGGGGAAGGTGGCTGTGACACCGCTACGGGCCTGTTCCCACTCCAACATGCTGGTATCCCCCTGTCGTCACAACCGCTCAACTAGGCTGGGGGGATCATGCCCGACACCCCCTCAACAGCCGACGAACCGAGCGGCGTCATCGCTGGCGTCGTGGAGAAGTATGCCGACCACCTGATCGACTTCCGCCGCGACATCCACGCGCACCCCGAGCTGGCGTGGGGCGAGTCGCGGACGACCCAGAAGGTGCTCGAGGCGTTGGCAGACACCGACTGGCACCTCAAGGCTGTCGTCGGTGGGGGCATCATCGCCGAGCTCGGCACGGGTGAGCGGCGTGTCGCGCTCCGCGCCGACCTCGACGCGCTCCCGGTCGAAGACCTCACCAAGGACCCTTGGACCAGCACCGTGCCCGGTGTCGCCCACGCCTGCGGCCACGACGTGCACACCGCCGGTCTCGTGGGCGCCGCACTGGCGCTCGACGAGGTCAATGCACGTGGGCTGCTGCCCGGACGCGTCCGCCTGCTGTTCCAGCCGGCCGAGGAGATCATGCCCGGCGGCGCCCTGCACCTCATCCAGGCGGGCGCGCTGGACGACGTGCACCACGTCTTCGGCCTGCACTGCGACCCCAGCCTGGACGTCGGCCGCCTCGGCCTGCGGGAGGGGCCGCTCACCGGGGCCGCGGACTCGCTGTTCGTGCGGGTCGGGGGCAAGGGCGGGCACACCAGCCGTCCCCACCTGACCGAGGACCTCACCTTCGCGCTCGGCAAGCTGATCACCGAGCTGCCTGCGATCCTGAGTCGCCGCCTCGACCCCCGGGCCGGCGTCAGCGTCGTGTGGGGCATGGTGCAGGCGGGTTCGGCCCCCAATGTGATCCCCGGGCGCGGTCAGCTCTCCGGCACCGTGCGGATGCTCGACGCAGTCGCCTGGGCCGACGCCGAGCACCTCGTGCGGACCCTCGTCGGGCAGATCGTTGCGCCGTACGGCGTCTCTGCCGAGGTGACCTACCAGCGTGGAGTGCCGCCGGTCGTCAACGACGTCGACGCCACAGCGATCCTCGCCGGAGCGATCGAGCGCGTGCTCGGCGTCCACGGGCACGTCTCGACCAGCCAGAGCCTGGGCGGTGAGGACTTCGGCTGGTACCTCGACCGCATCCCGGGCTCGATGGCCCGGCTCGGCACCCGGACACCGGGTGGGCCGACCTTTGACCTGCACCAGGGCAACCTGCGCATCGACGAGCGCTCCACCGGGATCGCCGCGCGCGTGCTGGCCGAAGCAGCGGTCGCCTCCCTCACGGCCTGACGCCTGCTGACCCGCGGGGCAGAGGACGGCCGGCGGCCTACTCCTTCTGGTAGGGGATCCCGTCTGCCGCTGGCGGTCGTGACCGGCCGACCAGTCCGGCCACCGCGAAGATCGTGATGACGTAGGGCAGCATCAGCATGAACTGGCTGGGCACCGGCGACCCCAGGACCGCCAGGACGCCCTGGAGGTTGGAGGCGAAGCCGAAGAGCAGCGCCGCGAGGGTCGCGCGGACCGGGTCCCACTTGCCGAAGATCACGGCGGCCAACGCGATGTAGCCTGCGCCGCCCGTCATCTCGCGGTTGAACTGCGGCACCGAGACCAGGGTGAAGAACGCGCCACCCATCCCGGCGATGGCGCCGGCCAGCACGATGGTGCGGTAGCGAGTGAGGTTGACCTTGATGCCGACCGTGTCGGCAGCCTTGGGGTGCTCACCGACGGCGCGGACGCGCAGGCCCCACCGGGTGCGGTAGAGCGCGAACGTCACGAGCGCGACCGCGATGTAGAGCAGGTAGACGATCATGGTCTGGCGGAAGAAGATCGGCCCGATGAGCGGGATCTCGCCCAGCAGCGGGATCGGCACCCGCGGGAAGCGCGGGGGCGAGTTGAGGGTCGCGGCGTTGGGCGCCAGGACCTGGCTGAACAGGAAGCTCGTCAGGCCGATGACGAGGACGTTGAGCACCACGCCGACGATCACCTGGTCGACGAGGTAGGTGATGGCGAAGACGCCCAGCACGAGCGCCACGAGAGCTCCGGCCAGCATGGCCGCGGCCAGTCCCGCCCAGGGGGAACCGGTGGCAGAGCCCACGATCGCAGCCGCGAACGCGCCGAGGAGGAGCTGACCGTCGATGGCGATGTTGACGACACCGGCTCGCTCGCCGAGGACGCCGCCGAGGGCGCCGAAGACGAGGGGTACGGCGAGGGCCAGTGACCCCGCCAGCAGTCCCACGACCGGCACCGAGCCGCCAGCGGCGGCCCAGGTCAAGAAGGCGGCCATCCAGGCGACCGCGAAGGCTATGACCGCCCAAGCGGGGGTGGAGCGCTTGGCGAGGTAGCGGCGCAGCGACTCTGCGGTCAGCAGGGCGCAGACCGCAGCCAGGAGCCAGGCGGTGCGCAGGGAGGGGACGGTCAGCTCCGGCAGGGAGACGAAGTCGGTGTCGGCGGCGAGACGGAAGGTCGTCTCGCCCGTCTCTGCGGATCGCGCGAGGATGAGAGCCAGGCCCACGGTGAGCACGGCGAAGATGATCAGCGTCTTGCGGCTGACGACTGTCACGGTGGCGACCACCGGCCCCCCGGTGCGGGGGGCGGGGGACAGGCCGGCGGTGGTGCTCACTTCGCCTCCTTGGCAGGGAGCCGGAAGATCGCGCGCACCAGGGGTGGTGCGGCGATGAAGAGGACGATGAGGGACTGCACCACGAGAACGATGTCGACCGGGATGCCCTCGGAGGCCTGCATCGAGAAGCCGCCCGCCTTGAAGGCGCCGAAGAGCAGGCCGGCGCCCAGGATGCCCAGGGGCCGGGACCGGCCCAGGAGGGCGACGGTGATGGCGTCGAAGCCGATGCCGGCGTCGAGGTCGGTCGTGACGCCGCTGGTCACCGTCCCGAGGACCTGGTTGGCACCGGCGAGGCCGACGAGTGCGCCGGCGATCAGCATCACCACGACGTAGGTGCGACCCACGTCGATGCCCGAGGCCCGGGCGGCGGAGGGGTTCTCGCCGACGGCCCGGATGCGGTAGCCGAGAGTCGAGCGGTTGAGGAGCCACCACACCGCCGCGACGGCCACGAGGGCCAGCACGAAGCCGAGGTGGAGGTTGAACCGCTCACCGAGGACGTCCGGCAGGATCGCCGACTCCTTGGCAGGTGCCGACTTCGGGTTGGATGACTTGGGTGCCTGGAGCAGTCCTGGGGTGCTGAGCGCGTAGAACACCAGGTAGTAGCCGACGTAGTTGAGCATGATCGTCACGATCACCTCGTGCGCCCCCGTGCGAGCCTTGAGCAGACCAGCGAGCCCGGCCCACAGGGCCCCCGCCAGCATGGCGGCGAGGATGGCGAGCGGGAGGTGCACGATCATCGGCAGGTCGAAGGTGAAGGAGACCCAACCTGCGGCAGCCCCGGCGAGGAGCATCTGGCCGCGCCCGCCGATGTTGAACATGCCGGCACGGAAGGCCAGCCCAACACCCAGACCGGCCGCGATCAGCGGTCCGGCGAACTTCAAGGTCTCGGTGAGCGGGCGGATCTGGGTGGCGAAGTCGTCGACCCGGTCGTTGTAGATGGCACCGCGGAAGAGAGCGGTGTAGGCGCCCCAGATCGCGTCCCAGCTGGCCTGGAAGAAGTCGCCGGGCCGCGCGAAGACATAGCCCGCTGAGGCGCGGACCTCCTCGTCGGTCAGCGCGATCATCACCGAGCCCACGAGCACGGCCAGGAGGACGGCCAGGAAGCCGGCCAAGGCGTTGCCGGAGGCGATCTCGCGAAGCACCGACTGGGATCGGCTCGGGCCCACGGGTCGCGCGCCGGAGGTCTTCTCGCCCTCGGGCGTCGGCTTGTCCGTGTGCGGTGCGGGGGGTGGGGTCTCGGTGCCGCTCACGCGACCACATCCTTCGGGCGCTCGCCGGTCATCATCAGTCCGAGGGTCTCGCGGGGAGTGTCGCCGGGCACGATGCCCACGACCTGCCCGCGGTAGAGCACCATGATCCGGTCAGCCAGGGCCACGACCTCGTCCAGCTCCGTGGACACCACCAGCACCGGGATCCCCCGGTCACGCGTGGCGATGACCTGCTTGTGGATGAACTCGATCGAGCCGACGTCGACGCCGCGCGTGGGCTGCGCGGCCACGAGCAGGCGCAGGTCGCGCGAGAGCTCACGGGCGACGACCACCTTCTGCTGGTTGCCGCCGGAGAGCTTGCCTGCGTGGGTGTGGATGTCGGGGGCGCGGACGTCGTACTCCTGGAGCTTCTCGCGCGCGAAGGCGTCGAGGGCGTCTCCGCGGAGCGTGCCACGCTTGACGAAGGGCGAGCGGAAGCTCCGGTTGAGCATGAGGTTCTCGGCGATGGAGAAGCCGCCGACCAGACCGTCTGCCTGACGGTCCTCCGGGATGAAGCCGACACCGGAGTCGAGGATGCGCCGGACGGACTTGCCGACCAGCTCCTTCCCGTCGAGCTTGATCGAGCCCTTGACGTGGTCCTGGAGGCCGACGAGCGCCTCCGTGAGCTCGGTCTGCCCGTTGCCCTGGACCCCGGCGACCGCGAGCACCTCGCCGGCGCGAATGTCGAAGCTGATGCTGTCGAGGTGGACGTGGCCGAGCGCGTCGACCACGCGGAGGTCCTTGACCACCAGCGCCTCGTCGCCGAGCTGCGGGGCGTCCTTGTGCACGGTCAGCTCGACCGGTCGCCCGACCATGAGCGCCGCCAGCTCGGCGTTGGTGGCGGTGGGTTGGGCCTCGCCCACGACTGCACCGCGGCGGATCACCGTGATGCGATCGGCGACGGCACGCACCTCACGGAGCTTGTGGGTGATGAAGACGATGGCCTTCCCGGCCTCTTTGAGCTGGCGCATGATGTCCATCAGCTCGTCGGTCTCCTGGGGCGTGAGGACCGCGGTCGGCTCGTCGAAGACCAGGATCTCGGCGTCACGGGAGAGTGCCTTGATGATCTCGACCCGCTGCTGTACGCCGACGGGCAGCTCCTCGACGATCGCGTCGGGGTCGACGTGGAACCCGAACCGGGCCGAGATCTCGCGCACGCGCTCGCGAGCCGCGCCTGCGTCGAGGGTGCCGGCGAAGCCGGTGGACTCGTTACCCAGCATGACGTTCTCGGTGACGGTGAAGACGGGGATCAGCATGAAGTGCTGGTGCACCATGCCGATGCCGGCGGCCATGGCGTCGCCGGGCCCCGAGAAGCGCTGGACGACGTCGTCCAGCAGGATCTCGCCCTCGTCGGCCTGGTAGAGCCCGTAGAGCACATTCATCAGCGTGGACTTGCCGGCGCCGTTCTCACCGAGCAGGCAGTGCACCTCACCGGGCAACACCTCGAGCGAGATGTCGTCGTTGGCGACCAGCGACCCGAATCGCTTGGTGATGTTTCGAAGGACGAGCTTCATGGGTCGGCATCCTATGCATCAGGGCGGCCACGGACGTGCAGAGGGAGGCTGACCCTACGGGTCAGCCTCCCTCGCGACTAGTACTGCGACTAGTGCTTGCGACTGAGCGTCACTCAGCCAAGTAGGACGTGACCTCGATGGAGCCGTCGATGATGCCCGCCTTGACCTCTTCCAGCTCGGCCGCAAGGGTCTCGGAGATCTCGCCCTCGAAGTTGTGGAACGGGGCGATGCCCACGCCCTCGTTCTCGAGCGTGCCGACGTAGGCCTCGGTGTCGAAGCTGTCCTCACCTGCGGCCATGACGGCCTCGTAGGTGGAGACCTCCATGCCCTTGAGGATCGACGTCAGGATGACGTCCTGGGTGTTCGGGTCGGTCTCGTAGACGTCTGCGTCCACACCGAGCATGACCGCGTCCGCGCCGGAGTCTTCGATCGCGGTGAGAGCACCCTGGTAGATCGGGCCACCCACCGGGAGGATGACATCGGCGTCCTGGTCAAGGATGCGGCGAGCCGTGCTGGTCGCTGCCTCGTTGGCCTCGAAGCCACCGGTGAAGGAACCGGTCTTGCCGTCCCAACCGACGACCTTGACGTCCTTGCCCTTGGTCTCGGCGTAGTAGTCGGCGCCCTGCTTGAAGCCGTCCATGAAGATCGTGACGGTCGGGAACTCCATGCCGCCGTACGTGCCGACGACGCCGGTCTTGGTGAAGTCGGCTGCGGCATAGCCAGCGAGGAACGCGGCCTCGGCCGTGTTGTAGAGCAGCGGCTTGACGTTGTCGGCGTCCTTGGTGCCGTCGAAGTCGTTGTCCGCGGCGTCGTCGATGAGGACGTAGTTGATGTCGGGGTTGGCCGTGGCCGACTCGACGGTGGCCGCTGACAGGGCGAAGCCGACCGTGACGATGACGTTGCAGCCCTCGGCCACGAGGCTCTCCAGGTTGGGCGCGTAGTCGTTCTCGCTGTTGGACTCGACCGCCTTCAGCTCAGTGCCCAGCTCTTCGGCGGCGCGGGTGGCGCCCTCGAAGCCCAGCTGGTTGAACGACTTGTCGTCGAAGCCTCCCGCGTCGGAGACGATGCAGGGCAGGAAGTCACTCGCTTCTTCCGTCGGCTCGCTGCTCTCGCTGCTCTCGCTACCGCTCCCGCTGGGCTCTTCTTCTTCGGGGGCGTCGCCACATGCAGCCAGCGACGCGGTCGCCATGAGCGCCATGATGCCGCCAGCGACGACCCTTCTCGTGTTCCTCACAGATGCCTCCATACTCGAACCGTCCCCAGGGTGGGGCCAGGTATCGGAGTGAATGATGCCCCTGCGGCACCCGGTGGGGAAGACATACACGCCAATACGTACCCGTCTGTGACCTGCCGAGCACCCGATGCGCCATGATTGATGACGATGAACTGGACAGAACTGCGCGCCGAAGCGGTCATCGCGATGCGACACGCGTACGCCCCCTACTCCCGCTTCCCCGTCGGTGCTGCTGCGCTGGCGGACGACGGACGGCTCCTGGTGGGCTGCAACGTGGAGAATGCGGCATACGGCGCAACACTGTGCGCCGAGTGCGGGCTGGTGTCCGCGCTGCATGCCACCGGGGGCGGTCGGCTCACCCACTTCGTGTGCGTCGACGGTGACGGCCACGTGATCATGCCGTGCGGTCGCTGCCGACAGCTCCTCTGGGAGCACGGCGGAGCCGAGCTCCTGATCGAGACGCCTGAGGGCGTCCGGACCATGGCCGAGATGCTGCCCCTCGCATTCGGACCCGACAACCTGAAGGACGTGTGAATGGCTCCCCACGACGCCGTCGAGGTGATCACCGCCAAGCGCGACAAGGGCGAGCTGAGCGACAGCCAGATCGACTGGGTGATCGCCGCCTACACGCGCGGTGACGTCGCCGACGAGCAGATGTCGTCGTTGGCCATGTCCATCCTGCTCAACGGGATGGTGCCGCGCGAGATCGCCCGCTGGACCGCGGCCATGATCGCCTCCGGGGAGCGCATGGACTTCTCCGCCCTGTCCAGGCCCACGGCGGACAAGCACTCCACGGGTGGTGTGGGTGACAAGATCACGTTGCCGCTGGCTCCGTTGGTCGCGGCGTGCGGAGTCGCCGTACCCCAGCTCTCGGGTCGAGGCCTGGGCCACACCGGCGGGACGCTCGACAAGCTCGAGTCGATCCCCGGCTGGCGTGCCACGATCTCCAACGAGGAGATGTTCGACCAGCTCGAGTCGGTCGGGGCAGTCATCTGCGCAGCCGGCGACGGGCTCGCGCCCGCCGACAAGAAGCTTTACGCCCTGCGGGACGTGACGGGCACCGTCGAGGCGATTCCGCTCATCGCGTCGTCGATCATGTCCAAGAAGATCGCCGAGGGGACCGGCGCACTCGTGCTCGACGTGAAGGTCGGCACTGGGGCCTTCATGAAGGACGTCGACGCGGCGCGCGAGCTGGCCCAGACGATGGTCGAGCTCGGCACGCACGCCGGCGTCAACACGGTCGCGCTGCTGACCGACATGAACACCCCGCTGGGGCTGACGGCAGGAAACGCGATCGAGGTCGTCGAATCCCTCGAGGTGCTGCAGGGGGGCGGGCCCGCCGACGTGGTCGAGCTGACCCTGGCCCTCGCTCGCGAGATGCTCGCCGGCGCCGGTGTCACCGACGTCGACCCGGCCGACAAGCTCGCGGACGGCTCGGCCATGGACGTATGGCGCGCGATGATCAGCGCTCAGGGGGGAGACCCCGAGGCGGCGCTCCCCGTTGCGCGCGAGTCGCACGTCGTCACGGTGCCGAGCACCGGCACGCTGACGCGGCTGGACGCGATGGCTGTCGGGCTCGCGGCCTGGCGCCTGGGGGCTGGTCGTGCTCGCAAGGAGGACCCGGTCCAGGCCGGTGCCGGAGTCGTGTGGCACGCGCAGCCCGGCGACGTGGTCACGCAGGGTGAGCCACTCTTCACGTTGCTGACCGACGAACCCGAGCGGTTCGACCGCGCCCTGGCGTCGCTCGAGGGCGGCTTCGACATCGGCGAGGGCCCGTTCACGGCCCAGGACCTGATCATCGACCGGATCGGCTGAGCCGCCCCGACCTCGAGGTGAGGTCCGTCAGGGAAGCAGCAGGACCACGAGCTCAGCCACGCAGGCGGGCTTCTCGACGCCCTCGATCTCCAGCGTGTGCTTGATGATCAGCTGCTTGCCGGCGGGGAGGTCCGTGACGTCTCCGAAGGACACGTGCGAGCGCAGCCGCGACCCGACCGGGACCGGGTGCGGGAACCGCACCTTGTTCAGTCCGTAGTTGAGTCGAGCTCCCGGCGTCTCGAGCTGGAAGGACTGCACGTTGAAGTAGGGCAGCAGGCTGACGGTCAGGAAGCCGTGCGCGATCGTGGTCCCGAAGGGACCCTCCTGGGCGCGCTGCTCGTCCACGTGGATCCACTGGTGATCGCCCGTGGCGTCCGCGAAGAGGTTGATCCGCTCCTGGTCGACGACCAGCCAGTCGGTGGTGCCCATGTCGGTGTTGGCGGAGCCGGCCACCTCGTCGAGCGTGGTGAATGTGCGCATGGCTGGAAGGATAGGGCCATGAGCACCCCTTCGATCGACGACGTCCGTCGCGCCCCCAAGGTCCTTCTGCACGATCACCTCGACGGAGGCCTCAGGCCGCAGACCATCATCGACCTGGCCTCCGAGTGCGGGCACACCCTGCCCGTCGACGACGCGGCCGGTCTTGGCAAGTGGTTCGTGGAATCGGCGGACTCGGGGTCACTGGTGCGATACCTGGAGACCTTCGACCACACCGTTGCCGTGATGCAGACCGGGGCGGCGATCACTCGGGTCGCGCGCGAGTGCGTGGAGGACCTGGCAGCGGACGGAGTCGTCTATGCCGAGGTCCGCTACGCCCCCGAGCAGCACGTCGAGCAGGGGCTGACGCTGGACGAGGTGGTGGCAGCCGTCAAGGAGGGCATCGACGAGGGCGTGGCCGCCGCGGGCGGCCGTATCGTCGTCCGGCAGCTGCTCACCGCCATGCGCCACCAGGCGCGTTCGATGGAGATCGCGGAGCTGGCAGTCGCGTGGCGCGATCGTGGTGTCGCAGGCTTCGACATCGCCGGCGCCGAGGCGGGGTTCCCGCCCACCCGCCACCTCGATGCCTTCGAGTACCTCCGCCGGGAGAACTCTCACTTCACCATCCACGCGGGCGAGGCGTTCGGCCTGCCCTCGATCTGGGAGGCGATCCAGTGGTGCGGCGCCGCGCGGCTGGGGCACGGCGTGCGCATCGTCGACGACATCTTGGTCGCCGACGACGGCTCGGTCGAGCTCGGTCGCCTGGCGGCATACGTGCGGGACAGGCGCATCCCGCTGGAGATGTGCCCCCGGTCCAACGTCCAGACCGGGGCGGCCCAGTCGATCGCCGAGCACCCGATCGGGCTGCTCACGCGGCTGCGGTTCCGGGTCACGGTCAACACCGACAACCGGTTGATGAGCCAGACCTCCATGACCGACGAGATGTTCGGGCTGGTGGAGGCGTTCGGCTACTCGTTCGAGGACCTGCAGTGGTTCACGATCAACGCGATGAAGTCGTCGTTCCTCCCCTTCGACGAACGACTCGCAATCATCAACGACGTCGTCAAGCCTGGTTATGCCGCGCTGATCGACGCACGCTGAGGACCAGCCAGGGCTGCTGCCAGCTGGCCAGGCGGAGACGACCCTCGATCCACTCTTCCCGGGTGACCTGGGCGACTCGTCCCGACGACGGTTCATACACGCGTACGGCGTCCTCGCCCTGCTCGAGAGCCAGCACGACATGCCGGGGCGCCCAACGATCGCCGACGTAGGCGGGGACGACGAGGCCGCGGGCCAGACCGGTGTTCATCGCGGCCCAGGCCACCCCGGGGCGAAGCCTGGCGGGCACCACATGATGCTGTCGCGTCCCGCGGCCCAGCTGCCGGGCCAGTGCCCACGGAGGAGTGCCGACCGCCCGCGGCCACGGTGCCTGCACGTGGCCGGACACGTCGATGAGCCCGGTGATCCGCCGGTGCATGCCGATGACCTCGGCACCGAACTCCTCGTCGCCGCCCGCGAGCAGTCGGCGGGCGTAGCGGTCGTTGCGCATGGCCTCGGCGATCACCGCGACGGCCGCGCCGCAGGAGCGCCGATCCGGTTGCTGGAACTGGCGTCCCAGCACCAGGCGTCCGGTCTCGCTGATGCTCACTCCGCAGACCCTCGCGCGAAGCGTCGGCTCAGCTCTGCGTGAGCCTGATCGGCCGTCAGCACCCGGCAACCGACCGCACGCGCTGCGTCGACGATCCGTCGCTGGGCCCGCATCAGGTTCCAGCCCCGCCGGACCAGGACGAGCGGCGGCTTGCGCCGTTCAGCGAGGTCCCGGCGCAGGCGCCGTACGAACGTCAACAGCGGGTGCTGCGTCACGCAGACCGCCTGCGCCAGGAAGTCGCGCTCACGGCACTCCTCGATGATGTCCTGGGCGAAGATCCCCTCGGCGACGAACGCCGTGCCTTCTCCGAGCCCGAGGGCCTGGGTGCCGGTGGTCCTGCTGCTGGAGATGTCATACACCGGGACGTCGGTGTGGCCAGAGCAGCACAGCTCGGCGATGGCATCAAGGGCATCCGCCCGGTTCCACGAGTCCGTGTGGTCCCAGTCGACCAGCCCGGCGTTGGCGCCGTGCGTGATCCTCGGCAGGGTCGGGTCGTCGCCCTGCTTGTAGAAGTCGTCGAGCCTCAGGACCGGTAGTCCGAGCCGCTCGGCCAGACGTGACTTGCCGGCTCCGCTGGGACCGGCAAGGACGATCACGTGTGCGCGCACGGGACACATTGTGACGGGTGGCTCCGCCGCGCCCGGATGTGACCTGCGTCCTAGGGGGCAGGGACTTTGTGCATTCCACCTACCGGGGCTCTGGGGAGGACCTATCGTCAGCGCACATCCTCATCTCAGCTCTGAGAGGCACCCTGCATGTTCGGCGCTCACAACACCCACACGTCCGACACGGTCGACCGCGAGTCTGCCACGTCGACTTCCAGGCCGTATCGTCTCGCGATCGCCGGCCTCGTGCTGGCGCTGCTCGCAGCGGCCGCCTGGGTCGCCCTGCTGGGATCCGGCGATGACGACACGGCTGCGGTCGACGCCGACTGCAAGGTCACCCTCGTCACGGTGGCGGTGGCCCCGGCCATGACCGACCTCGTCGACGACGCCGTCGAGGCACTCCCAGACAATGGGCAGTGCATCGAGCTCCAGGTGATCACCAAGACTGTCGCCGACGTGTCGGCCGAGCAGGAGGAGCTGGACGAGGGCGACGAGGACGTGCTCCCCGACCTGTGGGTCCCCGACTCGCCGGCCTGGCAGAGCGTGCTCACCGATGCCGGTCGCACCGGCAAGGTCCTGGTGGCCTCGTTGGCCACCACCCCGGTCGCTTTCGCGAGTGGTCGAGCCGATGATCCGCCCGCTTCCTGGCTGGAGGCGCTGGCCTCCCCGCGCCTGGTGATGTCGGACCCCAAGGCCAGCGGAGCCTCCGCCCTGGCACTGCTCAGCCCGTTCGTCGAGGGTGACGTCGCTGCTGCTCAGGGCGAGCTCGTGCCAGTCGCCCAAGCGTTCGGTGACGACGTGGCGTCCGAGAAGGTCGGCAAGCTCAACATCGACAACCTCGAGGCCGGGAACGACAAGCTGCTCCCGGTCACCGAGCAGGACTTCCTGGTCGCCGAACGCGGTAACTCCGCCCTGGAGTGGGTCGCACCCGACACCGGCGTCGGCCTGCTGAGCTATCCCCTCATCCAGCCCTCTGCGGGTGGCAGTGGAATGGCCGTCAACTCCGGATCCCTGGATGTCGCGGGCCGGACCGGAGCACGCCTCGCTGAGTGGTTCACCACCGATGCGGGCCTCGCGGCCATCGCGGCGGAGAAGCTGCGCGCCCCCGACGGCGCGCCGCTGCCCGACGGTGAGGGCATCAGCGACGAGGAGCAGCTGCCGCCTGTCGACAAGGCACAGGTCGACTCGGTGATGAAGAGCTGGAACAGCTTGATCGTGCCGTCCAGCATCCTCGCCCTGGTCGAGACGTCTGACTCGATGGGCACCGCCTTCGGCGACACCACCCGGATCCAGCTGGCAGTGGACGCCTCGCTCACGGCCCTCGACATCTTCCCCGATGCGGTCCGCCTGGGCCTGCGTTCCTTCTCCACCAACCAGGAGTCCAACGGGCAGGACTGGCGTGAGCTGGCCCCGCTGAGCCGCCTCGACGCGCCGCTGGGCAAGGGTCAGGGCATCCACGTCGAGCTGGTCCGCAAGAGGGCCGACGAGCTGCCGTCCCAGACGGGTGGTGGGTCCGGTCTCTACGACTCGATCCTCGCCGCATACCAGGAGACCAACCGGCTCTACAACGAGTACTACGAGAACTCGCTGGTGGTCTTCTCCGACGGTCCCAACGACGACCCCGAGGGCATCTCGCTCAACGAGCTCAAACGCGAGCTGCGCCAGCTGTACGACCCGGAGAAGCCGGTGAAGATCATCCTGATCGGTATCGCTGACGAGGCCGACCTCGCCGCCCTGGAGGAGATCGCCGCGGCGCCCGAGGGGAGCGGGAGCGGGGCCTACCAGGTCCTCAAGGCCGACGACATGCTGACCGTCCTGGCCTCCACCCTGCTCTCGCGCGACTGATCCCAGTCCCTGTGTGACCCCGCCGTCCTCGGACGGCGGGGTCGGGGTCACACCCCGATCGGGTGCCAGACCGTCTTGGTCTCCAGCCAGTCGGTCATCCGGTCGATGCCGGGCGTGGCCAGCCAGTCGACTGCGACCTCGGGTGCGCGGCGTACGCGCTTGAGGTTGTCAGCCGACGCCATCTCGAGCGAGGCCGCCAGCTCGGGATCGGCGACCCCGGTCAGGTCGATCCCGTTGACGTCCATGTGGGACGCGAGCCACGGAGCGATCTCCGCGACCGAGCCGGTCAGCATGTTGACGACGCCGCCCGGAAGGTCGGAGGTCGCCATCACCTCGCCGAGCGTGATCGCGGTCAGTGGGTGGGCCTCGCTGGCGATCACGACGCAGGTGTTGCCCGTCGCGATGACGGGCGCGACGACGCTCACCAGTCCGAGCAGCGGACCGCTCGGGGCCACGACTGCAACGACGCCGGTCGGCTCGGGGGAGGAGAGGTTGAAGAAGGGCCCGGCAACG
The DNA here is from genome assembly GCF_035576065.1 of Nocardioides sp. Classification (GTDB taxonomy): domain Bacteria; phylum Actinomycetota; class Actinomycetes; order Propionibacteriales; family Nocardioidaceae; genus Nocardioides. Next base: position 244,697 of record NZ_DATLWX010000001.1, read on the forward strand.
GGGTTGGCGGTGCTGACGACCTGGGTGATCTTGTCCGCCCAGCCGGCGTACCAGACGAGCCGGTCGATCGCGGCGTCCACATAGGTGTTGGCCTTGGCGGCGGTCATCCCCTCGGTGGCGCGGAGCTCGGCGACGAACTGGTCACGTCGCCCCTCGAGCACCTCGGCGATGCGATACAGCACCTGACCACGGTTGTAGGCGGTCGCGGAGGACCAGCCGCCGAAGGCCTTGCGGGCTGCGATCACCGCGTCGCGGGCGTCCTTGCGGCTCGCCTTGGCGGCGTTGGCCAGCAGGTTGCCCTGGGCGTCGTTGACCACCGAGGTGCGTCCGGACTCCGAGCGCGGGAACGCGCCGCCGATGTAGAGCTTGTAGGTCTTCTTGACGTCGAGGCGAGCCATCAGCCGGTTCCCTTCAGGTACGCAGCGAGGCCGGGGAGCCCGCCCTCGCGGCCGTAGCCCGACTCCTTGTAGCCACCGAACGGTGCGGTCGGGTCGAACTTGTTGAACGTGTTGGCCCACACCACGCCGGCGCGGAGCTGGTTGGCCATCCACAGGATGCGAGAGCCCTTGTCGGTCCACACGCCGGCCGACAACCCGAATGGGGTGTTGTTGGCCTTCTCCACGGCCTCCGCGGGGGTGCGGAACGTGATGACGGACAGGACCGGGCCGAAGATCTCCTCGCGCGCGATGCGGTGGGCCTGGGTCACGCCGGTGAAGAGGGTGGGCGGGAACCAGAAGCCGTTCTCCGGCAGGTCGCACGCCGGCGACCACCGCTCGCCGCCCTCCTGCTCGCCGACGTCGGAGAGCTCACGGATCTTCGCCAGCTGCTCGGCGGAGTTGATGGCACCGACGTCGGTGTTCTTGTCGAGCGGGTCACCCACGCGCAGCGTGGACATCCGGCGCTTCAGCCGCTCGAGGACCTCGTCGGCGACCGACTCCTGCACGAGCAGGCGCGACCCGGCACAGCAGACGTGACCCTGGTTGAAGAAGATCCCGTTGACGATGCCCTCGATCGCCTGGTCGATCGGCGCGTCGTCGAAGACGATGTTGGCGGCCTTGCCTCCGAGCTCGAGGGTGACCTTCTTCTTCGTGCCGGCGACCGCGCGAGCGATGGCCTTGCCGACATCGGTCGAGCCGGTGAAGGCGATCTTGTCGACGTCAGGGTGAGCGACGATCGCCCGGCCCGTGGCGCCGGCGCCCGTGACGATGTTGACGACCCCCGGCGGCAGGTCAGCCTGCTGGCAGATCTCGGCGAAGAGCAGGGCGGTGAGCGGGGTGGTCTCGGCCGGCTTGAGGACGACCGTGTTGCCGGCGGCGAGCGCGGGTGCGATCTTCCACGCGAGCATGAGCAGGGGGAAGTTCCACGGAATGATCTGGCCAGCGACCCCCAGCGGCTTCGGGTCCGTGCCGAGACCGGCATACGACAGCTTGTCGGCCCAGCCCGCGTAGTAGAAGAAGTGCGCCGCGACGACGGGGATGTCGATGTCGCGCGACTCCTTGATGGGCTTGCCGTTGTCGATGGACTCCAGGACCGCGAGCTCGCGACCCCGCTCCTGGATGATCCGGGCGATGCGGAAGAGGTACTTGGCTCGCTCGCTGCCAGGCATCCGGCCCCACACCCGGGTGTGGGCGCGCCGCGCGGCCCGGACGGCGAGGTCGATGTCAGCCTCGTCGGCCTCGGCGACCTCGGCGAGGACCTCTTCGGTGGCGGGGTTGATCGTCTTGAAGCTGGCGCCGTGCCCGTCGACGAACTCACCGTCGATGAACAGGCCGTAGGACGCCTTGATGTCGACGATGGCCCGAGACTCGGGGGCCGGGGCGTACTCGAAGAACGGGGTGGCCCGCTCGGGAACCTTGACCATGTGTGTGTCGCCTCAGTCCAGGGTGAAGTAGTCGGGGCCGGAGTAGCGGCCGGTCGTCATCTTGGTGCGCTGCATGAGCAGGTCGTTGAGCAGCGTCGACGCGCCGAACCGGAACCAGTCGGGGTCGAGCCAGTCGGGGCCGGCGATCTCGTTGACCATGACGAGGTACTTGATGGCGTCCTTGGAGGTCCGGATGCCGCCAGCGGGCTTGACCCCGATCATCTGGCCGGTCTGGTCGCGGAAGTCGCGCACGGCCTCGAGCATGATCAGCGTGACGGGCAGCGTGGCAGCGGGCTGCACCTTGCCGGTCGAAGTCTTGATGAAGTGGCCGCCGGCCATCATCGCCAGCCACGAGGCGCGACGGACGTTGTCGTAGGTCTGCAGCTCGCCGGTCTCGAAGATCACCTTGAGATGCGCGTCGCCGCACGCCTCGCGGACGGCGACGATCTCGTCGAAGACCTGGAGGTAGCGGCCGGAGAGGAAGGCGCCACGGTCGATGACCATGTCGATCTCGTCGGCACCAGCCTCGACCGCATCACGGGTGTCGGCCAGCTTGATGTCGAGGGCCGCCCGGCCGCTGGGGAACGCGGTGGCCACGGCGGCCACCTTGACGCCGGAGCTTCCCAGCGTCTGCTTCGCGGTCGCGACCATGTCGGGGTAGACACACACGGCGGCGGCCATCGGACAGGTCGGGTCGGCAGGGTCGGGCCGCATGGCCTTGGAGGCGAGCGCCCTGACCTTGCCCGGGGTGTCCTGGCCCTCGAGGGTGGTCAGGTCGACCATCCGGATGGCGAGGTCGATGGCGAAGCTCTTGGCCGTGGTCTTGATCGAGCGAGTGCCGAGGCCCGCCGCCCGGGCTTCCGCCCCGACCTGGTCGACACCGGGCAGCCCATGGAGGAATCGGCGCAGCGAGGACTCGGACGAGGTGATGTCGTCGAAGTCCCCTGCACTCCCCGTCGAGGCAGAAGTTGTCGTCACCGACCCAGCATAGGGTTGCATCGGTCAGGGCTGAAAAACACTGAGGAGCACGATGCCGCACGACCAGGACGACGAACTGCGCTTCCGCCCGACCAGCGGACTGATCATGGGGAGTCTTGCCGTGATCGGCGCCCTGGTGGTGGTGATGATCGCCGTCGCCGACCCTGGGGGAATGCCGGCGCAGGTGGTGGCCGGAGCGGTCCTGGTCGGGGTGCTGGGCTGGGCGACGATGCTCTGGCCACGCCTCTCGGTCACGTCCGAGGACCTCGTGATGCGCAACGTCGTGGAGACCGTCCGCCTGCCCCTGGTGGCCATCGAGGCACTCGCCGTACGCCAGGTGTTGGCCGTGCGCGCCGGGGACAAGCGCTACGTGTCGACCGCGTTGGGCCGGACGTGGCGCAAGACGATGGTGGGGGACAAGCCCGCGACCCGGAAGGACACCGACCAGCCGATCACCGAGATCGACTACGTGGACTACGTCGAGAAGGAGGTCCGCGACCGGATGGAGCGGGCCCGCGCGGCGGCCGGGATCTCGCTGCTGTCCGACGAACAGCTGGCCCTGGCGGCAGGCGTACGCCGACAGCCGGCCTGGCTGCCGATCATCCTGATCGGGGCGTCGGTGCTGGCGCTGGTGGCGTCATTCCTGCTCTGAGCCTGCGTCAGGTCAGAGCCCTGCGGCGATCCTGAGGTCACCCTTGATGGCGTCGAGGCGACCGGCTGCCGCGATACGGGCGGCGCCGACCCCGTCCTCCGGGTCGACCCGGATGACGACTTCGAGGTAGCACTTCACCTTGGGCTCGGTGCCGCTCGGCCGGACGATCACCCGAGCGCCACCGGCCAGCGCGAAGCGCAGCCCGTCGGTGGGTGGCAGGCTGGCGCTGCCCTCGGACAGGTCGTCGATCCGCTCGACCGCGAGACCGCCCAGGCTGGCCGGCGGGGTCTCCCTGAGGCGCTGCATGGTGGCCGGGATGGCGCTCAGGTCGTCGAAGCGGACGGAGAGCTGGTCGGTGGCGTGCAGCCCGTGCTCGGCAGCGATGTCGTCGAGGAGGTCGTCGAGGGTGCGGCCCTCCGACTTGACGCGGGCCGCGATCTCGCACACGAGCAGCAGCGCGGAGACGCCGTCCTTGTCCTTCACGTGATCGGGGTCCACGCAGTAGCCCAGCGCCTCCTCGTAGCCGAAGGCGAGTCCGGAGGCACGGCTGATCCACTTGAAGCCGGTCAGGGTCTCCTCGTGGGGCTGCCCGGCGGCCGCCGCCATCTTGCCCAGCAGGCTGGAGGACACGATCGAGTTGGCGTAGGTGCCGGTGCGGCCGCTGCTCAGCAGGTGGTGACCGAGCAGCGCACCCACCTCGTCCCCGCTGAGCATGCGCCAGCCGTGGGCGCCTGGGACGGCGACGGCGCAGCGGTCCGCGTCCGGGTCGTTGGCCACGACGATGTCGGCGGACTTCTGTGCGGCGAGCGCCATGGCGAGGTCCATCGCACCGGGCTCCTCGGGATTGGGGAACGCGACCGTCGGGAAGTCCGGGTCGGGGTGCTCCTGCTGGCTGACGACGTGGGGCGCGTCGAAGCCGGCCGTCTCGAGGACCTGGATCACTGACGTGCCGCCCACGCCGTGCAGGGGCGTGTAGACGATCGTGAGGTCGCGCGGACCGTCGGTCGCGAGGTCGGCCACGGTGTCGAGATAGTTGTCGACGATCTCCTCGCGTACCACGGTCCCGGCGTTGCCTCGCGGCACCTCGGCGAGCGCACCGACGGCGTCGATCCGGGCCGCGATCTCCCGGTCGGCGGGCGACACGATCTGGCTGCCGTCCCCGAGGTAGACCTTGTAGCCGTTGTCCTGGGGCGGGTTGTGGCTGGCTGTCACCATCACGCCTGCCGCGCACCCGAGCTCGCGGATCGCGAAGGCGAGCAGCGGCGTGGGCAGCGGCCTGGGCAGCACCAGCGCCTTGAGGCCGGCACCGGTCATCACTTCGGCGGTGTCGCGCGCGAAGGCGTCGCTGTTGTGGCGAGCGTCGAAGCCAATCACCACGCTGCCACCGCGGTGCCCGGTGTCCAGGAGGTATGCCGCCAGGCCGGCCGCAGCGCGCGTCACGACGACCCGGTTCATCCGGTTGGGTCCCGCGCCCAGCGCGCCGCGCAGGCCAGCCGTCCCGAACTCGAGGGTGCCGGCGAACCGGTGCGCCAGGTCAGTGGCGTCGCCACCCGACTCGACGTCTGCGATCACCTGCTCCAGCTCGGCCTTCGTCTGCGGGTCCGGATCCTCCGCGGCCCAGGCGCGGGCGCGGGTCAGCAGATCGGGGGGGGTGCTGTCGTGAGTCATGGGCCGACGCTATCGGTCGGGTGCGGCTGCCGGTGCGCTCAGGCCTCACGGTCGCCTTCCGCGTACGGCTGGTCCTCCGGGTCGTGGTCGGGGTCATCGGTGAAGCGGCCCGAGCCCGAGTCGAAGGTCCGGTCCGTGTTGTCGATCTCCGCGTTGTCCGGACGGTTCTCGGGGTCCAGGCGCTCCTCGCGCTCGGCTTCGAGCTGCTCGACGGTCTCCGGCGGCACGTCGTCGGGGTCCGGGAGCCCGGCATCCCCGGAGTGTGTCGCCGTCTGCTCTGCGTCAGGCTCCTGCTGGTCCTCGGACATCGGGTTCCCCTCGGTGGTGGGTCGCTGGCGGCGTACTCCCCACCACCAAACCCCCGCCGTCGGGTGCCTGTCAACGGGTGCGTGGCCACAGGGGGAGGCCTAGAGTGCGGCCATGGCACGGATGAGCAAGACGGCGCGCTCCGAGACCATCGTCGACGTGATCCGGGAGGCGTTCGCGCCGCTGATGCGGGCCGATCCGGTGGCCTTCCGGGCGAAGTACCGCAAGATGGCGCTCGATCCGCATGCGTTCTACCGCGGCTCGGCGTGCCTGTTCTACAACGACGTCACCCAGGAGCCCGAGGACTGGTGCGACCACGGGTCGGAGCGCATCTGGATCCACGGCGACCTGCACGTCGAGAACTTCGGCACCTACCTCAACTCCGACGGCCGGCTGATCTTCGACGTCAACGACTTCGACGAGGCCTACCTCGGGCGCTACGTCTGGGACCTCCAGCGCTTCGTCGCCAGCCTGGCGCTGATCGGGTGGCAGAAGGCGCTGCCCGAGGACGCCGTGCGCAAGCTGATCGCGCGCTACCTGCGCTCCTACCTCGCCCAGGTCGACCACTATGCGCGCGTCGACAAGGACGACGACTTCGCGCTCAACCTCGAGAACGCCGACGGACCCGTGCTGGTGGCGCTCGAGAGCGCGCGGTCCCTGCGTCGCGCCGATCTGCTCGACGAGATGACCGTGCTCACGAAGGGAGTACGCCGCTTCGCCGAGGGCGACGGCGCGCGGCGGCTGGACCGCGAGGAGCGCACCAAGGTCGTCAGCGCGTTCCGCGACTACCTCGACACGATCCCGGAGTCCAAGCGCTTCGACCGGTCCCTGTTCTACGACCTGCGCGACGTGGTCGGCAAGTCCGGCTTCGGGATCGGCAGTGCCGGTCTCCCGGCCTACAACGTGCTGGTCGAGGGCTACAGCCAGGCGTTGGACAACGACGTGGTGCTCTCGATGAAGCAGGCCAACATCCCGGCGGTCTCGCGGTTCGTCGACGCCAGCGAGGTGGACGCCTACTTCGAGCACGAGGGGCACCGCACCGCGGTCAGCCAGCGCGCCCTGCAGGTGCACACCGACCCCCTGCTCGGTCACACCCGCATCGACGGGATCGGCTACGTCGTCAGTGAGATGTCGCCGTACGAGGTGGACCTCGACTGGACCAACATCAACGAGCCCGAGGACATGCAGGCCGTCGTGGACCTGCTCGGTCGGGCGACGGCGAAGATCCACTGCGCCTCCGACGAGGACAGCGAGCAGGACCTCGTCGACATCCAGGTCGAGAAGGCCATCGTGGACTCCCTCAAGGGTCGGCGGCGCGAGTTCAACGAGTGGTTGGGCCAGTGGGGCATCGAGTACGCCCTGCGCGCGCGGGAGGACCACTCGCTCTTCGTCGACGCCTTCCGCGAGGGGAAGATGGGGATCGCCGCGACCTGAGCGGGCCCCGTTACGCCCTCCAGCTGTAACGCCGGGTTACCTCCTGTACCCCCTCGGACGTACAGGGGTGGGTACAAGGGGTAACCCGGCGTTACATGGCTCAGGCCTGCTCGTCAGGCGTCGATGTGCGACATGTCGCCGTACCTCGCGCCCACGACCGATCCTCGCGGCACGGCAGCGTCGAGGGCCTTGAGGTCGTCGCTGCTGAGCGCGACGTCGAGTGCACCGACGTTCTCCTCCAGGTAGGCCACTCTCTTGGTGCCCGGGATCGGCACCACGTCGTCGCCCTGGGCGAGAACCCACGCGAGAGCGAGCTGGCCGGGCGTGCACCCCTTCTCGGCCGCGATGGCACGGACGCGGTCGACGAGCGCGAGGTTCGCCTCGAGCGCCTCGCCGTTGAGCCGGGGGAAGTAGGCGCTCGATCGGGAGTCGTCGGCAGGCAGTGAGCCCGGCGTGATGGCCCCGGTGAGGATGCCGCGGCCGAGCGGGGAGTAGGGGACCAGCCCGATGCCGAGCTCACGGAGGACCGGCAGGATGTCGTCCTCGAGATCACGGGTGAAGAGGGAGTACTCCGTTTGCAGAGCCGTGATCGGATGCGTGGCATGAGCGCGGCGGATCGTCTCGGGAGCGGCCTCGGACAGGCCGAGGTGGCGGACCTTTCCGGCCTCGACGAGCTCCGCCATGGCGCCGACGGTCTCCTCGATCGGGACGCCCTGGTCGACACGGTGCTGGTAGTAGAGGTCGATGTGGTCGACGCCGAGTCGCTGCAGACTGGCGTCGCAGGCCGAGCGGACGTATTCCGGGCTGCCGTTGATGCCCACCCGCGTGCCGTCGGGGAGCCGTTCGTTGCCGAACTTGGTGGCGAGCTGAATGTCGTCGCGACTGTGCTGGCTGGCGGCGATGGCCTTCCCCACGAGCCGCTCGTTGGTGAACGGGCCATACATGTCGGCGGTGTCGAGGAAGGTGACGCCGAGGTCAAGGGCGCGGTGGATGGTCTCGATGCCCTGCTGGTCGTCGGCGGTCCCGTAGAACTCGCTCATCCCCATGCAGCCGAGGCCGAGGGTCGAGACGGTCAGGTCGCCGAGCTGTCGCTGGTGAGTGGTCATGATGAAGAGTCAACGGGTTGGAGCGCGCTCGAAGTCAAGACCGGACGTGGACAGCCCCTTCGTAGAGGTCGATCTTGAACTCGATGGCACCCAGGTGCGAACGCACCTCGTCGAGCTGCTCGAGCACGCGCTCGCGATGTGCCTTCAGCAGGGCGAGGCGCTCGGCCTCGTTGCCGTCCCCGGCCCGCACGAGTGCGGCGTAGAGCTTCACGTCGCGGATCGGCATCCCGGTCGCGCGGAGCTTGGAGATGAGGCTGATCCAGGCCAGGTCCGCATCTTCGTAGGCGCGGTGTCCCGATGCGGAGCGCCGAACAGCCGTGCGCATCAGGCCGTCCCGCTCGTAGTAGCGCAGCGTGTGGGCGGTCAGGCCCGTGCGTTCCGCGGCCTCCGCGATGGTCAGGCTCATGGCGTCAGTCTCTGCCTTGGAGTGCACTCGAAGTCAAGGGGTACGCCGACGGGCCGGCCCACGGCGAGGCTAGGTTGGGCGACGTGACCCATCGGCCTGACCCACCGAGCAACAAGCCAGGTTTCGCGGTCGGCCACTTCAAAGATCGTGTGGAAGTGCTTGTCACCGGACCCTGGTCGGCCGAAGCTGCGAGCTTGATCGAGTCCGGCGAAGCGGACCGGCTGGTGCTCAACTACGGGCACGGGTTCAACGAGCCCGACCTGGAGTTCGTTCGCGGGCTGCCGGTCCGTCAACTTGTGATCCTTGACCGGCGACTGCGGAGCCTGGCGCCCCTCAGCGCCCTCGGCGACACGCTCGAGATGCTCAGTGTGGTGACAGACCCTGCACTCACCATCGACCTCGCGTCCTTTCCCAACCTGACCGACCTGTCGTGCGACTGGCACCAGGTCAGGGCAACGGTCGGCACGGCTCCCCAACTGCAACGTCTGAGCGTCGGGAGTTATGACCAAGCCGATCTCGAACCGTTGGCGGAGCTCACCCGACTGCGGCGGCTCGTCATGATGGATCGGCCCCGGTTGCGATCCCTCAGCGGCGTGCAGCGGTTCACGGACCTGCGCGAACTGTCAGTGCCACTGGCGAACAAGCTGCACGACGTGAGCGCACTTCGCCGGCTGGCGAACCTCGAGTCCCTCGACCTGGAGGGCTGCCGGAAGCTGTCCACGATCGACGACCTGATCGAGTGCGTCGAACTGCGCCAGCTCAATCTCTGTGAATGCGGCAACCTGGCGTCGCTGGCCCCGCTCCGGGGGCTGACTGCGCTCGAGCTGCTCCATATCTACGGCTCGACCAACATCACCGACGGCGACCTCACCCCCATCGCGGCCCTGCCCCGGTTGAAGGAGCTGCGCATGATGTCTAGACGCCACTACAACCCGAAGGTGGACGAGATCGAGGCGTGCGCGAGCTGAGCCGCCGACGGGCCGGCCCACGGCGTCGCGGGCCGGCCTTCGGCGTACAGGTGGCACTCAGTGCGCGTCGGGCAGCACCCGGTCGTGGCGCAACGACGAGGCGCGGGTCTCCTTGGCGAAGTAGACCGCGATCAACGTGATCACCGAAGCGATCGTCATGTAGATCGCCACCGAGTCGACGTTGGTGTCGCCCTCCGTCGCGGCCCCGAGCAGCTTGATCGCGATGATGGGAGCGAGCGCTCCGGCGAAGATCGAGGCGAGCTGGTAGCCGACCGAGGCGCCGGTGTAGCGGACCGACGTGCCGAACAGCTCGGAGAAGAAGGCGGCCTGCGGGGCATACATGAACGCGTGCAGGACCAGCCCGACGACGACCGCGAGGATGATCTTGGACTCGTCCTTGCTGGTGATCAGGTCGAAGAACACCCACGACCAGGCAGCCACGCCCACGGCGCCGATGACGTAGAGCGGTCGCCGGCCGACCCGGTCGGAGAGGGCACCGAGGAGAGGGATCGCCGTGAAGTGCACGACCGCGCCGATGAGCAGGGCCTTCAGGATGATGCTCTTGTCGCCGGTGGTGCCGACGTAGGTCGTCAGGAACGTGATCGAGATGACGGTGAAGAGGTAGTAGGAGATGTTCTCGGCCATCCGCATGCCCATCGCGACGAAGACCTCGCGGGGGTAGAGCTTGATGACCTGGAGGATCGGCACGTGCTTCTTGTCCGTGGACTGGATCTCGGCCTGGGCCTCCTTGAAGACGGGCGACTCCTCGATCGAGAGGCGGACCCACAGGCCGATGATGACCAGCACCGCGCTGAGCAGGAACGGGATGCGCCAGCCCCACGCGTTGAAGGCGTCATCGGACTGGACAGCGGCCAGCACCCACAGGATCCCGGTGGCGAACAGGTTGCCGAGCGCCACGCCCGCCTGCGGCCACGACGACCAGAAGCCGCGCCGGGCGTCGTCCCCGTGCTCGGCGGCCATCAGGACGGCGCCGCCCCACTCGCCCCCGACTGCGAAGCCCTGGACCAGGCGGCAGGTCAGCAGCAGGATCGGCGCGGCGATGCCGATCGTGGCGTACGTCGGCAACAGGCCGATCGCGAAGGTGGCGACCCCCATGAGCAGCAGCGAGGTGACCAGCATCTTCTTGCGACCGACCCGGTCGCCGAAGTGGCCGAAGACGATCCCGCCGAGGGGTCGCGCCACGAAGCCCAGTGCGTAGGTGCCGAAGGCCAGCATCGTCGCAGTCGCCGGCTCGCTCTCGGGGAAGAACAGGCTGCCGAAGACGAGAGCGGCCGCCGAGCCGTAGAGGAAGAAGTCGTACCACTCGACGGCGGTGCCGATCAGCGAGGCGAAGACGACCTTGACGATGTTGGTCTTCGGCTGCTCGCTGGCTTCGGGCGGGCTGCCCGGTGACTGCGTGGACGTGGACATGATGAATGCCTTTCTCGGACGGACTCTAGGGGCACTGCGGGATCGGGATGGGTGCAGGGTGGTGCTCAGGCGGCGGTCCAGCCGCCGTCCATCAGGTAGGAGGAGCCGGTCATCGACTGGGCGGCGCTGCTGCACAGGAAGTGGACGACCTCGGCCACCTCGTCGGGCTCGACCAGTCGCTTGAGCGCCGAGCGCTCGAGCAGGACCCGCTCGACGACCTCGCCCTCGGGGATGCCGTGCGTCGACGCCTGGTCGGCGATCTGGCCCTCCACCAACGGCGTCCGGACGTAGCCCGGGCAGATCGTGTTGCTCGTGACCCCGTGCTCGGCGGCCTCCAGGGCGATCACCTTGGAGAGCCCCTCCAGGCCGTGCTTGGCGCTGACGTAGGCGCTCTTGTATGCCGACGCACGGTGGCCGTGCACCGAGGAGACGTGGATCAGCCGGCCCCAGCCGCGGGCGTACATCCCCGGCAGCAGCGCCTGGGCCAGCCGGAAGGGGGCCTCGAGCATGATCGCGTGGATCTGGCGGAACATGGCCGGCTCGAAGTCCTCGATCGGGGCCACGTGCTGGATGCCTGCGTTGTTGACGAGGATGTCGGCATCGACGCCCTCCATCGCGGCGGTGACGGCGTCTCCGTCCGCGAGGTCGAGGGTCAGGGCCTTGCCGCGGACGAGGTCCGCAACCCGCTCGGCGCCCTCGGTGTCTCGGTCGACGACGATGATGCTGGCGCCGGCCCCGGCCAGCCGCGTGGCGATCGCGGCGCCGATGCCGCTGGCACCGCCCGTGACGACGGCCGTGCGACCGTGAAGGACGGAGGGCCCGGTCGGTGCGCTCGGTGTGACGTGGCTCTCAGGCATGGCGCTCACGCTAGGCGTGGCCGCGGACCTCCGCTATGTGGTGAGCGGCCATATTCGGGCGCCAAGCATGTGTCTTCGTCACAGTTGCTGGAGCTTGAGCAGACGCAGTGCGACCTGGAGCTCCAGGGCCACGGCCGGCTCGCGCCACGCCGGGCCGAGCAGCTCCCCGATCCGAGCCAGTCGCTGGCTGACGGTGTTGGGGTGCACGTGCAGTGCCTCGGCGGTGCCTGCGATCGAGCCAGCGCGGTCGAACCACGCCTCCAGGGTCGCCAGCAGCGCCGTACCCCGCTGGGCGTCGTGAGCCAGCACCGGACCCAGGGTGCTCTCGACGTAGTGGGTGACAGCCTCCGGAGTCGCGTCCCCGAGCAGGAGGCTGGCCATGCCCAGGGAGGAGGCGTCGCCCACCTCGCCGTGCCGTCCCAGGGCGCGTAGGGCGACGGCGGCGCGGTGCGAGGAGTCGTACGCCGCGGGGACGTCACCGACGGACGTGGCGGCGACCCCCACCGTGGCGCTCGCGCCGAGTGCCGACAAGACCTTCGTGCCGAACGCGATCGCGTCGGCGGCGGGCGCCAGGACGAGCAGGTCGCCGTGGTGGTTCGCCGAGATCCCGCGGTGTTGTAAGGCGAAGCGCGATGCTGCCCGAGCAGCGGCACCCCAGTCGCCGTCGATGATGGCGGTGGCCAGGACCAGCCCCGCATCGGGGTCGAAGGTGTGCCGGCGGGCTCGCTCGCGCAGCCGGTCGGGGTCGAGCTCGCGCCCCTCGACCAGGTCCACCAGGAGCTGGGTGCCGAGACGCTCGCTGGCCTCGGCGACGCTGCGCGCAAAGACCAGCACCAGCGCGGTGACGAGGGCGCCGCGCTCGAGGGTGCGCTGCTCGACCGGGTCGAGCGGGGCCGCCCGGCCGTGGAGGATCACGGTGGTGACGTGCTCTCCGGCCGCCACCGCCGCCGCGACCCAGGCCCGCCCGGCATCGATGGCGTGTCCTGACCGGGCCGACTCCCCAGCGACCTCGAGGATCGCTGTGCGGTCGTCCACGTCGGAGCCGGCCAGGAGCTGACCGGCCGGGTCCCAGGCGGCGACGTCCCCGCCGAGCACCTGCGCGAGCACCTCCACCACCTCCGCCACCCCGCCGCCGGCGAGGAGCAGGTCGGTCATGCGCTCGTGCGCCAGAGCGGCCGCCTCCACCGATGTCGCGTGCGCGGAGATCGTCCGGTTGGCCTCGTCCAGGCGGGCGAACAGGCGGGCGTTCTCCAGGGCGACGGACGCGTGCGCCGCGAAGGACATCAGCAGCGAGACCTCGTCGGAGGGGAACTGTCGCACGGTGCGGTGCACGGCGAGCAGCGCGCCGATGACGCGTCCCTCGACGAGCAGGGGCACGCCCAGGATGGCCCGGATGCCCTCGCCCGCGACGGCGTGGTCGATGTCGTGGCGGTGCACGAACCGGGCGTCCGCCTGGTAGTCCTCGGTGAAGTACGGCGCCCCGGTCTGTGCGACCAGGCCGAGCAGCCCGGTGCCCAACGGCAGCCGCAGCGTCGTGAACTCACGGGTCAGCGCGCCGTCGGTGACCTTCATGTAGGAAGCGCCCTCGACCTCGTCGTTGAGCGAGAGGTAGGTCATGTCGGCGCCCAGCAGCAGGCGGGCCCGCCGGACGATGGCCGTGAGGATCTCGTCGAGGTCGCGGATCGCGGTCAGGTCGTGCGCGGTCTCGTAGAGCGCCGACAGCTCGGCCTCGCGGGAGCGGTGACGCGCGATCAGGTCACGCAGACGGAGCGCGAGGTCGTAGTCGCCGGCGCGCTCGGGGTGAGCCGCGACGAGGCGATCGAACTCGACGCGGTCCGCGCCGGAGTAGAGGAGGTCGAGGAAGCTCGCGTCGGCGTCGGGCACGTCAGCCGCTCACCCGAAGTCGAGCGCCGGCCGGTAGAACTCCGGACCGGCGTAGGGACCGCCGACGTGCGCTGCCTCCATCTCGTCCTCGTCCCGGGGCTCGATCCGGTCGCGGTATGCCGCCGCGTCGTCCTGCGGCTCGTAGCCCAGCCGACGGCCGGGCTCGAGGTCCCACCAGGCGTCGGCGTTGTTGCTGATGCCGTAGACCACTGCGTAGCCCGGTGCCGGAGCGGTGAGCGCCGCCTCGACCATGCGGACGGCGTCGTCGGGGGAGAGCCAGGTGGCGAGGTTGCGGACGGTCGTCGGCTCGGGCAGGAAGCTGCCGATGCGACAGCTGATCGCGTCGATCGAGTGGCGGTCGGCGTACAGCCTCAGCAGTGCCTCCGCCGCCACCTTCGCGACGCCGTAGAACGTGTCGGGGCGGGGGAGGGCGTCGTCGGAGACGAGGCCGTCAGCGGGTCGGGGGGTGCGGCCCACGGCGTGGTTCGAACCGGCGTAGACGATGCGCTCGACGCGGTACTCCACCATGGCGTCGAGCAACGCGGCCGTGGTGATGACGTGCGAGGTGATCTCCGTGGGCAGGTCTCGCTCATCGGCTACGCCAGCGAGGTGGACGACACCGTCGAGGTGCTGCTCGGCGAAGACGGCGCGCACCGCCTCCGGGTCGCTGCAGTCGATCGTGTGCCAGTCGCCGGTGAAGCCCTCGGGCTCCGGGACGAGGTCGAGGCCCACGACCTCGTGCCCGCGCTCGCACAGGCCGAGGGTCACGACGCGACCGATCGAACCGGCAGCCCCGGTCACCAGCACGCGCATCAGATGCGCGGCACGATCTGGCCGAGGAGTTCGCCCATCCGGCTGGCCGCGGTCCTCCCGGCCTCGAGGACCTCGGCGTGGTCAAGAGGTTCGCCGCTGATCCCGGCGGCCAGGTTGGTGACCAGGCTGATCCCCAGCACCTCGAGCCCGGCCTCGCGGGCCGCGATGGCCTCGAGCGTCGTGCTCATGCCCACCAGATGTCCGCCGATGGCACGCACCATGCCGATCTCGGCGGGGGTCTCGTAGTGGGGGCCGGGGAACTGGACGTAGACGCCCTCGTCGAGGCTGGGATCGATCTCCTTGCACAACGCGCGGAGGCGAGGTGAGTAGAGATCGGTGAGGTCGACGAAGTTGGCGCCCTCGATCGGGCTGGTGGCCGTCAGGTTGATGTGGTCGGAGATCAGCACCGGCTGGCCGGGCTTGAAGGTGTCCTTCAGGCCGCCGCAGCCGTTGGTGAGCACGATGGTCGAGCAGCCCGCTGCTGCGGCCGTACGCACGGGGTGGACGACGGCGGCGACGCCCTTGCCCTCGTAGAAGTGGGTGCGGCTGAGGAACACCAGCACCTGCCTGTCACCGACGGCGACGCTGCGGATCTTGCCGGAGTGACCCACGACCCCGGCGGCGTGGAAGCCCGGCAGGTCGGTGGTGGCGATCTCGGCAGTGGCCGGGCCGAGCGCGTCGACGGCCGGCAACCAGCCGGAGCCGAGGACCAGGGCGACGTCGTGGCGCTCGACGCCGGTGAGCTCGGCCAGCTTCGTGGCGGCCTGCTGGGCTTGGGTGGTGGTGTCGTTCACCGGGCGATCCTAGGACGTCGCACCGGGAGAGGCAGGATGTGGGCGTGCCCGCCATCGACGAAGCGATCCCGACGGACCTCGAGTTCTACGACTACGACACCCGGCTCGCGGCGTACGCCGTGATCATGGACGACGACCGTGTCCTGCTCTCGTGGTGGAACGGCGAGGGGCACAGCGAGCCCGGCTGGTCGTTGCCCGGGGGTGGGGTCGACCTGCCCGAGACGACCGAGCAGGGCGTGCTGCGCGAGGTGCGGGAGGAGACCGGCTTCGATGTGGAGCTCACCGGTCTGCTCGCGGTCGACTCGCACATCAAGGCTCCCGAGGACCGGCTGCTCGCAACCGACCGGTGGGCGCGGCACCTCAGGTTGGTCTTCTCCGCGCGGGTCGTCGGCGGAACGCTCGGGACCCTCGAGGTCGGCGGTTCCACCGACTACGCCGAATGGGTGCCGATCGCGTCAGTGCCGGGCCTGCCGCGTGCCGGCATCGTCGACGTCGGTCTGGCCGCCTGGCGCGCGACTGCGCGCACGTGATGCAGCGCGAGCGGAGCTAGAGCCCGGTCGAACGGCAGTCGCGCCGACGCAGGGACGCGACGTAGTCCTCCGGCGCCGAGGCCGCCTCGGCTGCGTCGGCAAGCACGCCCAGGTAGTGCGCACTGGGCACGCCACCCTCGAACGCGTCCAGCACGTAGGCCCAGGCTACGACCTCGCCGGACATGGTCGAGACCCGCACCTTGGTCTTGCGGTAGAGGCCGGTGTCGGCCGACTCCCAGCGGTCGAGCTCGGTCTCGTCCTCGGGAGTGACGTCGTAGACCGCGACATACACCTGCTCGAAGTGGTCCTCGACGATCGTGGCGAGAGCTCCGTCCCAGCCGTGCTCCTCGCCGCCGAAGGTCAACCGCCACCCAGGGATCCACCCGGTGGAGCGCAAGGGCGAGTGCGGGCAGCGCTCGCCCATGCGGGCGGGGTCCATGTTCGTCCCGTAGGCGGCGTAGAGCGTCACGGGCAGCAGGCTACCCAGCAGGGACGCCGAAGCGCGCCCGCAGACGTCGGTGTCGATGACGGAACAGGGCGGTGGCGAGCAGGGCGACGACCGCGGTCGGCGTCAGCGCACGTCCCTCCACCTCGAGCACGTCGCTCACGGACGTGCCTGTCGAGCACGCCACGACCTCGCGACGGTGGCTCCAGCGGCGAGCGCTGAGCAGGGTCGATCTCTCCTGGAACAGGCGGCCGGGCACGACCTCGGTGAGGCGGAGCCGATCGGCGTCGAACGGCAGTACGCCGAACAGCAGGAGCCAGGCCCAGCCCAGGGGTTCGTCGAGCGGCAGCTCCTCGATCGAGGAACCTCGCCAGCGGCTCGGCATACGCATGCGCACCAGGGGTCCGAGTTCGTGGTTGATTCCCTCGGGCGTCACCACCCACGACCAGACCTCGGCAGGCGGCGCCGCCACGGTGGAGGCGAACCTCAGAGTCCTCACCCGGGCGATCGTAGGTGACTCACACCAGCCGCTAATCTGGTCCCGTGACCCACTTCGACACCCTCGTCCTCGGCGCCGGCCCCGGTGGCTACGTCGCCGCCATCCGCGCCTCCCAGCTCGGCCAGAAGGTCGCCGTCGTGGAGGAGAAGTACTGGGGCGGTGTCTGCCTCAACGTCGGCTGCATCCCGTCGAAGGCGCTGCTGAGGAATGCCGAGCTCGCGCACACGCTCGTGCACGAGAAGGAGCAGTTCGGCATCGAGGGCGACGCCACGATGTCCTTCGGGCCCACGCACGCGCGGTCGCGGCAGGTGAGCGCCGACATCGTCAAGGGCGTCCACTACCTGATGAAGAAGAACAAGATCACCGAGATCAGCGGCTGGGGCACGCTGACCGGTCCGACCGGGATCGACGTGGAGAAGGACGGCGAGAAGACGTCCTACACCTGTGACAACCTGATCATCGCCGCCGGCGCCACCGTGCGGATGCTCCCGGGCATGAAGGTCAGCGACAACGTCGTGACCTACGAGGAGCAGATCCTCGACGCCGAGCTTCCCGGCTCGATCATCATCGGCGGGTCGGGCGCGATCGGTGTCGAGTTCGCCTACGTCATGGCCAACTTCGGCGTCGACGTCACCATCGTGGAGTTCCTCGACCGGATGGTCCCCACCGAGGACGCCGACATCTCCAAGGAGCTGCTCAAGCACTACAAGAAGCTCGGCGTGAAGGTCATGTTGTCGACCAAGGTCGAGAACGTCGAGGACACCGGGTCGGGGGTCAAGGTCACTGTCAGCCCTGCGTCCGGCGAGGGTGAGCAGCAGGTCCTGGAGGCCGACAAGATGCTCAGCGCCTTCGGGTTCGCGCCCCGCGTCGAGGGCTACGGCCTGGAGAACACCGGGGTCACGGTCAACGAGCGCGGCGCGATCGAGATCGACGACTACTGCCGTACCAACGTGCCGAACGTCTACGCCATCGGTGACTGCACGGGCAAGCTCATGCTGGCCCACGTCGCCGACGCCATGGCGATGGTCGCGGCCGAGACCATCAACGGCGCCGAGACGATGCCGGTCAACTACGACATGGTCCCGCGCGCGACCTACTGCAACCCGCAGATCGGCTCCTTCGGCTACAGCGAGGCCCAGGCCAAGGAGAAGGGCTACGACGTCAAGACGGCCGCCTTCCCGTTCTCGGCCAACGGCAAGGCCAAGGGCCTCGGTGAGGCCATCGGCTTCGTCAAGGTCGTCGCGGACGCGAAGTACAACGAGATCATCGGCGTGCACATGATCGGGCCCAGCGTCACCGAGCTGCTGCCGGCACTGACGCTGGCCCAGATGTGGGACCTCACCGCCGACGAGGTGAGCCGCAACGTCTTCGCCCACCCGACCCTCGGCGAGGCCGTCAAGGAAGCCATCCACGGCATCTCCGGCCACATGATCCACCTCTGAGGATCGCCCGGGCCTCGTCCGGCAGATGTCAGTCGCTGGCTGCCGTCTGGTTGCGCACGTGCCCGCTGGCGATCTGGGCGGCCGTGGCCAGCGCCTCCTGAGCGTTCTCGAGGGCTGGTCGAAGCCGGCCCTCCCAGTCGGAGCGGAACCGGGTCGCGTCGGTCCCGATCCAGTCGGTGTCGGCGAGCCGAGCCTCGAGGCGCGCACTGAGCTCGTTGACCCTTGCTCCAGCATCCTGGAGGTCTGCCCCGAGTACGGCGACCACAGCCGTGTCCATGCCGCGCCAGCTCATGCGGTTGCCACCGCCTGAGCAGCCAGGTCCCGGATCCGGAGGCGGAGGCCCTCGGCTGTCTCGGGCGCAGCCACGGCCCCCGATCCCGGGGTGGAGGCGACGGACCAGCAGCCGTCCGGACCGGAGAACACGCCGATCAGCTCCGGCCGGGTCGCGGTCGTCCCCGTGGTGTCCCTGGCGGAGATGACGACGACATCGGCACGCAGGTGTGCTTGCCCCAGGACCTCCAGCAGCAGTGCGGGGGCCTCGTCGTCGGGCATGGCGTCGATCGACACCGTCTCGCCCGTGCCGTCGGTGGCGTCGGCGTGCAGCGCTGCGCCGACGAGCAGCGCCGGCAGGTCGCGGGTGAAGCCGAGGGCGAAGCGGTGCAACCCGTCCACCGTCACCTCCTCGAGCACGACCAGCTCGTCGACCACGTGGGCGTACCAGAAGTCCTGTGCGTCCACGAGCGTGCGGGCCACGGCGACGAGGGTGGTCGCTGCTTGACGAAGAGTCACCAGGGTCAGGATGTCCTCACGCAGCGCCAGCCGCACGGGACCTCCGCCGGGATCCGCCTCCGGATCAACGATGCCGCGGGCGACGAGCCCGCGGTAGGCCGTGCGCTGGGCAGTCTCGAGGTCCTGGGTGGCCAGGCCGGACAGGTAGGGCGTGACCACGGCACCCGGTCCGTAGGTCAGCAGGGAGAGCTCCTCGTCGGTGAAGACCTCGACCGGCCGCAGCCGGGGTGCGGCATCCTGGACGGGAGGGGCGCTGATCGTGGCAGTCATCGGGTGGCTCCGGAGGGGGTGGCGAGCATGGTGTGGGCGTACGCCTTGGCGGCGCGGGTGGCGTCGTCCCACCGGTCGGTGAGCCAGCCGCCGGTGACGTTCACCGCGCGCCCGATGGCGTCCCGGTTGTCGTAGCCGTAGTTGGCCAGGCCCCAGAGGCCGTACGCCGTGACCGCAACGGCGGCGACGGTCGCGGTGATCGGTGCTGTCGCGACAG
This sequence comes from Nocardioides sp., assembly GCF_035576065.1. Taxonomy (GTDB): domain Bacteria; phylum Actinomycetota; class Actinomycetes; order Propionibacteriales; family Nocardioidaceae; genus Nocardioides. The sequence goes on from NZ_DATLWX010000001.1 coordinate 264,047, forward strand.
CACCCACACCCCCGGCGATGAGCACCACGGCTCCGAGGCCACCGGCAGCCGCGAAGCCTCGCGTCGCCCACTTGCGACCATCCTGGTATCCGCCGCCCGTCACGACATCGCCGATCGCCCGGAGGACCGTCATCGGCAGGGCCGCGCGCGAGAAGGCACGCATGACCGGGTTCTTGCTGGTGCCGTGGATGAACGCCTTCCCGGCCGCGATCAGCGCCTCGGTCCGGGAGAGGGCCGCAAACCCTCGGGCCGGCATGGCCAGGGCGCGGAAGAACTTGGACAGGTTCGACATCCGCTTCCACATCTTCCACGCCTTCGCGCCGGCCTTGACGGTGACGGCAAGGTCGTAGAGCCCCCCGAGGACCTTGTAGAGATGGGTGTCGCCACTGGCGATGTCCTGGGCCCAGGCGTTGATGCGCAAGTCCTGGCTGGCGGCGTTGAGCCCGTCGGCGACCTTCGCCATCTGGGTCTGCGCCAGTCCGCTCCACTCGATCTTGCACCGATCGGCGCTCGGCCCCTGCCAGGAGTCGGTCCGCTCGATCGAGCCGGCGAGTCGGCGGGCGAGCTCGTCCAGCTCGTCGGCAGCATCCCCGAACTCGGTCGCGAGATCTGCCAGCCGCGCTGTGTCGGCACCCACCATCGTCATGTGGCAAGGCTAGGGGCGCAGCCCGGGGAACTCATGCGGAAACTTCCGCCTTGATGGCCGCTCGGGCCACCACCTCGACCCGCTGCAACAATGGGTCCCATGGACCGAGTGGTGATCATTGGCGGCGGCCCCGGCGGCTACGAGGCGGCACACGTGGCGGCCCAGCTGGGCGCCGAGGTCACGGTCGTCGACACCGACGGTATCGGTGGTTCCGCGGTCCTCACCGACTGTGTCCCGAGCAAGACGTTGATCGCCACGGCCGAGCTGATGACCGAGGTCAGCGACTCGGCGGAGCTGGGGATCGACTTCTTCGACCATGAGGGCGACGCGACGACGACGATCCGCGTCGACCTCGCCAAGGTCAACGCCCGCGTCAAGAAGCTGGCCGCTGACCAGTCCGCCGACATCGCTGCGCGGCTCGAGCGTGACGGGGTGCGGATGGTGAAGGGGCGGGGCCGACTCGGACCCGACCTCACCGTCATCGTGGGCGACGAGACGATCCAGGCCGACTCGATCCTGGTCGCGACCGGCGCCGCGCCCCGGACCCTGCCAGGTGCCATGCCCGACGGCGAACGGATCCTCACCTGGGAGCAGGTCTATGACCTCACCGAGGTGCCGGAGAAGCTGATCGTGGTCGGGTCCGGTGTGACCGGCGCAGAGTTCGCCAGCGCTTATCTCGCGCTCGGGATCCCGGTCACCCTGGTCAGCTCGCGCGACCGGGTGCTGCCCGGGGAGGACGCCGACGCCAGCGCCGTACTGGAAGAGGTGGCCACCCGTCGCGGCATGGAGGTCCTGTCGCAGTCGCGCATGGAGTCGGTGACGCGCGACGGCGAGGTCGTGACCGTGCGCCTGACCGACGGTCGCGAGGTCACCGGGTCGCACTGCATCCTGGCGCTCGGCTCGGTCCCCAACACCGCCGACCTCGGCCTCGAGGAAGCCGGAGTCGAGACCGACGAGGGCGGGTTCATCAAGGTCGACCGCGTGTCCCGCACGTCGTGTCGAGGGGTGTACGCCGCAGGCGACTGCACCGGCGTCCTGATGCTGGCCTCGGTGGCAGCCATGCAGGGGCGGATCGCGATGTGGCACTTCCTCGGCGACGCGGTGGCTCCCCTCGACCTGAAGAAGGTCTCCTCCAACGTCTTCACCGCCCCGGAGATCGCCACCGTCGGCTGGTCGCAGAAGTCCGTCGACGCCGGCGAGATCCAGGTCCAGGTGGTCATGCTGCCGCTGGCCGGCAACGCCCGGGCCAAGATGCAGGGCGTGCGTGACGGCTTCATCAAGCTCTTCATCCGTCCCGGGACCGGCATCATCGTCGGGGGAGTCGTCGTCGGGCCACGGGCCTCAGAGCTCATCCACGTGGTGTCGCTCGCCGTCGCCGAGTCCCTGACGGCCGACAAGCTCGCGCAGGCCTTCACCGTCTACCCCTCGCTGAGCGGCTCCATCGCCGAGGCCGCACGACGCCTGCACCGCGTCGAGTCCTGACGGCTCAGTCGCCGCCGCCACCTCCGCCGTCTCCGCCACCCCCACCGTCGAACCCGCCGCCGACGCCCCCGTCCCCGTGCGAGCCCGAGTAGTCGTGTCCGCCGATCATGCCGCCACCGTCCCAGGCGCCCGGGTCGGACCAGGCAACAGCCCCCGCGACTCCCCAGCTGTCGGCGCGAGCGGTCGAGTAGGTCATCGTGAGGCGGTCGGCCGCGATCCGGTTGTCGTCCACCAGGTCGGCGTACCACCCCTGCGCCCAGGCGGCGTAGGCCGGACCGGACGCGAACCACGGTGCGCGGCGGTTGCCGACCCGGACCATCCGGATGTCGGGGGGCGCCTCGCCGGCAGCGAGGCGTTCGAAGTCGCGGAAGCAGACGGGTACGCCGCGGGGCACGCCGCCCGGCGGCGCCCACTCCACGTCGTGGTGAGCCGGACCGTGTGCCGGGTTGAAGAAGCAGGGTTCGCGTCGGGTGGGCCTGGGCGTGCCGTCGCGGCCGGCAAGGACGCAGGCGTGCGAGAACCGGCCGTCCGTGAGCGTGCGGGTCACGCCGGTGATGTCGGACGCGTGCTCCGCGGCGGTCAGCTGTGCCTTGGCGCGCTCGTAGGCGTCCAGCGCCTGCTCGTAGTCGGTGCGCATCGTGTCGTCGAGCTCGCTGGTGAGGGTCTCGATGTGCAGCTGGCCCAGCTCCTCACCGAACGTCGTCACGTCCTCATGAGCCGCCCGGCGCACGAGTCGGAACGCCTCGAGCTCGGCCAGCCGAGCCTCGCGCCGCCGCCTGCCGATGCGCATCATGACTCACATCCCGCCCCCAGCGGCCTGGCTGGCAATGTCGACCGACTGGTGAATGTAGGCCTCGGCCAGGTTCTTCTTGTTGTGCGAGGTGGACCGCTCACTGGCCATGGTGCGGTGGCGGTTGACGATGGCCTCGACCGAGCCGGCCTCGTGGACGGGAACGTGCCGGTCACCGACACGGATCATCCGGACCTCGGGGGCGGCGCCGCCCTCGAGCCGGCGGGCGTCGGACGCGCAGACCGAGACGGTGCGCTCGACTCCCGCAGGTGGCGTCCACTGCATGTCGCGGACGCTGGGGCCGTGGCGCGGGTCGAAGAAGCACGGCTCGCGGCGGGCGGGCAGAGGTTCACCGGCCTGGAGGGCGAGGACGGCCGCGCGGTGGTAGCGCGCGTCCTGCAGCAGCTGGTCGCCGGCCAGGACGTCGTCGGCCGTCTCGGAGGTGCGGACCCGTTCCTTGGCCTGGTCGTAGTGCTCCAGCGCTCGGCGGTAGTGGTCGGTCGCCTCCAGGTCGAGGTCGCTCCCGAGGGTCTCGAGGTGGAGCTCGGCGAGCTCCTCACCCAGCGCCGTCACGTCGTCGTTGGCCAGCTTGCGCGCGACCCGCCAGCGATCAGCCTCGGCCAGCTCGCGCTCACGTGCCTCGCGCGCCCTGCGGAACGGATTCAGGCTCATGGCTCGGAGCCTAGTCCTGGACGCGGTCAACTACAGGCGTGTAGTTACGTCGACCCTGTTGTCCAGCGACGACGGGCGTGTTCTGATCGAACGTCACGCCAGTCCCACCAGACCCACAGAACACGGAAGTAGCCCCTTGATGCCCCGTCCGGTCCGCCGCCTCGCTGGCGTGGTGATCACCCTCGTCGTGACCCTCACGGTGGCGCTGACATCCGCTTCGCCCGCGTCGAGCAACCGTCGGGCAGAGGTCTATCCGGTTGCGGGCCCCAGCACCATCACGCTCTCGGGACACGGCTACGGACACGGGCACGGCATGTCGCAGTACGGCGCCGAGGGGGCGGCCCGAGCGGGCGTCCCCTGGCAGCAGATCATCGAGTTCTACTACCCGAGCACCTCATGGGGGGAGCATCGGGGAGCGATCCACGTGTGGATCACCGGCGACACCACCGACGACCTGGTCGTCGTCGCGGAGCCGGGCCTGAAGGTCACCAGGCTCCAGCCGAAGAAGGCGTGGAAGCTCCCTGCCAACGGCGCCAGGCGCTGGCGGATGTCGGGGCTCACGGGTGGCCGCACGCAGGTGCAGTTCCGTACGTCCGGCAGCTGGCGCACGTGGAAGTCCTTCGCCGGCGACGGCCAGTTCTCCTCGCCCGAGGGCCGGCTCACGCTGGTCAAGCCCGCCGGCAAGGCGACCTATCGTGGGCGCCTCCGCTCGGCATCGGTCCGGCCGGGCCAGCCGGCGCGGGACACGGTCAACGTGCTCAGCATGGAGGCCTACCTGCGTGGCGTCGTGCCGCTCGAGATCCCCGCGCTCTGGAGCCCCGACGCCGTCCGCGCCCAGGCAGTGGCAGCCCGCACCTACGCCGCGGCGGAGCGCTCCCACCCCAACGCGTCGCACTACGAGATCTGCGACACGACGCAGTGCCAGGTCTACGGCGGCTACGACGTCGAGCACCCGGCCGCCACCCAGGCGATCCTCGACACGGTCGGCCAAGGTCTCGTCCACGACGGTCGACCCGCCTTCACCCAGTTCTCCTCCAGCAACGGCGGCTTCTCCTCCGCGGGGTCTGCGCCCTACCTCGTGGCCAAGGAGGACCCCTACGACGGCTGGGCAGGCAACCCGAACCACACGTGGTCGGTCGTCCTCGACGATGCCGCACTGGAACGCCACTATCCCGCGATCGGCGACCTGACCGGGATCGAGGTCTCGCAGCGCGACGGCTACGGCGAGTGGGGTGGCCGGGTCCTGAAGATGTCGCTGGTCGGCACTGCCGGGCGGGCCGACATCAGCGGCGACTCCCTGCGCACCGTGCTCGGGCTGAAGTCCTCGTGGTTCACCTTCACCGTGACCCCCGCGGCACCGCGGCCCAAGCGCCAGCGCTGATCCGCAGTCAGCACGGACCTCAACCGAGCACCAGCACCAGGTCGCCCCCCTCGACCGCCTGGGTTCCTGGTACGGCGACGCGCACGACCGTGCCGGCACGGGGGGACGTGATCGAGGCCTCCATCTTCATCGCCTCGATGGTCGCCACCGTCTGGCCCGCCTCGACCTCGTCACCCTCGGCGACCCCGACGGTGACGACACCGTCGAACGGAGCGGCCACGTGCCCGCTGTCGGAGCTGTCCGCCTTCTCCGCCGCGGCCACCGCCGAGGCGACGCTGCGGTCGCGGACACCGATGGGCCGGAGGTGCCCGTTGATCGTGCACATCACCGTGCGGATGCCGCGCTCGTCCGGCTCGCCGACCGCCTCGAGCCCGAGGATCAGCGTCTTGCCCTCGCCGAGGGAGACCGAGTGCTCCTCCCCCCGTCGCAGGCCGTAGAGGTAGTCGATCGTCGGCAGCACCGACACGTCGCCGTACGTCTCCCGGGACTCGCGGAAGTCCTGGGTCGGACCGGGGAACAGGAGCTCGTTGAGGGTGGCGCGGCGGTTGCTCTCGAGCCCGGCAACCTGGCTGGGGGTGAGGGTCTCCGCCGGACGCTTCCAGGTGCGACCGGCCAGCGCCTTGGTGCGGAAGGGCTCGGGCCAGCCGCCGGGCGGGTCACCGAGCTCGCCGTTGAGGAAGCCGATCACGGAGTCGGGGATGTCGAACGCGCCCGGGTCGTCCTCGAAGGCGCGCGGGTCGGCGCCCACGGCCACGAGGTGGAGGGCGAGGTCGCCCACGACCTTGGATGAGGGCGTCACCTTGACGACGTTGCCGAGGATCGTGTTGGCGGCGGCATACATGTCCTCGACCTGCTCGAACTTCTCGCCGAGCCCGAGCGCGATGGCCTGCTGGCGGAGGTTGGAGAGCTGCCCGCCGGGGATCTCGTGGGTGTAGACGCGACCGGTCGGGGCAGGCAGGCCGGACTCGAAGGGGGCGTAGACGCGGCGCGTGGCCTCCCAGTAGGGCTCCAGCGCGTTGACGTTGGCCAGCGACAGCCCCGTCTCGCGTGGGCCGTGGTCGGTGGCGGAGACGAGCGCGGACAGGGCCGGCTGCGACGTGGTGCCGGCCATCGCGGCACAGGCGGCATCGACGGCATCTACACCGGAGTCGATGGCGGCGAGAAGGGTCGCCAGCTGACCGCCCGGGGTGTCGTGGGTGTGCAGGTGGACCGGCAGGTCGAACTCCGAGCGCAGTGCGGTGACCAGGGTGCGCGCGGCGGGCACGCGCAGCAGCCCGGCCATGTCCTTGATCGCCAGCACGTGCGCACCGGCGTCGACGATCTGCTCGGCGAGGCGCAGGTAGTAGTCGAGGGTGTAGAGCCGCTCGTCGGGAGACGACAGGTCGCCGGTGTAGCAGAGCGCCACCTCCGCGACGGTCGTGCCGGTCGCCCGCACCGCCTCGATCGCAGGCCTCATCTGGGAGACGTCGTTGAGCGCGTCGAAGATGCGGAAGACGTCGATGCCCGTCGCCGCCGCCTCCTCGACGAACGCCTGCGTCACCTCGGCGGGATAGGGGGTGTAGCCGACCGTGTTGCGGCCGCGCAGCAGCATCTGCAGACAGATGTTGGGCACGGTCCGACGGAGCTCGGAGAGCCGTTCCCACGGGTCCTCGGCCAGGAAGCGCAACGCCACGTCGTACGTCGCACCGCCCCACGCCTCCAGCGACCACAGCTCCGGCGTCGTGCGCGCGACGTGCCCGGCGACCGCGACGAGGTCGCGCGTGCGCACGCGGGTGGCGAGCAACGACTGGTGCGCGTCGCGGAAGGTCGTGTCGGTGACGGCGACCTGGTCCTGGGCGCGCAGCTGTCGGGCGAACTCCTCGGGACCGACTCGCAGCAGGAGCTGGCGGGTGCCGTCGGGCGCCGGGACGTCGAGGTCGACGTCCGGCAGCTTGGTCATCGGGTCGACGCTGACCGGCGCCCGTCCGTGCGGCTGGTTGACAGTCACGTCGGCGAGGTAGGTCAGCAGCTTCGTGCCACGGTCCCCGGAGGCTCGCGCCGTGAGGAGCTGCGGGTGGTCCTCGATGAACGAGGTGGTGACCCGGCCAGCCGCGAAGTCCGGGTCGTCGAGCACGGCCTGCAGGAACGCGATGTTGGTGGACACGCCCCGGATGCGGAACTCCGCGACCGCGCGGCGCGCCCGCTCGACCGCCTTGTCGAAGGTCCTGGCCCGGCAGGTCAGCTTGGCCAGCATCGAGTCGAAGTGGGCGCTCACCTCAGCGCCGGTGTAGGTGGTGCCGCCGTCGAGGCGGATCCCGGCCCCGCCGGGGGAGCGGTAGGTCGTGATCTTGCCCGTGTCCGGGCGGAAGCCGTTGGCCGGATCCTCGGTCGTGATCCGGCACTGCAGGGCGGCCCCGCGGATGGAGACCGTCTCCTGGGAGAGCCCGAGGTCGGCCAGGGTCTCACCGGCCGCGATCCTGATCTGCGACTGGACCAGGTCGACGTCGGTGATCTCCTCGGTGACCGTGTGCTCCACCTGGATGCGGGGGTTCATCTCGATGAAGACGTAGTTGCCGTGCTTGTCGAGGAGGTACTCCACCGTCCCGGCGTTGCGGTAGCCGATCTCGGTCGCGAACCGCACGGCGTCGGCGCACATGCGGTCCCGCAGCTCGGGGTCGAGGTTGGGCGCGGGGGCGATCTCGACGACCTTCTGATGGCGCCGCTGCACCGAGCAGTCGCGCTCGAAGAGGTGCATGACGTTGCCCTCCCCGTCGGCCAGGATCTGGACCTCGATGTGGCGGGGTTCGACGACGGCCTGCTCGATGAAGACGGTGGGGTCCCCGAAGGCGCCCTCGGCCTCGCGCATGCAGGTCTCGATGGCCTCCCGCAACTGGGCGCGGTCGTCGACACGGCGCATGCCTCGGCCTCCGCCACCGGCGACGGCCTTGACGAAGAGCGGCTCGGGGATCTCCTCGGCGGCGGCGACCAAGGCGTCCACGTCGGTGCCGGGGTCGACGCTCCTCAGCGTCGGGACACCGGCCGCCTTGGCCGCGGCGATGGCCCGGGCCTTGTTGCCGGTCAGGGTGAGGACCTCGGCGCTCGGACCGATGAAGGTGATGCCGGCGTTGGCGCACGCCTCCGCCAACGCGGGGTTCTCCGACAGGAAGCCGTATCCCGGATAGACGGCGTCGGCGCCGGCCTTCAACGCCACCGCCACGATCGCGTCCGGGTCGAGGTAGGCGCGCACGGGGTGGCCCCGCTCGCCGATCTCGTAGGCCTCGTCCGCCTTCAGCCGGTGCTCGGACCCGCGGTCCTCGTAGGGGAAGACCGCGACCGTTCGCGCGCCGATCTCGTAGGCCGCGCGAAAAGCCCGGATGGCGATCTCGCCGCGGTTGGCCACCAGCACCTTGGAGAACATGCCCGAAGGCTAGAGGTCGGGATCGGCAAAAGTTGCTACTCGTCCGTACGGCGGTCGTTGGCGCATTCGGCAACGCGGTTCGCTCTCCGGTGCAAAGATCTCCGGATGCCCACCGCCTCTGTGTCTCGCCGGCTCACGGCTGCACTGACCGCTGCCCTGTTCCTCACCACGGCTTGCTGGAGCGGCGAGGCCGCGGACTCGAGCGGCCAGGCCGCGGACTCGATCGGCGAGGCCGCGGACCAGGAGGCGCCCGAGCCCACCACCTTCGGGAGTCTCCCGGCCGACATCGACTACGTAGCACTCGGCGATTCCTACAGCGCCGGTCCGCTGGTCGCCACCATGCGCACTGATCCCTCGAACTGCTACCGGTCCACCCAGAACTACCCGGCCTTCCTGGCCGACTATCTGGTGGTCTCGACCTACACGGACGTCACGTGTTCCAGGGCCGACAGCACCGCTCTCAAGGGGCGTCAGGGCTTCGAGGAAGACGGCACTTCGGTACGTCCGCAGCTCGATGCGCTGTCTCCCAAGACCGATCTGGTGACTCTCGGGATCGGTGGCAACGACTTCGGCATCTTCACCTCGCTCCTTGACTTCTCCAAGGGCGGCTCCCCGGAGGAGCAGCAGACGCTGCAGCGCAACGTGGTCCGGGTGCAGGGACGGGTGGCAGGTGCCGTACGCGCGATCTCCGCCAAGGCTCCCAACGCTGCGGTCTACGTCGTCGGCTACCCCCATATCCTCCCGGACCGCGAGCCCTGTGCCGCCATCCGGCTCACCCCGGCACAGCTCACCGCTGCCGCCCAGCTCACCCAGCGCTTCACCGACTCTCTCAAGACGGGGGCGGAGTCGGCTGGAGCGACCTTCGTCGACCTCGACGAGGCCTCGACCGGTCACGACGTCTGTGCTGGCGAGGACGCCTGGATCAACGGACCCGAAATGCGCCCGGGCATCGCGGCGTCCTTCCACCCCATGCTCATCGGCATGCGCGCTACCGCCGCCGAGGTGTTCAGCGCCATCACCGGCGATGACGCGCCAGCAGGGGGTGGCAGCGCGAGCGTGCCCAGAGGTGCGAAAGTGATCAACAAGTAGGCCTCCCACGTCCTGGCCCTGCTTGGCAGCGGTGGCATGATCGGCCGAGTGTCCCTGCCTGACTCCACCGCGCGACTGAGCCTTGTCCTGGCGCTGCTCCTGTTGGTGACGACCGCGTGCTGGAGCGGCGACGCGGCCGAGGAGGGCGGCTTCCCACGCGAGAGCTTCGGCGACCTGCCCGCGGAGATCGACTACGTGGCCATGGGCGACTCCTACAGTGCCGGCCCGCTCGTGACCACGGTTCGCTCCGACCCCTCTGGCTGCGTCCGCTCCACCGACAACTACCCGGCGTTCCTGGCGGGCTGGCTGGACGTCGAGACCTACACCGATGTCACGTGTTCCGCCGCCGACACCCGCGACTTCACCCGTCGCCAACGGATGGTCGACGGCAAGCGGGTGGCCCCGCAGCTCGACGCCCTGTCGGCCGACACCGACCTCGTCACGCTCGGCATCGGCGGCAACGACTTCGGCATCTTCTCCTCCCTGGTGAGCTGCGCAGAGGGCTGCTCGCCGAAGCAGCAGGTGCGCCTGCTCCGCGATGCCGCCCGGGTCGAGGCCCGGGTGCGCAAGGTCGTGGAGGCCATCGTCGACCGGGCGCCGGAGGCCCAGGTCTACGTCGTCGGCTATCCGCAGGTCCTGCCCGAGGGCGAGTCCTGTCGCGCCGTACCCCTGTCACCAGCGCAGCTGGACGCCGCCGCGCAGATCGCCGGCCGGCTCAACGGGTCGCTGGCGGCCGGAGCCGAGGGTGCCAGTGCGTCGTACGTCGACGTCGGCGAAGCCTCGGAGGGTCACGACGTCTGCGCCGGCAAGGCCGCCTGGATCAACGGTCCCGAGATGTTGCCGGGCATCGCGGCGTCCTTCCACCCCATGCTCGACGGCATGCGCGGGGTGGCGGCCGAGGTCTTCTCCGAGATCACCGGGGACGAGGCACCGGAAACCGAGCGCGCGGCTCCTCCTCGCGACGCGGTCGTTCGCAACTAGGAGCCGTTCTCGCGCCACCAGGCCACCGTCTCCTTGAGGCCGACGTCGAACGGCGTCGGCGCGAGCCCGAGTCGCGCCTCGCTGGCGGTCGAGTCGACGACGAAGGGCCGGTCGAACATGTAGCTCACCTCCACGAGCTCCTTGGTGCTCGGTGACACCACGCCGATCGATTTCACTGCCCAGCTCGGCAGCGCCGACATGCGCGGCACGGGGACCCCCGCCGTGGCTGCCACCTGGGTGATCAGCTCGCGCTGGGTGACCGGGGGAGCAGTGGGGGCATGGAGGAAGGTGTTCCACAGCTCGGGGGTGGCCGCCGCGCGGATCATGGCGGCCGCCAGGTCGGGGACGTAGGTGAAGGAGTGCGGCTGGTCGAGACTGCCCACGACCCGCATCGTCTTCCCCGCCAGGACGGTGGGGAAGAGTCGCTCGCCGGCGTGGGCATTGAGGACCCGCGGGCCGTAGAAGTCGGACGCCGCGATGCTGATCGTCGCAGTGGCCGACGCCGCCCGCTGGGCCAGGAGGTCGCTCCGGACGCCGAGCTTGCCGCCTGTGGCGTTGCGTGGCATGTCCTCGGTCATCGGGCCCTCGACCGGGCCGTAGGAGTAGAGGCTCTCCGGGAACACCACGACCGCCCCGGCCCGCCCGGCAGCATCGAGCACGGTCCTCTCCGCCGCGGGCAGCTCGGCCCGCCAGCTGCGCGCGGCGTATGCCGAACCGTGGATGCAGTGGTGGACCACCTTTGCTCCTTCCATCGCGCCCGCGAGCTGGTCGGGCCGCGACACGTCGACGCGCTGCCGATCGATCATCGGGTGGTCGGGTCCGCTTCCCGATCGGGTCAACAACCGCACCTGCTGGCCGGTCTCGGCCAGCTGCAGGGCGACAGTCGAGCCGACAGGGCCGGCTCCGGTGATGACGTGTACGGCGGTCATGGTGCTCCTCGAGTTTATGAGAGCAGTGCTCTCGTTTCGATGAGCATGACACGGCGACGAGGACAAAGCAAGAGCGGTGCTCTCTTGTGCAACCTATGCTCCCTCATGTGTGCCATGATCAGCGCATGGCAGCAGCGACCACACCGCGAGCGCGAGCTCGGGAGCAGACCATGCGCGACATCGTCCGGATCGGCCGCCAGCACCTCGCCACGGACGGTGCCGCCGCGCTCTCGCTGCGGGCCATCGCTCGCGACCTCGGCCTGGTCTCCTCGGCGGTGTATCGCTACGTCGACAGCCGCGACGAGCTGCTGACCCTGCTCGTCATCGACGGCTACGACGAGCTCGGCGACGCCGTGGACGCGGCGCTCGAGTCAGTCGCCACCACGAACCACGCCGACCGCCTGAGGGCGATCGGTCGCGCGGTGCGCACCTGGGCATTGGCCGAGCCGGCGACGTACGCCCTGCTCTTCGGCAGCCCCGTGCCCGGCTACCGGGCGCCAGCCGAGCGCACCACCGTGCCGGGGACGCGGGTGATCCGTCGCCTGGTCCAGGTGTGGGAGGACGCGTGGGTCGCCGGGGCTGTCTCCCACGACGGGGGAGCCGTCTCGCCGCGCCGGTTGAGTCGTGATCTGGCTCGGGTCCGGCGCGACCAGGGCATCACCGCCCCCGACGAGCTCATCGCCCGTGGGGTGCTGATGTGGGCGGCCCTCTTCGGCTGCATCAGCTTCGAGATCTTCGGGCAGTACGGCGCCGACACCTTCACCCAGCCGCAGGACCTCTTCGAGCACCACCTGAAGGTTCTCGTCGAGACCGTCGGTCTGGGCTGAAGCGAGCCGCGATCAGTCCTTGATCTCGCAGATCACGGCACCGTTGGTGACGGTGGCGCCCACCTCGGCCTCGAGCCCGGTCACGGTGCCGGACCTGTGGGCCTTCAGGGGCTGCTCCATCTTCATCGCCTCGAGGACCACGATGACGTCGCCCTCGGCGACCTCCTGGCCGTCGGTGACCGCGACCTTGACGATCGTGCCCTGCATGGGAGACGAGACGGAGTCACCCGACGCCGCGGCGCCGGCCTTCTTCGCCGACCGCTTCGGCTTCTTCGCACCGCCGCCCGAGCCCGAGCCGACGGAGAGCCCGCCGAGACCCGCTGGGAGGACGACCTCGAGGCGTCGGCCGCCGACCTCGACGGTGACTGATCGGCGCTCGCCGGCCTCCTCGGTCTCCGCTGTGTCGCCGGCGTAGGGCTCGATCTGGTTGTCGAAGTCGGTCTCGATCCAGGTCGTGTAGACGGTGAACTCGCCCTCACCGCTTGGCGTCGAGGGGCCCACGTACGCCGGGTCGTTGACAACCGCCTGGTGGAAGGGGATGGCGGTGGGCATGCCGTCGACGACGAACTCGTCGAGCGCGCGACGCGAGCGCTCCAGCGCCTGGGTGCGGTCGCGGCCGGTGACGATGAGCTTGGCGATCAGCGAGTCGAAGTTGCCCGGGATCGTCTCGCCCTTGTTGTAGCCACCGTCGAGACGGATGCCGGGGCCCTGCGGGGGAGCCCACTCGGTCAGGGTGCCGGGCGCCGGCATGAAGTTGCGCCCGCCGTCCTCGGCGTTGATGCGGAACTCGATCGAGTGGCCGCGGATCTCCGGGTCGCCGAAGCCCAGCTCCTCGCCGGCGGCGATGCGGAACATCTCCCGCACCAGGTCGATGCCGGTGACCTCCTCGGAGACGCAGTGCTCGACCTGGAGACGAGTGTTGACCTCGAGGAAGGAGATGGTGCCGTCCGCGGCGACGAGGAACTCGCAGGTGCCGGCCCCGACGTAGCCCGCCTCCTTGAGGATGGCCTTCGAGGAGTCGTAGAGCTTCTTCACCTGCTCGTCGGTCAGGAACGGCGCGGGCGCCTCCTCGACGAGCTTCTGGTGACGACGTTGCAGTGAGCAGTCGCGGGTCGAGACCACCACGACGTTGCCGTGCTGGTCGGCCAGGCACTGGGTCTCGACGTGACGGGGACGGTCGAGGAACTTCTCGACGAGGCACTCGCCGCGACCGAACGCGCCGACGGCCTCGCGCACGGCCGACTCGTAGAGCTCGGGGATCTCCTCGATGGTGTGGGCCACCTTGAGACCACGACCGCCGCCGCCGAACACGGCCTTGATCGCGACGGGCAGCCCGTTGGCCTTGGCGAACTCGACGATCTCGTCGGCGTCCTTCACCGCGTCCTTGAGGCCGGGCGCGAGCGGCGCGTTGGCCTTCTGGGCGATCTGCTTCGCCTTGGCCTTGTCACCCAGGGCGTCGATCGCCGCAGGCGAAGGGCCGATCCAGATGAGCCCGGCGTCGATCACGGCCTGGGCGAACTGGGCGTTCTCGGCGAGGAAGCCGTAGCCCGGGTGCACCGAGTCGGCGCCGGAGTCGGCGGCGACCTTGAGGATCTTCGCGATGTCCAGGTAGGTCTCGGCCGGCGTTGCGCCACCCAGGGCGTGGGCCTCGTCGGCGAGACGGACGAACTGCGCGTCGCGGTCGGGGTCGGCGTACACCGCGACACTGCCGATGCCCGCGTCCTTGCACGCGCGGACCACCCGCACTGCGATCTCGCCGCGATTGGCGATGAGGACCTTCTGCAAACCCTGCGACTGGGGCACGAAACACTCCTGGTCTTCCTCGACTGGTCTTCGCGGAGACTATCGCTCCCTGCTCCGCGTGCCGACTGTGGTGCGGTGTGCCGAACGCCACAGGTTAGCGCTCGCTAACCCCCGCGCGTTAGGCTCGTCACATGAGCTTCGAGTTGTCTCCCGAGCACGAGCAGTTCCGCCGCAGCGTCCGCGACTTCGCGCAGGCCGAGATCGCGCCCCATGCCGCGCAGTGGGACCGCGACCACCACTTCCCGACCGATGTCGTGAAGAAGATGGGCGCGCTGGGCCTGATGGGCCTCACCGCTCCGGAGCAGTACGGCGGCGCAGGGCTGGCCGGCGAGGACGGCGGCTTCACCTCGCTCTGCCTGGCGATCGAGGAGATCGGCCGCGTCGACCAGTCGATGGGGATCACCCTCGAGGCCGCGGTAGGACTCGGCATCAACCCGATCCTGACCTTCGGCACCGACGCCCAGAAGGAGGAGCACCTGCCCGCCCTGGTCGCGGGCGAGCAGCTCGCGGGCTTCGGGCTGACCGAGCCGGGCGCCGGCTCCGACGCCGGCGCGACGAAGACCAAGGCGGTGCTGTCCGACGGCGAGTGGGTCGTCAACGGCGCCAAGCAGTTCATCACCAACTCCGGTTCCTCCATCACCTCGCTGGTGACGGTCACGGCCCGGACCGGTGACCGTGACGGTGGCCGCCCCGAGCTCTCCACGATCATCATTCCGAGCGGCACGCCCGGCTTCACCGCCGAGAAGCCCTACGACAAGCTCGGCTGGCACGCCTCCGACACGCACCCGCTCTCCTTCGAGGACTGCCGCGTACCCGAGGCCAACCTGCTCGGTGAGCGCGGGCGCGGCTACGCGCAGTTCCTCAGCACCCTCGACGACGGCCGGGTCGCCATCGCGGCCCTCGCCGTCGGTTGTATCCAGGCCTGCCTCGACCTGTCGCTCGAGTATTCGCTCGACCGCCAGACCTTCGGGGGGCCCATCGGTCGCAAGCAGGGTGTGGCGTTCCAGATCTCCGACCTCCAGGTGATGCTCGACGCCTCCCGGCTGCTGACCTACAAGGCGGCTGCGATGAAGGACGCCATGGACGCCGGTGCCGGCGTCTCGATGAAGGACTTCAAGCAGGCGGCCGCCGTGGCCAAGCTCTACTCCACCGAGTCGGCCGTGACGGCGACCCGGATCGCCACGCAGGTCTTCGGCGGCTACGGGTTCATGGAGGAATATCCCGTGGCCCGCTTCTACCGCGACGCCAAGGTGCTCGAGATCGGCGAGGGCACTTCGGAAGTGCAGCGAATGCTCATCGCGCGGGGGCTCGGCCTGCCGGTCGAGTAGTTCGCCCCCCGGATGCAACCTTTCGGGCCGCTCGATGGTCGAGTGTGCAAGGAAGAGGGGGCGCCGAGGTGGGGCACGATCTGCAGCAGGTCTTCGAAGCGTCCTGGCGACGCCTCGTGGGTCAGCTCTATGCCGTCTGCGGTGACCTCACCGAGGCCGAAGAGGTGGTCGCGGAGGCCTTCGCCCGGGCTGCCGCCCGGCGCCGGATGTTCGAGGGGCTGGACAGCCCCGAGGCGTGGTTGCGCGTCACGGCCGTCAACATTGCCCGGACGCGCCACCGACGACGCCGTGTCGGGGAGCGGCTGGGCCTGTCCGGAGTCGTCGGAGCCGCCGAGTCGCGGCATCCGTACCTGACCGACGACCGACTCGCGGTCGTCGGAGCGCTGGCCCAGCTCCCTCACGTCCAGCGCGAGGCGCTGGCCCTGCACTACCTCGCCGACCAGTCGGTCGCTGACGTTGCGGCCACCCTGGGCGTCCCGATCGGAACGGTGAAGGCCCGGCTGTCGCGGGGGCGCGTCGCGCTCGCCGCCGTCCTCGGGGAGACCGAGCTGCTCGTGGAAGGAGAGTCCCGTGGGTGATCGACTCGACCCGGAGATCGTGCGGCTCGCCGAGGAGGCCGCCCGGAAGCCCGACTTCAACGCCGTCCTGGCCCGTGGCGCAGTGCTGTCGCGACGGCGTACGGCGAGCGCGCTGATCGCCACCGTCGTGGTCCTCGCCGGCCTCGTCGTTGCCACCCAGCTCGCGGGTCAACCCCAGGCGGATCAGGTGGTGCCGGTGATGCCGAACCCGACGCCAACGCCATCGACGCCGACGATGCCAACGCCGACACCCACGCCGACGCCGACGCCGACGGTGACGACACCTGCCGACACCGAGCGCCGGGCGGAGCGCGCCCGGCCGACGGCGAGGCAGATAGTGGACGATCCTGCGTCGCAGATCCAGGGCGTGCAGGTGGTCCCCGGCGACAATGACAAACGCGTCGTCCTGTGGACCCTGTGCAGAAACTCGGGATGCACGGCGGCCGACTACGCCGTCGCCTTCACGAGCGACGGGTTCCAGACACGCGTCGTCCCCGATGTCGTGTGGTCCAATCTCGAGGGCACCGCCTGGTCCAACATCGTCGTCCGGATCGCCGACAACGGCGACGTCGTGGTCGTGCACGACTTCGACGAATCGAACCGCACGAGAATCCTGACCATCCGTGCAGACGGTGCGGTCACCACCGCCGACATCTCCCGCGATGCTGCGCCGGTGGGCGAGGATGAGGTGCTCGCCACGATCGCCCAATTGGATCCCGGAGGGGCGTACTGGGCGATCGACACCGTCGCTGGCCGTGCCCATCCGGCGACGGTGCCGGACGGCACGCAGCAGGTCGTGCAGACCGACAGCGGACAGCTTCGGGCCCTGACCGAGGCGGGAACCTACGCCTGGTCCGACGACGGGGGCGCCGTGTGGCGCAAGGCGCCGGGAGCGAAGGACCGCTCGCCGTTGGTGTCATTCGTCGACTCCGCGCCTGATACCCACGTGCTGATGGGCGGGAGCGACGGAGCCACCCTCTTCCCGTTCGCGGAGGTTCGGGTGCTGGAGGACGGGTCCACGTGGTCGGTCTCGCGGCAGTCCGGCGACCCGCTGGCCTATGTCGGTCCGGCAGCCGTCCTCCCGGACGGGCGGTTGCTCGCCAGGGTGCAGGGCTGGAGCGACAACGGTTCGCTCCAGGGGCCGCTCACAGGCACGCCTCCAGGGATGTACGTCTCCGTCGGTGACGACTGGTCGGCGTACGAGCGCATCGAGTCGGGTGCTCCCTTCGACGTTCCCGAGCGCATGGAGCCCAACGTGATGGAGCTCGAGCTGACCGCCGACGGGGTGCGGTTGACTGCGATCGGACCGGACTTCAAGGCGGCGTGGACGTCCATTGACCTCGGCGCAACCTGGCAGGAGCTGCGGGCGCGTTGACGTTTCGTTGATCGCGTGGCCGTAGCCTTGCTGTTGTGACACCGAGGGGCCGCCAACTGGCGGGGGAGATCTGGCGCTACCTGGCCGTGGGGCTGGGAGCGACTGCTGTTGCCTTCGTGTTGTTCAACTGGCTCGTCCACGGCTTCGGGATGACCGCCGGACCGCTCAACGGCCACCCCATCTGGGGCTACGTGCTGGCCAACCTCGTCGGTACGGCGATCAGCTATCGCGGCACCCGCCGGTGGGCCTTCCGGCACCGCACGACCACGCACTTCGACGGTGGCCGGACCGCGTTCGTGACGATCAGCGTGGCCACGATGGCCATTCCGATGGCGTTCCTGTGGGTGAGCCGCAACGTCCTGGGCCTCGACGACCCGGTGTCCGACAACCTCGCCGCCAACGTGATCGGGCTGGCGTTCGCCAATGCCGCGCGGTTCGTGCTGACGCGGCAGTTCGTGTTCGGCGTACACGCAGAGGCCGAGGCCCTCGACCGCGTGTGATCCTCAGGCCGGGCCGGCAGCCGTCCAGAGCGCGGTCCACTCGTGCCCGAGCTCGGCCACCAGCTCACGCAGCAGCGGCAGGCTGACGCCGACCACGTTGTGGTGATCGCCCTCGATCCCGGTCACGAAGGCGCCGCCGAGGCCGTCGACGGTGAACGCGCCGGCGACGTGCAGTGGTTCGCCGGTGGCGACGTACGCCGCGATCTCGGCGTCGCTCAGGTCGGCGAAGTGCACGGTGGTGCTGGCCGTCGCGGCGGCGACCCGGCCGGTGCCCATGTCGCGAAGGCAGTGGCCGGTCCGGAGCACGCCCGACCGGCCGCGCATCGCGCGCCAGCGGTCGACGGCCGTGGCCGGGTCGCCGGGCTTGCCCAACGCCTGGCCGTCGAGCTCCAGCACCGAGTCGCAACCCAGGACCAGCGCGTCCGGCGGCACGTCGTCTCGCTCAGCGACCGCTGCGCACTTGAGCTCGGCCAGCTGCAGCGCCAGCTCCGCCGGCGGGAGACCATCGAGCTGGGACTCGTCCACGCCGCTGACGATCACGACCGGGTCGACCCCGGCGCTGCGGAGGGTGGCGAGCCGGGCAGGTGAGGCGGAGGCGAGAACGAGCTGCATGGCGCCGACCCTAGGGCGTCGGCGCCCCCCACCTCACAGGCGGGCGAGGGCCGCCCTCAGCGGGTCGAGCCCCAACGACCCGAGGTCGAGCGCGGACCGGTGGAACGCCTTCAGGTCGAAGCCGTCACCGTGGCGGGCCTGCACCTCGGCGCGGGACTCCAGCCAGATGCGCTCGCCGACCTTGTAGGACGGTGCCTGGCCGGGCAGGCCGAGGTAGCGCTTCACCTCGAACTGGATCACGTCGTCGTCCATGCGGCAGTGCTGGCGCATGAACTCCAGGCCGAGCTCGGGCGTCCAGGTCTCCCCGGGGTGGAACCCGAAGGGGTTGTCGACAGGGATCTCCAGCTCGAGGTGCATGCCGATGTCGACGATCACCCGGGCCGCGCGCATCGACTGCCCGTCGAGCATGCCGAGCTTGTCCGCCGGGTCGTCGAGGTGGCCGAGCTCGTCCATCAGGCGTTCGGCGTACAACGCCCAGCCCTCGCCGTGGCCGCTGCACCAGCACATGAGTCGCTGCCAGCGGTTCAGGCTCTCCTTGCGGTACGCCGTCTGCGCGACCTGCAGGTGGTGCCCCGGGACGCCCTCGTGGAAGACGGTGGTGACCTCGCGCCACGGATGGAACGTCTCGATCCCGTCGGGCACCGACCACCACATGCGGCCCGGGCGGGAGAAGTCCTCCGAGGGGCCGGTGTAGTAGATGGCGCCGTCGTTGGTGGGCGCGAGCATGCACTCGATCCGACGGATCGGTTGCGGTATGTCGAAGTGGGTGTCGGCGAGCCCCGCGATCGTGCGGTCGGCGAGGTCCTGCATCCAGTCACGGAACTCCTCGCGGCCCGTCACGACCCTGGACTCGTCTGCCTCCAGATGAGCGACGGCCTCGTCGACGGTCGAACCGGGCAGGATCGCCTCGGCGGTCTCGTCCATCAGGTCGGAGAGGCGCTTCAGCTCCGTCCAGCCCCAGGCGTAGGTCTCGTCGAGGTCGACCTCGGCGCCGAGGAAGTAGCGGCTGGCCAGGGCGTAGTGCTCGCGTCCGACCCCTTCCTTGTCGCGCCCCTGCGGCTCCAGCTCGTCGGACAGGAACAGCCCGAAGCTGGCGAAGGCGCGGCTGGCGGAGGCGGCATGCGCGAGCAGCTCGGTGTCGTCGTCGGCCCCCAGTCGCTCGACGAGCCCGGTGAAGAAGTCGCCGCCCCCACCTGTCTGGCCGGTCCAGCGGCGTACCTGCTCGGCGACCTCGGCGTACTGCCGGGCCGCGACCACGTTGCCCTTGCGGGCCTCGTCGGACAGCGTGACGCGCAGACCCTCGAGCGCGGAGGGTATGGCAGCGAGGCGCGCACCGATGTTCGCGATCGCCTCCTCGCCGTCGGTCGGCATCAGGTCGAAGACCTCCCTGATCTCGTGCAGCCCGCTCCACAGGACCGACATCCGCGAGCGGTTGAGCCCGGCTGCCTCCAGCTCGAGCTCGAGGCGATTCCGCTCCAGGAAGGCGTCCCGGGCCGAGGCCTCGCGGTCGTCGGCCGGGGTGGCTGCCTCCACCGCCTCGACCGCGGCACGCACGAGTGCGATCCGCGCGTCGTAGCCAGTGGGTGAGAGATCGGTCAGCCGGTCGTCATGGCCGGCCACGCCCACCATGGTGGCGGCGATCGGGTCGAGCGACGTGTAGTCCTCGACGAACTGGTCACACAGGGCGTCAATGGTTCGGGTGGTCACGGAGCCACCCTGCCACCAGTCGGCGTGCGCGCCCATCGGCGACCGGGGTCATGGCACGATCCGACCATGGAACGACGACTCACGCCGCAGGTGCCGCTCACGCTCGCAGCACTCGTGCTCACCCTTGTGGGGTGCTCCGAGGGCCAGGAGCCGGAGACTGCGACTGCCATCGATCCCGAGTGGTACGACGCATTGGACTCGGCCGTCGAGGCGGGGGGTGGGGTGGGTCCGATCCCGAAGCTCGAGCGCGGCGAGTGCCCCCTCGGGACGCCCGAGATCGCGGGCGAAGAGGTCGGGGGCGAGGCTCGGGTCGGGGCCGCCGCCGTCGACGGCTCCCGGCGTCGTCTGGTCTGCGAGTGGCCGCAGCCGGAGACGGAGCTTGTCGTCGTCCGGTTCGAGGACCCGACGGCACTCGAGTCAGCTCGCGAGGAGGTCGCGGTGGTCGGCGAACGTGATCTCGGTGTCAGCGTGCAGACGACCGAGGAGATCACCGTCGACGGACACGACCTCGTCGTACGCCGCACCGTCGAGACCGAGAACGCCGAACGCACCAGCTACTACGTGTCGTTCTTCGACGACGACGGCCTGGGCATGGCCACCCTCGACGTCGCCGGCCCGGTGGGCGAGCTCCCCGAGGGATACACCAGCCAGCAGGCCGCCGAGGATCTTGCGGCGCTGCTGCCCTGACGCGTCGGCCGGGGCTAGCCGGGCAGGCTGCTGGCCCGCCAGCCGCCCGGGCCGTGGGCGACTGGTCGGCGCATGAGGCGGGCAGGACGCGACCACTCGGACGTACGCCGAGGCGCACTGTCGCCCTCGCCGGAGCCCAGGGCGGAGAAGACCGCGACCAGGGCGGCGATCTCCTCCGGGGTCGCGTCGGCGTTGACGACCGTGAGCAGCGGGACGTCGGGCTTGTCGGCCATCAGAGAGGGATGTTCCCGTGCTTCTTCGCCGGCAGCGTGGCCCGCTTGGAGCGCAGCAGGCGCAGCGACCTGACGATCTCGCAGCGTGTCTCGTGCGGCGCGATGACGGCGTCGATGTAGCCCCGCTCCGCCGCGACGTAGGGGTTGGCGAGGGTGTCGTCGTAGTCCTGGACGAGCTCGGCGCGCCGCTCGGCTTCATTCCCCGCTTCGACGGCTTCGGCGATCTCGTTGCGGTAGAGGATGTTGATCGCCCCTTGGGCGCCCATCACCGCGATCTGACCGGTGGGCCAGGAGACGTTGATGTCGGCGCCGAGGTGCTTGGAGCCCATGACGTCGTACGCGCCGCCGTAGGCCTTACGGGTGATCACGGTGATCAGCGGCACGGTCGCCTCGGCATAGGCGTAGATCAGCTTCGCCCCGCGGCGGATGATGCCGTTGAACTCCTGGTCGGTCCCGGGCAGGAACCCCGGGACGTCGACGAAGGTCAGCACCGGGATGTTGAAGGCGTCGCAGGTGCGCACGAAGCGGGCGGCCTTCTCCGAGGCGTCGATGTCCAGGCAACCGGCGAACTGCATCGGCTGGTTGGCCACGACGCCGACCGGGCGACCCTCGACCCGGCCGTAGCCCACGATGATGTTCGGGGCGAACATCGAGTGCACCTCGAGGAACTCCTGGTCGTCGAGCACCGACTCGATGACCGTGTGCATGTCGTAGGGCTGGTTGGCGCCGTCCGGGATCAGGGTGTCGAGGGCCCGGTCGAGGTCGTTGACCTCGAGGTCTGCGGGCTCGTCGAACACGATCGGCTCGTCGAGGTTGTTCTGGGGCAGGTAGGACAGCAGCGCCTTGGTGTATTCGATGGCGTCCTCCTCGTCGGAGGCCATGTAGTGCGAGTTGCCCGACTTGGTGTTGTGGGTGCGGGCGCCGCCGAGCTCCTCCATCGTGACGTCCTCGCCGGTGACCGTCTTGATCACGTCGGGACCGGTGATGAACATCGCCGAGGTCTGGTCGACCATGATCGTGAAGTCGGTGACCGCGGGGGAGTAGACGTGCCCGCCCGCGCAGTTGCCCATGATCAGGCTGATCTGCGGGATGACGCCCGAGGCGTGCACGTTGCGGCGGAAGATCTCGCCGTAGAGACCGAGGGAGACCACACCCTCCTGGATGCGGGCACCGGCGCCCTCGTTGATGCCGATGATCGGGCAGCCGGTCTTGATCGCGAGGTCCATCACCTTGGTGATCTTTTCGCCGTACACCTCGCCCAACGAGCCGCCGAAGACGGTGAAGTCCTGGGAGAAGACGCAGACCTGGCGACCGTCGACCGTGCCGTAGCCGGTGACGACCCCGTCGCCGTACGGGCGCCGCTTCTCGAGCCCGAACGCCGTCGACCGATGGCGCGCCAGCTCGTCGAGCTCGACGAACGAACCCTCGTCGAAGAGCATCGCGATGCGCTCGCGGGCGGTCCTGCGGCCCTTCGCGTGCTGCTTCTCGATCGCCTTCTCGGACCCGGCGTGCACGGCCTCGTCCAGTCGGCGCTCGAGATCCGCGAGCTTGCCTGCGGTCGTGTGGATGTCGATGTCGTCGGGGACGTCGGTGCCCTCGCCGGGCTGCACCTGTGCGCTCACTCAGTGGCCTCCTTGGGATTCGTCGGTCAATCTAGTGCCCATGACTCCTGTCCCGGCACCGCGCCCAGCTCTCGATCCAGCCCGCGTCGCCGTCCCCCTGGGGTGGCGCCTCGAGATCACCGAGAGCACGCCGTCGACCAACGCTCTGGTCGCCGATCGGGCGCGCGCGGGTGAGGAGCACGGACTGGTGGTCGTGGCCGAGCACCAGACCGAGGGGCGCGGTCGGCTCGGCCGCGTCTGGGAGGCGCCGGCGCGGACCTCGTTGACCTTCTCGGTGCTGCTGCGCCCCGACGTCCCGGCGAACGACTGGCCGTGGCTGCCGCTGCTGACCGGCTACGCCGTGCAGGCGGCGCTCGCGGACCGGCTGCCCCACATCAGCCTCAAGTGGCCCAACGACGTGCTCGTCGAGGAGTGCAAGGTCGCGGGCATCCTGGTGGAGCGCATCGAGACCCCGACGGGCCCGGCCGCGGTCGTGGGCATCGGGATCAACGTCGCGCAGACCCTGGACGAGCTGCCGGTCGCGCTGGCCACCTCGGTGGAGCTGGAGACCGGCGAACCTGTCGACCGCACCGACCTGCTCGGCCAGGTCCTCGGCTCCCTGCACGGCCTGCAGGGCCTCCTCGATGACCCGGGGGCCTTGCGCACGGCGTACGCCGACGTGTGCTCGACGCTGGGCCGCGAGGTGGATCTCCACCTGCCCGCGGACGAGGTCCGCCGGGGCGAAGCACTCGACATCGACAGCCGGGGCGCCCTGGTGGTGAGCACCGCCGACGGGACGTTGACGGTGGGTGCGGGTGATGTCATACACGTACGCCCCCAGCAGTGACATGATCACCGCGTGGCCTACCCGACGAAGCTCCTCAACGACGGCGAGCACATCGTCGTTTCCACCCGCACCCACTTCAAGGCGTTGATCGGTCCTGGCCTGATCCTGCTCGTCATCCTGGGTCCGCTGTCCGTGATCTGGTCGCTCGACGGCTCAAGCTCCACGGTCGCGTGGATCATCTGGGGGGCGTTGGCCTTGGTCGGCCTGGTGCTGGCGGGCCGGTCCTTCCTGGCGTGGCTCACCACGACCTACACCTTCACCAACCGTCGCTTCATCAAGCGGTCGGGACTGGTCGCCAAGGAAGGTCGGACCATCCCGCTCAACCGGATCAGTGGCGTCGACTTCGAGATCGGGGTGATCGACCGCCTGTTCGGCTGCGGCACCCTGATCGTCTCCGACGCGAGCACCGATGGTCGCGTCCTCATCTCGGACATCCCGCGCGTCGAGAAGGTGCAGCTGCAGGTGGCCGAGGAGCTGCACAAGCTGTCCAGCGGCCACCGGTCCGACGATGGCACGTGAGCGTCCACGCCCGCTGAACCCGACGAAGCGACCCGACGAGGCGAGCTCGGTCCCGGAGCGACTCGACCTGGCGGTGCTGGGGCAGTCGCCCACGATGACGGCAGCCGAGGTGGCTGCCGAGACCGGGGTGACGATCGACCAGGCCCGGCGGCTGTGGCGTGCGCTGGGCTTCCCGGAGATGGGCAACGAGCACGCTTTCAGCGCAGGCGACGCCGAGGCCGTAGCGGCCTTGATGGGCATCGTCGACTCGGGCGCCGTTGACTTCGACATGGCGGTCAACATGACCCGCGGCGTCGGCCAGACCATGTCGCGACTGGCCGACTGGGAGGTCGCCACGCTGGCCGGGAGGGTCGAGGAGCTCGAGGCCGGGGAGCACGCGACCGGCTCCCGAGTCGGGTCAGCGCTCCGCCTGATCGAAGAGCTTCGCGGCCCGTTCGAGGTGATGCTCGTCTACGCGTGGCGCCGCCACCTGGCAGCGTCGGTCGCCCGCATGGAAGCCATGGGGGCCGCCCACGAAGACCTCCACACGGTCGACGTCACCGTCGGTTTCGCCGACCTGGTCTCGTTCACCGCCCTGTCCAACGAGATGGACCGCGAGCAGATCGGCGACCTCGTGGAGAAGTTCGAGGGTCGCTGCCACGACGTGATCTCGGTCCACGGCGGCCGCATCATCAAGAGCCTGGGTGACTCCGTCCTGTTCGTGATCGGCGATGCCGGGAAGGCGGTCACCGTCGCCGAAGGGATCATCACCGTCATCGGTCGCGACACGCGGATGCCCGACGTCCGGGTGGGGTTGGCCTCCGGTGCCGTCGTCCCACGCCTGGGCGACGTCTTCGGGCCTCCCGTCAACATGGCGGCCCGACTCACCGCGGTCGCCCGACGCAACCGGCTGATCATCGACCAGGCGACGGCCGACCTGCTGCCCGACGAGGAGTTCGAGACGCGTCGGCTGCCGGCCCGACCGTTGCGGGGCTTCGGCCTCGTGGAACCGGTCGCCGTACGCCGTCGCTGACGACTCGTTCGGGCTGGGGCACCTGAGCCCCCGAACCACCTTGCCCTCGGCCGCCACGCACAGGAGGCCACGCCCTGCGGCCCATCCGACCGCGACCCCCCGCACGATCCGGCGTGCATCCTTCGGCAGTCGGGGAGCGAGGCTCGCCACGCGAAGTGAAGTTCCACAGGATTTGATTTTTTCTTCCGCGGGTGCCCGTCCTTTGGTAGAATCGAACACATGTTCGATACTTTCCACGCCTCAGCACCTGAGCCGCCCTCAGGCGGCGCAGCAGGCGTGCTGAGCGCGAGGAACCTCGAGTCGTGGGCAGATGGACTGTCCTCGACGATCGAGGGCGTCAGTGACCTGGACGACGCCGAGCGGATCGATGCCGTGCGTGCCCTGGAGCGACTGGCCTGTGTCGTCACCGCCGCCCAGGCCCGCCTCGCCTCCGATCTCGACGCCTCACAACGAGCCGAGCAGGAGGCCGCAGGAGTTCCGGTCGCGCGGCGCGGTCGGGGTGTTGTCGAACAGGTGGCGTTGGCTCGTCGTGAGTCTCCCCACCGCGGGCGTCAGCACCTGGGCCTGGCCAAGATCGTCCCCTCAGAGCTGCCACACACCTGGACTGCCTGGCGGACCGGGCGGATCACCGAGTGGAAGGCGACGATCGTCGCCCGCGAGACCGCTTGTCTGACCCTCGAGGACCGCCTCACCGTCGACCAGATCGTCGCGGGAAGCCCCGATGGTGCCCAGTCGATCGAGTCGATCGGGGAGCGGGAGCTGGCCGGCGCCTGTCTCAAGGAGGTGGCCCGCCTCGATGCGGCTGCGCTGGTCGTACGGCGACGTCGGGCGGAGTCCGAGCGACGCGTGACCCTGCGACCGGCCCCCGACACGATGACGTACCTGACAGCACTGCTTCCGGTGAAGGACGGTGTAGCGGTTCTCGCGGCCCTCACGCGCGCCGCCGACAGTGCGCGAGCAGCCGGCGACGAGCGGGGCAAGGGACAGGTCATGGCCGACACCCTGGTCGCACAGGTCTTCAGCGCCGCCGACGGCGATGTGTCTGCGCCACAGGTCTCGCTCGGGCTGATCATGAGCGACACTGCACTGTTCGGAGGCTCCGACGACCCGGCACAGCTGGAGGGGTTCGGACCGATCCCGGCGGAGCTCGCCCGAGAGGTCATGACCGACGCGTGCGACCGCGACGAAGCCATCTGGCTACGACGTCTCTACACCAGCCCCACCACCGGTGAGCTCGTCTCGATGGACGCCACCGGCCGGTTCTTCCGGGGCAGCCTGGCCAGATTCATCCGACTCCGTGACCAGGTGTGCCGCACCCCGTGGTGCGACGCACCCGTCCGGCACGTCGACCACCTCCAGACGCACGCCGACGGCGGTTCGACCAGTGCTCGCAACGGCCAGGGACTGTGCGAGTCCTGCAACTACGCCAAGGACGCCCCGCGATGGCGGGCCAGACCGCAACCAGACGGGTCCATCGCCGTGACTCTGCCCACCGGACACCAACACCGCACCCGCCCACCACCCCTCGTCACGATCCGCAAGCACCACGTCCCCGCGCTGCGCGTCGACTACGTCTTGGTCGTTTGAACTTCGCCCGAAAGCAACTTCGCCGGACGCCTGCGTACAGGCCCCGGCGATGAGCTCGGCGGTGTTCTGTCCGGAGACGTTGGGGACACGTGTGGTCGGTGAGTTGTCCTTGTGTGCGGTGTGGCCGCGGTGGTGATTTTAGTGATGGAGCCAGCCTGGGTACGCCGCGACGCGGGCTGCTTCTGAGGTGTAGGTCTCGGCGTAGGCCCATTCCTCGAGCAGGGTGCGGTTGAACCGTTGGACTTTGCCGTTGGTCTGGGGTCGGTACGGCCTGGTCCAGCGGTGGTTGATGGTCGCTGCGGCGGGGGTCTTGGTCCAGAGGTTGGAGCGGTAGCAGGAGCCGTTGTCGGTCAGGACGGCTTTGACGGTGGTGCCATGGGCGGCGAAGAACGCCCGAGCGCGTTGCCAGAACCCAAGCTGATGCGTTCGTTGTCGATCCGGCGTAGGTGCGGAAGGCTGCCCTTGAAGCCGCGCCGACGGAGTTCAGGCACCACAATCCGTTTGATTGCATCGTCCATCGCCTGTCGTGGCGAGTCGAACGACGGTCTTTTGGTGGCCGTCATTCTCGGTGTCATCCCCCGGGGCGGCCATGCCGAAGAGGCTACGGTGGTCGGGCGCCCGGGAGGCCCGCCCACGCATCCGCGATCCGCGTGGGGTCGTGCCGCTCGCGGATGGGCTCGCGGAGCGACCCGGTGCGGGATCCCGTCCCGGAACGCTGAGCCCGCTGTCAAGCCTGGCCAGCACAGAATCGTCCCCGGCGATGGGACGTCGTCGACTCCAAAGTTCAGCCGCGAGTGATCCCGAACCCGTTCGGGTCCTCGACGAAGTGGTCGCAACCGTCATGCTCGAACCGAGCGACTCCGTCGTAGGGCGACGACTTGGACGAACACACGCCCCAGTCCGCACCGATCTGGCCTCCAAGTGCCAGCCAATTCAGGCATCCACCGCACTGTTGGAAGTACCACTCGTCGCGATACCCAGGATCGTCCGTGCGACGGTTGAGGCGCTCGCCCCAGCGCGAGTAGATCGCTCTCTGCTTCTCCTCGTCCACGAACGGAGTGTTCCACGACGTGCACGCTCATGCCGTGCGACGAGTGACCGGTCACCGTTCGGCCCGCGGAACATCCGGATCTGGCACCCCTCTGTGTCAAGAAGCAGCTGGGAGTGGGGTTCTAGGCTGTCTCCTGGCGGGTCCGGGAAGTGGCTTGTCCGAAGAGCCGGCACTGGGATGTGAGCCGGTCGCGCTGGAGCCAGAGTCGTGTCCCGT
>NZ_DATLWX010000002.1:0-3231 GCF_035576065.1 Nocardioides sp.
GACCTCCTGGCCGCGCTCGGTGTAGGTGCGTCCAGCGCACGCGCCGAAGTCAGCCACACGACCGGCGCTCACTTCGTCGCTCCGTCAGTAACGCCCGCGATGAGTGTCAGTGACGGTGGCGGGCCCGTCGAGCCGTAGGGCGCGATCGCAGCATGCGGCAACACCACCCGACAGCCACCATCACCGCAGGACCAGCCTGGCCCGATGTCGTTGTCGGGCGGGTCAAGGAAGAACTCGACGGCCACGCCGGTGAGCTCGGACAGCGCCACCAGTTGCTCCCATGTCGGGACGGCCTGCCCTGCCTCCCACTGGTCCACTGCAGGCTCGGCCGCAAGGCAGGCGGCGTCTACCTCCGGCCCTTCGTGACCGCCCGCGTCGAGCGCGATGGTGATGCGGTTCGGGTAGACGGTGCACTCCCCATCCCGGTAGCGTCGCTCGACGTCCGCTAGGTGGCGGGCGCGCCGCTGGTTGCCGACATCCTCGTAGAGCAGGGCTCGCCTGCGGTCAGCCACGCGCTTGCGGACTTCGGCCCGGCGGGCGCTCACGACGTCACCGGCTCAGGTGGGAGCGGCTGACGGGCGGCTTCAATCGCGGCCTGGGACGCCTTCGGGACGTCCCGGAACGTCGCTGTCAGCGCCCGCCGGTCCATCGCCCGGTCCCCGGAGGCGGTCCGGCACCGGCCGTCCCGGAGCGCCTCGAGGTAGGCAGCGACGTCGTCAGGGTCGGCGTCCGGCGGCATCTCGACCGCCCGGGCGACCCGGTCGGCACGGATGCGCTTTACGCCAGCACGGATGTCGGACGGGCTCAGCCAGCTGCTCAACGACTGCCTGACGTGCGCCCGGACGACCGCCCGGCAGTCCTCGAAGGGCATGTCGTCGAGGGCGTCGTGCCAGACCTCGACGTCGATGTCACCGACGGTTCGGCGGTCGTTCGCGGCGACCATCGCAAGGAGCGCGGACGTCTCGGGGATGTTCATGTCTCGTCCTGGCAGGCGCTGAGCATGCACAGGCTGTCGCCGTCGAAGCGATTGCCGCAGCCGCAGATGCCTTGTGCCAGATGACACTCGTACGGGCAGGAGTCGCCGTGTCCGAGCCGGTCCGACGGGTCACATCCGCAGTGACCGCATCCCCACAGATCTCTGGTTTCCCTGCTGTTCATGCGCCCTCCTGGGCTGCGTGTCGGGCGGCGACGCGTGCGCCGGCTTCGAGTGCTGCGGTGGCTGCGGCCTCGCTGGCGGATGGTCGGCGGATCGGGGTAACGGTCCGTTCGCCGTGGATACGGCGGGCCTCGGCTCCGAGGTCGGCGAAGCCGTTGGCGGCGAGACGTTGGGCGGCAGCGATGAGCAGTGCAGGCGGTGCTCCGTCGGCGAGGAGCGTGGCGGCGTCCTTCGCGATCCGGCCCTTGGCGCGGTTGTCGAGCGGACCGGCAGTGGCGCGGACAGCATCGACGTAGGCCGCGACGATGGTGCCGGCGTCCGGCGGTCGGTCGAGCGGGACGAGCGCCGCCGTAGGCGGAACCCCACTCCCATTCCCCTCCACTACTACTCCCCTCCCCTCCGGGGGTGAGTAGGTCACTGAGTCGTTCACTGAGTAGGTCACTGAGTCGTAAGCGTGGGCCGCGACGATCGAGGAGTCGTTCACTGAGTCGCTCACTGAACGACTCAGTGCGTCTTCCATGCGCTGTGCGGTTGGAGTCCGTGCAAACTCCTCGACCGACCGGTCGCCCCGTGCCTTGTTGCATCCCGTGTGGCTGAGCCGGATGTTGCTCGGGTAGTCGGACCCTCCCTGGATGCGCGGAACGAGGTGGTCGAGCGAAGGCCAGAGCCTGCGGTCGTTAGGCTCGGTGCAGCAGTCCTGTCCGCAGAGGTGGCACACCCCGTGGTCGCGACGGATGTACGCCTGGAGAACGTCCCCGTTTTGGATAGACGGAGGCGGGAGCTTGCTCGGCTGCGGCCGATTGGGTTTCTGGTGCTTGGCGAACTGCACAACCCATGCGAGCGACTGGCGAGCCTTGCCGCCGGTGTAAGGGCGGATGAGCTGGGCATCGGTCAGTTCCCCCATCAGTGCCGTGATGGCACCGACGTCAAGGTCGTCGTCGTACATGAAGGCGCTGGCTTTGCAGAACGAGGCGGTCCAACGCAGTAGACCCTCGTCGTCAGCCATGTTCCACGTCGCGACGTAGAGCAGTCGCGCATCGCGGGACAGGAGTCCGATGGCCTCGTCGTCCCAGAACTCCGGCTTCACGGAGCGGATGCGGGCCACTAGGGAGCCTCGTTGTAACGGCGCCGGCGTGGGGCGGGTGTTCTGTCGGTCTGGCGTGGCATCATCATGGGCACACGGCCCCTTCCGGTCTGGTTCGGGAGGTGGTCCAGAGGAGCCCCCGTTACCGCCAAGTCGCGGGGGCTTCTCGTTGCCCAGTATCTCACGGCAGACGGCACTTTCGTCCGAGGCGCGCTCACGCGGCACCGCCGAACAGGTCACCTTGTGCGAGCCGGGTGGCGATGACGTCGCAGTACCGCTCCTCAATCTCGACACCGATGGCGCGGCGGCCGAGTTCGCGGGCTGCCAGAAGGGTCGAACCCGACCCAGCGAAGGGGTCTAGGACTATTCCGGTCGTCATCCCGACTAGGCGATGCATCAACTTCCGGTTCTTTTGCGTTGGGTGTCCGGTCGCCTCGTGACACCCCGTCAGACCTAGCGCGATAACCGCGAACGGAAACACGCGACACGCACGCTCCCGTCCGTCCTGGTTGAACTCGTAGATTGCCTCGTAGTTATCGGGACGGTTGGTGTTGGTCCGGTGCCAAGCGTGCAGGGCCACCAGGGGCAGCGGCACGGGCGGCTGCTGCAACGGGTGCCAGAACACGAGCCAGTGGGGCGCTTGGAACGAAGTGAGGAACTCCTGCGCATCCTCGACCGACTCTGTGAAGTGCCCGGCGTTGTTCGGGTAGGGCGGGTCTGTCACCACCACATCGACGTCAAGAGCCAACGCATCCCGGCAGTCACCGTGATAAAGAGTGATCCCGTCGGCGTCGTAGTAGGGCGTCACAGGGCACGCCCGAACGGCGTTCTGCAGCCGCGACGGTCACCACGGGCGACCGCCCGGCACAGTGCCTGGTCAAGGGCGGCGTAGGTGACGCCGAGACGTCCGGCGGCACCCGCGACGTTGTGCCCGCTGTCGCGCAGCATCTCCCACTCACCGAGCAGCTCGTCCGCAGGCCAGGTCCGGCGC
>NZ_DATLWX010000003.1:0-3120 GCF_035576065.1 Nocardioides sp.
GCGCCTCGTCCGCGAAGTCGTGATGCATGCCCAGGTGCGGCCGGCACATCGGCCAGTCGTCAGCGACGCCGGCAGCCGCGTTGTGACAGGCCGCCCAGGAGCAGGTTGGGTCCGCCGCCCGTGTGGCTTCCCGTCCGACACGGGCGGCGGGGCTGGAGGGAGTCACGACGTGCCGTCCGGTGTCTTGTCGATCGGCGACACGTAGGCGACCGTCAGATGGCACTGGCATGGATCGTCCTCTGTGGCGCTCACAGCTCGACCCCTGCCGCGTCGGCCTCAGCGACCGCCGCGAGGCAGATGACCAAGCCGGACGTGACGACCACAACGGCGCTCGCGGCCAGGACAGCGACAGGATGCCGGGCGAGGAACAGGACGACGGTCACGACGGACCGCCGACCGTAGAGTCGGGACTAGCGGGCGTTGCCAACGCAGCCTGCTCGACCACGACTACCGACACGTCGGGGTGGCCCGCGTCCCGGCAGGGTGTGCAGCGCAGATCCTGCGTCGCCATCCGAGGGAGGCAGTCCACGCAGGTCAGGGCGGGTGGCGAGAAGTGCTCATGCACACAACCGAACGTGATCGTTGCGACGGCAGGCTCGCCGCAGTCATGCGGCCTGTCGTCCAGCAGCCAGTTGTAGACGCTCCATCCACACAGAACAGAATCGCGGCTGTCTCCGGTCACGACGCTCGCCTCCCGTCCCACGAGTGGACGAGAAAGCCCAGCGCGTACACCCAGGGAGCCTCGGTGTGAATCTCGGCATGGTGCGGGTCACAGACGCAGCGGCAGTTGTCCCGGTCCAGGATGTCGCCACCGCGGGCCCTCGTGAGCGGCTCATGGACGGCGGTCGAGCGGTCCTCACACCACGGCACTTCGCACCACGGACGCTCGGCCAGCAGATCAGCAACCAACCGACAGCGCTCGACGTACAGCCGGGCCGTCTTCGGGGAGCGGGCGCGTAGGTTGCCGGTGCGGGGCAGCGACGTCCTACGAGGGGGCATCGGGGAGCGCTTCACGACGTGCCACCCAGCGCGGTCAGCTCAGCCCGGAGCGCCGTTCCCACGGACCGGCCAATGTCGATGCGGACCTTGATGGAATCGACCTGCCGGCGCAGACCCCAGACGATCTGCTCGGCGACCTCCGCGGCCAGCCGTTCGGTGTGCGTGTCCACGATGGACCGGTGCTTACGCATGTCCATAGGTCCTTCGGTCGCCAGAAAGGCGCGGGACAGAGCCAAGGTGAAGTCCTCTCGCTTGTGGACGGATTCGCGGTCGGCGTGGTCGAGGGAGCGGACGCACGCCTCGAGGTCGCGGCCGAGCCGGGCCAAAGCGAGCGCGACGTCGTTGGGGGTCAGGGGCGGCGCTGTCATGGCGCGAACGCCTGCCACTCGACGAACAGTGGCCGGCGGACGACGTGGCAATCCGGGTGGATCGTGGCGGTGCCGGCGGCGGCGCATTCCTTGACGGTCCGCTGGGCGCTAGTGAGGTCAGCCGTCGGCTGTGTTTCGACGACCTCGCCGTCCTCGACGTGCGCTACGCCGTACTGCCACAACTCGTCTGCAGTCGTCACGATGTCCTCCGCAGCGACCGGGCGGTGACCTTCTCGACCGTCCGCATCGGCGGCTCACCGATCAGCGCCCGGTAGTCCTCCAACAGCCGGTCGAGGTCCAGCTCCTCAGACGACCGACTGTTGCCTCCCTGCCAGCGCAGACCGGGCAGCGCGTCGTACGGCGCCAGGAAGCGACGGGCGGCGTCCTTCGTCTGCTTCGCGGCCTTCTCCGCGTCGTCCGCCTCGAGGAACTCCAGGACGGTCGCATGCACGAGCGCGTCCACCTCGGGATCGACAGGTGCGGGGCCGCGGCAGGCGGTGCGGAACTCGCAGTAAGCGGCGCACCAACTCATCGGCTGGTCGCGCAGACCGTCGGCCTGGTCGGCAGGCTCGAGCCCGGACCGTTCGGCGATGAGTTTGCGGACCTGCTCGTGCCAGTCAGCGGCTTCGTCGGCGAGCGCCCGGTCGTAGGGTGCGGACCACAGGTAGGCGTCGTCCAGAGATCCGTTACGGGGGATGAACAGCAACTCGACGGTGTGCACGTCGAGTCCTTCGGCGATCAATCCGCCCGCGCCGAGCATGATCTGACCGACATGGCCGGAGTGCGGCCCGTAGTTGCGGGCCTTGGCGATCGCGGCGGCGTCAGCCTTGGTCTTGACGTCTGACAAGACACCATCGCGGTAGCGGTCGATCGTCGCCGGGACACCCCGGTAGCTGACGCGGTGCTCGGTCAGCACGCCCTTGCCGGCGGCGTGCTCGGCCGTCAGGTGGATCGCGGTCCCGACGATCGAAGCCCACGAGTCCGTCTCGTCCGTCTCCGGCACGCCGTTGGCCCGTAGGACCGTCGCGGCCCGGCACGAGTACGTCTGCGACGCTCCCGGCTCGGTCTGCTGCGACCGGGCGCGACTCCGGTCGTAGGCGGTGATCTCGGCGCGGAACAGGTCGAGGGTGCTCACGACGACGACCTGCCGTCGCGGCCGGTCGCGGCCATGCGCAGGGCGGCTCGCTCAGCACGGTGACAGCACCGCTTAGGGGCCGGTCGGGCGGTCACCACTCGGCCCTCGTCCAGCCGTCTGACCCGCTGACCTGCACATAGATAGACCAGGAGTCCTCATCGAACAGGTCAAGGTCACGAGCAGCGTCGGTCTTGCTCCCCGACTCTTTGAGAGCCTGGATCACCGCCTCGGCTGTCAGGCCCGTCTCGGGCAGGCCGAGGTCTTTGGGGTGGAACTCGTACTGCGATCCGTTCGACTGCAAGTCGATGAGGACACGCGACGTACCAGAAGCGCCACTATCTGTCGTCATGCCGCACCGTTGCTCTCAGCGGCCTCACGCATAAGGAACTCCATGAAGGCGCGGACGTCCGCGACCGGTGCCTCGGTGAGCACGAGCCCGCTGGACCAGCCGGCGAAGTCGGCGGCGAGCTTCTGCGTCGAGGAGAACCCGGCGGACTGCGCGAACGTCCACAGGTCAGCCCTCGCCTGATGCTCCGGGGACCTGGCCGGGCGCCCGCCAGCGGCAGGCGTCGTGTCGCGGTCGGCGTCCGGGGTGTCCTCGGTCGGAATGTGGAACGC
>NZ_DATLWX010000004.1:0-2225 GCF_035576065.1 Nocardioides sp.
CTCCCAGTTGCCGACGGCGAACTGGGCGAGCTCTGCGGCGCCCCAGTAGGGCGGCCGAGGAAGTCCTCGGCGAGGTCGCCCATGATGTCGACGATCGTGTCGTCGTCGGTGCGGTGCGTCGCGCAGTGCCGCCGGAAGCGGCGGTACTGCGCGGGGCCGAGCATGATGGTGAAGAACGCTTGCAGCGCGGCGATGCCCTCTGCGGAGGAGGCGTCGAGGTCGGCGTAGGACGCGAGCTCGGAGAAGTCCAGCACGCTGATGTCCTGCGAGCAGGAGAAGCTGACCCCATCGATCTCGAAGGTCAGGGGCTTGCCGAGGTGGGCACGCTTGGCCGACTGGTAGCTGCGGCTCACAGGCTCAGAGTCCTCGCCTGGATGATCTTGAACGGCTTCCCGCCGGCCGAGGGCTTCTCGACATCGAACTCCATCGGCAGCGTCGCCTTGTTGGAACCCTTGCGGCGCTGGACCTTGAGCGAGCCGGTCTGGAGGCACTGCCGCCACACCTGCCGAAGCTTGGCATCCTCACTCTCGAAGCCGACCATCACGCGCAGCTCGGTCCCGAGGTCCGGCGGCTCGAACGTGACAAACTGCGGCACCGTCGCCGGGTCAATGACGATTGTTCCGCCGTTCAGCGCGGTCTTGAGGTTCTCGACCGTCGGCTCGGCCGAGGCGAACCCGACCTTGATGTCCCGCCCGGTGATGACGGTGGAGATTCGCTCAACTTCCTCAGCGACCTCGACGGCATCGGTCTTGAGCTCGTAGGACCACTCGCTGCCCTCCTCTGTGTAGCCGAGGTTGACCCAGGCCGATGGCCAGGCGGTCACGAGGTCGATCGGCTCAGCACTGCCGATCGAGGCGATCCGCACCTGGCCGGGGCCGAGGCCGTGGATGACGCGCGACGCGTTGCCGCGTGGGGTGGTGGGCATGACGGTGTCCTCTCCAGGACGTCAGGGTGGACCGGGTGGGGCGAGGTCAGTCGAGGCGTGCTTCGCGCAGCGCAGGCTCGAGGAAGTGGCTGTTCGAGAACCGCATGTACTCGTGCGCCTTGTCCCACGACACCTCGGCGTAGGCGCCGTCCGCGTCTTTCGACGCGCGGGCATGGATGGACGCGGCACCTGCGCCGGTGCGCTTCGGGGCGAGCCGACGGGCGATCTTCGCGACGGCGTCACCGGCTTCGAGGACGAGCTCGACGGCCGCGGCGTCGTAGGCGAGGTCGTCGATGGCATCCTGGTCCAGCTCGAGCCGGAAGCCGCCGGCCACGGCTACTGGCCGAGCAGGGTGACGCGTGCAGCTCCGGCGCGCTCGAGGTCGAGGACCCGGGTGGTCTCGCCCTCGTCGGCGTCGGCCAGGTAGGCCTGCACGTCGGCGACGGTCTTGCCGGTCGGGTCGAAGGGGGCCGCGGCGCCGGCGGCCTTGGTGCCCTCGCGGGCGACCTGGTCCTGCCATCCGTGGCGCTCGACGTTCTCGGCCGGCACCCGGTCGCCCGCGTTGTGGGCTCGGGCGGTGCCGATGAACAGCGGCTCGGTGGCGATGAAGGTGGGCTCGGTCATGTCGGTCTCCTTGCTGGTCAGTCGACGCGCGGGCCGCGGCGGTACGGGGTGAGTCGGGCGAGGATGGCCTCGTCGTCGGGTGGGAATGCGCGCGGCAGGTCCTGCTCCTCGGCGACCTCGACGGGGAGTGCGCCGGCACGCGACTCGTAGCGGACGCGAACGAGGTCGAGGAGTACTTGCCGGACGAGCTCGGGCACGAAGGCGTAGCCGGCGGTGTAGTTCACCTCGACAGGGCCGTGCAGCGAGCCGTTGGCGCGCAGGATGCCCGCGGGTCCGTCGAGCCGGAACTGGCTGCTCGAAACAGGCGTGCCGCCCGAGGTGATGGACTGGACGGAGATGACCGGCGAGTGCCGCAGCACAAGGGACGGGCCGTTCCATGTCGCCATGTCGACCTCGGCCCGGGGCAGGACCGGTCCGATGCGCTTGTTGACGAGCTCGACAGCGGCAGCCTCGTACTCGGCCAGCCGTGCGTCCTGGCTGGTGTCGGTGCCGAGGTCGAGGTGCTGCCGCATCGCCCCGGCGGTCAGGACCACGACCGCCTACCCCTCGGAGTAGACGGACACCGAGAACGTCACCGACGGCGTCGTGCCGGCGAGCGTCCACGACACCCGCAGCGTGTCGGTGAACGGGACGGTGACGTTGATCGCCTCACGGCCGGCGGCGGTCTTCTGCGCAA
>NZ_DATLWX010000005.1:0-31545 GCF_035576065.1 Nocardioides sp.
CGTCGGCGGCGCCGGCGGCGCCGGTGCCGGCTCCACCGTGATGGTGACAGTGGTCGCCGTGGACGTGGTCCGCCCGTCGGTGGTCCGGTAGGTGAAGGTGTCCGTCCCGGCGAACCCGGTGGCGGGGGTGTAGGTGAACCCGCCGTCGGCTGCCATTGTCACCGCGCCGTTGGCAGGCTGGGCGACCCCGGTTGTCGTCATGGGGTCGTTGTCGGCGTCGGTGTCGTTGGCCAGCACACCGGGGGACTGCACCGTCAATGGGGTGCCCTCGTCGGTGCCGTAGGCGTCCGCGGCGCCAGCGGGAGCCCGGTTGACGGGCGGGCACTGCGTGCTCAGCTCGGCGACCTGCTGCGCGTTCAGCTCGTAGCCGTAGATCCGGAACTCGTCGACCAGCTCAGTCGGTCGCGGGTCGTTCCAGCTCGTGTTGCCGATGAAGTTGGCAGTCGTGCCGCCCTCCCCGACGTCACCGATGTCCACCGGGATGTTGTCCCGGGTACCACCTTCCATCAGCACACCGTCGAAGTAGATCTTCCCGGTCGTGCCACCCCCGGTCGGTGACGGTCCCAGCGTCACCACGACGTGGGTCCATTCGTCCAGCGGGAGGTCGGTCTCGCCCGGGAGCAGGATCCGATAGTCCTGACCGCCGTTGACGCGCAGCGTGGCCCCGAAGCCCCGGTCGCCGCCGAAGGTCGACGACTGGACCAGGAGGAATTCCTCCGTGCTCTTGCCGATCTGGACGTGGGTCGTCCAGCCGGGCAGCGCGGTCGGTCGCAGCCACGTCGAGACCGTGATCTCGGCGTCCATGCCGGCGGTGATGTCGTTCGGCAGGTTGACGTGGCTCGAACCGTCGGCGGGACCGTTCGGGCCGCCCGGGAGCGAGACGGCGCCGGCACAATGCCCCGCCGCCCAGCTCGCCGAGCCGGTCAGGGTCGCGGGGCCGACCGTCGTGCTCGTGCCGGAGTTGGCGGCGGTCGTGCCCTGGCCCTCGTCGAACGTGTAGTGGACAGGGACCCCCGTGCTCGGCGGCGGCCGCTGGACCGTGTGCTGGGTCGCCGCACTGGAGTCGTTCCAGCCGGCGGCCGCGATGAACCGGACCTCGATCTGGTGCGCGCCCGGGGACAGCGTGACCTCGGGGAAGGTCACCGCCCCGTCGGTCACGGTCGCCGGAGCGCCCACGCGGGCGCCGTCGATCCACAGCTCCGCCTGACCGTCCGGTGCACCCTCAGGCCCAGCGGCCGCCTCGTCGGCCACGGTCGCGGAGACCGTGATCGGCTGCCCGTGCGGTGACGGTGACGCAGGTGACACCGACACCGTGGTCGTGGTGTCCAGGGCCGTGCCGTCGGCGTACATCGCCGCAACGTCCGATCCGGACAGGGCCGTCTTGTAGAGCCGCACGTCGTCCATCAGGCCGTCGTACGCCGGGTCCGGGAACCCGTTGCGCCCCAGCCAGTTGTTCGTCGTCGGCCCGACGTCGGCCATGTCGATCGTCAGATCGCTGCGGCTCGCGACCTGCTGGCCGTTCAGGTAGAGCGTTCCGACCGCGTCGTCACGGGTGAAGACCACGTGGTTCCACGCACCGGCCGCCACGTCCTGCTTCGGTACGGCGTAGACCCGCTCCTGCAAGCCGCTGCCCTCACCCTTGAACGTCGCCGCCAGACCGGTGTCCCCGCCGTCCTGGGTCTGCATCTGGATCTGGAAGAAGCTCGCATCGAGACCGCCACCGAAGCCGTCACCGAGGTGGAACATCCCGATCCAGTTGCCCTTGGTGTCCGGCCGCGCCCAGAACGACGTCGTGAAGTCCGTCGCGCCCTGCAGCAGGTTGTCCGGCAGATCCACGGCGTTGGCGTTCGCCCCCCCGGGGAGATTGACGGCACTGCCGGACACGCCGTCCGGCGACCAACCGGTCGTTCCGGTGAGCGTCGCCGGCCCCACGCTCGAGTCGGTCCCGGTGTTGGCGGCTGCCGTCCCGACGCCTTCCTCGAACTCGTAGTGCACCGGGACGAACGAAACACCTCCGTCCGGGTCCGGCACGACGCCATCGGCGATCTGGATGTTCTTGAAGTCGACGGTGTGGCCGTCACCCCGGTTCTCCAAGCCGATGAATCCGGTTGTCGGGATCGGCTGCGCGCTGTCGTACGTGTTGACCAGAGAGCCGTTGAGGTAGACCTTCACCCGCGTGGTCGTCAGCTGGACGACGTAGCGGTTCCACTGGCCGACGGGTCGCAACGCACGAGCCACAGCGGTCCGGTCGGCCGGCTGCACGGTCCCGCCGGTCGGCACGACCGCGCCGGTGTCGGTGCCGATGGGGATGCGCAGGCCCCCGACAGGGTCGGCGCCGCCGCGGCTGCTGGACGCCAGATAGAGGCTGGACTCGTCGTCAGCCGCGGCCCGACGCCAGTCGACCTTGAGGGTGTACGGCGCGGTCTGCTGCTCGGTGAGCCACTCGGCACCCCGGCCACGGAAGGAGCGGATCGTGCAATCGGCCTGACGGCCGAATCCGCCCGCGCCGGCCTTGCGCCACCGGTCGAAGGACTCCAGGGTGCCGTCGAAGAGGTTGCGGAAACCGGCGCTCGGTGCCGTCGCGGCACACGGGTCGGGAGCAGTGCCGCCGAGCTGGATGGCGTCGAAGTTGAGGCGGCAGATGTCCTGCGAGCGGTCGCAGTCGAGGGCGATCGTGTTGGCACCCTGCAGGAGCATCACCTCGGCCTGCACGAAGCGCCAGGTCTCCCAGTCGCCCGTCAGCGGATACTGCAGCTGCTGCCGCACGCCATTGGTGACCAGCCCCATGGAGCGGGTGACGTTCTCCGCGGCACTGAGCGGGCCGGCGGCGTACCGCACGTAGACGGGGTAGAGGCCGGCGGCGGGTGCGTTCACGGTCATCGTCGACCGCATCCCTGTCTCCCGGAACGTGTAGGACCCGGCGCCGGTGAAGTTGCTGTGGTCGCCCTGGTTGTAGCCCGGGTTGCCGCTGATCACCCCATCCTCGACCTCGAGGAACGTGACGACGCCGTCACCGGGCGCAGCCGCTCCGGGGGCGGCGACCGCAGGCACCGCGCCGGCTCCGGCGAGGCCCACGACCGCGCAGAGTGCGCCGACCACCCAGCGGGCAACAGGCACACGGGTAGGACGGGAGGCAGTGTTCATCGGGATCCCTCGGTTGTGACCGGCTCTGGCACAAGGGCGCGTGCCTGCATGCACAGCGCTCTCAGTTCGGCGACGTTATGACTGACGTCACACAGAGTCAAGAATTTCGTCCAAAGATACGAACTCAGGACACCTTCCGTCCGCATATGTGGACGCGATCACTGAGGTGCGTTGGCCACGTGTACGCGGGCCGTGCCTGCCGCGAGCCCGAGGAGGGTCCTGATGGTGCGGACCTCCAGCGGCCCGTCGAGTCGATCCAGGGGGATGGCGACGCTGAGGGCGTACGCAGCAGCACCCACCGGTGGCAGCGCGACTCCGAAACAACGCACGCCGCGGCACGCCTCTTCGCTCTCCACCGCGTATCCGAGGGCTGCTGCCTGCGCAATCAGGTCGAGCACGGCGTCCTTGTCGGTCGTGGTGTGGGGAGTCAGCGGCCGGATCACGTCCGGGACGAGCTCGGCGCGTGTCCCCTCCGCCCTGGTCGCCAACACAGCCCGGCCCATCGCCGTGCAGTACGCCGGGAGCCGTCGTCCCACCACGGAAGCCATGGGTGCCGGGCGGGCCGGGTCCCGTTTGTCCAGCACGATCATGTGGTCATCGTGCAACCGCCCGAGGTGCGCCGTCTCGCCCGTGACCGCGGCCAACCGGTCCAGCATCGGCGCGGCCCGGCGTACGGCGGGGTCGCTCTCGAGGAACGCCGGGCTCAGGACCAGGGCTCGGAACCCGAGTCGGTAGTCACCGCCGGCATGGTCCAGCTCCAGCCACCCTCGAGCGGTCATCGTCCTCAGGACTGCGTGGATGCTCGACTTGGGGATGCCCATGCGGATCGACAGCTCGGCCCTGGTGGCCGGTCCGTTGGCCGCGATGTCATCGAGCAGGTCGAGGGCTCGAGCGGCGGACTTGACCGAGGCACCCGCTGCTGCCCCGTCGTTGCGCGCGCCTGTCGCCGTACCTGCATCGTCGTCCCGCACCTGCATGGTGGCGCCTCTCGGTTTGCGTCGCCCCCGGTTCGGCCACTCCGTCCACGGATATGAATCGCGTTCAGATGTGTAGAGGTGGTAGTACACCTCGTGCTTGCGACCGAGTCAAGATGCCGAAGTCGGTCCAGATGTGTGGACATGCCCTAGGGTGGTGAACGAGGACCTGGCCCTGGTCCCATGGACGCGATCAGACCTCGGAGGTCTCGGATGGAGCTGGACACCACCTTGAACGGGCAGCCCTCCGGACAGGTGAAGTCGGCTGCGCGCGCGCTCGACCTCCTCGACGACATCGCGACGCATGGTCCTGGGACACAGCTCATGTTGTCCACGCGACTCGGAATTCCCAAGAGCAGCCTGCACGCCCTGCTTCGCACCATGACGGCGCGCGGGTGGCTGGACACGGATCCCACGGGCAGCGTCTACCGGCTCGGCATCCACTCGTTGACGCTCGGGTCCGCCTACCTCGACGGCGACTCGGTCGTGGCACGCGCGTCCTCCGCGATGGACGAGATCGCGTCCACCACCGAGGAGGCGGTTCACCTCGGCCGGCTCGACGGCACCCACGTCGTCTACACCGCCAAGCGGGAGTCCGCCCATCCCCTGCGGATGCACTCCGCGGTGGGACGCCGCCTCCCGGCGTACTCCACCGCCCTCGGTCGCGCCATCCTCGCCGAGCAGTCGATCGACGTGCGCGAGCGGCTCGTCCCTGACGACATCGCGGCGCTGACGGCGCAGACGACGACGGACCGAGAACGCCTGCTGGAGATCATCGACAAGGCGTCGGTCCTCGGCTACGCAGTGGAGAGCGAGGAGTCCTGCATCGGTGTCCGCTGCTTCGCAGTGGCGCTCCCGTTCGGCCCCCACGCGGTCGATGCCTTGAGCGTCGCGGTGCCGATGAGCCGTCTTGACGGCCCGCGCGAGGACTTCATCATCGAGACCCTGCTGAGCGTCAAGGCCCGCCTCGCCCTGGTGCGCGACAACAGCTTCGTCCGCTAAGGACGTTGCGGGCGACGACGGTGAAGCGGACCGTGCTCGCGGTGGCTGCGACGCTGGCACTGACGGCCTGCAGCGGCCACGCCGACGGACCGGATCGGCTCTCGACCACGGAAGCCTGCGCCGAGGCCAGGGAACCTGTCGAGGACGCGATGACCGGGGGCGACGTGGCCGGCGCCGCCGCCGTGCTGCGTGACGTGGCCGAGCGTGGGAACGACCAGGTGCAACGCATCTTCGGCGACGCCGCCGACGCCGCCGACTACATCGCCGAGAACGGCAACATGGAGGGAGCTCCGCAGTGGGCCACGATGAGCTTCGAGGAGCTCGACGCGACCTGCGGGACGACCCGACAGGACTGACGCGGGCGACTTCGGAGTCGAACTTTCGGCCGATCAAGGGACGTCCCAATGACCGATGCCCCCACCGCCGGCGGCAGGCGAAGGTGGGGCATGGTCAATTCCAGTTCCAGCGAATCCGCGCTGACAGTCGCCGCGCCAGTAGCCTTGATCACCCCGCCCATGCATCACCTTCAGCGGGCCGGCGGTGTCGCCGCGGTTGTGGAGGGCGCCACCTACATCGTGGGCTTTGGCGTGATGTTGGGTTACCTCGCTCCACGAGGTTTCATCGACGCGCAAGGCGACCCTGCCGCGTCCCTCACGTTCCTGCTGGAGAATCAGGTCGCCTTGTACCTGTGGTGCCTGCTGATCTACCTGGTCGCAGGCGGGGCGCTGGTCGTCCTCAGCCTCGGCATCCATGACCGTCTCAAGAACGGCTCCCCCGCACTCGCCCAGGTCAGCACTGCCTTCGGACTCATCTGGTCCGGCCTGGTCCTTGCCAGCGGCATGGTCGCACTCGTCGGACAGCGAGCAGCAGTCGGCCTCGCCGCCGACAACCGCACCGAGGCCGTCTCCAGCTGGTCATCGACCAGCGTTGTTCAAGACGCGCTCGGCGGAGGCATCGAGATGGTCGGGGCACTGTGGATCCTGCTGCTCAGCATCGCCGCTGTCCGCACTCGACTCCTACCGCGCGGACTCGCCGTACTCGGCATCATCATCGGGGTTGCTGGGGTGTCAACCCTCGTCCCCCAAGCCGAGGCGGCAGCTCCCGTCTTCGGCCTCGGCTTCATCGCTTGGTACCTGTGGGCCGGCCGCATCCTGATGCGCGGCTGACCCACGACATCTTCCAGAAGAAGGCGGACGGCTGCCTCAGGGTGGTGCTCAAGCCGGAGATGTGAGGCCGTCAAGATAGGTGGCGAACCCACCGGGTGCCCTGCCACAGCGGCGCCCCGACGTGACCACTCGAATGCCGCCGGAGGCGATCCACGGCGCCCCGGACTCCCGCAGGTTGCGGACCAGCTGGACATCCTCATGGACCGCCACGTGCGGGAATCCGCCTACGGCGTGGCCAGCGCGGAGCGAGAACCCGAGGTTGGCGCCGTGGACGTGCTCGTGTCCGTCCGGCATGGTGTGTCGCTCCGACCAGAGGGCGAGCTCCCCCCGCGTCAGGTCGGTCGGCTCGGGCTGCACCGTCCCCACCACGAGGTCATGGCCCGCCGCCGCTAGCGCCATCTGCTCGATCAGCCAGTGCCCCGGCACCACCGTGTCGGCATCGGTGTTGGCGATCCAGACGCGAGCCGGGTCGGTCGCCTGCGACCACTTCGTCGCAGCGTCCAGACCGGCATCGCGGGCGGCACCGACCTGACCGACCCGGACCGGCACGGCTTCGAGCGGCGGGCGGGCGGCGACGATCTCCGGTGTGCCGTCCAGGCAGGAGTCGAGCACGACGAAGACCCGGCAACGGATGGAGGGATGCGTCACGAGCAGGACGCCGATCGCGTGCTCGACCGAGTCGAGGCAGGCCGGCAGCAGGAGCTCTTCGTCTCGCGCCGGGATCACCACGGCGACCGCGCGCGGCAGGGTCACGACGGACCGCCGAGGACATGTAGGAGAAAGTCCGGCTCCTCAAGGGCCACCAGCTCCGTGGCCGCGCGTGCTCGGAAGGCGTCGTGCACCACGGGTCCGTCCAGCGGCCAGCCCACCGGCTGGTGTCGCCAGTGGCACAGCACGATGTGTCCGCCAGGTGCGAGGGAGTCGAAGGCCCGCCGGATCAGCTCGTCAAGCTCGCGCGGGCTGAGGAAGTAACCCACCTCGGAGACCGAGACAAGGTCGAAGAGTCCCTCGGGCCAACCGTCCGGCATCACGGTCAGCCGCACCTCGACGTTCGGCAACGCCGCCAGCCGCGCCCCGGCGGCGGCGACGGCCGCCGGGCTGGAGTCGACGGCGAGCAGCTGGTCGCAGCGTGCCGCCAGGTCCTCGGCCAGCGCGCCGATGGAGCAGCCGATCTCGAGGGCACGGCTGTAGTGCTCTCGTGGCAGGCTCGCCACGGTGAGTGCCCGTTTGCGTCGCTCGTACCAGGAGTCCACCTGCCACGGGTCCGGGCGACTGCGATGCACCTCGTCGAGCGCGGCGTCGCTGATCGGGCTCGGGTCCTCCACGACCACTTCGGACCCACGGGTGAAGTGAGCCAGCATCTGTGGGACGAGCAGGACCTCGTCGCCCGGCCTGTCGGAGATCGGCAGGACCTGGCTGGTGTGCGCCGCGATGGCGGACCGCTTGGCCGTTCGCGCCTCGTCGTCGAGATGCCACGCCCGTGCCACCTGCCACGGCAGGTCCGGGGCAGATCCCCAGTGCCACAACCAGACAGGATATTCCAGCAGTCGGGCACCCGTACGCCGCGCC
The DNA here is from genome assembly GCF_035576065.1 of Nocardioides sp. Taxonomy (GTDB): domain Bacteria; phylum Actinomycetota; class Actinomycetes; order Propionibacteriales; family Nocardioidaceae; genus Nocardioides. Next base: position 7,856 of record NZ_DATLWX010000005.1, read on the forward strand.
GCGATCGCCGCCGCCCGCCCTGCCGCCTCGTGGTCGGGGTGCCCGTCCTTGCGCCAGGGCGCGCACAGGACGGTCTGTGCGCCACGGTCTCCCACCACGGCAACCAGGTGTCTCACCAGCTCGTCCTCGTGCTCGGCCACCTCGCCGTCGGGCAGCCCGAGGCAGGTGACGTCGGCGGCGGGGGCAACGGCCTCGATGGCCCGATCCAGCTCGTCTCGTCGCCGGTCACCCAGCTCTTCGCGGGTCAGCGTCGGCGAGCTCGGATGCGAGCCCTCCCCTGCCGTCGCCGAGATCACGGCTATCTGCCAACCACGGCGCGAAAGAGTGTTGATCAGTCCCGCGACACCGAGGGACTCGTCGTCCGGGTGAGCTCCCAGCACCACGAGCAGTCCCGGAGTCGGCGGCAGCTCGAGAATGGCCAACGGTCGCTCGGCCAGGGCCACGTCCCACGTCCGGACCGGTGTGCCCGGGCCGTCGTGGCTGAACTCCACATCGGTCATGGTGCGCCGGCTTGGTCGTCGAGAAGCTGGTCCTCGAGGAGCAGTGCGCCCAACGCGGCCTGGTCCCGCTCGGCGTGCCACTGCCGGAGGTAGAGCTCGAGATCCGCGACCCGTCGCGCATGCTCCTCGTCGGTGGCCAATGGTCCCGGTCCGAGCGCGTGTGCACAACGACGCAGCACGTCCTCGGCAGCGAGCGCGACACTCTGCCGGACACGAAGCGCGGCGCGCGCCCCGGCACGACCGGTGAGCAGACCTCCATCAGTCGCGGTCGCTGCGTCGGCAAGCACACAGCGCGCGCCGTGCAGGGCCGCATCCACCGCCCCGAGATGCATGGTCGCCACCTGATCGGGTGCTCGACCCGCCGCCGAGCGCGTCAACCGGCGCGCCAGGCCGACGGCACCGCCGTACCAGACTGCGGCCACCCCGATCCCACCCCAGGCGAACCCGGGCCGGTCGAGGTACCACCCCGGATCGCCGACCGCAGTGGCCCCCACCCGGTCGAAGTCGATCGGACCGGAGTCGACAGCAGTCAACCCGCGCGCCACCCACGTGCCGCTGACCGCCGCCACTCCAGGGCCCCCGAGGTCCACGGCGAAGAGCTGACGCTGCTGGCCGACGTTGGCACTGACCAGCGCTCGGTCGAGCACCGCACCGAGTGAGCACCAGTGCTTGCGACCATCGAGTGTGTACGCCGCACCCGCCGGCTGAGCTCGCAGTGGCTCGCCCGGCCCCTCGGCAGCGAAGACTCCCCAGACTCCAGTCGCGGCGGACAGGCCTGCTTGTTCGAGGATCGCCAGTGCGTCGAGGTGCGGCTCGAGCACGCGTGCGACGGTGAGGTCGGCTGCACCGACAGTGGCGAGGACCGACCAGAGGTGTGCGGTGGCGCCCTTGCCCGGCGCCTGGAGGCTCGCTCCGATCTCGCCGGCCAGCACGAGGGCGGCCGGCACATCACCAGCAGCTCGCCTGGCAGAGCGCGCGATGGCGGCGAGCTCACGGCGCTCGGCGCGCGACAGGTCGCCCAGAACCACTGCTTCGTCCGTCACGGGCGGACGTCACGCTCCCAGTGACGCAGCGCGCCGCACGTCTCGGTGAACGCGGCAGCGGAGGACGTGTCCAGGTCGAGGCACCCCTCGTCGGGCACGACACCTGCCGCTGCCAGCAGGTCGGACGCGTGAGGGCCCACGCCGATGAACTTGTGGTGGGCGAAGGCGTCGCTGGCGAAGTCCTGGGCGCTCTTGCGACCCGCGAGGTCGGTCGCACCCGCTGCGGAGGGAAGCAGTGCCACGGCGTCGAAGAGCACGGAGGGGCCACCGTCGATCGCGTGGTCGGGCGTGAGGCTACCGCCGCCCTTGAGCTTCACGGGACCGATCGCCGGTGCGATGTATTCCACGACCGCGCCCGCGCCCTCGGCTGCCTTCGTCACCGCGTCGACGATCGCCTTGTCGCTGCCGTTGGTCACCAAGATGCCGAGCTTGCGGCCCGCGAAGGAATCAGGGCCGTTGAGCTGGATGCTCAGGGCCGGAGACTCGGGCAGGTCGGTGCGCGGGGTGACGGCCGCCGCGGACTTCTTCGGCAACGGCATCGCCAGCTTGTCGGCGACCTGCTGGGCTAGGTCTTCGTCGACGTTGCGGAGGTTGGCCAGCATGCGGGTGCGGATCTTGGGGTCCTCGACCTTGCCGAGCTCGAAGCCGAACGCGGCCACGATGTGCTCCTGCTCCACCGCGGTCTGGCTGATGAAGAACTGCCGTGCCTGGGAGTAGTGATCGGCGAAGGACTCCGCTCGCAGCCGTCGGGTCGGGCCCTGCTCCTGGCGCATCACACTCTGGTAGCCCTGCGTCACGTCGGCGCGCGGGCCGCGGTCGTCGCCCGTCAGCGAGTTGGGCTCGTAGTTGCCGCGTCCGAGCTGCGGATCGGTCTGCATGTGGCCGTCGCGCGCGAAGTTCATCACGGGACAGCGCGGCGCGTTGACCTGCAACTGGTTGAAGTTGGGGCTGCCGAGGCGCTTGAGCTGGGTGTCGAGGTAGGAGAAGTTGCGGCCCTGTAGCAACGGGTCGTTGGTGAAGTCGATGCCCGGGATCACGTTCTGGGTGCAGAAGGCGACCTGCTCGGTCTCCGCGAAGACGTTGTCGACCGTCCGGTCGAGAGTCAGACGCGCGATCGTGCGGACCGGCAGGATCTCCTCGGGGATGATCTTGGTCGGGTCGAGCACGTCGAAGTCGAACTCGTCTGCGAAGGCGTCATCGAAGATCTGCACACCCAGCTCCCACTGCGGGAAGTCGCCGGAGTCGATGGCGGCGTAGAGATCACGACGATGGAAGTCGGGGTCGGCGCCGTTGATCTTCAGTGCCTCGTTCCACACCACCGACTGCAGCCCTTGCAGCGGCTTCCAGTGGAACTTGACGAACGTGTCCTCCCCTGCCGCGTTGACGAGGCGGTAGGTGTGGACACCGAAGCCCTCCATGAAGCGGAACGAGCGCGGGATCGTCCGGTCGCTCATCGCCCACATCAACATGTGGGTCGACTCGGGCATCAGGGACACGAAGTCCCAGAACGTGTCGTGGGCGCTCGCGGCCTGCGGCCAGCCTCGGTCCTGCTCCTCCTTGACCGCGTGCACGAGGTCGGGGAACTTCATCGGGTCCTGGATGAAGAACACCGGGATGTTGTTGCCGACGAGGTCCCAGTTGCCCTCCTCGCTGTACATCTTGACCGCGAAACCACGGACGTCGCGCGCGAGGTCAGGCGATCCGAGGTTGCCGGCCACCGTCGAGAACCGCACGAACGCCTCCGTGCGCTGGCCCTTCTTCTGCAGCGGGGCTGCACGGGTCAGCTCCGGGATCGGGTCGAGGCACTCGAGGAAGCCGTGGGCGCCGTACCCGCGTGCGTGGACGACTCGCTCCGGGATCCGTTCGTGGTCGAAGCGGAAGATCTTCTCGCGCAGCACGAAGTCTTCGAGCAGCACCGGGCCGCGCTCGCCGACCTTCAAGGAGTTCTGGTTGTCGCCGATCGGCGTGCCGGTCGACGTCGTCATGCGCTCGCCGTTCTTGACTCCTTGGTGAAGCTCGTCGCCCTCCCCACGCTTGTCCTTCGTGGTGGGGGGTTTCGTGCCAGCCATGGGAACTCCTCGCCTTGTGGGGCGCCCCGAATGACGCCCTGCATCGACGCTAGCCAGCGAGCCCGCCGAGCGACACCCTCCCAACGGGTGCCACGGTCGTGTCAGTCCCCCGACTCCTGAGCCCCGACGGCGACGCGTGAGATGCAGCGGGACGGGTCTGGGGCTCGCGATCGTCCACCACATCGCCGTACGCACCCGTGGTCGCGTCTGGCTCAGCCAAGAATCTGGACATCGGCGCATGCCCTCGTTCCCTCAGGCGCTGTCATCCGCCGTGAGCTGATCTCGGAGGAGTTGGGCGAGGTGGCGGGTGGGGCGGTGTCCGACCTCCGCGACTTGGAGTCGGCAGGAGAAGCCGTCTGCCAGCACCGTCGAGTCCGGGTGTCGTCCGAGCACCGGCATGAAGGACTGGTGCGCAGCGGTCACCGAGATGTCGTAGTGCCCCTTCTCGAAGCCGAAGTTGCCGGCGAGTCCGCAGCAGCCCTCGTCGACGCTGGTCAGCGTCGCTCCCAAGCGGGCCATCAATTCGCGGTCAGCATCGGTGCCGAGGACGGCTCGCTGGTGACAGTGGAACTGGGCCACGACGTGGTCGTCGAGTGGCCGGAAGGACAGGTCCGTCTCCACCATGACGTCAGCCAGGGTCCGTATCCTCGCGCTGACACCCTTCGCCGCAGCAGTCTGGAGGAGCTCTGGCAGGTCCCCCCTCAAGGCCGCGGCGCAACTGGGTTCGAGCACGACGATGTCGCCGTCCGTCGGGGTCAGCGCCGCCACCGCGCGCCCCATCACCCGGCGTGCCTGTTCGAGCTGTCCGGTCGAGACCCAGGTCAGGCCGCAGCACACGTCGGGTCCCACCACCGTGACGTCGAAGCCGGCTCGCCCCAGCACTTCGAGCGCTGCGTCCGCGATGTCGGGATCAAAGCTGGCGGTGAAGGTGTCGACCCACAGGGTGAGTGGTCCGCGGTGACCCGTAGCGGCTGCGCGTGAAGCAGGAGTGCGTCTGTTGGTGGCCAGCCTGGGGATGGCGCGGTGCGGGTCGATCCCGCCGAGGCGTGCCAACACCCGGTTGCCGAGGAACAGGTTGGCGATCCGGGGCGCGCGGCGCGCCAGCCGCAGCCACAGCGGCAACCAGCCCATGGAGTAGTGGCTGAGCGGGCGGATGCGGCGCCGATAGTGCTTGTGCAGGAACTCTGCCTTGTACGTCGCCATGTCGACCGACACCGGGCACTCGCTGGAGCAGGCCTTGCACCCGAAGCACAGGTCGAGCGCGTCGTGGACGTCACGCGAGCGCCAGCCGTCGTCGCCGAGGTGACCTTCGAGCATCTCGAAAAGGATCCGGGCACGCCCTCGGGTGCTGTGTCGCTCGTCCTGGGTTGCCCGGTAGGACGGGCACATACCGCCCCCGCTGGTCTTGCGGCAGGCGCCCACTCCGACACAGCGACGCATGGCCTTGCCGAAGTCTCCGTCGTCCTCGCGATAGCCGAACTGGAGATCGACGACGTGCGGCCTGCTCAGCTCCAACCTGAGGTTGGCATCCATGGGCTCAGGGTCGGTGATGATGCCGGGGTTGAAGAGATTGTCCGGGTCGAAGATGTGCTTGAAGGCGCCGAAGGCCCGGAGCAGCCCGGGTGAGTACATGCGGTCCAGGAGCTCAGAGCGGGCGCGTCCGTCGCCGTGCTCGCCGGTCAGGGAGCCATCGTGCGCGACGACGAGATCGGCGGCGTCTTCCTGGAACCGTCGGTAGTTCGCGCGGCCGCCCGCCGACAGGAGGTCGTGGTCGACCCTGACGTGGAGACAGCCCTCGCCGAAGTGGCCATAGACGATTCCTTGCCGACCATGGTTGGCCATGAGTTTGTGGAACTCGCGCAGGTAGGCGGCCAAACGAGCCGGTGGCACGGCGGAGTCTTCCCAACCCGGCCAGGCCTCAACGCCTTCGGCGGTCCGGGTGGCGAGACCGGCGCCGCGTTCACGGATGGTCCAGAACGACCGCTGATCCTTGTAGTCATGCAGAACCCGGTGTCCGGTGGCGTCCGGCGCGGCCTCGACCACTCGGGCGGCGTGCTCGCGGACCTCAGCGGGGTCGAGGCCGCCCACCTCGACCAGCAGCCAGGCGTTGCCCTGGGGCAACTCCGGGCGGCGGTGCGGCCCGGGTCGAGTGTCGAAGGCCCGGACCAGGTGTTCGTCGATTCCCTCCACCGTGAGCGGGCGGGTGCCGATCAATCCGGGTGCTGCCGCAGCGGCGTGGATGTCGCTCGGGAAGCCGAGCACGACCAGGGCCCGACTGGCTGGCGGCTCGACCAGCCGGATCTGAGCGCCGGTGACGATACCGAGGGTGCCCTCGGAGCCCGTGAACGCCCGGGCGAGCGATGTTCCGGCCTCCGGTAGCAGGTGGTGCAGGCCGTACCCGGACATCTGCCGAGCGAACTGGCCCAACTCGGTGCGGATAGGGGCGAGATTGGCGTCGCAAAGCCCGCGCAGCGACTCAGCAAGCCCGGTGTCGGTAGCCAGCCACCGCGGGGCCGTCTCGACCTGCATCACCTCGAGGTCGACGACGTTGTCAGCGGTCGTGCCCCACGCGACCGAGTGCGACCCGCAGGCGTTCGTGCCGATCATGCCGCCGATCGTGCAGCGGTTGTGGGTGGACGGATCGGGACCGAACCGTAGGCCGTGCAGAGCCACGGTTGTCTGGATGTGGTCGAGGACAGCCCCTGGCTGCACGGTGGCGATCCGCGCCTGGGGATCGACCGAGATGACGCGGTTCAGGTGTCGCGAGTAGTCGATGACGACGCCCGCGCCAATGGCGTTTCCCGCCACGTTGGTGCCCGCGCCCCGCGACGTGATGGGCACCCCTTCCTCGGCGCAGGATCGAACCACAGCAGAGAGGTCATCGACAGTGCGCGGAGTGATGACACCTCGTGGCACGACCCGGTGGTTGGAGGCGTCCGAGGCGTAGGCGGCCAAGCTGGCGCCGTCGGTGTGAATTTCTCCCTCGATGAGCCCGTCGAGGCGGGTGAAGAAGGAGTCGGGCAGCGTCTTTGGCATGTGGTTGGTCCTACCTGGGAGCGAACAGTTCATACGGCACAGTCGTGGCGGCGTCGGCCAGCCACCCGCGGTCCAGTCCTTCGCCGGCGAGCACGTCGACCAGCATCGTCAGGGCCTCCGCGGGCATGGGCGAGTCCGGTTGTCCGGTGTCGGACGAGAGCACCAGGCGCTCGCCGGCCGCCTCGGCCACGCGAGCGAGCAACGCAGGGGTGCAACCGGGTTGGTGCAGCAGCTGGTAGGCCGTGATCTCGACGAATCCCCCGCGTTCGGCAAGGCTCCGCACACCGGCGGGGTCGATCCCAGGCACGGTGTACGAGGGATGGGTGAACAGGATGCGCGAGACCCCGTAGCGGGGGGTCCGGTCCGCAAGCCAGAGACACTCCTCAGCGCTGAGGTGGCCGGTGGCGAGGACGGCGTCCGCGTCCGCGATCAGGGACAGGATGTCGTCGACTGCTGGCTCCGCCGTCGGGTCGACCGGGGGGATTGCGTACGCCCGCGGACTCAGCAGCGGTTCGTGGTTGCACAGGCGGGGCAACCCAGCCGCGCGTTGGGTGTGGGCGTCGGCGGTGGGCATCCAGACGACTCGGCCACCTGCGCCGAGCGCCGCGGCGACCGCGGCGGGGTTGACTCCCCCGACGTGTTGATTGAGGGCGATCCCACCGTGGACAGTGAGTCCGGTGGCCTGCGCGACAGCATGGGCCCGGCCGACGGTCGACTCGTAGTGGGCCTTCAGGACGAAGCCTGCGAATCCTGAGGTGGCGTAGGCGTCGCCGATGGCGGCGTCATCACCGATTCTCGGCACGATGTCCGGTGCGGCGTGGACGTGGGAGTCAAACATCAGCTGACCGCGCGTCCAGTCGCGCGGCCTCGCGCGCGACCGTCGCCAGGGGCGGGTCAGCAAGTAGCGGCCACTCCTTGCGGAGATCTCGCAGCGTGGTGAGGTCGAGGGAGACGGTGAGGTCGCCCGGTTCCGCGCCCAGCTGGGCCATCACCTCACCGGTCGGTGAGACGACTCGCGAGCCGCCCCAGAACTCGCCGCCACCCTCGAGTCCGACCCGGTTCACGAACACGACGTACGTCTGAAGGGTGAGGGCCGCGTGTCTCAAGATGGTGTCCCACATGCCGGCCGTCGAAGATCCGGCGTCGGAGACGACGCTGTTGACCGGGACCACGAGGACCTCTGCCCCGGCGTGCGCCGCCAACCATGGCAGGGCCGGCTGCCACATGTCGTTGCAGATCAGGACGGCTACGCGCGCGCCGGCGATGTCGTGTACGTCGACGGTATCTCCGGGCACGAAGTGCCTGCGCTCTTCCCACTGCCGGTAGTGAGGAAGTGAGATCTTGCGCTGCACAGCCACGGAGCCGTCGCTGATGATGGCGGCGCTGTTGTAGGTGCCGTGGTCGCGTTCGGCGAACCCGGCGATCACCGTCGGGCCGTGACGGCCGAGCCTGACGAGGCGAGGGTCATCGGCGGCGAGCGGCACCGGGCCATCGAGCAGCCCCAGGTGGTAGCCGTGGGTCGCCAGTTCGGGGGCGATGACCAGATCGGCCTGGGGATCGGCGCTGACCAGGGAGTCCAGACGTTCCAGATTGCCGACGACATCTCCCAGGTGTGGGTCTGTCTGCAGCAGGCGGACGGTGATCCGTTCGGACGTCCGGTCTCCCTGGTCAGCGGAGCTCACTTGGCGAAGCCCTGCTCGACGAGCCAGTCCTCGGCGACCTGCTCCGGGGTCTGGCCGTCGACGTCGACCTTGCCGTTGAGTCCCTGGAGGGTCTCGTCGTCGAGCGCCTCGGCGATCGGGCCGAGAACCTGCTCGATGTCGGGGTTGTCCGTCAGCACGTCGCTGTTGATGCTGACCGAGGGGTTGTAGACGGGGAAGAACTCCTTGTCGTCCTCGAGCACGGTCAGGCCCAGTGCGGCGACGCGGCCGTCGGTGGCGAAGATCTCGCCGGTCACGCAAGGGCTTCCCTTGTCGATGGAGCTGTAGATGGCGCCTGCGGCGAGTTCGGAGACGAGGTCACCGGAGACCTTGAAGCCGTAGGCGTCCTGGAGACCGTCCCAGCCGTCGTCGCGGCCGAAGAACTCGGCCGCTCCGCAGAAGCTGGCCCGTTCCGGGTCCGTCGTCGCGAGCTCGGCGTAGTCCGACAGCGTCGCCAGACCGAGCTCGTCGGCGGTCTCGGTGGCCAGCGCGACAGCGTAGGTGTTGTTCGCCGGCGCCGGCGCGAGCCAGTCGATGCCGTTCTTCGCCGAGTCTTTCTCGTCCACCTTCGTGTAGAGCGCCTCGGCGTCGTTGATGATCTCCGTCTCCGCGAGGTGGGTCAGCCATCCGGTGCCCGTGTACTCCCAGTAGAGGTCGATGTCGCCGCTCTCGAGGGCCGAGCGCACGGAGCTGGATCCGGACATGCCGCAGCTTCGGTCAACGGTGGCGCCAGCGGACTCGAGTGCCTGCGCGGTGATCTCGCACAGCACCAGTTGTTCAGTGAACTCCTTGCCACCGACGGTGAAGCTGGCGCCTTCGAGGTCGGTCCCTTCCGCCAGCGAGCCGGCCTCGACGTCGCTGGGAGCCGAGTCCCCCAGGGAACAACCAGCAAGCAGGGCTGCCCCGGCGACGGCGATGGTGATGCTCGTGAGTTTCATCTTTCCTCCTGATAGGTGCTGCGAAAAATGTGGGTGATTGCTAGAGGCCATGGGGACGCAGAGCTCTCTCGGCGAGTCCGGCCAGCCAGTCGACCATCAGCGCGAGCGCGATGGTCAGGACGCAGCCGGTGACGAGGATGGGCATGCGGTTGAGCACGATGCCGCGCTCGATGAGGTCACCGAGGCCGCCAGCGTTGGTATAGGTCGCGAGCGTGGCGACGCCGACGTTGAGGATCAACGAGACCCTCAGCCCGGCCAGCATCACCGGAACCGCGAGGGGCAGTTCGACGCGGCGCAGGATCTCCCCGCGCCCCATGCCCATGCCCCGTGCGGCATCGATGATGAACGGGTCGACCTGCTGCAGGCCGACCATGGTGTTGCGCAGGATGGGCAGGAGCGCGTAGACGACCAGCGCGATGACAGCCATCTTGAAGCCGACGCCGTACAGCAGCGCGAGCAGGACGAGGATGCCGATCGACGGAACGGCCTGCCCGGCGTTGGCCAACGCGAGGACCGGTGGCCGTAGCAGACGGGCAGCGGGGCGGCTCAGGACGATTCCCAGCGGTACGGCGATGACGACCACGACGACCGTCGAGATGACGACCAGTAGGACGTGCTCCCACAGGTTGCTGAGCACCGCTTCGTTGGTGAGGCTCCGCGTCTCGATGGAGTCGAGGTCCGCGGTGCGAATCCACACGAGCTGCCCCACTGCCAAGGCGATCGCCAGCACCGGGAGCACCCAGGCCGCCCGGCTGGTGGCTGCTGCACCCAACCCCGCGCCGGCGGTGCTGTCGGTGATCGCCGTCGAGCTCATGACCCCGCCCGACGCGCTGCGGGCATCTTGTTGATCGAGGTGGCCATGACCAGCGCCTGGACCGACACCGGGCCTACGCCGGTCACGTCGACGGCTTCGGCGCCATTCTGCAGAGCCCGCTCCAGGGCACGCGCCACGGTGTCAGTGGGCGCGATCTCCACTGTTGCCCGAAGGGTGGCGTCGGGTGCCAGCGCCAGGTCTCCCACTCGCAGCAGTGCGAGGCGTCGGATGGCGGCTCCCTCCCCGATGAAGTCACGAACGAAGTCGTCGGCCGGCGCGGTGAGCAGCTCGAGCGGCGTCGCGAACTGCGCGAGACGCGATCCTTCGGCGAAGATCGCGATCCGATCTCCCAGCTTGAGCGCCTCGTCGATGTCGTGCGTGACGAACACGATCGTCTTCTTGATGCGCTGCTGGAGACGCAGGAACTCCTCTTGGAGTCGTTCTCGGGTCACCGGGTCGATCGCTCCGAACGGCTCGTCCATCAGCATGATCGGGGGGTCCGCGGCCAGTGCCCGGGCGACGCCCACCCGTTGCTGCTGACCGCCAGAGAGCTGCTTGGGGTAGCGGTCGGCATGCTGGTCGGGGGCCAGTCCGACCATCTCGAGCAGTTCTCGGGTGCGCTCGGTGATGCGGGCCTTCTGCCAGCCCAACATTCGCGGCACCAGCCCGACGTTCTGGCCGATCGTCATGTGCGGAATGAGACCCACCTGCTGGATCACGTAGCCGATGTGGCGGCGCAGGTCGTCGGGGTCGGAGTGGGTGACATCCTTGTCGTCGATCCAGATCTCGCCCCCCGTGGGCTCTACGAGTCGGTTGATCATGCGGAGCGTCGTCGTCTTGCCGCAACCGGACGGGCCGACCAGCACGACGAACTCGCCCTGGCGGATGTCCATGTCCAGTGGCATGACGGCGTCGCTCGTGGCGCCGGCATAGCGCTTGGTCACCTGGCGGAGACGGATCATCGGAGTGGGTTCAGACACGGAGACCTCTTGGGGTGGTCAGTTTGGCTACGACAAGGAACACGATGTCCAGCACCAAGGCGACGAGAACGACGCCGAGGACACCGCTCAGGACTTCGTTGAGGGCGTTGGCGCCGCCAATGCGGGACAAGCCACGGAAGATCAGCTCGCCGAGTCCGGGCCCACGGACCGCGGCGCCGATGGCGGCGATCGCGACCACCATGATGGTGGCCACCCGGATGCCGTTCAGGATCACCGGCCAGGCCAGAGGAAGGCGTACGACGACGAGCCGCCGCCACGTGCCCATCCCCATGCCGCGGGCGGCATCGACCACGCCCGGGTCGACGCCCTCGAGGCCCGTCACGGCGTTGCGCAGGATGGGGAAGACCGCGTAGGTGGTGAGAGCCAGGACGGTGGGTAGGACACCCAGGCCGACGATCGGGATCATCAGACCGAACAGTGCGAAAGAAGGGATCGTGAGCAGGGTGCCGCTGATCGACAGCGCCACCGTGCGGGCCCGCGGCAACCGCTCGGTCGCCGCGGCGATGCCGACCCCGATGACGGTCGCGATCGCAACTGACACCAGCACGACCTGGAGGTGCTGGAGGGTGAGAAACACCAGCCGCTCCGAGTTGTCCTGGACGTATTGCAGGAGGCTCATTGCGAAAGCCCGAGGCCCTTGCGGAAGAAGGCGTCGATGACGTCGGTCATGGACTTGAAGGTCGGGTCCTCGTCAAACATCCACTCGGTGTGGCCCTTGCCCTCGAGGACTTCGAGCTGCTTGGCGCCCTGGGCCGCGGCGAACAACGCCTCGCCCTCCTCGAGCTTGTGCAGCTGGTTGTTCTCCCCGTGGACGACCAGCAGGGGCTGGTCAGTGAGCCGAGCCGCATGGTCCACCGGCCGGAACCGCAACAGGTAGTCGGCCGACTCAAGGTTGACTCCGGCGCCGAACCCGGGCGCCTTGTAGAGCTCCTCACCGACGTAGCCGTCTGTCTGGCCGTCGAGGTCGAGTCGCACGATGTCCCACGGTGAAGTGATCTCGGAGCGACCGTGCTCGGTGCGGCGCCCGCGATCGGCCTCAATGCGATCGAGGAGACTCGTCCACGACGCGTCGTCGTGCATCTTCTTGGTCGAACGGTATCCGTCGGCGATGCCGTTGCAGCTGGCGAGCACCTTGACGCGAGGATCGTCGGCGGCCTCGGCCACCACCACGCCTCCGCCCAGTCCCCAGCCGATCAGCGCGACCTTGTCGGCGTCGAGGTCAGGGTGGGCGCAGACCCGGTCGACCGCGGCGCGGACGTCCAGCACCCACTCCTGGGCCACCAGCCGGCCGCGCTCGCCCTCGCTGAGGCCGAAGCCGCGGTAGTCGAACGCCAGGACGGCGTACCCGCGGGGAGTGAGCGCACGGGCGAAACGTTCGGGATGGATGACCTTGAGTCCTTGGTAGCCGCTTGCCACGATGACGATCGGGTACGGCCCGCCCGCCCCACCGTCATCCGGCAGGTGCAGGTCGGCATCCAGCCGGTGGCCGTCGCTGAAGAAGGGCAGGGGGATGATTGGCATGCGGGTTTCCTTTTCGTGGGTGTGCAAAGGTTTGTCAGCGGCCTTGGGCCGGGATATCGGTCGGGACGTCCGGTGCTGCGGTCAGCAGGCTGCTCAGGTGCCCGGCAGCACCGACGAGCGAGCGGCTGACGTTGGGTCGATTGGTCAGCATCCGGAACGAGGGTGCCGAGACGTTCAGCGCTCCGACGATGCGCCCGTGCCCGTCGCGGACCGGTGCCGCCATGCCGGTGAGGTCGTCGTCGAACTCGTTCTCGACACAGGCGAAGCCTGCCTGTCGCGCGTCACGGATTCGGGTGAGGAGATCTTCGACGTTGCCCGGTGCGTTGATCCCGTTCCCGGTCGGGAAGTCGCGAGCAAACAGCTCCCGGATCTCGTCGTCCGCGTGGTCGAAAAGGAGCACTCGGCCAGAGGACGTGCACGTGAGCGGCGATGTACGCCCCACCCAGCCGACGGCTTCGACAGTGCGGTGTGGGCTCTCGGACAGCAGCGTGAACACCTCGCTCCCTCGGCGAATGCTGAAGTGGACTCGTTCACGCAGCAGATGGGTCAAGCGACGAAGAACCGGCGGGGCGACCAGCAACAACCGCTGGTCGCCCGCTCTGGCGGCGATCGCGAACAAGCGCCAACCGACTGCGTGCCGTCCGTCAGGAGTGCGGTCGACGATCCCCAGCTCGACGAGCGGCTTGAGCTGACGAGAGACGACTGACTTGTCACGTCCGAGGACGCGCGCCAGGTCACCGACCGTCATGCCGGCCCGAGAATCGGAATCGACATCGGCCATCGCCTCCAGCAGACCTACTAGCTTCGCCGCTGACGTGTCGTGCGTCTCAGTCATGATGGGATCATCGGACCCTGACGCACTCAACGCAACGCTGCGTTGCGTATATCGCAACGCAAGCGTCGTGGTCTCTTCACCCGCCCTGTTCGGACCGCAGCCGGTCGCCGACGTGAGGTCCAGGGCGGTCAGCGTCGGAAAGCGGTGAGCGTGGCGCTCCGCGCCGGTGTGCGGAGATCTCCGACATGCCTTCCGGCTCACGACAACATCGCCGCCACCGAGCAGCTGGACCTGGTCCGCTACCACGAAGCGGTCGCGCAGCGGCTGGCGATCGCGTCGCAATGGCGACGCTTCCATGCGACGTACCCCGTGGTGCTCGGACCGGTGTCTACCCAGCAGATGTTCCCCAAAGAGTTCGACCTCACCGGCCCCGCCGCGACCACGGAGCTCTGGCAGGCGCACCGGCTGCTCGTCACAGTCAACCTGCTCGGACTGCCCTCGCTGGCCCTGCCGATGGGTGTCTCCGCAGAAGGGCTGCCCGAGGGAGTCCAGCTGATTGCGACGACCTTCGGCGAGGCGGCATGCCTTGCGGCCGGTCGCGACATCGAGACGGCGGTCGGCAGCATCTCACCGCTGACCCCGGTCATGGCATGAGCACGAACGAGATGGGTCACTCGCCCGAGCTCGAGCCTGCCTTCGCCGTCGAGGTCCAGGTACTGATCCCCTACACCGTGGGTGACACAGGGGCGAGCTTCCGAAGGATCGTCCCGATCGTGGGCGGTCGGGCCTTCGGGCCGCGACTCTCCGGCACGGTTCTGCCCGTCGGAGCCGACTGGAGCCTGGTGCGCCCGGATGGCGTCACCGAGGTCCACGCCAGATATGCGATCCGCACCGACCAGGGCGACATCGTCGACATCGTCAATGCTGGACTGATGCACGGGCTCCCCGCGCGCGACCCCGAGCCCGGCGAGGACCTCGAGGAGCCGAGCCTCTTCTGCCGCACCTCACCGCGGTTCGAGGCCTCGGCATCGGCGCTGCGCTGGCTCAACGACGAGGTGTTCGTGGGCACCTACGGGCCGGGGACCGACGCAGCCCAGGAAGGCGACTTCACCGTGCGGGTCGACTTCTTCACGGTTCGCTGACGCGCAGCCCGGGCTACCCCGTGAGGGCGCCCGTCGAACGCGTCAGCTCGAGCAGCGCGCATGTCAGATCCGGGACCTCAGTGCCCCTAGGGCGGACCGGATCCCGCCAAACACCCGAGCCTGTCGCCGGGGGACGGGCAACAGGCTCGGGCGGGTAGCGCGCGGGTGGTGTGGTGTGTGTCAGGGAGCGTCGAAGCCCAGGGTGTAGGGACCGGAACCGCTGTAGGCGTGCACTCGGTAGCGGTATCTGCCGGCGGTGCCGGAGTAATTGATGGTCTCGTCAGGAGCCGCCGATGTGCCGCTCGCCACGGTGGACCAGGACGAGCCGTTCCACTTCTGGAGGTAGAGGTCGAAGTCGGTCCCTGTGGGCCCGTCGAGACATCCCTTGTGCGCCCCGGAGACGGTCGTGGTGAAGTAGGTGCCGTCTGGCTGGTAGACGCTGGCCCCGGTGGCGAGCGACCCCGAACGGGTCGTTTCGAGAGTGGAGCATGACCCAGCTGTGCCGACGGTCAGGGAGAAAGTCGCGGACTTGACCGTCCCGTCGCTCCCCGTGCCCTTGATGCTCACCTGATAGGTCCCGGCAGGCGTGGAAGTCGCCGTCTGGATGGTCATCGTGGACGAGGCGCCCGAGGTGACGGTGGTCGGGGAGAAGGTTGCCGTCGCGCCGGTGGGCAGGCCGGTGGCGCTCAGGGTGACTTGCTGCGCGGGTCCCGACACGGTGGTGGTGGAGACGGTGGCCGTCGTGGATCCGCCCGGAGCGGTCGACCCGGTTCCCGGCGTGACCCCGATGCTGAAGTCGTTGGAGGTCTGGCCGCAGTATTGCTGCTGCTTGCCGATGGCGCGGTAGGGGCAATCGGCATACTCCGCCAGCATCAGCATCGCGTCCTTGTTGCGCGCGGTCTCGGCTGGGATCACCTCGTCCGGGGGATAGAAGCCGGGCGAGGAGGAGTCGGGATAGAGCTCGAAGGTGTAGGACCAGATGCCCTGGTTGCCCCACATCCAGTCGCTGGTGGTGCCGTCGGTGACGTAGAGCTCACTGGCCTGCTGCGGCGTGTAGCCGTTGGTGGCAGCCATCTCCCGGCCGATGGTGGCGAATGTTGACGCCTGGTCAGGGCTCAGCCCCGTGTCGGTGTCGGCATAGGTGTAGCCATAGGGCCACAGGATCAGTTTGCCGTAGGAGTGGATGTCGATGTGCGCCTTGATCTGCTGCACGCCGCCCACCCGGCGCGAGAGGGTGAAGTCGCGCAGCACTTGGGATTCCGGCGCGGAGAACGCCGAGGGGCCGCGGTAGGTGTCGCTCGACGGGCTCGTGCTGGAGCCGTTGCAGCAGCCCCACCTGTAGCCGAAGTTGCGATTGAGGTCGGTCCCGACCGCTGTGGTGCCGGCGTTGGGCTGCCGGTTCTTGCGCCACGAGCGGTAGGAGCCCGCGGCGTGGTCATACTCGCTGCCGTCGGGGTTGAGCATCGGGATGATCCACCACTCGCGCGAGTCGACCGCCCCACGCACCCGGGTCTCGGCCGAGTAGCCGGTGGTGAGCATGTTGGCGACGTAGAGGGCTTGCTCGGTGGTGAGGTGCTCGCGAGCGTGGATGTTGCCGTTGAGCAGGATCTCGGGCTCGGCCTCGTCGGTGGTCACGTTGTCGGAGATCTTGATGGCGAGGATGTCGCGGCCTTCGTAGGAGCGGCCGATCACCGAGACCTGGGCGAGCTGCGGGTATGCCGCGGCGATGCGCCGAAGCTCCGCGTTGGTCTCTGCGTAGTCGTGGTAGTTGGAGTCCGCGGTGGGAAATCCGGTGACAGCCGCGTCTGCCTCCAGCGTCCGGGTCAGCTTGGGAACCCGAGTGGCCTGGAAGCCGAGACGTTCGATGCGGTCAACCTCCGACGCGGTGGCCGTCACGTACAGGGTGCCGTGCTCCACGAAGTCGACGGCCGCGCCGGTGCGGGCCACGGCGCTGCGGTCGGCGCGGGTGCTCAGCCCCGTCACCTGGTATTGAGAGGTCTTCTCGGACGACCCGGAGGTCGATAGTCCGGAGGGCGGATCGGCGAACGCGCTGTGGATCCCGATCGGCGCCAGGGAGGAGAGGGTGATGAGGGAGGTGACGAGAGCCAGTCGTTTGTTCATGGTGCCTCCGCGGGCAGGAATCGGACCGAGTTTTCGGAATCTAGGTGTCCCTCATGGATCGCCGAGTGAGTGACACCGCTCACACCGTGCCGTCGGGCGTGAGTGATGTCAAAGAAGCCATGGCATTAACTCTTAACAACTTTGCTTTGCACTCCGCCGGGTGGCCCGGGGTCCGGGCGTTTCGGCCCTCAGTCCCGACGCTCGTCTCGCGTCGAGTGGCGACACACCAAGGCCTTGTAGTTCGCGAACGGCGGGGTGCGCCAGCTTGGGTCCGCACGTTCAAACCTGGTGATTGGCTCATCCGCTGGGGCACTTCGGGGCACGGGGAGGTGCTGCAACCAAGCCCTGTGGAACCGCAGGCCCAGGGAAAACATCCCCCGACCTGCGGTTCTTCGCCGGGCCGCCTGTCGGAATCGAACCGACGACCTAGTCATTACGAGTGACTCGCGCAGCCTCAAGACCGAAACTCTTCGGCTCACCCTGGTCACATCGCGGTTCTCGAGGCGGCGACTAACGGTGGACTACGGGTGACGACGGTCTGCCACGTAAGTTTTACGGGTTGATGACGGGTCGCCTCTGAGCCGCACACGGACCTTCGAGGATCCTGAGTGCGAGCTCCGAGAACTCTCAAACTCTTCTATCGCCGGTTGTGCCGTAGCGCGTTCAGGTGCTTCGGCGATAGGACGCCTGATGGAGCTCGACACCGTCCTTTTGCGTGATTGAGACGGCCTCGAGGTTGCTGGTGGTGCTTGCGCGTTCGTACAGGTTCTGAGCGTTGGCCCAACACAGGCTTCGCCTGTCGACGTCCGCTTCTTCGCGGTAACACTGTGCGATCGCGCTACGTGGAACGAAGCGGCCACCCATCGGGTCGACACCCGTGTCTCGGATGTTCCACCAGCGCTCTCGTGCTCGTCGACAGGACTCCTCAAGATTGACCTCGGCACCAAGGATCGTGAGCTCCCGGTAGCCCCGGTCGTCGAGCTCGTCCAGAAGCACCCCCGGCTGCCGGTCCCACCGCAACGTTCCTTCGATCACGATGTCTTCCCCCCGCCGCATACATATCGACCGGATGTCGTCGGCAACCTGGTTGGACTCAGCATGGACAAGACCAGCCAACTCGCGCGGCATCAATGGTCGACGGTCCGGAAGTCGCCACGCCAAGAACGCCTCGAAGGTGCCGTCGGCGACAGCGCGGCGAAGGAGCAGGTCCTTGACCATGTCCGGGTCGATCACACGGTATGCGCCCGAGAGGGGACCGCCACGACCGTCACAGAGCTCTTGACGCAAGGTCGTCTTGCCCGCCCCCATAGGCCCTGACATGACGACTGCAAGACGACCGGTCGTCGTGACATCCTCCTTGAGCGCCAGGTACTCCTCGCGAACTTCGTCCAAGACGAACTCGCGGCGCCAGTCGGCAGCAAACAGAACGTGCGTGGCATTGGGGCCCAGCGTGTCCAGAGGTCCGCCCCCGGACATCATGTTCTCGAGGTAGTTGCAGACCGGCTGCATCAGTGGGGGCGCCACGTCGCCGGGTTCCCGATCGTCGGCACCCGACTGACGCTCGTCCTCTGACTGAGTCACGACAGCGTGCCCTGATTGCCGGCCCGTTGAGTGTGTTGGGCGGTCGCACCGGTACCCGAAAGTTCGGCGGCAGTGTCGACGCCCCGGATCTTACCGAACAGCTCCCGCCACTCTTCCGCGGTGATCAGGTGCTCGGGCAGCAGCATGCGCAGCTCGTCCCACGAGCCGCGCACGTAACCAGAGCCCGCCAGAGAAGGGTCTGAGGCACCTTCGGTGTAATCGAAGCGGAGCAAAGCGTTCATCATGACCCGGTCGGACATCTGGCCCACATGTCGCCGCATGGCAATCTCGCGCGGCCCAATCTCCAATGTCCCCGGTCGCTCGGCAGCCTTCTTCAAAGTCCTGCCAACATCTGGCTGTGAACGGCCCAGCTCTTGCGCAATCGTCCGCTGACTGAGACCTGCCTTTGCCGCGGCGACCACGGCACGACGTGCGTCGATGTCAGCGAGCTCGCGTACATGCTTCGCCACGCGCACCGCCCGAAGTGTTTCTACTTGAGGGTCCGCCTCGGACTCCCCCGTAGAACCCTTGCGGGTTGGCCTCTCGGGCTCCGCAACGACTTCCCCGACTGGCGCAGAGCGTGAGGAATCCGTGTCACCAGGCCGCGACGACGCACGTTGCAACAACCCCGAAACGTCATCCAGGCCAAACCCAGAACCAACAGGGAACAAGTGCTCCATTGACGAGAGCGACGTGATGGCAGGCAGCGACATACGAGGCGCCTTCAACGTTCCATCCAGTCTGGCGATGATCTCCTGCGCCAGCGCTAGGAAAGCCTCCCGGACCGCGGCGGTGCCAATGACGTTGGCATCAAGTGGGCCTACCCCCACCCGACACGCGCACGTGAGGCCATCTGCGTGGACCCGGCTCGTCGACCACAGGGACGGCCCGTCCCAGAACTTCTTTGCACCCGCATATGTCCCATATGCCGCCGAGAGCTCATCAGTAGCGGCTCGCGCGTGGACACCACTTGCTGGGTAGCGACCGGCGCGGGCCTCGATGTGCGCGTTCCGATCCAGTAGGTCGCACGACAGCGCAACGACCAAGATTCCTGGGTGGGCCGTACCCTCGCCCTGCTGGTTGGGCCGCGGCCACTCGTCCATCCACCATTCGCGCCAAGAGTCCAGTGATGACAGCGTGGTCTCGGGGAGCTCGTGCGGGCGGTTCCTGGTGTCGGCGCGCACGTAGCCGACGACGATCTCGAGCGGCCGCGACTCCGGGGCGGATCGCTGCACGTCCTGCTGCTCACTCGAGCGGATTGCGGGGTCGCTCCTGTCCATGCTCACACGATACCTCAGTGAAACAAAATGTATCAGAACAGTCTGACTTTAGGCACCTCAGCATTGCTGGCAGCAGCAATGCGACCCCAGGCCCAACTGTCCGCCATCGTGTTGAGACCTTTACGTCTCAACGAGACGGAACCCAAAGGCCACAGGCCCCGCCGACCTAGCCTCTCTACAGGTGGCGTTCGACCTTGACGACCCCGACGGCCCCACAGTCGCAGGCTGGTGCGACGAATACTTGGAACGCGATGACAGCCAGAACCTCGTAGACATGTGCCTGGAACACGTGTACCAACGACGCCTGTGCTACTCGTGTGGTCAAGCCGGGAGCAAGCTAGGTGCTCGAGAGCTACCCCTGGGATCGCTCCACGTGCCTGGGCATCACAGCTAGCGGGCCCGCGCGGTCGAACCGCCACCATCACTGCACCTGTCCCCGCACGCGCTCCGGCGCCAGCTCCCAGCCGTCTTGAGGCGATACGACACTATGGCGCAACCAAGAGCCGACACGCTCAAGAGATGCGAACATCTCAAACGCTTGCGTTGTAAGTTCGTACCGAACTCACTTCTTGGCGGTTGGGGTTCCGAACGGGTCGGCACTCTGTGCGGGCCCGTTCTCAACTCGTGCGCCCGCCCCGCCCGTCCCCCGCGACGTGCGAGCGCGGATCCGCACCGCTGGCTCAGAACGCGCTTCGCACCGGCGCGGCAACACTGGGGCAAGAAGGGCCTGGTGGTTCAGCGCCTAGTGACTCGCGGCGGTTCAAGTCCTCTGACGAGGTCGCCTGGATCTACACCCAGAACGGCCGCGATGCGGAGAATGTTGTGCAACGTGAGGTTGTTCTGGCCCCTCTCAATTTGCCCGATGTAGGACCAATGCAACTCGCTATGTTCCGCCAGCGTCTCCTGACTCACACCAAGTGCCATGCGGGCCGCTCGGACTCGTTCGCCGAATGTCCCTGCAGCTGCGGACAACGGCGGCCTGGCAGCTGGTTTGGGCATGAGGACACTTCATCCATCTCAGGCCCATACATCCAGAGACTATTCGTCTAGGATGAATACGTACTAACCGCCCACTCCAGCCGTCATCGCACGCTGACGTAGCCAATCCCCGCCAAATGTTTGCGGACCGGTTTGACGGAGACGACGATCCGTCGGCAAACAGCTCGACGTCGTGTACGCCCTGGTGCCCTCGAACCGTGCGAAGGGCCGATGGGCTACATAATAGGACATGGACACCGAGAACGATGATGTGCGCGGCGAGGCCCTCCGAGCCGGAGGGCCGGCCGCGTAGGCGCGCATGGCTGCGTAGCCGGCCTTGTCGGTGGTGAAGCGACCTGAGCCCAGCAGCCGTTCTTGAGAGTCGATGACTCCGATCGTCGCTGACAGCTTGTGGGACTGGATCGAAGGCCGCCGCTACCTCGGACTCGACGTCCTCGCCCTGAGTCGCATCGCCCTCATCACCACCGACGAAACCACCACCGAGAAGAAGGATCTGACACCCGACGCACTACTTCTTAGAGTGCAACCACCGGATCACGCGGTGGCCCCATCATCCACCACGACCGTGGACTTGATTGGGATTGTCCGGGGGCGAGGTGTCAGCTGGCAGGGCTGGCGACGGGCAGGCGCACGGTGAAGGTCGAGCCGACCCCTAGCTCCGAGTCCACCTCAATGCGACCTTGATGGCGTACGACGATGTGCTGGACTATCGCGAGTCCCAGACCCGTTCCGGGGCGCCCGAGGGCTTCTTCGTTGGTCGAGCGGAAGAACTGGGTGAACAGGCGTTGCTGATCGTCCTGGGAGATGCCGAGGCCCGTGTCGGAGCAACTGAACACGACCTCGGGTCCGACCCGCTCGAGCCTGACGTCCACGTCGCCGCGGTCGCTGTACTTGACGGCGTTGCTCACCAAGTTTACCAGGGCGCGGTGAAGTTCGTCGGCGTCACCCAGCACGAGCAAGGGGTCGGGAGACGCCCGACGGTCAATGTGCACTCCCTCGCCGCCGGCCACGACCTCCAGTTGGTCGAGGGCCCCGGTCAAAACGGCGCCGACGTCGATGAGCTCTCGTCGGGGCGGGTCCTCGCTCTGCTCGAGGCGGGTCAGCTCGAGCAGGCTGTCGGTCAGCGCCCAGAGACGGTCGGCGCCTCTCTGCATCGCCGACATCGAGCGCAGTCCCGCGGCGGGGAGGTCCGGCAGCGATGACATCAGCTCCAGGTGGCCGGTCACAGCGGTGAGGGGGTTCTTCAGCTCGTGGGAGATCGTCGCGATCATCTGGGTGCGGAAGGCGTCGAGACGCTGGAGACGCGCGGCCTCGGCTCGCACTTGGTTGGTCTCAAGGAGGGCCTGGCGTAGCTTGGACTGCGCTGCCCTCTGCTCGGAGATGAGATCCTTATCAGCTGCGTGGAAGGCCCTGAAGCAGCGGAAGGCCTCTTCGAAGTCGCCCCGGGCGGCGTGCAGCTCAGCCTGCTCCTGCTCCACCTGGGCCAGCACCGAGGTCATCCCGGCTGCCGCGCCCAGGGACCTGGACTCGTCCAGGCTGCGCTGGGCGCCGTCCAGGTCGCCCAGCTTCCGCTGGATCAAGACCCTCGTCAGCAGGAACTCCGCCGGGGTCAGCGCATCCTGCACCCCGTCGGCGCGATAGACCTCCACTGCCCGGTCGATGGTCGAGATCGCCTCGTTGTAGCGGCCCAACGCGACCTGGATCCGGGCGATGGTGTCCAGGGGGCTTGCTCCTAGTGATGCGCCGTGGATGCGGCAGACCTGCAGGAGCCGGTTGACGGTGGTCTCGGCGGCCTCCAGGTCACCGTTGACGTACTCCGCGTAGGCCCGGTTGTTCAGGCACGTGAGCTGCCGGGCGACCTGGCCGGCTCCGCGGGCGACTTCCTCGGCCTGCTCGTAGTGCAGGAGTGCCTCGTCCCAGGAGCCGCACTCGTCCAGTGCGTCGGCCAACCGGATGAGGTGCATGGCGCGCATGGCCGGCGGATCGTCGTCGGCGAGCAGCTCGACGGCCTTGACCGCGTGCTCCAGGCACGAGGCCAGGTCGCCGACATTACGGTAGGTCCACGCGAGGTTGAGGTGGCTTCGGGCCAGCAGCCGCGTGTGACCGTAGGCGGCGGCGAGCTCGTTGACTTCCTGTATCTCCCTCATCGCCTCCGCCAGCTCCCCGCGGCGTCCCGTCATCTCCGCCGTGAGCAGCCGGGCGCGCCAGATGAGCTCCTGGTCCTGAGCGGCAACGGCGGCCCGCTCCAGCTCGGCGATCTCGTCCTCGTTGGTCAGGCCGTAGTCGGGCTGGTCCTCGAGGGCCAACAGGGCGCGATCAAGCTCCTCGCGGCTCGGGGGGTTCGCCTGGGCGTTGTTCACTGGTTCGTCAACCTTAACCCCGGGTCACGCCGCCACGCCATCTGCGCCGCATCGTCTTCCATCACCTCACGGTATGCCGCCACGCCAGGTCTGGGGCACATTCGGCGAGAGGATCGGAGCGAGTCTGCCTCGACGCATGCCCGCCGCGACGACAAGATGGCGCCATGGCTCCCGGATCCCGTGCAAGCACTCCCGCTCAACCTGGCGACCTGGTGGGCGTCGCCCGCGCTCATCAGCCCGGCCGGAATGGATGTGCCTGCTCCCCAACGATGGACCTTGTGACCACGGTTCGTCGGCGAACCCGATCCGCGCATGAGTCTTTTCATCGGCGGCTTCGACACGGACGGTCAGCCTGTGCCGATGAGCCCTGGGCGGCTCCGCCGGACCTCTGCCACCTGGGAGCTGAGTTCTGACACGCCTTCTGGCATTGCCGACCAAGCGCAGTACTTCAGCGCAGGTTCGAGGCCGGCTTGTCACAATTCAGGTGTGCGGGGACACATCGAATGCGCTCCCTCAAGCGCCTTCCTGCGGGGCGATCTGCGTACATCGCCCGGCCAAGCCACGGCCCTGGCCGCAGCTCGCCGCCCGGGGGCTCAGAGCAGTGACCAATCCCAGAATGAAGTACTGCGCGCGTCGCTCAGATTGACTCTCGAAGCAACGTTGCGCTACCTAGGGCGTGTCTCCTAAAGAACGCGGGGTCGAGCCGTGATTGTTGACTCATGTCACGTTCTGCAGTGCTGACCGACGCTCAGTGGGCTCGGATCGAGCCGCTGATGCCATCGTCCGAGGGGCAGCGGGGACGGCCGTTTC
>NZ_DATLWX010000006.1:0-234843 GCF_035576065.1 Nocardioides sp.
CACCCCCACACACCAGATCGAAGAACTCCTCCTGCATCTCGAACGAGATCCACTTCGGCATCACAACGCTCCTCAGTCAGCGTTGCTTAGACCGATGGACTCCGCCCCGTTGCAAAGGCCTGGAAGTGCAGGACTTCGTCAGGAAGTGGCTCACGTCGGGCTCTGACGCCAGCCAGGTGAGCACCGGCGCCGGATGCCCTCAAGTGGCGGCACCCGACACCCAGGACCCGGGATCCCACGTCGTACGCCGCCAGTTGTGAACCAACACCCGAGCGCACGGCGCCGTACGCCATCCTTGGCCCGACTTCATAGGCGTGTCGTCACCTTCCCCCGTGTTGCAGGCCGCGGGAAGGTTCGATTCCCCCGGGTAGCAGGGGGACCAGCGACGACCCCTCAGTTGTCGCGGCGCGAGACCTGCTCGCCGGTGACCACGAAGATGACCCGGTTGGCCACGGACACGGCGTGGTCCGCGATGCGCTCGTAGTAGCGGCCGAGCAGTGCGATGTCCACGGCAGCCTCGACCCCGTGGGCCCAGTCATCGCCGAGGAGCTCGGCGAAGCTGCGCCGGCGGAGCTGGTCCATGATCTCGTCGTCACGGCCGAGCTCGATGGCTGCCTCGACGTCGCGGTCGGAGATGATGGACTTCACCCGACGCACCATGTCCTCGGCGACCTCGGCCATCTTCTCGACGGTCTCCAGGATCGAGTCGGGTACGGCGATGTTGGGGACCCGCAGGCGAGCGATCTTGGCGACGTGGACCGACAGGTCGCCCATCCGCTCGAGCTCACTGACCATGCGCAGGGCAGAGACGACGACGCGCAGGTCGCCCGCCACGGGCTGCTGCAGCGAGAGCAGGGCGAAGGCGTTGTCCTCCACGCGTTCCCGGTTGGCGTCGATGGCCCGGTCGGCGCTGATGACCTCTTCGGCAATCGCGGCGTCGCCGGTCAGCAGTGCTGCCGTGGCACGGTTGACCGCGACCTCGACCTGCCCGCACATGGCGGCGAGGTCGATGAAGACGGAGTCGAGCTGGTCATGGAAGGCCTCACGCATGCCGCCCAGCCTATGTTCGGAGCGTCGGCGAGGCGCAGGGGGGCGATGAACGCCGCATGAACACTGGGTGCTCGGGGTCTCATCGGCAGGCGGGAGCGCGCACAATGCGTACGATCAGAGTGTGGATCCGACGCTTCTGGCAGCTGTTGCCGCCGCCATCGGGGCGATCGTCGCCGGCGGCGGGGTGCTTGCGTGGCACATCAGCGACCGCCAGCAGTCGCAACGCCCGCACGTCGACGAGCCACCCGTCCCTCTCGGCGTCGCCGCCGTCCTGGCCGTCCTGAGGTCGAGCGCCGTCGTGGTCGACCCTGAGGATCACGTGCTCAAGGCGTCCGCGCCGGCCTATGCCCTCGGACTCGTGCGCGGCAGCGAGGTGTTGGTCGACGACCTGTTGGACCTGATCCGCCTCGTCCGCCGCGACGGCCAGATCCGCGAGACCGAGATGCAGCTCGGCACGCAGACCTCCACTGCCCGTACGGTCGTGGCCCGAGTGGCCCCGCTGGGCTCCCGGCTCGTCCTCGCGCTGGTGGAGGACCGCACCCGCGAGCGCCGGGTGGAGTCCGTGCGCCGCGACTTCGTCGCCAACGTCAGCCACGAGCTCAAGACCCCGGTAGGTGCGATCCGACTGCTCGCCGAGGCCGTCACCGACGCCTCCGACGACCCCGAGGCGGTCCAGCGCTTCGCCGGGCGCATGCTCACCGAGAGCGACCGACTCTCCAAGCTCGTGCAGCAGATCATCGAGCTGTCCCGCCTCCAGGGCGACGACCCGCTCGAGACCCCGGCCCGGGTGTCCCTCGACAATGTGGTGGCGGCCGCCGTCGACACCAGCGTCATCGATGCAGGCGCCAAGGGCATCACCCTGGTCACGACCGGTGATCGCGGCCTCGAGGTGTTCGGCTCCCTCGACCAGATCAGCGCAGCGGTGACCAACCTCGTCTCCAACGCGGTCACCTACTCCGAGGCGGGTTCTCGGGTGCTGGTCAGCTCCAAGTCGGTCGACGACACCGCACAGATCTCGGTGGTCGACCAAGGGATCGGCATCCCCGCTCGCGAGATCGACCGCATCTTCGAGCGCTTCTACCGCGTCGACCCGGCGCGGCACCGCTCCACCGGAGGCACCGGTCTCGGCCTCTCGATCGTCAAGCACGTCGCCGCGACACATGGTGGCGACGTGAGCGTCTGGTCGGTCGAGGGCCAGGGATCGACGTTCACCCTCACCCTCCCGCTGAGCCCCGAGCCCAGCAGCACCGGGCCGATGGAGCCGGTCGCGATGGTGGTGCCTGTGCGGCGTACGCCGAAGGCCCCCCTCGCCCCCCACAAGCAGGTCCCACGACCCATTGAGTCAACAACCGACGCCGGAGACGGCGCGGACCACATCGAACCGCAGGAGGTACGCCGGTGACGCGGGTGCTTGTCGTCGAGGACGAAGAGAGCTACAGCGATCCGCTCGCCTACATGCTCCGCAAGGAAGGCTACGAGGTGGCGATCGCAGCCGACGGCAACGCCGCCCTTGCGGAGTTCGCGCGCAACGGCGCCGACATCGTGCTGCTGGACCTCATGCTGCCGGGCGTGCCCGGCACCGAGGTGTGTCGTCAGATCCGTCAGACGTCCAGCGTGCCCGTCATCATGGTCAGCGCCAAGGACGACGAGGTGGACAAGGTGGTCGGCCTCGAGCTCGGCGCCGACGACTACATCACCAAGCCCTACTCCCCCCGCGAGCTCGTCGCCCGCATCCGCGCCGTGCTGCGCCGAGGACAGGAGCCCGACCTCCTGCCCGACACGCTCGAGGCCGGACCCGTGCGCATGGATGTCGAGCGTCACGTCGTCACCGTCGACGGGACCGAGCAGCGGTTGCCGCTCAAGGAGTTCGAGCTGCTCGAGATGTTCCTGCGCAACCCGGGTCGCGTGCTCACCCGAGGGCAGCTCATCGACCGCGTGTGGGGTTCGGACTACGTAGGGGACACCAAGACTCTCGACGTCCACGTGAAGCGCCTCCGAGCCAAGCTCGAGCCCGACCCGAGCGAGCCGAAGTACCTCGTCACCGTGCGCGGACTGGGATACAAGCTCGACCTGTGACGCGTTCCCGACAGCGAACCTGGCTCGAGCGCTCGCTGGTGACGTTGGCGATCCTCGCGGCCTTCGGCGCGGCATACGCGTCCTTCGTCGCACTCGTCATCCGGGCCTTGGAGCAATGTGCCGGGTATGACGACGAAGGGATCATGCTGGCGCCCAAGTCACTGCGCGGCAGAGTGGTGTGCTCGGGGCCGGGATCGGAGACCGGCCTGCTGGTCTTCTACTGGTCGCCGCCGCTGCTGCTGCTCGCGCTCGCGTTGCTCGTCTGGTTGCGCAGTCGCCACGTCGTGGGGTTCCTCGCGACCCTCGTGCTGGCGGCGCTCTCCCCGCTGATTGCCGAGGCGATGGTTCGGGCCATGCCGGCTGACTGCAGTGCCGATCAGAGGCAGCAGTACGGCGAGGAGGGCTGCGATCGCGATCGCGAGCTGAGGTAGCCCGACCCCTCCATCGTCGGCGGGAAGTCGCGGTTCCTTGTCCGAAATCCGCTCGCGGCCGGTCATGGGCGTCCGTAGCCTTGACTTGTGACAACGACACCCGGCATGACCCCCGGCACCACACCCGGCAGGACGCCGACCCAGCCCGCTGACGTCCCGTCTCCCCCACCGACTGACGCCACACCGTCCTGGCTGCCACTCGCGGCGGTCGCGACCACGCTGGTCCTCTGGGCGAGCGCCTTCGTCGGGATCCGACACCTCGGGGAGTCGGTGCCGCCCGGCGCCCTGTCGCTGAGCCGGCTGCTCGTGATGATCCTCGCCCTGGTGGTCCTGATGAAGGGCCGGCTCCCCCGCTTGCCGACGAAGAGGGAGTGGCCGCTCGTGCTCGTCGGCGGGGCCAGCTGGTTCGGCGTCTACAACCTGACGCTCAACGAGTCGGAGCGCCGCATCGACGCCGGCACCGCGGCCCTCATCGTCCAGATCGGTCCCATCCTCGTCGGCCTCCTGGCGACCTTCTTCCTGGGCGAGCGGCTGACGAAGTGGCTGCTCATCGGGATGGGCGTCGGCTTCGCCGGCGTCGTGATCATCGGCCAGGCGTCCTCGCAGGGCGGCAACGGTGACCTGGTGGGCGTGCTCCTCGCCGTCGTCGCGGCGCTGACGTTTGCCATCGGCGTACTCACCCAGAAGCGGCTGCTGTCCGCGATGGGGGTCCTGGACATGACGTTCTGGTATGCCGTCGTCGGCGCGGTCGTCTGCCTGCCCTGGGCGGGCCAGACGGTGAGCGTGCTCACCGACGCGAGCGCCGACACCTGGTGGTGGATCCTCTACCTCGGCGTGTTCCCGAGCGCGATCGCCTTCAGCACCTGGACCTACGCCCTGAGCCACGCCGATGCGGGCAAGTTCGCCCAGTCGACGTTCCTCGTCCCCTTCATCACCACGCTGATGGCGTGGCTGCTCCTCGACGAGGTGCCGCCGGCGTTGGCGTTCGTCGGTGGCGCGCTGTGCATCGTGGGGGTCTTGCTGGCCCGCCGTACGCCGCGGGCACGGGCCTGACGTCAGCGGTGCCCGCCGGCCCGCGACGGAGACGTCGCGGGCCGAAGGGCATGTGTGGCTAATCAGCGAAGCAGCGATTGACCGCTCTCAGGATCAGCGAAGATCCTTGGCGACTCCACACTGCTCCGCAGTCCGGCCGAATTCGTTCTCCACATCGCCAGGGGCCCCACCAGGCTTCTGGTCGACGAAGAACCTTGTTCCCGTCGGGTAGAACTTGTCAGGGAGTTCGGCGTCGTCAGGGTTGTCGGGGGTTGCGTCCGGTTGGGCGATCGCCTGGGCGATGGTGTACGTCGTGAAATTGGCCTCTTCACCATCGGGGATGGGGATCTTCCTTTCACGCGCCATGCAGTTGCTCCAGGTCCACGAGCCAACCTCGGGGATCCCTCGAACCAGAACGCTGGCGAACCGGGTGTGAAGGATGTAGTTGTGGTGGATCCTGATGTCCGTTCCCGCGATCCGCTCCGGGTTGTTCTCCTCGGCGGGGTCGCCGTGCATGTCGAAGATGTGCCCCTCTGACTCAGAGAGAACGAGGTTGTAGCGCGCCTCGTAGGACTGCTTGGTCCCTCCATTGCCGGCGACGGCGTGGCGGTTGTAGTTGAACCGGTTCCACTCGACCAAGGCCTCCGACGTCCCGGTGTCCAACACGACTCCGTACCCGGCCTCCTGCTTCCGGTTGTGGTGGAAGTAGTTGTGGTGGATGTGCGTGTCGATCACGTCGACCTCACCCGGTGCGAGGGCGATCCCTGCGTACGTCCAGTCGAAGATCTCCACGTTGTCGACCTCGATCGATTCCCCGGTGGCGACAATTCCCCTGGAGTTGACGCAGGTCTCGCCGGGGTCTGCTGGGTAATTCTCCTGGATACAGTTCGTGTCGTTGTGTCCCTGGATCCGGAGACCAGTGATCCGGGCACCCGTCCCAACCGAGATCATTCCGCGGCCCTCCGTCGCCACGGTGGTTTTGAGGAGTGCTCCTCGAGATGTTCCGTCCTCGCGCTGGCGCCCGCGGCCGCTGGCCAGCGTAACTCCGTTGGGAACGTGAAGAACAATGTGGTCCTTGGTCAGGCTGGTGAAGTCAAACTTCGCGCTGTCTCGCACGTACACGACGTCGCCGGGATCGGCGTCGTCAAGCGTCTCCTTCAGCTTGCTCTTCTTGCGGACAACGGTGAACTCGCCAGGACATTTTTTGAATTTCACCTGAGTGACGATGTCCGGATAACCGGCGCCCCCTCCGAACTTGTACGAGGTTCCACTGGGCGGGTTGGCTGGGATCGGCGTTCGCCCACACTCAACCTTCGCAGCAGCGGCGCTCTCAGCAGTGAGCAGAGCCTCATCGGCTCCGTCCTGCGCGACTCCCGCGGTGACCGTTCCATCCCCGTCCCAGTCCCCCGGCACTGGCTGGTCGCCGGCGACCCCGTAGGAGAACTGGTGATCGCCCGTGCCGCCGAGGACGTCGGACAGGGACCACTCCGCTCCGCTGACGACACCAGGAGTGTCGCGCCCGTCGCCGTTCCAGTCGCCCACCACCGGCGCGTCACCGGTGGCGCCGTAGGTGAAGCCGTGGTCGACGCCACCCTCCAATGAGTCGGTCAGCTGCCACGTGCCGTCGCGCCAGACGCCCACGGTGGTCATGCCGTCACCGTTCCAGTCTCCGACGACCGGGGTGTCCGTCGAGAGGCCGAAGGCGAACTGGTGGTCAACCTCTCCCGAGCGGTCGTCCGAGAGGTACCAGACCCCCTCTCGGAAGAAACCCGGGGTGTCCGTCCCGTTCCCGTCCCAGTCCCCGACGACGGGCTTGTCGCCCACGTCGCCGAACGACGAGGTCAGCTCGCCGGTGCCGCCACACGAGTCGGCGAGGTGCCACGTGCCGTCGCGGAACACGCCCGGCGTGTCGGTCCCGTTGCCGTCCCAGTCCCCGGAGACGGCTCCATCGCCGGCGGCGCCGTAGGTGCACACGAGTTCGCCGTCACCGCCGAGCGAATTGCTGAGGTTCCAGTCCTTGTCTCCCGTTGCGGTCGTCGCAACCGCTGGCGGAACCGCCGCCAGTCCGAGGATCAGGGCGGAAATAGAGAGTAGAGCCATTCTCTTGGTGGACACATGCGGGCAGAACATAGTTGAATTCCCCGTTACTTTCGTCGGCCAGATGGCCATGGTGAGTGCCGACGGTCGGATTGACCGTGGCCCCGGAGGCGCCGCCGAACAATAGCGCAGCGAGGCAACATGGGGATTCCGGATGTCTATCCCTGGGAATTCGTCGTAACGTCGCCGACCGGGTATTGACACTGCCTGCATCCATTTGACGGAGCTCGACCCACGAAGCGGACCGAGGCGACGCGTCAGCCGGCATGCCATGCTGCGGGCATGAGCCTGGTCGCCAGCATCCTGATCGGCGTTGTCGCCGCCCTGCACGCCTACTTCCTGGTGCTCGAGATGTTCCTGTGGACGAAGCCGGCCGGCCGCGGCGCGTTCGGGCTGACGAGGGAGTTCGCCGAGGAGACGAAGTCGCTCGCGGCCAACCAGGGTCTCTACAACGGGTTCCTGGCCGCCGGTCTCGTCTGGGGCCTGGTCGACGACGACCTCGCCTTCAAGGTCTTCTTCCTCGGCTGCGTCATCGTCGCTGGCCTGTATGGCGCAGCGACCATCAGCCGGAAGATCCTCTTCATCCAGGCGGTGCCGGCCGCGCTCGCACTCGGCGCGGTGCTGGTCGCGAGCTAAGCCGGAGGCGGGGCGGGGTCGGTGCCCGCCTCGAGCCACCCGCGGAATGCGTCGAGGTTGCGCGTCGACTCCCCCCGCGAGATCCGCCACTCCCACTCCTTGCGGATCGAGGAGGCGAACCCGAGCTCGAGGATGGTGTTGAACGACGCGTCCGCGTGGGCCAGCACGGAGCCGAGCAGCCGGTCCAGCTCCTCGTGGCTGACCGACGACAGGGGAAGGCGAGCGTCCAGGTAGATGTCGCCGGTGTGGTCGACGGCGAACGCGACGGCGTACATGCGCAGGTTGCGCTCGAGCAGCCAGCGGTAGACGCGAGCGTGGTTCTCGTCGGGGTTGCGGCAGACGAAGGCGTGGACGCCGAGCGCGTGCTCGCCGACGTCGAGGCGCACCGGCGTCTGCAGCTTCTTCTCCCCCGGCAGGGTCAGCGAGAAGGTCCCCTCGCGCGGTGACTCGTAGTCGATCTCGTTGGCGTCGAGATAACCCCGGATGGTGTCGGCGACGGAGGTCACGCCGACATCTCATCACGCATCAGCGTGCGTGCGCCGCGGTAGGCCTCGAGCGTCCGATCGGCGGTGCGGTCCCAGGAGAAGTCGCCCGCGTGGGCCAGAGCGCCCTCGCCGAGGCGCTTGGTCAACGCCGGGTCGTCGATCAGCCGGCGAAGCGCTGCTGCCCAGTCACGCGCCTCGTGGCCCTCGACCAGCAGACCCGAGACCTCGTCGGCGACGACCGTCGTGAGGCCACCGACAGCCGCGGCCACGACCGGGGTCCCGGTGGCCTGCGCCTCGGCCGCCACCAGCCCGAAGGACTCGTTGTAGGAGGGTACGGCGACCGCTGTCGCGGCAGCGCACCAGCGAGCGAGCTCCGCCTGCGCCACCGGAGGCACGAAGCGGACCACGTCGTCGAGACCCAGCTCGGCGCTGAGCTTGGCGAGGGACTCGGGGTGCTCGAGGCCGCTGCCGGAGGGTCCACCGACGATCGGCACCACGAGCCGCGAGCGGAGCAAGGGGTCCTGCTGCAGGAGCTCGGCCACCGCGCGCAGCAGCACGTCCGGGGCCTTGAGCGGCTGGATGCGACCGGCGAACATCAGCACGGCCGCGTCCGCAGGCAGGCCGAGCTCGCGGCGGACGACGGCCTTGTCGAGCGGCTTGAAGACCGACAGGTCGACGCCGGGGTGCACCACCTCGACGCGGTCCGGCTCTGCGCCGTACAGCTCGATCAACTGTCTGGCCTCCAGGTCGGTGTTGGCGATCAGCAGGTCGGCGGCCTCGACGACCTGTTCCTCGCCGATCAGGCGGGCCAGCGGCTCGGGGGTGTCGCCCTCGGCGAGGGCCTCGTTCTTGACTTTCGCCATCGTGTGCATCGAGTGCACGAGCGGCACGCCCCAGCGGTCCCGGGCGAGGGCCCCGACCTGCCCGGACAGCCAGTAGTGGGAGTGCACGACGTCGTAGTGGCCCTGGGGCTGGATGGCCTCGGCACGCAGCACCTCGCGGGCGAACGCGCACAGCTGTCCCGGCAGCTCGCCCTTCGCCAGCCCCTCGAAGGGCCCGGCCGCGATGTGCCGCACGTGCACGCCGTCGAACGCCTCGACCACCGGCGGCAGCTCCGAAGAGGTGGCGCGGGTGAAGACGTCGACCGCGATCCCCTTCGCCGCGAGCCGGCGGGACAGCTCGACGACGTAGACGTTCATGCCGCCCGCGTCGCCCGTCCCCGGCTGGTCGAGCGGGGAGGTGTGCAGACTGATCATCGCGACCCGGTCCACGCGCGGCATCCTCTCGTCCACGGCACCGCCCAGCGGAGTGGGGCGCCTCCCGGGTGCAACAGCACGACCGGGCCGACCATTCCCCCGGCGGTCAGGCCTCGGCGGTGCCCTGGTGGAACCGCTGCTGCCAGTGCCCGCCGGTGCGCTGCCACAGCGAGCTGCGCAGACGGCTCCCGTCATCGGAGGAGGCGCGCCAGACCAGCAGGATCAGGTCGGGCGCGAGTCTGGAGACGTTCAGGACCTCCAGCGTGACCGATGCGTCGAGAGGGCCGATGTCGTCGAGGAGCACCTCGCGCTCCCACAGCACCCCGGACGTGCCGATCTCCTGCCATTCAGGATGCAGCAGAGCGGCGACCGCTGCTCGGTCGGAGCGCACCTCGTCGCTCAGCAACGACCGCTCCAGGGCGACCACCTGCTCCTCGTCGGAGACCTCGTCCACGAGGTCGCTGAAGAGGTCCGGCTCCTCCTCGACCTGACCGACCTTCGCCGCCGGGTGGTCGGTGCTGCTGCCGGCGAAGCCCGGGCCCGGGTCGGGCACCTCACCTCGCTGGTACGCCGCAGCAGCGGCGTTGGCCCGCACGTCGGCCGCTTCATTGAGCTCGTGCCCGGCGTGACCCTTGACCCATTCGAACCTCACCCGTCGGCCCTGCATGGCGGCGTCGAGCGCCTTCATCAGCTCCACGTTCTTCACCGGGGTGCCGCCACCGGTCTTCCAGCCCTTGCGCTTCCAGCCGGCCATCCACTTGGTGATGGCGTTGATGACATAGGTGCTGTCGCAGAAGACGTGGAGCTCGTCGTCGATGTGGGCCGACTGCTGGAGGAGGTCCAGGACGGCCATCAGCTCGCCCATGTTGTTGGTGCCGTGCGGCCAGCCGCCCGAGGCCCAGCACGTGTCGTCGACGTACCACGCCCATCCTGCTGGTCCGGGGTTGCCGAGGGCCGAGCCGTCTGCTGCCGCGATGATCACGGGAGCATCCAATCAGGGGCGTGGGTCGGGCGGGGTCGGCACGGCATGATGCACCGCATGAGCGAACAGAAGACAGCCGTCGTCACCGGTGCCTCCAGCGGCATCGGCGCCGCCACCGCACGGGCGCTGGCCGCTGAGGGCTTCCGGGTGGTGTGCGCTGCTCGCCGTACCGACCGGATCGAGACCCTCGCCGGTGAGATCGGTGGGGTCGCGGTCCCCCTCGATGTCACCGATCCCGGCTCGGTGGCCTCGCTGGCCGCGCAGGTCGAGGTTGCGCACGTCCTCGTCAACAACGCGGGTGGCGCCTTCGGCTCCGAACCCATCGAGTCGGCCGACGCCGACGACTGGGCCAGGATGTACGACGTCAACGTGCTCGGGATCCTGCGCGTGACGCAGGCCCTGCTGCCCGCGCTGCGGGCGAGCGGCGACGGGCTCGTCGTCAACATCGGCTCGACCGCTGGCCGGTGGGCCTACGAGAAGGGGGGCGGCTACACGGCGTCCAAGCATGCTGTCCGGGTGGTGACCCAGACGCTGCGGCTCGAGCTCAACGGCGAGCCGATCCGGATCTCCGAGGTGGCACCCGGGATGGTGCGCACCGAGGAGTTCTCCCTCGTGCGATCGAGAGGTGACCAGGCGGCAGCGGACGCCGTCTACGCCGGCGTGGCCGATCCGCTCGTGGCCGAGGACGTCGCCGAGGCGGTGCGCTGGATCGCGACCCTGCCCGCCCACGTCAACATCGACGAGGTCATCATCAAGCCCCTGGCGCAGGCCGCGGCCCACAAGGTGCACCGCGTCTGAGCGGAGTCTGGAAGACTGCGCGCGTGCAGACCATCGGACTCATCGGCGGGATGAGCTGGGAATCCAGCGCCGTCTACTACCGCGATCTCAACGTCGGGGTGCAGGAGCGGCTGGGCGGACTCTCCTCGCCCAAGATCGTGCTCAGCACCGTCGACTTCGCCGAACTCACCGACCTCGAGGACCACGAACGCTGGGACCAGGTGGGGGAGCTGCTCGCCGAAGCGGGTCGGGGGGTGGAGCGCGCGGGCGCCGACTTCCTGCTGCTGTGCACGACCACCTTCCACAAGGTCGCCGAGGCCGTGGCCGCGGCCGTCGACATCCCCCTGCTCCACCTGGGTGACGTGGTTGCCGAGGCGTGCCTGCAGGGTGGCCACTCGACGGTCGGCCTGATCGGCACCAAGGTCGCGATGGAGGACTCCTTCTTCGTCGAACGCCTCGCGTCTCACGGAGTGACGGTGCTCGTCCCCGACGCGAAGCACCACGACACCCTCAACGACGCGATCTACGACGAGCTCGTCCACGGCAACGTGGTCGATGCCACCCGACGCCGGGTGGTCGCCATCACCGAGGAGCTCTGGGACGCCGGTGCCGGCGCGATCCTGCTGGGCTGCACCGAGCTCGAGCTGCTGGTCCGCCAGGCCGACATCGAGCTCCCCGCGATCCCGTGCACGACGCTGCACGTCCAGGCGGCCCTGGATCGAGCCCTGGGCTGATCCTCAACGTTCCCGACCGTGCTGCAGCACCAGGCTGGCCAGCTCGTGCAGGTCGCCCGAGAGTGCTTGTTGGGGGAGGGTGATCGGGTCGCCGTCGGCGACCCGGAAGGTGTAGACGAACATGTCAGGCAGCTGCCTGTACGCCGCAGCGCTGGCCGCCGCCGCGTCGAAGTCGATGCGCTCGACCAGGGATCGCAGCTCGCTCTCGGCGTCGCTGAGCGACAGCTCGCCCTCCTCTGTGCGCCCGGCGAAGCCGCCGGACCGCTTGACCCGGACCGTGTCGGCTCCTCTGGGCGCCGGCACCCACACCGCAGGCGCCTCGGACGGCAGGCCCACCTGGCTGCCGGGCATCACGCCGACCGCGCGCCACGCCTCGGTGACCGCCTCCGCGTGCCCTCCGGCAACAGCGATGGTCGCAGCGGCGAAGTCGACGAAGTCGGCGTTCGGCTGCAGGCTGCCGGCTGTCAGTGCGGCGTACCAGATCTGACCGGCACCCTCGAGGCTGGTGCCGCCGATGGTGGTGGCTGCGAGCTGGAAGGCTCGGTTGGGGATGCCGGAGTTGAGGTGGACGCCGCCGTTGTCCTCGTCGGTGTCGATGAAGTCGGCCATGTGCCCGACCTGCGGGTCCTTGCCGAGGGTGAGGTCGTCGTAGGCGGTGCCCGGAGCCGCCATGTCGCGCAGGGCGCGGGCACGGATCGTCGGGACGAAGATCCCCTCGCCGATCAGCCAGTCGCCCTCGGCCGCGGACTGGCGGTGCGTGTGTTGCTTGAAGCAGGCGGCCATCACGTCGGAGACTGACTCGTTGAGGGCACCGGCCTGGTTGCGATAGACGAAGCCGGCGGTGTGTTCGGTCACGGCGTGGCCGAACTCGTGAGCCAGCACGTCACCCGGCTTGGTGAAGCGCTCGAAGACCTCGCCGTCCCCGTCACCGAAGACCAGGTGGGTGCCGTCCCAGAAGGCATTGTCGTAGGCGCGTCCGTAGTGGACCGAGATCGTGACAGGGCCCCCCTTGCCGTCGTAGGACGATCGACCGAAGCCATCGGCGAACATCTCCAGCGTCGCCTCGATGCTCGCTGCGGCCTCGTCGACCGCCACGTCCCCGGTCTCCGGCTGCCCCGCCGCGCGTGCCGGACGCCCGGGCAGGGTCGTCGCACTGCCGGCGTCGTGGACGGTCCATGCCGCCACGTCGACAGCCGCGGCCGCCTGGTTCCTCGGTTGGAGCGCGTGGGCCGCTCGTCGTGCACGGAGCTGTTCGTCCAGTGCCAGCGAGCCCATGGCGCCCACGCGTTCGAGCAACCACGGCGGAATGAAGTGACAGCGTCCCCGAGAGATGTCCATGGACTCAGGTCTACCCCCTCCCACCGACGTGCGGAAGATTCTCAGGGGTGAGGCCGCACCATCGTCGCGGTCAGCCCGGTTGAACTCAGGGGGCGAAGTCGAAGGTGAGGTCGGAGACGATGAGACGCTGGTCGGTGTCGACCGTGCCCGAGAACGAGCCGGCGCCGTTCCAGAGCATCAGGGACATGAAGGTGATCGGCTCCGCGTAGCTCAAGGTCAGATGGCCACCTGAGACCGTCTCGTCCGGCACCCCGTTGTCGCTCACGGTGCTGGAGAAGACGCACGCTCCGCCGAAGCTCGGGTCAGGCTGCTCGGCGATGTCGGGCGACTTGCTGACGATCGCGTATCCCGGACTCGGCATGACGGCGTCCCAGGAACCTCCGTAGCTGTCGATGTCAGCGATCGTGAAGCGCAGGTTGGTGACCGGCCTGCTGAAGGTGAACGTGTAGATGCCCCGATCCTGGCTCCCCGCGGCGTCCCACGAGGTTGTCGACTGCTCGAGGCACACCCCACCCATGTCGAGTCCACCTACGTGGGACTGAAGCGTGAAGTTGGAGTTCCCGTTGGCCACGAACTCCGCCCCCGGCTTCATGTTGCCGGTGTAGGCGCAACCCATCGTCACCGTCAGCGGCGCGGCGCCCACCTTGGAGTACGTCGCTGCGGCTCGGCCGCCATTCGGCCTGGAGTAGACGACATCAGCCCCGTCCCAGTCGAGCGTTCCCGTCGTCGGCGTTGAACCGTGCAACCGGGGCTTGGGGATCGAGACGACTTCGGTGGTGTTCGACATGGGTGTCCTTCGCTCGCTCACTCGTGCCCGCCTGAGGCACAAACACGAACCTACGTGGGGTCAGGCACGGCGCGCACCGTTGTTGATCAAGGGTGGACCTCTTGTGGAGAAGGGGCCTAGACAACTCAGTCGCCAGCAACCCGACTTCTTGCGATTGCAGGGCAGGGGAGGCCCTCCGGTAGCCTGCAACGGCGCCATCCGCGCCATACGGACCCCTCGTTTCGCCCCCGAAAGGCAGTTCTTCTCGCATGCCTGAACGCTCAGACCTCCGCAACGTCGCCATCGTGGCTCACGTCGACCACGGCAAGACCACCCTGGTGGACGCCATGCTCCGTCAGGCGGGTGCCTTCACGGCCCACCAGGCCGAGAGCGTCGCCGAGCGCGTCATGGACTCCGGTGACCTCGAACGCGAGAAGGGCATCACCATCCTCGCGAAGAACACGGCCGTGCACTACGCCGGGCCCGCTGGTGGCGGTCAGCCGATGGTCATCAACATCATCGACACCCCCGGCCACGCGGACTTCGGCGGCGAGGTGGAACGCGGCCTGTCCATGGTCGACGGCATCGTGCTGCTCGTCGACGCCTCCGAGGGCCCGCTGCCCCAGACACGCTTCGTGCTCCGCAAGGCGCTCAACGCCGACATGCCCGTGATCCTGGTCGTCAACAAGACCGACCGGAGTGATGCCCGCATCGCTGAGGTGGTCGACGAGACCTACGAGCTCTTCATGGACCTGCTGGACGAGAGCCACAGCCAGGACGCCCTCGACTTCCCCGTGGTCTACGCGTCCGGCCGTGCCGGCATCGCCAGCCTCGTGCGGCCCGAAGACGGCACCATGCCCGAGGGCTCCGACCTCGAGCCGCTGTTCAAGACCATCCTGGAGACCATCCCCGCCCCCGTCTACACCGAGGGCGCCCCGCTGCAGGCCCACGTCACCAACCTCGACGCCTCCCCGTTCCTCGGCCGGCTCGCGCTGGTCCGGGTCCACGAGGGGACTCTCAAGAAGGGCTCCACCGTCGCCTGGATGCGTCGTGACGGCTCGGTGAAGAACGTCAAGATCACCGAGCTCCTCGTCACCGAGGGTCTCGAGCGCCAGCCCGGTCAGAGCGCTGGGCCCGGTGACATCGTCGCCGTGGCCGGCATTCCCGAGATCACCATCGGTGAGACCCTCGCCGACGCGGAGAACCCCGTCGCGCTGCCGCTCATCCACGTGGACGAGCCGGCCATCTCGATGACGATCGGCACCAACACCTCGCCGCTCGTCGGTCGCACCAAGGGCGGCAAGGTCACTGCTCGCCTCGTCAAGGACCGTCTCGACCAGGAGCTCGTCGGCAACGTGTCGCTGCGCATCCTCCCGACC
Source organism: Nocardioides sp. (assembly GCF_035576065.1). Classification (GTDB taxonomy): domain Bacteria; phylum Actinomycetota; class Actinomycetes; order Propionibacteriales; family Nocardioidaceae; genus Nocardioides. The sequence continues at coordinate 15,040 of NZ_DATLWX010000006.1, forward strand.
GAGCGTCCCGACGCGTGGGAGGTGCAGGGCCGCGGTGAGCTGGCACTGGCCATCCTCGTCGAGCAGATGCGTCGCGAGGGCTTCGAGCTCACCGTCGGCAAGCCGCAGGTGGTCACCAAGGAGGTCAACGGCAAGCTGCACGAGCCGTACGAGCGCCTGACGATCGACGCCCCCGAGGAATACCTTGGCACCATCACCGAGCTGCTCGCCTCCCGCAAGGGCCGCATGGAGTCGATGACCAACCACGGCAGCGGCTGGGTCCGGATGGAGTTCATGGTGCCGGCGCGAGGTCTGATCGGCTTCCGCACCGAGTTCCTCACCGACACCCGCGGCACCGGCATCGCCCACGGCATCTCCGAGGGCTACGAGCCGTGGGCCGGCGAGATCCGCTCGCGCACCAACGGCTCGCTCGTCGCCGACCGCAAGGGCGCCGCCACGGCCTACGCCATGACCAACCTGCAGGAGCGGGGGGTCATGTTCCTCGAGCCCACGACCGAGGTCTACGAGGGCATGATCATCGGCGAGAACTCACGCGCCGACGACATGGACGTCAACATCACCAAGGAGAAGCAGCAGACCAACATCCGGTCCGCCACCTCGGACAACTTCGAGAAGCTGATCCCGCCGCGCCACCTCTCGCTCGAGCAGAGCCTGGAGTTCTGCCGCGACGACGAGTGCGTCGAGGTCACCCCGGACGCGGTGCGGATCCGCAAGGTAGTGCTCGACGCGAATGCCCGCGCCAAGACCGCGTCGGTGTCGCGCAAGGCCAACAAGTAGTCGCCCTGCGTCGCGCCCGCCTCACCGGGGCGGGTACGGCGCAATGACAACACCCCGGCTCCGCAACGCGGAACCGGGGTGCTGTTGTTCGTGGTTGTGTCAGCAGGGCTTGTAGTCGAACGTCATGTCGCTGATGTAAATGATCTGGTCGGTGTCGATCGTGTCCCCGAACGCGCTCGCGCCGTTCCAATAGGTGATCGAGAAGGTGGTGACCGGCCCGGCGTAGCTCAGGCCGAGGTTTCCGGCGCTGCCGGTGGTGTTGTCCACCGGGCCATTCGCAACAGTCCGGAAGAACCTCCGGCCGCCGCCGATGCCGTTGGTGTCCGTCCCGACGCCGCTGCCCTGGCTGGTGACGGTGTAGCCCGCTTGGGGCTGGAGGACGTCCCAGAAGTCATTCGACGCCGAGTCGATGTCGGTGAGGGTGAACCTCAGGTTGGTGACCGGCTGACTGAACGTGAAGGTGTAGGTGCCCCGGTCAGCGCTGCCCTGGGGGCTCTTCGACGTGGTCGCCTGTTCCAACCCGAGGCCGGAGATTCCGAGGCCGCCGATGGCTGCCTTCACCCTCAGTGCGTTGGCGGTCGAGCCAGCTTCGTTGCCCGCGCGCATGTTGCCGACGTACGACGCAGCGACCCCGAGGGTCAGGGTCGGGATCGGGCCAAGACCGTCCGGGTCGAAGATCGCCGTTCCGCTGGCGGGGCTGTTGCGGGTGTAGGTCGTGTTCGCCCCGTCCCAGTCCAGGGTCTGGTTCGTCAGGGCGGCGCAAGGGGAGGCGGCGAAAGCCGGGGCAGCCGTGGCGATGGAGACAACCGGCACGCTCCAGGCTGCAGCGCGCACAAAAGAGCGCCGACTCGGTCGGACGAGCGCTTCGGTCATTTCGGGTCCCCCCAGATCAAAGGGCCCGAACCCTTGTGATTTTCTGTCTCGTGAGAAGACTAGGCGGGCGAGGGGACCGCGCCTGCCACGCGAGGACTACGTGTAGGTAACACAATGCGGTCGAATGTGCCCCTGCGGTATCCACTTGGGCTCCTCAGAGCAACACGCCGTCCGCCATGGGCGACGGCAGGTGGGTGATGCCGAGGTCTCAGTGGCCGACGTGCTGGCTGCCGGCGACCCAGGCCTTGGTGCCGAAAGGCACCGTGACGGTGCCGGCGATGTTGACGTACTTGATGGTCGCCGTCGCAGACACCGAGCCGGCGGAGGCATCGGCACCGTCGAAGTCGACGTGGATGCGGTAGACCGAGTTGGCCGGAATGTCTGCCGCGTGCGTGGCGGTGACCGTGTACGGCGACACGGGGCTGACCGGGCCCTTGACCCAGCCGTTGTCGACGACTGGGCTGAACCCGTAGATCGTGAACGTGTTGAACGAGCCGCTACCGTTGGGGATGTAGTCAAAGGTGATCGAGACGGTGTCGATGACCTTGGCGCCGTTGTTCAACGTCAGGTCCCACGACACGTGCTTGACCGCACCGCTGCCCCACTTCACGGGAGTGTCCGTCACAAAGGTCGACGTGGTGGTGAGAGCGAAGGCCGGTGCCGCCGCGGCGATGGACACGACGGGCACGGTCCAAGCGGCAGCGCGCACGAAGGAACGCCGACTGGGTCGGAGTGTCTCAGTCATGTCGGTCCCTTCCTGCCTATAGGGCCCGAACCCTGAATCAACTCTCTCCAACGAGAGTAGGTAGCCGAAGGGATCGGCCGTCCCACGGCAGATCCACGCTGATACCACAGTTCGTCGCATCTTCATCAATTTGGGGCACGCGGTGTGCACACGCAGCGCTGTACCCTCTGCCCCGCCTACAGTTCGATCCGTGACAGGGCAGGGCACCGACATCGTGGTGGTCCGCGTCCTCGGCGTGGCCGTGGCCGTGCCGGCACGTGACGCCCAGACCGCATCGCGCCTGAGACACCAGTGGTCTCGAGCCCTCACCACGGATCCTGCCGAGGTCAGCGCGGATACCGGCGGCCTGTCAGCCCTGGAGGCTGACCAGCACGACTACGCCATGACGTCGCGGGTCACCCTGCGGGCGCTCGAAGCAACCGCCGGGACGCGGCTCAACATGCACGCCGGCGCCGTCGCGGACCAGGAGGGCCGAGCACTCGCCGTGGTCGGCGAGTCCGGAATGGGCAAGACCACTGCCATCCGGGCCCTGGCTTCCCGCCTGGGCTACCTGTCTGACGAGACCGTTTCGGTCAGTTCCGACATGACCGTCCACGCCCACGCGAAACCGCTGTCAGTCATCACCGACCCGACGCGCCCACAACGCAAGGCGTCCGTCTCCCCCGATGATGCCGGGCTCCTCACCCCGCCCGATCAGGCGACACTGCGGCGCATCGTGCTGCTGCGACGCGGACAGGGAACCGAAGGGCTGGTGCCGGTCACCACGCCGGAGGCGATCGTGGAGATCGTGCCCCAGACCTCCTCGTTGGTCCTGCTCCCCGACCCGTTGCTCACCCTCGGCGAGACCATCGAGCAGTGCGGCGGGGCGTTCGCCCTCCACTACAAGGAGATCGGCGACCACCTCGACGAGCTGGTGAGCTTTCTGTCAGAACCCCAGCGGGAGCAGCGGCCTCCCCTCCACCACCCGCTGGTCGACCTGCCGCCACCCCAACCCGGTCAGTGGTCCAGGAGCCCGTGGCTCGATGCCGTTGAGTACGACGACGAGCTGGTCGTGATGATCGGGGACACCGCGCACCTGCTTGCCGGACTCGGGTCGACGATCTGGCGGGCGCTCGCCGTGCCGGTGACGGTGCCAGACCTCGTCACCGCGGCCGAGGTCGAGCACGGGGCACATCCGGACGCTGGCGCCCTCATCGAGGTCGCGCTCAACGATCTCGTCGGGCACGGACTCGTGACGCCTCCCGGATGAGCTGTCCCGATCCTTCGCCGCGCGACTTCCCCCCACGCTTCGAGGAAGTTTGCTCAATACCTGCCCTCGGGTAGGTGGCGCCGCGATACTTCCAGCCATGGCCAGCCCGTCCTCCTCGTTGCACGGTGAGCGGCGGTCCGACATCCAAGGCCTGCGGGCCGTGGCAGTGCTTTCGGTCATTGCCTTCCACGCAGGGCTGGCCATCCCAGGAGGATTCGTCGGCGTCGACGTCTTCTTCGTCATCTCCGGCTTCGTGATCACTGCGATGCTGCAGCGGGAGTGGGAGAAGTCCGGGACCTTGAACTTGGGCCGGTTCTACCTGCGCCGGTTCAAGCGCCTCACCCCCGCGCTGGCCCTAGTCGTGGTCGTGAGCCTCATCGCAGCATCGCTGCTTCTGTCTCCCTTCGACCGACAAGGCATCGCTGCCGACACCGGAATCGGGGCCATGTTGCTGGTGGCCAACGCCGTCATCGCATCCGTCAGTGGCGCCTACTTCGAGTCTCCGGCCGAGAGCAATCCGCTCCTGCACACGTGGTCGCTGTCGGTCGAGGAGCAGTTCTACATCGCCTTTCCTCTCCTGTTGCTCCTTGCCTCGCAGGTGGGCCATCGCGTCGCCAGGCAGCGAGTGGTCGCCCTTGCCATGGTGGCGATCGTGGGCGTCTTGTCGTTGGTGATGATCCGCGGCACCAGCCTGGGCGTCCCTGCCGACTCCTGGCTGATCGGGTTCTACAGTCCGCTCAACCGCGCCTGGGAGTTCGCCGCAGGCGCAGGTCTGGCGCTGCTCGCCGGATGGCTGCCCTGGTTGCAACGACGAGGTGTCGCAATGACGTTTGCCTGCATCGGCGCAGTCCTCCTCGTCGGCTCGTTCTGGATGATTGACGGCGAAATGCCCTACCCGGGCAAGGCCACCCTGCTCCCTGTTGCGGGGACGACGCTGCTCATCGCGGCAGGATTTTCCGACAACCCCATCAGCCGGCTACTCGCGACGAAACCGCTGTCCCTGATCGGCGACTGGTCCTACTCGCTCTACCTCTGGCACTGGCCCTTCATCGTCTTCGGGCTCGCCCTCTGGCCTCTTGGCACCTACACCGCAGTCATGGCCGCCACCGCGTCAGTGCTGCCTGCCCTCCTGTCGTACTACTGGCTCGAGCAACGAGTGCGCTCCCTACCCCCACTCGGCTGGCGGCGCATGTCGCGAGTCGTCATTACCTGCGTCCTCTTTCCAGTGCTGGTTGGGGTCGCTACCCGTCTCATCGCTACCGAGGTATGGGCTCCAGCGCTCGAGTCGGGCCGCCTCGAGGTGGCCTACCCCAGGGACGAGGTCGAGCGAGAAGCGGCGGCGCTCCCGGAGGCGCCCGGCAACCCGTGCACGTCGTCGGAGATCGCTGTCACGGTCGCCGACAACGGCCTTTGTCGCCAGTCTCGGACCGGAGGCCCCGTCAGGGTGGCCTTGGTGGGAGACAGCCACGCCGAGCACTTGTTCGTGGGTTTCGTGGAGCAGTTCCCGGACGTCAACGTGGCGATCTACTCCGTGCGCAGCCCCTTCTTCATGGGGACTCCGGAAGGATTGGACACGACTCTCGACGTCCTGTCGCAGATGCCGGCGCTGCGGGTGGTGATCCTCAGTCGATGGTGGAGCCGTGACACCACGGCAGAGGCGCGGCAAGCACTCCAGACCGCGGTCCAACTACTCGCCGACACAGGGATTCGAGTCTTCGTGGCCGACGACATCCCGGACTACCCCTTCGACGCCTTCAGCTGTCAGTTTCGTCGCGCTCCTGTGTTGAGCGCACCGATGTGCAGCCAGCCCGTGAGCAGGTTCGACGCGATCAGGGACGACTACTTGCCCACGCTCGAAGCGGCCATCGAAGGCCAGCCCCGGACCACGCTGTTGCCCACAGCACGACACTTCTGCGACGACGACACGTGCTCGATGGTGCAGGACGGTCAGGTGTTGTACGGCGACCGCGATCACCTGAACGCTGACGGGGCCCGCTGGCTCGTGGCGCGGCTCGTGGACAGTGAACCAGGCTTCGCCGAGACCATTCGCGGGATCAGGTAGCGAGGTTCTCCGCGTCGCCCCAGGTCGACCTGATGGTCTCGCCGAACGTGCTCGCGCCGTAGGTCCGCGCACTCCATTCCTGCCCTCGATCTGCTCGTGCCTGAGCCGCAGCGGGGTCGGAGAGCACCTCGGTGAGCGCCGCTGCCAGGTCGGGGGCAACGTCGGTCACCCTCACGAACAGATCAGGATCGCCGATCCCCTCAGCACCCACGGTGGTCGTGGCCACTGGAACACCCTGGACCAAGGCTTCGATCGTCTTGAACTTGACGCCCGCGCCCAGCAGCACAGGCACGAGACAGGCTGTGGCCGCGGCATACTCGGCCGAGAGGTCGGAGACGAAGCCCGCCAGCTCCACTCCCGACGACTCCCCCTCGGCGTCGACGCGGCTCGCGAGACCCGGGCGCACCCCGCCTCCCACGAACCGCAACCGAGCGTCGGGGTGAGCCGCTCGCACGCCCGGCCATACCTCGTCGAGCACCCAGTGTGCTGCCGTGTCGTTCTCCTCACGCGCCAAGTAGGAGACGACAAGAACGATCTTGTTCGTGTGGGGCAAGTGTGGCGGCTCGGAACCGCTGGCGAGCGGGGGTGCCACGACGACGGCCGACGACGTCAGGCCGAGGAGTTCGGCGTCCTTGTGGCTGAAGACAAGGACTTCGTCCAGCCGAGCCACCATGCCTGCCTCGTGCTTGCGAGAGCGACGTGCGACGGCCTCCCAGTGTCTGCGCTCGCGGGGTCGGTGCTCAGCGCGCCGCGCGAACGACTGCGACATGACGTCGTGAAAGGTGCCGGTGACGCGGGCGTCGGGATTGAGCCGACGCATGAGGCGCACCAGCCGTATCGACTGCGACCACTGGAGGTCGATGATGTCCGCAGCTCGAATTGCCTCCCGCGCGTGCCGACTACGAGCGAGCCCGAGCAGGAACGGCAACGATGGGGCGCCTGGGTCCCACCGCCGCCAGCGTGCGTCCGCCTGGATCGCCAGCCGGTTCAACCCGCCGTTGATCAGACCTCGCCCTGTCTCGTGACCGAGCAGGAGCAGCCGATCGGGCACGCCCGGCGCAGCGGCGCTCTCCTCGTTCAGACGGCTTCGGACAGCCAGCATCGTCAACTCGGACTCGGTGGCAAGAAACCGCTGGAGCTCGAGCAGGTAGCGGCCACCTGCGTGTGGGACTCCCTCGAACCCGAGGTACATCGAGACGAGCACGACGCGTAATCTGGACACTGCACCATCCTTGCACCCGGCCCGCGGATGAGCAGTCCGTTGCAGTGACCCGCCGCTCGTGGCGGCGCATCGAAGGACTTCTGCACTGCGAGGCGCACGTGGATGTCAAACTACGCAGGTGCCCATGCTGAGCAGCGCTCTACCTCGCGTGGCACGGTTCTTGGGCTTTCCCAGGGGCACAGGGACCCTGATCGATGACCAGACTCGTCGACGCTTGGCGTTCTCTGCGTGCTTGTCTGCCCTGCTAGCCCTCCTCGACATGGCCGGCGTCGTTGCGATGTTGCCGATGATGCAATACGTCACGGGGCAACCTCTCGATGCCGGAGCCCTCGGCTTCGTCAACCGCGCTCTGGACGAGCCCCCTCTGCAGGTCCTCGTGGGGTCCATCGCCTCGATCATCGTGAGCTCGTTCATCCTCAAGGACATCGCCGCGCTTCTCGTGCGTCGCTGGCAGTTGTCATTCATGGCCAACCAGCAAGTGACGGTCTCGACGGCTCTGCTCGAGGGATACCTCACCGGCCCCTACTCGTGGCACTTGCGCGAGAACACTTCTGACAAGCTCTGGATGGTGTCCGGCGCGGTTGGGATTGGCTATGCCGGCGGCTTGACCTCGGCACTTGCTGCGTTCACGGAGATCCTGACCATCGGGTTCATCTTCGTCTCCCTGTTGTTCATCTCGCCGGAGGTCTCGGTCGCGGCCGCCCTGTACTTCGGACTCGCCGCGTGGGTGGTGCAACGGATGATCCGGCCACGCATCGTGCTGGCGGGCCAGCACACCCTCGACGCGTCCAAGGCAGTGGCTCGCGCCTCGCTGCAGTCCTTGACCGCTGTCAAAGAGATCAAGCTGAGGCAAGCCCACGCACCGTTCGTCGACGTCTTCCGCGCGGCGAGCCAGGCCAATGCCGAAGCAGGAGCGCGAGCGGGGATCCTGAACGAGGTCCCGAAGTACTTTCTCGAGATCGTCTTCGTTCTTGGGGTGGGCCTCCTGGCAGTGGCGGCAACGTCAGCCTCCAGCGGGGCTGACGGCCTGGTGCTGCTGGGAATCTTCGTGGCCGCCGGTACTCGGATTCTGCCCAGCTGTGTGCGCCTCATCAATGCGTTGGCCGGAATAAGATTCGCGCGGGCCCCGCTGGAACACATGGTCCGGATCCATCAACACCTGGCGCGGCACCGTGCCGAGGAGCTGGCCGCCGTGATCACTGATCGGGTGCCGGCAGGGGATCTCCGGGTGGAAGACTTGCGGTTCGCCTACCCCGGCCAGCCGGACACTGACGTGCTCCGAGGGGTCGACGTCGACATACCGGTCGGTTCGTCGCTGGCAATCGTGGGTTCCAGCGGGGCCGGCAAGAGCACGCTCGTCGACATCCTGCTAGGGCTCCACCGCCCATCAGCAGGCCTGATCACAGCTGGCGGCGTCCCTGTGTTCGACAATCTGCCCGCCTGGCAGCGTCAGCTCGCCGTCGTACCCCAAGAGGTGATGCTGCTCGACGGGACGATTCGGGAAAACATCGCATTCGACGAGGAAGTGGACGAGCAACACTTGGCACGCGCTGTGGCACGGGCTCAGCTCGCCGACCTGATCGACGCGCTGCCGGAGGGTTTGGACAGCGAGGCCGGCGAGCGCGGCATGCGGCTGTCGGGGGGCCAGCGTCAGCGCATCGGCATAGCCCGGGCGCTCTACCGTGACCCCAGCCTCCTGGTGCTGGATGAGGCGACCTCTGCCCTGGACAACGAGACCGAACGTCGGCTGACGGAGACGATCGAGTCCCTCAAAGGCTCAGTGACCATGGTGATCGTCGCGCACCGGTTGTCGACCGTCCGACACTGCGACGCGCTGGCCTTCATGCGCGATGGCCGGGTGGTGTCCTACGGCACTTTTGAACAGGTGCAACGCGACAACGCCGAGTTCGCACATCTCGTCGCTCTCGGGTCGCTGGACCAGAGCGATCCCTACGCCGCCCGAGGCGCACAACCCCTCGACGACTGATCCCAAACTCGAATCAGCGTGCGCGTGCGACTTTGATGAAGTCGGGCGACGTCAAAGGCAGCGCGTCCTACGATGGTGCGTGACTTCGGGACCTGCGCGCGTATCCGTAGTGATTCCGACGTACAACGCCGCACACGTCATCGGCCAACAACTCGGAGCGTTGGTCGAACAGATCGACGCGCCTGCTTTCGAGGTGATCGTCGCGGACAACGGGTCCACTGACAACCTCGCGGCAGCGGTGGGCGAATGGACCTCCCAGTTGATGCAGTTGCGCGTCGTCGACGCCTCTCGTGGCTCCGGGGTCTCGTTCGCGCGAAACACCGGGATCCGGGCCGCCAGCACCGACCGGATCCTTTTGTGCGACGCCGATGACGTGGTCTCGAACGGGTGGGTCGCCGCCCTGGGACGGGGACTGGAGACTCATCCGCTGGTGAGTGGACCCGTCGAGACCACCCGCTTGTCGGGACGTTCAGCGTCCTGGGTGCCAGTTCCCTCTCTGACCACTGGGCTCTTCGAGACATGGGGTGGGCGAACGTATGGGATCGGTTGCAACCTCGGGATCAGACGAAACGTCTGGACCGAGATCGGCGGCTTCGATGAGACCTACCCCGCCGGCGCCGAGGAGATCGACTTTGCCTGGCGTGCTCAGGACGCAGGGCACGCGATGGGGTACGTCGCCGATGCCCTTGTGCACTACCGGATCCGCACTGACCTGCGCGGCGTCCTCAAGAAGCAACTCAATTCAGGCCGGGGTTCCGCCACCCTCTACGCCAAGTTCCGCCCGGCTGAAGTGGTCCCCAAGTCGACCATTCGCCGGGTGCGCCACGAGGCGCTGTTGCTGCGCCGATTCCCCTGGCGAGGTACGCCCGATGCGCGTCGTCAATGGCTCTGCACGGCGGCCTTCGAGGCTGGCAAGCTGTGGGAGGCCCGACGGCTGGGGACCCCAGCCCCCTGAGCCAGGTCAGCGCCGCTGGGCCATGACCCAGTTCCTGGCGCGCGAACGCAAGGAACGTCGACCTGTTGAAGCCGCCGCCGAATGTTGCTGTCCTCGCCACAGACGTACGACCCCCCCGCCTGCGAGGTGCTGAAATTCATGCGGCCAACGGCTATCCGTTGCCCACGCACGGACGTCGTCGAACCAGGGTTGCGGGTTGCCGAATGTGGCGTAGAGCTTCACTGGACTCAGCGCGAATGGGTGCAGCCCGCTGGCGGTGGCCCGCCAGACCGCAGCGGACACCCCCGGTGTGTGCTCTGACCTGTAGTCGTCGAAGACGACCACGCCGTCGTCCATCAGTAGCTCTCGTGCGGCCTGGATGTCGCCGACCACGTGCTCGTAGTGGTGGGAGGCGTCGACGTGGACGAATCGGTGACTTCCCCTCGTCGCATGGTCCACGATCGATTCGCTGGGTCCCGTGACAATGGTCGGAAGCCGGCCGTGGACCTTGAGGTAGTTGGCCTCGAACGCGGCCCGACTCAGGCCTACGTACTGGTCGTCGTTCTCGCTCTGATTGTCGACCGTGGCAGCATCTTCGCCGAAGAGATCCACCACTGTCAGGACCTCGTCGTCGCTGAGCGCACCCCCTAGCAACACGGCACTCTTGCCGAGGTACACACCCAGCTCGGCCAGGTTCCCCTGCCCCAGGCGTTCGGTCGTCTTGCCCAGAAGCAGCCTGAACAGGTCGACGTCGTAGTCAAGAAACCACCCGGGGATCGCGCCGATGTCGTCGTCGCTGACGTGGGTGACCATGCTGGATCTTCGCACGGGAGGATCAGGGCCAGCGCTACAACCTGTCGACCAGTGACCCTGACAACGTGCCCCGCGTGTCCAGCACCGGAACCCCGGCACGCTCCAGTCGGTCATTGTCGTAGTCGGCATGACCCTGAAGGTGGATGACCAGGTCCGCGTGCGACAGCGCCTCGTCGAGGTCATTGACTCGCTGGAACGTGCGGGCGTGGACGTGCCACTCCTGGACGTACGGGTCGTAGAAGGACAGCTCGGCGCCCAGTGCAAGCAGCTCGATCGCCAGTGGCGTCGCGGGCGACTCGCGCTGGTCCGCGATGCCGGCCTTGTAGGTGACGCCCAGGATGAGGACGCGTGCGCCCGACATGGCCTTGCCCTCGTTGTTCAGCCGCCGCCAAGCTCGATCGGCAACGTACTTGGGCATCGAGCGGTTGACCTCCTGGCTGAGCTCGACGAAGCGGAAGGGGTAGCCGAGCTGCGCCTGGACGCGGTGAGAGAGATATCCGGGATCAATGGGGATGCAGTGCCCGCCGACGCCGGGTCCCGGATAGAAGGCCTGGAACCCGAACGGTTTGGAGGACGCGCATTCGATGACGTTCCAGAAGTCGATGCCCATGTCGTGGGAGAACTTGGCCATCTCGTTGACGAGCGCGATGTTGACCTGGCGGTACGTGTTCTCGAGGAGCTTGGCCATCTCCGCCTCGCGAGTCCCGGTGGCCAGCACCACGGTGTCGATGAACTGCTCGTAGAAGCTCACCGCCCGATCGCGACTCGTCTCGTCGATGCCACCGACCACCTTGGGAGTGTTGACGATGCCGTAGACGCTGTTCCCCGGGTCGATCCGTTCCGGAGAGAACGCCACGTAGAGGTCCCGTCCCACGGTGAGCCCGGACCGCTCCAAGATCGGCACCAGCACTTCATTCGTCGTCCCCGGCCAGGTCGTCGACTCCAGGATGACCAACGTTCCGGGACTGACGTTGCGGCTGACAGCCTCGGCTGCAGCTTGCACCGCACCGAGGTCCGGGGCTCCTTCTTGTGCGAGTGGCGTCGGGACACAGATCACGATTACCCGGGCATACTTCAGGCGCGTCTCATCGGTCGTGGCGCTGAAGCCGCGATCCAACATCGCGCTGATGTCTGTGTCGGCCAGGTCGTCGACGTGCGACTGTCCACCGTTGAGCTGATCCACGACTCTCTTCGACACGTCCAGCCCCAGACCCGTCAATCCGCGCGCGCACGCCGCCTGCGCGAGGGGAAGACCGACATAGCCCAGGCCGATGACCGCGAAGTCGACCTGCTGCGTCTGCTCACTCACAAGGGCTTCCCGTTCACGTTGTCCTGCCGAGCTCAAGTGCGAGCTCGGCCGATTTCTGCGCCTTGTAGACCGTCAGGTCGTCCACTCCGTGACGGAGCCCGGAAGCGCCGGCCGCTTCGACACACAGGGCGGTCAGGCGAGCACCCAGCTGGCCAGAACCGAAGTCGAGAAGACGGTCAAGCACCCGGCCGACCCGTTCGTAACCCGGCTTCGTGGTGACCGTACTGCTCAGCCCGAGGACTCCGGCCCGCCATACTCGATCCTTGACGCCGCCGCGCGGCGAGGAGGCCCTGGACGGCTCAGGATGGACCCGGTAGAAGAGTCGCTTGGAAGCGCCGGAGACGAAGGCCCGCGGGATCCGGGTCGCGGCTCTCGTCGATGGCCCCCGGTGGTCGACCTGGAGCTCCCGGTCCACGATCAGGGTGACCTTGCAGTCGTGCACCAGCCTCCACCCGAGCTCGGAGTCCTGTCCGTACACGAAGCGGGGGTCGAAGCCACCCGAACAGGTCCAGGCCTGGCGGTGGATGGAGTTGTTGGCCGCCCAGCCGATCCAACGGTCCTGCTCGGGGCGGGCGTAGGCAGCCGAAAGGCTGCGCTCGGTTGCCGGCCGCCCATAGACCCGGGCGTAGGGGGTCTCCGGGAAGACGTCCCGCGTCGGTCCGATGACTCCCACATCGGTACGCCCGGCGTGGTGCGAGACGTGGCGACTGACAAAGGACGGCCCCGGAGTCAGATCGTCGTCGCACCTGATGAGCACGTCACCGGTGGCAGTCGAGAACGCGTCGTTGAGCACGGCGACCACGCCCTGGCTGGTCTCGTGCACGATCGTGCGCAGCGGGAGGTGGTCGCGATATGACTCCAGGATCGCGGGGCTGTCGTCGACGACACCGTCGACGACGACGATCAACTCCCACGGTCCGTCGAAGTCCTGCCTCGCCATGGCATCGAGAAGGTCCGGGAGGCGGTGTGCGCCACGGTGAGTGGGAACCACGACACTCGCTTGCACGCGCGGCTCCTTCGCAAGGCTATGCAGACCGTCGACACGAGTTGGGGGTGCTCGACACATGTCAGGATAGACGTCGAGAGTGGAGCGGGTGACGGAATGGATGCGTTGTCGGATTGTGTCAGCGTGGTGGTGCCGCACTACGGCGACCCCGCCCCGACGACCGCGCTCGTGGAACGCCTCCGCGCCCAGCGGGGTGTGACTCTGCAGATCATCGTGGCCGACGACCACTCCGTCGACCCGTTCCCCCGACTTCCTGGGATCGAAGTCGTACGGCGTGAAGCCAACGGTGGCTTCGGCAGCAACGTCAACAGCGGTGTTGCCGCTGCCGCTCACGACCTGCTGCTGGTCCTCAACAGCGACGTCGAGATCGACGACACCTTCGTCGCGGATCTCGTGAAGGCAGCCAGGCCCTGGTTGCCTGCCGTCGTCAGCCCGCGGGTGGTCAGCCGCCAGGGCAACAACGAATGGATCGGTAGACACTTCCCCAAGGTGCGACACCAGGTCGTCGAGTCGCTGCACCCCCTCGTGCGTCTGCGTCCCCGACTCCATGACGCCGTCGGTCACGACACAGCAGCGCGAGGCCAGACGAATGTCGTCGACTGGGTCGTGGGCGCCGCGATGCTCATCCCGACTGCCACTTTTCGCTCGGTGGGCGGATTTGACCAGCGGTTCTTCATGAACTCCGAGGAGGTCGACCTCCAGCGGCGTTTGCGCGAGACAGGTGTGCCGTCCGTCGTGGTCTCCGAGCCCACCCTGGTCCACGAAGGCGGCGGCTCGTCCCCCTCGCTCAGTCGACGACGGTGGCTGGTGCAGTCCCGTCTTGCCTACGCCCGCAAGTGGTCCGGCGTGTCCGGGGAGCGACGATTGCGAACGGCACTGGTGCTCGCGACCTGCGCCAACTTCCTGTGGAACGCAGCGCGCGCGCTTGCCGGCCGCGACTCCCGCCCTGTCAGCTCCCTCCGCGAGGAGCTTGCGGCGATCCGTCCGGGCGCCCGTGGGTCTGGGTCACGTGCGGGGTGACGCGGCACCTTGCTGAACGCAGCCGCAGAACACACGACGTCTGGTCTACTGGCGCTGTGAAGCGATGTACCGGTGACGAGACCTACGGCGGTGCCAGATGAAGGTCCTCATCACTGGCGGCTGCGGCTTCATCGGTCAGCACCTGGCCCGTCGGCTCGTCCGCCAGGGGTCCGATGTGGTTGCGCTCGACGTCCTCAACCCGCAGGTCCACCTCGAGCCGGAGTCGTCCCGCCTCGCGTTCCCGGGCGCGGTGGTCGTGGGCGACATCGCTTCGCCGGACGCCTGGGACGCCGTCTCGAACATCGGCAGCTTCGGTGCCGTTGTCCACCTTGCGGCCGAGACTGGCACCGGCCAGTCCATGTACGAGCACGAACGCTATCGCCGCACCAACGTCGACGGCACCCGCTCCGCTGGCCTCTTCGCAAGCAGCCACGACATTCCCCTCGTCTCACTGAGCTCTCGAGCGGTGTATGGCGAAGGCGCTCCCGATCGGCCGTCGTACGAGGACGATCCCCACCAACCGGTCTCCTTCTACGGCGAGACCAAGTCGCTTGCCGAGCAGGAGGTCGCCGGGTTTGCCTGTTCGGTCCCGATCACGACGATCCGCCCGCAGAACGTGATCGGTCCCGGCCAGGCTCTCCACAATCCATACACGGGCGTCCTGGCCGCTTTCCTCGCCATGCTCCGCGAGCAGCGTCCGCTGACCGTTTACGGCGACGGCAGCCAGACTCGTGACTTCATCCACGTCCAGGACCTCGCCGAACTCGTGGTGTGGTGCCTGGAACACCCAGCGGTCACCGGCGAGCAGCGGGTCCTCAACAGCGGAACCGGCACCCGCACCACGCTCCTCGAGCTCGCGCGTCTGGCCGTAGCTGCGTCTCCGCACGACGTCGGAGTCGAGCATCTCGCTGTCAGTCGCGCGGGCGACATCAACCATGCATGCGCATCGTTGGACAGGCTCAGGACCGTCGGTGCCCCGGAGCCCAGATGGTCTCCCGCCGACGCGGTCACGGAGTTCATCCAGTGGTCCTGGGACCGACCTGGTGCCTCGTCCAGCGCTTGGGACCAGGCTCTGGGCGAGCTGTCGGACCGAGGCCTCGTCGAGTGAGCCGCGTCCTCCTGGTGAGCCCCACGTTCCACGGGTACTGGAGAGCGGTACAGACCTCGCTGGAGGGTCGAGGCCATGTGGTGCAGGCTCACCTCTACGACGAGCTCCTTTCCGTCCCGGCAAAGGTCGGCAACAAGGTTCGTCACGAACTCAAAGAGCGCCTAGGGCATGAGCACGACGCTCGACGCGATCAACACACGACCGAGCATGCCCTGGTGGCTCTCCGCGCGTCCCGCGCGGACGCCGTCGTGATCGTGAAGGGCGACCAGTTGGGAGACGACTTCTGGACGGCCCTCGAGGGTCGCCCACACGTCCTCTGGCTCTACGACGAGCTTCGGCGTACCCGGTGGAAGACCAGATCGATGACCATCGTCGGCCCCATCTGCTCCTACTCGCGTCTCGACGCCGAGGCCCTGATGGGCCTCGGCCTTCCCGCACGTCACCTACCACTCGCCTTCGACCACCAGCTACGTCCCCATCCCCCATCCAGACGCATGAGCGAGACCGTGTTCATCGGAGCCCGCTACCCAGAACGACAGCGGACGCTGGAGGCGCTGGCCGACGGAGGCATCCCCGTCCGCGCGTTCGGCCGCGACTGGTCTCATCACCCGTGGGACCGACTGCGGACGTGGGACCTTCGGCGACCGACTCTGCCAGCCGGGCGCGACCTCGACCGGGGCGATGCCTACGACACGATGACCGCAGCAAGGGCGACGCTCAACATCCACGGTGACCAGGACGGCTTCACGATGCGAACCTTCGAGGCGTGCGGCGCGGGCGCGCTCCAGCTCATCGACCGCTCAGATCTGCAGGGCCTGTATGACGACGGCTCCGAGCTGGCGTCGTACTCCTCAGACGCCGAGATGATCGACCTGTGTCACCGCGCGGCGGTCGACATCAGGTGGTCGGAGCGGGTCCGCACTGCGGCGCGTGCCCGCACGATGGCCGAGCACACGTTCGACCACCGGGTGAAGGTGCTGGAGGAATCGTGGGGCTGAGTCGGCAGGATTGAAGGATCTGGGGTGACGGGCCACCGATGGAACTAGGCTCTGACGCAATGGACATCGCCGCCACACTCGCCGAGTCCCCGTCGCCAGCACGGTGGCACAAGGCTCGGCTGGTGACTGCTCTGCTGTATCGCCGCGCCTTCGGCCGATTGGGCGCCGGCACGGTGATCGTCCGGCCTCAAAGGCTCGCACAGGTCAGGCGCATCCACATCGGCGAACAGTGCGCCTTCTACGAAGGGGCCTGGCTCGCCTGTGAGCGAGCAAGAGGCCCCCTCACGATCGGCGACCGCAACTACTTCGGCCACCGGGTGCATCTCCACGCCTTCGACGCGGTGACGATCGGCTCCGACTGCGTCTTTGCCGACGATGCCTTCGTTGCGTCATCCGACCACGAGAGGGGCAACCCGGCGGGCATCACGGGCACAGGTCCGATCACCATCGGCGACAAAGTCTTCGTCGGGCAACGCGCCGTGGTCCTGGGGGGCGTCACGATCGGAGATCGGGCGACCATCGCGGCGCATGCCGTCGTGACTCGCGATGTCCCCGCGGACGCCACCGTGGCAGGCGTTCCTGCCAGGGTCATCGGGACCCACACGCCGTGACCGGTCTGCTCCATCCCACGGACCTGCGAGCCTGGCGGACCTGGCACGAGTCCCGGCACCCGATCCGGTCGACTGTTCGATCCCTCCTCGGGCGCGGACGGGGCGAGCGTCCCGCCCTCGACCTGGTGGCTCCTCCTGCCGCAGACATCCTCGTGTGCATCGAAGCGACGCACACCAGTGTCCGGAGCGCTGTGGCCAGCGTGCTGTCGCACCTCCCCGCCGAGCGGACCGCGATCCTGTGCCAGCCTGCGTGGGTTCTGCCCAGCACGTACGCCCAGCACACTCGAAACTCAGTCACCGCCCATGACCTGGTGGACCGGTTGCCCCACCTCCGCGCTGTCCTGGCTGCCGGCCACTACACCGTGGTGGGTGCCGCCGGCCACGATGCTGCGGTCGCGAAAGGCGCCGATTTCTTCATCTCCCAGCACGGCGCCCTGACCCCCTATGCGCCCCCGTTACCACCCGAGTCCCGGCTCCTCGCCTGGAGCCAGGGCGACGCCGACTTCTGGAGGTCCGGGCGCACCGATGTCCACACCTTCGTCACCGGTAGCCAGCTGTTGTGGAGCGCCGGCAACCACCGCGACACAGCCCCGCGGGTCAGCACATCCGGGCCACGTGATCGCTTGACGTACCTCGGTCAGATGCACGGCGCCGAGCTTTCTCGAAGTCGTCTGGCAAGCGCGGCGGCCGGCTTCTGTCGTACGCACCGCGCCACCTATCGCCCCCACCCGTCGGAGCGCGACAAGCTGTCGCAGTTCACCCATGCGGCCTATCGCCGGGCAGGAATCACTGTCGACGCTGCCGCACAGCTCACGGACCTCGATGGACCCGTCGTCAGCGTCTTCTCCACGGGAGTGCTGGAAGCAGCGGCCCAAGGGCGCGAGGCCTGGGTTGATTTCCCTCGGCCACCAGCATGGCTCGTGGAGTTCTGGGAGCGTTACGACATGCACCGTTTCGAAGACGTCCCCACCCCGCCGCCCGCTCGTCACGATGAGGAGCCGGCGCGGCGCATCGCACGGATCTTGATGGAGTCGGTCTCGTGAGCTCGATCCTGTGCGTGATCCCTGCACGCGGCGGGTCCAAGGGGGTTCCTCGCAAGAACCTGCTCGACGTCGGCGGAAAGCCACTGATCGTGTGGACCATCGAGCAGGCGCTGGCGGTCCACGACCTCGACGTGCTCGTCTCCACCGACGACGAAGAGATTGCCGACGTCGCTCGGCGGGCCGGCGCCCGAGTGCCCTGGCTGCGACCCGCGGAGCTGGCACAGGACACCACCCCGACAGAGCCGGTCGTGCGACACGCGATCGACCAAGTGACGTCCGAGCGCAGCCGACCCGACGCTGTCATGCTCCTGCAGGCGACCTCACCGGTCCGTCACGACGGGACGCTGGCCCGTGCCGTGCGCGAGTTCTCGGAGTCCGGTGTCGACTCGATGGTGGGCGTGGTCCCGCAAGCCCCTTTCATCTGGCAGGCGACCGAGCCGCCCACCGCGGCGTACGACGTCAATGCGCGTCCGCGGCGACAAGACCTCACGACCACGACGCTCCGCTACCGCGAGACGGGCTCGGTCTACGTCACCCGCACCCAGGTCTACGAGGAAGTCGACAACCGGCTGGGCGGACGGATCGGGCTCTTCGTCATGGACGAGGACGAAGGAGTCGACATCGACACCCAGCTCGACGTGGCCCTCGCCGAGAAGTTCCTCGGATCCTCCAGCCCGCACGCATGACCGCGAAGATCGTCTTTGCCGCCAACCAGGGGGACATCGGTGGTGGCGAAGTCATGTTGCTGCACCTGGCTACGGCCGCCCGAGAGTTCCACGTCGACGTGGAGGTTGTCGCGCCGTCAGCCAGCCCGGTGGCCGACCTCCTGTCCCAAGCGGGCTTCCGGGTCCACGGGCTCGGGTCGACGCGACGCGAATACCTGCTCGCCCTTCCTCGCTTCGCCAGAGCGACGCCCGGCCTGCTGTGGTGCAACGGGCTCGGCCCGGCCCTCACCACGGCCGGCCGTCGCAACCGGGTGGTCCACCTCCACCAGACGCCGTCGGGACGACATGCGGTAGCAGCGAGGCTCGCCCGGTCTCGAGCGCGTGCCGTCGTGGTCCCCAGTCGCTCCAGCGCATTGCACGTGCCTGGAGCCAGGGTGTTGGCGAACTGGACGAGCGAGGTGGTCCCAGAGCCCCGGAGCCAGGGCGACGTGCAGCCAGTCATCGGTTTCCTCGGGCGTCCGTCGGTGGCCAAGGGCGTCGTGGTCCTCGCGGAGGCCATCTCGCTCCTGGCTCGACGATCCGATCCTGCGCCCCGCCTGCTCCTGGCCGGGGAGTCCCACTTCGTCGACCCGGAGGAGCAGGCATCCGTCGGTGTCGCCCTGGGCCGGATCGACCATCTGTGCGTCCGCCAGGGCTGGACCAGCCCCTCCCGCTTCTTCGGGCAGGTCGACTTGGCGGTCTTTCCGTCGATCGTGCCGGAGTCGTTCGGTCTCGTGGCTGCGGAGGCGATGAGCGCCCGGGTGCCATTCGTGGTGTCCGACGCGGGAGCTCTCCCTGAGGTGGCCGGGGCCGAGCACCCTTGGATCGCACGCAGCGGGGACGCGGACGCCCTGGCAGACACGATCGAGGCCGCCCTCTGCTCGCCGCCGGGGCAGACAGCACACGCGGTGGCGTCGGCGCGCGAGCGCTGGGAAGCACACTTCTCGCCCGTTGCCGGACATGCCCGTCTCGGTGCGCTCCTGCGTGATCTCGGGCTGATCTGAGGCGTACAAAGCCGCCCGAAGTCCGTTGCCCCTTCGCCGGTGACGCACCCCACCTCACTGCACGAACCGGGGACGCAGCCACGTCCGCGCGGTTACGGTGGCGATCCACAGTCTTGGGGAGAAGCAGCCAGTGATCATCGAACGTGACGTGACGGCGTACGTCGTCTACTCCGGCGACCCCGTGCTGCGCGCGCTGGAGAAGATCACGGCCAACAAGGCCCGCGTCATCTTCCTCGTGGACGCCCGCGGGCACCTCGACGGTGTGCTCTCCGACGGCGACTTCCGGCGGTGGATCAGCACCTCCGCCAGCATCAACACCGACGCCCGCGTCATCGAGGCGGCCAACACGAGCCCACGGTCGCTGCCCATGGGCAGCACACCCGCCGAGATCTCGCACGCCTTCGACACGGGTGTCGACCACGTGCCACTGGTCGACGAGCGCGGTCACCTCGTCGCGATCGCGATCAACCGTGCGGACGAACTGCGCATCGGACGCCACATCGTCGCAGCCGACGCCCCGACGCTCGTGATCGCCGAGATCGGGAACAACCATCAGGGCGACGTCGCCTATGCCAAGCGGCTCGTCGAGCTGTCGGCCGAGGCCGGCGCCGACATCGTGAAGTTCCAGCTCCGGGACATGGAGGCGCTCTATCGCCAGGGCACGGACGGGTCGAGCGGCGAGGACCTGGGCGCTCAGTACACGTTGGACCTTCTCGCCAAGTACAACCTCGATGCCGACCAGCTCTTCCAGGTCTTCGACCACTGCGCCGAGGTTGGGGTCGACGTCATGTGCACGGCATGGGACCCGCTCAGTGTGGACCGCCTCGTCGCCTACGGCGTCACGTCGCTGAAGGTGGCGTCAGCCGACATGACCAACCACGCGCTGCTGCGACACATGGCCACGTCCGGGACCCCCATGGTGATCTCGACCGGGATGTCCACCGAGGGCGAGATCCGCGAGAGCGTCGAGCTGATCCGCGCGACCGGCGTGCCGCACGCCTTCCTGCACTGCCAGTCGACCTACCCGGCACCCTTCAAGGACGTCAACCTCGCCTACCTCACCAGGTTGGCGGAGATCACCCAAGGGCCGGTGGGATACTCGGGACACGAGCGCGGCATCCACATCCCGGTGGCTGCGGTGGCGATGGGTGCACGCATCATCGAGAAGCACTTCACCACGGACAAGGCGCAGGAGGGCAACGACCACACGGTCAGCCTCCTGCCGGGTGAGTTCAAGGAGATGGTGCAACGCATCCGCGAGGTGGAGGAGGCGCTGGGATCGACCTCCCCCCGTGCCGTCTCGACCGGGGAGATGATGAACCGCGTCAACCTCGCCAAGTCCCTCGTCGCCACCCGTCGCATCGAGGTCGGCCACGTGCTCACCGAGGCCGACGTCGACATCAAGAGCCCCGGTCGCGGTCTCCAGCCGAACGCGTGGGACAAGCTGATGGGTCGTACGACGACGCGGAGCTTCGACCCCGGGGACTTCTTCTACGCAACTGACCTCGGCGCAGCTGCCATCCGCGGCCGCGCCTACGACTTCCGCCGGCCGTGGGGCCTGGCCGTGCGCTACCACGACGTCGAGTCGATGACCCGCGACACGACCCCCGACTTCCTCGAGTTCCACTTCTCCTACCAGGACCTCGACATCGACCCCGCCAAGGTCTTCTCCGACCGGCTCCCCATGTCGTTCTGCACGCATGCCCCAGAGCTTTTCGCCGGCGACTTCATCCTCGATCTGGCGTCGCCGGACAACGACGTCTTCCAGCGCTCGGTCCACGAGCTGCAACGTGTCGTCGACGTGACGCGACGACTCAAGACCTATTTCCGTGAGGACGCACCTGACCCGGTGATCGTCACCAACTTGGGCGGCTTCACCAAGAATGGGTTCGTCGACGCCTCCAAGCGACGTGTCATGTACACCCGCATCGCCGACGGCCTCGGCCTCATCGACGATGCCGGTGTGCGCATCTGTGCCCAGACCATGCCGCCCTACCCCTGGCACATGGGTGGCCAGTCGTTCCACAACCTCTTCGTCGACCCGGCCGAGACCGCGCAGTGGGCCGAAGAGCACGGCCGTCGTCTCTGCTTCGACGTCTCGCACTCCAAGCTGGCCGCGAACTATCTCGGTCTGTCCTTCGCCGAGACCACAGAGCTCCTGGCCCCCCACACGGACCACCTGCACCTCGTTGACGCGACCGGCGTCGACGGCGAGGGCGTGCAGGTCGGCGACGGCGAGGTCGACTGGGCCCTGCTCGCTCAACAGCTCGACACGCACGCCCCCACCGCCAGCTTCATCCCGGAGATCTGGCAGGGACACGTCAACGACGGCGAGGGCTTCTGGATCGCCCTCGAGCGGTTGGAGCAATGGTTCTGACCGCTCGACCGACCGCTCTGTGGGCGATCCCGGTCAGTGACCTGGCGGGGGTAGCCCGACACGCCCTCGACGTGGCGCGCGTCGGCATCCCGGGGTGGCGGCTCGTGTTCCTCACACCCCCAGGGGCTCTGCCGCGCGAGCTGAAGGCGGCCGGTGCTGCTGTGCTCGAGGCGCCCTTCGGACCCGGGCACGGACTCCACGCCTCGGTGAGCTCGCTGCGCCACGCAGTCGCCAAGCTGCAGCCAACGGTGGTGCACACCCATTTGTCCTACGCCGACATCGTCGCGGCGCTTGCGGTCGGGCACGGTCCCCGGCTGATCACGACCGAGCACGGCATCGCCCAGGACGATGTCGTCTATCACGGTTCCGCTGTCAAGGCTCGGGTGATGTCAGTGGCACACACGGCGCGGCTGCGCCGCTTCGACGCCGCCATCGCGGTCAGCGACGCCACGGCCAAGGCAATGAACCAGAAATGGCATCCCCGACGTGCTGTCACGGTCATCCACAACGGCCTTGACCCGGAGGGAGCGCCCACGCGTCCGCCGGGACTACGGGTGCTCTCGCTGGCGCGGTTGGCGCCGGAGAAGCGCCTTGACAGGCTGGTGGACGGCTTCGCCGAGCTGGCCAGCAGCCAAGTCGCGGCCACGCTCACCCTGGCCGGCACTGGCCCGCTCGAGGGCGACCTGCGTCGCCAGGTGAATCGAATCGGCCTCGAGGCGCGCGTTCGATTCCCCGGATTCGTGGACCCGGACGCAGCCATGTCCGAGCACGACGTGCTTGCCATGCTGTCGGTCTGGGAGAACTGTTCCTACGCGCTGCTCGACGCCGCTGCTGCCGGGCTGGGCGTCGTGGCCAGCAGTGTCGGAGCAAACCCCGAGATCCTCCCCGACAGGTGTCTTGTCGATGCGACCGACAGATCGCACGTCGCTGACGCACTTGCTCGTCAGGGCCTCGAGCCCACGCAACGTCCCGGCCTGGACGGCTGGCCCACCGTGACGCAGATGACCCAGCGCATCGCGGGCGTGTACGACACCGTCACTGGGGCCACGACATGAAGAACGTGGCGTCTGCCTGGGTGCTGCCCGACGCCGCCGAGACCCGAGCCGCCCGGGCGGACTCCGAGGTCCGGGTCGTGGAGTTCGTCCTCTTCTCGCTGATCCCGCTGCGCGTCGTGGAGACGGCGGGCCTGCCCGTCAACGAGCTGGCTGCCCTTGCCGTGGTCGTGCTGGCAACCATGCGCCCCGCGCTGGGTCATCGCATCCCTCTCATGCGGGTCTGGTTGTTCTGCGCAGCGGCCCTCGGCCTGCTCCTCTTCTCCGGCATCGCCAACGACGTCGACTGGATGCGCCGAGTCGGTCACGTCGCGATCTGGTGCGGCCTCATCTGGGCGTGCGCGACCGGTCGCGTCTCGCTCCGCTCGGCTGCTCTCGGCCTGGCCGCCGGGCTGCTGTCCGTCATCGGGCTCTACCAGGTCGGCATTGGCGGTGACGCCTACCCCGGTCGTCTCACCGGTTTCCTGGGCGATCCCAACGCCGGGGCCCTCTTCATCGTGACGCTCGGGGCACTCGTGGTGGGCTTCGCCGACGACCGCCGCAGGGTCCGCCTGCTGCTCGCGGTGCCGTTGATCGCCGGGCTGGTGATGACCTACTCACGCACCGGCCTGTTGGCGCTGGCCTTCGCCCTCGCGTGGTGGCTGCTGGGGCGACGCCTCGGCAAGCTAGGCGGTGCCGTCGCGGCCGGTTCGCTGGTATGGGTGGTGGACAACATCCCCGACGACCTGGTGCTCTTCGGCCCCTTCTCCAACCGGTCCGGCAGCGACGCCCTGCGGGAAAGGATCATCGCCCAGGAGCAATCGCTGCTCGATCAGGCGCCGTGGTTCGGGAACGGACCCGGCACTGCCAAGGTCGCTCTGGCCCAGAACGAGTTCTTCTTCCACAACAGCTATCTCGCTGTTCGCCAGGAAGGCGGATGGTTGCTCCTCGGCCTCGTCCTGGCCCTGGTGGCCACCGCCTTCTTGGCACTTTCGTCCAGGACCCGCACCGGGGACGTGCCGGCGATTGCCGCCCAGGCGGCTCTGATCGCCATCCTGACTATGGGCGTGACCCTCGGCGAGGTCTTGCTGGAGCTCCCGACCGCGCTTGCCGTCGGCTTTGCACTGGCGCGAGCCAGCGTGCTGACGTCACCCGGCGACCAGTCGGTCGTTGCCAATATCGTGAAAACTCCACGGTCGGACCCCGAGTGACGTGGGATGGGAGCAGTGCCGACGGAGTGATCTGGCCGGTGCACGTCCAGCCACGCATCCAGGAGTAGCAATGACCCGGTCGGCGATCGCGATCGCCCATGACTACCTCACCCAGCGCGGTGGGGCAGAACGCGTCGTCCTGACGATGCGCAAGGCCTTCCCCGGCGCACCGATCCACACCACCCTCTACGACCCCGACGGCACCTACCCCGAGTTCCGTGAGGCTCACGTCGTCACTTCGAGGCTCAATGACGTCGCCCTCTTCCGGCGCGACCACCGCCTCGCGCTGCCCTTCCTCGCTGCTGCCTCCTCGCGTCTGCGGATCGAGGCTGACCTCACCGTCGTCTCGGGCAGCGGTTGGGCCCACGGCTTCCCCACCGACGGACACAAGATCGTCTACTGCCACAATCCCGCCCGCTGGCTGTATCAGACCGACGAGTACCTCGGCCGGCCAGCCCATCGGCACCCCGTAGGGCCTGCCCTGCTGGCCATGCGACCCGCGCTGCGCCGGTGGGACCATCGCGCCGCCGAGACGGTCGACCGCTTCGTCGCCAACAGCCACGTCGTCCAGCGTCGTATCCAGGACACCTACGGTCGCGACGCCGAGATCCTGCATCCGCCGCACAACATGGACCCGTCGGCGCCCCAGGATGCGGTGGCCGAGCTCAGCGACCTGGACCCCGGGTTCGCTCTGGTCGTGTCGCGACTCCTGGCCTACAAGAACGTCGACGCGGCCATCGACGCGGTTCGCCTCACAGGTCGTCCGCTGGTCGTGGTCGGCCACGGCCCCGAGGCGGCCCGCCTGCGCTCCCTGGCGGACGGGCGGGTGCGGATCCTTTCCGGACTGAGCGACGCACAGCTGCGCTGGGTCTACGCCCGCGCCGGCGTGCTGGTGAGCCCCAGCCACGAGGACTTCGGCCTGACACCCCTGGAGGCTGCCGCCTTCGGCGTGCCAACCGTGGCCCTCGGCGCCGGCGGCTTCCTGGAGACTGTGGTCGAAGGCAGCACGGGCCTGTTCTTCGACCACCCGACCGCGAAGTCGATCGCCCGTGCACTCGCGGACTTCGACACCCACGTGTGGGACGCGGCGACGATCCGCGCCCGGGCCGAGGAGTTCAGCGAGGATCGGTTCATCAGGCGCCTCACCGAGATCAGCCAGGAGGTGATGCCACGTGTCCAGCACTGATCGTGCCTCTCGCGAGCTCCTCCAGGCAGCGAGCCCGACGGCCGTCACCGCACCTGCCGAAGTCACCCGCCGACCTGCCCGGACCAGCCGGATCGCTGCGGCGGTTGCCGTCGTGGACCTGGTGATGATCACCCTGGCCACCCTGGCCGCGATCCAGTTCCGGCTGGACCTGCCCTTCTTCGACCCCGCCACAGACGTGGTCGAGAACACGGCCCGGCCTGCGATCTTCCTGATCGCCGCCTGGCTGCTGCTGCTGGTGATGCTGGGGGCCTACGACAACGACCTCTTCGGCGCCGGCATGGACGAGTTCCGCCTCGTGGTCAACGCGTCGCTGGCAAATGCCGCACTCGTCGGAGTGGGCGCCTTCCTGACGCAGTCGCCGCTGTCCCGCGCTCTCTTCGTGCTGCTCTTCACCAT
Organism: Nocardioides sp.; assembly: GCF_035576065.1. GTDB lineage: Bacteria > Actinomycetota > Actinomycetes > Propionibacteriales > Nocardioidaceae > Nocardioides. The sequence goes on from NZ_DATLWX010000006.1 coordinate 40,727, forward strand.
CGGCATCCCCCTGCTCCTGATGGGTCGCCTGGCAGCGCGTCGCGTCCTCCAGCACGCGCGCACCCGCGGCCGGTTGAGTCAACGGGTGCTCCTGGTGGGCACCCCGGGACACGTGGGTGAGATCAACGTCGTGCTCAGTCGGGAGCGCTGGCTCGGCTACCAGGTGGTGGGCTGCCTGCTCCCCCGCGACTACGCGGGGATCCGGTCCACGTCGGGCGGGATCCCGGTCCTGGGCACCACCGACGACCTCAGCGAGCACGTGGATGAGCACGAGGTCGACATCGTGGTCTTCACCGCCGGCGCGGTGAACTCCTCCACCGAGCTGCGTCGTCTGGCTTGGGACCTGGAGGACCACTCCCAGGTCGAGATCATCGTCGCTCCCAATGTCACCGACGTATCGAGCGAGCGGGTGCGGATCCGCCCGGTCGCTGGGCTACCGCTCATGCACCTGGGCCGTCCCCGCTCCCGCGCTGCCAGGAGTGCCGCCAAGCGCCTCTTCGACCTCGCGGGCGCCTGGACGACCCTCGTGGTGTTCGGCCCTCTCTTGGTGGCCCTGATGCTCTGGATCCGCCTCGACGACGGTGGTCCCAGCATCTTCCGCCAGACCCGGGTCGGGCGCGACGGGAAGCCCTTCCAGTGCCTCAAGCTGCGGTCGATGGTGGTGGACGCCGAACAGCTCCGGCCGCCCGGCGACGAGTCGAGCGTCCTCTACAAGCTGGCCGACGACCCCCGCGTCACCCGTCCCGGCCGCTTCATCCGGCGCTTCTCACTCGACGAGCTCCCCCAGCTCTGGAACGTGGTGCGGGGCGAGATGAGCCTGGTCGGCCCGCGACCACCGCTCCCGGACGAGGTCGCGCGCTACGAGGACGACATGCTGCGTCGGCTCAACGTCCTGCCCGGGATGACGGGGCTGTGGCAGGTCTCGGGCCGCTCCGACCTCTCGTGGGAGGACACCGTGCGCCTGGACCTCTACTACGTCGACAACTGGTCGATGACCCAGGACATGGCCATCCTCTTCCGCACGGTCTGGGCCGTCCTGGCCTCTCGCGGCGCCTACTGACCCAGGCTCGCCGCGGAAGAGACGGGACGACTACGTCGTCTTGGCCGACCGACGACGGCCGCGGGGCTCCTTGGCTTCGGCGCGGACGGAACCGGGCTCGAGGGAGGTGTATTCGGTCGCGGCGTAGCCGTAGCCGCCATAGGCGGTCGCCATCGGGCCCTTCTGGGGTGCCTTGTTGAGCACCACCCCGAGCAGCCTGCCCCCGACCTGGTCGAGGATGCGGCGGCAGTGCTGGCTGTGCTCGATCTGGGTCTTGCCGGCCGCCTGCACGAGGAGCACGCCGTCACACGCTGCTGCCAGCAGGCCGGCGTCCGTCACCGGCAGGAGCGGTGGCGCGTCGAGCAGCACGAGGTGGTCGAGCGCCAAGGTGTCGATCAGCCTGCGCATGCGGTCCGAGCCCAACAGCTCACTGGGGTTGGGCGGGATCCGACCCGAAGGGAGCAGGACGAGGTTGGGGATGTCGGATTCCACCAGTGCTTGGCTCACCGCGACATCACCTGCCACGACCTGGGTCAGACCGACGTGGCCGTCGATCCCGAAGGTGCCGGCCATCGTGGGCCGGCGCAGGTCGGCGTCGATCAGCACGACCTTCTCGCCCGTCTGGGCCACGAGTCGTGCCAGGTTGGCCGAGACCGTCGACTTGCCTTCGCCGGGCAGCGCGCTGGTGATGACGATCCGTCGGGGTGGCTTGTCGACGTCGACGAAGCGCAGGTTGGTGCGGAGCTGTCGGAAGGCCTCAGCCGCTCGGCCGAGGTCACCCTCGACGCCGCGGGCATGGTGGGCGAGCTCATTGACCTTGGGGATCACGCCGACCACCGAGCCACCGGTCGCCTCCTCGACGTCGCTCACCGAGCGGATGCGTCGGTCGAGCGTGCGCCGCAGCAGGATGACCCCTGCGGCGAGGGCGAACCCTGCTCCAGCGCCCTTCAGGGCGGCCTTGCGGTAGTCGGGCGTGAACGGATCGGACGGGAGCTCGGCCTCGTCATACGGCACGATCGTGACGAGACTGGTCCTGCCCTTTCCGGCGGGGTTCTGGAGATCCTCGGCCTCGTCGGCAACCGCTTCGACGACCGCCGTCGCCAGCTCCTGCGCCTCCCTCGGCGTGGTCCCGACCGCACGGATACGCAGGAGGCCGGCAGCATCGGCGTACGCCGAGAAGCGGGACGCCACGGAAGAGGGCGGAAGCCCGAGATTCAGGTCATCCACGACGCGCTCGGCGACCGGGGTCGTTGAGACGAGGGCGACGTAGAGGGCGGCCTTCTCCTTGGCCAGAGCGAGGTTGCCCGCCTCCTCGGGGGCGCTCTGCGCGCTGCCGACCTGGATGTACCCGGTCGACGTCGCCTCGTAGAGCACCGGCTCGCGGGTGGTGAGCCCCACCGAGACCAGGATGCCGAGCACCGTGCAGCCGATCAGCGCCCACCGGTGGGCACGAGCGAGGCGCACCAGGTCCGCGAACGTCATGCCCGGAGTCTAGGTGGCAACATGAGGACATGCCGCCTGATCCGGGAAGAGCCTCAGCCGAGGCCGACATCCCCATTGCGGCTCGGGTGCATCTCGCGCATGCCGTGGTCCAGCACCTGGCCGAGACGGCCGGGGCCGACGTGCTTCACCTCAAGGGCCCCGCGATGTTCTCCGGGCTGCGAGATCCGGAGCGGAGCTCGTCCGACGTCGACGTCCTGGTCCGGCCCAGCCACCTGACCGCGCTCATCGACGCCATGGAGGCCCACGGCTGGGAACGGCGTACGGACTTCGAGACCGGCTCGCCCTTTGCGCATGCCGCCAACTGGTGGCACCCCGACTGGGGCTGGGCAGACGTGCACGTCTCCTGGCCCGGCGCCGGGATTCCGGCAGAGCAGGCCTTTGACGAGCTCGCGGCGCCGGGCGCCACCCAGCTGATCGCCCATCATGAGTGCCCTGTCCCGGACCGGATCGGGCAACGGCTGATCCTGCTGCTCCACTACGCGCGCACGCCGCGCGGCTCCGACAAGGAGTGGGCCTGGGACAAGGCGACCGAAGCAGAACAGCACGCCGTCCGTGCCCTCGCTGCCCGGCTGGACGCCGAGGTGGCCCTGGCGGCCGCCCTCGACGAGCTCCAGCACCACAGCGACCACCCCGACCACGACCTGTGGCAGCACTTCTCCCAGGGCGGGGACCGGCTCGCCGAGTGGCGTGCACGCATGACGTCCGCCCGTGGCGTGCGGGCCCGGGTCCGATTGGCCCTGGGCATGGTGCGCGTCAACCGCGACTACCTCGCGATCGAGCTCGGCCGCGAGCCGACGCGCGAGGACGTCCGCCGTCGCCAGCGCGAGCGCGTGCAGCGCGCGGTTGCCGATCTGCGGGCTCGGTTGTGACCCGCTACGTGATTCCCGCTGACGTCGCCTGGGTCAGCCGGGAGGACCTCGACCTGGGAGCCGAACCACACGCCTACATCGCTCTGCTGCCAGACGGGCCGTCGCTGTCCCTCCAGGGCTCGGCCTGCATGGTGTGGCTCTCGATCCACGACGGCGGCACCGCCCACGAGATCGCCCTCCGCACGAGCGAGCTGGCCGAGGTCGAGCTCGACGACGTCCTCGAAGACGTCCAACGGTTGCTGACCGACTTGGTGGGCGCCGGCGTCGTCACCGTCGAGCACGCAGGCGGCGTACACCCGTGACAGCAACCGCACCCAGCAGCGCTCCCAGACCGTTGGTCGCCACGTCCCAGACGCTGCCCTCACGGTCCAGCAGGGCCGCCTGGACCAGCTCGACCGCTGCGGACCCCACCGTGGCAACGAGCGTCACCCGCCACCACGACCAGCCCGACAGCTTCGCCAGCGCCACGCCCACGGGCACGAAGAGCAGCACGTTCAGCAGCACGCCGTAGTGCTCGGGCAGCGCCCCCGCCGGCGCGATCGGGACGTCGTAACGGAAGAACACGTAGAGCCGCACCGTCAGCCTGTTGAGCTGCCAACCCCACGGTCCGAGGAGGAGCACCGCGAACCCGGCCGCACCGACGAGCAGCAGGGTGTACGCCGCCCGCGACCGGACCTCGTTCGGCGCTTCCACGTCAGCCACCCTAGGGCCCGCGGTGCTCTCGCCGACCGCCGGTAATGTGCGCCGCATGACTGCCTCCCGCACCCTGCCGACCGAGGAAGCCGTCGAGCTGCTCAAGCTCGTCCGCGAGATCGCCACCAAGGAGCTCCTCCCCCGGTCGGCCGAGGCAGAGGCCACCGAGACCTTCCCCCGTGACGTCTTCCGGCTGCTCGGAGACGCAGGCCTCCTAGGGCTGCCCTACGCCGAGGAGTTCGGCGGTGGCGGCCAGCCCTACGAGGTCTATCTGCAGGTGCTCGAGGAGATCGCCGCCGTTTGGTCCTCGGTCGGCGTCGGGGTCTCGGTGCACGCCCTCTCGTGCTTCGGGTTGGTGAGCTTCGGCACCGACGAGCAGCGCTCCGAGTGGCTGCCGGACATGCTCGGCGGCTCGCTGCTGGGCGCCTACTGCCTCTCCGAGGCCCACGCCGGCTCCGACCCGGCAGCCATGCGGACGACTGCTCGGCGCGACGGCGACTCCTACGTCCTCAACGGCGCCAAGGCCTGGACCACCCACGGCGGCCACGCCGACTTCTACAAGGTGATGGCCCGCACCTCCGACGACCGCAACGGCATCTCCTGCTTCCTCGTGCCGGCCGACACCGAGGGCCTCACCGCTGACCCGCCGGAGCGGAAGATGGGCCTCACCGGCTCGGCGACCGCGACCATGCGCTTCGACGACGTCCGTGTCCCCGCGTCCCGCCTCCTCGGGGCCGAGGGTGACGGACTCCGGATCGCCCTTGCCGGTCTCGACGCGGGGCGCCTCGGCATCGCGGCCGTGGCGACCGGACTGGCGCAGGGAGCCCTCGACGCCGCGGTGGCCTACGCCCGCGAACGCGAGACCTTCGGCAAGCCGATCATCGAGCACCAGGGGCTGGCGTTCGTGCTGGCCGACATGGAGGCAGCCATCCAGTCTGCCCGCGCGACGACCCTGCACGCGGCCCGCCTCAAGGACGCCGGTCTGCCCTTCTCCCGCGAGGCTTCCGTCGCCAAGATGGTCGCCACCGACAACGCCATGAAGGTCACCACGGACGCCGTACAGGTCCTCGGCGGCTTCGGCTACACCCGCGACTTCCCGGTCGAGCGGTTCATGCGCGAGGCCAAGGTCATGCAGATCTTCGAGGGCACCAACCAGATCCAGCGGATGGTGATCTCCCGGTCGCTCGCCAAGGACAACGCCGGCACCATCGGCTGAGACCTAGCCGCGGAGGGCGTACGCCGCAGGCCGGCGCGTCGGCAGCCACCAAGCCGCCAGCACTCCGCCCAGCGCTCCGAACAGGTGCCCCTGCCAGGAGATACCGGGCTGACCGGGCAGCACGCCGAGAAGCACCCCGCCGTAGACGAAGAAGACGAAGACCCCGACGAGGATCTCCGTGGCGTTGCGGGTGAACAGCCCCCGCAGGAGCAGGTACGTCAGCCAGCCGAAGACGAGCCCGGACGCGCCGAGGTGCACCGTGCCCTCTCCCCCGGTGAGCCACGTGCCGACGCCTCCGACCACCCACACGATCGCCGTCACGGCGAGCCACTGACGCAGCCCCGCGAGCAGCACCAGGAAGCCGAGCACCAACAACGGCAGGGTGTTGGCCATCAGGTGGCCGAAGCCGGCGTGGAGCAGCGGCGCGACCAGGATCCCGCTCAGCCCCTCCGGACTGTTCGGCCGGATCCCTTCGACGTCGAGGCGGTTGCCCAGCACCGTGTCGATGATCTCCGAGACCCACAGCACGGCGACGAAGCCCGCGCTCCAGATCGCCGCGATCCTCCACGTCGAGTCTCCGGCGGCGTACGACGGCGTCCTCACGACGATGAGCCTACGAGGCGGGTCGGCGACGGAGCTCGGGCACCAGGAAGAGCAGACCGAGCGCGGGCAGCACGGCGAGGGCGGCGAAGCTGCCCGGGATGCCGATGACTTCTCCGAGCCCGGCCACCACGGCCGAGCCCACGCTGCCACCGACGAGGAAGAGCAGGGTGGCGATGCCCAGGGCGACGCCACGGACGTCGGCGGGCACCGCTGCGCCGACCAGCGCGATCAGCGCGGGCTGGCCGATCCCGAAGGACACGGTGGCCAGCGCGACCGCGAGCGCCACCGGGACCGGCGCCAGCAGATGGGTGCCCAGCGCGGCGAGGAGCAGGGTCGCGGCAGCGACGATCCCGGCGAGCACCAGGCACCAGGAGGCGCCGATGCGCTCCAGGAGCGGGCCTGCCACGCGCGGCACCAGCAGCGCGACGACCGCGCTCGGCACGAGCAACAGACCGACCTCCCACGGCTCCCAGCCGGCGCCGACGAGCACCGCCGGGACGCCGACCAGGAGCGCGAACCAGGAAGCCGGCACCGATGCGGAGGCGATCGCCGATCGGACCACCACCCCGTTGCGGATCACGGACATCGGGAGGAAGCCGTGGGGCCGGTGGCGCACGCGGAGGGCCACGAGCGGCGCACCGAGGATGAGGAGGAGCGCGCCGATGGTGGCGATGGTCAGGCCACTGGTGGGCGACTGCACGAGCAGCACGAGCCCGCCGGCGGTGCCGGCCACCAGGACGGCACCGATGATGTCGAGGCGAGCACCGGTGCCTCCACCCACCAGCGCGCGCCACAGGAAGGGCAGCACCAGGACGCCCAGGACCGGCAGGGCCATCACGGCCCGCCAGCCGAATGCGTGCTCGACGAGTCCACCGAGGAGGGGGCCGAGACAGCTGACTGCGGCCGCGACGCCGGCGAGACGGCCGAGCGCCAGGCCCCGGACCGATCCGTCATATCGCGCGCTGAGGGCGGCGACGCCGAGGGTGGGCACCGCAGCGGCTCCCGCCCCCTGGAAGAGCCGGGCCACCAGCAGCACCTCGAAGGTGGGCGCCAAGGCAGCAGCGACGGCGCCGACGGTCATCAGCGTGATGCCGAAGACGAGCGGGAGGCGTACGCCGACCAGGTCGCTCACGCGGCCATAGACGGCTGTGGTCACCGCGAGCATCAGCACGTAGAGGCTGATGCTCCACGCGGCCGACCCGACGCTGACGCCCAGGTCGGGCGCCATCAGCGGCAGCGCGATCGCGGCTGACGACGAACCCATGCCGGCGAGGCCGAAGAGCAGCCCCAGGAGCAGCGACACCCGCCGCGCGTCGTCCGGCGCCTTCGCGGGGGTCGTCACGGTCTGGGCCACGTCCGGTCGCAACACCCGGCGACGCGGCGACATTCCCTCACACGTCCGTGATGCGCACCCCGGCGTGCGCCTTGTAGCGGCGGTTCATCGCGATGAGGTTGGCGGTGAAGGCCTCGACCTGGTGGGCGTTGCGGATGCGGCCGCCATACACGCCACGCACTCCGGGGATCGTGTCCGCCAGCGACTGGACGAGGTCGGTGGCCTCACGGTCGTCGCCGAGGACCAGGACGTCGGTCTCGACCCGCTCGACCTCCGGGTCCTCCAGCAGCACCGCGCTCACGTTGTGGAAGGCGCCCAGCACCCGGCTCTCGGTCAGGATCGCGGCCGCCTGTTGGGTCGCCGAGCCCTCCTCGACGGCAAGCGCGAAGGGACCCTGCTTGTCGAAGCCGAGCGGGTTGACGCAGTCCACGACGATCTTGCCGGCGAGTGGCCCGCGCAGCGACTCGAGCAGCTCCTTGTGTCCGTCCCACGGCACCACGACCAGGACCACGTCCCCCGCAGCGGCCGCGTCGGCATTGCTCGCGCCGGTCACCGCACCGCCGGTGGCCCCGGTGGCCTCGGCCAGCTCGGCGGCGATGCTCTCCGCCTTGTCGGCCGTGCGGCTGCCGAGCACGACGGTGACCCCCGCCTGGGCGAAGCGGCGTGCGAGCCCCCGGCCCTGAGGGCCGGTCCCACCCAGGACGGCAACGACGGTGTCTGTCGGGAAAGTCATGGGACGACCCTAGGCGCTCACCGGTCGGCTCAGTCGACCAACCAGCGCCCGAGCAGCGTGCCGTCCTGCTCCAGCAGGACCCCCGGCCGCAGGCGTACGTCGACGTCCACCCCACCCGCGATCCGGATCGCGGTCCCGGCGACCAGACGCGGCACGGTCGTGAGGCACAGCTCGTCCACGATCCCCGACTGCAGCATCGACCCGAACAACGCCGGCCCGCCCTCGGAGAGCTGGTCGACCCAGCCGCGCTCGGCCAGCACCGTCTTCATGGCCACGAGCTCGACAGCGTCGTCACCGAGGACGAACACCCGGTCCCGACCCAGCAGGGACCGCGCGGCCGCCAGGCCCGGGGAGGACGAGCACGTCACCAGGTGCACCTGCTCGGAGCCCACCAGCGTCGGCGGCACGTCACCCGACCGGCTCACGATCGCCAGCGGAAGGGTGGGGGGCGCGTACCCCTCAGCACGCAACGTGCCCGCGCCGACGACGAGCACGTCCGCTCGTCGTCGCAGGGCATGGAAGACGCGTTTGTCGGCCGCGTTGTTGATGCCCTTGCTCAGCCCGTCGACGCCCTGCGAGGCGCCGTCGAGGGTGCTGACGAAGTTGACCCGCAGCCACGGAGTGCGCGGTGGCTCGTAGAGCGCCTGCAGCGCATCCTCGTCGAGGTCGGCCAGCCGGTGCAGCTCCAACGGTGTCGTCACGGGTCCATCCTGCCTGTCTAGAGTGACCCGGGTGATCACCCTGGCCGCCCTGACCGAGCTGATGGACGAGTTCGCAGGCGAGTGGCAGGCACCGGTCGAGCCCGTTGTCATCGACGGGCCGTCCGGCCAGGTGGTCATCGGCGACGGCCCGGTGACGCTGATGGGCTGCATCAATCTCTCGCGCGACTCGACCTACCGGGAGAGCATCGCCGTCTCGACCGACCACGCCGTCCGGATCGGTCGGGTCCAGGCCGCGCAAGGAGCCGGGATCCTTGACCTCGGGGCCGAGTCGAGCGACTACACGAAGACCCGCGTCTCGGCCGCCGCGCAGATCGCGGCCCTCGTGCCGATCGTCGAGCAGCTGTCCGCAGCAGCGGTCGTGTCGGTCGAGACCTACCACCCGGAGGTGGTCGGCGCCTGCCTCGAAGCGGGCGCCCGGGTGCTCAACATGACGGGTCGCGAGCACGAGGAGGAGATGCTCGGCCTCGCATCGGTGCACTCAGCGGCGGTCGTCATGTCCTACGGCGCGTCGGCCAACGTGCGCGAGCACTCCGAGGCGCCGACCGGCGACCCCATCTCGGCGCTGCTCGACCACTTCGGACCCCGGATCGAGCGAGCACGCGAGCTGGGAGTCACCGGCATCGTGGTGGACCCGGGCATCGGCTTCAACTACAGCAACCTCGAGACGCCACTGGCCCGGTCGCGTCACCAGATGCGGATGCTGACCCAGGCCTTCCGGCTGCGCCCTCTCGGGGTGCCGATCTGCAACGTGCCCCCGCACTCCTTCGACCTCTTCGGCGACGAGTTCCGCAAGGGCGAGGGCTTCTTCGCCGTCTTCGCCGCCCTGGGTGGGGCCCACCTGTTGCGTACGCACGAGGTGTCTCACCTGCGGGTGGTGCTCGAGGCCCTGGGCGCCCTTGACGTGCGCTAGCCCAGCAGCGCCTTGAAGCGGGCGTTCACGTCCGCGACCGCGTCGGCGGCTCCGGCGCTCAGGGTCACCATGTCGCAGAAGCCGTGGATCATCCCGTCGTAGCGGACCACGTCGACGTGCACCCCGGCCGCGCGCAACGCTTCGGCGTACGCCTCGCCCTCATCGCGCAGCGGGTCGAACTCGGCCGTCACGACCAGCGCTGGCGCCACCTCCGACACGTCCCCGTGCAGAGGCGCGACGCGCGCGAGCTCGGTCTCGAGGTCGAGGTCGGACGGGACGTAGTGGCTGCCGAACCAGTCCATCATCGCCACGGTGAGGAAATAGCCCTCGGCGTTGTCGACCCTGGACGGATAGTCACCGAGACCGTCGGTGGCGGGATAGATGAGGAGCTGGGCGGCCAGCACGTCGCCGAGGTGCTGCGCGACCACGGCCGAGAGGTTGGCGCCTGCGCTGTCTCCGCCGATCGCCAGCCGCCCGCCGCCGCCGAGGTCGCCGAGGTGGGCAGCCGCCCACTCGGTCGCCGTCTGCGCGTCGTCCAACCCTGCCGGGAAGGGGTGCTCGGGTGCGAGCCGGTAGTCGACGCTGAGCACCGCGAGGTCCGCATCGCGACACAACCGTCGACACGTCTGGTCGTGGGTGTCGAGGTCGCCGACGACGAAGCCACCGCCGTGCAGGTAGACGAGGGTGTCCCTTGGGCCGTCGCCCTCGGGCTTGTAGAGCCGAGCCGCGCGCTCGCCCGCGCCGCCGGGCACCATCAACGACGAGACGGAGCCGACCGGCACGACGTCCTCGGGCTTGACGAGGTCGACCGACATCGCCCGCATCGCCTTGCGCCCCTCCTCGGGAGTCCCCGCCTCGATCGTCGGGTAGCCGGCGAGGGCGACGAAGTCGAGCAGGTCCTTGAGCTGGGGGTCCAGGGGCATGGGCACAACCTAATAGCCCCGCGGGCAGCCCACCGCGCCCCTCACCTTCGTGGCGGCAGGCACGTCGGCGTCGTCAGGAACGCGAAGCGTAGATGTAGCTCTGCTCCCAATCGGGCCCGTTGCCGCCCCGTTCCTGCACAAGAGAACCGTGGTCAGTCAGCCACTCGACGACGACATCCTTGGACCGGCCCCACTCCGTCCCGAGGAAGTCGTGACAGGAGATCGTCATGTGGCGGACGTGCGGCGCCGTCCTTTCCATGCCCCGCACAGCGTCCTTCTCGGCGCCCTCGATTGTTCATCTTCATCCAGTCGACCTGAGTGATTCCGCGCTCGGCGCAGAGGTCGTCCAATGTCACGGCCCGAACGGGTGCGCCCTTGTTTGAGTAGACGTTGCCCTCAACCCAGTCGTCCTCGTCAGAGATCATCACCTTCCCTGCCTCGTTGGAGACGGCGAGCTGCAGTGGCTCGATCTGCGACCAGCCGTTGACTCGGATCAGTTCGACCAGGCGTGCGTAGGGCTTGGGGGCGGCCTCGATGGCGAGCACCTTGCCAGCAGGTCCCACCATGTCGGCCAGGAAGAACGTCTCTCCGCCGTGACCCGCACCGACGTCGATGACGGTGTCGCCTGGCTGGGGCTTGTAATGCCGCCAGAGCAAATCGAACATGTCGTAGTCGGTGCCGTTGGTGGCCCACTTCGAGATCGTCCCCCACCGGCGACTGTCACTGACGCGGCCCTCCGGCCACCGGTGAAGCCACTCACCCCGGGACCGCTTGGCGACCATCGCACGGTGGTCAGCCGCCGGTTCTGTGCAGTGTCCTTGGCAGACTTGATTACCCCTATCACGCCCCGGACTGCCACTCGAGTGACTCCGCCTCGGTCGTCGAGCCGGCTTGCGAGCTCCCACGGTGTGACCATGCGCGTGAGCCTGGGGCAACCGGACGACCCTCCACTCAGGATCGAGACTCAGCTCGTGTATCCCTCGGGGTTCTGGGACTGCCAGCGCCAGGTGTCGGCGCACATCTCCTCCACCGTCCGGGTGGTGCTCCAGCCGAGCTCGGCGTTGGCGCGGGACGGGTCGGCGTACGACGAGGCGACGTCGCCGGCGCGACGCGGGACGATCTCGTAGGGAATGGCTCGGCCGACCGCCGTCTCGAAGGCCTTCAGCAGCTCCAGGACACTGGTGCCGCGACCTGACCCGAGGTTCCAGACGTTGACGGGCTTGTCGGTCTTCTCGAGCGCCTCGAGAGCGGCGATGTGGCCCGCGGCGAGGTCCTCGACGTGGATGTAGTCGCGGACGCCGGTGCCGTCGGGAGTGTCGTAGTCGTCGCCGAAGACGCGCAGCTTCTCGAGGCGACCGACCGCGACCTGCGCGAGGTAGGGCATGAGGTTGTTGGGGGTCTCCGAGGGGTCCTCGCCGATCGTGCCGGAGACGTGCGCACCCACGGGGTTGAAGTAGCGCAACAGGGCGAACCGCAGGTCGGGCGCGGCCATGGCGACGTCGGTGAGGATCTGCTCCTGCATGACCTTGGTCCAGCCGTAGGGGTTGGTCGCGTAGGTGCGCCGGTCCTCGGTGGCCGCAACCTGGTCGGTGCCGTAGACGGTCGCGCTGGAGGAGAAGACGAGCTTCTTGACGTCGTAGCGCTGCATGGCCCGGACGAGGGAGAAGGTGGAGCCGAGGTTGTTCTCGTAGTAGTCCAGCGGCTTGGCGACGCTCTCGCCCACTGCCTTGTAGCCGGCGAAGTGGATGACGGCGTCGAAGTCCTCGGCGGCGAAGAGGTGCTCGGTCTTGTCGTAGTCCCTCAGGTCGAAGGCGTGCACCGGCAGGGGGGTGCCGGTCAGGGCCTCGAGACGCGCCACCACAGTGGGCTGGGAGTTGCTGAAGTTGTCGACGATCACCACGTCGTGGCCGGCCTGGACGAGCTGGATCACGGTGTGCGAGCCGATGTAGCCGGCGCCACCGCTGACGAGGATCTTCATGGCCAGCAGCCTACCGAGCGGACGCTGTCACACTGAGCACCATGTCAACTGCGAGGCCGACCGCACTCATCACCGGCATCACCGGCCAGGACGGTCTCTACCTCGCCGAGATGCTGCTGGCGAAGGGGTACGAGGTCCATGGCGTCATCCGCGGCCAGAACAACCCCCGCCGCGCGCTCGTGGAGACGCTGGTCCCTGACGTCCGGCTCCACAACGGAGACCTCACCGACCTGTCCAGCCTGATGCGGGCGCTGCGCGACAGCCAGCCCGACGAGGTCTACAACCTGGGCGCCGTCAGCTTCGTGGCCTACTCCTGGGAGAACGCCTTCATCACCAGTGACGTGACCGCCATCGGCGTGCTCAACATGCTCGAGGCGGTCCGCCTGCAGGCCGGTGACGACCCGTCGGCCGTGCGGTTCTACCAGGCGTCGAGCTCGGAGATGTTCGGGAAGGCCCAGCAGGTCCCGCAGAACGAGCAGACCTTGTTGTGGCCGCGTTCGCCGTACGGCGTCAGCAAGGTCTACGGCCACCACATGACCATCAACTACCGCGAGTCCTACGGCATGCACGCCAGCTCCGGCATCCTGTTCAACCACGAGTCGCCGCGTCGGGGCGAGGAGTTCGTGACCCGCAAGGTCAGCAAGGCCGTCGCCGCCATCAAGCTCGGGCAGCAGCACGAGCTCGTCATGGGCAACCTCGACGCCCGCCGCGACTGGGGCTTCGCCGGTGACTACGTGGAGGCGATGTGGCTGATGCTGCAGCAGCCCGAGGGCGGCGACTACGTCATCTCCACCGGCGAGACCCACTCGATCGAGGAGCTCCTCGACGTCGCCTTCAACCACGTGGGGATCACCGACTGGTCCCGGTACGTCCGCCAGGACCCGAGCTTCATGCGTCCCGCGGAGGTCGACCTGCTGATCGGCGACTCGACCAAGGCGCGCGAGGTGCTGGGGTGGAAGCCGAAGATCACCTTCGAGGAGCTCGTCACCATGATGGTCGACGCCGACCTCGCGGCGCTGAAGGCCGGCTGGTGAGCACCTCGTGACCAGTTCCAGCCGCAGGGCTCTCGTCACGGGGATCGGCGGCCAGGACGGCAGTTACCTCGCCGAGCGACTGCTCGCCGAGGGCACGGACGTGCACGCGCTCGTGCTGCACGACGAGGCCCAGCCGCCGTACTGCCCGCCCGAGGTGACCCTGCACGTCGGCGACCTGGCCGACGTCGCGGCGACGCGTCGGCTCGTCCTGGACCTCGCCCCCGACGAGGTCTACAACCTGGCCGCGATCAGCTCGGTGGCCCAGTCGTGGGCCGAGCCCGACGTCGTCAGCCGGGTCAACGGCCACGCGGCAGTCGCCCTCCTCGAGTCCGCGCGGCAGGTCGGGGACCACGTCCGCGTCGTCCAGGCCTCGAGCGCCGAGATATTCGGTGAGCCCGACCAGATGCCCCAGACCGAGAGGACACCGGTCCGCCCGCTCAACCCGTACGGCGCAGCGAAGGCCTACGCCCACCTGTCGGTCGCCGTCCAGCGCCGACGCGGGCTCCATGCCTCGAGCCTGATCCTCTACAACCACGAGTCGCCGCGTCGACCGACGCGCTTCGTCACCCGCAAGATCACCGCGGGGGTGGCGGCCATCGCCCAGGGGCGCGCGAGCGAGCTGGTGCTCGGCAACCTCGACGCCCGACGCGACTGGGGCTGGGCACCCGACTACGTCGACGCGATGGTCCGGGCGGCCCGCACCGACGAGCCCGACGACTACGTCATCGCCACCGGCGTCAGTCACACCGTCCGTGAGTTCGTCGCAGCAGCTTTCGCGGCGGCAGGCGTCGAGGACTGGGAGGGGTTCGTCCGACAGGACGCGGCGCTGCTGCGGCCCGCGGACGCAGGCGAGCTGGTCGGCGACGCGGCCCTCGCCCGCGACGTGCTGGGCTGGTCGCCGACGGTGGCCTTCGAGGAGGTCGTCGCCCGGATGGTCGCCGCCGATCTGCCAGCCGGAGCCTGACTTCCCGCGGTTTCCGTCACCTTCACATGTGTTGCAACACGCGGGAACGTTCGACTCCCCCGACTCCCCCGGCTACCCGGGGGATCAGGCGAGACAGACCTACTCCCCCGCCTGCTCCGCCAGCAGGTCGAGCAGGTAGGCGCCGTACCCGCTCTTGACGAGCGGCTCGGCGCGTTCGACCAGCTCGGCGTCGGAGAGGAACCCCATCCGCCAGGCGACCTCTTCTGGTGCGCCGATCTTGAAGCCCTGGCGACCCTCGATGGTGCGCACGAAGTTGCTGGCGTCGTTGAGGGAGTCGAAGGTGCCGGTGTCGAGCCAGGCCGTGCCGCGGGGCAGCACCTCGACCTGGAGACGGCCCTGCTCGAGGTAGATCCGGTTGAGGTCGGTGATCTCGAGCTCGCCGCGCGCCGAGGGCTGCAGGTCCTTGGCGTAGCCGATCACGTCGTTGTCGTAGAAGTAGAGCCCCGGCACGGCGAAGTGGCTCTTGGGGTGGGTCGGCTTCTCCTCCAGCGACAGCGCCTGGCCCGCGTCGTCGAACTCGACCACGCCGTAGGCGGTGGGGTCCGCCACGTGGTAGCCGAAGACCGCGGCGCCCTCGAGGTTCTCGAAGCGTCGCAGCCGGGTGCCGAGTCCGGTGCCGTAGAAGATGTTGTCGCCCAGCACGAGCCCGGCGGTGTCGCCGCCGACGTGGTCCGCGCCGATGATGAACGCCTGGGCCAGCCCGTCGGGACTGGGTTGTACGGCGAACGTGATGCTGATGCCGAACTGCGACCCGTCACCCAGCAACCGGTGGAAGCCTTCGGCCTCGTGCGGCGTGGTGATGATCAGGACGTCCCGGATCCCCGCGAGCATCAGCGTCGACAGCGGGTAGTAGATCATCGGCTTGTCGTAGACGGGCACCAGCTGTTTGCTGATCCCCTGGGTGATCGGGTGGAGTCGCGACCCCGTGCCGCCGGCCAGAATGATTCCCCGCATGCAGGCACCCTATGGCCCGGGCCGGTGACGGCGCGATCGCCCGGGGCGGCCCAGGGGTGGCCGACTCCCCGTCTTTCGAGGTCACGGCCACCTCCTCCCTGCGAGGATGAACGCTGTGTCCACCCTGTCCCGGCTCCGCAAGCCCATCGTGCTCCTGGCCGCGGCGACCGGTGTCGTCGCGCTGGGCGTCTCGGTGGCGCGGGTCCCCGGCGCCGCGGACGGCGCCCGGGAGGAGCTGACCGCGGCCAGGACTGCGATCGAGTCCGGGGAGGAGGAGGCCGCCGATGCCGCGGTCGCCCGCGCCCGCGACCACGTCGACACGGTGCAGGTCGGCGTGCAGGGACCGCTCGGACTTCTCGGTCAGTGGCTGCCCGTGGTCGGGACGAGCGTCCGCGACGTACGCCACCTGGGCAACGCCCTCGACGCCGTGACCACGGTGGCCGAGCTCGGCGCCGAGACCTACCCCGAGATCACCGGGGCCGACTCCACCTTCTTCACCAACGGCGAGGTGGACATCCCCACCCTGCGCAGGCTGGTCGCCAACACCACCGAGGCCCACCAGGAGCTGGCGGACGCACGCTCCTCGCTGGAGGACATCGAGGCGACCGGGCCCGGTGCGGCCCGTCTCGACACCGCTCGCGACGAGGCCCTGGCCCAGGTGATCCCGATCCACGACAGCCTCACCGCGACGATGCCCCTGGTGGAGCAGCTGCCGACCATCCTGGGTGCGGAGGGTGAGCGGAAGTATCTCGTCGCGATCCTCAACCCGGCCGAGCTGCGCTACTCCGGAGGCGCGCCGCTGACGCTGACCCCGATCACCGTGCTCGACGGCCGCGTCGAGTTCGGGGAGGCGACCGACACCGAGTCCAACACCTTCGCGTTCCAACCCCGCTACTGGCGCAAGGTCAAGGGCAACTCGTTCCACAACGGCCGCATGCGGCTCGTCAACGCCACCATCCCGCCCTCGTGGCCGGTCGCCGGCGAGGAGACGCTGAACGCCTGGCGCAGCCTGCGCGGGCGCAACATGGCCGGTCTCTTCGTGGTCGACGTCATCGCGCTGGCACGCCTGGCCGAGCTCACCGGACCGATGGAGGTCCCCGGCTACGGCCGCGTCGACGCGGACAACATGGTCGAGACCCTGGTCGGCAGCTACGACCGGTTCACCGAGGTCTCCGAGCGCAAGGCCGCCAACCGCGCCCTGGTCCCGCTCTTCATGGAGCGGTTGCTGCAGACCGGCGGCCTGCCCGACAAGGTGAAGATCCTCACCGAGGCGGCCCGAGGTCGTCACTTCGCCGCCTACTTCCGTGAGGACGGGTTCCAGGAGACTCTCGGCGAGATGGCGGTCACCGGAGACCTGTCGGAGACCGAGAACGACTACCTCGGTGTCTTCACCCAGAACGTCGGGTCCAGCAAGACCGACTACTGGCAGTCGCGGCAGGTGCGCTCCGACGTACGCCTGCGGCCCGACGGCAGCGCCCGGGTCGCGCTCGAGGTCGAGATCCACAACGACACCCCGCCCTACGCCGGAGCCGGACCGCACTACCGCCAGGGATACAGCACCCGCTACGCCACGCTCTCCGTCGGGAACTTCCTGCCCCGAGGCTCCGATGTCGACGCGGTGAGCGTCGACGGAGCGCCGATCGACTTCGTCGTGGGCAACTACTTCGGCCGTCCCTTCGTGCGTCACACGATCGCGTTCGACCCCCAGCAGCGCCACACCATGCGCCTGGAGTACGACGTCCCTGCCGCCGCCGTTCGCGACGGCAAGGAGCTGACCTACTCCCTCGATCTTGATCCCCAGGGCATGGTCCGGGCGCAGTCGGTGAGCGCCACCGTCCACTTCCCCGCCGGCTTCGAGATCGACTCCTTGCCGGAGGGATGGAGTGCGTCCGGGCCAGGCTCCGCGACCTGGTCCGTCGACGCCCTCGACGAATCCCCCCGACTGGCACTCACTGCCCGCTGAACCCGAGCCGCCCTCTAGGATCGCGGCCATGCAGCGACTTCTCGTGACCGGCGGCGCCGGCTTCATCGGCTCCAACTTCGTCCACCACCTGGTGCGGGAGACCGACGCCCGGGTGACGGTGCTCGACAAGATGACCTACGCGGCCAGCAAGGAAGCCCTTGCCGGGCTGCCCGAGGACCGCGTCTCGCTGGTCGTCGGCGACATCGCTGAGCCGGACGTCGTGGACCCGCTCGTCGCGCAGCACGACGCGGTCGTCCACTTCGCCGCCGAGTCGCACAACGACAACTCGCTCAACGACCCATCGCCCTTCATCCGCACCAACATCCTGGGCACGTTCACGATCCTCGAAGCGGTCCGCAAGCACGACAGGCGCCTCCACCACGTCTCCACCGATGAGGTGTACGGCGACCTCGAGCTCGACGACCCGAAGCGGTTCACCGAGGACACGCCCTACAACCCGTCGTCGCCCTACTCCGCGTCCAAGGCCGGGTCCGACCACCTCGTCCGCGCGTGGGTGCGCTCCTTCGGCGTACGCGCGACGGTCTCCAACTGCTCCAACAACTACGGGCCCTGGCAGCACATCGAGAAGTTCATCCCGCGCCAGATCACCAACGTCATCGACGGGATCCGGCCGAAGCTCTACGGCTCGGGCGAGAACGTGCGCGACTGGATCCACGCCGAGGACCACTCGTCCGCGGTGCGGACCATCCTCGAGAAGGGCCGGATCGGGGAGACCTACCTCATCGGTGCCGATGGCGAGAAGAACAACCTCGAGGTCGTGCAGCTCATCCTCAAGCTGATGGGTCAGCCGGAGGACGCCTTCGACCAGGTCAACGACCGTGCCGGTCACGACATGCGCTACGCCATCGAGTCCGGCAAGCTCCGCCAGGAGCTCGGGTGGTCGCCACAGTTCCAGGACTTCGAGTCCGGCTTGGCCAACACCATCGAGTGGTACGAGACGCACAGCGACTGGTGGCGTCCGGCGAAGGAATCGGTCGAGGCGACCTACGCCCAGAAGGGCCAGTAGTGAGCACCCTGCCCTCCCTCGAGACCACCCTGATCCCCGGCCTGGTCGTCGTCCGGCTCGATCGTCGCGACGACTCGCGCGGGTTCTTCAAGGAGAACTGGCAGCGCCAGAAGATGGTCGACATCGGCCTGCCCGACTTCGGCCCGGTGCAGAACAACGTCTCCTTCAATTCCGACCGCGGCGTGACCCGCGGGATCCACACCGAGCCGTGGGACAAGTTCGTCTCGCTGGCGACGGGGCGGATCTTCGGCGCGTGGGTCGACATGCGGCAGGGCGAGACCTTCGGCGCGACCTTCACCCTGGAGATGGACACCTCGGTGGCCGTCTTCGTCCCGCGCGGTGTCGGCAACAGCTATCAGGTGCTCGAGGACGCGACGGCATACACCTATCTCGTCAACCAGCACTGGCGTCCAGGCATCGTCTACCCGGCGCTGTCCCTCGACGACCCGACTGTCGCGATCGACTGGCCGATCCCGCTGTCCGAGGCGATCATCAGCGACAAGGACCAGCACAACCCGACCCTCGACCCGACGACGGCGATCGCGCCGAAGAAGGCGCTCATCGTCGGTGCGCTGGGTCAGGTCGGGCGGGCGCTGCAGGCAGACTTCCCCGGCTCCGACCTCGTGGACATCGTCGAGGGCGAGGGCGTCACCGCGCTCGACCTCACCGACGAGGCGGCCGTGGCCGCCCTGCCCTGGCACGACTACGCCGTGGTGCTCAACGCCGCCGCCTACACGGCCGTCGACGTGGCGGAGACCGCTGACGGCCGACGCACGTCCTGGGCGGCCAACGCGACCGCTCCCGCCACCCTCGCCCGTATGGCTCGCGAGCACGGCGCCACGCTGGTGCACTACTCGTCCGAATACGTCTTCGACGGCACCGCCGAGGAGCACACCGAGGACGAGCCCCTCTCCCCGCTGGGCGTCTACGCCCAGTCGAAGGCCGCCGGCGACATTGCCGCGGGCACGGCGCCCCGGCACTACGTCGTCCGCACCTCGTGGGTGATCGGGGAGGGCAAGAACTTCGTCCGCACGATGGCTTCCCTGGCAGCCAACGGCGTCTCGCCGAGCGTCGTCTCCGACCAGGTCGGCCGACTGACCTTCGCCTCCGAGCTCTCCCGCGCCACCAAGCACCTCATCGACACCGGCGCCCCCTTCGGCGTCTACAACGTGTCCAACGCCGGACCGGTGATGTCCTGGGCCGAGATCGCGCGCGAGGTCTTCACCCGCTCCGGGCGGTCGGCCGCCGACGTCTCGGAGACGACGACTGCGGAGTACGCCGCAGGCGTGCTCGACAAGGGCAGCCCCTTCGCCCCCCGGCCGCTGAAGTCGGGCATGTCGATGACGAAGATCCGCGCCACCGGGTTCGAGCCGGAGGACGCCCTCAGCGCCCTCGACCGCTACCTCGCAGCTGACTGACTGACGGCCCGGACCCCCGGCGCAGGCACCGCGGTCGTCGGAGACGACGTCCGACACCGTGGCGCCCCGGCAGCCGCATCGTCGGACACCCGCCACAACGTCCGACACAGTGGCTCCCCCAGCAGCCGCATCGTCGGACGTCCGCCACCGCTGCCCACCGCTGCCCCACCGCTGCCCTGCCGCGGCCCCGCGCGGTCAATCCTGGAGCACGCGACGCGTCAGCCGCTACGGCCGTAGTCGTCCTCGAGTCGGCAGATGTCGTCCTCGCCGGTGTAGGAGCCGCGCTGGACCT
The DNA here is from genome assembly GCF_035576065.1 of Nocardioides sp. GTDB lineage: Bacteria > Actinomycetota > Actinomycetes > Propionibacteriales > Nocardioidaceae > Nocardioides. The sequence goes on from NZ_DATLWX010000006.1 coordinate 60,922, forward strand.
CAATGATGACGAGCTCGTCGTCGTGCATGTTCGTGATGCGATGGGCAGCGCCCTGGGCGATGTCGACCGAGTAGCCCGACTCGGCGACGGTGGTCTCGCCGTCGATCACGCAGGTCGCCGTACCAGCGATGACGACCCAGTGCTCGGAGCGGTGCTCGTGCGTCTGGTAGGACAACCGCTGCCCGGGATTGACGTGGATGCGCTTGACCTTGTAGCCGTCGCCCTCGTCAATGACGTGCCATGAACCCCACGGCCGGTCTTCCGACTCCGTCGACATACGTGCCCCGTCCCGTTGCTGAATGACGTCTCACCCTATGCGACCCCCTCGGACGTAGGGTGGAGTGGTGACCTTCTTCCAGCTCGAGGGCTATGCCTACCTCCTGGCGATCCTGGCGATGCTGGCGGTCAAGGGGTTCGCCTTCATCAGCGCCGTGTCCTTCCCGGCCGAGGCCTATCCAGCCGCCAGCCGTGGCAACAAGGTCGGCTGGGGGATCGGGCTGGGACTGGGCTTCGTCGCGCAGGTCATGATGATGAGAGCCGATCCCATCAACCTGATCAGCCTGGCCTTCCTCATCGCGGCCCTGGTCTACGTCGCCGACACGCGACCCGCCCTGGCCGAGGTCACCAGCCCCCGCTGACCCCGGACAGGCCGAGGCCCCCGGCAATGCCGGGGGCCTCGGTGGAGCGGTCGAACAGCGGCGCTGTCCGGGGTGCGTCAGTCGCCGATCTTCTGGGCGGCGTCGCTGACGGCCTTGACGGCGTTCTCGGCCGTGTCCTTGGCCGTCGTGACGGTCGCCTTCGCGGACGACTTGGCCGCCGCAGCCTTCTTGGTCGCCGGCTTGGTGTTGGTCTTCTTGGCGGTGTCGGCGGCCTTCTTGACAGCGGTCTTGGCCGTCTTGGTGGCGGCGGCCGACGTCTTGCGTGCCTGCGTGTTGGTGGTCTTGGCCTTCGCCACGGTCGTCTTGGCCGAGGTCACGGTGTCCTTGGTCGACTTCTGGCGGCGGATGCGCCCGACGAGGGACTCGCCGCGCTCCACGAGGTCGGTGAACGCGTCGGCGGCGTAGTTGACGTTCTCGTCGACCAGGCTCGTGACCCGGGCCGGGTAGCCCTTGGCCTCGGTCTGCAGCTCGGCGACGCGGGCCTCGATGGCCGCGCGGTAGGACTTGGCGTCCTTGGCGAGGGCGTCGACGCGGGAGCCGACGACGGTCACGGCCTGCTCGCGCAGGGCTTTGGGGTTGGTGGCCGTCTTCTGGACGCTCGTGAGGCGGGTCTGGGTCTCGGTGACGAGGTCGCGCACGATCTCCACGGCGAGGTCGGTCACGCCGACGCCGGCGTAGAGGGGCTTGCGGGCCTCGGTCCTGATGTCGAACTTGGTGCGGGTCTTGGTGGTAGCCATGTCGTTACTCCTTGTGAAGGGGTGATGGGTCATGCCCCTCGCCCGCATTGAGTGCGAGGAAGGACGAATACACGTCCAGCAGTGACTGCTTCTGACGCTCGGTGAGCCCGGTGTCGGCGAGGATCGCCAGCTCGACCGTGACGCCGTGCACCTCGGGACTGACGATCCCGGCCTGGATGTAGAGCTGCTCGGCCGAGATGCGCAGCGCCTTGGCGATCTGGTTGAGGACTTCTGCTGAAGGGCGGCGCAGACCACGTTCGATCTGGCTGAGGTAGGGATTGCTGACGCCGACCTGCTCGGCGAGCTGCCGCAGGGACAGCCGCGACGCGAGTCGCTGCTCCCTGAGGAAGTTGCCGAGCGACTCGACGACGGTCTTCCCGTCCTTGTTGCCCTTGGCCATGTCTCCATAGTGCTAACAGTTGTTAGCAAAATGCAAACTCAGTTAGCGTGATGCCGACCACACCGTCAGAAGCAGGCGCGGATCTCCCCGACCGGACGGCCACCACCGAGGAGGACGAGAGTCCCCGTGCGGCGTACGGCATCAGCGTCGACAGCCTCGTCGTCGAGGACCCCGGAGCGCTCGAGCGCCGCGGCCATCAGCACGGGCCGGACGCGCGGCGCCCCGTCGTCCGTCTTCAGCGCGAACGCCCGGCCGTCTGGCAGCGCAAGCGCGTAGCAGGACTCGGCCCCGGCCTTGCCGATGGAGCCAGGGAGGGCCGTGAGCAGGGTGAGCTCGTCGCGGGTCGTCCCGGAGACATGTGCAGGGTGGTTGCGGATCGCGTCGGCGACCAGCCGCTCCGGCCCGCTCGACGCGACCGCCAGTGCACCGAAAGCGCGCGCGAGCCCGATCAGGGAGGTGGAGAGCAGGGGCGCACCGCACCCGTCGACGGCGACGGTGTCGACCGGTTCACCGGTGAGCTCGGCGAAGGTCGTCGCGATCGCCTGCTGCAGCGGGTGGGCGGGGTCGAGGTAGTCGTCGATGGACCAGTCGTTGACCACGCAGGTCGCCAGCATCGCCGCGTGCTTGCCCGAGCAGTTCATCAGGATCGAGCTCTTGTCGCCTCCCGCACGGATCACCGCTTCGCGAGCCGCGTCGTCGAGGGGATAGTCCGGCGGCGTCTGCAGAGCCGCCTCCGTCAGCCCGGCCGACTCGAGGATGCGGCGGGCTCCGTCGACGTGGAAGGTCTCGCCGGAGTGCGACGCGCAGGCCAGCGCCAACAGCTCGGGCGGCAGCGAGAGTCCTGCCCTCACCATGGCCAGGGCCTGGATCGGCTTGTTGCACGAGCGCGGCAGCATCGGCTGGTCCACCACGCCGACCGACCAGTCGACCTCGCCGGTCGCGTCGAGCGCCACCACCGATCCGTAGTGGTGGCCCTCCACGAAGCCGGAGCGCACGATCTCTGCCACCACCACTGGACTCGACATGGCTGCAGGTTAAGGGATCTGCCCTGACAGGATGGGGGCGTGTCCCCAGCCCAACACTGTCCCAGCCCCCGCGAGCTCGACGACCTCGAGCTCTTGAGCACCGGGGCGCTGCTGCCCCTGACCGCTTTCAACGAGCCTGGCAGCGTCGTGACGATCCAGCTCCCCGACGCACTCGCGGACCTGGACGAGGTCGAGCTGGTCGACCCCGAAGGGCTGCCCCTCGCCGTGCTCGCCCCGCGCAGCGGAGCCGTCACCAGCCTGACGCACGCGCAGTTCGGGCCCTTCCGCCGCCTCCACCTCAGCCCCCAGCAGGTGCGCGAGCGCTACGCCGGCCGCACCCTGGTGCCGGTCACCGACGCGCTGACCTCCGCCGACCTGGATGAGGTACGCCGCCTGGGACCCGTCGTCCTGGTCGCGCTCGCCGGACACGGCACCCCCGTCCTGTCACCGGTCGCGCTGGTCCGGGCCACCCTGGCGGCGGCCGACCTGCTCCCTGACGCAGTGGTGGTCGCCGTACCCCTCGCCGCGCACGGAGACCCCGACGCCGATCACGCGCTGGGGCTGCAGGTGCTCGCCAACTACGCCGACGTCGACCCGGTGCACGCCCTGCCAGGAACTGCGGACACCGAGGGCACCTACCCCGACGCCGTCGCGGAGATCGTCGACCAGGACGAGCCCGCCCCCGACGAGCAGGGCCTCGTGCTGTTCTTCACCGGGCTGTCCGGCAGCGGGAAGTCCACCCTCGCCCGCGCCCTGACCGACCGCGTGCTCGAGCAGGGGGTGCGGAGCGTCACCAGCCTCGACGGAGATGTCGTACGCCGCCAGCTGTCGGCCGGACTCACCTTCTCCAAGGAGGACCGCGAGACCAACATCCGCCGCATCGGCTGGGTGGCGGCCGAGATCTCCCGCCACGGTGGCCTGGCCGTGTGCAGCCCGATCGCGCCATTTGCCGAGACGCGGGCCGACGTGCGGGCGATGGTGGAGTCGGCCGGCGGGGCCTTCTTCCTCGTGCACGTTGCCACGCCGCTCGAGGAGTGCGAGCGACGTGACCGCAAGGGCCTGTATGCCAAGGCCCGCCGTGGCGAGATCCCGGAGTTCACCGGCATCTCGTCGCCGTACGAGGAACCGAATGACGCTGACGTCCGCGTCGACACGACGGGCCGGTCCATCGAGGCTGCCCTCGGCGACGTGGTCGAGGTGTTGGCGGAGCGAGGTCATCTCGACCTGCGCGCCTCTGTCTCCTCCCCCGAGGTCGACAGTCAGCTGGAGCCGACACCCGAGCCGGCACCCGGCACCACGGACGCGCCCCTCAACGTCCTGTTCGTCTGCACCGCCAACATCTGCCGCTCCCCCTACATGGAGCAGACCGCCCGTGCGCTGGCCGGCGAGGCACGGATCACCTTCGCCAGCACCGGCACCCACGGCTTGGTCGACCAGCCGATGAACCCGGAGATGACCGTCACTCTGAAGACGAGCGACCCCGAGTTCCGCAGCCAGGCCATGAGCCGAGACCTCGTCGACTGGGCCGACCTGATCCTCACGGCGGAGAGCTCCCACCGGTCGTTCGTGATGGAGGAGCACCCGCACGCGTTGCGCAAGGTCTTCACCCTGGGCCAGTTCGCGCGGGTCGCCCAGGCTGAGCCTGCGCTGAAGGGCCGGGGGCTGATCGAGGCTGCCGGCAAGGGGCGTACCCCACCCCTGCCCGAGGACGACATCGATGACCCCTACCGGCGCGGGAATGCCGCCGCCAGGGCAGCAGCGGGCAAGATGTCGACAATGTTGAGTGTGATTGTCGCAGCGCTGGGCGAGGAGAACTGATGGCTGACCTGATCACCATGACGGCCCTGTCGATCCTGGCGGCCGGGTTCTTCGTCGGGATCGTCGTCGGACTGACCGGCATGGGCGGTGGGGCGCTGATGACGCCGGCCCTCATCTTCCTCGGCGTCGGCGAGACGGCGACGGTCGTCACGGCCGACCTGACCGCGGCCGCCGTGTACAAGACCGGCGGCGCGATCGTGCACCGTCGCGAGGGCTCCCCCAACATGCAGATGGCCAAGTGGCTGATCGTCGGCTCGGTGCCGATGGCCCTGCTCGGGCCCTACCTCGTCTCGTGGTTCACCGATCCTGAGGAGCTCGACGACACCCTCAAGCTCTGCATCGGCTTCGCCCTGCTCTTCGCGGCCGCGACCTACGCCCTGAGGCTCTACATCAACCTCAAGCGAGTGCGGGGCGGTGGGCCCGTGGCCGACGACGACCCGCCCGTCCGGCCCGTGCCGACCGTGCTGGTCGGCGCCCTGGGCGGCCTGCTGGTCGGGATCACCAGCGTCGGGTCGGGCTCGGTGATCATGATCGCCCTGTTGATGCTCTATCCCGGGCTCGTCGCCGTGAAGCTCGTCGGCACCGACCTCGTCCAGGCTGTCCCCCTCGTGCTCGCCGCAGCACTCTCCAACATCGCGCTCCACGGCCTCGACTGGGGGATCCTCATCCCACTGGTGATCGGCTCGGTCCCCGGCACCCTGATCGGCGCCAAGATCGCCCCGCGGGTCCCGCAGTCGATCATCCGCCGGGGCATCGTCGTCGTGCTCACCATGAGCGGGGTCGCACTGCTCGACAAGGCCGGCTGGGCGCCGCTCGGTGCCGGCGAGGACGAGACCTACCCGATGCTCATCGCGGGCGTGGGCGTCTTCGTGCTTGTCGTCCTGCCCATCGTGTGGGGCTTCATCCGCAAGTCGGAGGGGTTGCCGATGTTCGGCTCCCCCACCATCGCCCAGCTCGAGGACCCCGACTACAAGCCGGGCCTCGTCGGGATGAAGCGCACCGACAAGTAGCCGAGCTGCTGGCGGTCCGTGTGCCCAGACATACCACCGCCCCCGGCGAGCTGACTTTACGTCAGTTCACTTCGCTCGGGCCCTCCCTCGGCCCGGGCCGCTGAGCAGCGACGCCGGTCAGCCCAGCCCGAGCAGGGTGCGGCACTCGGCGGGCGTCATCGGCGTCCGCTGAGCGAGGCGCCCCAGCTCGACTGCCCTCGACACGAGCTGGGCGTTGGACTCCACCGGCACACCGCGGCTGATGGTCAGCACGTCCTCCATGCCGACGCGCAGGTGACCACCCATCGACAGCGACGCCATCGCCACCGACAGGGTGGACCGGCCGATCCCGGTGGCCGACCACGACGTCACGCCGGGAGGCAGGGCTGCGACGCCGGCGACCAGCGCAGGCGCCGTACCGGGCATCCCGCCGGGCACCCCCATGACGAAGTCGACGTGGACCTTGCCGCCCGCGGGGGGGCCGTACTTCGCGAGGAGCCGACCCAGCGAGTGGACGTGCCCGAGGTCGAAGAGCTCGAACTCCGGGGCGATGCCCGTTGATTGGGCGAGCTGGTAGAGCTCGGCCACGAACGGCCACGGGTTGAGGAAGACGTCGTCGCCGAAGTTGGTCGTCCCCATCGTCAGGCTGCAGGAGTCCGGCGCTGCGTCGAGCACCTTGAGGCGCTCCTCCAACGGGTCGTGCACCGACCCGCCGGTGGAGAGCTGGACCACGAGGGATGAGGACGACCGCACAGCCGCCACCCATTCGCGCAGCATGCCCTGGTCCAGGGTCGGTCGGTGCTCGGCGTCGCGCACGTGGATGTGGATCATCGCCGCGCCGGCGGCTTCGCACTCGGCGGCGGTGGCGGCCAGCTCCTCGGGCGTGGTCGGGAGCTGCGGACAGTCGGACTTGGCCGTCTCGGCGCCGGTCGGCGCGACGGTGATCAGCAGCGGGTCACCCATGGCTCAGGCACCCTGCTCCAACGCGTCGGCCAGGGCCGAGATGAGCACGTCGACGTCGTCGTCGCTCGCGACCAGCGGCGGCGCGAAGCGCACGGTGGAGCCGTGGGTGTCCTTGGCGAGCACTCCGCGCGCCATCAGGGCCTCGCTGACCTGCCGTCCGCTCATCAGCGCCGGGTCGACGTCGACCCCGGCCCACGCGCCGCGCACACGCACACCGACCAGGCCCTTGCCGATGAGGGCTCGCAGACCCACCTCCAGCCGTTCGCCGATCTCGCGGGAACGCTGCTGGAAGGTGCCCTCCTCGAGCATCGCGACGACCTCGGCCCCGATCGCGGCCGCGAGGGGGTTGCCGCCGAAGGTCGAGCCGTGGCTGCCGGGGGTGATCACGCCGAGCACGTCGCGGTTGGCGGCGATCGCCGAGACCGGGTAGAGACCGCCACCGAGTGCCTTGCCCAGGATGTAGATGTCGGGAACGACCGACTCGTGGTCGCACGCGAAGGTCTCACCGGTCCGGGCCAGGCCGGACTGGATCTCGTCGGCGATCATCAGGATCCCGCGCTCGGTGCACAGGGCGCGGAGGTCGCGCAGGAAGCCCTCGGGCGGGAGCACGACGCCGCCCTCTCCCTGCACGGGCTCGAACAGGACACCGACCACGGAGTCGTCGATCTGGGCGGCGATGGCGTCGATGTCGCCGTACGCCGCGGAGCGGAACCCGCCGGTGAATGGGGCGTAGCCGGTGGTGGCCACCGCGTCGTCGGAGAAGCTCACGATCGTGGTCGTCCGACCGTGGAAGTTGCCACGCATGGTGATGATCGTGGCCGAGTCGGCGGGCACTCCCTTGACCTCGTAGCCCCAGCGGCGGGAGACCTTGATGGCGGTCTCGACCGCCTCGGCCCCGGAGTTCATCGGCAGGATCATGTCCTTGCCCGTCAGCCGGGACAGGGCTCGGGCGAAGTCACCGAGCTGGTCGTTGTAGAAGGCGCGGCTGGTCAGCGTCAGGCGCGACAGCTGCTCGGTGGCGCGCGCCACGAGGCGGGGATTGCTGTGCCCGAAGTTGAGCGCGGAGTAGCCGGCCAGGCAGTCGAGGTAGCGCTTGCCGTCGACGTCGGTGACCCAGGCTCCCTCACCGGAGGTGAGCACCACCGGCAGCGGGTGATAGTTGTGCGCTGCGTAGGCCTCGGTCGCCTCGATGTGCCGTGCGGTGGAGCTCACCTGGTCGCTGGAAGTCGTCGTCATATGCCCATGGAAACGCCCGCGATGTGTGTTGTCCAAATCACGCCCTCGCGTGCGACCCGACCGCCGAGATCGGCGGATGCCCGGGATCGCGCCAGCCATCGCTACGATGTGGGCTGCTGTCCCCCAGAAAGGCTCCTCCTGCGCATGACCAACACCCACGTCGACTACCAGCTGAGTCAGCTCGACCAGCTCGAGGCCGAGTCGATCCACATCTTCCGTGAGGTCGCCGCCGAGTTCGAGAAGCCGGTCCTGATGTTCTCAGGCGGCAAGGACTCCATCGTCATGCTGCGGCTGGCGGAGAAGGCGTTCTACCCGGCCAAGATCCCGTTCCAGCTGCTCCAGATCGACACCGGTTTGGACTTCCCCGAGGTCCTGGAGACCCGCGACAACTGGGTCAACCGTCTCGGTGTCCGCATCGTGGTCGCCAGCATCGACGACGCCATCGCCAACGGCGTGGTCATCGATGACGGCAAGACCAGCCGCAACCGGATGCAGACCGCCACCCTGCTCGACGCCATCGAGGAGAACGGCTTCACCGCCCTCTTCGGTGGCGGGCGCCGCGACGAGGAGAAGGCCCGCGCCAAGGAGCGCGTCTACTCCCACCGAGACGAGTTCGGCCAGTGGGACCCCAAGATGCAGCGACCCGAGCTGTGGAGCCTCTACAACGGGCGCATCCACGCGGGCGAGCACATGCGGATCTTCCCGATCTCCAACTGGACCGAGCTCGACGTCTGGGACTACATCGGTCGCGAGCAGATCGAGATCCCCAACATCTACTTCTCTCACCAGCGCAGGGTCTTCGTCCGCGACGGCATGCTGATGAGCGAGACCCCGCTCAACCCCACCCGTGAGGGCGAGACCGTCGAGGAGCGCACCGTTCGGTTCCGCACCTGCGGCGACATCACCCTCACCGGGTGTGTGGAGTCCACTGCCTCAACGATCCCCGAGATCATCGACGAGGTCTCCATCGCCAAGCTCACCGAGCGCGGCGCCACCCGTGGTGACGACCGGTTCTCCGAAGCCGCCATGGAAGACCGCAAGAAGGAGGGCTACTTCTGATGAGCGACTCCACTCAGAGCGCAGAGCCTCGCGCCACCAACATGGACCTGCTCCGTTTCGCCACCGCCGGCTCCGTCGACGACGGCAAGTCGACGCTGATCGGACGCCTGCTGCTCGACTCCAAGTCGATCTTCGAGGACCAGCTCGAGGCCGTCGAGGCCTCCTCGGTGTCCAAGGGCTACGACTACACCGACCTGGCGCTCCTGACCGACGGCCTGCGCTCGGAGCGGGAGCAGGGCATCACCATCGACGTGGCCTACCGCTACTTCGCAACGCCCAACCGCAAGTTCATCATCGCCGACACCCCCGGCCACGTGCAGTACACCCGCAACATGGTGACCGGTGCCTCCACCGCCGACCTCGGCCTGGTGCTGGTCGACGCCCGTCAGGGCCTGACCGAGCAGTCCCGGCGTCACGCGGTGATCCTGTCGCTGCTGCGGGTCCCGCACCTGGTGCTCGCCGTCAACAAGATGGACCTCGTCGACTGGTCCCAGGAGGTCTACGACAAGATCCACCGGGAGTTCACGCAGTTCGCGACCAAGCTCAACATTCCCGACCTGGCTGTCATCCCGATCTCGGCCCTGGCCGGTGACAACGTCGTCAACCGCTCCGAGAACATGAGCTGGTACAGCGGTCCCACGCTGATGCACCACCTCGAGCACGTCCACGTCGCCTCGGACCGAGACCTCGTGGACGTCCGGTTCCCGGTGCAGTTCGTGGTCCGGCCCAAGTCGGACGAGCACCACGACTACCGCGGGTACGGCGGCATGGTCGCCGGCGGCGTCCTGAAGCCCGGCGACGAGGTTGTCGTGCTCCCGTCTGGCATGACGTCGAAGATTGCCGGGATCGACCTGTTCGACCAGGAGATCACCGAAGCCTTCCCGCCGATGTCGGTGACGGTGCGCCTCGAGGACGACGTCGACGTCTCGCGCGGCGACATGATCGCGCGCGTCAAGAATGCTCCCGCGCCGAGCCAGGACATCGATGCCATGGTGTGCTGGATGACCAACAGCCCGCTCAAACCTCGTCAGAAGCTGGCCATCAAGCACACCACCCGCACGGCTCGCGCTCTCGTCAAGGACATCCAGTACCGCCTCGACGTCAACAGCCTGCACCGCGACCAGGACACCAAGGAGCTCGGGCTCAACGAGATCGGCCGCGTCCAGCTGCGCACCACCGTGCCGCTGCTCTGCGACCCCTACTCGAAGAACCGCACCACGGGATCCTTCATCCTGATCGACGAGGCGACCGGGATCACCGTCGGTGCCGGGATGATCAACAGCAGCAGCTGATCACGCACTGCGAAGGGCCCGGCGGACTCCGCCGGGCCCTTCTGCGTTGCGCGCTGACCTGCCCCCGTCGTCAGGCAGCGGGCGTCGGCCAGACCTTCACCCAGTCGACGTCCATGTGCTGGGGCAGCTTGTCGTCGCCGCCGAGTTGCTGGAGCTCATAGTCCGAGCTGAGCAGGCTCAGGATCAGGAACTCAGGCACACCGGAGACGCCCTGGGTGATCTCGTTGGTGACCTGGCCGTCGATACGGAAGACGTACTTCTCCGGGGTCCACTCCACGGAGAAGACGTGGAACTTGCTGGACCAGTCGTCGCCGAACTGCTCCGGGTCGGACAGCCAACCGCCGGCCGTCTTCCCCTTCGCGGTGGGGTGCCAGTAGATGAAGCTGGTGAGGCCACCTTGGGGGTGGTCGTCGCCGAAGTATTCGATGATGTCGACCTCGGCGCCGGTGACCTTGGCGTCGCCCGTGGGCTCCGCACCGAAGCCCTGCAACCAGAAGGAGCCGTGCTGACCGCGCAGCGGCTGGAACTTGATGCGCGCGGCAGCGTATCCGTAGGTGAAGCTGTAGGCGCTGCCGATGTGGCCGTTGAGCCGGTAGGCGTACGGCTTGCTCTTCTCCCGACAGGCGCCCTTGTCCGGGTCGTCGAGCACGCTCAGGCGCAACACCCCATCGACCGCTTCTGCCGCCTCGTCCGAGGCACGGGAGCACAGGCGCACACCGGCGTAGCCCTGGTCGCGGGTCCCCCACACGGCCGGATCGAGCTGGTCGAACTCGTCGGCGAAGTTCGACGCCGGGACCTCGTCGGTCGAGAGATTCACGCCGACAGGGGTGTCCCCGCCGGAGACGACCCTGAGCTCGCCCGGCTGGGCAACGGTCAGCGTCACCCGCCCCTTGGCGTCTGTCTCGCCGGTGTCCTCCGTTGTCCAGTCCTCCCCGTCCGGCACCTGCAGCTCGACCTCACGCCCTGCCTGGGCGTCCTCGATCGTCACGTCGACGACGAAATCGGCATCCGTGGACTTCTCGGCGCTGTCGCCAGGAGCCGCGATCTGCGGCAGCACGACGGCGCTGATGCCTTGGCCATCTGTGAAGTCCGGCTGCGAGGTCTCGTCCGAGGGCCCCCCGGGAGTCCCGCCGGGGGTCCCGCCGGAGTTGCTCGAGCACGCGGCGAGCACTGCGACACACGCGAGGGCTGCCGTACGGCGAACGAATGTGGTCATTCTTCGTTGGTTGGGCATGCTTGGCATTCTCACAAACACCCCGCTGACCGCCCAATCTGCACGTCGGCTCCGCGCCGGGCTCAGCCACTGGAGCGAGGCAGCGACACACTGAACCGGCTCCCGCGCCCGATGTCGCTCCGGACGCCCACCTGGCCGCCGTGCGCCTCGACGATGGAGCGCACGATGGACAGACCCAGGCCGGTGCCCGGCGCCATCCGACTCTGCGCAGCGGGAGCACGGAAGAACCGCGTGAAGACCTTGTCCGCGTCGTCGAGGGTGATGCCGATGCCGGTGTCGGCGACCTCCATCTCGACGGCGTCCCCGACCTGTCGCAGGGTCAGGGTGACCGAGCCCCCTGCGTCGGTGTACTTCACGCCGTTGGAGATCAGGTTGTCCAGCACCTGGCGCAGACGATGCGCGTCGACGTCGCAGACGAGCGAGGCAGGGCTGTCCAGCTCGAGGTGTACGCCAGCGCGACCGGCCAGGGGCCGGGCCGCCTCGACCGCCTCCCGGACCAGCGTGGCGACGTCGCACCGCGCGCAGACCAGGTGGATGGCGCCTTCGGACCCCTGGGCCACTTGGAGCAGGTCCGAGACGAGGTTGTCGAGACGGATGGCGTTGCGTTCGACGACCTTGATCTGCTCGCTGGCCTCCGCAGGAAGGTCGTCGCGGTCCGCCAGCATCTCCAGGTGCCCCAGTACCGAGGTGAGCGGGGTCCTGAGCTCATGGGACACCGACGCGACGAACTCGTCCTTGACTCCCAGGGCCCGCATGTAGTCGGTGACGTCGGTGTAGGCCAGCGCCGCCCCCTCGATCCCGCCGGCCGGACCGTGCACGGTGCGGGCCGACACGGACAGCGCGCGCCTTTCCGCCGGCTCCCTGCCGATCCAGACCCGCAGGTCGTCGAACTCCTCGCCCTGCAGAGCGCGATAGGAGGGCGACTCCTCGCGCGTGAGCGGCGTGGTGCCGTCGGGGGCGAAGACGAAACCGAGCTGCCCGGCCTGGCCCAGGTGACCGTCGGGAAAGGCGAGGCCGATGAAGTCCTCGTGGCGTCTGTTCATCCGGTCGTAGTGCCCGGACCGATCGATCAGGAGGAGCCCGACGTCCACCGAGTCGTAGACCGCCTGGACCATCCGGCTCTGGAGCTCGATCGTGGCGTGGGCCACGGCAATGCGGCCTTCGAACTCGTGCTGAGCCGTCACGTCGAGGATCTGGGAGATGAAGTGGATCGGCTTCCCGTGATCGTCGCGGAGCACGGCGACCGACAGGTCGCCCCACACCACCCGACCCCCGGCGCACAGGTAGCGCTTGCGCAGGCGGTAGGAGTTGCGTTCGCCGGCCAGCGTCGCCCGCATCAGCTCCAGATCGTCGTCCGGGTCATCGGGATGAGTGATGTCCTGGACGTTCATCGTCCGGAGGGTCTCGGCGTCGTAGCCCATCATCTGGCAGAACGACGCATTGACCACGAACAGGTCGCCGGCCGGCGAGACGAGCGCCATCGCCACGGGCGAGTTCTGCAGCGTGAGGCTCCACAGCTGCGCACTGTCGCTGTCACCCTCCATCCACCGCCTCCTCCCGTAGGAGGCCGAGCGTAGCGACAAGCGTGGGCGGCCGGGGCTCAGATGGCGACGGCGACCTCCGCGACGGATCCCACGGCAGCACGCACCTTGGTGTCCACCGGGTCGGCCCGCGGCGCCAGGGTGCGCAGCGTCCACTCACCCTCGCCCGCGAAGAAGCGGAAGTGCCCGGTGGCACTGGTGGGCACCTCGGCCGTGAACTCACCCGTCCCGTCGAGCAGTCGGACGTAGGCCGACCCGACCGGCTCGCCAGCGCGCGTCACCTGGCCCTGGATCACTGCTTCCTTCGCGACGTTGACTCCCTCGAGGGACAGTCCGCCTTCTACTGCTCCGCACATGTCAGGCCTCCCCGGGCTCGTCGCCGAGACCGATCGGTACGCCGACGAGCGAGCCGTACTCGGTCCAGGAGCCGTCGTAGTTCTTCACGTTCGTGTGACCGAGCAGCTCCTTGAGGACGAACCACGTGATCGAGGAGCGTTCACCGATCCGGCACAGCGCGATGGTGTCCTTGGAGTCGTCGATCCCCACGTCGGCATACAGCGCCTTGAGGTCCTCGTCGGACTTGAAGGTGCCGTCGTCGTTGGCGTTCTTGCTCCACGGCACGTTCAGCGACGTGGGGATGTGGCCAGCGCGCTGCGACTGCTCCTGCGGCAGGTGGGCGGGGGCCAACAGGCGGCCGGCGTATTCGTCCGGGCTGCGCACGTCGATGAGGTTCGAGACCCCGATCGCGGCGACGGCCTCGTCGCGGAACGCGCGGATCGAGTGGTCCTGCTCGGTCGCGGTGTAGCTCGTCCTGGCCCGCGTCGGCAGCTGGTCGGTCAGCTCGCGGGAGTCCAGCTCCCACTTCTTGCGCCCGCCGTCCATCAGCTTGACGGACTGGTGGCCGTAGAGCTTGAAGTACCAGTAGGCGTAGGCGGCGAACCAGTTGTTGTTGCCGCCGTAGAGCACGACCGTGTCGTCGTTGTTGACCCCACGCTCCGACAGCAGGGCCTCGAACTGCGCCTTGCTGACGAAGTCGCGACGGACCTGGTCCTGCAGGTCGGTGGTCCAGTCGAGCTTGATCGCGTTGCGGATGTGGCCCTTGTCGTAGGAGGTCGTGTCTTCGTCGACCTCGATCAGGACGACACCGTCGGTGTCGAGGTTGTCCTCGACCCACTGGACGGTGACGAGCGATTCTTCGCGGCTCATGGGGTGTGCTCCTTGGTGTGGACAGATCTGCTGACGTGTGGAATGGCGCGGATGGTCAGCGCGCAGGCAGGTGCCGCGGGCTGCGAAGGGACGAGGCCGCAACGGCGAGCCCAGGAATGGGCTCAGCCGGGTGTGGTGTGCGGACCCGTCAGGACATTCGACACAGCGCCGAGCGCGTGCGGCAGTGATCCACTGCGCGGCGCTTGGTCAGCATGGTCGAGAACATGATGTGGACTCTAAGGCGAGTGTGACCGGGCACATTCCCGCGTCTCGCATGCTGGATATAGCAACCACGATGTGAGATTCATTGCGGTGTCGGCGGAGCTGCCGCGCTTTCGACGCGCGGCCGGAGAGCCGCACAAAATGCACACAGGGCCCCGGTGGTCGAAACCACCGGGGCCCTGCGATGTTGCTGATGCTCTACGTCAGCGCTTGATCTTGACCTTCACGGGCTCGTCGTTGGAGCCGACCTTGCCCTTGCCGATGAAGAAGAAGACCAGCTTGTGCTTGCCCTTCTTCAGCTTGGCGAGGGAAACGGTGCCCTTGCCCTTCTTGATCTTGGTCTTGGCGATCTTCTTGTACTTGATCGTCCCGTTGTCCATGACCTTGACGATCTCCTTGACGATGACCTTGCCCTTCACCTTCTTGGCCTTCACCGGGCTGGCCTTGATCGTGATCGCCGCCTCACCGCCCGAGGTCTTCACCTTGATCCTCGGCTTGTAGCCGATCTTGACCGAGGTGGCCGAGGTGGCCGAGCCGATGAGCTTCCGGTTCTCTGCGGTCACCCGCAGGGTCAGCCGGTCGCCGATGTGGGCCGCGGTCGGGGTGAAGGTCTCTCCGGTGCCGACCACCGTGCTGCCCACGAGCCACTCGTAGTCGAAGTCCGTGAGGGACTGCACGTTCCACACTCCCGGGTCGGCCGTGATGGCGCTGCCCACCCAGGGGTAGTCGACTCCGAGCGAGGGACGCTCGACCGCCGTGAGCCGGTTGCCGAGAACGGCGGCCAGACCGGTCACGAGCTGACCGGACTTCACCGTGATGACGACAGCGTCGTCGACCTCGGACTTGTCCTTCCACCACTCACCCGCGTGGAACCCGGACGAGTCGTCGAAGCGGACCTTGTAGGTGCCGGCGCGAACCGAACGAGTCTCGAAGGTCGAATCCGCCTCGAAGTCGGCGAAAGAGTTGACGAGCGCCCCGTCGTCGTTGCCTCGCAGGGACACCTGGGGCCTCAGCGGCACACCGGGCAGACCCGTCACGGAGCCCGCGATGCCGCCGGCGCGCTCGAGCACGACGTCCACGGCGCCCACGGGCGTGCCGGGGGTCACGGTGACAGCAGGAGAACGGTCGTAGTCCTGCACGCCGCCGTACCAGGACCCGAACAGGGCGAACGCGTTGTCGTCGCCCTGGTCGTAGACCTCGGACACGATCTTGAACTGGTTCTCACCCTGGACCTTCTCCAGCTCCTTGAAGGCGAAGACGCCCTGGCGGTTGGAGTAGACGACCTCGATGGTCTCCTTGTCCGAGGTACGAGCCGGTGTGGTCACTGCACCCACCCGGGCGCCGACGACCGGAACGCCGAGGTTGTCCTTGACCGTCCCGGTGATCTCGGTCGTCCGGGTGTCGGCGGGGCGGGGCGTCAGCGCCGCGTTGATGCCGCCGACGGCCTGGCCGACACCGACGCTGACGGGCGTGGCAAGAGCCGGGGTGGCGGCGTTGTTGTAGTACTCGGAGGTGTATTCATCGATCGGGTCGCTGAACTCCACGACCTGCTGTCCGGTGCGCACGTTCCGGATGGTGTAGATGCCGTTCTTGTCCGTGAGGTCGCTCCGGCTGCCTGCATAGACCTCGACGAACTCGAGGGGGACACCGGCGTCGCTCGTGACCTGACCGCTGATGCTGCCGCCAGATGCGAGGACGATGTTGCCGAGGTTGGCACCCGTGGGGGTCGCCGTGACCGGCGCGGCGGAGGCCAGGTCAGGGGCGTCGGCGTAGAACTCGAGGGCGTGATCCTCTGCGGAGAAGGACAACTTGACCGGCGCAGACCGCGTCGCGATCTTGAAGGTGCCCTGCTCGTCGGTGCCCGCGGTGTCCAGACTCGCACCGCTCGCCGCGTCGAACACCCCGATGGAGGCGCTCAACGGCTTGCCGGCGGCGTTGGTGACCGCGCCGACGACGTAGGGCTGGTCGATGGTCCAGGATCCCAGCGCGACCGGATTGCCGCCAGCGACCTCGAAGGCACTCGCAGTCGCCAGGTCAGGCTGGTCCTTGTAGAACTCGGTGTAGTCGCCGTAAGTCTCGAACTCGATCTTGTAGATGCCGTCGGACAGCGAGCCCTCGATGTAGCCGTCATTCCCGACGTAGATGAAGCCCGAGGGCTCGGGGCCGTACGTGCCGTCACCCTGTTGGCGGTAGTAGCCCACCTCGCCTGAGATCGGGTTGCCGAACCCGTCGATGACACCGCCGGTCACGACCGAAGCCGCGTTTGCGGGCGCCACCGCGCCCAGGCTGAGCCCCGCGGCCACGAGCGCGGCGCCCGCACCCATCGCGGTCAAACGGCGCACTACGCGCTCGGACATGGCTCTACTCATGCTTCCCCCTACTTTTGATGATCACGTGAACTGAGGTTCGTCCTCGACCCGACTCCCCGAAATGCTCGACGTCGAAACGCGAAGACGCGGGCTGACCTTAACCGAAGAGACGCGTGCCCACGACCCGTCGTTCATGTTGTCCCGGCACTCCAGGCTGATGGAGACGTCAGCCGCCGGCGAACGGCGGCAGGAACTCGACGGTCGCGCCGGGCGGGACCATGACTGCGTCCGCGTCCTCGGTGCCCGCCGGACGATCGCCGACCAGCACCGAGCAGACCCCGATCGTCCGCGCCACGTCCACACCTGGATGGGCGGCCAGGACGAGCCTCAGGACCTCCGACAAGGTGACCGGGCCGGACACCTCGAAAACGTCCTGGTCCACGCCAGCCGCCGACCTGGCCCCGGCCCAGTAGCGCGTGGTGATCGTCTCAGCCTCAGACGTTGGGCTGCTGTCGATGCTCACAGCGCCTACTCTGTCGTACTCCGCCACCGTGGGGAGGACACCGCCATGAGCGCCTTGCTGCTGCTGACCAGTGCCCTGCGTCCATCTGCCGACGTGCTGCCTGCCCTTGCGCTGCTCGGCCACACGGTCAAGATCCTCCCCGCCGAGGGCAGCGCGCTGCTCGACGCCCCCGATGCGGACCTCGTGCTCATCGATGGTCGCCAGGAGCTCGCTCACGCTCGTGACCTGTGCCGGCTCATCCGGACGACCGGCACCGACGTGCCCGTGCTGCTGATCATCACCGAGGGCGGGCTCGCCGTCGTCACGCACGACTGGGCCATGGACGACGTCGTGCTCCACACGTGCGGCCCGGCCGAGCTCGAGGCGCGCATCCGGCTGTCCGTTGGCCGCCTCGCGGCGCAGCGCGAGGCTGCCGACCCTGCCTCGCACGTGATCCGGTCCGGCGAGGTCGTGGTCGACGATGCGACGTACACCGCGAAGATCAGCGGCCGGGCCCTCGACCTGACCTACAAGGAGTTCGAGCTGCTGAAGTTCCTCGCCCAGCACCCCGGGCGGGTCTTCACCCGGCAGCAGCTGCTGCAGGAGGTCTGGGGCTACGACTACTTCGGTGGCACTCGCACCGTCGACGTCCACGTGCGCCGACTCCGCGCCAAGCTCGGTGTGGAGAACGAGCACCTGATCGGCACCGTGCGCAACGTGGGCTACCGCTTCGTCCTGCCCGCCAAAGAGGTGTCCGGCGAGGACTCTTCAGTCACCCGCCGGCAACAGGACGCCTGATCAGCTCAGTTTCATCCGGCCGTGGTTGACGCTGGACAGGGCACCGAACAGGTCTCCGACGAGCCCGTCGGCATAGACGCGCACATCGAGCTTTCGCCCCGACGACCTGACGATCACACGCGGCGCGGCCGCTTGGATGAGCCGCACGTCCTCGACCTCGGCCCAGGGGATTTCAACGCATTCCCTGTTCTGGGCCACCAACTGCCCGGCTCAGGCGTCCCGGCGATACATCACGTGCGTGTCCGCGTCTGCATGGGTGAAGCCGAGCCGGGAGTACGTCGACAGGGCGGCGTGGTTGTCCGCCTCGACGAACAACAGGACCTCCGAGACGCCGTGCTCGGCCAGGTGGTGCAGGCCGGTCAGCGTGAGTGCGCGGCCGAGCCCGCGACCCTGGGCGGCGGGGTCGATCCCGACGACGTAGACCTCCCCGAGGTCGGGCGAGTGCTGCTTGGTCCAGTGGAAGCCCAGCATCCGCGGTCCCTCCGTCGCCACGAACAACCCGGCCGGGTCGAACCACGGCTCGGCCATCCGCGCCGCCAGATCGCGCTCGTCCATCGCTGCCTGCTCGGGGTGCTCGGCGAACGCCGCAGCGTTGACGCGCAGCAGCTCCGCGGCGTCCGCGTCGGTGTAGGCGCGGATGGCGAGGTCCGGCACGGGTGCCAACGCCTCGTCAGCGGAGCGCCGCATGACCCACAGGTCGCGGACCCGCTCGAAGCCGGCCCCCGCAGCAAGCGTCGCTGCCGCGGGGTGGTCTCCGTGCGACCACGCCCGGGCCGGACCCGCGACACCCTCCAGGAGGCCGGCCCCGCGGCCCCGCCGCCGGTGGTCGGGGTGGACGACGAGGTGGAGGTCCTCGCCCCGGGTCAACGCAAACGCCTCGCGCGTGACGACCCCGCTCCAACCCTCGTCCCCGGCGCGGAGGGATCGCCACGTCGCCTCGTCGAGGGGGGCAGCGCCATCAGCCCTGGCGGCCGCGTCGGCCACCGCTTCGACCAGGTCGAGGTTCACCGTCGTGGCCGGACGTGCAGGCCCACCTCGGGATCGACGATGACCTCCTGCGCTGCCGGCATCCCGTCCACCGTCAGGGCGGCGTCCACCGGCACGTTGCGCTTGATCAGCGCCAGCCCGATCGGGCCGAGCTCGTAGTGACGGGCGGAGGTGCCGACGAAGCCGACCGCCTTCTCGCCCATGGTGATCTCCGAGCCGCGCACGGGGAGACGGTTCTCCGACCCGTCGAGGTGAAGCAGCGTCAGCCGACGCGGCGGGCGACCGAGCGTGTGCACCCGGGCGACCGTCTCCTGTCCGCGATAGCAGCCCTTGTCCAGGTGGACGGCCGGGCCGATCCAGCCGAGCTCGTTGGGGATCGAGCGGTGGTCGGTGTCGAGCCCGAGCCTCGGCTCGCCCCGTGCGATCCGCAGCGCTTCGAAGGCCCACGATCCCGCGGCCGGACCGGCAGCTTCGGCGTACGCCTCGAGACGGCTGCGTGGGACGAAGTCGTACGTCGCAGCGCGCTCGCCGCTCGACGGGCGCCATGCGACCGCCAGGTCCGGAGTCTGGAGGCCGACCTCGACCCGCATCATGAAGCGCATCCGGTCCAGGAAGTCGATCAGTGGCTGACCGGCGCCCGGCTCCGTGTGCGCTACGAAGGCGGTGCCGTCGTCGGCCCCGGCGAACGCGTGCTCGACGTGTCCTTGCGGGCTGAGCACCAGCGCCTCGGTCCAGACGCTGGGTGCGAGGCCCTCGAAGAACTGGGTCGTGAGGCTGTGCAGCCACGTCAACCGATCGGGGCCCTCGACCCGGATGACGTCGCGGTGCGAGAGGTCCACGAAGCCCTCACCCGACTCCAGCACGCGCTGCTCGCCGTTGAACGAGCCGTAGTGGGCAGCAACGGGGGCATCGATGCCGTCGCCGGCCACGGCGCCGGGGAGGTGGAGCAGGGGCGAGGTCATGGGGTGTCTCCTTGCGTGCATTCGACGCAGTGACCGAAGACCGCGAGGTGACCGAGGTCGATCTCGAAGCCGTGGTCACGGCTCAGGGTGGCGACCAGCGCGGTCGCCACCTCGGGTTCAACACTGCGGACCCGCTGACACTTCCGGCAGACGAGGTGGATGTGCTCGGGCTCACGGGTGGAGTGGTAGGTCGGTGCCCGGTCGCTCAGGTGCGCGTGGCGGACGAGCCCGAGCTCCTCGAGCACCTCGAGGGTGCGGTAGACGGTCGAGGCGTTGACGGCGCTGGCCTGCGCACGGACGTGTGCCAGCACCTCGTCCGGGGTGGCGTGGTGGAGGTCTTCGACGGCACGAAGGATCAGCTGGCGCTGGGGCGTCAGTCGGTAGCCGCTGCCGCGCAGCCGGTCGGCGAGCTCGTCGGGCACGGTGTCAGACCCGCTTCAGTCGGGCCCAGGTGTGCGGCTGCAGCTCTTGGCCCGCAGCAGCCATGTCGTAGGCATACATCAGGTCGCCCTCCACGTTGCCGTACATGCGCGACCCGGCGGTGACCTCCTTGGCGGTCTCGGTGAAGGCCACTCCGGCGGTGTGCATCTCGAGCCGGCCGCCCTCCGCTGCGCCGTACCAGACCTCGGCGAAGCCGGTGTTGTGGGCAAGGAGGAGCTCGACGTGGCCCGGCTCAGGACAGCGCAGGAACCCGGACTCCATCGCAGCGTCGCGGACGTGCTCGCCCTGCTCGTCCACGACCCAGGCCCGGGACATGTAGTGGAAGAAAGGGCGACCGTCGTGGGTGAAGATGAGCTCCTGGCCGAACTGGAAACCCTCGATCGTCGGGTAGTCGCCGTGGCCGTTGCCGCGCCACGTCCCCAGCAGCCAGGCCAGTGGCCCGCAGTTGGGGTGGAGGTTCTCGGGGATCTCGAACGGCATGCGCCGAGTCTAGGCGTCCTGGGCGTGTCCGTCGGCACGCCTAGGCTGGGGTCATGCCTCGCTCTCTCGTCGTCAAGGTCACCTGCGGCTCGGAGGATGCGGAGCGCTGCAACCAGGCCTTCACCGTGTCGGCGGCCGCCGTCGCTGCCGGCGCGGAGGTCTCGCTGTGGCTGACCGGGGAGGCCGCCTGGTTCGGCGTTCCGGGGCGCGCCGAGGAGTTCGACCTCGAGCTCGCCGCCCCGTTGGCCGACCTGCTCGGAGCCGTCGTCGGCGGCGGCCGGGTGACTGTCTGCACCCAGTGCGCGGCGCGTCGCGGGATCGCGGAGAGCGACCTGCGCGTGGGCGTCACGATCGCCGGAGCGGCAGTCTTCGCCGAGGAGGTCCTCGGGGAGGGCGTCCAGGCGCTGGTCTACTGAGCCGCCTTCGAGACTGCCAGCCCCGCGCGCAACGCCGCTGCGATCTCCCCGACGGCCGCCCGGGCGGTCCGTCCGACCCCGACCACGTTGAAGAAGCTGTGGATCATCCCCGGGAAGCGGACGTGCTCGACCGTGCACCCTGCGTCCCGCAGTCGCTCGGCATAGGCCTCCCCCTCGTCGCGCAGCGGGTCGAAGCCGGCGGTCGCGACGTAGGCAGGCGCCAGACCGAGCGGGAGCTCGGCGAAGAGCGGGCTGACCCGCGGGTCGGTCCAGAGGCCCCTGTCGGGCGCGTAGTTGTCCCGACCGCGGTCCATGAACTCCTGGGTGAGCAGGAAGCCCTCGGCGAAGGTGCGGCGGCTCGGCATGCTGGCGGTCATGTCGGTGCCGGGATAGACGAGCAGCTGGAAGGCGCACGGCCATCCCTGACGCGCCGCTTCGATGGCCACCCCCGTCGCGAGGTTGGCACCGGCGCTGTCCCCGCCGACGGCCACCCGGTCGGGGTCGATCTGCCACTCGTCCGCCCGCTCGATGATCTCCGCGTAGGCACTCACACAGTCGTCGTACGCCGCCGGGAACGGCGCCTCCGGTGCGAGCCGGTAGTCCACGGCGATCACCCGCACGCCTGCGCGCTCGGCGAGGAACCGGCACACGGCGTCGTGGGAGTCGAGGTCGCCGTACACCCAGGCACCGCCGTGGAAGAAGACCAGCAGCGCGCTGGCCGTCCCAACACCGGTCGGCTCGTAGAACCTGGCCGGGCGCCCCGCGACGCTCACGTCGTGGACCGCGCCGATGGGCTGGCGACCGCCGACGATGGCTGACTGCTTGACGAGTGCGAGCCGCCCCTCGGGGATGGGCAGGGTCTCGACACCGGGCTCACGAGCCACCTTCTGGAGCCGGAGGAGGAGCTGGGTCTCGGTCGCGAGCCGCTGACCCTCGACCACCACGGGGCGACCAGCAAGTAGCCGTTGGATTCGCTCGGGCAGCGCGAGCGCGCTGGCGACGGTCAGGGTCTCGAGGCGATCCACGATGCTCACCTGCAGCAGGCTAGTGGCCTCCGAGGCCACGAACGTCGTCTCCCGTTCACGATCCGGTGACAGACTGGCTCCATGCCCGACGCGTCCGCTGCCAGCACCACCCTCCCCAGCACCCTCGGGTCCTCCGTGGAGGACGGTCCCACCGCGGAGCCGTTCGCACACCCCAGCGACACCTTCGACGTCGAGCCGCCCTACGTCCCCGACGCTGCAGAGATCGCCGCCGTCGAGAAGTTCGAGGACCGGTTCCTCGACCGAGAGCTGTCCTGGCTGCACTTCAACCAGCGGGTGCTGGAGCTGGCCGAGGACCACTCGTTGCCGCTGCTCGAGCGCGCGCGGTTCCTGGCGATCTTCGCCAGCAACCTCGACGAGTTCTTCATGGTCCGCGTGGCGGGCATCAAGCGCCGGATCGCAGCAGGCGTCGCCGTACGCGCCGCCAGCGGGCTGCTCCCGCGCCAACAGCTCGAACAGCTCTGGGCCGACAGTCGTGACCTCATGGAACGCCACGCCCGGGTCTTCAGCGACCAGGTGATCCCGGAGCTGCGTGACCAGGGCATCGAGATCGTGCGGTGGGCCGAGCTGGACCGCGACGAGCAGAAGGTCTGCAAGAAGCTCTTCAAGGAGCGGATCTTCCCGGTCCTCACCCCGCTCGCCGTCGACCCCGCCCACCCCTTCCCCTACATCTCCGGGCTCTCCCTCAACCTCGCCGTCGTGGTGCGTCACCCCAAGACCAAGACCCAGCACTTCGCCCGGGTCAAGGTGCCGCCGATCTTCAGCCGGTTCGTGGCGGTCGGCAACCAGCGCTTCGTGCCGCTGGAGGACGTCATCAGCGAGCACCTCAGGAAGCTGTTCCCGGGCATGGAGGTGCTCCAGGCCCACACCTTCCGCGTGACCCGCAACGAAGACCTCGAGGTCGAGGAGGACGACGCCGAAAACCTGCTCAAGGCACTTGAGAAGGAGCTGCTGCGGCGCAAGTTCGGGCCGCCCGTGCGGCTCGAGGTCGAGGACTCGATCGACCAGAAGATGCTCGACCTGCTGATCTCTGAGCTCGGCGTCAACCGCCAGGAGGTCTCGCGGCTGCCGGGTCCGCTCGACCTCCGCGGCCTGCACTCCATCGCCGACCTGCCGCGCGACGACCTGAAGTTCCCCACTTTCGTGCCCACCACCCACGCCCACCTGGCCGAGGTCGAGACGTCGAAGCCGGTCGATGTCTTCGAGTCCGTACGCCGCAACGACGTGCTGCTGCACCACCCCTACGACTCATTTGCCACGTCGGTCCAGCGGTTCCTCGAGCAGGCAGCGGCCGACCCGCACGTGCTGGCGATCAAGCAGACCCTCTACCGCACCTCGGGTGACAGCCCGATCATCGACGCCCTCATCGACGCAGCCGAGGCTGGCAAGCAGGTGCTGGTGATCGTCGAGATCAAGGCACGCTTCGACGAGCAGGCCAACATCCGGTGGGCTCGCAAGCTCGAGCACGCGGGCTGTCACGTGGTCTACGGCCTGGTCGGACTCAAGACCCACTGCAAGCTCTCATTGGTCGTCCGTGACGAGCCGGACGGCATCCGCCGCTACACCCACATCGGGACGGGCAACTACAACCCCAAGACTGCGCGCCTCTACGAGGACCTCGGGCTCCTCACGGCCGACCCGGCCGTGGGCGAGGACGTCGCACACCTGTTCAACAACCTCTCAGGCATCAGTCGCAACACGACGTACGACGGCCTGCTGGTTGCCCCCGACAGCGTCCGCGACGGGCTGATCGGCCAGATCCATGCCGAGGTCGCCAACCACCAGGCCGGACGGTCCTCGGGGATCCGGATCAAGGCCAACTCGATCGTCGACGAGGCGATCATCGACGCGCTCTACCTCGCCTCCCAGGCAGGTGTGCCCGTCGACCTCCTCATCCGGGGCATCTGTGCGCTCCGGCCGGGCGTCCCGGGGCTCTCCGAGACCATCCAGGTGCGCTCCATCCTCGGCAGGTTCCTCGAGCACAGCCGCGTCTTCTGGTTCGTCAACGACGGCGAGCCACTGGCCTGGATCGGGTCCGCCGACATGATGCACCGCAACCTGGACCGTCGGGTGGAGGTGCTCGTGCGTCTGCCCGAAGGGCCCAATGTCGAGGCCATCGGCGAGCTCCTCGACCTCGCCTTCGAGCCCACCACCAGCGCCTGGACCCTCGACAACACCGGTGCGTGGCGTCTCAACGACGGTGATGTGCACCTGCAGGAGAGGCTGATCGAGCAGCAGCGCAGACGTCGCTGAGCCAGCCTCCGGTCAGCCGGGTTCCGCTGGGTTGCGGGCTCGGGGCGCCGACCCCCTAGCATGTGCATCGTTCACGTCCCCCTCGTTCGGAGTTCGCCGTGCGTTTGAAGTTCCGGCCCGTCGACGCGTCTTTCTACGACCTGTTCAGCGAGTCCGCCTCGCACCTGGTCGTCGGCGCCCAGCTCCTCGCCGAGATGCTCGGCGACGGCAACGACCGCGAGGGGATCGCCTCCCGCATGCGTGACGCCGAGCATGCCGCCGACGAGACCACCCATGCGATCGTCAAGCGCGTCAACAGCACCTTCGTGACGCCGTTCGACCGCGAGGACATCTACGCCCTGGCGTCCGCACTCGACGACGTCATGGATGAGATGGACGAGGCCGTCGACCTCGTCCTGCTCTACGGCGTGACCACGCTGCCTGCCGAGACCTCCGAGCAGGTCGAGGTGCTCCAGCGCTGCGCCGAGCTCACCGCCGAGGCCATGCCGAGCCTGACGACCATGAGCGACCTCGACGAATACTGGATCGAGATCAACCGGCTCGAGAACGCCGGTGACCGTAGCTACAGGCGCATCCTGGCCCACCTCTTCAACGGCGAGTACGAAGCCATGGAGGTCATCAAGCTCAAGGACATCGTAGGAGCTCTCGAAAGCGCCATCGACGCCTTCGAGAGGGTCGCGAACATCCTGGAGCAGATCGCCGTCAAGGAGTCCTGACCTCCGATGGAACTCGCGATCATCATCGCGGTCGTCGTCGTTGCCCTGGTGTTCGACTACACCAACGGATTCCACGACGCGGCCAACGCCATCGCCACCTCGGTCTCCACCGGCGCCCTGACACCCAGGATCGCCCTGGCCATGGCCGCGGTGATGAACTTCGTCGGTGCCTTCCTCGGTCAGAAGGTCGCCCAGACGGTCTCCGACACCATCGATCCCGGCACCGGCACTCCTGGCCTGGTGATCGTGATGGCAGGTCTCGTCGGCGCGATCACCTGGAACATGATCACCTGGTACTACGGCCTGCCGTCCTCCTCCTCGCACGCGCTCATAGGTGGGCTGGTCGGCGCCGCTCTCGCCGCGGGCGCGACCGCCAACTGGAGCGTCGTCCTGGAGAAGGTCGTCATCCCGATGCTCCTCTCGCCGCTGGTGGCCTTCAGCCTGGGCTTCGGGGTGATGATCGCCATCATGTGGATCTTCCGCAACGCGCACCCGGCCAAGGCCAACCGGGGCTTCAAGGTCGCGCAAACCATCTCCGCCGGCGCGATGGCGCTTGGCCACGGCCTCCAGGACGCCCAGAAGACCATGGGCGTGATCTTCCTGGCGCTGCTGACGGGTGGAATCGTCACTGAGTCGGACCCCCTCCCCCTGTGGGTCATCCTCGCGGCAGCCACGGCGATCTCCCTGGGCACATGGTCCGGCGGGTGGCGCATCATGCGGACCCTGGGCCGTCGCATCATCGCCCTCGACCCGCCCCGCGGCTTTGCCGCCGAGTCAGTGGCCGCGTCTGTGCTCTACACGACGGCCTACGTCTTCGAGGCACCCATCTCCACCACGCACACCATCACCTCCGCGGTCATGGGCGTCGGCGCCACGAAGCGCCTCTCCGCCGTGCGGTGGGGCGTGGCGAGGTCGATCCTGACCGCCTGGGTGCTGACCTTCCCCGCTGCCGGCCTCGCGGCCGCGCTGACGTACTGGTTCATCGCCCTGTTCCTGCCCTGACCCCCCAGCACCCCGTGTTGCCGGGAGGTCAGGCGCTGAGGGATCAGCCGAAGCGACCGGAGATGTAGTCCTCGGTCCGCTTGTCGGAGGGGTTGGAGAAGATCTTCGTGGTGAGGTCGAACTCGACCAGGAGTCCCGTGCGGTTGCCCGTGGTCTCGTCCGGGCGGGCGGTGAAGAAGGCCGTCCGGTCGGACACGCGAGCCGCCTGCTGCATGTTGTGCGTGACCACGATGATCGTGTAGTCGTCGCGCAGCGTCATCATCAGGTCCTCGACCCGGGCCGTGGCGATCGGGTCGAGGGCCGAGCACGGCTCGTCCATCAAGATGACGTCCGGCTTGGTCGCGATGGTGCGCGCGATGCAGAGCCGCTGCTGCTGGCCGCCCGAGAGCCCGTACGCCGACTGCTTGAGCTTGTCCTTGACCTCGTCCCACAAGGCTGCGCCGCGCAGGGCCTCCTCGACCAGGTCGTCCATGTTGTCGACCTTCATGCCGGTGACCCGAGGGCCGTAGGCGATGTTGTCGTAGATCGACTTCGGGAACGGGTTCGGCTTCTGGAACACCATGCCGATGTGGGTGCGCACCGCGATGGGGTCGATGCCCTTCGCATAGATGTCCTGGTCGTGGTAGACCACGCTGCCCTCGACCCGGGCACCCGCCACCAGGTCGTTCATCCGGTTCAGGCACCTGAGCACCGTGGACTTGCCACAGCCCGACGGGCCGATCATCGCGGTGATCTCGTTGCGTCCGTAGGCGAGGTTGACGTCGTGCACGGCGTGGAAGTCGCCGTAGAAGACGTTGAGGTCGCGCGCCTCCATCACCGGGCTCTGCGGGAAGGCAGGCAACTGGCGGTTGTCGGCACCGTGGACCTCGGCGAAGGAACCCATGCGGGCATTCTGGTCCGTGCCGCTGGTTGTCGCAGTGGCGGGGGGGTTGGCCATGTCGTCAGTCTCTCTCACCAGGATCGCTGGAACTTGTTGCGGATGAAGATGGCCAGGCCGTTGAGACCGAGGACCATGACCAGCAGGACGATGATGGCCGCCGACGCGGCCTCTCGGTACGCTTCTTGCGAGTTGGAGCTGAGCCCGTAGATCTGGATCGGCAGCGCGGTGATGGCACTCATCAGTCCCTCGGGATCGAAGCGGACCGAGGAGTAGAGGCCGAGCATCACGAGTGGCGCAGCCTCGCCGATCGCACGCGACAGCCCGAGGATCGTGCCCGTGGCGATGCCAGGCACGGCCGAGGGCAGCACCTGCCGCCAGGTCGTCTGCCACGTCGTGGCACCGAGGGCGTACGAGCCCTGCCGGATCTCCTCCGGCACGGCACGCACTGCCTCGCGGGTGGTGATGATGATCACGGGCAGGATGAGCAGGGCGAGCGCGATCGCGCCACCCAGCATGACGCCACGCGTGTTGATCCCGACGATGGCGAGCACGGCGACGGCCAGGAGGCCGTAGACGATCGCGGGCACCGCGGCGAGGTTCTGCAGGTTGACCTCGATGAAGCGGTTGTACCACTTCTGGGAGTCCGCGAACTCTTCGAGATAGACGGCCGCGGCGATGCCGAGAGGCACCGCCATCAGGGCGGTGAACATCATCAACCAGATGGTGCCGAGGATGCCCGCTCGGAACCCGGTCCGCTCCGGGACGAGCGTCGAGTCGTACCTCGTGAGGAGGTTGGCATCGAACCGCCCGGCCCCGTCGATGGCGGTGTCGGTGATCAGCACGACGAGCACCATGACGCCGAAGAACAGGGAGAACCACAAGGCGCCGAGGAAGACCATCGAGGCCGGGTTGCGGTCGCGACTCCGGCCCGCGCTCGCGATCTGCACGGTCTCGCGGGCAGTGGTGGCGGCGATGCTCATGTCAGTAGGCCTGCCTGTAGCGACGAACCAGGGCGATGCTGATCATGTTGATGACCAGGGTGATCACGAAGAGCGTCAGCCCGACTGCGAACAGCATGTTGTAGGACGTGGAGCCGACGGGGTTCTCGCCTCCCGCGGTGGTGGCCATGAAGCCGGTCATCGTCTGCATGCCCTCCCGCGGGTCGATCGAGAGGTTGCGCTGCGACCCCGCAGCGAGGGTCACGATCATCGTCTCGCCAACCGCTCGGGAGAGCCCCAGCACGACGGCGGCTGCGACGCCCGAGAGTGCGGCGGGCAGAACGACGCGCAGGGTGGTCTGCATGCGGTTGGCGCCCATGGCGAGGGACCCCTGTCGCAACGCTTGGGGAACGGCGCTGAAGGCGTCCTCCGCGAGCGAGGCGACCGTCGGGATGATCATCACCCCGAGCACCAGGCCCGCGGCCAGCGCGTTGGTGAAGCCCACCTCGAGGCTGAGGATGTCCTGCAACAGTTGCGGCGTCACGAACACCACGGCGAAGAAGCCGTAGACGACGGACGGGACACCGGCCAGCAGCTCGACGGTGGGCTTGAGGATCTTGCGAGCCCGCTTGGAGGCGTACTCCGAGAGGTACATCGCCGCGCCCAGCCCGAGAGGGACGGCCACCAGCAGTGCGATGACGGTGACCACGAGAGTGGCGGCGATCAGCGGCCCGACCGCGAAGGTCTCCGTCTCGTCGAAGGTGAAGAAGTCGCCGAGGGGGATCTCACCGAAGAACTCGAGGACCGGCTGGATCAACGCGATGATGATGCCGAAGGTGATCAGGACCGAGAGCATCGCGGAGCCGAACAGGGCGGACTTGATGGCCGACTCCGCCGGACGCGAACGCTTCCCGAGGTTGAGGGAAGCACCGGGCAGGCCCGCCCCGAGGGACGGGCCTGCGCCGTTGCTGATGTTGGTGCTCATGCGAGGAAGGTACCCCTGGCGATCAGGAGGACAGGCCTTCGAGGGCCGACTGGGTCTCGCCGTAGAGCTCTTCGCTCAGCGGGATGAACTTTGCCGCATCGGCGATCGTCTCGAGGTTCTCGATGTAGTAGTCGACGTACTCCTTGGTGGCAGCGTTGTCGGCATAGGACGAGTTGCTCACGTAGATGAACAGCGGACGGGCCAGAGGCGTGTAGTCGCCGGCCTGGGCGGTCTCCGCGGACGGCTCGACACAACCGCTGCCGGAGTCGATCTGCAGCGCCTTGAGCGTGTCCTGGTTCTCTTCGTAGTAGGTGTAGCCGAAGAACCCGACAGCACCTTCGGTGCCGCCGACGCCCTGGACGAGGACGTTGTCGTCCTCCGAGGACTCGACGTCGGTGCGCAGTACCTCGGACTCGTCGGCGACGACGTCGGCCGCCATGTAGTCGTAGGTGCCCGAGTCGGTGCCGGGGAAGAAGAAGGAGATCTCCTGGTCCGGGAAGCTCGGGTCGATCTCGTTCCAGTTGGTAGCCGTGGCCTTCGGACCCATCAGGTCGACGAGCTGGTCGGTCGTGAGGCAGTCGACGTCGAGGTCGGGGTGGACGGCGACGGTGAGCGCATCGGTGGCGACCTGGAGCTCGGTGTACTCGACCCCGCCCTCCTCGCACGCAGCGACCTCGTCCTCCTCGATCGGGCGGGACGCGTCGGAGATGTCAGTCTGCCCCGCGCAGAAGACCTCGAACCCGCCGCCGGTGCCGGCAGCACCCACGTTGACGCGGACGTCGGGGTTCTCCTCGGACAGGAGCTCGGCGGCAGCCTTGGACATGGGCTCGACCGTGGACGACCCGTCGACGGCGACGGTGCCGCTGGCGCCGGATCCACCATCGGATCCACCATCGGAGCCGGCGTCTCCGCCGCCACAGGCGGCGAGGGCGAGGACCAGGACGGCTGCGCCCGGGATGAGGGCCAAGCGGTGGGAAGTGCGGTTCACTTCGAGACTCCTGAATATGTCTGTTGTGTTGCTGACGCCGTGAACGTAGACACGGCAAGTGACGTCCCGAGTCGGCCTTGATGAACGCGGGGTGAACTGAATCGGGCTGGTCGGCGTCGTTCACCGGTGCCGGAGACGTACGTCACATGAACACCCTCGGGACCTATGGCGCCCGGACGTGTCGGAGCGGTAGGAATCAGGGGCTTATGCGCTCCGTCGCCACGACCGTGCCCTTGCGATGGTGCACCACGAGCATCTCGGCGGGCTCGAGCCCGGGATTGGTCCGGGCCATCCCCTCGACGAGTATGGGGATGACCGTTCGGTGGGCGCACACCACGGAACTCACGTCGCTGCTGAGCAACGACTCCATGAGGCGCTCGATCGCGACGGGGTCGAGCCCCTCCTCGCTCAGCTCGTCGTAGGAGCGCAGCGGTCGGCCCGTGGCATGGACGTACGGCGTCACGGTGGCCACGCACCGCACGCTGGAGGAGGAATGGATGTCGGCGACGTCGAACGCCGCCAGGATCGGCACCAGGCGCTCTGCCTCAGCCTGACCGACGTCGAGGAGCGGGCGACGACGGTCGTCCAGGTGCCAGGACCGCCGAGGCAGCGCATGACCGTGTCGCAGCACGACCAGCGCGCGCGTGCTGCGGCGCAGTGGACGAGCCTGCGACAGGGTCTCCCGGTCGTAGTCGTAGGTCAGGCGCCGCACTGCCTCGGACCACGGCACCCAGGCGACGTCGTCGATCTCGTCGTTGACGAGGTAGCCGGACACGTCGTCGTCCCCGAGGGCGCGGGCGACCCAGTAGTCGACGCGCTTCATCCGACCCTGGCCGATGCCGTAGCGCTGGCAGGCAAGCGGCGGTCCGAGTCTGATCTCGAGCCCGGTCTCCTCGGCCACCTCACGGACGGCCGCCGTCGTGGGGTGCTCGTCCGGGTCGAGCTTGCCCTTGGGGAAGGACCAGTCGTCGTAGCGGGGACGGTGCACGAGCAGCACCTCGTCCCCCTTGCGGGTCACGACGGCTCCAGCAGCGCGGACGTCCGGGCCAGGCATGGGCGTTAGTCTCACACCACCAACCGCGCCGTGAGGAGTCCCCCCGTGCTTCGTCGTCTCCCCCGGGGTCTCGTCGTCGCGCTGGCCGCCTGCCTCGCCCTGGCGGTCGTGGTCGCCACGGTCGCCACCGTGAGGTGGTGGCGCGAGGGGCAACGCCCCGACCTGGCCCGCGCCGTATCACTCGCCCCGGCGTCCACCGAACGGCTGTCGTGGACCGACTGGCGCGCCGTACGCCGTGAGGTGGGGACTGACTTCGGCACCCGCCCCAGCCCCGAGGAGGTCACGGAGTTCCTCGACGAGGCCTTCAGCCGAGACCTGTCGACGTCCTCAGCGCTGGTCGAGTCGAGTCCCACCCTGCAGGCGGAGTTCGGGTTCTCCCCCGCCACGATCGACTGGGAGCTGTTCGCCCAAGGCACCGAGGGGGCCGTGGAGATCCTCGGGTTCCCCGACGACACGGACTTCGACGCGATCGGCGAGAGGCTCGAGTCCTTGGGTTTCACCCGCGACGGCGAGGATGACGTCTGGGCCGGCGGCGCGGACGTGCTTGCGCGCGTCGGGCCCCAGCTGACCCCGGAGCTGCAGTTCTTCGCCCTGCTGCCTGACCTGGGTGTCGTACTCACCTCGGACACCCTCGCCTACCTCGACGACGCAGTGGCGGCGGCGACCGGCGATGCCGACCACCTGACGTCGGTCTCGGAGGTCGTGGCCGACCTGACAGCGCCCCTCACTGCGGCGGTGTTCACCGGTGCCTACGCGTGCGAGAACCTCGCGATGGCGACCGCTGACGAGAGGGATCAGGCCCAGGCCGACGAGCTCATCCGGAGCGCCGGGGAGGTGCACCCGCTCAACGGTTTCGCGATGGCTGCCCACCCCGACGGTCACATCAGCGTGACCATGGGCTTCGAGTCCGACGACGTGGCGCGGACCAACGCGGACACCCGGGCCACCCTGGCCAGCGGCCCTGCTGTCGGACAGTACGGCGACTTCGCCGACCGGTTCAGCGTGGACTCTGTGTCCGCCGAGGGGCGGCTCGTGCGCATGCGCCTGGACCCGGTCAAGGGCCAGTACGTCCTCTCGGACCTCACCAGCGGCCCCTTGCTCTTCGCCACCTGCTGAGCGCCGGCGTCACGACAGACGCGTCAACCGCTCGACGTCGATCACTGCTCGCGCGGTCGCGGCAGGGGCGGCTCGTCGTCCGGGGTCGTGGGGGTGACACCGAGCAGTCGGTCGATCTCGTCCTGGTCGAGGTGCTCGTCAGACTCGCTCGCAGCGATGATCAGGGTGGTGGTGAGCTCCACCTCGCCGAGCAGGTCGTCATCCTCGAGGGTCACGTCGAACTGGTCGTGCATGGGCACACCTCCAGTCCGGTTGACGTCAAGGACATACCTTGCCCGTTTGTACGCCGTTGAAACACCTTTGGGCTCCCATTTTGCCCGAAGCGGTCAAAAGATGAGCCGAACGGCAACGAGGCCCCACCCAGATGGGTGGGGCCTCGGCCTTGAAGTCGAGACAGGTGCTGTCCGGCTTCGGGTGAAATCAGATGGCGTGAACGTTCTCCGCCTGGGGACCCTTGGGACCCTGGGTGACGTCGAACTCAACCTTCTGGTTCTCGTCCAGCGACTTGTAGCCGTTGGACTGGATGGCGCTGTAGTGCACGAACACGTCGTCGCCGCCGTCCTCCTGCGCAATGAAGCCGAAACCCTTCTCGGCGTTGAACCACTTCACGGTGCCTTGTGCCATTGCTGTGTTACTCCTGTTATCGGGCGAAAGATCATCACTTCGACGATCCCGCATCAAGTGCGGTGACACGTCGCTCCGACTCACGGACTGGCAGGCCCGAAGAAGAAACGCCGTTGGATCACAAACTCCGCTGGCGTACCTGCTGGAACTTGCACCTGTTGCACGACACACACTAGCAACTACTCGACCGATCGAGGTCTTCTTGGGCCACCCAATTGGGTGAGACGGCCGAAACAGCGCTCCTGCGGGCTCACAAGTCACCGGTAGAGCGACAACGTCGAACCGTCGATGAGGAGGAACGACTCATCGCTCGGCACCACGTACGTCGGCCCCTCTTCGGGCTCGACGTCGATGACCCAGAGCGGGTCGTCAGCGCCGTACGGGACGTAGCCCAGGGTGTCGCCCGTCATGTCATAGACGCCGGACAGCGTCGCGGAGGTGTTGCCGATGGGGACGGTCCCCACCTCCTCGAAGGCTTCGTCGTAGATCTGCCCCGAGCCCAACGCCACGAAGTGGGGTTCGCCGTCGAGCTCGATCGCAACAGGGCTGAAGAACGGGTCCTTGGTGAGCTCCAGCGTCGCCACTTCGCCGTCCCGGTCGTAGACGGTGGTCTCCTGGGGGCCGTCTGCGCCCTGCAACGAGGACGGATAGGTGAACGCGAAACCCGGCTCGATGCTGCCCACGCCGTTGTTGTAGCCGGGGTCGTCACGCCACAGCTCGTCGCCGGTCACGGGGTCGATCGCCACCACCTCGCCCTCGGGGCCGGTTGCTGCGATGAAGTCGTCCAGAGCTGCCACGGTGCCGGTCCCCAGCGAGGAGTCCGCCAGCTCCGCGTCCGAGACCCATACCTCGTCGCCCTCGAGGTCCCAGGCATGGAGGTCTCCGTCCTTGAACCCGTACACCCCATCCTCCGAGAGGTCTCCGAACCCGTCGATGCTCACCGACCAGATCTCCGAACCGTCCTCGGTGTCGATCCGGCGGAACTCCTCCTGACCGACCACGACAGTCGCATCTCCGAGCCTCGTCACCCACTCCCCCGGGACCGCCCACCGCTTCTGGCCGGTCTCAGCGTCCAGGGCGGTGATCGTCCGCTCCTCCGATGCCGAGCTCAGGACGTGGACGACGTTCGCCGGCTCGTCGTTCACCGCATACCCCGCATCTGGGACGTCCCGGCGCCACCGTTCCCCACCGTCCTCGTCGAGCGCCACGATCACGCCGTCAGTGAGCACCACGAGTGCGCCCTGGTCCATCGCAGAGACCGTGTTGAACGGCTCGTCCGCATCCCAGGTCCACGCCAGGTCCGGCTCCTCGATGACGGCCGCCCGCAGCGCGAAGGGATCGTTGACGGACTCGCCGTCGCGCGTCATCCACAGTCCGCCAGCGAGGGCGACGGCGCCTACCGCCGCGGCCGCGGCCGCGATGATCGCCGTACGCCGGCGCTTGCCGTCCCACCGACGGGGCTCCGCTTCCCGCTCTTCGGTTGCGGGGCCCCTCTCCATCCTCTCGGCCGCATCAGTGTCCGCCGAGGGCGCGGGGTGGGGCGAGAGGGCGGGGACCGGCCGCAGCACCGGCGGTGAGTCCGGGACCTCGACCTCCAGGCCCGTCAACGGTCTGGCGCAGATGAAGCACTGCTCCGACGTACGGCGGTTGCGTGACCCGCAATGCCCACACGCCACGAGCGGCTGGTCATCCATGCGGGCATTGTGCCCGGATGCCGCGCTCGTAGGAGCCGCGGGCGCTCGATCACAGTGCGCTGCGTACGTGCAGGTGAAGGACGGTAGGCCCTGTCGGGCTCGAACCGACGACCAGCGGATTAAAAGTCCGACGCTCTACCAACTGAGCTAAGGGCCCTTCAGGCTCAAAGTGACGACTCCGACCCACCTTCGTGGGGCAAACGTGGGGCAGCCAGCGCGAGCCGGACCGCTTCACTAGGCGAATCCGCAAGGTGCGCGTACTTCGCCGTCGTCACTGTTGAG
Organism: Nocardioides sp.; assembly: GCF_035576065.1. Lineage (GTDB taxonomy): Bacteria > Actinomycetota > Actinomycetes > Propionibacteriales > Nocardioidaceae > Nocardioides. The sequence continues at coordinate 95,773 of NZ_DATLWX010000006.1, forward strand.
ATGTGCCCGAGCAGCCTACCGACCTCCGCGATCGGGATCCCACGCTGGAGTAGCCAAGAGGCATAGGTGTGCCGCAGGTCATGGATCCGGACGTGCCCCACATCCGCGTCCAGGACGGCTCGGCGCCACCCAGGCGCCCAGTTCGAGTTCCTCAGCGGCCGGCCGCTCGGCGTCGTGAAGACCAGGCCGGAGCGACAGATCCCGGTCGTGTGGTCGACGCCGCAGCTCTGCCCCTTGCCTGCCCCACGCTGGTGCTCGACGAGCGCCACCACCAGGTCATCGGTCAACGGCACCGTCCGGGCACGCTTGCCCTTCGGGTACGGCTTGACCGTCCCCGTCGTCTGGTCGTACACCTCGACGACCGACAGCGAGCCGCGGCCGAGATCCACTCGCGACCAGTGCAGGCCGGCCATCTCGCTCCATCGCAGCCCGGTGCTCACCAGGAGATCGGCCACCAGCTGGTCGGCCGTGGTCGATAGCTCGGCGCGGATGGCGAAGTACTCCTCGTGCGTGAGGAACCGCTCCTGCTCCTGCGCACCCTTCGGCAGCCGGATCCGCGAGGCGGGGTTCGACTCGAGCACCTCCGCGTCGATCGCAGCGTTCAGCGACGCCGAGAACAGGTGCACGATCCGCTGCACCGTGCTCGGGCTGATCCCGGTCGCTCGAAGCTGGACCGCCCAGGCCTTCACGTCGTGACGGGTGATCGACCCGATCGGCACGTCCGCCCAGCGAGGGTCGAGATACGTGCGCCGGCGCTGCTTGTCCGTGCGGCCGGTGCTCGACTCGACCTGGCGGGCGGTCTCCCACTCGTCGGCCCACTCCCCCCACGGCCGCTTGAAGGCCTCCGGGTCACGCCACAGCAGCGAGCGGGCGTCGACCTCCTTCGCGCCAGCCTCACGCTCGGCCTTGGCCTTGTGCGTGAACACCCCTGCGCTCCGCCGCTTGCCCGCACCGTCACGGTAGACACCCCGGTACCGACCTGAGGGCAACCGCTCAGACCACGCCATGGCCATCCTCGAGGCGCCCGCGCAGGTAGCCCCGCTCACTCGGGTGCAGGTCGTCGAGGCGAACGGCGAGGAGCCGATCCGAGACACGCAGCTCGACAGCCGTCGCGGAATGGTGGCGAGCGTGCAGCATCATCGCGTCACCAAGGTCGCGCACGTCGATCAGCAGTCGGGCTGCCAGCCGGTCAGCGCGCTGCTCCTGACGGAGGTTTGTCCGATCGCAGTGGGTCACCTCGTCGCCCGCCGCGGCGTGCTGCAGCTCGTGGGCCAGGACGGCACGAGCCTGCCGTCGAGGCATTCGAGCGTCCAGCCGAATCGTGCGCTCGTGGTGGAGGTACTCCCCCATGCGGCCGACCAAGTGACCCCATTCCAGCGACAGGTCCGCGCGCAGCGCGAGTTCGCCCCACGGGCTATAGGTGTTGTGCATCAGATGCTGTTCTCCCCCGCGCCTTCGATCTCTGTCTCCGTGCTGGCGACTGCGCCGAGACTAGGTGCGTCCTCCGACACCATGAGCTCGAAGGCACGGTCGAAGATGAAGTCAGGCCGCACGTCGAACGTGTTTGCGAGAGCAGCGATGTCAGCAACATTGAACGGGACCGAACCGCTCAACCGTGCATTCAGGTAGGTATGGGTCATCGATGCTGCGAGCGCTAGCTGTCGAGCGCTACGGAAGCGCTTCTCCCATCGCAGGTTCTCGACCGCTTCAGCGACTGCGGCCGAGAATCGCTCAGCGTCGAGGGGCGGGGTGTCCATGCCGTGCAGCCTCTCATGGTTCCAATTGGAACGTCTATAGGTGATTTGACCTATTTGCTTGACACTGGAACGCAGGCGTTCCAGACTGCACGACATGACACCAACTGAGTACGCCACGGCCATCGGATCTGAGGTCCGCGCCGAGCTCGCTCGCCAGCGCAAGACCCAAGCTGACCTGGCCGCGGCCCTCTCGTTGACGCCCGCAACCATCGGACGACGTCTCGACGGCACGTCCCCATTCAACGTGGTCGAGCTGGCGAAGACCGCGAACTGGCTCGGGGTTCCTGTCGCGAATCTGCGACCCGCTACCCCTGCGGTGTCGGCATGAGTCAACGCCTGCGGTTCAACACCGCTCAGGCCGCCGAGCACGCTATCTGCCACCCCCAGACGGTGCTCAAAGCCGCCGCTGCCGGCGTGCTCCACGGCAGCCAGAAGGTGGCCGGCGGTCGCTGGACCTTCCGCCTGGAGTGCATCGAGGCGTGGCTCGACGGTCAGACGTGCGAGCACTCGGCTGCTGCACCTGCACCCGCCGAGCCTGTGTCGCTGTCCGAGCGTCGTGCCCGGTCAGGGGCCTCGGCATGACGACCGGGCGGCCGACCAGCGTCGAGGTCACGTTCGATGCGTCGGGACTGTTCGGCACGGCTGACTTCTGGGGCGAGCGTCCCAAGGCTGTCAAGGTTCAATGGCGCGCTGGGGTCGTCGCGGACGGACACCTCGCCGTTTCGGTCACGGCGTACACCAGCACCCATCGGAACCATTCCTGGTACGACCCACGCCACTTCGTGGCTGACGGGCTCGACCAGTCCCCACCGCCCGCCTGGGTGCCGGAGGCTCCGGAGTGGTTCTGGGCTGCGGCCGAGGGCATGGACCAGTCAGAGGCCTCGGCATGAGGTCACTGGCCGCGGGCCTTCTCAAGTTTCTCCGGGCGCTCAGCAAGCGGTTGGAGGGCAAGCCCGGTGAGGGCAGTGGCTTTGCCGACGGTAGCGATGGTTTGGCCGAGCTCTTCGAACTGCTTGATCAGGAGCTCCGCGAAGTCAAAGTAGCGGCCGGACAGCTCCTTCAGAGCGCCCATGCAACTGCTGCACGTGCAGGTGCTTTCGTCGAGCCGGTACTCGAACGACCGGCGTGCTGCCGCGATCTCAGTGGCGATCTTCTCGGGGTCCACAAGGACTCCTCCAGTTCTTCGGTGAGTGAGTACTCCGAAGGTACGGCGCGTCGGGAGTCCCCCACTCCCGGCGCGTCGGTCAGCGAGGCGCCCGCATGAGCGCCACACAGTCCCCGGTGCGTGACCTCGACTCCCGCGCACCGGCCCGGAGGTCCCAGCACGCCGGTGGGGAAGCCGGCCCGTCCACCCGCGGACGTGTCACTGCTGGGACCTCCACCCCGACGCTGAACGACGGCTTCCCTTCCGTCGTCGTCCAGCCGACTCGTCCTCACGCCGCACACACCCCCATCGCGTGCCGAACATCGCGCGACACCCCGCGGCAGGGCGAGTCGAAGCCGGTGCGGCCGCGGTCCGGAACCCGCGGCCACACCGGCCCATAGCGCGCCGGCTGGGCATCCGGCCGGGTTCTCCCCCGTGCCCACACAACTGCCCACCCCCACCTCTTCCTGATTCGCCTCACCATTCCAAGGAGCCCCCCTTGAACCCCGAAACTCACCCCAACCTGACCGGCAACACGTACCGCATCGTCGAGTCACCGCCGCGTGCCAGCCACGCCGCCGTCGGCCAAGTCGCCAGCGTCGGACGAAGCCCCGCGAGCGTGCACGTGATCCTCACCGCCGACGCGGCCCGCGTGCTCGCCAAGGCACTAGGACTCGCCGCGATCGCCGCGGAACGTCAGCCTCTCCGCGGGTTCGACCCGCAGCTCTGGTCCGGCATCGCACTCGACCTCGAGGCCTCCAGCGAGCTCGGCGACCTGGACGCATCGACCGGCCCTGACGACGTCGCCTTCGCGCCGCTCCTGAGGCTCCCGGACCGCGCCGACCACCCCCGCCCGGGCCGGCACCGCGGTGACGCACCCGACCCGGACGCCAACGGGTGGAGCCAGTCGTTCATGGAGTACCAGCCCACCCACAGCCACCCGTACAGCGAGGCCGCAGAGCTCGAGGGCGACCGATGACGGGCGCCGGCGACCGTGCACCGGTGGAGGAACGGATCCGGGACGCCGCCGCCGCCCGTGACGAAGGCATCGCGCAGGTCGAGAACGGATCCGACCCGCGGGTCATCCTCGCGATCGACGCCGCGATCCAGGCCGCGATCGAGTCCGGCCGCCGGTTCTCGGCGAACGACATCCGCGACCAGTTCCCCGTCTCGGACGAGCACCTGGTGGGAGCCCGGTTCCGCGCTCACGCGCAGAAGCGCGTCGACAGTCAGCCGCTGATGGTCTGCGTCGGACGCACCACCTCGACGCTCAAGTCCACCCGCCACCACGAGATCAAGGTCTGGCTGGGCTGGGACGCCCACCGCGCCGTCAACCGTGTCGCGTCCGCGACCTCCTAGCCCCAGGAGCACACAGTCATGCCCACCCAGACGAAGACGCCGGCGGAGATCCCCGCCGAGAACGTCGCAGCACACCACACGGCCTACGAGCCCCTCCTCTCGCTCGACGCGATCCACCCGCACGCCAGGAACCCCCGACACAACGCTGTCGCGGACACCGAGCTCGTGGAGTCGATCCGGGACCAGGGCCTCATCCACGACCTCGTGGTCGCACCGCACCCCAGCAACGAGGGCGAGTACATCCTCATCGACGGGCACCGCCGCTACGACGCCCTGACCCGCAACGGCTACACCTATGCGCCGTCGAAGATCCGCCTTGACCTCGTCGACGAGGGCGACCAGCTGGCGGCGATGCTGGCCACGATCCGTCGCGAGGACCTGTCGCCGGTCGAGGAGGCCGAGGGGTTCGAGGACCTCTTCACCGTCCACGGATGGTCCGTCGAACGGATCTCGGCCGCGACGGGCCGCTCGAAGACCCTCATCACCGAGCGGCGCAAGCTCACCCGCCTGCCCCAGGTCGCGAAGACCGCCGCGGACTCAGGCCAGATCACCATCGACGACGCGCTGCGCATCGCGAAGCTCCCGCCTGCAGAGCAGACCGCGCTGGAGAAGATGGTGAGCCGCGCCGACTTCAGGTACGAGATCCAGCGGGTCGAGGGCCGGGTCAAGGCCAGCAAGGATGCCGAAGCCGCAGCGAAGAAGCTGCGCGCCGCGGGAGTCCCCGAGGTGACCGTCCCCAAGAGCGTGACCACCGAGTGGAGTCTCAACCACGCCGACCACGGCGTCGTCCGCCTCCCACCGACCGGGTTCCCCAACGAGAGCGACCACGTCGGCTGCCTGGCGTTCATCATCGGCGGCACCAAGCAGTACCCCGCCCTATGGCTCGTCTGTAGCGACCCGGGCAAGCACGACCAGCAGCTCAGCGAAGTCCAAAAGGAACGGAAGGCCGCCGAGGCAGCAGAAGAAGCCGAACGCGCGCAGCGTCGCGAGGCCCACGAAGAGGAGCGCCGCGCTGGTGCGATCGCCCGGCAGATGCGCTGCGACGCCCTCCTCGCCGCGCTCAAGCCCAAGACGCTCGACCCCACCTTGGACTTCCTGATCCGCTTCGGGCTGGCCGACCTGATCTCTGAAGCGCTCCCCGGCTACACCGACCTGTTCCACGACATGCTCGACACCCCGGCTGACCAGCGCTGGACCAGCGCCTGGAATGAGGCCAGCTTCACGGACTGGTCGACCGACCTCCAGACCGCCACCGGGCCCGCACTCGCGAAGGTCCTCGCGGCGTACCTCGCCACGCGCATCGAGTCCCTCATCGACCGGCTCGCCCAAGGGGCAATCGACCCCGAGTCAGCCGACATCACCGCGGCGGCCGCCTACTTCGATGCCCTCGCTGCCGCCGGCCACGAGCTGAACACCGTCGACAAGGACCTTCGTGACCGCGCCCTCAACCACACCACGCAGGAGGACCAGTGACCGAGCAGCTCGAGGCGCACGGCCTCTACGTCATGTTCATCGCCGGCGTACTCCTCCTGGTCGTCCTGATGACCTTCGAGGCAGTCGCCCAGACCCGACGAGGCCGACGCCCATGAGGTTCGACGCCCCGACCCTCGCCCACGCCTGGCTCGCCGTGTTCGCCGCCTCCGGCACCGACAAGAAGCACGCCACGCTCTACAAGACCATCGCGATCGAGGAGCACCCCAAGGGGATCCGGCTCCTCGCCACCGACCGGCGAGTACTCCTCACCGCCTGGGTCCCCGAGATCGACTACCACTACGACAGCCCACCGTCGTTCGAGCAGGCCCCCGACCGTGTTGTCGTGGCCTCCGACGGCGACGCCCGCGGCCGCGGACTCCTCGGCTACGTCTGCTCGCTCGCCAACCGCCGCGGCGCGAACAACGAGGAGTACACGCCCGGAGAGATCGAGATCGACGTGGACTTCGACGTCCGTCTCCCACCCGGCAGCAAGGTCCCCGCACAGGAGGCCCTCGAGGGGATGGACCCCACCTACGTCACGCTCTCGGTCCGCGACGTCGAGAAGGTCTACCTCGAAGCCATCCCGATCAGCTACCCCGACTGGCGACCCGGGTTCGCTTCTCACACCCCGGAGCGCGCGGCCACCGTCGCCCTGGACCCCGAGATCCTCGAGCGACTGGCGAAGGTCCGCAAGCACGCCGCCGGCGCCCTCGCCTGGACGTTCGGCGGGACCGACCGCGCTGCGCTGGTCGAGTACTCCGACTCAGACCCCCGCGTCCACGGCATCGTCATGCCCGTCGCCGACCAGGACGACGACGCCCACACCGAAGGCGGCACCACCGAGCAGTCTGACCGCGTCGACTGCCCCAGATGCGACTACACCGTCGACGCCGCCGAGGACGGCGACGGCGCCCTGAGCGAGGTCCGTCATCACATGGGCGACAAGCACGGCGTGCACGAAACCGACGCAGCGCTCCGGGAGATCCACGGACTCGCCCCAGCCGCGCCCGCCTCCGGCGCTGACCTCCTCCGCAACGGCTCCGGCCTACACGTCGTCACCGACAAAGGCCTCAGCCGCGCCCACAGCGAAGAGGACCGCCCACTTCTGCGCCAGGCGGTCGAGGTCGTCCTCTCCACACAATTCGGCTCCACCTCGATGCTCGAACGCAAACTCCGCGTCGGCTTCGCCAGGGCCATTCGCCTGATGGACGACCTCGAAGCGCACGGCGTCGTCGGCCCCAGCAACGGCTCCAAGACCCGCGACGTCCTCGCGCGCCCCGAGCAGCTCGACGAAGTCCTCACGCAGATCGGAATCAACCCATGACCACCGGGGCATCTCTGACCGCGTCAGAGCGTCAGCTGCTAGGTCGCGCCCTCACCACGGCGACCGTGATGACGCACGTCACGCCCGACGGACCGTTGGCCAAGGCCGTCGAGCTCATCGTCGCCGACCGACTCCCCGGCGGCGTCGACACCCTGTCCGAGCTCCGCAGCAAGGGCAACGCACGCCGCGACCGCTGGCACACCCCGGACACCGAACCGTGGACCGGCGCGGACTGGTCGAACGCCATGTGCGGGGAAGCCGGCGAAGCGGCCAACGTGGTCAAGAAGATCAGGCGCGTCGAGACCGGCACCGGGCATCACCTCCCAGATACCACGGAGCACGCACAGCTCATCCGCAACCTCGCGCTCGAGCTGGCCGACACCATCGCCTACGCCGACCTCCTCGCCCAGCACTACGGCATCGACCTACGCGTCGCGATCGCCGAAAAGTTCAACATCGTCTCCGAACGCGAGGGCTTCCCCGAGCGGATAACCGTCCCCCGGCCGGACGTGGACCATGGCTGACCCGACCCCGGAGCAGATCGCAGCACGTAGACGCGCTGAAGAGTTCAACGCCGCATACCCGTCCGGCACACCAGTCCTCGCATGGCCCGGCACCCGCGACGAGGAGCCGATCAGCACCAGAACCCGCTACTCGGCCTGGGTGCTCGGCTCGGGCGAACCAGTTGTCACCGTCATCGGCACCGCCGGCGGGATCTATCTCGACCACATCGAGCACGACCCCACCCGCCAACCCGCGGTCCCGGACGTCGAGTTCGAGATGCCGCCCTGCCCGATCGACCAGCTCTGCTGCTATCGCTGTAGGGCGTCGTGGACCTCCGACGGCCGATCGGGGTCCTGGAACGACCCCAGCGCGGCACGCTGCCCCGCCACCTGTCACCCGTACTTCACCATCGAGAGCGACCTGATCGAACGGTGCGTCCTGGGGCGCAACCACGACCTCCGCGAGAGCGCTGCCCAACACCGATCAGCGGACGGGCTCACCAACTGGACGGACGACGACGCGAGGGCGCTCGTCGACGGCACTGGGGAGGCCGTGTGAGTGACGACCTCACAAGGCCCGACCGTGGGGAAGCGATGGATCGACTCACGCGGACCGTCCAGGCGTTGCCGGAGGACGAGCAGGCTCCATACCTGCTCCTCGCCCTGGCGTTCCTAGCCAGTCACGCTCCCGACGTCTTGGCGTTCCTTCTCGACCGGGCTGATGCGGTGGTGGAGGACACGTGAGCGGTCACCTGATCGGCTGCGCCGGCTCCCTGGAGACGTACAGCGTCGACGGCACGGAACGGAAGCTGCCGACGAGTCACAAGCTCGCTCTCCTGGCCTACGCGGACTCGGCGGACGACCGGACCCACATCGGGTTCGCGGGCTACAAGGGCGTCATGGCGTGGGCTGTGTGCTCCCGGGCCCGGGCCGCGGAGCTGATCCGCGACCTGTGCTCGTGGGGGCTCCTCGAGCAGCACGCCACGGCCCGCCCAGGACGCCGCGCGGAGTACGTCGTGTTCCCCGGCGGCTGCTGCGACATCCACCGCCCAGCCGAGGAAGAACCCGCCCACGACATCGGCGACCTCGCCCGCGCGGCTGGGATCAGCGTCGACCAGGCGCGGCTCCTCGTCGCGGCCATGAATGGGTCCGACGCTCCGGACACGTCCCCCCGTAATGGGTCCGACGCCCCGGACCCATTGACCGCCGACACCTCCGAACAGGCCGTTGAGCCTGTGGATAGCCACACGTTTGAGACCGAACGGGTCCAGAACAGGTCCGACACACCGGACCCCTTCACTACTTCAACTACTTCCCCCCTTCCCCCACCGGCAAGCCGGCAGGGGCGATGCGGCGCTCACCCCAACGGCCACGCCAACTGCCGCGGCTGCGGCACCACACCCCGCCAGTTGGCCGCTGCAGCGGCGAAGGCCAAGGCCGACAAGCAACGTGCCAACGCCCAAGCCCAGGTCGAACGCGACCGACAGGCCGCCGCGACGGCGCGAGCGGCATACCCGACCAGCGTCGTCCGGGCCGCACGAGCAGCAGTCGCTCCAGCCCCGAAGACACGAACCCGCACCAAGGAGTGGGTCCGATGACCGGCGCCGGCAACACCAAGCACCAGGTGGCCGTCGAGAAGACTGCCGACCTGGTCGCCCAGCTGCAAGCTGAGATCTCCTCGACTCTGACCGTCGTCGTGGACCTTGTCGGCCGCCTCGAGGACCTCGCCGACACCCGCCAGTCAGTCGGCCTCGGGTTCATGACCGAGCAGACCAAGGACCTCGCCAACAAGCAGACCCGCGCCGACCGCGCCGCTGCCCGCAACCTGCACCCCGCCCGGGCGCACGTGGGACTCAAGTTCCTGAACGGCGCCGCGGTCCTTGGCTCGGGTCAGGTGGAAGCCCCCGTCACGATGAACCCCGTTTCCGTGGTTGCTGAGATCCACTTCGCGGTCTTCCAGCACCTACGACGACTCAGCCGACCCGCGCTCCTACGGCTCCTCGAGCACGAGCAGATCGGCCTCGAGGATCACGCCATCTGCCCCTGGCCGCGGAACCCGATCAGCACGACGGCCCTCGACGTCAACGAAACGAACCTCAAGGTCCTCGCCGACCGACTCTCCAACGTAGTCAGCAGCTACCGCAACCGGCCCAACCTCCAAGCCATCCTCCGCGACCTCGAGCAGCTCGAGGAACGGGCCCGCGACGTCATCGACGGACCGTCGCGCACCAACCATCCCGACGCCTGCCCGTGGTGCGGCCGCCGGACCCTCGTGATCCTCCACCGCGAGTTCGGCCGTGACGTCCAGGTCGTGCGCTGCGAAGGCACCCACGCCTGCGTCTGCGACCACGAGTTCTGCGACTGCCACCGCAACCCCACACGCAACCGGCACGAGTGGGTCAACAGCGGCCGCGCCGCCCACACCTGGCACGCCCTCCACAACCTCCAGACCGCACGCAAGGAGACCATCCGCATGGAAACCCTCGCCCTCGATGCCATCACCCGGATCCGCGCGATGCACCAGCCGTTCTGGATCGACGGAGACGGCGACTCCCGGACCTACTACGTCCTCATCGGCGGCGACGAGATCGACCAGTACGCCCCCGACCACGTCTGCATCGACATCGGGACCGACGCCTGCCAGGTCTACGACGACGAGCCTGCCAGCTCCCTGCACTCCGTCCCCGGGTGCATCGAGTGCCAGGTCACCCACGACAACAGCGGCCAGCCCGGCAACCGCCTCTGGCCCTGCGCGACGTACCGCGCCACCCAGCTCGAAACCGACAGCCCCGACACAAGGAAGTGAATCCGATGGAGACCGATCAGCACCTCTTCGACAAGGTCCACACAGCACCCGCGCCAACCAACCACGTGGACACCCTCCACGCCGGCCTAGCAACCCTCGCCTACGTCGCCGCGCTCCTGCTGGCGACCGTCACCCCGGCCCTGGTCATTGCCGCCTACAGGGCAGCACTGTGAGCGCCGTCCTCGAGGCCACACCGGCCGGCACCCAGGCCGCGATGATCCAAGCGGTCCTCGGTGCCACCCACCCGCGGATTGCGCTGCCCACGATCGCGTCGAACTTCAAGGTCACCCTCGCCGACCTCCAGGCCATCCTCAACCGACACGGCTACCCCGACACCACCCGGCTCCGCAAGGCCGCCGGCGAGCTGCGAGGCCAGGCAGTCGAAGAGGCTGACAGCCAGGACGACACCTGTCCCACCCCCGCCGTCTCCCCCACCGACGAAAAGCCCCGCATGGTCCGCGTCCGTGTCGACGACCTCCACCCGGACCCCGACAACCTCCGCGAGTACGTCGCAGTACCCATCCCCGCCAGCGACCAGAACCCCCTGCGCCGCGACGAAGCGGCCGGCGACATCGAGCAGCTCGCGGACTCCATCCGCGAGGTCGGACTCCTCCAACCCATCGTCGCCCGCCGCCACGAACGACCCGACGGCGAGAAGGTCCTCGTCGTCGTCGCCGGCCATCGACGCCTGGCCGCGATCAAGCGCCTCCGCTGGACCGACGTCGACGTCATCATCCGCGCCCCCATGAAGCCCGACCACGTCATCGCCGCGATGCTGATCGAGAACGGCCAGCGCCGCGACCTCGACCCCATCGAAGAGGCGCGGGGGATCACGAAGCTGAAGGCCCAGCACGACCTCACCGACATGGAGGTCGCCCGCAAGATCGGCCGCTCCCAGACCTACGTCTCCGGCCGGCTCGCGCTCCTCAACCTCACCCCCCAGCAACAGGACGAGATCCGGACAGGTGCCCTCGGCCTCACGGGTGCCACCAACCTCGGCCGGCTCCAGTCAGGGAAGACCAGACACAGCGCCAAGGGCCACGTCACCGTCCCCTACTTCGGGCCCACCAACGACATCGCCCCCCGCGCCAGGGCCCGCTGCAGCCGACTCGGCCACAGCAAGAAGCTCAACGGCACCGCGTGCGGCGCCTGCTGGGAGTCCGTGATCCGCGCCGACGAACGCGCCCACCTCCAGACCGTCAACGCCACGTCAGACGACTGCGTCACCTGCGGCCACCCCATCGACCACCAGGAGAGCTCATGACCACGCTGCACCGCTGCCCGATCTGCCGCGCCAAGCACGCAGCCCCCAGGGTGCACCGCGCAGTCCGCGCCGTCCTCCTGGCGATCATCTTCAGCGCCATCGAGATCATCGCGGCACTCGCCCTGGACGGGTGGATCTCCATCGCGCTGTGGCTGATCGCAGCGTGGAACGCCCTCCGGTTCGTGTTCCTCGTCTGGGGCCTCGCCACACTCGCGGTTGGCGACGACCAATGAACAGGTTCCGCGCCGTCTGGCCCATCGTCGACGAGACGATCCCGTTCCCCGACCTCTGCCGAGAAGCCAACGCGGAGATCCCTCGACTCGCCGCCCAGGCCCGAGCACACCTCACCCGCGTCGGACGCTTCCTCATCGCACCGTCCGACCTCGTGCCCGGCTCAGGCCGCGTCACCGCCTGGTCTCTCGTCTACGAAGCGCCGGCCACACCCGTCAGACGATCCACAATCACCGCGACGTCCGAGCGCGAACGCACCTACGCCACCAACGACCACCGCGCCTGCCCACGATGCGGCATCGTCCGCGACGCACGGCCAGCTTCCCTCTGCAACGACTGCGAGCCGTTGGCCCGAGCAGAGAACGCACATGAGGCGGCCGCATGACGCACTCCCCCCATGTGACTCCAACGGGCCATCGCCAGGACGTCACCCCCACCCGACAGGCGAACGCCAGCGCAACCAGCGACGCCGACTACGACTACCACCTCAAGTCCAGCACCCACTACTGGATCGTGATCGTCTCCCACAAAGCCAACGGCTCGCTGCTCGACGCCCACGACGAAGTCCCCGGCGCGGTCGGCATCATCGATGCGGACACCATGCTCGGCCCACCAGACGTCTGCTGCTTCATCTGCGAAGAGTCCTACGAGCCGCGCCTTCGCAGGCGGAAGTGCCCAGGTGAGTCGCGATGAGCCTGTACACCGTCCGACCCATCAGCGACCGCACAGCGTTCACCGGCAACTCGATCGACTCGCGCTTCACCGTGACCTGGAGTCAATGCACTGACCTGCTCTACCGCGAGCTCGACCTCCTCGACGCCACTGACCTCGTCATCGAATGTGACGTCCGCGAGCAGGACCTCCGCCTCGACGGCACCCTCCGCGCCAACGCCCGGGCAGCCAGCCCGGCCGTGCGCCTGGCGTTCGAGTCCAACGTCGGCCCCCTGACCTACGCCACCGACGCCTTCCGCCGCCCGACCTGGCGCCGCGGCGGGATGCAGGAGGACTGGCAGCACAACGTCTACGCGATCGCGAAGTCGCTCGAGGCGCTCCGCCTGGTCGACCGATACGGCGTGACGAAACGCGGCGAGCAGTACACCGGGTTCAAGGCGCTTCCGGCCGGCCGCGCCATGCCCGCCAGCCACATGACGAAGAGCGAAGCGGAGGCAACGCTCACACGGTGGGGCGACGTCGGTCTGACGTGTGGGACGTGGGCTGAGCGCTACAAGAAGGCCCGCGCTGCCACACACCCCGATCGTCACGCCGGCGACCAGACCGCGTGGGACCAGGTCGAGCAGGCCGCGGCCGTGCTGGGGATGTCCCGATGAGCGCCATGACGGAGGCCGTGCGGATGGCCGAGAGGGACGCCTGGCAGAACGGCCTCGAGCCCGTCACCCTGACCCAGGCCGAGGTCGATGCCCTCCTCGAATATTCGACCACGCTCCCCACCGGCAAGACGATCGGGAAGCAGTGGAAGCGACAGCTCTACGTCGGTCCCAAGCGCGGTGCGTGGCTTACACCGAGGAGGGCGGAGGATTCGTAGCGCGGTGCACCGGGTGTGGGTGGGAGGCCTGGCGCCTGGCGCGGACCGACGCCCGGACCGCGGCCGCCGATCACAAGAAGTGCAGAGCGGAGGACGTCGCGTTCGTGAAGCGCCGCCAGCAAGCCCGAAGGGCAAGCCGCCGGTGACAGTGCCCAGCCCTGACCAGCTCCACACCGCCGACCAGGCGGCCGAGGTCCTCGACGTCCCCGCAGCAACGATCAGGAAGTGGGCCCGCGCTGGGAAGGCCATGCCAGCAGGCATCCTCCCAGCTGCAGTCCCGGGCGGATCGCAGGCGCTCTACACGCTCGCCGAGCTTCGCCCACTGGCGGATAGCTACCACGAACGTCGCAGCCGCCGGACCGGTTCAGCGTCAGACTGACCGCTCAAAGAATCTTCCTCCGACTACCTCTAAACTCTTGACTATGACAAGGGTTACAGGTAGTCTTTCTCTTGTCAACAACAAGGAAAGGAGGCAAGATGCACGACAAGGAGATCGCCTTCATCGAGGCGGCACTCTTCCAGCAGCGGATCACGATCCGCCGCACGAAGGCCGGTCACATGGTCTTCAGGAAGAACGGCGAAACGGTGGGCTTCCTCCACGCCGATGCCGGACTCACCGAGTTGGAGAGCCTGCTCTACCGTCTCGCTCGGCTCGGCCGAATCGTGTGGCCACCCGACTGGTGACACACGGAGGCCCCGGGACAGAGAAAGTGTCCCGGGGCCTCGCCCTCAACAGTACGACCAACAAGAACGGAGAACCACATGTCCAAGTCCATCCCGTGGAGCGTCCGTGTCGACTGGGACCACCCCGGCACCCTCGACCAACTCGAGGCCGCCCACATGCTCGAGACCTTGGCTGAGTTGCGCCCGGCTCTCGTCCTCGAGGAGACCGGCCTCCCAACGCGCTACAGCATCACCGTGCACGTCGACGAGGCCTCGCTGCGCAGCGCGATCAGCACCGCCCTTCGCCGCGTAGAGGACGCCACCGGCACGCGAGCCCGCGGCGTCGAGGCCCTCACGCAAGACACCGTGACACGGCAACTCGCCAAGCCGAACGTGCCCGCCCTGGTTGGGCACGCTGACATCGCGGACATGCTCGGAGTCAGCCGCCAGCGCGCAGGCCAGCTCGCCGACCGGCCCGGCTTCCCGCCGGCCGTCATGACCATCAAGGCCGGACCGCTCAGGGTCCGCGACCAGGTCGAGGACTGGGCCCGCACCTGGGACCGCAAGTCCGGGCGCCCAGCCAAGACTCCCGGTCAGGTCGACGCCTGATGGGCGATGTGGACACAGGTGTCGTGAGGTACGACAGTGACCGGCTCGCACAACGGCTGGCGGCGATGCTGGACGGCTACGACGGGCCGGCAGGCCACCTCGGGCTGCCCGAGTTCCTGCAGGCGGCACTGGATGAGTACCGGGCGGCCGTGGCGGCAGAACGCGAGTAGGTCAACAGCCAACACGCAACACCCTCGGTTGTTGACTACTCGGACAGAGTCAGGGAACATCTATGCCAGCGGATCCCGTATATCCGCACCAACCCCGGTGGCCCATTGGCCCCGGGGTTTCCTGTTCCCAGGCTGGGCCCGTGGACGGGGCTGTCCTGCGGGTCCGGCCTGGCACCAGGTGGTGAGCGATGCCCCTTCGCCCCTGCCTCGGTTGCGGTCGCCCGTCCGATCAGTCCCGCTGTCCTGCCTGCCGATCGACCGTCAATCGTCACCGCGACCAGCTGCGCGGCACCTCGTCCGAGCGCGGCTACGACGCAGCCCACCAAGCTGAGCGGCGCGAGTGGGAACCCAAGGTCGCGACCGGCAGCGTCGAGTGCAGACGCGCACCGTTCGGCCAGTGTGTCGGGCCCGCCCCGTTACTCCTTCCCAGCGAAGAGTGGCACCTCGGCCACCCGGACGCGGCCTGTCCTGCTGCCAAGGCGCCTGAGCACGTCGTGTGCAACGCTGGCGCACCGCGCCGACGCACTCCCTGACCCCCACCCCCCAGAAAATCTGGGTGCCAAGGGGGGACAGACCCAAGGGGTACCTGAAAAGACTTCTGTACGGGTTCCAGACGGGATTCGTGTGCGCAGCCCGCCGCGCGGCCGCTTCCGCCGCCCCTACCTCGCAGCTGGCCGCTTGACCCGGGAGGTGATCGGCCTTGCCCGGACCTTCCTCCAACCCCAACGCGATCCGACGCAACGTCCGAGTCGGCCCGACCGTCCTGCCGGCCGAGGGCTTCAAGGGACGGATGCCGACCTGGCCCCTGCCTGACAACCCGAGGATGGCCGCGCGGATCCGGCTCATCCAGGACGAGCTCGAGCTGCTTGAGGAACGCGACCTCGACGACGACCTGTCCCGCACCGAGAAGACGAAGCTCACCCGTACCCGTGAGCGCCTGGCGATCGCCGAAGCAGAGCGCGACGCCATCCTCGACACCGAGAAGGACCTCTGGCGTCGACTCTGGCGCACACCCCAGGCGTGCGAGTGGGCGCGACTCCGTTGGGACCGCGATGTCGCGCAGTACGTCCGGCACAAGGCGGCTGCCGAGATTGGTTCGCTCGAGGACAGTCGCGAGGCACGCCAGCGCGGTCACCACCTTGGGCTGACACCCAAGGGCATGAAGGACCTGATGTGGACGATCTCTACTGACCAGGTCGCCGAGCGCCGCGCGGAGAAGAAGGCCGAGAAGCAGGACGACGAGGTGTCGAAGCGGCGACGCGCTCGCCCCAAGGCCGTCGACGGGGGAGGGGCCTGATGCCGTGGCGTGGCCCACAGGAGCCGGGCGAGTTCCCCACGCTCGGGCACGTCGCGGCTGAGTGGATCGAGGAAGTGCTCTCCATCACCGACGGCCCGAAGATCGGTGAGCCGTTCCAGCTCTACGACGAGCAGTACGCCCACCAGCTGCACCGGTACCGCATCGACCCAGGGGCCCCGGGCGACGCCGGCAACGAGGCCTTCGTCCGACGAGGGTCGATGTGGGTCCGCGGTCAGAAGTGGGGCAAGGACCCGATTCTCGCCGCGCAGTGTCTGTTCCACGCCTTCGGGCCGTGTGACTTCGCTGGCTACGACGCCAACGGCGAGCCGGTGGGCCGGCCCCATCCCTCCCCGTGGGTCGGGATCGCGGCGCTCAACGACAAGCAGGCGGACAACACCTGGCTCATCGTCAAGGCCATGATCGAGGCCTCCGAGCTGTACGACCTGCCCGGTGTCGAGGTGAACCTCGAACAGGCCCGGCTCCCGAGCGGCAACCCGATCGAGAAGTTCACCACCACCGCGTGGGGCCGCCTCGGTGGTCGCTTCACCAACATCTCGCTCACCGAGAACGGCCTCATGACCAACACTGGCGAGGCCGGTCAGACCGGCAAGCGGTCACCTCTCGCTTTCGCCCGCACGCTAATCCGCTCCGTCATCGGCATGAACGGCATGTGGCAGGCAGCCACCAACACGTGGGACCCCACCGAGCACTCCCACGCGCAAGAGGTCTACGAGACGCGACCCAAGGACGGGATGGGTCGCACCTACATCGACATCAAGTCGTCCCGCCGGCGTGTGGAGCTGGACGACGACGAAGGCCTGCGCGACGAGTTGCTGTACCTCTACGGCGACTCCGCCCGCGAGAACGGCGGCCACGTCTCCGTGAAGAGCCTCGTCGCCGACGTCCGCGACCTGAGCAACGGCGAGGCCGAGTCCCGCCGCTTCTTCCTCTCCGAGTTCCTCGCCGGCGAGCGGCCGCTGGCCACCCCCGAAGCCTGGGGCGCGACCGCAGTCACACTGCCCGACCCCGACCCGCTCAAGCCCGGTGACCGCGTCACGCTCGGCTTCGACGGTTCCCGATCGCGGGACTGCACGGTGATCACAGCGTGCCGGATCCGCGACGGCCGCGTCGTCCACCTCCGCACCTGGCGCCCTGCCGACTACGAAGACCACAAGGTGCCGCGCCTGGAGGTCGACAAAGCCGTCCGCGACGCGTTCAAGGCCTATGAGGTCTGGTACCTCTACGGCGACCCGTACCGGTGGCAGGACTACCTCGACACCTGGGCGGCACTGTTTCCCAACCGCGTCGTCGAGGTGCCGACCAACGTCGAGAAGCGCATGGACGAAATCATCGAGCGCTTCACCACCGCACTCCGCAACGACGAGATCAGCCACGGCGGACCCGAGGACGCCACCCTCACGACCCACGTCGAAGGGTCGGCACTGGCCAAGGGCTCACGCAAGAAGGCGCGCGAGGACGAGGACGGCGGGCGCGTCGAGCACTACATGAAGGTCGTCAAGAAGCGCGACGACGGCTCAATCCACATCGACGCCGCGATCTCCATGCTCCTCGCCTTCGACGCCCGCGGCCGCGCGATCGAGGACGGCGCACTCGACGTCAGGCCCGTCCTGTCACCGGTCGGAATCTCGCAAGGCCTCGACGGCGGGAGCGACCCCCACCCGGACGACAGCTGGATCAGCGGCAACGTCCCGGACTGGAACAACCTGCCGCTCTGAGACCCACGAGGAGGACCGCGTGACGATCATCCCCATCTCGCCCGACGTCACCCCTCCCCCGCAGCGCGAGCTCGGCGTCGGCAACACCGGAAGCCCCAGCAACCCCTCCGACTGGTGGAACTCACTCGAGCTCGAAAAGGTCCCCGAGCTGCGCTGGCCGAGCGCGTACAGCGTCTACGACGACATGCTCAACAGCCCTCAGGTCGCCGGCGTGTTCTCCGCCGTCATCCAGATGATCCTCGGCACCGGGTGGCGAATTGACGGGACCGGGTGCAACCCCGAGATCACCCGCCACGTCGCACGCGACCTCGCCCTGCCCATCGTCGGCGTCAGCGCCCAAGACGACGAGACCGCCCTGCCCGTCGAGGACAAGTTCTCCTGGGACGAGCACGCCGAGATCTCCGTCGACGAGTACCTCCGCTACGGCCACTCGATCTTCGAGCAGAAGGCGATCGGCGGACCAGACGGGCCTGACGGTCTCTGGCACCTCGGCAAGCTCGGATGGCGCTCCGGTCGCACGATCACGAAGTACAACACCGCGCGCGACGGCGGCCTCATCTCCCTGGAGCAGAGCGCCATCACCGGCGTGCTGACCTCGCGAGCCAACAAGCCCACACCTCTTCCGGTGTCCCGCGTCGTCGTCTACGTCCGCAATCGCCGCGGCGGCAACTGGCGAGGCGAGTCCCTACTCCGTCCGGCCTACGGGCCCTGGATGATGAGCAGCCGCGCCCAGCGCATCGAGCTGGTCCTGGGCGAACGTGCCGGCGCCCCCGTCGTGGTCTACGAAGCCGGGGAGAAGGAAACAAGCCTGACCGCGGGCAAGGCGATCGCCACCTCGGTCCGCGTCGGCCGTGAGGCCGGTGTCGCCATCCCCCACGGAGCCAAGCTGCTCCTCAAGGGCATCGACGGCACCCTCCCCGACCTCGACAAGACCATCAAGCGTCACGACGAACGCATCGCCGGATCCGTGCTGGCCAACTTCCTCAACCTCGGATCACAGTCCGGCACCGGCTCATACGCACTGGGTGCCACGTTCTTCAACGCGTTCATGCTCGCGCTCCGCAAGGTCGCAAAGGACATCGCGCGTACCGCGAGCCGCCACGTCGTGGCCGACCTGGTCAAGTGGAACTGGCCCGGCGAGCGGGCCCCCCGCCTGGTGTTCGACGAGATCGGCGCCAACCGCGACGCCCTCGTGCAGGCCCTCGCCACCTTGGTGCAGGCCGGAGTGCTCACCGCCGACCAGGACCTCGAGACGTTCGTCCGCGCCGCGATCGGGATCCCCGGCATCGGTAGCGCGCCCCGACCCACCCAGGAGGACTCGTGAGCAAGCGACCCAAGACCACGCCGACCCGCATCCGCACCGCCGCTGCCCTCAAAGCCGATGCGCGCCTCCTGTCCGGTGCGCGCTCGCGGGTCGCTCTGGCAGTGGCAGACGGTGAGGGCGACCCGGCACCCGACGCAGGCACGAAGGTCGGCGAGCTGTGGCTTTACGGAATCGTCGGCGGCTGGTGGCGAGGCTTCGACGCCGAGTCGGTCTCCCGCGCGCTGCGGGCCATGGGCGACATCGACGTCCTACACGTGCGGATCCACTCGCCCGGAGGAATCGCCCAGGAAGGCGTCGCGATCGCAAACCTGCTGCGCAACTTCGACGCGCAGGTGATCACCGTCATCGACGGCACCGCGGCGTCTGCCGCGTCGGTCATCGCGGTCGCCGGCGACGAAGTCGTGATGTGCCCTGGCGCCCAGCTGATGCTTCATGACGCCTCCACGGGGATGTACCTGTACGGCAACGCCGAGGACCTTCGGAGCCAGGTCGTCGAGCTGCAGCGCCTCGTCGACTGGATCGACCACCAAAGCGAGAACTACGCCGGCATGTACGCCTACAAGGCTGGCGGCACCGCCGCCGAGTGGCGCCAAGTCATGACTGGCAACGGCATCATCGGCCAGTGGTACACGGGCGAAGAGGCGGTGGCCGCGAAGCTCGCAGATCGCGTCGGCACCATCACCGCAGTCGGCAGCCCCCCGGTCGCCCCGGACGAGGAGATCGACGACCTCGACGACCTCGACGATGAGCTGCTCGCCCGCGTCGAGCACGACCTACAGCTCCTCGAGCACCACGTGCCAGCCGCGGCCCGCGCCGCGTGGCAGGGCAACCCCGCTAAGCCGGCAACCAAGCCGGCCCCCAAGCCCCCGAACGCCTCCGCGGTCGGGTCCACCCACACCCAAGGAGGTTCTGCCGTGACGTTCAGTGACGAGCAGCTCACCACCATGCGGGAGTCCCTCGAGCTCGAGGAGACCGCGGACGAGGCAGCCATTCTGGCTGCCGTGCAGGCCGTGGTCGCCGAGAACCTCGAGGAGCGCCCCACTACCGAAACCGCCGGCGACGGCGACGTCGTTGTCCCGGAGGTCCGGCTCAAGGACCTCGAAACCGCGGCCGCAAGCGGCGTCGCGGCCATGCAGAAGCTGCAGGCCATGGAGCGCGACGCGTTCCTCGACGCACACAAGTCGAAGTACCCGGCAACGTCCCGCGCGGACTGGTCGAAGCGCTACGACAAGAACCCCGAAGGCACGCGCGAGCTGCTCTCGGCGGCTGCCGATCTCGTCCCCACCGGCGAGCTGGGCCACGAGTCCGACGGACTCAACCGCGAGGACGGCGGCAACGCCACCCTCGACGACATCCGCAGCGACGACAACTACAAGAACTGGAGGATGTGAGATGGCTCAGATCCCACAGGTCCGCAAGACCGGACCGAGGTCCTACCCCGCCGCTCAGACGATCGTCGGCGGCCAGGTCATCGAGGGCCGTGCTGCCAGCGTGGCCGGTGTCGCCGCCGACGCGTCGGTGCGAGTCATCGGTGTCGCCCTCAACGATGCCGTGGCTGTTCTCGTCACCGACCCCGTCGGTGGTGTCCTCAACACCGCACCGACCGGCACCCGCGTCAACGTCGCTCACGGGGACGAGCTCCCCGTGACCTACGCCGTCGCAGCAGCCTTCGGTGACGCCCTGGTCGCAGCGGCCAACGGCCAGGTCCGCCCGTACCGGTTCACCGACCCCGACGGGGCCGGCCCTCTCGTGGCCGACACCGACCCTCGAGCCATCATCGGCCGCTGCACCGAGCTCGCCGGCGTTGCCGCCGGCGCGGTCGGTCTGGCCTGGATCTACTGAGAAAAGGACCCTCATGTCTCCCACCCAGCTCTCCCTCACCAGCGGGCCCCAGATCTCGGTCCGGACCCTGCTGCAGAACCCCCTCATGATCCCCGCGCGGATCCTCGAGCTGCTCGACGGGCAGTTCATCGACGACATCCTCCTGCGCTTCGAAGGCAACGCCAGCGTCGTCGCCTTCGAGGAGGGCGCACCCGTCTTCCTCGACGGCGAAGTCGC
Source organism: Nocardioides sp. (assembly GCF_035576065.1). Lineage (GTDB taxonomy): Bacteria > Actinomycetota > Actinomycetes > Propionibacteriales > Nocardioidaceae > Nocardioides. The sequence goes on from NZ_DATLWX010000006.1 coordinate 117,034, forward strand.
CGACCTCGTCGAGTTCGAGGAGATCCCGGTCCTCGGCACCGGCTTCGGTCTGCCGCGCCTCGCCGTGGCGACCAAGAAGGGCGCCGGCGTCCGCGTCTCCGAGGACATGAAGCGCGAGAACAACATCGGCGCGATCAACAAGCAGATCATTGCGCTGACCAACAGCATGATCCGTGCGCGGTTCATCGCGATGCGCCAGCTGCTGCTCAACCCGGCGATCCCGTCGTTCCCGGCCGCGGCTGCCTGGGACACCGTCAACGGCAAGCCGCGGCGCGACATCGCCCTGGCGCAGGAGATGGTCGGCGCGGCCGGCACCGGGCAGGACGACACGTTCGGCTACGAGGCCGACACGATCGTCTTCCCCGGCTCCATCACCCCGGTCCTGCTGGACAACTCGGACTTCCTGAAGGTGTACGGCGGCAACCTCGCCAGCGAGAACATCGCCTACACCGGCAAGCTGCCCCAGGACGTCATGGACATGGCCGCCCTCAAGGCACGGTTCTGGCCGGCCGACCGGGTCCTCGTGACGCAGCGGAAGACCCTCGGGTTCTACACCGACCCGCGTCCGCTGGAGGTGACGCCCATGTACCCGGAGGGCGGCGGCCCCAACGGCGGGCCAACCGAGTCGCACCGCACCGACGCGACGATGAAGCGCACCGTCGGCATCGACCAGCCGAAGGCTGCCGTGTGGATCACGGGGGTGAAGACGCCGTGAGTGAGGTCAACGAGATCAAGGCTGGCAAGTACCAGCTCGTGGCGGTCCAGTGGGACCAGATCACGTCCAAGCCCGACGAGCCGCTGGACTTCACGCGCCACACCCACGGCGCGATCGTTGAGCTCAGCGCCGCCGAGGCACGACGCCTGGTCGGCGCCGGCGCGGTGGTCAAGCCGGGGCAGCTGGAGAAGTCCAAGGCCGAGCGGGCCCGGGAGATCGCCGAGCAGGCCAAGGCGGAGTACGAGGCCGCCTTGGCGTCGCTGCCCGAGGACGTCCGAGCCGAGGTGGCTCCGGAGACGGTCGCTCCGCCCGTCCCGAACGGCACACCGGCGAAGTCCGCCTCGAAGGTGGACTGGGTGACCTACGCGACCGACGAGGCTCGAGGCGAACAACGCCTCACCCCCGAGGACGCCGAGGCGGCGACCCGTGACCAGCTCGCGGAGAAGTACCTCGCTCCCGCGCCCGGCGGTGGCTCCTGATGAGCGAGGGCTACACGGTCGCTCAAGAGGGCGGCGTCTGGGCGCAGACCGAGGACGGGCCGATCCACGTCGAGCAGGGAGCCGGCGTGCCCAACACGGTCCTCGCGTCCGAGGTCACCCGGCTCGCGAACGGTGGCGTCCTCGAGGGATACGACATCCTCGACGTCGAAGCCGAAGTACTCCCCGAGGTCGCCAACCTCGCCGAGCTCAAGGTCCGGGTCGGCGACGACCCGGACACCGCCCGCCGCTTCCTCGACCAGGAAACCTCCAGGGAGACCCCACGCACGACATGGGTCACCCACCTCCAAGGAGTGATCGACGCCGCCGGCAACACGTCCGACGCGACGACCGGCTCCGAGGACCTCGGCGGCGTCGCGGTCTCCGAGGACGGCGTCTAGCTCGTGGCGCTCACCGGGATCCTCGAGGAGGTGACCCGCCCTCGCCTGAGCGGCGGGCACCTCCGCGAGCGGCAGTCCGAGATCTTGGACTCCACAGTCGCGGCGGTCATCGCTGGGTTCGAGGAGCTGGTGAGGAGCTCGTCCCTGCAGGTCGTGCTCCTCACCGGTCCCAACCCGCCGGCCGGCCCGCTGCGGGACCTCGCCGCGGAGATCATCACCTTGGAAACGGCGTCTGCGATCGAGTACGGCGAGTTCCCCGAGCAGCAGGTTCAGGGCGAGGACGGCCGCGGCTACTTCCTCCACCAGAGAGCGCTCGAGCTCCTGGCTGACTTGACCCGCCGGATCGCTGACCTCGGCGGCGTGATCCCCGCCGACGGCGGCAGTGCCGGCGTCAGCCCCGGCCTCTCGCCTCTGGGCTCGTTCCCACCCGCGCTTCCGTACCCGGACCTGGTTGATGACACGCCGCGGACCGTCTGGTGGGGAGGTATCGCATGAGCATGCTGACGATCGAGATCGACGACCGCGGCCCCCGCGAGCACCTCGACTCGATGATCGACCGACTCCTGAACCCGCGGCCCATGATGACAATGCTCGGCCACTCCCTCGAGGAGTACGAGCGCGAGGTCTTCCGGACTCGTGGATTCCGCTCCTGGGCGCCCGACGACGCTGACACCGTCGAGCAGAAGGGCGACTCCCGCGTCCTGGTCGACACCGGACAACTCCTCCGCCAGCTGACCAGCGCCCGCGTCGTCGGTGACACCGTGGTCGTCGACCAGGGCGACGCGTTCTACGCCGGATTCCTGCGCGACGGCAAGGGCGGCATGCCGCGACGAGACCCGGCCCCGAAGCCGTCGCGTCGCCACGTCGAGCGCTGGGCCGACCAGGTCCTCGGCTACATCGTGACCGGCCGCACCCGATGATCGAGATCGGATCAGCCGACGAGCTCTGCAAGGCCGCCGAGACGACGCTCCGGGCCGCTCTCCCGATGGTCCTCAACCTCCCTGAGGTCAAGGGCTACCTCGGTGCTCGGGCGCCCGAGTTCGAGGCCATCAAGGAGTGGCACCAGCTGCCCACCCTCGAGGCGATCTCCTCGGCCAAGTTCCCAGCCGTGGTGATCACCACCCCGGGTCTTGTCGGCCCGCCTGTCTACCAGCGGTCCAAGCAGTCCTGGGAGACCACCTGGAGGCTCGCGATCGGGATCTACGACCGTGCAGGCGACCACGCCGCCACCTCGGCGAGGGTCCGCGACTGGATCGCCTTCATCCGCACCGCGCTCCTTCGCAACGTCACCCTCGGCGGCGTCGCGAAGGGGATCACCTGGGCAGGCGAGGAGTACGACCTACTCCCCGACCGCAAGCACGCCCGCACGATCGGCGCGGGCGCCCTGGCGATCGACGTTCGTGTCGACGTTCCCGACACCCTCGGTCTCGGCCTCCCGGCGGCGACCAAGACCACCACCACTCTCACCGTCAACCCGTAAGGGAGTAACCCAGTCATGGCCCGTCCCCAGATCATCGTCAACGTCTCCGCCGCTCTGGCGCGACGAGGAGCACCGACCGCGACCGGTCGGGCCTTCGTCGTCTACCCGACGCTCTCCACGGCCCCCGCCGGCCCCGCAATCCCGGTCGTCGTGCGCTCCGAGGCTGAGGCCCTCGCAGCCGCCGTCCCGGCCCAGTACGCGACCTGGATCGGCGACATCCTCAAGCAAGGCGCACCCGACGTCGTCGTGGTCCGCGCCATCACGGCCCAGCTCTCGACCGGCATCATCACCCAGGCCGAACTCGAGGCCGCTCTCGCGACCTTCTCGTCCGACTTCGGTCCCGGTCAGGTCCTCGCCCCCGGCGTTGCGACCGTCGCGGCGCGCGCCGCGCTCCTCGGTCACGCGAACACCACCGGCCGGACGGTCCTCCTCGACGTCCTGGAGAACGAGACCGCCGCGTCGGTCGTGTCGATCCTCACCGCCCTCGCCGCGTCGCCGGGGTCGAAGACCGCGGGCCTGCTCCCCGGCTGGCCGAAGCTGCCGATCCTCGGCGGCGGCACCCGCAACGTACCCGGGTCAGTCATCGCCGCTGGTCTCGCTGCCCGCGGGGACGCCGCCGTCGGTCACGCCAACCACGCCCCCGCCGGCGACCAGGGCCGCGGTGCCGGGTTCGTCACCGACGCGACCGGCGTGTCGATCGGCTACACCGACGCCGAGCTCGACTCGATCCACGACGCCGGCGGGTCGGTCTTCCGCACCATCCGTGGCCAAGTGCAGCTCTACGGCTGGAAGGCCGTCTCCTCCGACGTCCGATTCGACCAGCTCAACGTCGGTCGGATGACCATGCAACTCGGGACCGGGATCCGCGCCGGCGCCGAGGCGTTCCTCTTCCGCCCGATCGACGGCCGCGGGCTTCTCTTCGCCGAGCTCGAAGGTTTCCTCCGCGGCTACCTGTCGCCCCTGTACACCGCCAACGCCCTCTTCGGTGCCACCGCCGACGACGCCTTCGATGTCGACGTCGCCGGCGCCAACACCCCCGCCACGATCACCGCCGGCGAGGTCCGCGCGAACGTCGCGGTCCGTCTCACCCCGCACGCCGAGAAGGTCACGATCTCCGTCGTGACCGAGTCCCCCGAAGGAGCCTGACCCATGGCATCGCAGCAGAACAGCCTGATCACCGTTGCCGTCGACGGGATCCCCCTCGGCGTCTGGGACACCCGCACCGGAGGCGAGTCCTCCGCCGAGGTGTCGAAGTACCGCCCCGGCGGCATGGCGAAGCAGAAGCTCCGCTCCGGCCTGCCCGAGGTCGGTGACGTCACCGTGTCCCGCGAGTTCGAGTTCGATCGCGACAACGACCTGCAGAAGCGTCTCCGCGCCCGCGCTGGCCGCGCACCGATGTCGGTGTCCGACCAGCCGCTCGACGACGACGGAGTCGCGTTCGGGAAGCCCACCGTCTGGTCCGGGCGCCTCAACAGCGTCAACGCCGGCGACTCGGACTCCAACTCCAGCGACGGCCGCATGTTCGAGCTCGTCATGGTCGCGGCAGAGGTCGTCTGATGACCCACGAGGAGCAGACGGACACCCAGACCACGACGCTGCGCGGCAGTCTTCGGGAACGTCGCGAGCAGGCCCGGTCGAAGCTCTACCTCGACCGCCGCGTGCCTCGCATCGACCCTCCGGTCTTCGTGCGGTTCAAGCCGCTCAGCAGCGCTCGCCTGGAGGGTCTCACCCGCCAGGCGGAGAAGTCCAAGGATCCCGAGCGCTACATCAACGGCAGCGCGATCGCGATCGCCGACGCATGTGTCGGGATCTTCGAGGTCATCGACGACGAGAAGGTCTCGATCGACCCTGACGGCGATCGCGATGACTGGCCCCGCTTCGACAGTCGTCTCGCCGAACTGCTCGGGCTGGCGGACCTCGGCAAGGCCGCCCCGATCGTGCGCGCCCTCTATCTCACAGACGGCGACGTCACGAGTGAGGCCGCAGCACTGACCGAATGGTCCGGATACGCCGGCCAGGAGGCTGACGAGGAGTACGCGGGAAACTGACGGGCGACCCGATCATCGAGGCCGCGGCGGCAGCCGTGGTGCTCGGCGTCGACCCGACGTTCATCCTCGACACCGACTTCCAGGACCTACCCGTCGTCGAGGCGATCCTCTGGCGAGCGAACGAACTCCGCGTCGAGTACGACGAGGCGCTCGCCAAGGCGACCGGCAGCTATGTCGCCGAGAAGACCATCCCTCCTCTCGCCAAGCACCTGTCCCGCCTGATCCGCGCCATCGCCCGGATCAGCTGACCTGCAGTAGGAGGTGGTCGCGATGGAGGAAGTCGGAATCAGGCTCAGCCTCGCCGGCCGCCGGGAGACCGCGGCAGGACTTGCTGCCACCAAGGACGACCTCGAGGTCGTAGCCGACGCGGCGAAGGACGTCGACACCGCAGGACGACAGGCCGCCCGCGGTCTGGAGAAGGCCAGCAGCCCTCGGTTCTCGCGAGGCTTCGACTCCATCACCAAGGGCGCGCGCGGACTCTTCGGGTTCCTCGGTCGCGGAGCTGTCGCAGCAACGCGAGGCGCGGTCGTCGGGGTCACCGCACTCAGCATTGCCCTCGGCGCCACCAGCGTGAAGGCGATCGGCCTGGCGAGCGACGCCAACGAGACCGCTTCAGCCTTCGGTACCGTGCTCGGTCCTGCGGCTGGACGGACACAGAAGGACCTCGACGGACTTTCCAAGCGCTTCGGGCTCTACGGCGCCGACCTGCAGAGCGCGGCCACCGGGTTCGCCACGCTGGGCAAGATGTCGGGCCAGCAGGGCAAGGGCCTCTCCGAGTTCTCCACCGGCCTGGTCCGTGCCGGCCTCGACCTGGGGTCGTTCTACAACGCCCGCCCAGAGGAGGTCATGGGCGCCTTGCAGTCCGGCCTCACCGGTGAGGCGGAGGGTCTGAAGCGGTTCAACATCTTCATGTCCGACGCCGCGCTCAACGCGTTCGCAGTCTCGAAGGGTCTGACCCAGTCCACCCAAGACATGTCGGAGCAGCAGAAGGTCGCTCTCCGACACGCGTTCATCATGGCCAACCTAGGCGACGCCCAGGGCGACCTGACCCGCACCAGCGAGGGCTTCGCCAACCAGCAGCGCGGCGCCACGGGCCGCGTTCAGACCTTCATGCGGATGCTGGGCGGCCCACTGACCACGGCGGCGACCGGAGTGTTCAAGGGCTTCAACGTCATCGCGCAGCGCGGGATCGGGATGTTGCGTCGAGAGCTTCCCGGTCTGCAGAAGGACGCCGGGGGCGTTTCTGAGACGATGACCCGATGGGGCCGGCAGATCGCTCGGGGGCTCCCTGACACGCTGCAGAAGGTCGGCGGACTCGTCTCTGACGTGCGTGAGCGAGCCGGACGACTGTCGGCCGCCTGGGGTGGGCTGAAGGTCGGCAAGTCCGGCGCCCAGTTCCGAGAGGCCGGGGCAGGGCTGTCGGTCATCGGCGCGTCGCTCAAGGGCGTCGACCTCACCAAGCTCGCTGATGGGTTCTCGTCCGGCCTCAACGACTCTGTGTCGGTCTTCGGTGTCGTCATCGGCTTCGCCGCCGACCACGTCGACACGCTCGGCAAGTACATGCCGCTACTGATCGGTGCCTTCATCGCCTACAAGGGCGCTCAGGCGCTGGCGAACATCGCCGCCATCGCCGCGCTGCCCATCACCGTTGCCAACATCGGCGCAAACATCGCCCTAACGTCGTCGAACCGTGCTCTGGCCACCCAGCTGGCGATCACCAACAACGTCGAGAAGGTTGGGATCATCACCCGGGCCCGCGGCACCGTGGCCACCGTCGCGTCCACCGTCGCCGGACTCGCAGCATCCGCGGCCACGAAGGTGTGGGCTGCCGGCCAATGGCTCCTCAACGCCGCGTTGACCGCCAACCCGATTGGTCTCGTCGTGGTCGGGATCGCGCTCCTGGTCGGCGGCCTGGTGCTCGCCTACAAGAAGAGCGAAACGTTCCGCACGATCGTTGACTCCCTGTGGAATGGGGTGCTCAAGCCCTTCGGAGCGTGGATCGGCGGTGCGCTGCTCAAGTACGTCACCACCCTTGCTCAGGGGTGGCTGATGATGGGCCGGTTCGGGGTCATGGCGTTCCGGTTCCTCCTGACCGCGGCGTTCAAGGCCTTCGACGGAATCCTCTCTGCAGCAGAGGCTGGCCTCGGATGGGTCAAGGGCGTCGGCGACAAGATCCGCGGCGCTAGGGAAGCGTTCGACGCCTTCGGAGACTCCACGATCAACAAGCTCCAAGGAGTCGAGGCCAAGCTGCGCAGCACGCAGGCCGCGATCGACGGTCTCGCTCGTGACCGGTCCTCCACGATCACGATCGCAACGGTCTACACCTCTCGGTCAGCTGGCAAGGAAGCCAGCATGGGGGCGTTCGGGATCCCCGGGGTAGCGAACGGGGGCCACGTCCAGCGTGGCCTGCCCTACATCGTCGGCGAGCGCCGAGCTGAACTCCTCGTCCCGTCGGTGTCTGGTCGGATCCTTCCCAGGGTCCCCGACTCGCCGGCCGACCTCGAGGACATCGACCCGGGTGCGTTCGCCGGGTCTTCGGTCGGGCGGAGCAAGCAGCCGGTGCACATCCACGTCGACGTAGACGGGCGCCAGATGACTGAGGTCGTCATCAACGACATCGAAGACGTGGGGGCACGGGCGTGAGTCGTGTCGTCATCACCCGGGTGGGGAAGCCCCGTCCACGTCTGGTCCTCGACCAGATCGGCGACGACACCCTGTCAGGTGGCCACGGCGGATGGGAGACGGTAGACCGGCCAGGGCGTCCCGCGATGACAACTTGGGTCGGGACACCCGCCCAGAGCTGGACCCTCCCCGTGTCCCTCGACGGCACGAAGACCCGCGGGATCGATGAGTCCGTCGAGCGTGACGTCGAGCAGCTTGAGGCTTGGGCGCGTCCAGCCGGCGACACCAACGAACCGCCGCCGCTAACCGTGACCGCCCGCGTCGGCCGCGGTCGCGCGACTGCCCGCTGGGTCATCACGTCGATCGACCTCGGGGAGCAGATCCGCAACGACGAAGACGACCGGGTCCGCCAGGACCTCACCCTGAACCTCCTCGAGTACGTCCCCGGCCAGATCCTCAAGGGCCCCGGCGCCAAGGCGCGCGCCAAGGGGAAGAAGAACAAGGGCGACGGCAAGACGGGCAAGAGTAAGTGAGCCCCAGGCGGGCTCCGGTGGACCGCGACAAGCTCGTCGAGGCCCTCACCCTGATCACACCTGACGCAGGGACGTCGCTGCAGCTGCACGACGCGATCATCGCCGCACCGGACCTGACGCTCACGATCGACGGCGCCTCGACGCTGTCCGTCACCGTCCGCGACACCGACCGGAAGCTCGCCCGCTCCGACGCCTTCGTTGCCCGGTCGTGGGCGATCGTCGACGGGGTGCACTTCGAGCTGGTCAAGGCTGCGAAGAGCGGCAACGACGTCACTCTCACCTTCGAGGACGCCGTCGTGGGGGCGATGCGCCGCGACAAGAAGACGTATCGCTGGCCGGCGAACAGCGTCACCCAGCGCGAGCTGCTCGTCCAGCTGGCCCGCGGCGCCCGGGTGAAGTACTCCATCGACCCCGCGCTGGCCCGGAAGGTCCACGAGCTCGTCGAGCGGACCAAGGGCGCATCGTCGTGGGACGTTGCCGGCACGGTCACCAGCAAGGTCCAGGCCCGGCGGTTCTCCAACGGCAAGCGCCTGATCGCCGGGTCCGACAAGTGGCTCCTCGCCCGGAACGACAAGGCGCTGGTGGTCAACGAGAACTCCGGGCCGTGGGGGCCGGTCGACTTCGACCTCGACGTCGGGCGCCGCGCCTCGACCGCTACGACCACCGTCGACTCCGAGAAGGGGCTGATCCTCCCCGGCGACCTGGTCGACATCCAGGACGACTTCCCCGCCACCGACGGAAAGTGGATGGTCTCCGAGTACCGACACGGACTCACCACCACTCGCGCAGACGTCAAGCTGATCCGAGCCCAGCACCTCCTCAAGGAGCCGAAGGGCACCGGCGGGCCCGGTGAGAAGGGCGAGGACACCTTCCTCCCCGACCAGGCCGGCGACCCGGGCACGGCGGGGAGCAGCGGCGGCACTTCGGCGGCTGCCAACCCGGCTCGGGAGAAGATGGTCCATTTCGCGCTTGCCCAGCAAGGCGACGCCTACGTCTGGGGAGGGAACGGTCCGTCCGGGTGGGACTGCTCCGGCCTCGTCCAAGGCGCCACGGCACACGCTGGCCGCCAGCTCACGAAGCCTTCAAAGAGCCAGTGGGCGACGTGCCAAGCCGCCGGCGTCACCATCCCGGTCTCCACGGCACTCGGGATCCGCGGCGCTCTCCTCTTTCGGATGAGCGGGGACCCGACGCACGTCGCGATCAGCCTCGGGAACGGATCCACCATCGAGGCCATGGGATCGGCCTACGGCGTCCTCGTCGCCGGCGGAGCGGCCGACCGCGGCTGGACAGGTGCTGCCCTGTGGATCTGAGCGCACTCGCCCGGGCAGCGAAGTCAGAACCGGCCGATCCCGACACGTTCACCGCGCTCGTTGTCCGCGCCGACGAGTCCGGCCTGTGGGTCGCGCCGCTCGGCGACGACACCCAGATCCCGTTCGGGCCCTGCCGCGGCGGCTACACCGCCCAAGGGACTCTCACCCCGGTCGGTTCCCTCGTTGTCCTGATCCTCACTCCGGACGGGCCCTGGGCGGTCGGCCTCGACAACCCCGCCCTGGCGATCGCCGATGGCACCCTCGCACCGTTCGACAACCCCTCGTTCGAGGTGGCCACCGCTGACGGCTACGCAGTGGGCTGGTCCGACTTCTGGTCCGAGAGCCGCCGGATCCCCAACCCCACCACGGTGCCCGTCCCGGTCGGGAAGTACCGCTTCCTTGTCGAGGACGGCAACGCAGCTCACGGCGCACGCAGCCACCGCACCGACGCCAACCAAACCACCGGCGTCCTCGAAAGCAACGAGTGGAGCGTCCCGCCCGGATCCTCGATCGAGGTCTCGATCTACGCGCGCGCCGTCGGCAACACCCCCAAGTGCTCCGTAGCCGCCTGGACCAACGTGGCCGGCCAGTACGCCGGCCCGTTCGGATCCGGCGCCGGACTGTTCTACCCGATCGACATCACCCCCGGCCCCGACTGGCTCCGCTACCGCGGCGTCGTGACCCTCCCCCCGACCCACAGCCGAGTGAACCTCCTCATCAACACCGGCGACGAGGTTGGGATCAGCACCGTCTGGATCGACAACGTCGACGCCGACCTCGTCGAGCTCGACCCCGCAGCCGCTCACCAGGAGTTCATGCGCCGAGCAGCGCTGACGCTGACTGGCGGCGGTATACGGACCGTCACCGCTGGCGGGAACGTGTCCTGGAGCCAGGTCCTCACGATCGCCGCCCTCGGCTACGAGACCACCGAGGCCAACGCCGGCCGCTTCGACATCGCCCAGCCCCCCAACGGGACCGTCATCCCCGTCCACTCCTCCGCCGCGCGGACCTCACACACTGTCGCTGGCGGTGTGATCGCGCTGAACCCCGACGATGCGCTCTGGTACGAGCTTCCTCTTGGGTCTGTCGCAGCGTCCCAGCCCGGGCGCTTCCACATCATCGGATCCACCTCCGACGACGGCTACGTGGTCCCCCCGCACTGGGTACTCATCGTGCGGCGGATCGCCTGGTCACCAACCTCCTACGCGCTGGAGTACCTCTGGGGCGACGGACGCGGCCAGGACCCCTGGAGAACCCCGCCCCTGAACGCCGGCTGGGTCGAAGGGACCGTCGTCCCGCGGTTCACGAAGTCCGACACCGGCGACGTCCGGATGAAGGGTCGGGTCCGCTCCGGCACCGGCTCCGCGTTCACCCTCATCGAGGGCTACCGCCCGGGCGTTGGTGGGCACCGCGCGATCGTCCCCGACGGCGTCGGCGCAGCGGCTCTCCTGACCGTCACCGCGGCAGGCGTCGTGACCACGGCCGGCAACAACACCGACCACTCCATCGAGACCGCGTTCGCGGCCGAGCAGTAGGGAGCACGCGCACATGGCTCGAGTACTGACACTCCCCCTCACCGTCGCCGCCAACGGCGCCATGGCCACCGTCACGCAGGACAGCTCCCCCGAGATCACCCAGTCCGTCGCGCTCCTCCTCGACACCCGCCCGGGCGAGCGCCGCACCCTGCCCGACTACGGGCTCCCCGACCCCCTCTTCAGTGGCGTCGATCCGAACCTGGTTGCCGAGGTCATCGACGAGTGGGAACCGCGCGCCGAGACCGAGCTGATCGAGCTGGTCGTTGCCGGGGCGTTCCAGGCCGTCGACGTGCATCTCACCGAGGAGGCCTGACCCGATGCCCTGGATCCCGCCTGACCTCCCGACCGACCCCGACCAGAACGCGATCAACATTCTCGACGGCCTCCAGGACCGGCTCGTTGGGTGGGTGCCGACCGACGGCGACCCGTTGACTGCCTTCGCATCCGAAGTTGGTCGCGAGATCGCAGACCTCGCCGCAAACACGTTGGTCCGGATCGAGATCGGTGTCGCCGGCTGGGGTGAGACCGTGTTCGGGGTCCCGTCCCTCCAGGCGAAGCCCGCGACCGCTCTCGTCGAGCTCACCCTCTCCGCGGCAGCGACGCTCGGACCGGAGTTCGTCGTCGTCGGGAAGACCGCGGGCGGTGTCGAGGTCTCCCTCGCCCTGGTCAACATCGTCAACGCACCGATCGGGACGTCCCAACACACGATGACCGCGATCGTCCCCGGGCAGGACGGCAACGGGATCCCGATCGGCCCGCTCACCATCGCCACCGCGACCGCGTCGGTCGTCACCGCAGTCGCGATCTCCGCCTCCACCGGCGGCACCGACGCCGAGACCCTTGCCCAGTACCTCGACCGGCTCGCCGACACCCTCGCAACCCTGCGCTTCGGTGGCGTCCGCGCCGAGGACCTCGCAGCCCTGTCTCGAGGGGTCGCCGGCGTCCACCGTGCCTTCGGAGTCGACCTCTACGACCCGGCGACACCGGCGACCCCCAAGGAGAGATCGGCAACCGTCTTCCCAGTCGGATCCGACGGACTCCCCGTGTCCGCCGGGATCAAAGCCAACCTGGCCAACTACCTCGCGACCCTGCGTGAAGTGAACTTCCTGATCTTCATCGCTGACCCCACCTACACCGCGATCACCGTCGCCTACACCGTCTCGGCCGAAGCTGGCACCACCGGCGCGACCCTGGTGACCGAGATCAACGTCGCACTCGCCCGCTACCTGTCCCCCGCCAACTGGGGGTCCACAGACGCCGACCCGCAGGCATGGGTGAGCTCGCCGAAGGTCTTTTTCAACGACCTCATCCGCGTCATCGGCAACGTCCCCGGCGTGGCTCGCGTCGTCTCCCTCACCGTGAACGGCGGAACCGCGGACGTCACCCTCGCCGGCGTCGCACCACTCCCCGCCCCGAACGCGACGATCTCCGGGGGCATCGTGTGACCGCCTTCGGTGACCGTGTCCGGGCCGGGCTGGGAGACACCCTCGTTCGCCGCTCCGGGCCCCTCCTGACGCCCGTCATCGAGGGTCTCGTCGGACCCGCGACCACCGTCGACGACCTGGTCGCCGAGACCGACGGCGGGTGGGCGGCGATCTTCGACCTCGACGTAACCCCGGCGCCCGCCACCCTGGGCGCCGCAACCGGGACCCTCATCCCCGCAGGACTCACCCTCGAGCAGCAACGGACCTACCTCCGCGAGCAGCCCGGCCGACGCCGCGGATCCGCGTCCTCGATCATCGCCGCCGCCCGGGCCGCCGCGCCCGGTCGGCTCGTCGACCTCTTCGAGCGGCTCGGGAGCCCGTGGAATCTGGAAGTCAGGCTCACCGGCGGATCCAACGACCCCATCACCCTCGCCGCCGTCGAAACGGCCGTCCGCGCCCAGAAGCCCGTCGGGATCACCCTCACCGTGACCCTCGTCGCCGGTGCCAGCTACGACCACCTGCGACTCCATCACGGCACCACCTACGACGCCCAGGCCGCCGCCTTCGGAACCTACGACGACGAACGCACCCACCTTCCAGAGGGAGGCACGACCCCGTAATGGCCACCAAATCCCGTGGAGTCCCGTTCCCGCTCGGCACCGACGCCAACAACACTGCGGCAGACCTGAGCCTCCTCGCCGACTGGGTCAACGACCGGCCAGGGGTCGCGGCACTCACAACCACGGAGCGGAACGCCCTGACTGGCGCCGCGCTCTGGGATGGCCGGATCGTCCTGAACGTCACGACCGACCGGCTGAACCGCTACGACGCCGGGACGACGACCTGGGTCCAGATCGCCGACTCCGCTGATATCGCGGCACTTCTCTCGACATCCGGTCTCCCCGCCGCCAACGCCCTCACGGCATCCCGCGGGGTCTCTGCATCTGCCGCCCGAGCCGACCACGTCCACCCAGGCGGCACACTGGGTTACTCGCAAGCGGTCGTGGACCAGGGCTCTATCGGAGGAGCGTCCGTCAACCTCACCAACCTGTCGGTTTCGGTGACCGTGGGGACGGGACGCCGGATCAGGGTTACCGGGCACGTCTCAATGGACAACCCGACAACCGGGACGGGGCAGAGTCTCTTCATCTTCGAGGGAGCCGCCGTGCTCCAGAAGCGGTCGTTGGTGGCGGGGGCGAGCAACTTCGCAGAACTCTTGCACGCGGAGGTCGTGCTCACGCCCGCAGCCGGGGCACACACATACAACCTTCGAGGGCTCGCCACCGCGGGGTCTAACTCCATTCTCCGTGCAGCAGCCGACACCCCTTCGTTCATCCTCGTCGAGGACATCGGTTCGGCGTGACCACCTGACCACCTGACCACCCTCCAACAACACCCCTCGGAGACCCGCTATGTCGTCATACCTGAACATCAACGAACTGGCCGCGTCGCCGACCTTCCGCGGCCGCGTCCAAGCCGCGATCGCTGTGAGAGCCGCTGGAGTCCTCGGCGAGACCGAGGACAACGCCGCAAAGGCCGCCAAGCGCCAACAGCTGGCGGCCACGATCCTGGCCGACCCCGCAACGAAGGTGAACGCCTTCATCTGGCTCGTGGTCACCAACGACTCAGTCAAGGCGGCCGGGATGGCCACGACCGACAACGACATCGAGTGGGTCATCGGCTGGGCGTGGGACCAGGTCGCCGGAGTGACGAAGGCAGACCTCGCCCCAACGCCGGCGGCCTCCACCACGACGCAGACGCTCACCACCAAGACCCAGTGACCATTCGGACCCGCTCGGGAGGCGACCATGAATGAGCCCAGCATGTTCGAGGTCATCCGGCGCCTTGACGAAGTGACCCGGCGCCTCGACACCCTGACCACCACCCTCGAGGACAGGTACGTCCCGCGCCGAGAGTACGAGCTCCGCGTTGGGGAACTGGAGAAGGACGCCAAGGGTCAAGAGACGTTCCGGCGCCAGGTGTTCGGGAGCCTCATCGTCGGCGCCGTTCTGCTCCTCGCCCAGATCGTGATCTCGCTGGCCGGAACCCCGGGAGTCGGGTCATGAGGCGCCTGAGGTTCCCGACCCCGTCGCGCCGAGCGCTGGCTATAGGTGCGTGGCTGGTGGCGTCGCTGGTCCTGGTCCTGATCGTGTGGATGCTCGTCATCATCGGACGGCTCTCGAACGACGCAGTCGAGACGCAGAACGAACTCGATGCAGCAAAGGGCCAAGCCAGTGAGGTCTTCGGCGAGCTCGTTGAGACGAACGCCGCCCAGGACGCCGCACTGGAGGAGGCGAACCGTCGGCTCCGCGAGGCAGGGAAGGCGCCGGTGTTCACACCGCCGACCCCCGAAGCTGTTGCCGGCGCGACCGGAGAGACAGGTGCCCGCGGACTCGTCGGTGTGACAGGGCCGGCCGGTGAGCGCGGCCCCCGCGGGTTCACCGGCAACATGGGACAGGCAGGGAAGCCCGGCGAGCCCGGCCCGCGGGGTCCTGCGGGACCTGCTGGCGAACCAGGTGCGGACGGCCAGACGGTCGTCGGCCCCGCCGGACCCAAGGGCGAACCCGGCCCGCGGGGTGAGCCCGGCCCGCGGGGTGAGCTTGGTGAGCCCGGCCCAGCCGGTCCTGACGGGTCCCCCGGCGCCGACTCCACCGTCCCCGGCCCCCAGGGGCCCCCAGGTGAACAAGGGGTCGACGGAGCGCCGGGTCCCCCCGGCATCGTCAACGTCGTGACATCGCCCGCGTGCTCGGACCTCATGCCGAACATGTCCATCTCGCTGACCTACGACCCCGGCTCGCAGACCCTCACCCTCGTCTGCTCCTGACCGAATCCAGCCCACCGCTTCACCTCGACCGAGTGAAGCGGGACTTCGCCATGCCCGAAGGAGATCTCCATGACCGCGATCGACTGGGAGCGCCGCCTCCTGGCCCAGCAGGGCCTCGAGATCCGCCAACGTCACATCTGGGGAGCCGTCCAGGGCTACGGCAGCGACCGTGACTGCGAGGTCCCCGCCACTGCGTTCTTCCTCCACATCGCCGTCGTCGACGACCCGGGCGATCTGCTCGGCACCGAGGACCAGGTTGCCCGCAACATCGAGGCGATCGGCCAGTCCCGGTTCGGGTCCGGGATGTCGTACAACGCCCTGGCGTTCAACACCGGCCGTCTCTACGAAGCCCAGCCCCTGACCCGCCGTGGCACCCACACCGTCAACACCTTCGAGCGGACCCACTGCCCCACCCACCCCGGGTCCCTCACAGCACCGGGGTGGAACAACAACGTCAACGCACGGGCGCTGTGCCTGCCCCAACAGGTCGACGACCCGGTCACCGACGCACAGATCGACGCCGCGGCCCGGTGGGCGGCCGTACAGATCCGCGCCGGCCTCGCCGCTCCGTGGGCGCGCTGGCACGGCCACCGGTGTGTCACCGCCAAGGACTGCCCTGGCGGGAGGGCGTTCGACCGCATCAACGAGCTGCAGGCACTGACCGAGCACTACGTGAAGAACGGACTGGAGGACATCGTGACGAAGGACGAGATGAACCAGGTGGCCGACATGGTCGTCGACAAGCTGCTGGCCGCTGAGGTCGGTGAAGACCGAACGGTGAAGGCGGCGCTGCGCATGGCGAGCAAGGCCCCCGCGGCCGCGCGCGACCTCCAGCGCACGTTGACGGAGAAGATCCAGAGCGCGCTGCTCAGCGAGCCCGGCGACGTCGCCGTAACGGTCACCGCCGAGCAGATCGAGGAGGCGGTCAAGGCCGCTCTCCGCGAAGGCACCGGAGCCTGACGGTGCGTGAGCTCGAGGTCCGCCAGGCGGTGATCAACGCCCACGGTGGCGTGATGTCTGAGCCGACAGCGAAGGAGTTCCGGACCTGGCTCGAGGTCTTCGCCGGCGACCTCGACCTGATCTTCATGAACGAGGTCACCGACCGGATCCACCGTGCAGTCGCTGCAGCACTGGGCAAGGGCTGGGAGGTGGAACGCCGGCACAACCGTCCCGGGTCCGATGAGGTCCTCCTCGCCGTCCGCAAGAGCGTCGGCCGCGTCCAGTCGACCCGGTCTCTGCCTATGGGTGGCGGCCGTTGGATCGGCCGCCACACCGGGCGGCTCCACACGGCACGGCAGATGCTCGAGGCCTGCATCGACCTCGACGTCGTCGACCTGTTCGCCGCGGTGCTCCACGCCCCACCGTCCGTCGACGTCGAAATCAAACCGGCAACCCCGCGACGCCGTCGCGGTTTCGGTGAGGGTGGGCTTCTCGGTCGCGTCGCACGTCGATTCACCGTCCTGCTCGGGAAGGCCGACCGGGTCCGCGCCTGGCGCCTCTACTGGCGACGGTTCCGCCGATGGGCCGACGGCATCAACCGGCTTGGCGTCCCCTGGGTCGCCGGTGGAGACGTCCAGGAGCCCAGGACCGCACGCGGGTGGACTTCCCCCGCCGACACGGCCGCACGCGTCTCAGGGCGCTCCTACCTCCGCGGCATCGACGGGTGGCTCGCCAGTCGTCACGTTCATGTCAAGGACATCGAGGTCCACGACCCCGCACCCGGTGGCGACCACCACGTCGTCACCTCAACTCTCGTCATCCCCATCCGAGGAGGAACAGCATGACCACCACCCAGGGCACTGAGCCCACCCAGGTCCGCCAGCCACGGCGGGCAACGATGCGCACCATCTTCCAGGTCGGGATCCCGGCCATCCTGGCGTTGCCGCTGATCATCCAGGTCATCGTCGACGAGCTCGGCGGCCAGCTCCCTCCCGGCGTCACCGCCTGGCTGGTGGCGGTCGGGGCGGTCATCACCGCGATCGCCGCGGTGCTCGCGCGGGTCATGGCTATCCCGCAGGTCGAGCTGCTTCTCCGCAGGCTCCCCGACTGGACGCTCCTCGCAGCCCAGCCTCGACCCAAGCCCTCCCCGGACGAGAACGGCCGCGCCAGCTCCGGCCTGCTCCTGGTGCTGTCCCTCGTGGCCCTCGTCATGGTCCTGAGGTGGGTCCTGACCTGACCAAGCACCACCGATCGCGCCCGTCACCCTCGTGGTGGCGGGCGCTTTCGTGCGTCTGAGTCGAGATAGGTCAGAGGTTCGTGCCGTTGTTCACGCCATAGACGGCCTGCGGTTCGGTGAAGCCCTCGAACTTGAGCTGGTCGATGAGGCTCTGACGCGAGAACGATGACACCGACATGTATTCCTCAGCCTTGGCGGCGGCCTGCTCGTTCCAGTTGACCTTGAGCTGGTTCACTGCGAAGGTCGCGTCCGCCTTGGAGAAGTCCTCAAACATGAGCTGTTCGACCAGGCCCGACTGAGAGAACGCCGAGAAGCTGAGGTACTCCTCAGCCTTGGCCAGGGCATTCTCCTGGCCCCCAGTCATTGCGGGCGCCTCCTTGGTGGGCTTCGCCTTCGGTGAGGACGAGTCCTTGGTGGAGCCATCATCCTTCTTCTCACGCTTCTCGGTGGCGCGCTCCGCGGCCGTCTTGTCGTCGGTCTCAACCGGAGCGCAGGCGCTCCCCAATGTCATCAGGATGGTGCACGCCACAGCGGCGCCGGCAGTCTGCGTGATCTTCATGTGAGCGGGTCCTTGAGTGTCGTGGTGACCGGGGGAGGGCCCAGTATCTACGCGGCCATCAGGCGCACACCGGGCGTTCTGGCCAGAGGCACTTATCTGCCAACCCCCAGAGAACCGATAACGGTAGTTATCCGTATTCGGTCCGGCGAGCCTCACCCACGGGTGTCGGTGTCGTCGGTCACCATGGAGTCATGTTCAAGACCCCGTGAGCCCCCAGACGCCGACCCCGCCGCCCTTCGAGCCGCCGGGCCTGCGCGACCTGATCGAGTCGTTGTCGTACAAGCCCGGCTGGACGACGTCCCTCGGACTGTTCGAGGAGGACGGCGAGGCCCGCGGCTGGGCCTTCTACGTCGTCAGCGACACCGAGAACTCCTACGACCACAGCCAGCGCATCAGGGTGCGCCACGAGTTCCTCGTCCCCCCTGCCTCCTGGGGCCGTGACACCTGGGCGGCGTGGCTCTTCGACCGGATCCGCGACGTCGAGACCCACGAGGCCGGCGAGTTCTTCAAGTTCGACGGCTACCGCGAGTTCGCGCCGCACCACGGCAACGGTGAGGACCCCTACCGGGTCTGGCACGTCGGAGACCACGCCCAAGCCCGCAAGAAGTCGGGGCAGGACTGATGACCGCCCCCACCGAGGGCGAGGCAACCGTCGCCGTCGACGCCGCCGCACGGAAGGCTTGGGACCTCCAGCGCGCGCAGCTGCGCGACCAAGGCTTCCCATCACCCGAGTTCGACGACCTCGACCCGATGCAGCAGCTCCAGATCCGCCAGCAGGTCCTCCCGATCGTCTGGGCCGCGCTCGAAGCCATCCCCCGGCCCAGCGAGATCCGCGCCCAAGTCGCGGAGTCGATCGAGGCCTACGCCGATAGCGAGGCCGAGCGCACTGAGTGGGACGGGGCGCCCGGGCTGCTCGGCAACTGGATCGGTGGCATCCGCGACGGCGCGAAGCTCACGCGCGGGGAGATCTCCCCGTGAACGAGCTCGCCGGCGAGACCATGCTGCGCCGGCTCCCGGTCGACGACCGGACGCGCACCACCTGCGAGGGCTGCCACGGCGAACTCGTGTGGGCGACGACGGTAGCTGGCCCGAACGGCCGCGGCGGCAAGCTCATGCCTCTGGACCCGCTCGAGAACCTCGCCGGCAACGTCGCCGTCACCACACCCCACCGCGGCCGCCTCCTGGCGCGCGTCCTCACCAAGGACGAGGCGTTCGACCGGCCCCACGAGTACGCAGCCATGCCCCACTTCGCCAGCTGCCCCACGAGGACCAAGCCCGAGCTCCCCCAGGACGTCGTCGCGCTGCAGCAGCTCCGGCACAAGCCGCGCCGCCGCGGAGGTCGACACCGATGAGTGCCGCCGACGAGGTGGGCGCGGAGTTGCTGCAGGAGGCAACGAACATCGGTTGCGCGTGGCTAGAGATCTTCGAGATGCAGGTAGGCGGCCCGGTGTTCTCGCGGGACACGGAGCGTGAGGCCTTCGAGATCGGGGTCAATGCGGGCTTCATCGGCGCGATCCAGGCTCTCCAGAAGCGCAACCTCCTGCCCGGGCTCACCCCGGAATGAGCAGGACACCCGTCACGCTGATGGACCCGGTCTCGGCCGCATGGATCAGCTGGTGCGAGCACGAGAGGGTTCCGGGCAACACCATCCGGCGCCGCCGCTCGGTGCTGCGCTCAGTCGGGAACGCCGGCGTCGCGACCCGGGAGGAGATCGAGGAGTGGTGGACCACCCGCCGGCACCTCGCCGACACCAGCCGCGCCAACGACCTGGCCGTGCTGCGCAGCTTCTACACCTGGTGCCAGGTCTGGGAGCACCGCAGTGACAACCCGACCATCCGCCTCGCGTCACCGCGCCCAGCTGCAGGCGCACCGAAGCCCTTCAGTCGCCGCGACCTCGACCAGATCCTCGAGCACGTCGCCGACGACGCCCCCCTGCGCCGTGCGGTACTCCTCGGCGCGTGGGCGGGCCTCCGTGTCTCTGAGGCCGCGGCGCTGCACTGGTCCGATGTCGACCCGGAGACCCGCCGGGCACGAGTCACCGGCAAGGGACGCAAGACCAGGTCGGTCACCTTCTCGCGCCGGCTCATGGACGAGCTGCTCCCTGACACCGCCGGCAACGTCGTCACCGGGAGCGACCGCGCCTGGGCTGGCGGCACGCTCGGGCGGAAGGTTAACGCCGCGATCGCGAACGCCGGCGTCCACGGAACGTTCCACAAGCTCCGTCACCGCTACGGGTCCGTCGCCTACCAGCGGACCAAGGACCCCAAGGCCCTGGCAGACCAGATGGGCCACGCCTCGGTGGCCACCACGATGAGCTTCTACGCTGCGGCCGCCGATGAGGCCGCTCAGGCGATCGCCGACGCAGTCTCGGACGACGACTGACCTCGCGGTCCTCCACAGGCCACGAGAGACGCCTTCCGCATGCCCTTGGACGGAGCGACGATGGCTCGGTGACCAGCTACTACTTCACCGACGACGACCAGCAGCGCGCGCACGAGATCGCTGACGCGACCTCCGGCCCCTGCCTCCGCGACGACTGCCCAGGGCGTCAGACTGGCGAGGTGACCACGTACAGCCCCGACGAGCGCCCAGACGTCGAGGTCCTCGTGAACGGCGTCTGGCACCCCGGGGAACTACGCGCCTGGCAGCGGCGCGACGACGGCTGGTGGGCCAACGTCCAGTGGCGGCCGCGCGCCGGCGAGACGTACATCGACACCGTGCCTGCCATCGACGTCCGGGTCGACGAGACGACCGACCCACGCTGGAGCTGACTGGGTGTCGGTGGCGGCGTCTAGCGTCCCCGCATGGCCCTATCCGTTCGCGACACGATGATGCTCGACTTCGAGCGCAGCTGGTGGAAGTTCGCCGGCGCCAAGGACGAAGAGATCGTCAAGCGGTTCACGATGACCTCGACCCGCTACTACCAGGCGCTGAACGCCCTGATCGACCGGCCCGAGGCGATGGAGCACGACGCCATGCTCGTCCGCAGGCTGCAACGGCTCCGGGACCAGCGTCGATCGAACCGCGGAGCCCGGAGCGTGGCGCGATGAACCGTGAGCAGATGCAGCAGATGCAGACCCAGACAGACTGCTCGTGGGACCCGCGCGCCGTCGACCCGTCCCTCGAGCGGCAGCAGCTCGCCGGCGAAGAGGACCAGAGCCAGCCCGGCTGGGACGCCGGAGCGTAGATCCCCCACGAGTGACGAGCCCGCCGAGAGCCTGATCGCGCGGGTCTCCCGCCGCTTCCTGGAAACCCCGTTAGCCTGCCTGTGTTGAGGCATACTGGCACGAGATCGAACACCTGTTCGAAGACATAGGGGAGTGCAGGCATGGCAACCAACAGTGCGATCGAGTGGACCCAGGTCACCTGGAACCCGGTGACAGGCTGCGATCGCGTCGCAGCCGGCTGCGACAACTGCTACGCCCTGGCGCTGTCCAAGCGACTCAAGGCCATGGGCGCCGAGAAGTACCAGAACGACGGCGACCCGCGCACCTCCGGGCCCGGCTTCGGCGTCACCATCCATCCGTCCTCACTCGGCCAGCCGTACAAGTGGAAGTCGCCAAAGGTCGTCTTCGTCAACTCGATGAGCGACCTCTTCCACGCCAGGGTGCCGATCAGCTTCGTGCGCGACATTTTCGACGTCATCCGGGAGACGCCGCAGCACACCTATCAGGTCCTCACCAAGCGGGCACACCGCATGGCGCGCTTCGCCGACACCCTCGACTGGCCTGAGAACCTCTGGATGGGCGTCTCGGTCGAGTCGTTTGACGCCGTCGACCGCATCGACCACCTCCGAGCCACGCCGGCCGCTGTGCGGTTCCTGTCCTGCGAGCCGCTCATCACCGCGCTGCCGAACCTCGACCTCACCAACATCGACTGGGTCATCGCCGGCGGCGAGTCCGGACCGAACGCGCGAGCCATGGACCCGGAGTGGGTCGTCGACATCCGCGACCAGTGCACCGACGGCGGCGTAGCGTTCTTCTTCAAGCAGTGGGGCGGCCGTACACCGAAGGCCAACGGACGCGAGCTCGAGGGCCGTCAGTGGAGCGAGATGCCGCGATTGATCACGGCGTGATCTCGGGCGCGCGTCGGATCACGTGCTGGTGCGGCTTGCCCCCTCGATTCACGAACTCGATCTCGCCGTCCTTGACGAGCTGACGGAGAGCGACGCTGAACGCGGTTTCCTTCGCTTCTCCGTAGACGTCGCCGAAGATCTCGGCCCAGTGCTGCACGACGGGGTAGGTCCCGCCCTTGGCGCAGAGGCTTCGTAGGTTGCTTGTGATGGTGGCGATCGCAGTCTTGTGCTCGCGCTTCAACTGGTCCGCGACCGTGTCGAAGAGCATGTAGTCGAGCTCCTCCTCGTCAGGGCCCAGGAAGGTCAGCCACTTCTCCCGCGCTCTGGACGACGCATCGCCGAATACCCAGAAGCCGTGCGGCTTGGTCGTGAGGAAGATTAGGAAGTACACGGGCTGATGGTGGACCTGACGGCGGACCGGGGTCACGGCCCAGTCGAACCGCGTGCCTGCGGTGAGGCGCTTCGAGTACTCGATCGCGACAGCCTCCGCAGCGCCCTCCCATGACACTCCTCCCGAGGCCTCATGTGCGCCGAGGGCGACCTCGCGCCACCAGTCACCGCCGCACACCCGATCCGCTTGGGCGATCCCTGGGGAGTCGAGCTGGCCCTTCTTGTACTGACCGCCGGCGCGGCGGATCAGGTCGGCGCTGAAGTTCATCAGGAACTCGGTCCGTGGCCAATCGCCGCGGCGGGTGAGCAAGGGGTGCAGCGTCTGGAATGGCAGCACGGCGCCGCAGGGGTCCAGAAACATGAAAAGGCTGGCGCCAGCGGCGTAGCGATACACCTCGTCGAGGTGGTCCGCGCAGTCAGCGTTGCGGGTCTCGATGTTGATGCCTCGGGCTCGGTACTCGTCGGCGACAGCTTCGAGCTTCGCCCAGTCAGAAGGGTTCTGTTCGACCAGGAAGACGTCGATCTGGGTGCTGTGCTTGATCTTCTGAGCGTGCAGCATCATGTGCTCGCCAGACCCTGCTGAGCCATCATCGAAGCGGCCTCGGCCAGCGAACCCGTCGAAGAGGACAGCCCTCTTGGGCTTCAGCGTGCTTGCAGTCATGGCCGCGAACCGGATTGCATATTGGTCCAGGATCCCGTGCTTGTAGACGGACTGCGCCTTTGGCTGGTCGAGCAGACCTGCGTCGGTGCCCTTTGACATCTTTCCCCCTCGTGCCCGGGCGCTCCTATGAGCTGCCGCCGGGCCATCAGGCTAAGGGCGAAGGCGCCAGATCCGCTTGCGTTCTCAACGCGGTCAGTCCCAGCAGGGCTGGGACCAGGGCGCGTGACCCATGCTGACGTGGGGCACGGCGTGGGGCAGACAGCGACATTAGGGGACTCGTCGCGACTCGCTCGTGTGGCCTCAGAAAGGCCTCTGACCTGCACAAACGGCAGTTCGGACTCGCAGTGGCTGAACCGCACTCGCAGGCTGAAGTCGCATTAAAAGTCCGACGCTCTACCAACTGAGCTAAGGGCCCTGCGCCCAAGACTATCGAGCGACATCTCGGGCCGGACAAGGTGGCCGTCCCGCCCTCGGGAGGCTCGCAGGCGTACGGCGAGGCGGACGGCTCAGCGCTGCTCTTGCGGGACTCCGCGGGAACCGCTGTCGGTGAGCCGCGACTCCTCGAGAGCGTGCTTCTCCAACTCCTCGCGACGCTGGCGCTCCTGGTCGTCGCGCGCGGCGTCGTACTCGCCGGGGGCTGACACCAGGTCGGTGGCGCCGCGGCCGAGGCGGGCCAGCGCCGCACGGGCGAAGATCTGCTGCTCGGTGGTGGTGCGCTCCGACCGACCACGGCCCAGGAACGAGATGAACCAGTGCAGCACCGCGGTGACACGGTTCTTGAAGCCGGTGATGTAGACGAGGTGCACGGCCAGCCACATCAGCCAGGCGATCACCCCGGTGAGCCGCAGCTTGCCCACCATCGCGACCGCGTTGAAGCGGCTGATGATGGCCATGGAGCCCTTGTCGAAGTACTTGAACGGCTCCTGGGGCGCCTTGCCCTTGAGTCGGTTGTCGATCTCCTTGGCGGCATACTTCGCGCCCTGGATGGCGACCTGTGCCACGCCCGGCAGGTTGTCGAGGGCGATCATGTCGCCGACCACGAACACCTCCGGGTGACCCGGGAGCGTCAGGTCGGGGTTGACCCCGATGCGTCCGGCCCGGTCGAGGGGAGCACCGGTCTGATCAGCCAGGACCTGGCCGAGGGAGCTCGCCTGCACGCCGGCCGCCCAGATCTTGGTGACGGTGTTGATGCGCTCGAGTCGCCCGTCCTTGAACTTCATCTCGATGCCGCGCTCGTCCACGTCGGTCACCATCGCGCCGAGGATGACCTCGACGCCGAGCTTCTCCAGCTCAGCCTTCGCCTTCTCGCCGAGCTTCTGACCGAAGGGCGGCAGCACCTGAGGGGCCGCGTCGAGCAGGATCACGCGCGCGCTGCGGGTGTTGATGGCCCTGAAGTCGCGCTTGAGCGTCCGGTGAGCGAGCTCTGCGATCTGACCGACCATCTCCACGCCCGTGGGGCCGGCGCCGACGACCACGAAGGTCAGCAGGTGGTCGACGTTGTCGCCTCGGTTGGCGCCCAGCTCGGCCATCTCGAAGGCGCCGAAGATGCGGCCGCGCAGCTCGAGGGCGTCGTCGATGCTCTTCATGCCGGGTGCGTGCTCGGAGAACCGGTCGTTGCCGAAGTAGGACTGCTTGGCGCCCGCGGCGACGATGAGGGAGTCGTAGGGCGTCACGGTCTCGCGACCGAGGACGTGACTGGTGACCAACCGCGCCTCGAGGTCGATGCCGGTGACCTCACCGAGCAGGACCTGGGCGTTGTCCTGATTGGCCAGCACCTCCCGGGTGGGCGGAGCGATCTCGCCCTCACTCAGGATGCCGGTCGCGACCTGGTAGAGGAGCGGCTGGAAGAGGTGGTGCGTCGTCTTCGCCAGCATGGTGACGTCCACCGGGCTGCGTCGGAGCGCCTTGGTGCCGAACAGTCCGCCGAAGCCGGACCCGATCACGACCACCTGGTGGCGAGCTGGTGCCTGCGTCGTCGACATGTCAATCCTCTCGAAGCCGCCCATCGCCTCGGTGGCGGAACCCCTTGCGGCCGACCGGAGTCCGTGTCCCCAATTGTCTCGCCCCCCACGCTCGGGCGGCGAACTGACGGCCGCGTCGGGTTGATCACACTGCCGAGTGCCGCAAAGATACAAAAAGTTTGTCGACACGTTTGGTTGATGCTTGAAGTGGGTAGCCAACCAAGGCTGGAGTGTTCACGTCGGTCCACCGAGAGAAGTGACTTGCCACTCAATCAGGATCCGTTGCCCCTGTCGCAGTCGCCGCGCGCGGCTGCCGACGCGAGGCGCTGGATCGCGGACGTTTGCCGTCAGCTCGAGCGGGACGACCTCGTGGAGTGCGCTGAGATGGGCACCGGCGAGCTGGTCGCCAACGCGATCCTGCACGGTGAGGCCCCCATCGCCGTTCGGATGCGGGGCACCAGCACGCACCCGCGCGTCGAGGTCCTCGACGGCTCCTCCAAGGCTCCCGTCCCACCCTCGCAGGCGGCGGATCCCGAGGACTTCCTGGCGACCTTCGGCCGTGGTCTCTCCCTCGTCGCGATGTCCGCGGTCGTCTGGGGCGCATCGATCGAGAACAGGGGGAAGGTCGTCTGGTTCGAGCCTGCTGCCGAGCTCAGCGACCACAACACCCCTGAGCCCGTCTTCGACAGCACCGTTGACACCGAGGTCCAGCGACGCAGCGACCAGGCGGTCAGCGTCACCCTGCTCGGCATGGACGTGGCGCTGGCGACCGAGCTCGGCCGCCAGTACGCCGACCTCCGGCGCGAGCTACGCCTGTTGGCAGTCGCTCACCAGGAGGACTACCCGCTTGCGGCCAACCTGTCGGACATGTTCGCCAGCTACGAGCACCAGCTGCCGCGCGAGGCGCAGCTCGCCGTGCAACGCGCACGTCGCGACGGGGTGGCCACGATCGACCTCGATGTGAAGGTGGAGCCGGAGGCGGCGCCCATCCTCACCACGATGCTCGAGATGTTCGATCTTGCTGACGCCTTCTGCAAGGCCGAGCGGCTGCTGTCGCTCCAGCGCACGGCCGAGCAGCGCGAGTTCCACATCTGGTATCTCACCGAGCTGATCCAGCAGATCGACGGCGAGCCTCCCAGCGGCTTCCATCGGGCTGAGGCTGCCCGCTCCAGCCCGGACCAGCAGGTTTCGTGACGAGACCCGCCGGGGCTCAACCTGTCGGAGACCCTGCTGCGGGCACTCGCCCGCTCCTCCCGCTGTTGCTCGTCGCCCTCGGTGCCGCCGTGGGCGCTCTGCTCCGTTGGGGTCTGGGGCGGCACGACTCCCCCGGTCCTGAGGTGCCCTGGGTGACACTCGCGATCAATGCCGGCGGCTGCTTCGCGCTCGCTGCGCTCCCCGCCATCGGCGCCGTACGCCGATCGCCGCACCTGTCCGTCCTGCTCGGACCGGGGCTTCTCGGCGGCTTCACCACGGTGTCGACCTGGGCAGAGGAGTCGCGCGGCCTGGCGAGCGAGGGGGCGCCGGGCACAGCCGCCTTCTACGTCGGCCTCACCCTGGCCTCGTGCTTGACCGCTGCGGTCGCGGGGCGGCTCTTCGCTCGTTCGATCGTCGGTCCGCTCGCATGACCGCCCTCCTCGTGGCGTTGGGCGCCGCCGTCGGCGGGCCGCTGCGCTACCTGTGCGCCGAGACGCTCGACGGCCGCTGGCCCCTTGGCACCCTCGTCGTCAACGCGGTGGGGTCGGGCCTGGCCGGTGTCTTCGCGGCGTTGTCGCTCGGCGGCCACACCTGGGCCTTCGCGTTCACCGGCTTCTGCGGAGCACTCACGTCCTACTCAGCCTTCGCCGTCCAGGCAGTGGACCGCGGGCCACGACTGGGCCTGGCGTACGCCGCCATCACGACTGGCGCAACGCTGGCGCTCTGCGTCGGCGGTTTTGCGCTCGCCCACGAGCTGGCGCGTCAGGCGTAGCCGAGGTCGTCCAGTCGGGCGTCGTCGATGCCGAAGTGGTGGGCCACCTCGTGCACGACGGTGATGCGGACTTCGTCGGCCAGCTCCTCGGGGGTGTCGCACATCTCCAGCAGGTTGTCGCGGAAGAGCAGGATCCGATCCGGCAGGTCGCCCGCATGGTTGGCCGCGCGTTCGGTCAGCGCCACCCCGTCGTAGACCCCGAGGAGGTCCGGGTCCTCCGGCGGCGCCGTGGGCTCGACGAGGACGACGACGTTGTCGACCCGCGCGGCGATCTCGTCCGGCAGCGAGTCGAGTGCCTGACCGACGAGGCGGTCGAACTCGGCAGGCGAGATCTCCAGAGGCATGTCGACACCCTAGGTGTCGGTGATGAAGGGTCCCAGACGCGCACTGGCCCGGAGCATTGCTCCGGGCCGTGCGATGGCGACCCCGACGGGACTCGAACCCGCGACCTCCGCCGTGACAGGGCGGCGCGCTAACCAACTGCGCTACGGGGCCAGGATGTGCTGCCTGCCGTCAACTCGGGCAAGCGGGTGGAACTCTAACCCATCCCTCGGCGGCCCTCCCAATCGAGGTGGAGCCGGGTGATGCGCCGTACCCCCAACGGGATTCGAACCCGTGCTACCGCCGTGAAAGGGCGACGTCCTAGGCCGCTAGACGATGGGGGCCTGCCTCGAGGACCTGCGTCCCAGCGGCGTCCCACAGCATAGGGCCAGGGAATGGGGCGCCCAAAACCGTGTCCTGCAGA
The DNA here is from genome assembly GCF_035576065.1 of Nocardioides sp. GTDB lineage: Bacteria > Actinomycetota > Actinomycetes > Propionibacteriales > Nocardioidaceae > Nocardioides. The sequence continues at coordinate 144,935 of NZ_DATLWX010000006.1, forward strand.
AACATCCGGCACGCATGGGGCTGCGCCGATACGCTCCCCTCGTGAGCACCGACGCGAAACGGCTGCGCTTCCTGGTCGTGGAGGACACCGACGACATCCGCGACCTGATGGTGCGCATGGTGGTGCGTGAGGGACACGTCGCGGATGAGGCCGTCGACGGCGTCGAGGCGGTCGCTGCCCTCCAGGACAACTCCTACGACGTGATGCTCCTCGACCTCACCATGCCGCGCATGAGCGGGGAGGACGTCGTCCGCTGGCTCAACGAGCACCCCGACCGCCGCGCGGGACTGCGGATCGTGGTCGTCACGGCGTGGGCGGGCGAACGTCGGGCGGTCCTCCAGGAGCTCGGGGTCCACGACGTGGTCCAGAAACCGCTGCGCGCCCAGCGCCTGCGCGAGCTCATCGCCGAGACAAACCTCGAAACTTTTACCTAGGCCCGGGGCTCAGCCCCGTAGTCTGCTGTCGGGGGCCAGCAGAGGGACTCGGCCCGCTGCCGCGTCTCGGACCGCGAGCACGGCTACATCTAGGAGAGGGAGAACCACCCGATGATGAGCAGAATCATGCAGCGCCGTGCCGCCAAGCGAGTCGCAGACCAGATGAACGCCATCTACTCATGGCGTCCGAGGCCGCCCCGCTGATCGACGGACACGACCACGGGCACGCGTGCCCGGTCGAGGTTGAGAGCGCCGAGACGACCGACGGTCGTCTCGGCGCTGTTCTTGGTGCACCCAGGAACGGCGAGCTCGCCCCGCTCGGCGTGCACGGTCCGTGGTTGGCGACGAGCCTCGTACAGGCCAAGCAGGTGCTGACCGACGCCGCCGGTTTCGACTTCCCCAGCACGGTCACCCGCGGCTCGGACATGTCCGGCAGCGCGGGCGACACGCGGAGTGGCCACCACGTCTTTGCGCCGCTCACGCCGACCCAGGTGGGACACGGCAGCAGCACGTTCCTGACGCAGTGGCACGAGGTGGTTGCCGCGGCCAGGACGTCACCCGACGGCGGGGTCATCGATGCCATGCAGGCCCTTCGACGGCCGATGGCGCGCGCCACGTGCGGTGCCGCCCTGCCGGGCTGCTCGCCGGGAGACCGGGACCTCGTGGCCGACAACGTGCTGGGGTGGATCGACGCCCTCGGCCCGGTGATCTCTCGTCGGCGCGACCCCGGTCGGTGGAGCCGCATCCGCCGGCACGAGGCGAGAGCTCGTCACGAGCTCGAGGACACCCTGGCTCGGGTGCTCCCGGGCTGCGGGATCAACGACGCTGCTCACGTCGTCGCCACGTTCCTCGCGGCCGGGGTGCAGGTGCCGATCGCAGCTGGCGCCTGGCTCCTGGTGCTGCTGGCTGCTCACCCGGAGCGCGGATTCGAGCCCGAGCACGTCGTCTGGGAAAGCCTTCGTGTTGCTCCGCCCACCTGGATCACCGCTCGCATCACCACGGGTCCCGTGACCTTGGCCGGCCGGCAGCTGGCGCCGGGGGAGCTGGTGCTCGTCAGCCCGCTCCTGCTGGGCCGTTCGTCGGAGCTGGTGCCGGGGGATTCCTCGGCCCTCGGTGCCTTCGAGCCGGACCGGTGGCGCTGCGAAGACGTCAGGCCGGGAGCCTGGCTCCCGTTCGGGGCCGGCGCGCATGCCTGCCCCGGACGGACCCTGGGATTCCGCCTTCTCCGCGACCTCGCGACCTGGGCGCTGGAGCACGAGCTGACGCTGACGGAGCCGGTGAAGATCGACCAGAGCCGCGGGATCCTGCCCAGCCCTGCCCGCCTCGGCTTCACTTCTCCGACACAATGACGCCATGACTGGCTCACCGGCGTCGAAGGACGTGCCTGCCGATGTGGCGGTCTCCCCCGGGGCCTCCCGACTTGCGGGCCTGCTCCTGGACACGGCGACACCGCTCGACCAGGGGTTCGCACTGGCCGCCGCGCACTTCCTGTCGCTGCCGCGCGTCGAGATCGTCACGGCTGCCCTGACGACCTTCGCTCCCGACAACGACGCGGGCTGGATCAACCTCGGTCAACGTGCCTGGGTGACCGAGTGGCTGCAGCCGGGTTCGTCGTGCTCGATCCTCCCTGCGCCCGACGCCGGCCCCGAAGCAGCACTGACGATGCCGTGGGTGTCCCAGCACGCCCGGGAGGGGGTGCTCGCCATCGACGACATCGGGCGGCTTCCGCCGGAGGCCGATCAGGACCGCCGGGAGATCGCCGGCTGCGGGATCCACAGCATGGTGGTCCGCGCCCACGTCGCCGACGGGGTGATGTTCGGCAGCCTGGCCCTGGGCAGCACGCAGATCGGCCCATGGCCGCACGGCGACGTCGCGGACTTCCGGCTCATCCACGCTGCACTGACCGCACGCATCGCCCTCGAGCAGGCGCGTCGTTCGCTCGCCGAGGCAGTGACGACAGGCGCCCAGACCCGCGAGACCCAACAGCACTTCTTCGCGTCCATCGGTCACGAGCTGCGGACTCCCCTGACGGCGATCATCGGCTACACCGAGATGCTGGTCGGGGCCGCCGACGACCTCCCTGGCGACGCGTTCGCGGCGAGCGTCTCCAACGACGGCAGGGTCATCCTGAGGGCTGGCGAGCAGCTGATGGCAGTCCTGGAGGATCTGCTCAGCGCTGGGCGTGCGTTGGGCGGTGCCGACCTCCGAGAGGGCGTGGCGGTCGAGGCGGCGGTCGCCGACGTCCTCCACTGGCACCGGACAGCGGCGCGCGCGGGCGACGTACGACTCTCGAGCACTGTCCCTCCAGGACAGCAGGTGTGGGCTCACCCGGCAGGCTTCCGCCAGGTCCTCGCCAATCTCGTGGGCAACGCCGTCGTCCACAACAATCCCCACGGCTCGGTGGAGGTCTCCAGCCAGACCCTCATCGGCGAGTCCGGCGAAGTCCGCCTCCGGGTGATCGTGCGAGACACCGGCCCGGGGCTGACGTCCGAACAGCTCGGCAGCGCCTTCGAGCCCTTCGTCCGGTTCGCGGGCGCGTCGGTGAAGGGCACCGGACTCGGCCTGTCGTTGTCGCGGTCCATTGCGGAGCGTGACGGCGGGACCATCGGCGCCGAATCCACTCCCGGCGCGGGCTCGGTGTTCTGGGTGGAGCTGCCCCTGCACGAGGTCCAGCCATCGCGTCCCGACGCCGACGCCGTCGCCTGATCTGAGGCGATTCCGTGGTGGCGCGGCGCTCATGTAATCTTTCCCCGCTTGGCCAGGTAGCTCAGTTGGTACGAGCGACCGACTGAAAATCGGTAGGTCGGCGGTTCGACCCCGCCCCTGGCCACCAGCACCGCGAAGCGCCCGGTCACGTCCCGACCGGGCGCTTCGCTGTTGGTGCGGACTCAGCCGGTGCGGTCGTCGTACATGTCCGCTGCGGTGTAGACGTCGAGCACGTAGTCGGTCGAGTTGTTGTAGCGAAGGATCGCCCGCGCCCAGGTCTCGCCGACCATGAGGTCGCCGGACTGGCACAGGTATCGCGCCGCGGCGAGGGCCGCATCGTCGATGTCGTTGGGGTCCGCGGACCCGTCGCCGTCGCCGTCGACCTGCCACGTGCGCCACGTCGAGGGGATGAACTGCATCGGGCCGACCGCGTGGTCCCACGTGCGGTTGCCGTGCCAGCGGGCGGAGTCACGCGTCGCCTCGATGGCGGAGAACTCCCCCGAGCCGTCGAGCGCGGGGCCGAGGATGGGCCTGGAGGACTGTCCGTCCCGGCGCAGCCGTCGGTCTCCCAGCGTGCCGTGCTGAGACTCGATCCAACCGACGCCGGCCAACGTGGTCCAGCCGATGCGACAACCTCGCGGAGCCAGCATGCTGGCTCGGGCGTACGCCGTCAGGGCAGGCAGCGGAATGTCGGCGGCCCTGGCCGTACGGCGTGCCCACGCCGGGTCGACGGCGGCGGCGGCCTTGTCCCGGGCAACGGCGCGTCGCCCCTTGCCGCTCCTGGTGCTCGTCCGCTCGGTTGCCTTCCGCGTGTTCGGCACCACGGCCGTCGGCGACATCAGTCCGCGGGGGACGGCCCCGCCTCCGGTGATCACGGGGCCGCCCCGGCTCTCCGCCTGCTGCACCCCCAAACCACTGGCACCGAGCAACGCCACCACAGCCACCACGCCCAGCGTGTGCAGGAGCTTCGCCCGGATCGAGCGTCGACGCAGTCCGGGGTCGGGCTGCAGGTGATCGGTCATCTGACCATGGTGACTTCTTCGACGAGTTCCTTCAGGCTTCTTCGACAACTCGTGTGGATGTGACGGTCCAGCGCCGGCTCGGGCCCTCCTTCTCACCCTTTGGGAGGCGGTCCGGGCGCCTGACACGGGTCTAGTTTCTTGGAGACGGACCCAATCCGCCGTACGTGTGACTCCGAACACCCTTCATCCCGGCTCATCGACGAGCCCGGGGCAGCGCGTTTCGGTCCACAAAACCGTTCGAGCCGCCACGCCGACACCAAGGAGTAGTTTCAATGACTCGCTCACGACCCACCAAGCGGCAAAGTGCAGTAGCACTGGCCTGCGCCGGCGGAATGCTGACGACTGTCGGCTTCGCCGGGCTCGGCCCGACCGGTGCCACCGCGTCCAGCCACCGCGAAGCTCCCATGATCGCCGGGCTGCCGCAGTACGACAACACGGACACGTACGCGTTCCGTAGCCCCGAGAAGCGAGGCACCATCACCCTCGCAGCCAACTGGATCCCGTTCGAGGAGCCGGCGGGTGGCCCGAACTTCTACCCGTTCGCCACGGACGCCCAGTACGACATCAAGGTCGACAACAACCACGATGCCAAGGCCGACATCACGTTCCGGTGGACGTTCAAGGACCACTACCGGAGCAAGAACACCTTCCTGTACAACAACGGTCCGGTGACGTCCTTGAAGGACAAGAACCTGAACTTCTACCAGACCTACAAGCTGGTCCGGATCAAGAAGGGCAAGACCAAGGTCATCGTCCGCAAGGCGCGTGTGGCGCCGTCCAACGTCGGCGAGGCCTCGATGCCCAACTACGCCGCGCTTCGCAACCAGGCGACCACCACGCCCAAGAAGAACGTCAGGTCCTTCGTGGGCCAGGCCGAGGACCCGTTCTTCCTCGACCTGCGCGTCTTCGACCTGCTCTACGGCGGCGACCTGTCCGAGGTCGGCGACGACACGCTGGCCGGCTTCAACGTCAACTCGGTCGCCCTCCAGGTGCCCAAGCGGATGCTTGCGAAGAAGGGCAACTCCAAGAAGAACCCGATCATCGGAGTCTGGTCGACGACCAACAAGAAGACGGCCGGTGGCAAGTTCGTGCAGGTCTCCCGACTGGGCAACCCGCTGGTCAACGAGGTCGTCCTGCCGATCAAGGTCAAGGACGCGTTCAACGCCTCCCAGCCGACGTCGGACATCGCCGCCCTGAAGTACGTCACCAACCCGGAGCTGCCCAAGCTGATCGAGGCCGTCTACGGCATCAAGGCACCGAAGACTCCTCGCAACGACCTGGTGTCGGTGTTCCTCACCGGCGTCAAGGGCCTCAACAAGCCCCAGGGCAAGATGACGCCCAGCGAGCAGCTGCGTCTCAACATGAACACCCCGGTCACCAAGAACCCCAACCGGCTCGGTGTGATCGGTGGAGACGTCCAGGGCTTCCCGAACGGCCGCAGGCTCGGTGACGACGTTGTCGACATCGCGCTCCAGGTCGTCGAGGGTGAGCTCGTCGGCAGCCCCAACGACCTCGGTGACGGGGTTGACGGCAACGACGCACCGTTCAGCGGCAGCTTCCCGTACCTGGGCCTGCCCATGGCCGGCAGCAACCCGGACCCCCACCCCACCACGGGTAGCGCAAAGCAGACTGCTGCCAGCAACACGGACGGCAACCTGCTCGGCGCCGAGCCGCGTCGCACCACGTCGATGGCAGCGATCGGTCTGGGCCTCTTCGCCCTGATCGCCGGCATCGGTGGCGCCACGCGTCGTCGCAAGGTCTGACACCATTGTTCGGCCCGGCCATGCGGCGAAGCGCCGTGTGGCCGGGCCGAACCCCTGACATCTCCCAGAAGGGACCAGTGACATGCGCAGAAGCCTGATCGTGCTCGGCATCGGCCTGGCCCTCGCCATCTCGGGCGGCATCGGCGTGGCCACCACGTCCGAGCCCCCGGCCGCTTCCACCGACCCTTCCGTCGCGCGCGTCGTGCCGGACTCCGGCCAGGACCTGACGGCCACGATCGCTGCACTCCAGGACACCCTGCGTCGCCTGCCCGAGGATGACGCGTCGTGGGCCAACTTGTCGCTGGCCTACGTCGAGCAGGCACGCGTCACCGGCCTCGCCACCTACTACGACAAGGCCGACGAGGCCGCTGCGCGCTCCTTGAGCATCGAGCCGGACGAGAACTTCTCCGCCCTGGGCGCCCGCGGCGCGATCGCTGCAGCCCGCCACGACTTCGCCGGCGCCCTTGATGATGCTGATCAGGCGCTGGCCATCAACCCCCGCGATCTCACCGCCCTCGCCGTCCGGGTCGATGCCCTCACCGAGCTGGGGCGGTACGCCGACCAGCTCCGCGCCGTACGCGCCGCGGACCGCCTCCGGCCCAGCACGACGATTGCCACTCGCTACGCGTACGCCTACGAGCTCCGGGGCGACCTCGACCGGGCCGGGGACGTCCTGCAAGGCGCCGCAGCCTCCGGCTCGCTCGCTGACAAGGCGTACCCCCTGACGCTGCGAGCCGACATCCTCCGCAAGCAGGGCCGCCTGCAGGCCGCAGGTCGCGACCTCGCGACCGTCCGACAGGTCCTGCCGACCTATCTGCCCGCCCTGGTCTCCTCGGCCCGTCTGCAGACGGCGCGCGGCGACCTGGAAGGCGCTGTGGCGACCTGGCAGAGCGTGGTCGCTCAGCAACCGCTGCCCGAATACCTCACCGAGCTCGGGGAGCTCCTCCAGCACCTGGGGCGAGCTGACGAGGCAGAGGCACAGTTTGCCGTCGTCCGGACCACCATCGAGCTGCTCAACGCCGGTGGCGTGGGCACCGACCTCGAGACTGCACTGTTCGAGGCCGACCACGGATCCCCCGCCCGGGCCGTCGAGCAGGCCCGCGCAGAGTGGGCTCGGCGCACCAGTGTCCACGTCGCAGACGCCCTTGCCTGGGCCCTGCACCGTGCTGGCCGCAACGCCGAGGCGCTGCCAATTGCTCGCGCAGCGACCCGGCTCGGCACCCCTGAGGCGAGGTTCTGGATCCACCGCGGGACCATCGAGGCGGCCCTGGGAATGACCGCCGAGGCCCGCACCCACCTGCAGCGCGGACTCGCCACCGACCCCGGCATGTCGCCGTGGCAGCGAGAAGAGGCGCGCTCGACCCTGACGTCGCTTACAGTGCGGCGATGACCCGCCTGCTCCGCCTCACGGTCGCCCTCGGCGCGATCGCGATGTGCCTGTTCGTGACCGCCGCGCCGGCCTCGGCGCACCCCCTCGGCAACTTCACCGTCAATCGCTACACCGGCATCCTGATCTCGTCGGACGGCGTCGAGGTCGATCACGTCATCGACCTCGCCGAGATCCCGACCGCGCAGCTCGGGGAGGCCATCGACGACCTGGAGTCCCTGGCGGAGCGCGAGTGCGAGACGTCTCGTGGCGGTCTCGAGCTCACGGTCTCAGGCACCGCCGTACCCCTGACTCTTACGGGCTCTTCGGCCACCACTGCTGACGGCGAGGGCGGTTTGCCGATCACCCGCATCACCTGTGGGTTCGAGGGTGACGCCGAGATCGGAGCCGGCGAAGTCAACTTCCGGGACCGCACCGCCCCCGAGTCGGTGGGGTGGCGCGAGATCACCGCAGTCGGCAACGAGATGACGCTGACCAGCTCCGACGTCCCGAGTGAGAGCACGAGCGAGCGGCTCACTGCCTACCCCGAAGACCTCCTGACATCACCCCTGGACGTCACTTCTGCCGCCGTGGTCGTGTCCCCCGGCGGCCCGGCCGGCACGCTGCCCGGCAGCGATGACGAGTCACCGAGCGCCACCGACGGCGGATGGCTCTCGTCTCGCGCCACGGCGCTCTTGGGCGACAACGGGTGGATCGCCGCCGGGCTCGGGATCCTGGCAGCGCTCGCCCTGGGTGCGACCCACGCCCTCTCGCCGGGCCACGGCAAGACGGTAATGGCGTTCTACCTCTCCCAGCGTGGCGACAACTCCCTGCGTTCGGCCCTTGCTGTCGGTGGTGCCGTCACGGCTGCTCACACCGGCTCGGTCCTGCTCCTCGGGCTGTTGGTCTCGCTCAGCACTGCGTTCGTGCCAGCCAGCATCTACCCCTACCTCACGCTGGCCACCGGTCTGCTCATCCTCGGCCTCGGGTTGTACCTGCTCGTGCAGCTGCGTTCCAACGAAGGCGGTCACGGACACGGCCATGGGCACGGACACGGTCATGGTCATGGTCATGGGCACGGACACGGACACGGACACGAGCCGTCCCAGACCGTTGCTGGTAATGGCACTGACGAGCAGCACGCAGGTGGGCACGACCACGACCACCACACCGCCCCGGGCTCGCAGTCCACTGTCGGCCTGGCGACGGCGACCGTCCCGACGGATGCGCATCCCGATCCCGCACCAGGACGCTGGGGCGTCTGGGTGATGGGTTTGGTGGGTGGCCTCGTGCCCAGCCCCTCCGCGCTCCTGCTTCTTCTCGCCGCTGTCGCCCTCGGCCGCGCTTGGTTCGGTGTGGTGCTCGTGCTGGCCTTCGGCATCGGTATGGCGGTCTCGCTGGCGGCGGTCGGCTTGTTGGCACGTGGTCTGGTGCTGCGCCTGGAAGGTGCGGCAGATCGCCGCGGCTTCCTGGGCGGGAACGTCCGCACGTTCCTGCGGTACGGCGCAGCGATCGGTATCTGCGCGGTGGGCGTAGGCCTGGTGGTTCGCACTCTCTTGCAGCTGTGAACCGAGTGCGCCCCGTCACAAGTTTTTCCCCGTAAGGCCAATCCGACTGACAGCCTCGCGCCGAACCCGAGTTGTTGCACATGGTGTGCAACAAGGATCCGGAGGTCGCGATGCATGTCCCCGACGGTTTTCTCGACGCTCCCACCTCGCTGGTGACCGCAGCCGTGGCTGCGGTGGGCATCGGTCTCGCCCTCAAGGGCGCCCGTCGTGAGCTCGATGACCGGACGGCTCCACTTGCCGGTCTCGTCGCGACCTTCGTCTTCGCCACGCAGATGCTCAACTTCCCGGTCGCCGGGGGAACCAGCGGGCACCTCATGGGGGGTGCCCTGGCTGCGGTCCTTGTCGGCCCGTACACCGGTCTGCTCTGTCTGACGGTGGTCCTGGTGGTGCAGTCCCTGTTGTTCGCCGATGGGGGGATCACCGCTCTCGGCACCAACGTCGTGCTGATGGGGCTCCTGACCGTGGTGGGCGGATACGCCGTCTTCCGCGCGGCGCAGCTCGTGCTGCCTAAGCGCCTGTCGATGGTCGCGCCGGCCGCTGCCCTCGGAGGGATCGCCTCGGTGGTGCTGAGCGCCGCGGCCTTCGTCGTCCTCTACGCGGTCGGCGGGGTCGTCCCGATCCCCTTCGACACGCTGCTGGCGGCGATGGTCGGTGTCCATGTCGTCATCGGTATCGGCGAAGCCGTGATCACCTTCCTGGTGGTGTCCAGCATCGTCGCGGTCCGCCCGGACCTCGTCCACGGCGCCCGCCGCGTGGTGGCAGTCCGTGAGCTCGAGACCCGGCTGGCGGTGTCGCCGTGAGGACCGTCTCGAACCGCACCGTCCTGGTGGTCGGCCTGCTGGTGGCCCTCACGCTGGCCGGCGTTGTCAGCTTCTATGCCTCCGGCAGCCCTGACGGGCTCAACCGGGTCGCCGTCGACCTGGGCTTCGCCTCGGCCGAGCAGGCTTCCGCGGCCGAGGGGGGCCCGCTCGCGGGCTACGAGACCGTCGGCATCGACAACGGTAGGTGGTCCGGAGGTCTGGCCGGAGTCCTGGGCTGCCTGCTGGTGCTCGGCTGCTCGTGGCTCCTCTTCGGCGCGCACAAGCGCACGCCGGCCCTCGCACGAACGAAGGGCGAGTGACGTGGGCGCTCCGCACGGACACCGGCTCCACTTCCACGGCCACTCCCCGCTGCACCGGGCGCCCGCGCACCTGAAGGTCGCTTTCCTGGTCTCGTTCATGCTGGTCGTGGTCGCGACGCCCGTGCCGTGGCTCGCCGCATTTGCGGCGTACGCCGGTGTGCTTGCCGTCCTTGTCGCGCTGTCCGGCGTCCCGCCGCTCTACCTCGCACGGCGGATGGTGATCGAGACCCCGGTCGTCGCGTTCGCGCTGATGCTCCCCTTCATCGCCACCGGCCCCACGGTGGACCTCCTCGGGCTCTCGCTCAGCGAGCCCGGGATGGTCGCCGCCGGCGGTCTGCTGATCAAGGCGACGCTCGGCGTGCTCGCGAGCCTGCTGCTCGCGGCCACGACGGATCCGCGTGACCTGCTGACCGGCCTGGAACGGCTGCGAGTCCCGAGCCAGCTCGTCCAGATCATGGGCTTCATGGTGCGCTACCTCGACGTCGTGTCCGACGAGCTCCGCCGGATGAAGACTGCCCGGGAGTCCCGCGGGTTCACCGCCCGCGACCCGCGCCACTGGCCGGTGATCGGGCGCTCGGCCGGAGCCCTGTTCATCCGTTCCTTCGAGCGCGGCGAGCGCGTGCACCTCGCGATGATCTCCCGCGGCTACGACGGGACGGTGCGCCGATGACCACCCCCGTGCTCGACCTGCAGTCCGTCGCCTTCGCCTACCCCGACGGCCACCAGGCGCTGTTCGGCGTGGATCTCCACGTGCACCGCGGCGAACGCGTCGCCGTGCTGGGGCCCAACGGGGCGGGAAAGACGACCCTCGTCCTGCACCTCAACGGCATCCTGCTGCCCGGCCGCGGCACCGTGAGCGTGTCCGGCCTGCCGGTGGTCAAGGAGAACCTCGCGGAGATCCGTCGCCGCGTGGGCATCGTCTTCCAGGACCCCGACGACCAGCTCTTCATGGGCAGCGTCCGCGAGGACGTCGCCTTCGGCCCGCGCAACCTCGGGATCCGTGGGGCCGAGCTCGACCGGCGGGTCATGTCCGCGCTCGACATGGTCGGGATGGCCGACTTCGTGGACCGCCCGCCCCATCACCTCTCGTTCGGTCAACGACGCCGCGTGGCCGTGGCCACGGTGCTGGTCATGGAACCCGAGATCATCGTGCTCGACGAACCCAGCTCCAACCTGGATCCCGCGTCCCGCCGAGAGCTCGCCGACGTCCTCACCGGTCTGGACGTGACCTTGATGATGGTCACCCACGACCTGCCGTACGCCTTGCAGCTGTGCCCCCGGGCCGTGGTGCTCTCCGACGGCATCGTCGCCGCCCAGGGCCGCACCCTGGACATCCTCACCGACGACGCGCTGATGAAGTCGCACCGTCTCGAGCTTCCCTACGGCTTCGATCCGCACACCTGCTGAGGGTGCCAGACTCTCCCGCGTGCTCCCCCCGCTCGAGATCGCGCGTCGGCTACGACCCATCTCGATGGTCTCCCCCGGCTCCGTGCACGCCTTCGAGGCCGGCAGCCACCCGTTGCCGATGCCGGCGCCGTACGCCGCAGCCGTCCTCGACCTCGATGGTCCCGCCTCGATCGCCTTCCGGCTGGGCGAGCACGCACTGGCAGGTGTCTGGGACGGCCGGCACGTCTCGATCATCACCTCGCTGGGGAAGGCGACCTCCGCGCACCGCAGCCGCCGCCACGGCGCCTGCGCGCTGCCGCCCACGCGCCTGGCGCTGACCCTGACCGGCACCCACCTCACCGCGCTCGCCGAGGAGGCAGGCACCTGGGTGGCCCGTGCACGACTCGACCTGACTGACCTCGCCGACCGTGTCGACGCTCATGACGAGAGCCTGCTCGCAGGCCTCCGGGTGGAGTCCACAGAAGCTTTCGTCGCGGGCCGTTTCGGTCAGCTCGGCCTGCGCGACATCCGCCTCGTCACCACCCGTGACGGGCAGCCCGTGCGCGACGGCGGCGGGCTCCTGCTGAGCGCCACGTCGGCCGGACCCGGCTTCTTCGACACCGCCCACACCTCCGTCTGGGCGCTCGATCCCGACTCGCTCGAGCTTGCGCACCGCAGCGACCTCTACTTCCGGCGACCCGACAAGCGCGGGGCGTACGGCGACCACGCCACCCACGTCGTCCGCGACCGCGACTCCTGGCTGGTCGCGACGAGCACGTGGGGTGACTTCCGCCAGAAGGACCCGAAGCGGTCCGTGCGGGCCACGATCGCGCGGACGACGGTGGACGTGCTGACCGGAGCGCATGTCCTCGACACCACCGAGCTGCCCCTGCCCACTGACGGCTTCGCCTCCGTCGGGGTCTGGGACCCCCATCTCGTCCACACCGGCGTGGAGTGGCTCGTCGGCTACGCCAGCGCCCGGAAGTTCTTCCGGTTCCACCCGGCCCTCGCGGGTGGGCCCTCCCTGGACCGGCTCACGTTGCGCGGCGCAGCCACCGATCGACGGGCCACCGAAGGCTCGACCCTGCTGCGGATCGGGGACGACTGGAGAGTCCTGGCCAGCGACGGCCGCGACGGCCGGCGCGGGCAACGGGCCGGCTATCCGATCTTCGACCTGGCCATGCAGCAGGTGGGTGCGCTTGCTGCGGCGTACCCGACCAATCTGCCGTGGCCCACCCTCGTCGAGACCGACCAGGGGTGGCTGATGATCACCTTCAACGGCCGACCCGCGACGGGGCCGCTGGTCGGGTACGGAACTCATGGAGACGTCGTTGTGCAACGCGAGGCAGGCCGCGTCTACCCTGAGGTGTGACGGTGGCCACCACCCTTGGCCCTCGTGCAGCTGGTCGCACACCCCCGCGGCCGTCCATCTCAACTCATGAGGACACATCCATGTCTGTAGACGTCTTCGAGCTCGGCCACGAACACGAACAAGTGGTCTTCGCCAACGACGAGGCCACCGGCCTCCGGGCGATCATCGCCATCCACTCGACCGCGCTCGGCCCGGCTCTCGGTGGCACCCGCTTCTACCCCTACGCGTCCACGGATGCCGCGATCGAGGATGCGCTCAACCTCTCGCGTGGGATGTCCTACAAGAACGCCCTCGCCGGGCTCGACCTCGGTGGCGGCAAGGCCGTCATCATCGGCGACCCCGCCGCGATCAAGACCGAGGCGCTGCTTCGAGCGTTCGGCCGCTTCGTCCAGTCGCTCAACGGTCGCTACGTCACCGCCTGCGACGTCGGCACGTACACCCAGGACATGGACCACATCGCCCGCGAGTGCGACTTCGTCGCCGCGCGCTCCGTCACCCACGGCGGCTCGGGCGACAGCTCGGGGCTCACGGCGTTCGGCACCTTCCAGGGCATGCGAGCGGCTGCTGCGGAGGCGTGGGGCGAGCCCACGCTCGCTGGGCGCACCGTCGGCGTCGCCGGGGTCGGCAAGGTCGGTCGTCACCTCGTCAACCACCTGCTGGAGGACGGCGCGACGGTGATGGTGACCGACGTCCACCAGCCGGCTGTCGAGCGCATCCGCGACGAGCACCCGCAGGTCCGCGTCGCCGAGTCCACCGAAGACCTGGTCGCGTCCGAGCTCGACGTCTACGCCCCGTGTGCCCTGGGCGGCGCGATCAGCGACGAGGTCGTCGAGACCCTGTCGGCGCGGATCGTCTGCGGCGCGGCCAACAACCAGCTCGCCCACCCCGGCATCGAGAAGCGTCTCGAGGAGCGCAGCATCCTCTACGCGCCCGACTACTGCGTGAACTCCGGCGGTGTCATCCAGGTCGCCGATGCCCTCGAGGGGTTCTCCTTCGAACGTGCCCGACAGCGCGCCGCTGGCATCTTCGAGACCACCCAGGCCGTCTTCGAGCTGGCGCGCGCCGATGGTGTCCCTCCGGCGATCGCCGCCGATCGGCTCGCCGAGCGTCGCATGCACGACGTCGGTCGTCTGCGCGGGATCTGGCTGGGCTGAGGCTCCCCGCCCCCGCTGACGAAACACCATGGGATGTCGGCGAAGGGGCACTTCCCCTGGTCAGTTGACCGAGGGGAGTGCCTGTTCACCGACATCCCATGGTGAACAGACTCACGTCAGCGACCCGTCAGGGGCTCCCCTGACGGTCGGTGGACGCCTACGCGTCACCAGTGGGCAACGTCAGTCGCGTGACGGCTCGATGACGTCAGACCACTTCTCGAGCACCTCAGGATCGATCTGCTCTTCCCGCTTGCCACTGTCGCCGTGCAACTCACTGGCGAGCGCCCCGAAGTCCGTCTCGTGAGTGCGGTACTTCAGGTCGCGCGCGACCTTCGTCTGCTTGGCTTTGGCTCGGCCGCGCCCCATAGGGTCAGCCCCCTCGCAAATCGGCCGGGGCAACAAGGCCGCCGGACTGTCCATAAGATTTCTCGTAGGGACAACGCTACCTGTTCCCTGGGTGTTCCCGCACGTCGGGGCAGATGTTGGCCAGAAGTCGTTGGCTCGCCCCTCAGCGGTGGTCGCCGACGAGAGTGACGCGTCCTTCGCCTCCGACCGAGACCTCGCCGGCGACCCAGGCAGGTATGCCGTGGCCGGCCAGGACCTCGATCGCGGTGTCGACGGCATCCGCTCCCAGCATCGCGACCATGCCGACGCCGCAGTTGAGGGTGGCCTCCAGGTCGTCGCGGGAGACGTTGCCGACCTCGCCGACCAGGGAGAAGATCGGGGGAAGGCTCCAGGTGCTCCGATCGACCGAGACACCGAGCTCGACCGGCAGCACGCGCTCGAGGTTGGCGGCCAATCCGCCACCTGTCACGTGCGACATCGCGTGCACGCGGTCGTCCCGGGCGAGGTCGAGGCAGGCCTTGGCGTAGATCCGGGTCGGCTCGAGGAGCTCCTCTCCCAAGGTGCGCCCCAGCACGTCGACGTCCCTGTCGAGGGCCCAGCCGGCGGTGTTCAGGAGCACGTGCCGGACCAGGGAGTAGCCGTTGGAGTGCAGGCCGCTCGAGCCCATGGCGAGCACGACGTCGCCCGGACGGACGCGGCCTGGACCGAGCAGCCGGTCGGCCTCGACGACGCCCGTGGCTGCACCGGCGACGTCGTAGTCGTCCGGGTCCAGCAACCCGGGGTGCTCGGCGGTCTCGCCGCCGATGAGGGCACAGCCGGCGACCACGCACGCTTCGGCGATGCCCTTGACGATGGCCGCGATGCGTTCGGGGACCACCCGACCGGTCGCGATGTAGTCGGTCATGAAGAGCGGCTCGGCACCGCAGACGACAAGGTCGTCGACGACCATCCCGACGAGGTCGAAGCCGATCGTGTCGTGGACGTCCATCCGTTGGGCGATGGCCACCTTGGTGCCGACCCCGTCGGTCGACGTGGCGAGAAGGGGCCGCTCGAACCTCGTCAGCGCGCTCGCGTCGAACAGGCCCGCGAACCCGCCGATGCCGCCGATCATCTCGGGGCGACGAGCCTTGTCCACCCACCCCTTCATCAGGTCGATGGCGCGGTCGGCGGCCTCGATGGAGACTCCGGCGGCGGCGTACGCACCGTTGCTGCCGGACACGGGCTCGGTCATGTCACTTCTCCACTCGCAGTTGACGGCTCGGGCGTGTTGCGCTCGGGGTGCTCACGGGTTGTTGAAGACCGGCAGCGACGTCGCGCCGACCGGGGCCTCCAGGAGGTGCTTGCCGAGGCGGTCGCTCTCGGGGAGCTCGATCGGGTAGACGCCGTCGAAGCAGGCCCGGCACAGGTCGGGCTTGGGGACCGACGTCGCTTCGACGAGGTCCTCCATGTCGATGTAGCCGAGCGAGTCGGCGTCGATGGACCGGCAGATCTCGTCGATGGTGAGTCCGTTGGCGATCAGCTCGGCAGGGGTGGCGAAGTCGATGCCGTAGAAGCAGGGCCACTTCACCGGCGGCGACGAGATCCGGACGTGCACCTCGCGGGCGCCCGCCTCGCGCAGCATCCGGATCAGTGAGCGCTGGGTGTTGCCGCGCACGATGGAGTCGTCGACCACCACCAGGCGCTTGCCCTCGATGACGTCACGGAGCGGGTTCAGCTTCAGCCGGATCCCGAGCTGACGGATGGTCTGGCTCGGCTGGATGAACGTGCGTCCGACGTAGGAGTTCTTCACCAGTCCTACGCCGTAGGGAATGCCGGACGCCTCGGCGTATCCGATCGCCGACGGGGTGCCCGACTCGGGGACCGGGATGACGAGGTCGGCGTCGGCCGGGAACGCCTTGGCCAGCTTGCGACCGATCTCGACGCGCACGCTGTGCACGCGCTGACCGGTCATGACCGTGTCGGGGCGGGCGAGGTAGACGAACTCGAAGAGGCAGTGCTTGGGCGCCGCCTCCGCGAAGCGTTGTGTGCGCAGACCGTCCTCGTCGACAGCGATCAGCTCGCCCGGCTCGACCTCGCGGATGAAGGACGCTCCGACGATGTCGAGGGCTGCGGTCTCCGAGGCCACGACCCACCCGCGCTCGAGCCGGCCCAGGACGAGGGGGCGGATGCCTTGCGGGTCGCGTGCGGCGTACAAGGTGTGCTCGTCCATCCAGATGAACGAGTAGGCGCCCTTGATCTGCGGGAGCAGCTCGGCGGCACGCTCCTCGACGGTCTGGCCGGGGTGGTGCGCCAGCAACTGGGTCACCACCGAGGTGTCGTTGGTGCTGGTGGGCTGCTTGCGCAGCTGGAGGTCGAGGTGGCCGTCGGCCTCACCGTCGATGACCATCTGCGCGAGGTCGGCGGTGTTGATGAGGTTGCCGTTGTGGGCCAGGGCGATCGACCCGGTGGCCGTGGGGTGGAACGTCGGCTGCGCGTTGTGCCAGGTGCTGGCTCCGGTGGTGGAGTAGCGCGCGTGCCCGACCGCGAGGTGGCCCTTGAGCGACTCCAGCGTCGACTCGTCGAAGACCTGGGAGACCAGGCCCATGTCCTTGTAGACGAGGATCTGGCGCCCGTTGCTGACCGCGATCCCGGCCGACTCCTGGCCGCGGTGCTGCAGGGCGTAGAGGCCGTAGTAGGTCAGCTTGGCGACGTCTTCACCCGGCGCCCAGACGCCGAAGACTCCACAGGCGTCCTGCGGGCCGAGGTCGTGGGGGTCGAGGGCCGTGGTCAGACGGCCGTCGCCGCCCTTGCGCTGCGGGGAGGCCATGGGCACGGGGAGCAGTCTACGGCGGAACTTGTCGACCCACGCATCCCCATGGACAGTCCTGACGATCAACAGCTCCGTCTGCCAGGATGCCCGCATGTCAGCCCGTCTCCGCGGATCTCTCGTCCTCCTTCTCGCCGGGGTGCTGACCGCGTGCGCTGGCTCTGGGGATCCGGGCTCGTCCGACGGCCCGAAGGCGGTTCCCGAGCTCGAGCGCCAATGGGAGATGAGCAGCCTGGGCACCATCCCGCAGTCGTGGAACGAGCACTCATGGCTGAGCGACTCGTCCTACAAGAATCCGACGGAGTCCGGGGGTGGGACGCTCAGGCTGTTCGACGCCCAGTCGGGGGAACAGGTCACCTTCTCGGTGGGCGGATACGAGTGCGGCGGGACGTCGCTGGCCCTCGGAGACACCCACTTCACACTCGTGACCACTGATGAGGTGCCCGAGGACGACTACGGCCCCGTCGGCTCGAGTTACATGTACCCAGGGGACGCGCCCGATTGCTCGGGCCTCACGGTCTACGACGCGTCGACGGGGCGCACGGCCTGGGAAGTGCCCGTCGGAACGGGGCCATCAATCCTCGACACGAGCATCAACGGCAATGCCGTCATCGTGTCGTACGACGACCACGACCAAGCCTGCTTCAACAGGGAGGACGGCTCACCTCTGTCCGTCGCCGACGACGCGGACTGCGCCGGACCTGAGCCCCTGCCACGGATCACAGACGAGCAGGGCGGCCGCGTCAGAGAACGCCGCGACCGGATTGAGATTGCGGAGCTCGACGGCGTCGTGCTGGTCACTGAATACACGCGCTCGCCGTTGGTCCGGGCCTACGACCGCGAGACCGGGCGGACACTGTGGGTGAACGAGGTCGATCCGGACCCCACCGGCGATCAGACCTGGACTCGGACCGAGACCTACGCCTCGACGTCCGACTCCTTGCTGCACATCCGTTACGAGTTCGAGGAGCAGGAAGGCAAGGACTCGCTGCCCGTTCCGACGTTTGCGTTCATCAGTCGCGTCGATCCCCGCACCGGAGAAGAACTGGGCCCGGTCGGCAAGGTCGCCGGCGGCCTGTTCCTCGCCCAGGTCGGCGACATCGCCGTCATGGGTGTCGACCAGGAGGACGGCCTGGACGCTCAGCTCGCCGGGTTCCGCATTCCTGCTGCTGACGGCTGAGCGGCGTGTCTGCGTCGGGAAGCTCCTCCGTCCGGGCAGGTCGTCTCCCACGACGCGCCCTGTCGCGCCACATCGACAACCTCCTGGCCCCCGTGCTTGCCCTGCTGTTGTGCGGATGCACTGTGGGGGATTCTGAGAAGAGCACGACGGGAAGGACCGACCCGGTCCATGCGGTGGGTGATCCAGAGACGGACACGCTGCCAGCCTCGACGACCAGCCCAGACCCCGTCCCCGTCCCCGAGCTCAAACGCGAGTGGCAGGTGGGCAGCTACGGCACCATCCCGCAGTCGTGGAACGAGCACTTCTGGCTGACCGACTGGTCCTACATGTCCGCAGCACCGAGCGGGACCACCCGCATCAGCTCGGGGCTGAAGATGTTCGACGCGCAGTCGGGGAAGAAGATCCAGCTGGAGGCGGACGGCTACCCGTGCGGCGTCCCCGCGCTACGCAACGGGGACACCCACTTCGTCCTCCCGATCAGTGACGAGCCGCCCGACAGCTTCGGGGGGAAGTACGAACAAAGCCCGGTGCGGCACTGCACGGGCCTCGCGGTCTACGACGCGACGACCGGACACAAGACATGGGGATGGACCGTCGGGACGAGCTCACCGATCCACACGTTGGCCATCAAGGGCACCGCCGTCCAGGTTCGCTACGACACGGGCGAGGAGGGCTGCTTCCGGCTGACGGACGGCTCGCCCCTCTCCGTCAGCCTGGCGGAGGACTGTGCCCAGGGTGACAGCCGGCCAGCGCTCACCGACGGAGAGATCGCTCCCCCGGGATCGCGTTCTGGCGACGAGATCGCGCGGCTCGACGGGGTGGCCCTGGCGGCTGAGTTGGAGTCCGGCGGCTCGACCGTGGTCCGGGCCCGCGACCTCGGGACCGGCCAGACGCTGTGGGTGGACGAGCTCGACCCGGACCCCAGCGATTTTCCCTCGTGGCCACGGACCGAAACCTACGCCGCGACTCCGGACTCGCTGCTCCGCATCCGCTACGAGTTCGAGGAGGGGGACGAATTCGGCCAGTTCCCCCCGACCTTCGCCTTCATCAGCCGCGTTGATCCGCGCACCGGCGAGGAACTGAGCCACGTCGGCAAGGTCCACCAGGGACTCTTCGTAGCCCAGATCGGCGACATCACGGTGATGGGCGTCGACCAGGAAGAAGGGTTCGACTCCCACCTCGCGGGGTTCCGCATCCCGTCCGTCGGCTGATCGCGAGACCTGACCGTCGACCCAACGTAGGCAGTTCGCGCTCCGGGGCGCCCACACCACGCTCAGGGCCGCCCGATCGGCTGCGAA
Organism: Nocardioides sp.; assembly: GCF_035576065.1. GTDB lineage: Bacteria > Actinomycetota > Actinomycetes > Propionibacteriales > Nocardioidaceae > Nocardioides. Next base: position 164,455 of record NZ_DATLWX010000006.1, read on the forward strand.
CTGCCGTCGGTGTGCGGGCTCAGCGGTCCAGCTGGCCGATGTTGCGCAGGAGCAGCGCCTCGGCGAGCACGACCTTCTCGAACTCGGCGAGGTGGAGGCCCTCGTTGGCGCCGTGAGCCCGGGTGTCGGGGTCCTCGACACCGGTGACGAGCACGCTGGCCTGCGGGAAGGTCTCGAGGAACTCGGCGATGAAGGGGATCGAGCCGCCGACCCCCATGTCGACGGGCTCCGTGCCGTCCCAGGCCTCGGCGAAGGCTGCCCGCGCTGCGTCGTACGCCGGTCCGGTCGCGTCGATCTTGGTCGCCTCCCCCGTGTCGACGACCGTCGTGGTCAGGGTGGCGCCCCACGGGACGTGCTTCTCGAGGTGGGCCTGCAGGCAGGTGACCGCGTTGGCGGTGGTGTCGCCGGGCGCGACGCGGAGACTGATCCGGCACCGCGACATCGGGACCAGCGTGTTGGAGGCGCCGTCGACCTTCGGCGCGTCGAACCCGGTGATGCTGAGGGCCGGCTGGGTCCACAGCCGCTCGACGGCAGAGCCGGTGCCGATCCACTCGATGCCCTCGGCTGCGCCTGACTCGGCCCGGAGCCGCGCCTCGGGATAGTCGACGTCGGCCGCGGGGCCGCTGTGCAGGCCCTCGATCAGCAGGTTGCCGGCGTCGTCGTGAAGGCTGGCGATCAGCCGGCTCAGGGCCATGATCGAGTCGGGCACGAGCCCGCCCCACATGCCCGAGTGCACAGCGTGGGACAGGGTCCGCACGCCGACGTCCATCCGGACCAGGCCGCGCAGGCTGGTGGTGAGCGCGGGCTCGCCTATGTCCCAGTTGCCGGAGTCGGCGATGACGATGACGTCGGCCTCGAGCCGGTCCTTGTAGGTGTTGAGCAGGTCGACGAGGGTGTCGGAGCCGACCTCCTCCTCGCCCTCGATGAACATGACGAGGTTGACGGGCAGCTCATCGCCGAAGATCCTCACCGCTCCGAGGTGGGCAGCGATGCCGGCCTTGTCGTCGGCTGCGCCCCGGCCGAAAAGACGGACGTCGCCGCGCCCATCCTCTCTAGCAGTCGGTTCGAAGGGGGGCGAGTCCCAGTCGGCGTGGTCGTTCTCCGGCTGGACGTCGTGGTGGGCGTACAGGAGCACCGTGGGGGCGCCCGCGGGGCCGGCCTTCTTGGCGATGACCGCCGGCGGGGCGCCGTCGAAGGCGCGGACGATCTCGGTCTCGAAGCCTTCGGCAGCGAACAGTGCCTCGGTCGCCTCAGCGCTGCGCTCGACCTCCGAGGCGCGGGCCGGGTCGGCACTGACGGACTCGATCCGGACCAGGTCCTCGAGGTCCTGTCGGATCCCTGGAAGGACAACGGCTAGGCGGGCACGGATGTCGATCGTCATGCTCCGCACCCTAGTCGGCGCCCCGACCGACAGGACCAGCCTCCCCGGCCGGTGCCCGCCCGTGGCGTGGTTAGGCTGCCTGGATGCGCCTCGACTGGACCCCCGATCGTCTCGCGGGCCTGTTCAGTGGGCTCGCGGAGCAGCTCCCGGACGCCATCGCACTGCGTCGTGCGCTGCACTCCGCCCCACGCGTCGGCGGCGACGAGTCCGAGACGACCCGGATGCTTCTCGACACACTCGGCATGGAGCACGAGCTGCTATCCGAGGGCGGTGCGCTCGTGCGCGTGGGTTCCGCCGTCGGACCGGCCATCGGCCTGCGCGCCGAGCTGGACGCTCTCCCGATCGTCGAGCGCACCGACGTCTCGTGGCGGTCCCGCGGCGAGGCAATGCACGCGTGCGGCCACGACGTCCACATGGCGGCGGCGGTGGCGGTGGCCCGCACCCTCCAGACCGCCGGCGCGCCGGTGCCGCTGCTCCTGCTGCTCCAGCCACGGGAGGAGGTCCTGCCGTCGGGCGCCCTGGACCTCAGGGAGTCGCCGGCCTTCAAGGCACACGACGTCCGCGCGGTCGTGGGTGTGCACCTCCAGCCCCGACTGGCCCAGGGCCACTTCGCCGCCACCGGTGGCGCCGTGAACGCCGCCGCCGACCAGTTCACGATCGTGGTGCACGGACAGCCCGGCCATGCGGCGTACCCCCACCTGACCGCCGACCCCGTTGTCGCCGCCGCCGACCTCATCGGCACGCTTCAGCACCTTGTGTCCCGCCGCGTCGACCCCACGAACCCGACGGTGCTGACCATCGGCACGATCGAGGGCGGGAAGTCGCACAACGTCGTCCCCGCCGCCGTCCGGATGTCGGGGATCCTGCGCACCTTCCACGAGGAGGAGCGCACCCAGCTCCACCGAGCCATCAAGGACACCGCGCACGCCATCGCGGGGGTGTACGGGTGCACGGCCGAGGTGCAGCTCTCCCTGGGCGCCCCGGTGCTCGACAACGACCCCACCCTGGCGACGACGGCGGCGGCGCGGATCGAGCACGCCGGCCTCGTGCCTGCGGCTCCACACCGCTCGTGCGGCGCCGACGACTTCTCCTACTACTGCTCGGTGTGCCCCTCCCTGATGGTCTTCGTCGGTGTGGGGACTGGCGGGGTCGACCAGCCGGGTCTCCACCATCCGCGCTTCCTGCCGCCCGACGACTCGGTCGGCGAGGTCGCCACCGCCATGCTCGCGGCCTATCTCGGCGCCTGCGAGACGGTCGCAGGGGTGGACCTGCCCGGCACGGAGGTCTTCAGTCGCCACGTCCGGCGGTGACGCGCGCCAGCTCGGCGACCACGTCGGTGAGCTGGCCGGTCCGGTCGAGGACGGACCGTTGGCGGGCGGCACCGTTGCCGGTCGTGAGCACGCGCTCGATGCCCTCTCGGACCCGGTCGAGGTCGCCGGTCTCCTCGAGCGCCGGTCGTACGTGGGCCACCAGGTCGTCGAGCACCTCCCGCGCGGGCCGGGGGCGGGTCGTGACCGGGTCCAGCAGGTCACCTTCGACGCCGTACCGACCGGCCTGCCAGTTGGCGAGCCGCAGCATGGCGGTCGGCATCTCGGGCGCGGGCCGACCCTCCGTCCAGTCACGGGAAGCGGTCTCCACGAGCCCGCGGCAGAGCCCGGCCACCAGCACGGCGTCACGGCTGTCCAGGCAGACATCGGCCACCCGCACCTCGACCGTCGGGTAGCTGTCGGAGAGCCGGGCGTCGAAGTAGGCCATGGCCGGGTCGAGGAGCACGCCGGTGGCGACCATGTCGGCAACGAGCTCGTGGTAGCGCTCTGCCGACCCGAACGCGTCGACAGGACCCGCAGAGGGCCACCGGACGGCTACCTGCGAGCGGAAGCTGGCATAGCCGGAGTCCTCTCCCTGCCAGTACGGCGAGTTGGCGCTGAGCGCCAGCAGCACCGGCAGCCACACCCGGATCCGGTCGAGGACACCCACTCCCTCGTCGTCGGACTCCACCGAGACGTGGACGTGGCAGCCGGAGATGAGGTGCTCGGCGGCGGTGAGGCCGTACTGGTCCGCCATCCGCGCATAGCGTTCGTCGCGCTGCAGCGTCGGCGTCACCGCCATCGGAGAGGTGCCCACCGCCAGCACCAGCGCACCCGAGTCCCGGGCGGACCGGATCACCAGCTCGCGCCACGAGGCGAGGTCCTGCTCCAGGTCTGCGAGGGATGTGCGCGGGGGCGTGTCCGTCTCGATCTGCTGCTGCTGCATCTCGGGCGTGACGTGGCCGCCCGGACCCTGGTCCTCCTGCGCCGGCAGCCCTGCCTCGCGACGCTGCTCCGGCAACGATGCGCGGCGCATCACCCCACCAGCCACGGAGAGCGGCTGACCGCTTCCGCGCTCGACCAGCAGCAGCTCTTCCTCGATACCCAGTGTTCTGCTCACCGCGACAAACTCTCACATTCCGCTCGAGCCGTGCCCTGGCGGCTGGCTACGCCTCGTCCTGCCAGGCCTCCGGGCGCCGCTCGAGCGCTGTGTGACGCTCGACGTCGGTGAAACCGAGTCGCCGGTAGATGCGGATGGCCTCGCCGTCGTGGTCGGCAGCGATGACCAGCCGTTGGACCCGGAGCTGGTCGACCGCGTGTCGTCCCGCCGCGTGGACCACCGCTGCGGCGAGTCCCTGGCGCCGGTGGTCGACGTGGGTCTCGACGCTCTGGAATCTGGCCACCCCGGCATGGGTGAGGAAGGTCGCCGCGGTCGAGACCAGCTCGTCGTCGACGAACGCGCCGTAGCGGGTGCCGATGCCGCGAGCGACGAGCCCACGCTCCTGGCCGTTCTTCCTGCGGGCGTACTCCATGAACGTCGCCTCGCTGGTCTGCGCGTAGAGCCGGTGGCTCAACCGCGCCCGCTGCTCCCAGTCCGCGTCGGACTCGAGGGGGCGGACGATGATGTCCGCGGGCAGCGCGGCCGGCTCGACCAGCAAGGCCGCCGTCAGCACGACCGCGGTGTCGACCTCCAGCCCGGCCTCGACGAACGGGTGCAGGGCCTCCGTCATGTCCTCGGTGCCGTCGATCCCGATGGAGACGTGCTCGGCCAGGGGGAACTCGGTGTGGAAGGCGCCGACGACCTCACGCTCACCTCCGAGGACGGGCAGGGCCTTGAGGAGCAGGAAGTTGCCCCAGAAGTAGGTCGGGTTGGCCGGGGTCCGGATCACGAGGTGGGTGCCGCGGTCCTCGATCTCGCTGCCGGTCATCTGCAGCAGGCGCAGGTCGGTCCGAAAGCCCAGCGAGCGGATGTCCATTCAGTCCTCGATCTTGTTCGTGGTCTCGGTGGCGTTCTTGATGGAGGTGCTGGCGGTCAGGGGCAGGTACGCCGACAGGTCGGTGCGCTCACCACTGGCGGTGATCCGACCGCTGGCGAGGGCGTCAGCCCACGCCAGCGCGCCGGTCGCCACGGCGATCCACGTCGCGGGGTCGGTCTCGATGACGGCGGGTGGGGTGCCGCGGGTGTGTCGCGCCCCTTCGATGACCTGCGCGGCGGCGTACGGCGGGACACGCACCTCGACGGATCTGCCGGGCGCACGCTCGACGAGCACGGCCAGGAAATGCTTGGTCAGCAGCCTGTCGTCGGCCGGGGTCCTGTGCTCGAGCGCCTGTGCCACCGCGGACGGCGTTGCAGGACGTAGACGGACGGGCACCGCTGCACCATAGCCACCGGGCCTACGCTGCTCCGCATGAGTGTGGAGTCCACGCCGATGTCCGGGCCGATGTCCGGGCCGGTGTCCCAGTCGATGACACCGTCGCTGCAGCGGCTTTCGGCCGGCGCCGTGCATGCCACGGTCGCCCAGCTCAGTCGGCGCATCTCGGCCCGCTTCCCCCAGCGTCGGCTGGTCGGGGTGGCCGATGAGCTCATGCAGCTCGTCGAGGACGTCGAGGTCCGGATGGCGGCGACCCGGGGACGGCTGAGCCGGGTCCGGATGATCTCCCGCGTGGCGGTGGCTCTTGTCGTGGTCGCCACCGTCGCCGCTCTGGCGCTGGCGCTGCGAGACATCGGCCGCGTCGACAGCTCCGTCACCTGGTTGCCGCTCATCGAGAGCGCCATCAACGACCTCGTCTTCGCAGCGATCGCGATCTACTTCCTCCACACCCTGCCCAACCGGATCGAACGTGGGCAGCTGCTCGACCTCCTCCACCGGCTGCGGTCACTGGCGCACATCGTCGACATGCACCAGCTGACGAAAGACCCCGAGCGGCTGCGCGACGACTTCGTGACGACGCCCGCCTCGCCGCGTCTCGACCTCGACCGGGCGGGGATGGAGCACTACTTCGGCTACTGCTCCGAGCTCCTGAGCCTGATCGGCAAGGCGGCCGCGCTGTGCGCGGAGGAGTCGCGTGACCCTGTCGTGCTCGACACGGTCAGCACGATCGAGCGGCTCACCACGGCCCTGTCCGGCAAGATCTGGCAGAAGATCAGCCTCCTGCCGAGCTAGGAGTCGATGGTCTCGAGCAACCCGACGACGGCCTGCCAGGCGTCGGTGCCGGGGTTGATCAGGCCGAAGTGGCCTCCGGTCACCTCGACCAGCTCGGCCGTCGCGCCTGCTTCGGTCGCAGCCCGCACGTAGTCCTGGGACTGGGTGATGGGGACGTTCACGTCGTCCGGGGCGTGCAGGCACCAGACGGGGACGTCGAGCGGCACCTGGCGCATCGGATCAGCCAGGTCGTACGACGGATCCTTGGGGTCGCTCTCCATGAGGGACTCGACAGCGCCGCCGCCGAGGTCCTGCTCGTACGCCGACGTGAGGTCGATGACGCCTGCCTGGGACAGCACGTGGGTGACCAGCACCCCGCCTGCCCACTGGTCGAAACGCTGGCGAGCGGCGGCCCAGGTCGCCAGGTGCCCACCGGCGGAGTGCCCCAGGGTGATCACCGGTCCGTCGCCCTCGGCGAGGTTGATGGCCGCGTGGATGTCGTCGAAGGTCTCGGGAAAGCCGCCCCCGTTGCCGACGCGGCGGTATTCGACGTTCAGGGCGGTCCAGCCCCGGGCGGAGAGGTCCACGGCTAGGGACACACCGAGGTCAGCGCCGTACGACGCCTGCCAGAACCCGCCGTGGATGACCACGACCGTGCCGCGACTGGTGCCGTCGGCGTCGTAGCGGTCGACCCATTGGGAGGCGTCGTCGCCGTAGCTCAGCCGCGTCGCGCGGGGCAGCGTCCCGCTGGTCGGTCGGTCGTCGTCGGTCGGCATGGGTTCCCTCCCAGGGGTCTCGTCACCCGCGCAGGCCGCAGCCAGCGGGAGCAGTCCAGCGGCCGTCAGTGCGGCGCGCCTCGTCAAGGCAGCCATCAGACGCGACCCTACCGCCGTGCCCGCGTCCGGGGATCAGCCGAGCGCCGCGGGCAACGTCGCCGACCAGGCGGCCTTGGCTTCGGCGACCTCGACCGTGAACTGCCCCTCGACGTCGATCTGCGTGCCACCCGTGCGACCGAGGCGGGTCAGCGGGACGTCGTGCTGCTGCGCGAGGGCGACCAGACGGTCGGCGTCGTCGTCGCTCACGGTCACGACCGCGCGGGCGACGGACTCGGCGAAGAGGGCCACGAACGCGTCGCCGTCGGCCACCGCCGCCACCGAGACCGAAGCCCCGATCCCGTTGCGGAAGCACGACTCGGCCAGCGCCTGGGCGAGGCCGCCGTCGGACAGGTCGTGGGCGCTGGTGAGGACGGCGTCGCGCGAGGCGTCCGCCAGCAGCTGGGCCAGCGCGCGTTCGGCAGCGAGGTCGACCTGTGGCGGCACCCCGCCGAGGTGCGCGTGCACGACGTGCGCCCACTCCGAGCCCGACAGCTCGGCGCGGGTCTCACCGAGCAGGAAGACCTGCTCACCGTCGGCGACGAAGCCGGTGGGGATGCGCTTGGTGACGTCCTCGATGACCCCGAGCACTGCGACGACCGGGGTGGGCAGGATGGCCGTCTCGCCGGTTTGGTTGTAGAGGCTGACGTTGCCGCCGGTGACCGGGATGCCGAGCTCCAGGCAGGCGTCCTTCAGCCCGCGGCACGCCTCAGCGAACTGCCACATCACGTCGGGGTCCTCGGGTGAGCCGAAGTTGAGGCAGTCCGAGATGGCGAGTGGCCGCGCGCCGCCGGTGGCCACGTTGCGGTAGGACTCCGACAGGGCGAGCTGGGCGCCGGCGTAGGGGTCGAGCTTGGCGAAGCGACCGTTGCAGTCGGTGGCGACCGAGACACCGAGGTTGGTGTCGGCGTCGACGCGGATCATCCCGCTGTCGTTGGGCTGCGAGAGGACGGTGTTGCCGCGGACGTAGCGGTCGTACTGGTCGGTGATCCAGGACTTGTCGCAGAGGTTGGGGCTGGCGACGAGGCGGAGCAGGGTGTCGCGCAGCTCGTCGCCGCTCGAGGGCCGGGGCAGCGCCTCCGCGCCGTCCGCCTGGAGGGCGTCCTGCCACGACGGGCGGGCGAACGGGCGCTCGTAGACCGGCCCCTCGTGCGCGACAGTCTTGGGATCGACGTCAACGACCGTCTCGCCGTGCCAGTCGATGACGAGTCGGCCGTCTCCGGTGACCTCACCGACGACCGCTGCCTCGACCTCCCACTTGGCGCAGATCGCCATGAATGTCGCCTCGTCCTCCGGGGCGATGACAGCCATCATCCGCTCCTGCGACTCGCTCATCAGGATCTCCTCAGGAGAGAGGGAGGAATCGCGCAGCGGCACGCGGTCGAGCCCCACGTGCATGCCACCGTCACCGGCACTCGCCAGCTCTGAGGTGGCACACGAGATCCCGGCAGCGCCGAAGTCCTGGATGCCGCGGACGATGCCGGAGGCGAAGAGCTCAAGGGTGCACTCGATGAGCAGCTTCTCCATGAAGGGGTCGCCGACCTGCACGCTCGGCCGCTTCGCGGGACCGTCCTCCTCGAACTCGATGGAGGCCAGGATCGACGCGCCACCGATGCCGTCGCCGCCGGTGCGTGCGCCATACATGATGACCAGGTTGCCGGCGCCCGATGCCTTCGCGAGGTGGAGGTCCTCGTGGCGCAGGACGCCGATGCAGAGTGCGTTGACGAGCGGGTTGCCCAGATAGGACTCGTCGAAGACGGCCTCGCCGCCGATGTTGGGCAGGCCGAGGCAGTTGCCGTAGCCGCCCACGCCGGCCACGATCCCGGGTAGCACCCGGTGGGTGTCAGGCGCGTCGAGCGGGCCGAAACGGAGCGGGTCCATCACCGCAACCGGGCGGGCGCCCATGGCGAGGATGTCGCGGACGATGCCGCCGACCCCGGTGGCCGCGCCCTGGTAGGGCTCGACGTAGGACGGGTGGTTGTGCGACTCGACCTTGAAAGTGACCGCGTAGCCCTGGCCGATGTCCAAGACGCCGGCGTTCTCGCCGATGCCGGCGAGCATCTTCCCGATCGGGGTCTCCTGCGGGATCTCGGAGAACTGCTTGAGGTGCACCTTGGACGACTTGTAGGAGCAGTGCTCGCTCCACATGACGCTGTACATCGCCAGCTCGCTGCTGGTGGGACGGCGGCCCAGGATGCTGCGGATCTCGGCGTATTCGTCCGCCTTGAGCCCGAGGTCGGCCCAGGGCTGCTCCCGCTCCGGATCGCACGTGGCGACCGCCACGGTGTCGAGGGTGCTGGTGCGGTTGCCGGCTTCGGTCTGCTGGGTCTCGGACACGGACGCCAATCTACCGAGGGTGACGCTGAGTGCCGATCTCGCACCCGGGCGCTGGGCAGCCGGCGCGCCTGAGGAGTCCCGAACTCGTGACGAAAGTGACGGGTGGGACCTAGGCTGACCCCTCAGGCCATCCCTCCCCGGCCTTCCCCAGCCTCCGGAGTCACCCCCATGCGCCGACTGGCCGCTGCCCTGCTCACCGTCGCCCTCGGCGTCCCCCTGGCCTTGCACGTGCGCGACGGCGGATCGGCGGGGGCGAGCGCCGAGCTCACCGGCGCCCCCGCACGCACCTCGCAGATCGCCGCCTCGACCCCTGGCGACTTCACTGGCCTGGGCTTCGACCAGTGCCTGGCACCCACCCAGGCCGCCATGGACGCGTGGATCACCCACTCCCCCTTCCGGGCCGTCGGGATCTACATCTCCGGGGACTCCCGAGCCTGCCGGTCCCAACCGAACCTGTCGCCCACCTGGGTCGAGACGCAGGTCGTGCGTGGTTGGCGACTGCTCCCCATCGCCCTGGGCCCGCAGGCTTCCTGCCTGGACCGCTTCCCGCGCTACAAGGACGACTTCAAGATCAACCCCCAGCCCGCGGGGAGCTATGCGGCTGCGCGCGCCCAAGGGGTCGTCGAGGCCGACAAGAACGCCGCCGACGCCGCCGCGCTGGGCATCGGCCCGGGCAGCACGCTGTGGTACGACCTCGAGGCCTTCGACCTGACGAACATCCACTGCCGCGAGTCCGCGCTGGCCTTCACCAGCGCGTGGGTGACCCGGATCAAGGAGCTCGGGCACGTCGCCGGCTTCTACTCCAGCGCGAGCTCGGGGATCAAGATGCTCGACGACGCACGCGTGCAGCGGCCCGGCCAGTTCGCGCTGCCCGACCGCATCTGGATCGCTCGCTGGGACGGGATCGCCAACACCTCGACGAGCTACATCGCCGAGGACGGCTGGCGCCCGGGCAACCGGATGAAGCAGTACCGGGGTGGTCACAACGAGACCTGGGGCGGCGTGACCATCAACATCGACAGCAACTACCTCGACCTGAGCGGATCGGGCAGCGCGCCGCCGCCGCCGCCAGCGCCCGCCCCGACGCCGACTCCACCACCATCACCTGTGGCCGAGGTCCACTGCAACGGCACCCAGGTCGACTTCCCCGCGTACTACACGCTCCGGCCGGGCGCGGCCAGCGCGGCCCGTACGCGCGCACTGCAGTGCCTGCTCAAGGAGAAGAAGCGCTACGTCGGCACGGTCGACGGCGTCTACGACCGGCAGACCCGGCGAGCGACCGGTGCGTGGATGCGTTCGCGCAGCTTCACTCCGTCCAGCACCTGGCGTCGCAAGCACTGGGTGGCACTGCTCGCCGGTCAGGAGCGGCCGGTGCTGCAGGTCGGCGCGACCGGTCCTGCCGTCTCCCGGCTCCAGCGGGCCCTGACCGCGGCTCGGCAGCGGGTCGCCGTGACGGGGGTCTTCGACGAAGCCACCCGGACCGCCCTCATGGCCTACCAGGCACGGGTCAGGACCGCGCAGACCGGCACGACCGACACCGCGACCTGGACGAAGCTCGGCAGGGGTCGGTTCTAGCCGACTGGAGGGCCCGCAGCGAGGGCACCTGCGGTGAGCAGGGCCACCGCGAGGACGAGCAGGCCGATGGCCAACCGGTAGTGCTCCAGCAACCAGCAGACCGAGCGCTGGGGGGCCGTCAGGCTGTCCGGGCGCGAGAGCCACTCGGTTCCCAGCAGGTCCCGGCGTTCGGCATACGCCTCGAAGAGCAGCGTGGCGAAGGGGGGAACGGCTGCGACCAGACCCAGCGCAGTCCGCGCCAATGACCAGCGCTGGTCCACGGCGACGACCACGGCCACCAGGCAGTAGGCGATGAACACCACGCCGTGCACCATCCCAAAGACGCGGACCCCGAGGTCAGTGGTCTCCGTGACGTACTTGAGGAACATGCCGGTCAGCAGGAGGCCCCAGGTGACGGCTTCGGCGACGGCGAGTGCCCGGAAGGTGCTGCGGGGAGTCATGCGAAGGCAGCGGCAGCCAGCGAGGTGAAGAAGCCCAACCCGTCGGTGCCCGGCCCGCAGAGGTCTTCGACGGCATGCTCGGGGTGCGGCATCAGGCCGACCACGTTGCCGCGCTCGTTGCTGATCCCGGCAATGCCGCGCATCGAGCCGTTGGGGTCCTCGCCGAGGTAGCGCGCGACCACGCGGCCCTCGCCCTCCAGAAGATCGAGAGTGGCCTCGTCGGCGATGTAGCCGCCCTCACCGTTCTTGAGCACGACGGTGATCTCGGCGCCGGGCGCGTAGGCGGACGTCCACGGCGTCGAAGTGTTCTCGATGCGGAGCCGCTGGTCGCGACAGGCGAACTTGCGGTGGTCGTTGCGGATCAGCGCGCCGGGCAGCAGGTGCGACTCGCACAGGATCTGGAAGCCGTTGCAGATGCCGAGCACCGGCAGACCCTTGCCGGCCGCCTCGATCACCTCGGTCATCACCGGGGCGAAGCGCGAGATGGCGCCGCAGCGGAGGTAGTCGCCGTACGAGAAGCCGCCCGGGAGGATGACCGCGTCGACGCCCTGGAGCTCGTGGTCGCCGTGCCAGAGCGCGACGGCCTCGTTGCCGCCGAAGGCGACCGCGCGGCGCGCGTCGACGTCGTCGAGCGAGCCGGGGAAGGTGACGACGCCGACCTTCATACGGACCGGACCTCGAAGTCCTCGATCACCGGGTTGGACAGCAGCATCTCGGCCATCTGCTGCACCTCGGCGAGGGACTCGTCGCTGGCCTGGCCCTCGATCTCGACCTCGAAGCGCTTGCCCTGACGGACCTCGACGACACCTGCGAACCCGAGCCGGGGCAGTGCGCCGAGGACGGCCTTGCCCTGGGGGTCGAGGATCTCGGGCTTGGGCATGACATCGACCACGTAACGGGCCACGGGCGCTCCTGGGCGTCGGGGGATTGCGCCACCGATCCTATCGGCGCCGCCCCTGACACCCACACGCAGTCAGCCCCGGCGCACCTTGAACACCTTCTTGGACGGTGTGGCGTCCATCGCGCCGCCGACCACGGCACGCACGAGGAGCTTGTGCTTGCCCGGCTTGAGCTTCTTCGTCGCCACCTTGTACGGCGACGTGCAGGCCCTCCACGCCTTGGCGTCGACCTTGCACTGGAAGGTCGCACCGGCAGTCGTCGAGGAGAACTTGAACGTCGCCCGCTGAGGCTTCGTGACCGCGGCGGGACCACTGATCGCACCCGTCACCGGGACGACCGCAACCGGCGGAGCGACCACCGGCGGAGCAGGCGGGGCGGGCGGAGCAGGCGGGGCGGGCGGAGCCGGCGGAGCAGGCAGCGACACCGTCTCGCAGTTCACCACCACGTCGTTGGCATCCGCCACGACCGTGTCAACACCGGCACCACAGTCGATCCGATCAGCCACCCCGTCGCGCGCATTGATCGTGTCGTCGCCGTCACCGCCGTGAAGGACGTCGACGCCGGCGTTGCCCGTCACGGTGTCGTTGTCGCCTCCGCCGTACAACGCGTCGTCAGCGGCACCACCGGCGATCGTGTCTGGTCCAGCCACGCCACGCACATGCTGGGTGCCCGGGAATGTCGAGCCGTCATAGCCCTGCGCCCCCTGTCGTAGCAGCGTGATGAAGAACTGTTCGAGGTTGCTCGCGGGCACCGAGGTGGCCGGGGCCCCATCGTCACGGACGTCGACAATGAGAGCGGACGCGGAGAGGCTGAAGTCGGCGCCCGACACGGGTCCGAGTGTCGCCTGATCGAAGTCGAGCTCCCACGAGTCGACCCCCGGTCCCCCGTCGAGGCCGGCCGACGAGGTGAACTGGATGAAACGGTCATCCCCCTCACCGCCACCTGCGAAGGTCAAGATCTCCATGAAGGAGTCGTCCCCCGGTCCGCCAGTAGCTACGTTCGCTCCCATGATCATGTCGTCGCCGCCGGCTCCCGAGAGCGAGTCGCTCGAGTCGCCATTCAGCACGTCGTTCCGCGGGGAACCAGTCACGGTGTCGGCCGCGGCGTCGCTGGTGGTGACGTACGTCGAGGTGAGTGCTGGGAAAGCGGCAGCCGTCACCCCCGACAGGTTGGCGGTGTCTGCGCCATCACCGGGGAAGACGTAGAGCTGCGTCATGGACGCACACGGACTGCCCGTGGTTGCCGCACCGGTGGCGGCCAGCACGCCGCCCACGCAGCTGACCGTGAAGGAGTCACTGGCGGCGTCACTGGAGACCGTGCTGCCAGAAACGGAGACCGCTGCACTCGCCGGAGCGGCCAGGCCGACGACAAGGAGCGCCGTGGCGGGCGCTATGACTGCAGAAGAGCGGAGGAGTCGGGACTGGTGAGTGATCATGGGCCGATGGTGGCCCGGCAACGGGCATCCGTCATCAGCAGAACCACCGAGGTCTAGACCAGTTTCCTCGCCCGCACCTCAGCCCCGGCGGACCGTGAACACCTTCTTCGACGGCGAGGCGTCGATTGCGCCACCGGCCACCGCCCGCACGAGGAGCTTGTGCTTTCCCGGCTTCAGCTTCTTGGTCGCCACCTTGTACGGCGATGCGCAGGCCTTCCACGCCTTTGCGTCCAACTTGCACTGGAACGTCGCGCCCGCTGTCGACGAGGCAAACGTGAAAGTCGCCCTCCTCGGCCGTGTCACCGTCTTCGGACCACCACCGGATCGTGCGTCACCCCAGCTTGCGCACGGCCACGATGAGCAGCGCCACGCCCAACCCGGCGACGACGGGCCCGATCATCGCCCAGATGTCCACGCCGGTCATCGGGCTGCCCTTGAGATAGCCCAACCCCTGGAGCGCCCACACGGATCCGACGAGGGTCATCAGGACGCCGAGCACGATCAGGAGCGGTTTCATCAGCTCAGCTCGCGCTTGAGGATCTTGCCGGTCGCCGTCATCGGCAGCTGGTCGACGAACTCCACGATCCGGGGGTACTTGTAGCTGGCCATCTGCTCCTTGCTCCACCCGACCAGCTCGTCCTCGGTCAGGTCGGTCTCCTTGTCCCGGATCACCACGGCCTTGATCTCCTCGCCGTGGCTCTCGTGCGGCACCCCGATCACGGCCACCAGGCTGACGCCCGGGTGGGTCATCAGGACCTCCTCGACCTCGCGCGGATAAACGTTGTAGCCGCCCCGGATGATCATGTCCTTCGACCGGTCGACGATGTAGTAGAAGCCGTCGTCGTCCCTGCGCCCGAGGTCGCCCGAGCGGAACCAGTCGTCCCGGATCGCCTCGTCGGTCGCGTCCGGTCGACCGTAGTAGCCCTTCATGATGTTGGGGCCCTTGATCGCGATCTCGCCGATCTCCCCGTCGGCGTCGGACCAGTCCCCCGGCTCCGGACTGATCAGCTTCATCTCGACGCCCGGGATGGGGATGCCGATGGAGCCCACGCGGACCTCTTCGCCGTACGGCGAGAAGCTCGCGACCGGCGAGGTCTCGGAGAGCCCGTAGCCCTCGAGGATCGTGACACCGAAGCGCTTCGCGACGTCCTTGTGCACCTCCACCGGGAGCGCCGAGCCCCCCGCTGCTGCGATGCGGAGCGTGCCCGCCAGTGCCGCGACGTCGACCCCGGAGTCGTCGAGCGCACCAAGGAGTCCCCAGTACATCGTCGGCACTCCGGCGAAGAACGTCACGCCTTCCTTCGCCATCGTCTTCAGCGCCGCGTCGGCCTCGAAGCGGGGCAGCATCACCACGGTCCCGCCGAAGGCGAAACCGCCGTTCATGATCACCGTCTGGCCGAAGGAGTGGAAGAGCGGCAGCACGCACAGATAGGTGTCGGGCCGGCCGGCGTCCGCGCCGAAGAGATCAGTGCCGGCCAGTGCGTTGGAGACCATGTTGCGGTGCCGCAGCTCGGCGCCCTTCGGCTGCCCGGTCGTGCCGGAGGTGTAGAGGATGACGGCCGTGTCGTCGTCGCTGACCGCGACGGACTCGAAGCCCGGCGACTGGCCGGCCATGGCCTGGCCGAGGGTCTCGGTGCCCGCGATCGCCGACTCGGCGGTTGGGTCGACGGTGATCATGAAGAACTGCTCACACGAGTCTGTCTGCTCGAAGCCGGCGTAGCCCTCCTGGCCGATCGGCAGCTCGTCGGTGCCCTGGAAGCAGAAGTAGGCCTTCGCGTCCGAGTCGTCGAGGTGGTAGGCCACCTCGCGGCCCTTCAGGAGCACGTTGAGGGGCACGACGGTCGCGCCGGCCTTGAGGATCCCGTAGTAGACGATCGGGAAGTACGGCAGGTTCGGGCAGCTCAACGCCACCTTGTCACCGGGCTGGATGCCCCGGGAGACCAGCAGGTTGGCCACTTGGTTGGCCGCGCCGTTGACCTGTGCGTACGTCAGCCGGGTATCCCCCAGGACCACCGCTTCGCGGTCGGGGTGGGCGTCGGCCGTTTGCTCGAGCAAGGAGGCGAGTTGGGGCATGCCGCCAACCTACCCAGCCGGCCCGAGTTGTCCATGGGCTCAGGGCGTACGGCGCTCGAGGAGCTTCTTCGCCTTGCGCAGGTCGCCACCGATGGCCAGGCCGGCCAACGCGCCGCCCACCGCCGCAGGTAGGGCGTACAGGCGCCGCCCGACGATCGCTCCGTCAGCAACGACGAGACACCCTCCAGCGGTCTCCTCGAATGTGAGCCCCAGCGTCATCTCCACACCCCGCCAGGAGCCGCGCTCCGCCCAGGCGACTGGGCGCTGGAACTGGACGACCTCCATCCGGGGATGCACTCCGATCACCATCGTCTCCACCCACGACATGGCCAGGTGTGGCTCCGCACCCGGATCGGACACCGTGACCGAGTGGAGCGAGGACTGCCACTCGGGACGGTTGCGCGGGTCACCGAGGTAGTCGAAGACCACCTCGCGCGGCACCGCCATCGCCACCGTGGAGCGGAACCTGCGTGCCATCAGAAGCGTTCGCCGGTCAACAACTCGTAGGCTTCGACGTATCGCGTCCGCGTCCGCTCGACCACCTCGGCCGGCAGCGCCGGCGGCGGGCCGCCCGCTGCCCGGTCCCAGCCGGCGGCGTCGCTGGTGAGCCAGTCGCGGACGATCTGCTTGTCGTAGGCCGCCTGCGCCCGCCCGGGCTGCCAGTCGGCGGCCGGCCAGAAGCGACTCGAGTCCGGGGTCAGCACCTCGTCGGCCAGGACGGTGGAGCCGTCCGGGCGTGCTCCGAACTCGAGCTTCGTGTCGGCCAGGATGATGCCGCGCTCGCGGGCCAGGTCGTGCGCGTACTTGTAGACCTCCATCGTCAGCATCCGCAGCTCGGCTGCCTCGTCGTCCCCGACCGCCTCGATCACCGCCTCGTAGTCGACGTTCTCGTCGTGGTCGCCGACGGCAGCCTTGGTCGCCGGCGTGAAGATCGGCTCCGGCAGTCGTGACCCGTCCTGCAGGCCGGCGGGGAGCACGATGCCGCAGACCTCGCCGCCGGTGCGGCGGTAGTCGAGGAGGCCGGTGCCGGTGAGGTAGCCGCGCGCCACGCACTCGACGGGATACATGTCGAGCGCCTCGCAGATCACGGCCCGACCCGCGACGTCCTGGGGGACGTCGGTGGAGACGAGGTGGTTGCCGATCAGGCCCTTCAGCTGGTCGAACCACCACAGCGACATCCGGGTGAGGATCTCGCCCTTGTCCGGGATCGTCGCGTCGAGCACGAAGTCGAAGGCGGAGATCCGGTCACTGGCGACCATCAACAGCCGGCCCGCGTGCTCCCCCTCCTCGATCCGGTAGAGGTCACGGACCTTGCCGGAGTGCAGGTGGGACGCGCCGGAGATCGAAGGCGCCACGGGAATGTTGGGGTCGGCCACGGGGCGAGACTAGCGAGGCGGTCAGCGGTGCAGCCACCACGCCATCCGGCGCGTGACCCACGGCAGCAGCACGTAGGTCATCAGCGGCGTCATGACGAGCACGGACGCGAGCACCCGCAACGGCAGCGGCCAGTCGCCGATGAGCTGGCCGGAGAGCCAGTTGGCGGTCAGGCTCAGGGGGAAGAAGACCAGGAAGATCGTCACCATCTGCTTGTAGCGAGGCGGCGGCGACGTCGGGGTGCTGGCGGCAACGACGGTGACCGGCTCGTCGAACCATCCCTCGATGCCCGTACGCCGCTCGACGCGCGTCTCCCCGATCTGGCCCTGAGCGGCCTCGAGCCACCACGCCCGCTGCGGGCTGGCCTCCCACGCGGCGAGCGCGTCGGCGTCGGCGAAGCGATAGAGCATGTGCCAGTCAGGCGACTCCTCCGACGGGCGCACCCAGCCGCTGCCGAGGAAGCCGTCGAAGCGCTCCGCGAGCGACGTCCCTGCTTGCACCCACGCGAGCATTTCGCTCGAGCGGGACGGGTCGACGTGCCGGGTGACGGAGGTCGTGACCGGAGTGGCGACGGAGGCAGACATACCCCGATTGTCCGCGCCCGACCCCGCTTCCACCCAGCCGAGGACGACGAGATCCCGGCCACGTCGCCAGGACGGGCGACCTACAGGATCGCGCCCGGGGTGTACGCCGCAGCGCCGGGGTGCCGCTGGACGACGTCCTCCACCCGGACGAGCACGGCCTGCACCTGGAGCCGCGCTGCCCCGGTGAACTGGAGCGGGTCCTCGACGAGCGCATCGATCTGCTCGCGGGAGAGCCCGAGGCGGGAGTCGGCGGCGAGCCGGTCGAAGACGTCGTTCTCCGCCTGGCCCCGGCGCATGTCGAGGGCGACGCCGACGGCCGCCTCCTTGATCGCCTCGTGGGCGACCTCACGCCCGACGCCGGCCCGGACCGCGGCCATCAGCACCTTGGTGGTGGCCAGGAAGGGCAGGTAGCGATCGAGCTCGCGCTGGATCACGGCGGGGAACGCCCCGAACTCGTCGAGCACGGTCAGGAAGGTCTGGAACAGCCCGTCGGCGGCGAAGAAGGCGTCGGGCAGCGCCACTCGGCGTACGACCGAGCAGGACACGTCGCCCTCGTTCCACTGGTCGCCCGCGAGCTCGCCGACCATGGAGAGGTAGCCCCGGATGACGACCGCGAGACCGTTGACGCGCTCGCAGGAGCGGGTGTTCATCTTGTGCGGCATGGCCGACGAGCCGACCTGGCCCTCCTTGAAGCCTTCGGTGACCAGCTCGATGCCGGCCATCAGCCGGATCGTGGTCGCGAGGTTGGAGGGCCCGGCCACCAGCTGCACCACGGCGCTGAGGACGTCGAAGTCGAGCGAGCGGGGGTAGACCTGACCGACGCTCACCAGACGGTGGTCGAAGCCGAGGTGTGCCGCGACCCGCGACTCCAGGTCGTCGAGCAACGCGTCGTCACCGCCGAGCAGGTCGAGCATGTCCTGGGCCGTCCCCATCGGGCCCTTGATGCCGCGCAGCGGGTATCTCGCCAGGAGCTCCTCGACCCGCTGCAGCGCGATCAGCATCTCGTCGGCGATCGTGGCGAAGCGCTTGCCCAGCGTCGTGGCCTGGGCGGCGACGTTGTGCGAGCGCCCGGCCATGACGGTCGCCTCGTGCTCGGAGGCGAGCCGCGCGAGGCGGGCCAGCGTCGCCACGGCCCGGTCACGCAGCAGCTCCAGCGACTGCTTGATCTGGAGCTGCTCGATGTTCTCGGTCAGGTCGCGGCTCGTCATCCCCTTGTGGATGTGTTCGTGCCCGGCGAGCGCAGCGAACTCCTCGATGCGCGCCTTCACGTCGTGCCGGGTGATCCGCTCCCGGGCGGCGATCGAGTCGAGGTCGACCTGGTCGACAACTGCTTCGTAGGCCTCGACGACACCGTCGGGCACGTCCACGCCGAGGTCGCGCTGGGCACGGAGCACGGCGATCCACAGCTGGCGCTCCAGCACGATCTTGTGCTCGGGGCTCCAGATGGCGGCGAGGTCGGCGGCGGCATACCGGGTGGCCAGGACGTTGGGCACGGGCGTTCGGGTCGTCTTCATCGTCGCTCCTGGTCGAGTCGAGTGATTGGTCCCGCCGCGGATGGAGCCACTTCATCACTCGACTCGGCAGAGACGAGCGAGGCACCCTCGACGACACCCAGCGGCTCGGCCGCGATGTCGCGGCGCCACTGCGCGCCGGGGTAGGAGATGGTGGCGATGCCTTCGTAGGCCTTGGCGCGGGCATCGGCGACATCGGAGCCGATGGCGCGTACGGCGAGGACGCGGCCACCCGCAGTCACGAGCCCAGCTGAGGTGCGGACCGTCCCCGCGTGGATCACGTCCACGTCGACCTCCTTGTCCAGGGTCTCCGTGCCGACGATGACATCACCGTTCGAGGACGACTGGGGATAGCCGGCGCTGGCCATCACGACGGTCACCGCCGCACCCCCGGTGAAGGTCGGAGCGGGTACGGCGCCCAGGTCACCGTCGGCAGCCGCCTTGAGGAGAGCGCCCAGGGGGGAGCTGAGCAGCGCCAGCACCGGCTGGATGTCGGGGTCGCCGAAGCGGCAGTTGAACTCGATCACCCGGGGCCCGTGGACCGTGAGGGCCAGGCCGACGTAGAGGGTGCCGACGAACGGGGTGCCTCGCCGGTTCATCTCGTCCAGGGTCGGCTGCACGACCGACGTGAGCACGGCGTCGGCCAGGTCGGGTGGCGCCCACGGGAGGGGCGAGTAGGCGCCCATGCCGCCGGTGTTGGCGCCGAGGCCACCGTCGAAGATCCGCTTGAAGTCCTGCGCCGGCTGCAGTGCCCGCGCCGTACGCCCGTCGCAGACCGCGAAGAGCGAGACCTCGGGCCCTTCCAGGAACTCCTCGATCACCACCCGGTCGCAGGTCGCTGCGTGCGCCAGCGCCTCGGCCCGCGACGTGGTCACGACGACTCCCTTGCCGGCGGCGAGCGCGTCGTCCTTCACCACGTATGGCGAACCGAGCTCGTCGAGGGCGGCGGCCGCCTCGTCCGGGCCGACACAGACGCGCGACCGGGCGGTCGGCACGCCCGCGGCGGCCATCACGTCCTTGCTGAACGCCTTCGAACCCTCGAGCTGCGCGGCCGCGCGGGACGGCCCGAAGACCGCGATCCCCACCGCACGGACAGCGTCGGCGACCCCGGCCACGAGGGGCGCCTCGGGTCCGATGACCACGAGGTCGACGCCGAGCCCGACAGCCAGCGACGCGACTGCAGCCCCGTCCATCGGATCGACCTCGTGCAGCGTGGCTACCTGTCCGATACCGGGGTTGCCGGGTGCTGCGTGCACCTCGCTGACTCCCGGGTCAGCGGCGAGCCCGACCGCGAGTGCGTGCTCGCGGCCGCCGGTGCCGATGACGAGAGTCTTCACGGGCGGTGATCCTATCGGCGCCCGAGGGCCTGCCCGTACCCGATCGGGCGAGCGCGACGTCGTCCGTCCCGAGATCCTCAGGTGGTTACCGAACAGTCAGGGGGTCGACGGTCCCGATCGGCCCCTTGACTGTTCGGTAGCGGCTGGTCGCTCAGTCGTGGACGACAAGCGTCTCCTCGCGGCCGGGGCCGACGCCGACGCCCCAGATCTTCGCGCCCGAGATCTCCTCGAGGGCCAGGACGTAGCCTTGCGCGTTCTTCGGCAGGTCCGCGAAGGTCCGGCACCCGGAGATGTCCTCCTGCCACCCGTCGAAGAACTCGTAGACCGGCTTGGCGTGGTGGAACTCCGTCTGCGTCATCGGCATCTCCTCCACCCGCTGGCCGTCGATCTCGTAGGCCACACAGACCGGGATCTGCTCCCAGCTGTCGAGGACGTCGAGCTTGGTCAGGAAGAACTCGGTGAGACCGTTGACCCGCGAGGCGTAGCGAGCGATGACGGCGTCGTACCAGCCACAGCGACGGGTGCGCCCGGTCGAGACACCGACCTCGCCACCGATCCGCTGGAGCTCGGCGCCGTCGTGGTCGAACAGCTCGGTCGGGAAGGGACCGGAGCCGACGCGGGTCGTGTAGGCCTTGATCACGCCGATGACGCGGTCGATGCGGGTCGGCCCGACGCCCGCGCCCGTGCAGACCCCGCCGGCGATCGCGCTGGAGGAGGTGACGAAGGGATAGGTGCCGTGGTCGACGTCGAGCATGGTGGCCTGGGCGCCCTCGAAGAGGACGGTCTCGCCGGCGTCGAGCGCCTGGTTGAGCAGGAGCGAGGTGTCCGCCACCAGTGGTCGCAACCTGTCGGCATACGACAAGAGCTCCTCGACCACGGCGTCGACCTCGACCGCTCGACGGTTGTAGACCTTGGTGAGCAGGTGGTTGCGCACGTCGAGCGCCGACTCGACCTTCTGGTGCAGGATGCCCTCGTCGAACAGGTCGGCCACGCGGATCCCGACGCGATTGATCTTGTCGGCGTAGGCCGGGCCGATGCCCCGGCCGGTGGTGCCGATCTGGTTCTTGCCGAGGAACCGCTCGGTGACCTTGTCGATGGTCGAGTGGTAGGACGCGATGATGTGCGCGTTGGCGCTGACGACGAGTCCGCCGAGCTCGACACCGCGCTCGAGCAGGCCGTCGAGCTCGCGGAACAGCGCCTCGGGAGAGACGACCACTCCGTTGCCGATGACGCTCGTGGCCCCCGGCGTGAGGATCCCGCTCGGCAGGAGGTGGGTGGCGAACTTCTCGCCGTTGACGACGATCGTGTGACCGGCGTTGTGGCCGCCGCTGGTCCGCACGACGTAGTCGATGGTTTCGGTCGTGGCAAGAAGGTCGGTGGCCTTGCCCTTGCCCTCATCGCCCCACTGGGCACCGAGTACGACGATCGCGGGCATTGCAGCCCTCCTGAGGTGAGACGGCACGGAAAAACAAAGGAACCCCGGCGCAAGTGCACCGGAGCTCTTGCGGCCACACGTTAGCGCACCGGGACGGCAGCATCCCACTCGCGCCAGCCACGGTCTCGTACGCCCGGCAGCACCTGCTCGCGTCGGCTACTGTCCGGGCGTGGACCCCATGCTCGTGATCACCAACTCAGGTGCCGGCACCGCCGACGAGGAAACTCTCGAGCAGGCGCTGTCGATCCTGCGTCAGGCCGTGTCGATCGAGGTCGCTGCGACCTCCAACCCGGGCGAGCTCGACGGTGTGCTCCACCGTGCGGGGTCTCGCCGGATCGTGGTGGCCGGCGGGGACGGCAGCCTGCACGCGGTGGTGGCCGCGCTGCACCGGCGCAACGAGCTGACCGGCAAGACGCTGGCCCTGCTGCCGCTCGGCACGGGCAACGACTTCGCGCGCGGCACCGACATCCCGCTCGACATCGAGGACGCGGCGCGGCTGGTGCTCGAGGGGGAGGCTCGACCGGTCGACCTGATCGTCGACGAGACCGGGGGGATCGTCGTCAACAACGTGCACGTGGGGGCCGGCGCCCAGGCCAGCCGCAAGGGCCACAAGTGGAAGAACCGCCTCGGCAGCGTCGGTGTCGGGAAGATCAACCTCGGCAAGCTCGGCTATCCCATCGGCGCCCTGCTCGCTGCCTTCGAACCGCCCAGCCAGCGGCTGCGCGTGGAGGTCGACGGCAAGGTCGTCAACGACCTCGACCGGCCCGTGCTGATGGTCGCGGTCGGCAACGGAGCCAATGTCGGTGGAGGCACCGAGCTCACACCCGATGCAGACCCGGAGAGCGGGAGGATGGACGTGATGATCTCGCGCGCCGTCAGCGTGCACGCCAAGCTCGGCTACGTGGCCAAGCTGCGCAAGGGCGAGCACCAGGAGCGCGACGACGTCGTCTACCTCCGCGGGGCCGAGGTGTCCATCCGGGGCGAGGAGTTCTACGTCTCGGCCGATGGTGAGGTGTACGGCCCTGAACGTGGCCGGACATGGCGCATCGAGCCTGCGGCGTACAACATGGTGCTCCCGCACTAGATCCAGCCGCGACGGCAGGCCTCGACGCCCGCCTGGAACCGCGTGTCCACGCCGAGATCGGCCATCATCGCCGCCACGCGGCGCCGGACGGTCCGCAGGCTGATGCCGAGCTTGCGCGCGATGATCTCGTCGGTGGCACCGGCGACCAGCTGCTCGAGCAGGAACCGTCTCAAGTCGGGTCGTGCCTCCCCCATGTCGAGGTCGGGGACCGGTGCCGCCTGCGCCCAGAGCGACTCGAACCAGTAGGTCAGCGCCGTGACGATCGAGCGCTGTCGGACGTGCACGCGCGGCTCGTCGCTGATGCCGAGCGGCTCCGGCAGGACGGCGTGGTCCTGGCCGAGGATGAACATGCGGGTGGGGAGCTCGGGGATCACCCGGATCTGCTCTCCGATCCGGGCTCGGTTCTGCAGGGCCTCCGGAGCCTCGGACAGTGCGCGCACCGGATAGATGGCGCGCGACTTGCGGCCGGTGGCGATGACCTGGGCGAGCGCCTCGCTCAGTGCCGCCTCCCGCGGCATGGCCCAGGCATCGGGGCGAAGCCACAGCATGTCGCCGCGGCTGCTGCGCAACATCTGGCTGAGCATCTCGAGGGGGTTGCCGCCCGAGCTCAGCTCGCCGTCGATCGGCCGGACGTCCGCGACGTCGCTCTCGTCGGGGCGCGTCGAGGCCGCCACCAGGTGCGGCACCACGTCGGCCAGCGCCGTCAACCGCGCTCCTGTCGTCTCCGCCACGCGCGCTTCGCGCTGGACCAGGGCTGCGACGACGCTCGGCAGGGGCGGCACGATCAACCGTTTGTCCTCCAGCCGCACCAGGCCCATCTCGAGCAACGGCCCAAGGTCGTGCAGCAAGTGGTCGAGACTCAGCTGCACGAGGCGGGCTACGCCCAGGAGCGTGTGACCTGAGGCCGGGACGACCTTGAAGTAGAGCTCCTCGGCCGCCCGGTCGAGACCGAGGGCGGCAAGGGCAGACGACCTGACGGGGGGCATTTTGGCAGATTAGTGCCACCGGCATGCACGAGCCAGTGTGGCAGGCAGCGGCCACGCATACTGGTTCCCTCGTGTCGCTCTGGGGGAGCGACAGGAATGCTCCGCACAGGGGCCAAGCGTCGGAGTCGCCACGGGGGACGACTCCGACGCTTCTGCGTTTCGCTAGACCTCCCGAACGGCCGATAGCCTTGCCGCCCGAGCGAGACCGAGCAGGGAGAGACGGCACACCGATGGCACGCGGCGGCAAGCAGGGCGGACAGCACGGCGGGCACCCCGACGGCCCAACCGACTGGGTGAGCCGAGCCGCGGACGACGCGGTCCGCCACGCGGGCGAGGGCAACCTCGTGACCGTCGCCTCCGGAGCGAGCCCGTCGGGCCCGATCCATTTCGGCAACCTGCGCGAGTTCCTCACCCCCCACTTCGTGGCCGAGGAGCTGCGCCGGCGCGGCCTCGCCGTGCGCCACCTCCACTCGTGGGACGACTACGACCGCTTCCGCAAGGTCCCTGCCGGGGTCCCCGCGGAGTGGAGTGACCACATCGGTCGGCCCCTGAGCGCCGTACCGGACCCGTGGGAGTGCCACGCGTCGTGGGCCGATCACTTCACCGAGCCGCTGCGCGCCTCGCTCGCCGAGATGGGCGTGCAGATGGAGGAGATCAGCCAGACGCAGATGTATCAGGCCGGCACCTACCGCGAGCAGATCCTGCACGCCATCAAGCACCGCGACCGGATCGAGGAGGTCCTCGGTCGCTACCGCACCAAGGCCGCGCCTGCGGCCGAGACCGAGGAGGAGGCCGCCGAGCTGGCCGAGTCGGTGGCCAACGAGGACAGGGATGACAACGGGTCCGGAGGCTCTGCCAATCCTTGGGCCCGCTTCCCCTACAAGCCCTGGTGCGGCCAGTGCGGACGCGACACGACCGACATCACGGCCTACGACGACGAGACGACCGACCTCGCTTACACCTGCCAGGTCTGTGGCTTCACCGGCTCGACCAACGTCGCCACCCAGGACGGCGGCAAGCTGGTCTGGAAGGTCGACTGGCCGATGCGCTGGGCGTGGGAGAAGGTCAACTTCGAACCAGCCGGGCTGGACCACATGACCCCCGGGTCGAGCTACACCGTGGGCCAGGAGCTGGTCTCCTCGGTCTTCGACTGGCAGGCACCCTCGCGGGTCACCTATGCCTTCGTCGGCATCGCCGGGATGCAGAAGATGTCGTCGTCGAGCGGCGGGGTCCCCACCCCCGGCGACGCCCTCGCCATCCTGGAAGCACCGATGGTCCGCTGGCTCTACACCCGCCGCACACCCAAGCAGGCGTTCACGATCGACTTCGGACCCGAGGTGGTCCGGTTGTACGACGAGTGGGACGCGCTGCGACGCAAGGCCGCCGACCCCGCGAAGCGCGACGCCCAGGTGCTCGCCTTCGAGCGGGCCTCCTTCACGCACGACGGCGGTCCGCTGCCCGTGCCCGCGGTCGCCGTCCCGTTCCGGACCCTGTCGTCGATCGCCGACGTCACGGCCGGCTCGGCGCAGCTGATCAGCACGGTGGTCGAGCACGTCGGCTTCCCGCACTCCTCGGTCGACGAGCTCGAGCCACGACTCGCCCGGGCGATGGCCTGGACGGCCTCCCTGCCTGCTGACGAGCGCACGACGGTGCGCGAGACCCCCGACACCGACCGGCTCGCGGCGCTGAGCGAGGACGAGGAGCTCTGGCTGCGGATCTTCCTGGACCGGCTGCCCGACCACCTCGAGCTCGAATCGGTGACGACCGTCGTCTACGGAGTGCCCAAGGTCGCGCGCGGCCTCGGCTTCGAGGACGCCCCGACCGACCAGGTCAAGGCGGACCAGAAGGACTTCTTCACCCTCCTCTACAACTTGCTGGTCGACGCCGACCGGGGCCCGCGCCTGCCCACCCTGATCGTGGCGCTCGGCCACGACAAGGTCCGCAACCTGCTCGGCGCCTGACCGCGACAACTTCTCGACTACCTCGCGGGTCTCATCGGCGAACCGCCCGGAAGACGACCAAGGAGCAGACATGCGACCGATTGCTGTGTTGACGGCCACGATGACCGCCGTCCTGGCTGTGGGAGCCCCCGTCGCCGTCCAGGCCCCTGCCCTCGCGGGCGAGCCCGCTGAGGTGCGCTGGGAGAACCGCATGGCGCAACAGGCCCTCTGGAGTGAGGCCATCGACATCGCCGTCTCCATCGACGGCGCCACCGCCTACGCCGTGGGCACCTCCCTGGCGGACGTCGGGGACCACGAAGCGCCGTTCGTGCACGCCGTCGACGTCGCGACCGGGGCAACCCGCTGGAGCACGACCCTCGACCAGGGCATGTCGGTCCTCGACGTCGAGGTCAATGCGACCACCGGGCAGGTGCTGATCGGCGGGACCCGGTGGAGCGGCGGCCAGAACGAGGCGGTGGTCACGGCCTTGACCACCGCCGGCGAGCAGGCGTGGACGACGGCAGTGCCGGGACGTCAGCTCCACGGCATGACCGTGGACGCGGTCACCGGTCGGGTGTGCGCTGCCTCGGCGACCGGCACCGGCGGCACGTGGACGACCCGGTGCTGGTCCGCCAGCGGGCAGTCGGTGTTCTCCCGGGACTACCGATCCCGGTCGAACTCGTGGCCCGAGGCCATCGTGATCGATGACGTCACCCACCGGGTCTTCGTCGTGGGCGCGCGGACGCGGAACTCCCGCGCACTGGTGACGACGCTGGCCTACTCCGGCGGCGGCAAGACCCTGTGGCGCCGATCGACCCGGGCGGAGGAGACCTATCCCTCCGTCCAGGACGTCGCCATCGACTCGCGGACGAAGCGGCTCTACGTGCTGCTCGACGAAGGTCGCCGCGCGGTCCTCATCGGCCAGCGCACCACCGACGGCACGCAG
The DNA here is from genome assembly GCF_035576065.1 of Nocardioides sp. Lineage (GTDB taxonomy): Bacteria > Actinomycetota > Actinomycetes > Propionibacteriales > Nocardioidaceae > Nocardioides. The sequence continues at coordinate 191,115 of NZ_DATLWX010000006.1, forward strand.
GCGTTCAAGCGCACCTTCGGCTCCGGCCGGCCGAAGACCCCCCGCCCCCTGTTCGTCGACGTCCTCCCGCGCTCACACCGCGTGGTCGTGACCAGCCACGCGAAGCCGCGATATCGGGGCACGCTGCGCTACTTGGCCAGGGACGGCAGGCAGGTCTCGCTCACCGGCTTCAGCGCGTGTTGCGACCTCACCCGTCCGGTCGTGGACCCGACGACGGACCACCTGTCCATCGGCTGGGGCCCGGGAACCTTCGATGACGGCGTGCCCATGGACGACGAGGGTGTCGGCGCGGCCACCTGGGACACACGCGGCAACAGGGTGAGGGACCTCGAGATCTCGCCTGCTGGGCAGGTGCGCGCCGTCGCTGCGATCACGTCCGCGGGCCAAGACCTGCTGGTGTTCGGCGACCGACCTTTCTCCGACGCCGACGGTGCGCCGAGGGGGTCCTTCTTGGTCGCGGTGCGCTGAGTGCGCACCACCTGAGAGACTGCACGCATGAATCACGTCGACCTGATGGCTGGTCCCCCGCCCACGCACCTGCCCGTCGACCCGGCGGCTGCCGAGCTCGCCAACGGCGAGGACCCCGCAGCCGTCGTACGCCGTCACCCGGCCTCCCCCGCCGCGTGGGCCGGGCTGGCCGAGCAGGCGAAGAGCGCCGGCGCCGACGACGTGACGGTCTACGCCTACTCGCGCGTGGGCTACCACCGCTCCCTCGACATGCTGCGCCGCAACGGATGGAAGGGCCACGGCCCCGTGCCGTGGGAGCACGAGCCCAACCGCGGTTTCCTCGAGTGCCTCGCGATGCTCGCGCTGGCCGCTCGCGCGATCGGCGAGACGCCCGAGTGGGGGCGCTGCTCGGAGTTCCTGCGCGACTCGAGCCAGTCGGCGTACGACGCCCTCCTGCACGACTGACCCCGAGTCCGCCGGTCGGTGAGCCCGCTGGCGCAAAAATTCTCCGACAGGGTCGCGTGACCTCCGCCACGGATCGCCGTTGAACCTCACATGCCGCGACGATCCGCGGCGGACCACGGCCCTTGGAGGAACCATGCAGCTCCGGAAGTCTCGGCACCGTCACCTCGCTGCGGGAGCGCTCGTCGCCCTCGCGCTCGGCGCAACCACCCTCAGCGTCCCGACGTCCGCGCAGGGAAACCCGCTCATCGAGGCGTTTGCGCCCCAGCTCGTCACCGTCGACACCCCGACGCGGGCCGACAAGGCTCTGCTGCAGACCCTGGGCCTCGACCTCACTGAGCACGCCGGCCATGACTACATCGAGGTCGTCCTGCACAGCGCCGCCGACCTGCAGGCACTGAAGGCCGCTGGTTTCACCTACGACGTGCGCATCCCCGACCTCCTGCGCCGCCAGGGCGAGATCAACCAGATCGACAAGCTCTTCGCAGCCACGACGCTGCGCACGGCGCTGCCCTCGGGCCGCGACGCCTACCGCACCCTGGCCGACTTCAACTCCGAGATGAAGGCGCTGGCCACCAACAACCCCGGGCTCGTCAAGCTGCTCGAGATGCCCGAGAAGACGCTGGACGGGCGGACCGTGTACGGCGTCGAGATCGCCACGAACGTCGCCGCCAAGGACGGTCGCCCGACGTTTGCGATGTTCGGTGTGCACCACGCCCGCGAGTGGCCCTCCGGCGAGCACGCCATGGAGTTCGCCGTCGACCTCGTCAACGGCGCCCGCGCCGGGGACCCCAGGATCACGAGCCTCCTCGAGCGCGGCCGCATGGTCGTCGTGCCCGTCGTCAACGCCGATGGCTTCCACCTCTCCCGCACCGACGGCGCGCTGGTCGACCTGCGCGAGGCTGACGGGGGCGGCACCGCGACGATCCTCGGCACCCCCGGCAACGCCTACAAGCGCAAGAACTGCCGCGTCGTGGACGGTCAGGACACCCCCGACGGCACCTGCGCGGGCTTCAGCGCCACCAGCCCCGGCGGCTTCGGCGTGGGCGTCGACCCCAACCGCAACTACGGCGGGTTCTGGGGCGGTCCCGGGGCATCGGAGACCTTCGCCGACCCGACCTACCGCGGCGCCGGCCCCTTCTCGGAGCCCGAGACGCGCAACGTGCGCCACCTGATCTCCACGCGCCAGGTGACGATGATGATCTCCAACCACACCTTCTCCAACCTCGTGCTGCGTCCCAACGGCGTCAACCCGACCACCATCGGTCACGACGGGCTGCCGGTCGGTGACGCTCCCGACGAGCAGGCGATGAAGGAGGTCGGCGCGCAGATGACGGCGAACAACGGGTACGCCAACATCCACGGCTGGGAGCTCTACGACACCACCGGCACCACCGAGGACTGGTCCTACAACGCGACCGGTGGCTACGGCTTCACCTTCGAGATCGGTCCCGACGAGTTCCACCCGCCGTTCGCCCAGGTCGTCGACGAATACATCGGAGCCGGGCAGTACGCCGGCAAGGGCAACCGCGAGGCCTACCTCGTGGCCTTCGAGACCGCCGTCAGCCGCACCAGCCACGCCCTGCTCACCGGCAAGGCCCCGGCCGGGGCCACCCTGCGGTTGCGCAAGGAGTTCGTCACGCCGACGTGGAGCCCGGAGAACAACTTCACCGACTCGCTCGAGACGAGCATGGTCACCAGCGGCAGGACGTTTGCCTGGGACATCAACCAGTCCACCCGCCCGGTGGTCCAGTCCCGCCTCATCAAGCTGCTCGACGAGACACCGACCCGCTCGGAGACCTTCACCGGCACCGTTGCCCCGGCCACGTCGAACGACCACGAGTTCGTGGTGACCGAGGCCGACCAGGAGATCCTGCAGGTCGAGCTCGACTGGCCGACCCCGGACGACCTGGACCTCGAGGTCTACCGCAAGAACGCCGACGGCACCCTCACCGAGGTGGGCAGCTCGGGCAACTTCGTGAACGAGAAGGAGAAGGCGACGATCAACGCGCCGACGCCGGGGACCTACGTCCTGCGAGTGATCAACTTCGCGTCGGTCAGCCCGACCTACACGCTCACCGCGTCGCTCTTCAACTCAACCGAGCAGATGACGCCGCCGCAGGTCGAGTCGTGGACTCTCACCTGTGAGAAGAACGGCACCGTTCTCCAGACCGCCTCGATCGTGGTCGACCGTGGCCAGCAGCTCAGCGTCGACCTGAAGGAGTGCACCCGCCGCTTCGGTCGCTGACTCCCCCCGAGAAGTCGACGCCCGCCTCCCACTGGGAGGCGGGCGTCGTCGCGTATGGCGGTGCGCGTCAGGGCGTCAGGAGCTCAGGGTGGTGCCTGCCGAACGGAGGTTCTGGCAGGCCTCGACGATGCGCTCGGCCATGCCGGCCTCACCCGCCTTGCCCCACGCTCGCGGGTCGTAGACCTTCTTGTTGCCGACCTCACCGTCCACCTTGAGGACGCCGTCGTAGTTGGCGAACATGTGCGCGGCGACGGGTCGGGTGAAGGCGTACTGGGTGTCGGTGTCGACGTTCATCTTGACCACACCGAAGTCGACGGCCGCACCGATCTCCTCGGCGGTCGATCCCGAGCCGCCGTGGAAGACGAGGTCGAAGGGCCGGGACCCGGCCTCGAGACCGAGCTCGGCGGCCACCGCGGCCTGCGCCTCACGCAGGATCTCGGGGCGCAGCTTGACGTTGCCGGGCTTGTAGACACCGTGGACGTTGCCGAAGGTCAGCGCCGTCATGTAGCGGCCATTCTCGCCGGCACCGAGTGCACGCACGGTGGCAAGGGCGTCCTCGGGAGTCGTGTAGAGCTGGTCGTTGATCTCGTTGGCGACGCCGTCCTCCTCGCCTCCGACGACTCCGATCTCCACCTCGAGGATGATGCGAGCGGCCGCGCACTTCGCGAGCAGCTCCTCAGCGATCCGGAGGTTCTCGTCCAGCGGCACGGCCGACCCGTCCCACATGTGCGACTGGAACAGCGGCGCCTCGCCGCGAGCTACTCGCTCGGCCGAGATGTCGATCAGGGGCCGGACGAACCCGTCGAGCTTGTCCTGCGGACAGTGGTCGGTGTGCAGCGCGATGTTCACGGGGTAGTGCTTGGCCACCTCAGCGGCGTACGCCGCAAAGGCCACCGATCCGGTCACCATGTTCTTGATGCTGGGCCCGGAGAGATATTCGGCGCCGCCGGTCGAGATCTGGATGATCCCGTCCGAGCCGGCGTCGGCGAAGCCCTTGAGGGCGGCATTGAGGGTCTGGGACGAGGACACGTTGATGGCCGGGAACGCAAAGGACTTGTCCTTTGCGGCGTCCAGCATCTGCGCGTAGACCTCGGGAGTTGCGATGGGCATGTGAGCGCTCCTCGGAAGACAGCCGTGCTTGTCGCCACGACCCTAGTGGCTACTCCGGGGGCGGCGAACGCCGAGGCGGCGGGCGAGGGCTGACCACTGGGCGTCTGAGCAACTGAATGGGTCAACTGGTCTGGTCCAGTTGTGCCTCGGCAACTAAATGGCTCTCCGCTGCGTCATTGGTGCAGGAACAAAACTGCCCGACCCGGGCAAAGGGGGCACCACGATGACCAGCAGCATCGACTGGGCGCACGAGATCGACTCGTCGCTCGACGGCACCGACCGGCCGCACGCGGCGTACGTCGCAACGTCCCGCGCGACCCGGTGGCGCCGACGCACACGACCGACCGGCCCGGCGTTCTTCGACTATGCCGCCCACCGGGAGCCACACATCCGCCGACTGGCACACGCCATCTGTTGTGACTGGGCCCAGGCGGAGGCCCTGGTCGGGGAGATCCTCACCCGGCTCGACGAGGGGTGGCACCGGGTCGCGCGGCCCGAGGATGCCGACGCCTTCGTCCACCGCACCCTCGCGCGAGTCGCGGTGACCGACTCCCCCACCCCGCGCAGCTGCAACGTCCACGGGGACGGCTACCCGATCGAGGACGAGACCCTGCTCTTCGACGGGCTCCAGTCCCTGACGGCCATCCAGCGCAAGGCCTTGGTGCTGCACGACTGGCTGGACCTGCCGGTCGACGAGGTGGCCGCGGCCATCGGGATCAGCGCCGACCAGGTGCTGCTGCACGCCGCTCGCGGCCGCTCGGCCCTCAACTTCCTGCTGCCGGCCTGAGCGGTCTCAGCCGCGCCAGGCGTCGTCGGCAGACAGATCGGCGTACTCCCGGATCCACGAGTGCATGGCGATCGCCGCCGCCGCGCTCGCGTTGATCGAGCGGGTCGAGCCGAACTGGGCGATGGAGAACGTGCCGTCGCACGCCTCGCGTGCTGCCGCGGACAGACCCGGGCCCTCCTGGCCGAAGAGGAAGCAGACGTTCCGGGGCAGCGCCATCGTCTCGAGGTGCTCGCTCCCGGGCAGGTTGTCGATCCCCAGGAGCCGGACGTCGATGCCGTGGAGGTACGCCGCAAGGTCGGCGGCGCTCTCGTGGTGCCGCACGTGCTGGTATCGGTCGGTGACCATGGCCCCGCGACGGTTCCAGCGGCGGTTGCCGACGATGTGGACCTCGGCCGCCAGGAACGCGTTGGCGGTGCGCACGACGGTGCCGATGTTGAAGTCGTGCTGCCAGTTCTCGATCGCGACGTGGAAGGCGTGTCGTCGGGTGTCGAGGTCGGCGACGATGGCCGCCATCGTCCAATAGCGGTAGCGGTCCACCACGTTGCGCCGGTCGCCGTCGCGCAGCAGCGCCGGGTCGTACTCGTCCCCCTCCGGCCACTCCCCCACCCAGGGACCGAGCCCGACCTCCGCCGGACCATGGGGCATCGGGTCGTACGGCGCCCGCTGCTCGTCCATGGGAAGAACCCTAGGCCCCGATAAGGTGACCGCGTGACCTTGCTGATGGAGCTCCAGCCCCTGCTTCTGGGAATGGACTGGATGGACCCCAACTGGCTCCTCGACCGATTCGGTGGCGAGCTGTTCTGGCTCAGCCTGGCGATCATCTTCGTCGAGTGCGGACTGTTCTTCCCCTTCCTGCCGGGAGACTCGCTGCTCTTCGCGATGGGCCTCTTCATCGCCACGGGACAGATCGACGTCTTCGCCGGCCCGCCCTGGCTCGAGCTGGTGGTCGCGCTCGCGCTGTACACAGCCGCCGCAGTGCTGGGCAACATCGCTGGCTACGAGATCGGGCGGGCAGTAGGTCCGAGCCTCTACGAGCGCGACGGCCGGGTCCTCAAGCGCAAGTACTTCGACCAGACGACGGCGTTCTTCGACAAGCACGGCAACAAGGCCCTCGTGATCGGCCGCTTCGTGCCCTTCGTGCGGACCTACGTCACCGTGGTCGCCGGCGTGACGCGCATGGACCGCGGCCGCTTCTTCCTCTGGAGCCTGGTCGGCGCGGTGGGGTGGGTCTTCTCGATCACCCTCCTCGGCTACTTCCTGGGCGCCACGTTCGAGTCCCTGGGCGAGAACATCGACAAGGCGATCATCGTCATTCTCGCCTTCTCCGTGCTGCCCATCGTCTGGGAGGCGTGGCGGCACAGGCGCACCTCGGGGCCTGAGGCCGAGGACAACGACCGCGACGGCGTGCCGGACCGCGACGTCACCGGTCTAGACGTCAATTAGTTCATTTGCCGTTACCGCTGCGTGCATCTCCCGTAACGTCACTGTTGATTGACACCGAACCGCGGGCCGGTTCGGGCAACCGTGACCGGGGGGACGGCGGGTGAGCCTGGGGGTCCCCTGAGTGGGAGGACCCCGCATGGCGCGCATCAGTTCTCCCGTCTCCACGTGGCTGCGCGGCGTCGCAGCGATGGCGCTCGTCGCAGCCAGCCTCGCCATCGCCGTCGTCGTGCCTGCAGGACCTGCTTCGGCCAATGTGATCCGGCCCTTCACCGCAGCGTTCTCCGAGCAGACCAACGGCTCCATCCAGGTCACCGGCAACCGGCTCCTCACCTGCACCGCATCGACCGCCTGCACCCAGGCCCTCAGCGGCGCCACCGCCGCCAGCAACAACAACTTCACGATGGTCGCGCTCGACACGGACGCCGATGCCATGACGTCGCGTTCGTCGTCGGCCGACATCACCCTCCCTGCTGGCGGCCGGGTCCTCTACGCCGGGTTGTTCTGGGGTGGTGCCCGCACTGCCGGCAGCGGCGGCACAGCCGCCACCGGCGTGGTCAACAACATCAAGTTCCGCACCCCTGGCTCCTCGACATACGTCACGGTCACCGACCCGCTCGTCGACAACCAGTCGAGCGCCACCAACGACTACTCGGCCTACAGCGACGTCACTGCTCTGGTCCAGGCAGCGGGTGCGGGCACCTACTGGGGCGCTGACGTCGTCGCCGCGACCGGCGTCGACCGCTATGCCGGTTGGAGCCTCGTCGTTGCGATCGAAGATCCCGCCGCTCCTCTGCGCGACCTGACCGTCTTCACCGGGTATGCCGTCGTCGACACCACCGGGAAGATCGACACCACCGTCTCCGGCTTCCTCACGGCGCCCAGCGGCGCGGTGGGCGCGAAGTTCGGCGGTGTCACCTACGAGGGCGACAACGGGCTCACCGGCGACTCCTTCCAGGTCAACGCGAGCCGGCTCGCCGATGCGCAGAGCCCCTCGGTCAACTTCTACGGCAGCCGGGTGACCGCCGGCGGCACCAACCTGGCCAACCGGACCCCGGCAGCGCTCAACAACCTGGGCATCGATGCCAAGGTGGTGGACGCCCCCGGCGTTCTCCCCAACTCAGCGACGTCAGCCAGGTTGCGTTTCGCCTCCTCCGGTGACTTCGTCTACCCCGCTGCGCTGACGTCCCAGATCGACCTCTTCGCACCGATGATCTCCGGCGTGAAGAGCGTCACCAACCTGTCCGGCAACACCCCCGCCAAGGTCGGCGACGTCCTCGAATACGCCATGACCTTCAGCAACACCGGCGACGACGCGGCCACCCTGGCGACCATCTCGGACGTCATCCCCACCCACACGACGTTCGTCGCAGGATCGTTGCGTGTCACCGCCGGCGCGAACACCGGCGCCCGGACTGACGCCAGCGGTGACGACCAAGGGGAGTACGACGTCGCCGGGCGCACGGTGCGCATGAGGGTCGGCACGGGCGCCACCGCTGCAACCGGCGGCAGCCTGGCGCCCGGCGCGAGCACCTCCGTCTCCTTCCAGGTCCGGGTGGGTGCCGCCGCAGCCGGGACGACCCTGTCCAACATCGCCACCCTCGACTACCGCGCACAGTCCGTCGGCGCAGACTTCACCTACAGGACCGCCGCGGTTTCCACGGCTGTGTCGGAGGAAGCAGACGTCTCGATCACCAAGACCGCCACCCCCGACCCGGTGACCGCCGGCAACCAGGTGTCGTACACCTTGACCGCCAGCAACGCCGGGCCCAGTGCGGCGGCCGGTGTGCAGATCGTGGACACCCTGCCGTCGGGCGTCACCCTCGTCTCGAGAACCTCCTCCAGCGGGACCTGTTCCTTCACCAGCCCGACGCTGACCTGCGAGGTGGGCGCCCTCGCAGGCTCCGGTGCCGGATCCACCGCGACCGTGACCGTCGTCGTGCGCGTCCCGCCCGGCTCGGACGCCACCTCGTTGGTCAACGTCGCCAGGGTCTCGACCACGACGTCAGACCCCAACACGTCGAACAACGTGGCATCCGTCAGCACTGGGGTGACGCGGCTGGCCGACCTCGACCTGACCAAGTCCGTGACCCCCACGACTCCGGTCCCGGGCGAGCGGGTGACCTACACCCTGACGGCAACCAACACCGGTCCTTCGCGGGCCGTGGAGGTCACCGTCACCGACACCCTGCCGTCCACCCTGTCCGTGGTCTCGGCCACCAGCACCCGTGGCTCGTGCGAGGTCCAGGGCAGCCAGGTCACCTGCACGGCCGCTGGTCTCGACCCGGACGAGTCCATGACGGTCACGTGGCAGAAGTGCCGTCCAACGCGACCAGCGCCCCGCTGACCAACAGGGCCAGCGTGGGCTCGCCCACGACTGACCCCGACTCCTCCGACGACGTCGCCTCGGCCACGATCAACCCTGCTGCTCCCGTAGCAGATCTCGTCGTCACGAAGCAGGCCATCACCTCCCCGGTCGTCGCCGGTCGCGCCGTGCAGTACGTCGTCATCGTGCGCAACGACGGGCCCTCCGACGCTGCATCGGTGCAGCTGGACGACCCGACGCCCGCCTCGCTCTCCTCGGTGAGCGCCACGCCCACGGCGGGCTCCTGCACCGTCACCTCCGGCCGGGTGGAGTGCGCGCTCGGCTCCCTCGCGTCCGGGCGCTCGGTCCGGGTGACGATCGAGGGACAGCTCGCGGCCGGAGCCTCGGGAACGCTCACGAACTCAGCGACAGCCGCCTCGTCGACAGCCGACCCGGCGACCGGCAACAACACCGGTACGTCGACCGAGCCGATCACGTCGAGCGCCGACCTGTCCGTCGCCAAGTCGGCGACACCGGTCCCCGTGCTCGACGGCGACGTGGCGACGTACAACATCGTCGTCACCAACAACGGCCCGTCGGTGGCCCGGTCGGTGACCGTGGTGGACGAAGTGCCCGCCCAGCTGACCTACCTGAGCTCCTCCAGCACGCAAGGCACCTGCGCCGCCAACGGCTCGCCGACGACGGTGACGTGCACCGTGATCGATCTGGCGGTGGGCCAGAGCGTCACGGTCACCGTGCGCGCAGAGACCCCGAGCGACGGCAGCGGACGTGGGGTCGCCAACACCGCGAGTGCCTCGTCGTCGACCCCCGACCCGGTGGCTGGGAACAACAGCGAGACCTACGCCCTGCCCACGGCTTCCCAGGCAGACGTCGCTCTCTCCAAGACCGTCACCCCCAACCCCGTGGTCGCGGGCGAGTCGATCACCTACCGGATCACTGCTCGCAACAGCGGACCCTCCGCAGCTAGCGGCGTCACCATCACCGACACCGTCGCGTCACGGGTCACGGTGACGGGTGTGTCATCCCCGACCCCCGGGGCCAGCTGTACGGCCTCGAGCGGGAACGACGTCTCCTGCTCGGTCGGCTCACTGGACAGAGGCCAGGAGCTGGTGGTCATCGTGACCGGCACCGTCACTTCCGGAGCAGCCACCGGCTCCCTCACCAACATCGCGAGCGTGACCTCGGTGTCGCCGGTCGATCCCTCGAGCGACAACAACTCAGCATCGGCCACGACCGAGGTCGTCGCCCAGGCCGACGTGTCGGTGGTCAAGGACGGTCCCGCGACGGCTGCTGCCGGCTCCCAGGTGGACTGGACGCTCCAGGTGGCCAACACCGGTCCGTCCGTGGCCGCCGGCGTCCGACTCACCGACACCCTGCCGACCGGCGTCCGTTTCGTCTCGGCGTCCAGCACACGGGCGGGGGTCACGTGCACCGTCGACGGGGGTCTCGTCACCTGTCCCGTGGGCGAGCTGACTCCGGGAGCCGCCGTCTCGGTCACGGTCACCGGGGAGCTCGACTCCGGTCTTGTCGGTGGCTCCACGCTGGTCAACAGCGGTGGGGTGTCGTCCGCGACGACCGACCCGGCGCCTGCCAACAACTCCGAGGGTCACTCCCTGACCGTGACCGAGTCTTCGGAGGTCACCGTCGTCAAGTCGGCCGTCCCTGCGACCCTCGTGCCCGGCGCCGAAGCGGTCTACCTGCTCGACGCGAGCAACGCGGGACCTTCCGACGCCCGCGACGTCGTGGTGACCGACACCCTCGACGGGGACCTCACGGTGCTGGAGGCCACCATCGAGGGCGGCACGTGCGCCGTGGCCCTGCAGACGGTGACCTGCCAGCGTGCTCTGCTTCCCGATGGAGCGACAGCCCGCGCGCGCATCCGGGTGCTGGTCGATCCGAACCGCATGGCTTCCCTGGTCAACACGGCCTCGGTCACCAGCACCAGTGACCCGACGCCCCACACCGATGCCATCACGAGCGCGGTCTCCCCCAGCGCGGACCTCGACCTGATCCAGATCGCGTCCGAGACCGAGATCGCCGCTGGGGAGGGCGTCACCTACACCCTGACCGTGGTGAACAACGGTCCATCCCTCGCCACCGCCACCGAGGTCACCGACACGTTGCCCGACGGCATCGTCCCTGGCACCGCCACTACGTCGGCCGGCACCTGCACCGTTGTCGGTCAGGCAGTCACGTGCACGCTCGGCAACGTCGCCCCCGGGACGTCGGTCGTCATCACCGTGACAGCCGGCACGAGTGCCGCGACGGCTCCTGGCGCTCGTACCAACGAAGCACGGGTGTCGTCCGCCGTCACTGACGCCGACCCTTCTGACAACACGGCACAGACGGTCGTGAACATCGTGACCAGCGCGGACGTCCGGGTCACCAAGACGGCCGACAATGACGCCGTCGTTCCTGGGCGCACCGTGTCCTGGCGCATCGTGGTCACCAACGCCGGCCCGTCGGTGGCCGGGGGCGTCGTCGTCACCGACACCGTGCCCAACTTCGTCACCATCACCTCCGTCGTCCACGAGGACGCCGTGCCCAACACCTGCACCTGGTCCGGACAGGACGTCAGCTGCGCCCTCGGTGACAGCGCTCCGGGTCGGCAGGTCGTCACCATCACGGGGACGGTGGCATCCGGATATCCCACCAACACCCTCGCCAATACAGCACGGGCCTCGAGCACGACCTCCGACCCCGTGACCACCAACAACGCATCGACCGCCACCTCCAGCATCTCGCGCCTCTCGGACCTCGAGGTCATCCAGTCGATCTCGACTCCCAACCCTGTCGCCGGTGAGCGGATCAGATACACGATCTCGACCTACAACAACGGACCGTCGACCGCTCTGGACGTGGAGTTCATCGTCCAGCTCCCCGACGGCCTCACCGACGTCGTCGTCAACCACCCGAGGCTCCTGGGACGGCCGGCAGCGACGAGCTGTGAGCTGCGCCAACCCATAGACCCAGGGACTGCGGACAACCCGACCGGTCCGACCGGCTTCTGCTTCGGACCGGCCTTCAGGGCCAACCTCCCCGGCCGGGTGATCGGCAGCGTCGACGCGACCATCGCACCCGGCTTCACCGGCTCGCTGACGAGCATCGCCCGCATCAGCTCCGAGACCATCGACGTGGACGCGGCGAACAACGAGCACGCGATCACGACGCAGGTCACCGCCCGAGCTGACGTGTCCATCACCAAGTCCGTCTCGCCGACGAGCCCGGTCGCAGGTGAGGACGTCGTCTGGACCCTGACGGCCACCAACACCGGTCCCTCGGTCGCCCGCGGTGTCGTCATCCGCGACGACGTCAACGACGCGATCACCGACCTCACCGCCACGGCGAGCATCACGCCCGACCCGTGCGACGTCGCACCCGCCAACGACGTCACCTGCAGCATCGGCGACCTCGCACCCGGCGCCAGCGTGACGGTCACCCTGGCAGGCGGCGTGCCGGCCGGGTTCACCGGAGACCTCGACAACACGGCGACGATCACCTCGCCCACGGACACCCTCACCCCCGGGAACAACGAGGCGATCAGCTCCGCCACGGTGCAGACCCGGGCCGACGTGTCGATCGACAAGACCATGAGTCCTCTGCAGCCCGTCCCGGGTCAGGACGTCACCTACACCCTTGTCGTGACGAACACCGGGCCATCGCTGGCGCGCGCCGTCTCGGTGGCCGACCAGGTCCCGGACGCGCTGACCGGCGTCACCGCCACCACGGGCGCCACGCCCAACCCCTGCACCGTGGGCACGGACAACGCCGTCGCGTGCGACCTCGGTGACGTCTCCGAGGGCAGCCCGGTCACCGTCACGATCACCGGCCGCCTCCTCGCCGACCACACCGGCGACTTGGCCAACACGGCGACCGTCTCCTCGGAGACGGCGGACGACGACACCAGCGACAACAGCGACTCGGCCATCGGCACCGCCGCTCCGGCTGCAGACGTGTCCGCCACCAAGACCATGTCACCGGCAGCCCCCGTGCCGGGCGAGGATGTCACCTACACCGTCGTCGTCACCAACAGCGGCCCGTCCGTCGCCCGCAACGTGGTGGTCCGCGACGACGTCGCCGACGACCTGACCGGCCTGACCGCGACCACCGGAGCCACACCCAATCCGTGCACGATCGAGGCGGGCAACGACGTCACCTGCCGTCTCGGGGACCTGTCGGTCGCGGGCAGCGGCTCCAGCGTGGTCGTCACGCTGCGTGGCCGGCTGTCGGCGGCCTTCACCGGGACGTTGCAGAACACGGCGTCCGTCTCCTCGCCGACCGACAGCACCGACGGCAACAACCTCGCGTCCGCGTCCGGCACCGCGGCGCCGACGGCAGACGTGTCGATCAGCAAGACCCTCACGCCCGCCGCCCCGGTCCCCGGCGAGGACGTGACGTGGACGGTCGTGGTCACCAACGACGGCCCCTCGGTCGCCCGCGACGTGCTGGTCACCGACGACGTCGCAGACTTCCTCACCCGCCTGCGGGTCTCGGAGTCGTGCACCATCGCGTCCGACAACAGGGTCACCTGTGCCCTCGGTGACATGGCCCCCGGGACCCGGACGCTGACGATCACCGGGCGCGTGCCGTCGGACCACACCGGAGGGCTCGACAACACCGCCCTCGTCTCCTCGCCGACCGACGTCTCCGGAGGCAACAACTCGGCCACCGCAGGCGGAATCCTGGCCCCGATGGCGGACGTGGCGATCACCAAGACCATCGACGCCCCTCGGCCGACCGCCGGTCAGGACGTCACGTGGACCGTGACGGTGACCAACACCGGCCCCTCGGTCGCGAGGGATGTCACCGTGACCGATGACGTCGTCGATGACATCGTCGGCCTCACCGCCAGCGCCCCCTGCACGGTGGCCCCCGGCAACGTGGTGACGTGCGGGTTGGGAGACCTGGCCGTCGGGGCCACGTCGACGCTCACGATCACCGGCACGGTCCCCGCGTCCTTCAGCGGTCCTTTGGACAACACCGCGACCGCGGCCTCCACGACCGACCGCACACCGGGCAACAACACCGCGACCGCGCGGGCGAGCGTCGCACCGGCGGTCGTCCTGGACGTCCAGATGTCCGCCTCCCCCGACGTCGCGGAGCCGGGAGACCGGATCACCTACCGCATCGTCGTGACGAATGACGGTGCTGCGGCAGCCCCCGACGTGCGTGTGGTCGACGTGCTCGCCGAGGACCTCACGGCCGTCTCTGCTCGTGTCGTCGATGGCCAGGGCGACGTGACCATGACACCGCGGCGCGTCACGGTCGACTCCGCGTCCATGTCGCCGAGCGCCGAGATGGTGATCCTGCTCGTTGCTCAGATCGACGGCGATGCGGACGGCTTGATCCGCAACGTTGTTGTGGCGAGCAGCCACGCAGGCCGGGCTCCTGAGGTCAGGGTCAAGGACGGCGCCACGGTCGAGGTGCTCGGCGAGCAGAGCGGCGGGGGCAGCTCGGGGGGCGGCTCCGGCGGTGGCGCCGAGGGCGGTGGTGCTGACGTCGGTGGCGCCCAGGGCGGAGACGCTGACGCCGGAGTCCTGCCGGACACCGGACTTCCGACAGGGGTGGTGCCGATGGCGGCGCTGAGTGTGGTCCTGCTGCTGGCAGGCGTGCTGATGCTGCGGCGCGGGCGACTCAGCGGTGCGCAGCGTCCAGGTCTGCGCGGGTGAGGACGGAGCGGATCTCGAGACCGACATCCGCCAAGGGGTTCTCCCCCTCCGGTGAGCGGTCGATCGCGCACACGACGGTCTCGACGATCGCGCCGGCCGCGCGAAGCGCGGTGGTCGCGTCGCGCACGGCACCGCCGGTGGTGATGACGTCCTCGATGATCGTCACGCGCCGTCCGGCCACGTCAGGTCCTTCGGCGAGCTTGCAGGTGCCGTACTCCTTGGCCTGCTTGCGCACGAAGAGCGCAGGCCTGCCGGTCCTCGCACTGACCATGGTGGCGATCGGGATCCCGCCGAGCTCGAGGCCGCCCAGCAGCTCGGTGTCCTCAGGGAGCAACTGGAGCATCTGGTCCGCGACCCGCGCGAGCAGGGCCGGCTGGGCCTCGAAGAGGTACTTGTCGAAGTAGGTGTCGGCGACCTGCCCGGAGCGGAGCGTGAACTCGCCGGTCAGCCGGCAGGTCGCGTCGATGTCCCTGGCAAGGTCACGGTCGTGCGTCTGGTCGGCCATGGCGGGAGCCTAGTCAGCCCGCACTCGGCGCCCCCATTCACCGGCGCCGGACTGTCCGCTCGAGGTGCCCGAACGCCACCAGCCGACCGTCGGTGTTGAACAGCTCGGAGCAGGTGGTCAGCGTCAGCAGCCGCGCCCCTGGCTCCTGTGCCGGCTGGACGTCGCCGTCGGGGTTCCGGGGCAGGTCGGCCAGCACCCAGTCAGCCGTGAAGGGGACCTCGAGGTCATCCCCGCCGGTGTCGAGGACATAGGTGTACGTCGCCCGGGAGGTCTCGATCACGACCTCGTCCCCCGCCTCCAGTGCGGGCATGTCGGCCAGGGGCTCGCCGTGGGTGATCCGGTGCGCAGCGAGGGCGAAGTTGCCCACGGCGCCGGGGTCCTCGGCCTCCTCGAAGCGACCGAAGCCGGCGGACAGGGCCTCGTCGGAGGTGCCCTCGAGGACGGGGACCTCGTAGTCCTCACCGAACGCCGGGATGCGGACGATGGCGCTCACGTCTCCGTGGTCGGTCTCCAGTGCGTCCGCCGCGCCGGGCGCCTCCGCGTCCGCCCCCCGCCCGGTCTCTGCGTCCCAGGACTCCCGCACGTCCTCGACCAGGGCGCGATGGGTGCGCTCGGACGCCCACGTGCTCCCGAACAGCTGCCAGCCGACCCACGTGGCGACGCCCAGCCCCGCCAGGATGAGCGCCACGCCCCCGCGCACGAGCCGGGCCGCAGCACGAGGGGGAGGCATCGTCCGAGTCTCGCACTACCCTCGGCGGCATGCAGACGATCGCAGCACGGCTCCGCTCGATCCCCCCGACCGTCTTCTCCGAGATGTCCGCACTGGCCGTCCGGACCGGCTCGATCAACCTGGGCCAGGGCTTCCCCGACGTGGACGGCCCGCCCTCGGTGATCGCGGCTGCGGTGGAGGCGCTGGAACGCGGCGCCAATCAGTACGCCCCCGGGATCGGCATCCCGGACCTGCGGCAGGCGATCGCCCGTCACCAGCATCGCCACTACGAGCTCGAGGTCGACCCCGACCGCGAGGTCTGCGTCACCACCGGTTGCACCGAGGGCATCGCTGCCGCCCTGCTCGGGCTCGTCAACCCCGGGGACGAGGTCGTCGTGCTGGAGCCCTACTACGACTCCTACCTCGCGATGATCGAGATGTGCGGCGCCGTACGCCGACCGGTGACGCTGCAGGCGCCCGACTTCCGCCTCGACGTCGACGCCCTGCGCGCAGCCGTGGGTCCGCGCACCCGAGCCATGCTGATCAACACACCGCACAACCCGACCGGCACGGTCCTGACGCGAGCAGAGCTGCAGGCCGTCGCGGACGTCGCGATCGAACACGACCTGGTCGTGATCACCGACGAGGTCTACGAGCACCTCGTCTTCGACGACGCGACGTCAGCAGAGGGGCACGTCCCGCTCGCGACCCTGCCGGGCATGTGGGAGCGCACGCTCACGCTGTCGAGCGCCGGCAAGAGCTACTCCTTCACCGGGTGGAAGGTCGGGTGGGCCACCGGCCCGGCCGCGCTGGTGTCGGCGGTCCTGGCGGCGAAGCAGTGGCTGACCTTCACGTCAGGAGCGCCCCTGCAGCCGGCCGTTGCGCACGCCCTCGACCACGAGCCGGACTGGCCACGCGAGCTCGCGCGATCGCTCCAGTCGCGGCGCGACCTGCTCGTCACCGGACTCGCCGAGGCCGGACTTGCTGCCCGGGTGCCCGAGGGGACCTACTTCGCGACGACCGACATCAGCCACCTCGGCTGGGAGGACGGACGCGCGTTCTGCCTGGCCCTGCCCGAACGGGCGGGTGTGGTGGCGATCCCCAACCAGGCCTTCTACGACTCCGACGCCGGGCGGCACCTCGTGCGCTGGGCGTTCTGCAAGCAGCCCGACCTCATCACCGACGGTGTACGCCGACTGGCGGCCGCCGACCTGACGACCTGACGGCCTCAGCGGCCCTCAGCCGGCGTCGAACCACGCGCGCACGTCGGGACGGCGCAGGCAGCTCACCGTCGCTGCGGCGGCGATGCCCGGGAGCAGGATCAACGGTGACGCCAGGCCCGCGACGAAGCACACGGCTGCGCAGACGCCGGCGCAGACCATCAGTGCGCGTGCGGCCCAGGCGCGGCGCCGGGCCATCAAGACGGCGAGAGTGATGGCCAGACCCGACCAGATCATGACCAGGGCGCCGGAGACGTAGGTCGCTCCTGTCAGGAGCGAGTCAGAGAACTGACCGTCGTCGACGAAGGGGTTCGGCTGTTCACGGAAAGCCTCCAGGGCCATCTCCGGTTGCGTGGCCAGGAGCACCATCTCCACCAGCGCGTTGAGGAACATCACGCTGGCAAAGACGACGGTCAGCACGAGCGCGACGGTGACGGGACCGGGCCGTGCGTCCGACGCACCGGCCGAGACCGACCAGCCCGTCGACCCTGCCGCCGAGGAGCTCTCGCCCGGACCGAGCACGGGAGTCGGCTTGTCGTCCCGACCGGCACTGCCCTGCGAGCCCTGGTTGGACGTCTGCTCCCACACCTGCATGCGAGACGGCTGACGCGGGCCACCCTGCTCGGGGAGCGGCAGCCCTGCGAACCACTCCCGGGACGGTGAGAGCCACAGGAACGCGGTCGCAGCGGCCACCAGCGCCGACGCGAACGCGCCCGCGAAGAGGCCGGTGAGGAACAGCGGCACCGCCACCACCGACAACGCGATGCGCGCGCCGGTGCTCCGCTGCAGCACCTGCCAGCCGAGAGCGACCGCGGCGACGGCGCAGGCGGCAGAGACGAGCGCGACGACGTGCAGCGTCTGGGTCATCGACTCGACCGAGACCTCGAGCCCGCTGCCGGGGCCGTCGTCGGCGAGAAACCTCTCGATCCCCTCGCGGGTCTCGAGGGAGCGCAGCCGGGAGACCCTGTCCCACACCGAGAGCACCACGAAGGTGGCGCCGAGCATCACCATGACGCCGGCCATCGTGGTCTGGCGCGGACGCGCGGTCGTGGTGCTCACGCCGTCATTCCACCATCGAGGTGGTTGGAGCGCTCATTCGCCTCACGAACTGCGTGCCTCCAGGCGCGTACGTCACCCACTCAGGGAGGTAACCCCGCCACCGCTCCCCTGTGAGAATGGGGCCATGGCTTCCCTCCCACTTCCCCGCGGTCCGGTGAGCGAGGTCCTGGTCCAGAGCTTGGCCGGCAACTTCGTCGAGCGGCTTCCCGCGTGGCCGGACGGCGGGCCCGGCGACGGCTCCTCCGACGCTTCCGACCTGGCGGACGAGGCCCTGTCCCTGTGGGTCCTGCACGAGCTCAGCTACCGCGGGTTCACCGACGTGGACGAGCGGTGGGAGTGGCACCCCGACCTGCTGGCGCTGCGGTGGCGCCTCGAGGGCGGGCTGGAGCAGCGGCTGCGCAAGCGTTTCCCGACCATCGAGCGGACAACCGACTTCGTCGCCGACCTGGCCGGACTGATCGCCGCGGACGACGGACCCTCCCTGGCCCGACACCTCCAGCGGCACGGGTCTCGCGAGCAGGCGCTGGAGCTGCTGCGGCAGCGGTCCATCTACCACCTCAAGGAGGCGGACCCGACGGCGTGGGTCGTCCCTCGCCTGCCGGGCGGGCGGGCGAAGGCCGCTCTGGTGGAGGTGCAGTTCGACGAATACGGCACCGGCGACCCGCAGCGGCTCCACCACGACCTGTTCGCTCGAGGCATCGTCGCCTGCGGCCTGAGCGCGGAGCCGGGACAGTACGCCGACGAGGCGATCACCGAGGTCCTCGAACAGAACAACGCCGGCTCGATGTTCGGCATGCACCGGCGACTGCGAGGAGCAGCCCTCGGTCATTTCGCGGCCTTCGAGGCGACCAGCTCGGTCCCGTCCCGACAGCTGGCACAAGGCCTCGCCCGGCTGGAGCTGCCCCAGGAGATCCAGGCCTACTACGAGGAGCACGTGGAGGCCGACGCGGTGCACGAGCAGGTCGCGCTGCGCGACATCTGCGGTGGCCTCGTTGCACGCGAGCCCGATCTTGCCGAGGACGTGCTGTTCGGCGCGTGGACCTGCCTGGACCTCGAGGCGCGGACGGCGACCGCTCTGCTGGACCGGTGGGAGGTCGCATGAACCTCCCGGAGACCGAGACCAGCCTCGAGCCCACGGCAGAGACCACACCTGAGACCACCCTGGAAACTGCACCCGAGACCAGGGCGGACATCGTGCTGTGCCCCGACGGGCCGATGCTGGTGCGGGGCCGGGCCATCATCGAGGACGCGGACGGCACCCAGCACGCCACGACCCGGCCCGTGAGCGCTGTGTGCCGGTGCGGGCGCACCTCCCGGGCCCCGTGGTGCGACGGCACCCACAAGCTGATCGCCGACGGAGCCCGCAGCAGCACCTAGCCGTACCTATCCAGGGTCGGCCTCGAGGTCGAGACGCACCACGATCCCGCGTTCCCCGCGACGCCGGTCGACCTCCACGAACCGCTCGTCGTCGAGGGCGCGAGCCTGGTCGTCGGTGCCCAGCTGGAGGAGCAGCGAGCCGCCGGGGACCAGCGCCCGCGCAGCCACCTCGAGACATGCGCGAGCGACGTCGAGGCCGTCGGCGCCCCCGTCGATCGCCAGGACGGGGTCCTCGGGGAAGCGAGCCACCTCGGCGCGCGGCACCCACGGCGGGTCGGCGATGACGAGCACGAAGGACTCGTCCGGACCCACGGCCTCCTCCAACCGGAGGTGCCGCACCTCCACCCGCCCGCCCAGTCCGTTTGCCTCCGCGTTGCGACGTGCCCACTCGCAGGCGTCCGGATCCGCGTCCACCGCCACGAGCTCGCGCTCGTTGCCGATCAGCGCCGCCAGCCCGATGTGCCCCGCCCCCGTGCACAGCTCGAGCACCCGTCCGGGCGGTGCCGTGTCGAGGTGCTCGGCTGCCCACTGCGACTGCAGGAGCACCCAGGGCCGCGGTTCCAGCACGTGCTCGTCGAACTCGATGGTCAGGGATCCGAAGGGCATCGACGAGGTCATGGACCCCAGTATCGCCAGCCCGGGGTGGGCTGGGTGGCCCCCCGGGTGGTCGCGAGTACGGTCGTGGCGTGACCCCGGACGTCCTGCTCGTCGGCTGTGGAGACCTCGGATCAGCGGTCGGTCTGCGACTCGCGGAGCGTGGGCTCGACGTCCTCGCGCTACGCCGCAACGCCGACCGTGTGCCACCACAGCTGCGCGGCCTGTCGGTGGACCTGACGCGGGAGTCACCCGACCTGCAGGACGCCCGACCCCGACTCCTAGTGGTGGCACTCACGGCACGACCGCGCAGCGAGGAGGCCTACCGGGCGACGTACGTCGAAGGAATGGCTCGTGCCCTCGATGCGCTCGCGGGTGACGGACGGCTGCCGGAGCGGGCCGTCCTGGTCTCCTCGACGGCCGTCCACGGAGCCAGCGACGGGCCGCCCCTCCAGGACGAGAGCACGCCTCCGAGTCCCGCCGACGGGCCCGGCCGGATGCTCGTGGCCGCCGAGGAGCTGTTCGCGGAGCGGCTGCCCGCCGGCACCGTGCTGCGCCTGTCGGGGTTGTACGGCGGCGCCAGCACCCGGCTGCTGGACCGGGTGCGCGAGGGTCGGATCGACGACCCGCACCGCTGGACCAACCGCATCCACCGCGACGACGCCGCTGCCGCGGTCGTGCACCTGCTCACGCGCCCCGAACCCCCCGACCGGCTCTACCTCGGCACCGACGACGCACCTGCTCAGCTCGGCGACGTCGCGGGGTTCCTCGCAGCTCGTCTCGGCGCACCCACGCCCCCTGCCGCCGACCCCGCACGTGGCCACGGCAAGCGTCTGTCCAACGCGCGGCTCCGCTCCACCGGCTGGGAGCCGTCGCGACCCAGCTATCGCGAGGGGTATGCCGACGTGCGGCCCACGGCGCACTGAGCCGGCCTACGACGGCTGCACCTCGAGCCGGACCTCGCAGGTGTCACCGGCATGGAGATCGTTGGCGCGTCTGACCTGCTTCTTGAGCGGCAGCACGAAGGAGCCGGCCTTCGAGTCCGGGAAGAGCGACGTCCGCCAGGTGGAGGACCCGATCGACACCTCGACGCGGACGCTCCCGAAGCCGCCGCGCGGCCCTGCCTCGATCGACACGTCGTCGGCGACATCGACCGGCAGCGTGCAGAAGTGCCACGACCCGGGCTCCTGCGGCGAGTGCTCCCAGATCTGCGCGTGAAAGACGTGCTCGGCCATGCGGAGGATCGTCGCACCCGGCACCGACAGCCTCAGCCGGCAGCAAGCTCGGCGAGCCGTGCCAGCCCGGCCTGCGTGTGCGCGGCCAGTCGCTCGCGCGCCTCGTCCAGCGCCACTGAGTCGGGATGACCGGGCGGCACACGGGCCGGGTTGAGGGCGACTCCGTCGGCCCACTGCTTGATGTCGGGCTCGGCCGAGAAGGACATCGCGGCCCTGGTGCCGAGGACGGTCATGTTCGCCCACTGCTCCATCGAGTTGCCGTACGGCGACGGCGGGCAGAGCCCGTTCTTCTCGGCGTCGTCGGTGCGGGTCGCCTCGACGTACCCCACGAGAGCTGCTCCGAAGCACGGGAAGCCGGACCTGATGGGCTGCAGCGTGATGTCGTCGGCCCGCCAGACCGGCACGAGGGGCGGGTTCAACAGTCCGTCGGCCGCACAGTGGACCACCACAACGTCGGGCGCGACGGCGACCGAGCTGTCGGCGAAGCGCAGCTGGCCGCGCTCGACCGAGGTGATGCGCCCACGGCGTACGACGTTTTCCAGCGTCCTCAGCTGGTCGAGCTCCCAGCGCGCCAGGGTGGGCGCCTTGGCCATCGTCGGCTGGACCGACCGATCGATCCGCATCATGACGTCGGCGGCCTCCAGACGGAGGAACAGGTCGTCGAGCGACCTCGCCTCCGACGCCGACTGCATCACGTCCGCTGCCATGCCCAGGAAGACCGCGGGATCGGGCTGGACCTTGGCTCGGTTCAACATCCAGGGCTCGCGCGGTCGCACCCAGCAGATCGCGTCCGGGTCGACCCCTTGCCCGAGCAGCCAGATGCACGCGTCGGTCGCGGTCTTGCCGGAGCCGACGACGACGTATTCGCTGGGCGCGTCCGCCAGCTGCACGAGGTCGTTGACCGGCACGACGCGAGCGTCGTCGCCCACCGCGAACGGCGGCGGCGTCTCCGCCGGGATGCGCGGGGCGAGGTGGTGGGCGTTGACGATGCGGCACGAGTCGGGGACGACGAGGCGCCCGCCGGACGTGCGCGAGACGACGGCGCGATCACCGTCGTAGTCGCTGTGGGGGTGGAACTCGACCCGGCCCGTGCTGACCATCCGGTCGAGCTGGTCCGCGTAGTACGCCGTGATCTCCGCCTGATGAGCGCGCTCATGGAGCCCCGCCTCGGGTCCGCTCTCCTGCAGCCTGCCACCGCCCAGCAGCCTCGACGCGACGCCGTAGAACGCCGACGCCTGGTGAAGCTGGACGAACGGATAGGCGCCCAGCCAGTGTCCGCCGACGCCGTGCCGGCGGTCGACGAGGGCGACGCGTGCGTCCGAGTGGTCGATCAGGGCATCGGTGAAGGCCATCCCGGTCGCGCCGGCGCCCACCACGAGGTAGTCGGCGTCGATCGTCCGGGTCATGGGCACACGGTGACACGTTTCAGTGAGCCGGGTGGACAGCGCACACTAGAATCCTTGTGTGAACGACGCCCACGTCCTTGCGTACTACGCAGACGACCCCACGCGGAGCTACCAGCTGATCCAGTGGCTGGAGGCCCTCGAGGTCCTGCACGCGCACCACCACGTCGCGATCGTGGTCCGCGACGCCGAGGTCGCCGGGATCGTCCGCCGCCGCACGAGCCTTCCGGTCCACCTGGTCGTGGGCTTCCCCGAGCTGACCGAGCTGTATGCCGCGCTCGACGCGAAGGTCGTCCTCTACTGCAACAACTCCCCGCTGAACTTCCAGTCGCTCGTCGACGGCCGGAAGCTCCACGTGCACATCAACCACGGCGAGAGCGACAAGCAGAGCATGGCCAGCAACAACTCCAAGGCCTACGACCGCGTCTTCGTCGCCGGCGAGGCCGCCGTGCGCCGCTATCTCGACGGGTTGCTGGACTTCGACGCGTCCCGACTGGTGCGCATCGGTCGGCCCCAGCTGGACCTGCGACCCGATCGCATCATCACGCCGAGCCCCCGGCGTACCGTCCTCTATGCCCCCACGTGGGAGGGCGATGCGGAGTACAACGACTACACGTCCGTCGACACCATCGGCCCCGAGGTCGTACGCCGCATCCTGGCGATCGAGGACGTGCGCGTCGTCTACAAGCCGCACCCGAAGGTGAGCACCAGCCCCACGCCGGCGATCCGGGCGGGCCACGTCGAGATCCTCGACCTCGTCGCCGCCGCAGCCGCTCGCGAGCCCGAAGCAGGGCACACGTCCGTGGTGACCGGCGACATCCTGGCCGTCATGCCCGACTGCGACGCGATGGTCACCGACGTGTCCTCGGTGGGCCTCGACTGGCTCTACCTGTGCACGGACAAGCCGATCGTCATCACGGACCGGCACCGTGACGGCGACCGTTTCCGGGACGAGGTGCCGGTCAGCCGCTGCGCCGACGTCATCGACGAGTCGACGGTGAGCGGGCTGACCGAGCTGCTGTCCACCCGGCTCCGGCACGACGAGCTGCACCTCGACCGGCTCGCGATGCGGCACTACTACTTCGGCGGTGTCCAGGTCGGAGACAGCACGACCAGGTTCCTCGATGCGGTCGGCGAGCTCGTGCGGCTGCGGGACCAGTTGGTCAACGCCAAGCTGCACGGCGACGCCATCACGGCCTGAGCGGAGCGCAGGCGCCATTTCACGGGGCGCCGGGTCTCGCGTACTACGAGTTGGTCACTGCACGATCCCTTCGGAGTGACCAAAGTCGATCACGGAGAGCAGCAGAGCGGCGGACGAAGACGTTCGTCGGCGATGACGAGCAGGTAGGCGATGAAGAAGATTCCGGAAGCCCCCACGTCGCTCGTCGCCAGCGAAGCGGCTGCGAGCGCGGCGACCACATGAATGCCTGGCCCTGCCAGGAAGCGGATCAGACGGCTGGCTCGGGGGAGCGCCGCCTGTGCTACCCGCGATCGAGCCAGGTGACGAAGGCTCGGCAGGCCGAACCCCACGATCAGTGCGGCGAGATCGTCGGTCTCGTCGCCGTCCACCATCACGTCAAGAAGGGCAATGAGTCCACCAAGCACCACAGTCACAACGAAGATGCCGTGGATGTTGGCCCGACGAAAGCTCGAGAACTCGAAGATGTTCTGCACCAAGGCAACGAACACGCCCACGGCCAGCAGGAAATACAGAAGTCCGATGATCCAGACGGGCATGGTTCTCCCGGGTGTTGGTAGCGCCAAAGTCTCCGAGTCGGACGATGTGCCGGATGCGCATCCTGCCTCAAAGTCGCTGGTGGCGCGGTCTGCGACATGCCTCCTCCTAGCTGCCCTTCATCGGACCCGCTGAGTTGCTCAGATCTCGAACAGACAGTGCTGGATCCCCGGCACCAGACGGGGGACGATCCAGCACCGTCGGGGTCATCCGGGCAGGATGTCCTTGCCGACCCCGATGCCCGGCCGTCCCGACGAGGAGATGCAGTGCCCGACCTGCTGACCGACCTGCGCTCCGTCGTCGGCGCCGATCATGTGCTGACGGACCCGGCCGACCTTGCGGCGTACGACACGGACTGGCGCGGGGCCTATCGCGGCACCCCGCTCGCCGTGGTGCGTCCCGGCAGCACCGCCGAGGTGGCCGCGGTGGTGCGCCTGACGCACGGAGCCGGGGTCGCGGTCGTGCCCCAGGGTGGCAACACCGGGATGAGCGGCGGCGCCGTCCCGTCCGACGACGGCTCGCAGGTCGTGGTCTCGCTGGGACGGATGCGCTCGGTCCGCGAGACCGACGCCGTCGGCGGGACCATCACCGTCGAGGCCGGCTGCGTCCTGGCCGACGTGCACGCCGCCGCGGCCGAGGTCGACCGGCTGTTCCCGCTGTCGCTGGGCTCTGAGGGCAGCTGCACGATCGGCGGCAACATCGCCACCAACGCCGGCGGCACCGCCGTCCTGCGCTACGGGATGATGCGCAGCCAGGTGCTGGGGCTCGAGGTCGTGCTGCCGGACGGGCGCGTCTGGGACGGCCTGCGGTCGCTGCGCAAGGACAACACCGGCTACGACCTGACGCAGCTGTTCATCGGCGCGGAAGGGACGCTCGGCATCGTCACCGCAGCGGTCCTCACCCTCCAGCCCGCCACACCTGCGCGCGCCACGGCCTGGGTCGCTCTCCCGTCCGTGACGGCCGCTGCGTCCTTGCTCCCCCTGTTGCGTGAGTACGCCGCCGAGCGGCTCACCACCTGGGAGCTGATCGCCCGCCCGGCGCTCGAGCTCGTGCTCCACTCCGCCAAGGAGACGCGGGCGGGCCTGCAGGACCCGCTCTCCTCCGACGCCGAGTGGTTCGGTCTGATCGAGCTGGCCGGACCCGCGGGTGCCAGCGTCGACGACGACCTCGAGCGGGCCCTCGGAGCAGCGGTCGAGGCCGGTCTCGTCCTGGACGCGGCGGTCGCGGGATCCCCGGCCCAACGTGCCGGACTGTGGTCGCTGCGCGAACGGATCTCGGAGGCCCAGGAGTCGCTCGGTCCGACGATCAAGCACGACGTGTCGGTGCCGATCGCCTCGCTGGACGACCTCGTCACCCGCCTCGCAGCGGCCCTCGAGGGTGCTGTGCCGGGGATCCGCCCGGTCATCTACGGCCACGTCGGCGACGGCAACCTGCACTACAACCTGAGCCGACCCGAGAGGCTGGACGGGGCGGCATTCATGGGGCGCAGCGACGAGCTGTCGAGGATCGTGCACGACCTCACCGTCGAGCTGGGCGGCTCCATCAGCGCCGAGCACGGTCTCGGCTCCGGGAAGGCGGCCGCTGCTGCGGCATACAAGAGCGAGGTCGAGGTGTCGCTCATGCGCGCGGTGAAGCAGGCCCTCGACCCGGCCGGACTGATGAACCCCGGCAAGGTGCTCCCCCTAGAGTGACGCCATGAGCTCTGCGGCACGCACGGTCGTCCGACTGGGTCTCGGCGCCGCGATGGTGGGTGCGGGTGTCCTGCACCTGACGACCCACCGTGAGGAGTTCCGGGCCCAGGTGCCGTCATGGTTCCCGCTCGACGAGGACTTCACCGTCATCGCCTCCGGCGTCGTCGAGATCGGCCTGGGCGCAGCGT
Organism: Nocardioides sp.; assembly: GCF_035576065.1. Lineage (GTDB taxonomy): Bacteria > Actinomycetota > Actinomycetes > Propionibacteriales > Nocardioidaceae > Nocardioides. The sequence goes on from NZ_DATLWX010000006.1 coordinate 217,320, forward strand.
TCGTCGCCCTGCCGCGGCACCAGCGACTCGTCGGGGGCCTGCTCGCGGCGTTCTTCGTGGCCATCTTCCCGGGCAACATCGCTCAGTACGCCGAGGGCGTCGACGCCTTCGGTCTCGACACCGACCGCGCGCGGCTGATCCGGCTGTTCTTCCAGCCCGTGCTGGTGCTCGGCGCACTCTTCGGCGGCGGTTGGCTGCGGCGTACGCCCCGCGACTGACAAGTCGGGGCCTCAGCCACAGAGGACCGCCCCGGCGCAGACTGTCGCTGACCACCACCGCGAACGCGTGCGCGAGCCACATGAGGGTCGCGACGATGGCCATCCCTCCACGATCCCCGGCTTCCGAGCGAATCTGCTGCTACCCGGCCGCTTCCACCACCGAATCGCTCGGTACAAGGACCGCAACCCAGAGCGGGACTTCGCGGGGTTTCCGCCACCTTCACCGGAAACCAGGCGCGCCTGACCTCAGCTGAGGGCGAGCCCGGTCTCCCCCACGTCGACCTTCACGGTGCCGCCGTCGGTGACCTCGCCACCGATGAGCATGCGCGCGAGGGGGTCGCCGATGGCCGTCTGGATCAGCCGTCGAAGTGGGCGGGCGCCGTACGCCGGGTCGTAGCCGGTGTCCGCCAGCCAGGCGCGGGCAGCGTCGGTCACGGTGATCGTGATCCGCCGCACCGCCAGCCGCTGCTCCAGCAGCGCGAGCTGGAGGTCGACGATCTGCGCCAGGTCGTCCTTGCTGAGGGCATCGAACATCACCACGTCGTCGAGCCGGTTGAGGAACTCGGGCTTGAACGAGGAGCGCACGACACCCATCACGGCTTCGTGCTTCGCCGAGGGGTCCAGCGTGGGATCCACGAGGTACATCGAGCCGAGGTTGCTGGTCAGGACCAGCAACGTGTTGCGGAAGTCGACGGTGCGGCCCTGGCCGTCGGTCAGCCGACCGTCGTCGAGCACCTGCAGCAGGATGTCGAAGACCTCCGGGTGCGCCTTCTCCACCTCGTCGAGCAGGACGACGCTGTAGGGACGGCGCCGGACGGCTTCAGTCAGCTGGCCACCCTCGTCGTAGCCGACGTAGCCGGGCGGTGCGCCGACGAGTCGCGAGACCGAGTGCTTCTCGGAGTACTCGCTCATGTCGACGCGGACGATCGCCCGCTCGTCGTCGAAGAGGAAGTCGGCCAAGGACTTCGCCAGCTCGGTCTTGCCGGTGCCGGTGGGCCCCAGGAAGAGGAACGAGCCGGTCGGGCGGTTCGGGTCCGAGATGCCGGCCCGCGAGCGGCGTACGGCGTCACTCACGGCTTGTACGGCGTCGCGCTGCCCGATCAACCTGGCGCCGATCACCGACTCCATCTCGAGCAGCTTGGCACCCTCACCCTGCAGCAGCCGGCCGGTCGGGATCCCCGTCCAGGCCTCGACCACGTCAGCGATCTGCTCAGGCCCGACCTCGTCACCGACGAGCTTCTCGGTGAGCTCCTCCTCGGAGGACTCGGCCGCCGCGATCTGCTTCTCCAGCGCAGGGATCGACTCGTAGTTGATCCTGCTCGCCCCGGCGAGGTCGCCCTCACGCAACAGCTTGTCGGCCTCGATCCGCAGCCCGTCGAGCTGCCGGCGGAGCTCGCCCTCACCCTCCAGCGTGGACTTCTCCCGCTCCCAGCGCGCCTCGAGACCGCGGAGCTCCTCCTCCTTGTCGGCGAGGTCGGCCAACAACCCGGACAGTCGCTCCTGGGACGCGGCGTCGGTCTCCCGCTCGAGGGCGAACTGCTCCATCTTCAGGCGATCCACCTGGCGACGCAGCTGGTCGATCTCCTCGGGACTGGACTCGTGCTCCATCCGCAGCCGCGAGCTCGCCTCGTCGATCAGGTCGATCGCCTTGTCGGGCAGCTGGCGCCCGGTGATGTAGCGATCACTCAGCGTGGCCGCCGCGACGAGCGCCGCGTCGGTGATGCGCACACCGTGGTGAGCCTCGTACTTCTCCTGGATGCCGCGCAGGATCTGGATCGTGTCCTCGACGCTCGGTTCGCCGACGAAGACCTGCTGGAACCGGCGTTCGAGCGCGGGGTCCTTCTCGATCCGCTCGCGGTATTCGTCGAGGGTCGTCGCACCGATCATGTGCAGCTCGCCGCGCGCGAGCATCGGCTTGAGCATGTTGCCGGCGTCCATCGCGGAGTCCCCGCCCGCGCCGGCCCCGACCACCGTGTGCAGCTCGTCGATGAAGGTGATGATCTGCCCGCCGGCGTCCTTGATCTCCTCGAGCACGGCCTTGAGCCGCTCCTCGAACTCGCCGCGGTACTTCGCCCCGGCCACCATCGCCGCCAGGTCGAGGCTGAGCAGCCGACGTCCCTTGAGGGAGTCGGGCACGTCGCCGTCGACGATGCGTTGCGCGAGGCCCTCGGCCACGGCGGTCTTGCCCACACCGGGCTCGCCGATGAGGACGGGGTTGTTCTTGGTACGCCGACTGAGCACCTGGATCACGCGGCGGATCTCGTTGTCCCGGCCGATGACGGGGTCGAGGCGGCCCTCCTGCGCTGCTTGGGTGAGATCGACGGAGAACTTGTCGAGGCTCTCGTACGTCGACTCCGCGTCCTTGCTGGTCACGCGACGGTTGCCACGCACCGCGGTCAAGCCCTCTCGAAGGCCGGCCCCGGACAGACCGGCCTCGGTGAGGATCGTGCGGGCGCTGGACTCGACTCCTGCGAGCCCGATGAGGAGGTGCTCGGTGGCGACGAAGTCGTCCTTCATGCTGGCTGCGAGGTCGATCGCCTTGCCGAGCACCCGCGTGAGCGCCGCGCTGGCAGCTGGTTGCTGGACCGTCGCGCCGCTCGCCTGGGGCAGGGCACTCACGGCCCGCTCGGCGCGCGCCGTCAGCGCCGCGGCGTCGAGGCCGGCCTTGGCGACGAGGCTGCGGGAGGTGCCGCCCTCCTGGCGCAGCAGGGCGACCAGCAGGTGGATGGGCTCGGTCTGGGTGTTGCCACCAGTGGTGGCGCTGAGCTGCGCGGCCTCGATGACCTCGCGGCTCCGGGTGGTGAACTTCTCGACACCGAACTGGCTCATGTCTCGCATCTCCTCCATGAGTCGGGTGGCCCACTGTGGCCCACTGTGGGCCTCGTCAGGGTCAACGCACCGGAAGTTGAGTCGGTTCCCCTCAACTTTGAGACGTGTGGGGCGGCGGCGTCAGGGCGTCAGCGTCGGGCGTCAGCGTCGGGCGTCAGCGTCGGGCAGGGGGCGCGAACCTGACCTCAGGTCGACCCGGGAGACGAGCGCCTCCAACGTCTCACCGTGCTGCATCTCGGCCAGCCCCAGGAGAACGGTCGGGGAGTCCGGCAGGCGCCGCATCTCCTCGACCACGGCGTTGAGGCGCTCCTCGAGCGCCGGCAGCGGGCTGCCGACCACGGCGCAGACGAGCTCGTTGCTGCCGTAGCGGACGACGAGGTCGTAGGCGCGGAGAGCGGCCTGCAGCGCGACTGCGACCTCGACCAGCACCAGGTGCGCGCTCCGCTGATCCACGGACTCGTCGACCTCGACCCGCACGAAGGCCAGCACCAGCGAGTTCTCCGAGCGGCGGGCTCGCACGACCTCCCGATCGAGCTCCTTCATCCCCGGGTCACGCCACAGCGCCCCGGTCACCGGGTCCCGAGCGGAGGTCGGGGCCCCGGGTTCGTCGGACGCGGTGATGAACGGGACCAGGTCTGCGCGTCCCTGCTCGATCATGACGCCGATCGCGTGTGCAGGGCCGGGCCTGCCCAGGAGGTAACCCTGTCCAAGGACACCCAACCGGGCCAGGTGGGCGCGTTGCTCCTCGGTCTCGATCCCCTCGGCGATGCAGGCGATGCCGCAGTGACGGGCGAGCGCCACGACGCCGGCCACGATCGCAACGGCTCGGCGGTCCTCCGGCACTCCGCTGACGAACGTCTGGTCGATCTTGAGCGTGGACGCCGGCAGCTCGTGCAGATAGGACAACGAGGCATATCCGGTGCCGAAGTCGTCGATGGCGAGCTCGAAGCCCGCGGCCCGCAGCTGGTGGAGCTGCGCGGAGCCGGGCGACGTCCCACCCAGCATGACGGACTCCGTCAGCTCGAGGGTGAGGCCGTGCGCAGGGATGCCTGCCCGGGCGACGGAGGCGAGGACATCGGTGGGGAAGTCGGCTGAGCCGAGCTGCACCGCGGAGACGTTGACGGCGACCGGGACGACCACGTTGTAGTCGTCGCGCCAGGCACCCCCCTGCAGGGCGGCGAGCTGCAGGACGCGCCAGCCCAGGTCGATGATGAGTCCCGACCGTTCGGCGACACCGATCACCTCGAACGGCGCGATCGTCGCCCCGTCGGCGTCCTTGAGCCGGAGCAGGGCCTCCACTCCCACGAGCAGGCCGGTGGTGAGGTCGATGACGGGCTGGTACGCCAAGGTGACCCGGTCGTGCTCCAGGGCGTCCCTGATGCACTGCTCCATCCGGGCGTCGGCCTCAGGCGTGTCCTCCCTGGCTTCCTCCATGGCCTCCACGGCCTCCACGACCTGCGCAGAGACAGCTTGCGCAGAGGCGGCCACGCCAGGGGCGGCCAAGGCAGAGGCAGCCTGACCGGAGCCGGCCGGGCTCGAGTCTTCGGCGGCCAGATCAGACGCGGCGAGGTCGGTCGAAGCCGGGGCAGAAGCATCCGGGAGTCCGGCGAGGGGAGCGATCAGGGGACTCTCGACCGGGTTCCCGACAGGGCCGGCCGACCGGCGCGAGACAAGCCAACTCGCGCCCAGCCCGAAGGCGAGCCCGATCAGCCCCATGGCACCGAGGGCCAGCCACTCCGACCCCGTGCCGGACCGTGGCGTGAGGGTGAGCGCGATCCCGAGCGCGACGACACCCGTCAGCAGCACCCCCGCCACAACGGCGAAGACCAATCGCGCTCGACTCCCCATTGCTGAACCGTAACTGAGTGCGTGGGACCGTGGGTGGCGCATGACCACATCGGAGGGGAGAAGATGACCGAGGACAAGCTCGCGCGGATCCGCAAGCTGCTGGCGCAGGCCGAGGACCCAGCTGCCACGACCGCCGAGTCGGAGGCCTTCAACGCCAAGGCAGCCGAGCTGATGGCCCGCCACGGCGTCGATGCTGCGCTGCTGGCCGCGGTCGATCCGGGTCGCGAGGTGGTGGGTGACCTCACCGTCGAGCTGCTGGCGCCGTACGCCGTCGAGAAGGGCAGCCTGGGCGCAGCAGTCGCCCGTGGCTTGCGATGCAGCGCCGTCCTGCGCACGACGCGACGCGGCTCCGGGAGCGACTACTCGCTGCATCTCTTCGGCGCCACCACTGACCTCGTGCTCAGCGAGATGCTCCTGACCAGCCTGATGGTCCAGGGCACCGGGGAGCTGACGCGTCGCGGAGTCCCCCGCGGCGAGCACCCTGCGGCCTACCGACGCACCTGGTGGCTGGGGTTCGCAGCAGCGATCGGGCAGCGGCTCCAGGAGGCGGAGGCGACGGCGGCACACGAGTCCGAGACGAGGTTCGCGGCGGCCGGCACCTCGGCAGCGCTCGTGCTGGCGGACCGCGCGGCTCTCGCCGATCGCGCGGCGGCCGAGGCCTACCCGAGCCTGCGTACGGCGGCGGCGCGCTACCTCTCCGGAGGCGGTGGGGCGGACGGCCTCGCCGCTGGACAGCGAGCCGACCTCGGCCGCACGCCGGGTGTCACCCGACCTGCGCGCAGGCGACTCGGCTGAGCCGGCCAGGGAGATGATGGCCCGGTGAACCTTCCCGTCCTGAGCTCGGACTGCGGCTCGTGCTTCGGGCTGTGCTGCGTCCTGCTGTCCTTCTCCCGGGAGGCCGGGTTCGGGGTGAGCAAGGCCGGTGGGACGGCGTGCCACCACCTCGATGCCTCGGACGGCTGCGGCATCCACGCCACCCTGCGCGAGGACGGCTGGCCAGGCTGCACCGTCTTCGAGTGCTTCGGTGCGGGTCAACAGGTCTCCCAGGTCACCTACGCCGGAGTCTCGTGGCGCGAGCACGACAACCTCGGTGAGATGGCGGCCGTCCTGTCGGTGATGCGGCAGCTGCACGAGATGTTGTTCCTGCTGAGCGAGGTGGAGCGACACCTTCCGGGGGCCGCCGGCGCCCTGGTCGACCGGGTCAACGCCCTGACGAGCCACCCGCCCGAGCAGCTGCTGGGCTTGAACCTGGACGAGCTCCGCGACGAGGTCGGTGAACTGCTGGCGACCACCAGCGCGCGACTCCGGTCCGGGTGGACGGGGCTCGACCTCGCCCGTGCCGACCTGGCCGGACAGGACCTGCGCGAGCTCGACGTACGCGGAGCGACCCTGCGCGGCGCCGTCCTCATCGCCGCTCACCTGGGCGGACTGGACCTCACCCTCACCGATCTCCTGGGCGCCGACCTGCGCGACGCGGACGTCAGGGGAGCACGGCTCTCCGACGCGCTGTTCCTGACCCAGCCACAGGTCAACGCGATGCGGGGCGACACCACGACCGAGCTGCCCCTCGTCCTCCGCCGCCCCGGCCACTGGGCCTGACCCAGCCTCGCGACGGAGCGGGCGTCATCGCGTAGGTGAAAAGGTGAGGCCATGTGGAGTGCCTCTGATGCCTGGTTGGTCGTCATCGACCCCCAACGGATCTTCGCCGATCCCGACAGCCCGTGGGGCTCACCGATGTTTCCCTCGATCGTCGCGCCCGTACGCCGCCTGGCCGACGACTTCGGGGGACGGGTCATCGTCACCCGCTGGGTCGCCCCGCGTCCGGCCGTCGGGTCGTGGTCGGCATACCTCCGGGAGTGGCCGTTCGCCGACGTCCCTGCGGACGACCCGCTCTTCGACGTCGTCGACGAGTTGCGCGACCTCGACGCGCAGGTCCTGAGCGCCCCGACGTTCGGCAAGTGGGGGCCCGAGCTGAGCGCCATCACCGGCCCGGCCCCACGACTGGTGGTCACCGGGGTCTCGACCGACTGCTGCGTCATCTCCACCGCGCTCGCTGCGGCCGACGCCGGCGCGACGCTCACGGTCGTGACCGACGCCTGCGCGGGCTCCACCCCCGAGAACCACCGACGCGCACTCGACGTGATGGCCCTCTACCCACCCCAGATCACCCTCGCCACCAGTGCTGAGGTGCGCCCATGACCCGCGTGATCCACACCGGACAGGCCCTGGTCGACGTCGTGATCGAGGTGCCGGACCTGCCCGTGCGCGGCCAGAACGTCATGGCCAGCTCGGTGACCGACTACGCCGGTGGCGCCGTGACGGTGCTCGTCGCGGCGGCCCGGTTCGGCGCTGCCTGTGTGCATGCCGGCGCGCACGGGACCGGACCGCACGGCGACCTCGTCCGCCATGCGTTGACCGCGGAAGGGATCAGCCTGTCCGCTGATCCAGTGGAGGGACGGGACACCGGCATCTGTGTCGTCCTGATCGAACCGAGCGCCCAGCGCACCTTTGTCACCACGCTCGGCGCGGAGCGCGACATCTCCGTGGAATCGCTCAACACCTCGCGGCCCCAGCGCGGGGACCTCGTGTGCGTCACCGGGTTCTCGCTGGCACTGGAGTCGACCCGGGTGCCCCTGCTCGCGTGGCTGGGCAGTCTCGATGAAGGCGTGGTGATCGTGCTGGACCCCGGCGCGGCCTTTGCGTCGCTCGAGGCCGACGTGCGGGAGGAGATGCTGCGCCACACCGACGTGTGGAGCGGCAACGCGGAGGAGTCCGCGGACCTGCTGGCCGCCGTGGGCTCGACTCCGGACGGTGACGAGCTCCTCGCCCTGACCGAGGCGCTCGCACCCTTGATGCGCGGAGACGCTGTCGTGATCGTCCGCGACGGTGCCGCAGGGTGTGCCGTGCTGGCTGACGGCACGGCCACCCTGGTGCCGGGCCATCCGCAGACGCCCGTCGACACCAACGGTGCCGGAGACACGCACACCGGCGCCCTGCTCGCAGAGGTGGCCGCAGGGACGCCGTGGGTCGAGGGGTGCCGCCGCGCCAACGCGGCAGCCGCGATCAAGGTGACGCGCCGGGGGCCGACGAGCGCACCGACGGCCGAGGAGGTCGACGCCTTCCTGGCTACCGCGGACTGAGCGTTCGTGAGGTCACTCGCAGGGGCCGCTGTCCACCTCGAGGAAGGAGTCCTGCAGGGCTGTGGCGGTCCCTTCCGACACGATGACGCGGACGCAGACAACGGGCGAGTCCTTGCCCACCGGGGTGACGTTGTAGCGGGTCTCCGTGGCGTTGCGGTCGGCCGAATCCGCGAAGACGTCACGGTCGACTTCGTCGGAGATAAGTGCCATCACCTGCTGCGCGGACGGGTCTCCAGGCGCTCCGGCCGTCCGGTCGCTCACTTTCCTCGCGGCGTCGTAGAGCTCGTCCTCGGTCAGCACCGCGGCTGACCACGTCACCGCGGTCGCTGTCCCGAGAGCGAAGACACCCAGCACGCACAGGGTCGCGATCCCGGCGGTGTGCCACTTCCGCGTCGGCGGCAGCATCCAGCCCACCACAGCCAGGGCGATCAACACGAGCACGAACGCCCACAGCACGCTCAGATCCATTGTCACGGGCCCAACCTACCCACAGACCCCGTCGGCGAAACCCTCGCGCCAAGGCGCCATTCCCGACGGCGCTACCTGGTTTCGATGGGCGTATATGCGGGCAGTACCCCGGCACTCACCAACCAGCCCAGGAGAACAAACGATGGCCTCGGACGACTTCCAACAGATGATCGGCCCGCTCAAACGAGCCGCCATCGACGCGTTCATGTGCAGCGACAGTCTGGGCGACCTCTTCGGCTTCCAAATCGATGGCGACAAGTACATACATGTCCAAACCGGCGGCGGTAGCGCGACGTCGCCCGGGCTCGTCCTCGTCAAGGAGGTGACGCGCCCCGGAACCGACGGGGAGGGCGGCGGCGACTCGAAGACCAGAATCCCGATGTGCCCGGACAACGATGAGCCGGGAAAGTACGCCGACGACTTCGCTACGATCCGCAACCGGATCGACGAGGCCATCGAGCGGTGGACCTGGCTGCCCGATCCAGGTGCTGTCACGCCACTCGTGGAATCGATGCGCCAAGCCAACCGGGTGCTGTCGCTCGACACTGTCTCTGCAGAGGGAGCCGTCACCGGGGGCGGCCAGATCGGCGGCAACATCGCCTTGATCATGGAGAGCTCCGATGCCATGGCCGGCGGCATGATCACCGCCTTCAAAACCAAGTTCCTCTCCCAGCTCGGCAAGGCCGTTGCCGGCCAGCATGCGATCACTGTCATCCTCGGCGGGGTCCTGGCCGCGGAGGAGAAGATCTGGGAGGGCGCGCAGCAGACCGTGACCGACCTGATCGAGAACACCACCGCTGCCTTCAACGCCGCGGCCGAGGGCGGCAGCGTGGACTGGGAGGTCGCACTCAAGGTGGTCGGCTATGCCGCCGCCGCTGCGAGCATCTTCGCCACCGGTGGCGCAGCCACCGCGCTGAAGGTGGGCGCCGTGGGACTCTCCATTCTCACCGACAATGTGCCTACCGAGGGGGACCCGACCACCGCACCCAAGGCTGACTATGACGGCGTGATGAGCACGTTCGAGGAGGTCCTCGACGGCCTGGCCACTGAGATCGTGAACGAGGAGCAGATTCTCGAGGACAACCTGGTGACCAACCTTCGACAGATCCAAGCGGACCGGGCGTCCTTCGACCTCGCAGCCCCTCCCCTCATCGACATCGACGACGGCAGCGACCTCGGAGCTCCCAGCGAGCTCATCATCGAGCCGATCCGGGTGCGGGAGATCACCGAGACCTACCTCCCCACCATCGCGGGCGAGCTGAAGGTCGCCGTTGTACACCTCAACCAGGCAGACAGCCTGTCCGCGCTGCACCGGGACGCGAGCATCGGCCTCGGGAGCTACGGCCCCAACGCGTGCTACCACGCCCTCCGAAATCTGCTGGAGGAGCTGCTGGAAAATCTGCAGGCGCGAATCATCTACTCCGCCAAGGCACTTCAGCTCGGGGCCGAGGACATCGGCAACGCCGACACCAAGGTCAGGGATGCCCTGGAAAAGCATGCCGATCAGGTGCGCGATCACGGCATCTACCCCGTGCCTCAGCCCGTGGGCCCCTGGCTCTGACGCCCATTGACCACGCGAGCGCGCCAACAGCGGCGGAGGTCGACACCTTCCTGGCCACCGCAGACTGAGCACTCCTACCCGGGCGCTCGAGGCCGCCGCCCCGCAACAATGCGTGCATGAACCTTCCGTCGTGGCGTCCGCCGGGCCTCCGCTCCGCGCTTCTGTACGCCGTCCTGGCCAGCCTGCTGGGCGCTGTGGTGACCTCCGTCTGTCGCCTCGAGTTCACTCGTCGCTCCGCGCGAGGAGGGGAGCTGCCCCAGGGGCCGGTGATCGTGATCGCCAACCACACCAGCTTCGCCGACGGCATCCTGCTGGCCCTGGTCGGGCGACAGCTCGGACGATCGCTCCGCCTGATGGCGACCGGCGGGGTGTTCGGCCACCCCGTCCTCGGCCCGGTGCTGCGCCGCCTCGGCTTCATCCCGGTGCTGCGTGGGACCTCGTCAGCCGCAGATGCCCTCGAAGTCGCCGCGACAGCGCTGGCCGCCGGCGAGGCCGTCGGACTCTTCCCCGAGGGCCGGATCACGCGCGACCCGGCCCAGTGGCCTGAGCGCAGCAAGACCGGCGCTGTCCGGCTGGCGCTGCGCTCGGGTGCGCCGATCGTCCCGGTCGCCCTGGTCGGGGCTCACCAGGTCGTCGGCAAGAGCCGGTTCATCGCCCGACTGCTGCGCAACACGTTCGCGCGCCCGATGGTGCGGGTCGCGGTCGGAGAGCCGATCGACGTACGCCGACTGGCCGGGGTCACCACCGACCAGCAGCTCGACGACGAGCTGATCCGGAGGCTCGCCGACGAGGTCATGGCCGTGCTGGTGGGCCAGGTCGCCGAGGTGCGCGGCGAGCCTGCGCCGTACCCCCTCGGCGTGCCCGAGTCCGTGGTGCTCGTCGCTACGGACCAACGAGCCGGGGCCGCAAGCCACTGAGGAGTCAGCCCGGGTGGCGGCGGAAGGTCATCAGCGCGTGGGAGGGGCGCAGCACGGGCAGCTTGTTGGGCGGCGGAATGGTGGCCCCGGCCGCCGTCAGCGCCTGCCTGAGCGCCGCGCGGGTGGCCTCGAGCTCGGCGAGCAGCTCGTCGTTGCGATGACGCAGCGCGACGACCTGGTTGTCGAGCTCGAGGATGCGGCGTACGCCCTCGATCCCGATGCCGGCCGAGGTGAGGTCGGCGATCTCGCGCAGCAGCTCGAGGTCGCGGTGGGAGTAGCGCCGGCCGCCGCCACCAGTGCGGCCCGGCCGGATGAGGCCCATCCGCTCGTAGGCGCGCAGCGTCTGGGGGTGCAGGCCGGTCAGCTCGGCGGCGACGCTGATGACGTAGACGGCCGCGTCGGGCGGGGGCACACCGAAGGAGCTCATCGCGCCTCCCGGAAGAGGTCGTCGCGCAGCGGCGTCGCCATGGTGGCGGCGCGATAGGCCTCCAGCGCCTCGCGGGCGTCGTCGCTGAGGCCCGCCGGCACCACCACGGCGATGGTCGCGAGCAGGTCGCCGTACGTGCCGTCCTTCTTGTGCGCTCCCTTGCCCCGGACGCGGAACGTTCGCCCGTTGGGCGTGCCCGCTGGGACCTTCAGCGTGACGGGTGCACCGCCCAGCGTCGGGATCTTGATCTCGGCGCCGAGGGTGGCCTCGTCGAACGAGACGGGGACCTCGATGGTGAGGTTGTCGTCCTTGCGGCCGAAGACAGGGTGGGCGGACACCACGACCTTGACGATGAGGTCGCCGGGAGGTCCGCCTTGCTCGCCGGGCGCGCCCTTGCCGCGCAGCCGGATCTTCTGACCGTCCTTGACGCCGGCGGGGATGCGCGCCTGGATCGTGCGGGCCGAGGTGCCCCGGCCGCTGCCGTGACAGGCCGGGCAGGGGTCGTCATAGACGAGCTGGCGACCGTGGCAGGTCGGGCAGGTCTCGTTCATCGAGAACGCGCCGCCGACCCCAGCGACGACATAACCCGCGCCCTCGCACTCCCCGCAGATGTGCGGACGGGTCCCAGGCTTGCCCCCGGTGCCCTTGCAGGTGGCACAGGCTTCGTCGGAGGTCAGGCGCAGCGAGATCATCACGCCCTCGAGGGCGTCGACGAAGCTGATGGTGGTGCTCGTCTCCAGGTCGGCGCCCTTGCGAGGACGAGCCTGCTGCTGACGCTGGCGTCCGCCCCCGCCGCCGAAGAGATCGCCGAACATGTCGCCGAAGCCGGCACCCCCGCCGGCCTGCTCACGCAGCAGGTCGTTGATGTCGAAGCCGCCACCGGAGCCGCCCCGATTGAAGCCGCCCGAGAAGCCCCCGCCGAAGCCGCCGGTCGCCGAGAGGGACCGGAACTCGTCGTACTTCTTGCGCTTGTCCGCGTCGCCCACGACGTCGTAGGCCTCGGCCACCGCCTTGAACGTGTCGTGCTTCTTGGCGTCGTCGGGGTTGGAGTCGGGGTGGTTGGCGCGCGCCAGCTTGCGATAGGCCTTCTTGATGTCGTCGGCGGTCGCGTCCTTCTTCACGCCCAGGACCTGGTAGAAGTCCTTGGTCGCCCAGTCGTTCCTGAAGCCGTCGTTGTCAGCCATCTGCACCCCTCCTCTCGCCTCTCATGTCACACCGGGACGCGGTCACGCAGTCGGCGTCGCCGGGTCGACCACCAGCACCTGGGCGGCTCGCACCACGCGGTCGTTGATCTTGTAGCCGGACTTTGCGATGACCTTCGCCGTGGTGACCGCGACATCCGGGTCCTCGCCGATGTGGCTCAGCGCCTCGTGGATCGTCGGGTCGAACTCGTCGCCCGGTGCGCCGAACTTCGTCAGTCCGAGCCCGGCGACCACCCGCTCGAGCTGGTCGGCGACCGACTTGAAGCCGCCCTCGAGCTCGCCGTGCTCGCGCGCCCGATCGATCGTGTCGAGCACCTCGACGATCGGCTGGAGCACCTTGTACGTCGCGTTCTGCGCGATCAGCTCACGGTCCCGGTCGACGCGCCGCTTGTAGTTGAGGAACTCCGCCTGCAGTCGCTGCAGGTCGGCCGTCCGCTCGACGAGCTGCTCGTCGGCCGTGGGGGCCTGATCGGTGGCGCTGCTGGTCTCCGGCTCGAGGTCCGCATCGTCCACGACCCAGTCCAGATCGCTGATGTCGTCATTCGCCTCAGCCGACGCGGACTCCGCATCCGACCCCGCGGCAGCGCCCGCCGGGGCCGAGGCGCCCTCCACGGGCGCCTCGACCTCGGTCTCTCCTGCCATCTCGGCAGCCGCGTCGCCAAAGCCGGCCGACTCCGCCGAGTCCTCAGCACCCGACTCGGTGGGAGAGGTCACTTCGACTCACCCTCGGCGGTGTCGGTGTCGGAGTCGGAGTCGGAGGAGTCGGCGGGCCCGTCGACGATCTCGGCGTCCACGATGTCGTCGGTCTGCTCGCCCTCGGCTCCGCCGTCGGCCTGGGCTGCGGCACTGTCGGCCTCGGCAGCGGCGTACATCGCTGCGCCCATCTTCTGGCTCGACTCGCCCAGCTTGGACACACCCGCGGTGAGGTCCTCGGCGGCGGCGTCCTCCTTGGCGAGCGTCTCCTTGAGGGCCTCGACGTCCGCGCGGACCTCGGTCTTCACCTCGTCGGGGATCTTGTCCTCGTTCTCGCTGAGGAACTTCTCCGTGGAGTAGACGAGGCTGTCGGCCTGGTTGCGGGCCTCGATCGCGTCGCGGCGCTTGGCGTCCTCCTCGGCGTACTGCTCGGCCTCCTTGACCATGCGGTCGATCTCGTCCTTGGACAGCGCCGAGCCGCCGGAGATGGTCATCGACTGCTCGCGGCCGGACGCGTGGTCCTTGGCGGAGACGTGGACAATGCCGTTGGCGTCGATGTCGAAGGTGACCTCGATCTTCGGCACACCGCGCGGCGCGGGGGGCAGACCGGTGAGCTCGAAGTTGCCGAGGGGCTGGTTCTGCGACCACAGCTGACGCTCGCCCTGGGCGACCTTGATCTCGACCGACGGCTGGTTGTCGTCGGCGGTGGTGAAGATCTCCGAGCGCTTGGTCGGGATCGTGGTGTTGCGCTCGATGAGGTTGGTCATCACGCCGCCCTTGGTCTCGATGCCGAGGGAGAGCGGGGTGACGTCGAGCAGCAGCACGTCCTTGACCTCGCCCTTGAGGACGCCCGCCTGCAGGGCCGCGCCGACGGCGACGACCTCGTCGGGGTTGACGCCCTTGTTGGGCTGCTTGCCGCCGAGGAGCTCCGTCACGAGCTCGCTGACCGCCGGCATGCGGGTGGACCCACCGACAAGCACGACGTGGTCGATCTTGTCGATCGCGACGCCACCGTCCTTGAGCACGCTCTTGAACGGCTCGCGCGTGCGCTCGAGGAGGTCGGCGGTGAGCTTCTGGAACTCGCTGCGCGTCATCTTCTCCTCGAAGTGCAGCGGGCCGCCCTCACCGTGGGTGATGTAGGGCAGGTGGATCGTGGTCTCGCTGGAGGACGACAGCTCGATCTTGGCCTTCTCGGCAGCCTCCTGGAGGCGCTGCTTGGCGATCTTGTCGGCCGCGAGGTCGACGCCGTTGTTGTCCTTGAACTTCTTGACCATCCACTCCACGACCCGGTTGTCCCAGTCGTCACCACCGAGGTGGTTGTCACCGGAGGTCGCCTTCACCTCGACGACGCCCTCGCCGATCTCGAGCAGGGAGACGTCGAACGTGCCGCCACCGAGGTCGAAGACGAGGATCGTCTGGTCGTCGCCCTTGTCGAGGCCGTAGGCCAGCGCGGCCGCGGTCGGCTCGTTGACGATGCGCGAGACGTTGAGGCCGGCGATCTCACCGGCTTCCTTGGTCGCCTGGCGCTGGGCGTCGGAGAAGTAGGCAGGCACGGTGATGACCGCGTCGGTGACCGGCTCGCCGAGGTAGGCCTCGGCGTCGCGCTTGAGCTTCTGCAGCACGAAGGCGCTGATCTGCTGGGGGGTGAAGTCCTTGTCGTCGATCTTCTGCTTCCAGTCCGTGCCCATGTGGCGCTTGACGGAGCGGATGGTGCGATCGACGTTGGTGACGGCCTGCCGCTTGGCGACCTCACCGACGAGGACCTCGCCGGACTTGGCGAACGCGACCACCGAGGGGGTCGTGCGTGCGCCTTCTGCGTTGGCGATGACGGTGGGCTCTCCACCTTCGAGGACGGCGACGACGGAGTTCGTCGTGCCGAGGTCAATGCCGACTGCTCGAGCCATGGTGTTTCCTCCTAGGAACTGCGCCGCTCGTCGCGACGCCTGCTTTGCTGCCCGACCACGTCGTGTGCCGTGTCGGGATGTCTTGGGTGCGGCCATCCTGCCGCGATGGCGGCGAGTCTGACAAACAAGTTGAGTCGATGCAACTCAAGTCTGCTCATGGGGTCCAACGCAGGTCGCGATCGGGGTGTTCCCCCGGAGTCGGGTCAGTTTCCGCAATCTCCCCACCCGCCCCGGCTCGATGGCTGATGATTCGCGTGTGTTCCAACGGGGGGTGGGCCTTCGCCATACGGGGAGAGCAGGCGTCGCGGCGCTGCTCATTGCCGTACTGCTGGCGACGGTACTGACGGTGCGCGCTCGCGGCTCCGAGGCCGGGCTCTGCCAGCGCCACGCGACCGACGCCGCGACGCGGTCGAGGATCGTGACAGGTGCTGAGCCCACTGCTCCGACGATCTCCGTGATCGGCGACTCATGGTCGGTCGGGCTCGGCCTCGACGACCTGGGGAAATCCTGGCCCAGCGAGCTTCCGGGGCGGGTCCGGGTAGCCGGGTTCTCAGGGTCCGGCTTCAGCCCCGGCGCCAGCCACTGCGGCAACCGCTCCTTCGCCACCCGCGCCGCCTCCGCGCGGGGTGCCGACCTGGTCGTCGTGCAGGGCGGCCTCAACGACTACGACCAGCCGGTTGCCGACATCCGCGCCGGGTTCCGCGCGCTGCTCACCTCGCTGCCGGGCAGCAGGGTGGTCGTCGTCGGCCCGGTGGCGGCACCCTCTCGGGCCGACGCCGTCGGGCGTGTCGATGCGACGCTGGCCGAGCTGTGCGCCGAGTACGGCGTCGCGTACATCGACGCCAGCGCGTGGTCGCTCTCCTACCTCCCCGACCGGCTGCACCTGACCCAGAGCGGTCACGAGTCCTTCGGGCAGCGCGTTGCCGACGAGCTCGTCGCACGGGGTCTGCAGGGCTGAGGAACTTCTCTCGCTCGCCGTTGGAGTCCCCGCTTAGCCGGGGACTCCTGCACTTCCTGGCCTGGCGGAGTCCATCGGTCTAAGCAACGCTGACTGAGGAGCGTTGTGATGCCGAAGTGGATCTCGTTCGAGATGCAGGAGGAGTTCTTCGATCTGGTGTGTGGGGGTGCGCCGATCACGCATGCCGCTGATTGGTCTGGCGTGTCGCATGACACCGCAACGCGGTGGTGGCGCGAGCGTGGCGTCATGGGACTTGAGTTGGCCATCGGTGCGCGTGGCGGATTGCCTGGTACCGCCCCGCTGCGCCGGCCGGGTGAGGAACGGGCTGGCCGGCAGCGGCGGCCGTTGACCGGCGAGGACCGCGCGGTGATCGCGGCCCTGCATCATCGGAAGGTGTCGATGCGAGAGATCGGCCGGTGCGTCGGGCGGGATGTGTCGGTGATCAGCCGGGAGGTGGCGCGCAACAGCGGCCCGGACGGGAGCTACCACGGACCGGTCGCACACCGGGCGGCTCATGAACGCCGGCGACGACCCAAGGGGTTCAAGCTGCACGACTCGGCGCTGGGTGCGTCCATCGAGTCGTGGATGGATGACGGCTGGTCACCCGGTCTGATCGCGGCCATGCTGCGCGAGCAGCACCCACGCACGAAGATGGCTCGTGTGTCGCACGAGACGATCTACCGGGCGTTGTACGTCCAGGCGCGCGGCAGCCTGCGCAAGGACCTGGCTGCCCAGTTGCTGACCAAGCGTCGAGCCCGCAAGCCTCGCGGCAGCGTCGATGGCCGCGGGAAGAGCTTGTACCGCGAGGCGTTCACCATCAGCCAACGTCCCGCCGAGGTCGCCGATCGTGCGGTGCCCGGGCACTGGGAGGGCGACCTGATCCTCGGCACCGGCAACGGCTCAGCGGTCGGGACTCTGGTCGAACGCACGACCCGGTTCGTGATCTTGCTGCACCTGCCCGAGCGTCACGACGCCGCGAGTGTGGCCGAGGCCATGATCCGCGAGATGACCAGGCTGCCCGAGCACCTGCGCCGATCACTGACCTGGGACCGCGGCAGCGAGCTGGCCAACTACCGCGATATCGAGGCCGCTCTAGACATGCCGGTCTACTTCTGCGACCCCCACTCACCCTGGCAACGAGGGTCCAACGAAAACACCAACCGGCTCCTGCGGTTCTGGCTCGAGAAGGGCACCGACCTATCGATCCACACCGCCGACGACCTCGCCCGGATCGCAGCCACCCTCAACAAGCGCCCACGCCCTACCCTCGACCTACAGACACCAGCCCAAGCGCTGGCCGAGCTGCTCGCCAACCCGGCAGCGGCATGAACCGTTGCCTAGACCGATTGACCCTGCCCC
>NZ_DATLWX010000007.1:0-140792 GCF_035576065.1 Nocardioides sp.
ATCGTCCCGCCGGCCTCCACTACTCAGAACCCACAGGTCCGCCGGACCGCCCGTCCCATCCCGACCACCCGGCTCGTCAAGATCGAGCTCCGCAAGATGTTCAACACCCGCTCGGGCTTCTGGATGCTCATCAGCATCGGCATCCTCTCGCCCATCTCAGCCGGGTCGCTCCTCGTCTTCGGCCCCGACAGCGACGTCACGTACCAGAACTTCGTCAGGGCGAGCGGGTTCCCGATGTCCGTGATCCTGCCGATGATCGCGATCCTGGCCGTCACGGGTGAGTGGAGCCAGCGCACCGGCCTCACGACGTTCACGTTGGTGCCGAGCCGCGGCCGCGTCATCGGCGCCAAGGCGATGGCGACCCTCCTGGTGGGCCTGGGTGCCGTCTCCGTCGCCTTCGCCGTCGGCGCCCTCGGCAACGTGGTCGGCTCCGCACTCGCCGGCGTCGACCCCGTGTGGGACATCCCGTTGTCCATGGCGCCCCAGATCGTGCTCTACAACTTGGTGGGCATGGCCTTCGGCTTCACCCTCGGTGTCGTGCTGCGCAACTCCGCGGCCGCGATCGTGGGCTACTTCGTCGTCTCGCTGGTCGTGCCGGGCATCCTCGCCCTCCTCGCCCAGGTGCGCTCGTGGTTCGAGGACCTGCAGCCCTGGATCGACTGGAACTACACCCAGGTGGCGCTCCTCGAGGGCGACACGAACACCAGTGAGGAGTGGGCGATGCTCGCCTCCACCACCGCCATCTGGATCGTCCTCCCCCTCGCGATCGGACTGTTCTCCCTGCGCCGCTCCGAGGTCAAGTAGCCAAGGCGCGAAGGGGCGCCGACGTCGTCGTGCCCAACCCGGCCCAGCTCCCGCGGTCATGACGTCGCCTGACGACGAGAGCGCCACCGGTCACGACCACCCGTGCGGCACGCGAGGGAGTCCGGGCGTCGGCGCCAGAAGATCCATCCTTTGGCCGATGGATCGGGCGTCCAGGATCGCGACTCTGGATCCATGACTACTTCTTCCATCACCCGCCCGTCCGCGCCACCCGCTGTGAAGCCTGGTCGTTCCTACTGGATCGTCACGGGTCTGTTCTGCGCAGTGTTCGTCTTTTCCGCCCTGCTGACCTTCGTCGACCCTGTCGCGGCTCGCGCGGAGATCCGGCACCTCGAGTTCCCGGCCTACTGGGCCTTTCCCTTGGCTTTTCTCAAGCTGGCCGGCGTCGCTGTCATCCTTGCTGGCCGCTGGCGTCGACTGACGACGTACGCCTTCGCGGGCTTCCTCTTCGACATGATGTTGGCGTTCGGCGCACACGTCGCTCACTCCGAGATGAAGGCCTTCCAAGCTGCAGCAGGACTGCTACTTTGGGCTGGTGCCGTCTGGGTGGACTACTGCCGGTTCGACCGCGAAGAAACCGCCTGAGCCTGAGTCGATGAAGCGCGATCGGGTGCTGGGCCTGACCCTGACGGCCACCACGTTCGTGGTGTCCTTTGTGTTCACGTTCGGGCCGGGCGCCTACCGGATGTCTCTACAGCCGACGCTACTCATTTCGGTCGCTGCGGCCAGCGCAGTGTGGCTCAGCGGACGCCGTCCGCGGCTGGCCCTGGCACTGACACTGGCGCTGACGGTGTCCATACCGGCGCTGGACTCTGCTTTCCCGGCGCTGGACATCGTGATCGTCTTCGTGGCCTACCGGGTCACGCGAGGCACCCAGCTTCCGGTCACATGGTTGGCGGCCTCCACCTTTGCCGCGCTGACTGTGACGGACGGCTGGCAACGCATCGTGTTCGACCGCACGTTCGCCACTCCGTCGGTTCTCTACCCGGCACTGCTGACAGCGTCCACCCACGTGGGTCCTGTCGCGCTCGGAGCCGCCCCGAGACGGGACACTCCATGCCCGAACGGCACCGACGTGGCCGTCCGCCGAGCCCTTGGCGCCGCACATGCAGAGGTATCATTCCTCGACACCCGAAACCCCTCCGGACGCCGTGCCGAGGACTACCGTGGATGGCATGACAGAACGGGCGGTCCCCTCCCTCGGTGGGCGCCCCGACAGCGAAGCGTTCCCGGACGCGGAAGGACCCATCGCAGACCTGGCCCGCAAGCTCGACGTGCTGGAGCTGAGCACGACACAGTTCGCGGTCGATTGCGACGACCCAGCAGAGCTCGCTGCTGAGCTGGAGCGCCAGGCGGAGCAGCTCGGCGCAGAACACCTGAGGCGGAGGGCCATGCTGGTCCAAGCTGACGTGCAATGCCGGCAAGGACAGCCCATCTCCGCCGGGCGCCTGCTCCGCTCGGTCAACCGGTGGGCCATCGAGCACGAGGACCAGTACCTCCTCGCCCGCAGCCACCGGCTGCTGGGGACATTCTTCGGCTCGCTCGGCGACGACGTGGCGTTCCTCGAGAACGCCATGGCAGGCGTCGAGCTGCTCTCCCCCGAGGCAGGGCCTGACCTGCGGTGCGACCACCTGAGGAGCCTCGGCGTGGCGCAAGGCCGCGTCGGGGCCTTCGACGAAGGGCGCCGTTCCTTTGCCGAGGCCGAAGAGCTGGCTGACAGGCTGGGCAACCGCGAGCGCCAGGTGTTCATCGTGAACAACCTCGCCTATCTCGAGTACCAGGCAGGCGAGCACCAACGAGGCCTTGAAACCGTGGACCGACTTCTCCAGCTGGCCGAGACGCACTCCGTCGCGCTTGCGTCCAGATATCTCGACACCATCGCCCGCGTCTACCTCGAGGTGGGTCGCTTCTCCGAGGCGGAGGACGTCCTGCAGGAGCTGTTGGACCGCATCGAGGTGAACGACTTCGCCAATATGGACGGCAAAGCCGAAGGCTTTCTCACTCTGGCCGAGGTCAAACGCCGCGGTGGCTCGCTCGACGAGGCGCACGCTGCCTTGGAGCGCTGCCGCGAGTGGTGCGACCGCCTCTCGCTGTACGGGGTCATGGTCCGTGTCCGCAAGGAGCAGGCGGAGCTCTATGCCGCCGAAGGTCGCATGGCCGAGGCCTTCACCGAGTTCAAGCGGTTCTACCGAGAATCCCAGCAACTCACGTCCGAGGCTCGTATGGCCCACTCGCGCACGCTGCAGACCGTCTACGACCTCGAACAGATCCAGCGGACCAGCCAGCTCGTCGAAGAAGTCGCTGCGGCCAAGGGCGACTTCATCGCCATGGTCTCCCACGAGCTGCGCACGCCCTTGACCTCGATCATCGGCTACCTCGACCTGCTCGACGACGTCAAGGACCCCATCCCGGAGGAGGCACTGCGATACCTGTCCGCTGTGACCCGCAACGCCGATCGGCTGCTGGTCCTCGTCACGGAGCTGCTCGCCGCGAGCGAGGTGGCGAACTCGCCGATGCGACTGACCCTCGCGCCGACCGACCTTTCGGCACTGGTCAACCATTGCATCGACGACTTGGGCCAACGCGCCATCGAGGCTGGCCTCACGGTGGTCCGGGACCTTCCTCCCGACGTCGTGATCAACGCAGATGCGGGGCGTCTCACCCAGGTGGTCGACAACCTGCTCTCCAACGCGATCAAGTTCACCCCTGCCGGAGGTCAGATCTCCGTCCGGGTGCTCTGCCAGGACCAGGGCGTGGATCTCATCGTCCGTGACACCGGGATCGGCATCGATGCCGCATCCCTGCCCCACCTCACCACGAAGTTCTTCCGCACGCCTCAGGCCAGCGCTGCAGCCATCCCCGGCGTCGGCCTGGGCCTGATGATCACGAACAGCGTCGTCGAGGCCCACCACGGCACCTTGAGCGTCACCAGTCGAGAGCACGAAGGAACGTCCGTACGCGTCCACCTCCCGAAGGGCTCCCTGCCGGGCACCCCGACGGTCCAACCCCTCGGACTGAACGGGCGAGCAGCGTTGTAGCGCCATCAGTGACGTCACGCGCCCGGGGGTAGCCTCGATCGGGTGAGGACACTCGTGGTGACGACCGTGGCAGTCGTCGTGGTTGCGCTCACCGGCGGCTGCGCCGGCGATGGCGGCTCGTTCGGATCAGACGACCGTCAGGGCACAGCGAGCACCGATGACCCCACACCCTCGGACCCGGAGACCCCGACTACCCCGTCGCCACGGTCAGGGGACACCGCGGTCGTCGACAGTGAGGCATGTGACGAAGTGCGAGCCGGCATCGACGCCTTCAACCTCGGGGAGTTCGACGAGACCATCGAGCACTTCCAGGTGGCACTCCCGCTGGCCGAGGAACAGGACGACGGCTCTGTGCCGGCGGGCGAGCTCATCGAGGCAGTGCGCTACTACGCCGAGCTCGACGCGGATCTCTACCCCGACGCGGCCCGGAGCTCTCCGGAGTTTGCGAAGTACAAGGCGATCACCCTCGGCCAGTGCGTGGCCGGGGACGACGTCGCGTCGGAGACGCCCGGGGAAGAGATCTAGGGTCTGAACGACAAGGGGCTGGACCACTAGCCGATGCTGCGGAACCGTCATCGCGAGAGTGCCGTCAGACGCACATGAGAGCCTTGCCGATCCTGCTCCTCTTGGCGCTCCTCACCGCCTGTGGCCAGCCGTCCGTGACGGCTCAGGAGTCCCCCACCGCAACGCCCAGCGAGCCCTCGTCCACCTCCACCAGCGGCGAGGAGGGTGGTCCCGGCGGCATCGAGCCGCCCCCGCCCTTCCGTGTCTGGCACGACGGCCGCGAGCTCGTACTGCACCCTCACACGTACTGCTACGGAGGCGGTTGCGTCGACGGGGTCAACCTCGATCCTCCCGATGTCGGCTCACCCGAGGAGATCCAGGTCCACGTGCCGGTGCAGGAGTTCGCTCTCTCTGTGTACGCACAGGAGCTGACCCGCGAGCCGCGGCCGGACGACCCGTCCTTCAACGCCACGTGCGGAGGACGCAGCTTCGAGGTGCCGGTCGAGGACCTGGGTGACGGGTGGTACGCCCTTCGACCCGCAGGGCCCACCGCTCTCTACGACATCCAGCTGTTCGCCCAGGGCGGCGGGGACATGATCGCGAGCCTGCACTGGCGGACCCCGTTCGACGGGCCTGCGCCGGAACCCTCGGCGCGGCTCGCGTTGATCGCTGAACACGACGGTGAGCCCGACAGCTACGGACTCGAGCTGGCCATCGACGACCTGGCGCAGACGCCGGAGCGCGTCACTGCGGAGATCACGGTGACGGCCGGCAACGGAAGGTCCATGACGTTCGCGGCTGAGCAGACCAGGGACCCTTGCCGTAGCGCAGGTGATCTCTACTTCAGCCGGCCCGACGAGCCCGCGAAGGCCGCTGCCGCCCTGGGTGACTTCCCGTTCACCACCACCGTGACGCTGACGCTGGACGGACGCATCCATGAGGCCACGGCCGTCTATCCCGACGACGAGATCGAGGGCAACGAGCCGAGCGTTGCTCTCGAGTTCACTCCCCAGCTCCCCGGACTCTGAGGTCCCCGTTCAGCTCGGGCAAGTGAACTCGATCGCTTGACTCGTTCGAACACCTGTTCGATGATAGGGAGATGTCCTCCAGCCGTTCGATCGCCTCCCTTGACCCGGGGCGTTCGGTCATCGAGCAGCTGCGCGAGCGGGTGGCAGCGATGGAGCACCGGCCGGCTGTCCAGCCGGTTGCGACAATACCCGGCCTGGTCGACCTCGTGCCCCTGCACGCGGGTGCGACCTACGCCGTCGACACCGCCTCGCTCGCCATGGCCCTGGCCGCTGGAGCCTCGCGAGCCGGGGAGTGGGTCGGGTTTGCGGGATGCGCCGACTTCGGGGCAGAGGCGGCCGCCGAGCTGGGGATGGAGCTGTCGCGCACGGTGCTGGTGCCCGACCCCGGGGAGCACTGGCTGGAGGTGACGGCGGCACTGGTCGACGTGCTCCGGGTCGTGGTCCTGCGACCGCCCGCTTCCGTCGACGAGCGGACGGCAGCGGTCCTCGACTCGCGCCTGCGCACGCGCTCCTCGGTCCTCGTCGTCCACGGCGACTGGCCGCGGGTCGAGGCCAGGCTGAGCATCGAGGAGTCCCGTTGGACCGGTCCGACCGCGGGAGCAGGGCAGCTGCAGGAGCGGCGGGCACGCGTCGCCGTACGCCGCGGGACGCGTCCGCCGCGGAGCGCAGACCTCGCCTGGCCGGGGGTGCACCTCGTTGACCAACCAGTGCGCGAGATCCGCCAAGCGTCCGGATGAGGGTGATGGTGGTGTGGTGCGCCGACTGGTCGGTGGTCGCAGCACTGGACGAGGCCGAGACGTCGCCGCGCTCCCCCGCGGCCGTCCTCTCCGCCAACCTCGTCGAGGTGTGCAACGGCCCCGCGCGCTCCCAGGGCGTACGCCGCGGCCAGCGTCGCCGCGACGCCCAGGCTCGTTGCCCCGAGCTGGTCCTGCTGCCGGCCAACCCCGACCGCGACGCGCGTGCCTTCGAGCCCCTGCTGGCCATCGTGGAGGACCTGCGTCCCGGGGTCGCGGCACTACGTCCCGGCCTGCTCGCCGTTCGGGCTCCCGGCAGCTGGTACGGCACCGAGACCGAAGCTGCAGCGACGGTGTGCCAGGCCTTGGTCGACTCATGCGTGTGGGACGTCCGGGTGGGCATCGCCGACGACCTGTTCACCGCCGAGCAGGCCGCCCGCACCGCCGAGGTGCAGTCGTGGGAAGTGGTCCCGGTCGGCAGGTCCGCCGCCTTCCTACGTGGTCTGCCGGTGCACGTGCTCAACGGGGACGGGCCGCAGGGACGCGACCTGGTCAGCCTGCTGCAGCGGCTCGGGCTCGGGACGCTCGGCGACCTCGCCGATCTGCCTGGCGAGGCTGTCGAGCACCGGCTCGGGGCCTACGGCGCTGGGGTATGGCGACGCGCCAGAGGCCAGGACCCCGCCCTGTTCGTCGCCCGCACGCCGCCGCCCGAGCTCGACACGGCGGTCACCTTCGAGCCTCCGCTCGACTCGGTCGAGGCCATCACCTTCAGCGTGCGGACCACGGCCGAGCGCTTCGTCTCCCAGCTGGCGCACCACCAGCTCGTGGCCACCGGGGTGCGGGTCGAGGCCGAGTCCGACGGCATCGTCTGCTCCTCGCGCACCTGGCTGCACCCACGTCACTTCGGTGCTCGCGACCTGGTGGACCGGGTGCACTGGCAGCTGCAGTCCTCGACCGTCGGTGGGTCGCTGCGGGCCCGCAAGGACGTCGGGTCGGTCCGCGCCCCCATCGACCGGGTCCGGTTCCTGCCCGAGGTGGTCGAGCCCGCTGCTGCCCACGGCGAGGCCCTGTGGGGCGCCGCGTCCGACGAGCTGGTCGAGCGGGGCGTGGCCAGGGTGCAAGGAATGGTCGGCTTCGACGCCGTACGCCGACCAGTGCTCCAAGGCGGTCGCAGCCCGTCTGCCCGGCAGGCGTTGGTGCCGTGGGGCGAGCGGGCGGTCGATCTGCGCCCGACCGACCGACCGTGGCCCGGCAGGGTGCCGGGGCCGGCGCCGGTGCGGGTGTTTGCGACTCCGCCAGCCGCCGAGGTGCTCGACGAGACCGGCCGGCACGTCGGCGTCACCGATCGCGGCGTCGTCACCGGCGAGCCCTGGCGCTTCCGGCTCGGCAGCGGGATGTTGCCGTGGCAGCCCGTCACCGCGTGGGCCGGCCCCTGGCCCACGGACGAGGGCTGGTGGTCGAGCGGGACCGGGCCGACCGCTCGCTTCCAGGTCGTCGGCGCCGACGGCCGTGCCTGGCTCCTGGTGTGCGCTCCCGACGGCTGGTCCCTCGAGGCCGGCTATGACTGAGCCCGAGGCGACCCGGAGGGCCGGCACGTGAACTGGAACAACCCCGCCATGAAGTGGAGCGAGCTCGAGCGCCGGCTCAGCGGGCTGCCGGGGGCCGACGACGCACCGGTCTCGCGACGCAAGCGCGCCGCCACCTCCGCCCGACCGATCGAGCGGCCCGCCAGCG
Organism: Nocardioides sp.; assembly: GCF_035576065.1. Classification (GTDB taxonomy): domain Bacteria; phylum Actinomycetota; class Actinomycetes; order Propionibacteriales; family Nocardioidaceae; genus Nocardioides. The sequence goes on from NZ_DATLWX010000007.1 coordinate 7,861, forward strand.
TCATTCCCTACGCCGAGCTCCACTGCCACAGCCACTTCAGCTTCCTCGACGGTGCCAGCTCGCCGGCCGCGTTGGTCGAGGAGGCCGTGCGGCTCGGCCTGCACGCCCTCGCCATCACCGACCACGACGGGTTCTACGGTGCGCCGATGCTGGCCGAGGCGGCTTCGGCGTACGACCTGCCCACCGTCTTCGGCGCCGAGCTCTCCCTCGGTCTCACCGGCCCGCAGAACGGCGTGCCCGATCCCGAGGGCACCCACCTGCTCGTCTTGGCACGTGGGGTGGAGGGCTACCACCGGCTCGCGGCCGCGATGACTGACGCGCACCTGAGCGGTGACGAGAAGGGTCGCCCGGTCTATGACCTCGACGAGCTGGGCGAGCGCGGGCGCGGTCACTGGGCGGTGCTCACGGGCTGCCGCAAGGGTGCGGTCCAGCAGGCCCTCGGGCACGGCGGCGAGGCAGCGGCGACCGAGGAGCTCGACCGACTGACGTCGCTGTTCGGGCTCGAGCACGTCCTCGTCGAGCTCTCACCCCGCCCCGGTGCCGACGCGACCAATGCCTCGCTCGCCCGCCTGGCGGCGGTCCACAGCCTCGACGTCGTCGCGGCCGGCAACGTCCACCACGCCACCCCGCAGCAACGACGGCTGGCCTCGGCCATGGCCGCCGTGCGAGCCCGACGCAGCCTGGCCGAGCTCGACGGCTGGCTCGACCTCTCGGGCTCGGCCCATCTGCGCAGCGGCGCCGAGACGTCCACCGCGCTGGCCGCACACCCCACCGCCGTCGCCCGGAGCGTCTCGCTCGCCGACGAGCTCGCCTTCGACCTGCGCAAGGCATCGCCTGCACTGCCCAAGCGGCAGATCCCCGAGGGGCACACCGCCGACTCGTGGCTGCGAGTGCTCGCCGAGCGCGGGTTCGCCGAGCGCTACGCCGGCGTCCCGCACGAGCGCGAGGCACGCGAGCGCCTCGAGCACGAGCTGCGGATCATCGCCGAGAAGGACTTCGCCGGCTACTTCGTCATCGTGCACGACATCGTCGCCTTTGCCCGCGAGCGAGGGATCCTCTGCCAGGGCCGTGGCTCCGCGGCGAGCTCAGCGGTCTGCTACGCCCTCGGGATCACGGCCGTCGACGCCGTCTTCTACCGCCTTCCCTTCGAGCGGTTCATCTCCGCGCACCGCGACGAGGAGCCCGACATCGACGTCGACTTCGACTCCGACCGGCGCGAAGAGGTCATCCAGTGGGTCTACGACACCTATGGACGACGCAACGCTGCCCAGGTGGCCAACGTCATCACCTACCGGCCGCGCATGGCCGTGCGCGACGCCGCGAAGGCCCTGGGCTACTCCCCCGGGCAGCAGGACGCGTGGTCCAAGCAGATCGACGGCTGGAAGTCCCCATCAGAAGTAGGGGCTGGCGCCGGTACATATGGGGGTGATCCCGCGGCCCACGACGTCCCGGCGTCGGTGGTGGCGCTCGCCGAGGAGCTGGCTGGCGCCCCCCGGCACCTCGGCATCCACTCCGGCGGGATGGTCCTCACCGAGCGACCCATCGGCGAGGTCTGTCCCATCGAGCGGGCGCGGATGGACCGACGGACGGTGCTGCAGTGGGACAAGGACGCCTGCGAGTCGATGGGCCTGGTCAAGTTCGACCTGCTGGGCCTGGGCATGCTCGGGGCGCTGGACCACATGATGCGGCTGGTCGCCGATCACCTGGGCGAGCAGTGGGACCTCGCGACCATGCCCAAGGAGGAGCCCGCGGTCTACGACATGTTGTGTCGCGCCGACTCGATCGGGGTGTTCCAGGTGGAGAGCCGGGCCCAGATCGGCACGTTGCCGCGGTTGCGTCCGCGCGAGTTCTACGACCTCGCCATCGAGATCGCACTGATCCGCCCCGGTCCCATCCAGGGCGGCGCCGTCCACCCCTTCATCAGGCGGGCCACCGGGCAGGAGCCCGTCACCTACGACCATCCCGAGCTGGTGCCGGTGCTCGAGCGAACCAAGGGGGTGCCGCTGTTCCAGGAGCAGCTGATGGCGATGGCAGTCACCCTCGGCGACTGCAGCCGTGACGACGCCGATCTGCTGCGCAGGGCCATGGGGTCCAAGCGCGGGGTCGAGCGCATCGAGTCGGTCAAGCAGAAGCTCTACAGCGGTATGTCGCGCCGCGGGATCACCGGCGACCTTGCCGACTCGATCTACGTCAAGATCCTGTCCTTCGCCAACTTCGGCTTCGCCGAGTCGCACGCCCTGTCCTTCGCGCTGCTGGTCTACGCCTCGTCCTGGTTCAAGCTGCACTACCCGGCTGCGTTCCTGGCCGGTCTGCTGCGCAACCAGCCGATGGGCTTCTACTCGCCCCAGTCGCTGGTCGGCGATGCCAGGCGCCACGGCGTCGACGTACGCCGTCCCGACGTCACTCGGTCCGCGGCACGCGCCGAGCTCGAGGCTGTGGTCCTCGGGCCGGTCGCCGCCACCGGACTGGACGGGTGCTGCCAGCCGCGTTTCGTCCGCACGGAGTGGGTGCCCGGCACCCCGGACCCAGTCCCGGCGCACCGGCGCGACGGCGCGCTCGCCGTACGCCTCGGGCTCGACTCGGTGCGCGGTATCGGCGTCGACGTCGCCACGCGGATCGTCGCCGCCCGTGACGAGGCCGCATTCACCGGCGTGACCGACCTGTCCCGGCGCGCGGGCCTGAGTCCGACGCAGCTCGAAGCGCTGGCCACGGCGGGCGCGTTCGACGCGTGGGGAATGGATCGCCGGGAGGCGCTCTGGGCGGCCGGCTTCGCCGAGGGCGCCGACCACCTGCCCGGCACCACTCCGGCGCCGGCTGCGCCGACCCTGCCCGGCATGAGCGAACCCGAGATCACTCTCGCCGACCTCTGGGCCACTGGCGTCTCCCCCGAGCGCCACCCGATCGAGCACCTGCGCGACGAGCTGCGTCGGGCCGGCGTCCGCTCGGTCGCCGACCTCGCCACCACCGAGTCCGGTCGCCGCGTCCACGTCGGCGGCCTGGTCACGCACCGGCAGCGGCCCGGGACCGCCATGGGCGTCACCTTCCTCAACCTCGAGGACGAGACGGGCATGCTCAACGTCGTGTGCTCGGTCGGGCTGATGCGGGCGCAGCGCCAAGCCGCACGCAACAAGGTCGCCGTGGTCATTCGCGGGCGCCTCGAGCGCAACGAGGGCGTCACCAACCTCATCGCTGACCGCGTGGAAGGCATCGACGTGATCGTGCCCGGCGCAGGCGCCGTGCTTCAGGCGCGGGCGTCGTCGCGCGACTTCCGGTAGGGCATCAACGATCCCGTGCGCGATGGTCTAGACCAGTCTGGATCTGGACATCCGATGCGGTCCCCCGCGCCGAAGACGCCACGTGGCTCTCAACCTTCGACAAACCTTGGACGAGGTCCAGCAGGCACCCTTCGTGGTGGACGTGTTGCGCAGCGGGGACCTCCTCGCCGCGGCCGCCAGCCGCGAAGGTGGACCGGAATCGGTGCGGCTCCTCACCGCGGTGATCCACGAGGACGACGAGCTGACCGCGGTGGCCGCCGTACACGCACTTGCCCCCGTTTTCGACGACGGGGCCGACGCCGTCCTGTCCGACCTGCTGTCGCACCCCCGAGCGTTCCTGCGCGAGCACGCGAGCTGGGCACTCAAGGCCCGGCTGCCCCGCCTCGACGCGATCGGCAGGCTCGTCGGAGTGCTCGTGAGCGGTGGGTTCTCCGGCGTCCTCGCCCAGCGCACGCTGGCCCACTGGGCCAACTCCGCGCCGGCGCAGGTTGCGCTCGCCCTCGAAGGCGCTCTCGCCGGGGCGGCTGATCCGGCCGTCCGCAGCAGGCTGGTCGAGACCCTCGGACTGGTGCCCGGTCCGATCGCGGGTCGCGCCGTGCTCCAGGTCGTCGTCGACCCCGCCGAGCACCCGACCGTACGAGCGACCGCTGTTGCCGCCCTCGGTGACCGCCCGGGCGACGCCGCCGCCGAGGCCGCGGTCCGTGACCTCAGCACGGCCGACGGCGAGCTGGGAACTGTCGCCCGGCTTGCTGCGATCGACCTGGGCATCGGCGCTGCGGAGCGTGGCGCGTCTGGGTCCGGACTGAGCGTCGCCCAGCTCTTCCTGCACGCCGACATCGACCGTGACCTCAGTCGGGCGGGCGCCGGCGACAACGGCGGCGTCGCCACCCTGCTGGTCCGGCTGGGTGACGCGCTCGCGACCGAGCCCGGAGTCGGCCGCGTGCTGACCATCTCCCGCGGCACAGCCCGCGCCGCCCTGGACGCCCTGAACCCGGGCGAGGGGCACCTGCTGACGCCGGTGCCGCTGCTGGCCGAGGCCGCCTCCGCCGCGCAGGCCTGGCCGTCGCGGGTCGCAGCGGAACGCGGGATCCGTCGGGTGCTGCGGACGCACCGCGTCGACGTGCTGCACCTGCGGATGGCGGAGGTGGGCAGCCTGGCCGCTGCTGAAGTGGCTCGCGAGCTGGGCATCCCGGTGGTCTTCACCCTCGCCCCCGACCCGCACGCAGTCATCCATGCCCTGGACATGACCGGCGCCCTGCACCGGGGCAACTTCGGCACCGAGGACGAACGCGAGCACTACTGGTTCCGTGCCCGTCTGGTGCAACGCCTGGCCGAGGACTCGGCTCACATCGTGCTCTTTCCCCGCCCCGAGGTGCAGCACGACATGCGCGAGCTGCTCGGCCTCGACGTTGCCGCGCAGCCCAGCCGGTTCACCGTGGTGCCGGAGGGCATCGACCTGAGGGTCAGTGCCGTGGCCGCCGCTGAGCTCGGGCGTCCCGGAGCGCCCGGCAAGGCGTTGGCCGAGCTCGACGCGCTCGTTGCCGCGCTGCCCGCGCACCGCCGACGGTTGCCGCTGGTGGTCAGCGTGGGTCGCCTGCACCGGGTGAAGGGAATGGCGACCCTGGTCGAGGCGTGGGCAGGCGATCGTGAGCTGGCTGGGCGGTGCAACCTGCTGATCGTCGGCGGCGACCTCGCCGATCCCTCCCCGGACGAGCGCGAGCAGCTCGACCGGATCGCCGGGGTGCTGACGCGGTTCCCCGCGGCCACCTCCGGCCTGCTGATGCCTGGTCACCGGCCCAACGACGTGGTCGCCGTCTGGCTGGCGGCCGCGCGGGCGGGCCGGGAGGGCGGCATCGGCCCGGACGGGGTATACGTGTGCAGCAGCCTCAAGGAGGAGTTCGGCCTGGCGCTGTTGGAGGCCCTGGCCTCAGGGCTGGTGGTGGTGGGCCCGGCAACCGGCGGACCGGCGACCTACATCGACGGCGGCGTCACCGGCGTGCTCGTCGACACCCGCCGGCCGGACGAAGTGGCCCGGGCGATGCGGGCCGCGTTCGACCTCGCCACCGCCCCGGGTCAGGCCGACCGGATCAACCGGGCGCTGGAGCGGGTGAGCGCCGACTTCACCGTGCAGGCCATGGCCGACCGGCTGGCCGCGATCTACGCCCGCGCCGTCCGGACGGCGAACCGCTCGTGACACGGTCCCTCACATGACCCTGTTGGTGATCAGTCCGGACTACGCGTCGCACCTGCTGCCGCTGGCGACCCTCGCGACGGCCTGGAGCGACGCGGGCGAGCCTGTCGTGGTGGCAACCGGCCCGGCGACCGCCGGCATCGTCGCCGGGTTCGGCTTCGACCGTGCCGATCTGGTGCTGGGCCGGGGTTCGAATCCCGGCGTCATCCGCGCAGAACAGCAGCCACCCGGCGAGGACGCCGCGCTGCGTGGCTTCTTCGCTGCCACGCGGCACGGCATGGTGGAGACGTTGCGCTACCAGGCTGAGGCACGGCGCACCGATCTGCTGTGGGAGCCGGTGGACCGGGCCCGGGCCGTGCTGGACGTCGTCGACCGGGTGAAGCCCGACCAGGTGATCGTCGACCATCTGGCGTTCAGCGCCCGCCTCGCGCTGGCCGTGGCGGGTATCCCGTATGCCGATGTCGTGCTCGGCCACCCGTCGGCGCTGCCGGTCGGCGACGAGGTGTACGGCTACCCGCCCGCCTGGCCGGCCGCCTTCACCGCCTCGGAGTCCGACCTCACCGCCCTGCACCGGTTGTGCTGCGACGTACGGGACGACTTCACTGCGGAGTGGAACGCCGCCCTGCGCGTGCTGTCACCGGGTGCCACGCCGTCGGCGGACGCGTTCGCCGAGCACGGTGACCTGCTGATGCTGAACTACCCGGCGGCCCTGCACGACCCGGCACGCACGGCGTTGCTGCCCCCGCACGAGTTCCTCGGCTCGGCCGTCCGGGCAGAGCCGGCAGCCGACGACGTCCGGGACTGGCTCGCGGCCGACGACCGGCCGGTGGTCTACGTCAGCTTCGGCAGCTTCCTATCCGCGCGCGGGGACGTGCTGGCGACAGTGCTGGACGCCCTGCGCCCGCTCGGCCTCCGGGTCGCGGTGGCGACGGGCTCCGCCGCCGGCCTGCCGGACGTTCCGCCCGACTGGCTGATGCGTCCCTACCTGCCGCAGGTCGCGTTGCTGCAGCGGACGGCGCTGATGGTCACCCACGGCGGCAACAACAGCGTGACGGAGGCGCTCACCGCCGGGGTGCCGATGGTGGTACTGCCGTTCTCAACCGACCAGTTCGCAGGAGCGGCGGCGATCGAGGCCGCCGGGCTGGGGGCTGCGCTCGACCCCAACGTGGTCACGTCCGCGGACCTCGGGAGGGCTGTGTGCGGCGTACTCGACGGCTCTGCCCCGCGCCTGGCCAGATCGATCGGCGAGGGACTACGCCGCGCACCGGGCCGCGACGTGGCCCGCGCAGCCCTGCACGGCTGACATCCTCGGACGCATCGCGTTGCCGTCGTGGTCGCCCGGGGCCTCAGCTTGCGGGCGCCCGGGCATCGAGCACCGCGACGCTGCGTGGTCCGGCCGTACGCCGATAGCTGGCGTCGATCAGCTCAGCGACCTCGTCCCAGTCGGTGTCCTCACGCAGGTCCAGTCCGATCCACCCGGAGGAGCCCAAGTAGGCCGGGACGTAGCAGCGGTCGTCTCCGATCAGTGCCTCGCGCTCCCCGAGATCGACCAGCACCAGCACCGACTGCTCGTGCTGCAGGTAGCTCCCGTCGACCTTCACCGATCCCCCGTAGTAGGCGAAGATCTTGGTGGTGAAGAAGGCTGGACGGCCATGCGAGATCTTCTCGGCCGCGTCAGGCAGAGCCAGCGCGAGTGCCCGCACCCGGCGCAGGACCGGGTCTGCCTCGTCGAACATGATGGGATGCGCCATCCGGACAGGCAAGCACACACGAGGGACAGCCGTCGACACCGCGGGACCGTGGGCCCGAGGTCAGGCGAGTGCTCCCAAGCCCGTGGGATCGGGCGCCAACACGCCGGAGGGCGGGACTTCACCGTCCTTCGGCTCCGCCAGCGGTGGGTCCTGCTCGGAGCCCTCCAGCGCAGCGAGCACGTCAATGGCGGGCAACTGCAGTTCGATGTCGCCCTCGTCGTTCATACCGCTCCCTCTCCCCGGCCTCGCCTGACAGAACTGCCACGCACAGGCCCTCCCAAGCCCTCGGTTCAGGCAACCACGGCCTCGCGAGATGTCGTCACACCCGAAGGGACCGACACCGGGGATGCGTCCGGTCGTGGCGCATCACGACGTGCGAGCCTGCGGACTTGTTCACCGACCAGCGCTAGGGTCGGCGGCGTGGATACCGAGCCGAGACTGATCGCGGGCCAAGAGACCCCGACGAATGCCGCATCCCGCATGCTCGAGCTGGCTGCGGTCACTGCCGAGACGCTCGTCAACGATGCGGAGGAAGAAGCCAGGTCGCTGGTGAGCGCAGCGCAGGCCGAGGCTGATGCGATCCTGCGGGCCAGTCGCACCGAGGCCGATCGGGTCGCTGGTGCGTCGGCCCGCGCCAAGAAGGAACAGGCCGCCGAGCTGGAGAGTGAGCGGGCCACGACACTGTCCGAGCTCAGCGACAAGAAGTCGGCCATCGAGGCGCAGATCGCCGAGCTGCGCGAGATGGAGAGCCTTCACCGCGAACAGCTGCGCCGGCAGCTCACCGACCAGCTGTCCAGGCTGGATTCGTCGCTGCCGGGACCGCCCGACAGCGGCACCAGCCGACGCTAGGGGTCGGGACGGCCGCGCGTGGATGTTCGCGTAGGTCTGTGCGGGTGGACCATCTCGCAGTCGACGTATGTCCGTCGTTTCCCGCTGGTCGAGGTGCAGCACACGTTCTACGAACCACCGGCCGACGCCGTGCTGGCCCGCTGGCGGGCGCAGGTGCCGTCCCACTTCGAGTTCACGATCAAGGCGTGGCAGGTCGTCACCCACGAGTCCAACAGCCCCACCTACCGGCGGCTGAAGCGACCACTGCCGGACAGCGCGCGTGGACAGCTGGGTGCATTCCGTACGACTCCCCCGGTCCTGGCGGGTTGGCAGCGCACGCTGGAGTGCGCCCGCGTGCTGCGCGCCACGGCGGTGCTGCTCCAGTGCCCGCAGAGCTTTCGCCCGACGACGGACAACGTGGGACGGCTGCGCGCCTTCGTCTCGCAGGTGGAGCGGCCCGCCGGGCGGCTGCTCTGGGAGCCTCGCGGTGAGTGGCCCACGCAGCTGCTCACCGAGCTCTGCTCCGAGCTGGACCTCGTCCACGTGGTCGATCCGATGCAGACCGAGACCGTGACGCCGGAGCAGACCTACTACCGGCTGCACGGCACCACGGGCTCGCGACACGTCCACACCGACGACGAGCTCCACCGGCTGCGGGACCTCGTCGATGGGCGTCCGTCGCCATACGTCATGTTCAACAACCTCCCCCGCACCGGCGACGCAGAGCGGTTCCTCGCCCTGCTCTCGCGCTAGCTGGCCAGGACCTACTGCGCGACCCAGTCGGTGAAGCTCCGGGGTTCCTGAAGCCAGTCGACGACGCCCATGGACGTGCCGTTGGGTCGCGTGCCTGACACACGGACGGCGACGCGGACCTGGTCGGGTGACCCGATGGCTTCGCGCGCGATCCGTATCCGGGCCTGGTCCTTGATGTAGCGCAACCGGAGCTCGTAGGAGCCCTCCACCGGCTGGCCCCAACGACGGTGGCCGAATCCCTCCGTGGCGAGCAGCTGGTAGTCCGAGCCGGAGAAGAAGGCGCCCACGAAGACGTACTCCGGCCCCGCGTCCAGCTCGTCGGTGTCGAAGTAGATGGCGGCGGAGGACCCGGTGCGGAACGAGGGCCGCAGGTCCGTGTGGGTCGTGGTGACCACGACGTTGTCCGTCCTGTGGTCGAGGACGACCGAACGCAGGTCCACGCCGTGGTCGAGGTCGTTCGGGTCCTGGACGCCGATCGCGTCAGCACTGGCGGCAGCCTGAAGGGACAAGGTGAGAGCAGCGGCAACCGACAGGGCGGCCGCGCTGAGGCGGGTGGTGTGCATCTCTTCTTCCAGTTTCTTGAGGGGTGTAGCGACTAGTGAAGACGCATTCACTGCGCCGTGGGTTGCATTTCGTGGCGGATGTCCATTCTCCTACCGCGACCAGCCGTAGCGGAATACGCTGCCGACGTGACCATCCAGGCGCCCCCCGGGCTGGAACAGGGATCCGCGAGGCTGGCGACCACCACGCGGGACCCACGCCAGCCCCCGTGGTTGTTCCCCGCGGCAGTGGTCGCCTCGATCCTGGTCACTACAACCGTTGCCATCGGCATCGACCTCAGTTCGGTGAACAGCGCCTCGATGAACGCAGGCAACGTCTGCCAGATGGCCGCAGCGATGGTCGCGGCAGCGGCCTGCGTTCGGGCGGCGACCCGCGGCGGGAATGAGCGTCTGGCTTGGGCACTCCTGGCGTTCTCGATGCTGGTGTGGTCGACGGCCGCGGCTGTGTGGCTCTGGTACGGCGTCAGCCGCGACCACGACTACCCGTTCCCCTCCATTGCCGACCTCGGCTTCCTGGCCTACGTCTTTCCCGCCGCCGCAGCGCTCATCGCCTTCCCGCGGGAGCCCCAGCTGGCGGTGAGCTGGTTCCGCGCGCTCATGGACGCATTGGTGATCGCCTCCTCGGTGCTGTTCGTGAGCTTGGCGACGGTGCTGGGGCCGCTGTCCGACTCCGCCGGCACCGGGCTCACCCGAGTCACGACCCTCGCCTACCCCATCGTCGACGTGCTGATCGTCTCGCTGGTCCTGGTCCTCGGGCTGCGACGCCCGGCGCAGGATCGCCTGCCGTGGCTCCTGCTGGGCGGCGGCCTGCTCGTCCTGTCGGTGACCGACAGCATCTTCGTCTCGCGGCTCAGCGCCGGCGAACCGACCATCGGCACGCCGCTCCAGGCGGGCTGGGTCGCCTGCTTCCTGCTCATAGCCCTTGCGACGATCAGCCCGATCCGGGCGGAACACGGCCGGGTGCAGCACTTCACCGTGGGCCGCGAGCTGCTTCCCTACGCGCCGGTGGTCGCCGCGGTCATCGTGGTCGCCGAACGCAGCGACCCGTTGGACCTGCGCGGGGAGCCGTTCCTGTTCTGGAACGGGATCGTGGTGCTGGGCGTGGTGATCATTCACCAGGTGATGATCGCCCTCGAGAAGACTACGTTGGCGAGCGGTCTGGAGACCATCGTCGCGACTAGGACCGCGGAGCTGGTGCGGGCCCGCAACGAGGCGATGGCTGGGTCAGAGGCCAAGTCGAACTTCCTGGCGACGATGAGCCACGAGATCCGTACACCGATGAACGGTGTGATCGGCTTGACCGGTCTGCTGATGAACACCGACCTTGACGAGACCCAGCGCCGGTATGCCGCCGGCGTCAGGGGGGCCGGCGAGGCGTTGCTGGTGATCATCGACGACATCTTGGACTTCTCCAAGCTCGAGGCAGGCAAGGTCGAGCTGGAGCAGGTCGACTTCGATCCGCGAGAGCTTGTCGAGGAGGTCGGGGTCCTGCTGGCTGAGGCCGCCGCCGCCAAGGGTCTGGAGCTGGTCGCCTACTGCGACCCCTCTCTGCCGTCAGGGCTGTGTGGGGACCCGGGCCGGCTCCGGCAGGTCCTGATCAACCTGACGTCGAACGCGATCAAGTTCACCGATACGGGCGAGGTGACGCTGCACGCGCAGCTCGCCGACCGGGACGAGGAGCGTTCGTCGTCCGAGGTCGAGCTCGTCTTCGAGGTCCGCGACACCGGCATCGGGATCAGCAATGACCAGCAGGTCAGACTGTTCCAGCCCTTCACCCAGGCCGACGCCACGACGACGCGCCGCTTCGGTGGGACGGGCCTGGGACTGGCGATCTGCAAGCGACTGGTCGAGGCGATGGATGGCCAGCTGACCCTCGCCAGTGAGCCCGGGCGCGGCAGCGCGTTCACCGTGACCGTCCCGCTCCCGGCTGCGACCGGACGGGCGGCCGCGGTGCCCGACCTGCTCGCCGGGATGCGGGTCCTGGTCGTGGACGACAACGACACCAACCGGACGGTGCTGACCACCCACCCGGACGCCTGGGGCCTACGACCCGACGCGACCTCCGATGGACCCAGCGGTCTGGATCTGGCCCGCGGCGCGGCCGCGGACGGCAACCCGTACCAGCTGGCGATCCTGGACCTGTGCATGCCCGGCATGGACGGTCTGGAGCTCGCGAGTGCCTTGACGGCCGACCCGCTCCTTGTTGATACGCGCACCATGATTCTCACCTCGGCCGGGGCGGTGGCCCCCGAGGAGGCCGCCCGCGCCGGCGTCCAGGAGTGGGCTCGCAAGCCTGTCCGCTTCTCCGAGCTGCTCAACGCGCTGTTGCGCATGGTCTCCACGGACCAGGATGCCTCCGTCCTGCAGGCACCGGCCGCCGCGCCCACCCCGGCGGGAGGCTCACGTGGAACGGCGCTTCGTGCACGCCCACGGCGGGCCCAGTGGTTTCCTCACCCTGAGCATCGGCATCGCCGGGTTCAGACCCCAGCGCGAGGTCACCAGCGCGAAGCTGCTCGCCGAAGCCGACCAGGCGCTCTACGAGGCCAAGGCCGCCGGTCGCAACACGGTCGTCTGCGCGGGACCAGGACTCAGCTCTCCTGTGCACGGCTGACACGCGGCTCCCTGACGCCACCGGGCAGTCGGCACGACGTCAGGGCCAGTAGGTGGCGGCGTGCGCGAGTGCCCGGTCCTCCAGCTGCGTGACCCGGCGCTCGAAGAGAGCGAGCGCCTCACCCCCGGTCCAGTTCGCCGGCAGCAGGTCGGGTGGCAGCGCCGGGTCCCGGAACGGGAGCTGACGCCAGTGGTCGACCATCGTCACGTACGTCGCAAAGGCGTCCGCCGGGATCACGGCGCCCGGCTCCGGAGCAGCGTCGGCGAAGCGCGCCAGGAAGGTGCGGTAGCGCGCATCCATGGCAGGGAGGTCCCAGCTCCGCGCGACGAGCGCGGGCAGGTCGGGGCCCGCCACGTAGCTGCCGGTGAAGACGGCGCAGAAGCTCATGAGGTCGAGCTCTGCGATGGCCTGCTCAGCGGCGGCCTGCATGCGCGCCGGCGCGATCCAGGTCGCGGTGGACACGTTGCCGAAGCCGAGCGCTGACAGGTGGGACCGGAGCCGGTCTCGACGGCCGCGCGCCGTCTCGGGGATCGAGAAGGTGATCACGCACCACCCGTCCGCCAGGTCGGCAGGCTGGCGGGCGTGCCAGATCACCTGGTCGCCCGCGGCCAGCGACGCGAGCGCCTCGGTGGAGAGCCCGTAGCCGCGTACGCCCGCTCGCGTCTCCGAGAGCAGCCACCCCCGCTTCTTCAGCCTCGACACCGCGGTCCGCACGCTCGGTGTGTCCAGCCCTAGCCCCGAGGTGAGCTCGACCGTCCCTGCGATCGGCATCCAGCTGCCCAAGTGCCGCACGACCGAGCCGAGGAAGGTGACCAGGACGGTGCGGGAGCGAAGCGCTGCGACCGGGCGTGCCACCTGTCCGGCGGTCGTCACCCGCCGACCGGTGCGCGAGCGGGACGCCACCGCACGTGCACGTCCTTCGCCTCCCCCTCGCGCAGCACCGACAGGCGGGGCGGGATCTTGTCGGTCCGCGACGTCGGCGGCCGGCGCCGGCCGGCCTTCCACGGCTCTGGCCACTCGGCGGCGTCCCCCTGGTAGTCCTGCTCGGCCGCCGCGTGCAGGGTCCAGTTCGGGTCGTAGAGGTGGGGCCGTCCCAGGGCGCAGAAGTCCGCCCGTCCGGCGAGGAGGATCGTGTTGACGTCGTCGTACGACGAGATGGCACCCACGGCGATGACCTGGACTCCGGCGGGGCCGGCCACACGGTGGCGGATCTTGTCCGCGAACGGCGTCTGGTAGGACCGGCCGAAGGACGGCTTCTCGTCCTTTGTGACCTGACCGGATGAGACGTCGATCGCGGCCGCGCCGTGCTCGATAAAGGCAGCCGCCAGCTGCACGGCGTCCTCGTCGGTGTTGCCGTCAGGCGCCCAGTCGGTGGCCGAGATGCGCACGGTCACCGGGATGGCTGCCGGGACCGCCTGGCGCACGGCGTCAAAGACCTCCAGCGGGAACCGCAGCCGGCCCTCCATCGATCCGCCGTAGGCGTCCGTGCGCTGGTTGGAGATCGGGGAGAGGAACGACGACAACAGGTAGCCGTGCGCCGCGTGCACCTCGACGAGGTCGAAGCCAGCCTCCACGGCACGCTCGGCGGACACGACGAAGTCACGCACGATCGACCGCAGGTCGTCAGCGGTGGCTTCGCGTGGCACGTGGCACCCTGGCCCGTACGGCAGCGCGGAGGGTCCGACCACCTCCCAGTTGCCCGTCTCGAGCGGCTCGTCCATGCCCTCCCACATCAGCTTCGTGGACCCCTTCCGGCCGGAGTGGCCGAGCTGCACGCCGATCTTCGCGGTGCTGTGGGAGTGCACGAAGTCGGTGATCCTGCGCCAGGCCCGGGTCTGGTCGTCGTTCCAGAGGCCGGGGCACCCCAGCGTGATGCGTGCCTCGGGGGAGACACACGTCATCTCGGTCATCACCAGTCCCGCGCCGCCCATCGCCTTGGATCCCAGGTGCGCGAGGTGGAAGTCGCCGACGAGACCGTCCGTGGCGACGTACATGTCCATCGGCGAGACGATGACGCGGTTCTTCAGCTCCAGCTCGCCGATCCTCCCCGGCTGGAACATCGCGGGGACCACCTGTGGCGCCCCCTGGTGGCGGGCGAACTCCTGCTCCATCTGCGCCGCGAAGACGGTGTCGCGGTCCTTGAGGTTGTCGAAGGTGATGCGGCGAGAGCGCGTGATCAGGTTGAAGACGAACTGTGCTGGGTCCTGGTCGGCGTACATCCCGATGTTCTCGAACCACTCCAGCGAGGCCTGTGCCGCCCGCTGGGTCGACTCCACGACCGGCTTCCGCTCCCCCTCGTAGGCCGCGAGGGCCTGCCCCACGGACGGGTGCTCGTGCAGGCACGCCGCCAGGGCCAGCGCGTCCTCCATCGCCAGCTTGGTGCCGGAGCCGATGGAGAAGTGCGCCGTGTGGGCGGCGTCGCCGATGAGCACCACGTTGCCGTCGTACCACCGCTCGTTGCGGACGGTCTGGAAGCTGAGCCACTTCGAGTTGTTGGTGAGGACCTGATGACCCTGCAGCTCGGTGGCGAAGATCTCGCTGACCCGCTCGACGGCGTAGGTGTCCGAGGCCCCGGGAGGGAACACCTGGTCCTCGGTGCGGTCCAGGCCGGCGCGACGCCACACGTCCTCGTGCATCTCGACGATGAAGGTGGACCCCGTGTCGGAGTAGGGGTAGCCGTGGATCTGCATGACGCCCCACTGCGTCGTCAAGACGTTGAACTGGAACGCCTCGAAGACGAGGTCCGTGCCGAACCAGATGTACTTGTTGGCCCTGCGGTCCAGGGTGGGTCGGAACGCCTCCTGGCGTCGGGTGCGGACCTGCGAGTTGAGGCCGTCGGAGGCCACGACCAGGTCGTACGCCGCACTGAGCTCGTCGACGTCCGGCGCGTCCGTGCGGTAGTGCACCGTGACGTCCAGCTCGAGCGCCCGCTGCTGCAGGGCGCGTAGGAGGTCCTTGCGGCTCATCGCGGCGAAGCCCTGCCCGCCGACGGTGAAGCTGTGACCGTCGAGCTCGACGTCGATGTCGGTCCAGCGGGCGAAGAGCCGCTCCATCTCGTCATGGACGACTCTGTCGGCGCCGCCGATGCTGCCGAGCGTCTCGTCGGAGAACACCACCCCGAAGCCGAACGTGTCGTCGGGTGCGTTGCGCTCCCAGACGGTGATCTCGTGGGAGGGGTCCAGCGACTTCATCAGGGCGGCCAGGTAGAGCCCGCCGGGGCCACCGCCCGCGATGGCGATCCTCACGAGCCCTCCCCCTCGACCTGTCGGCGCAATCTGCTCTCCTCGACTTTCCGGCGGAGCCGGCCCTCCTCGACTTTCCGGCGGAGCCGGAAGTGTTGGAGCTTCCCGCTGGTGTTGCGTGGGAGCGACGGCTCGAACCGCACGTCGCGGGGGTACTTGTAGGGCGCCAGGACTGCCTTGACGTGGTCCTGGATCTCGGTGGCCTTCGCGGCGTCACCGCTGACGCCCTCACGCAGGACCACGAAGGCGCACACCACCGAGCCCCGCTCGGGATCGGGCTTGCCGACGACCGCAGACTCCACGACGTCGGGATGGGTGTCGATGGCGGCCTCGACCTCGGGGGGCGCGATGTTGTAGCCCGAGGAGACGATCATGTTGTCGGTGCGTGCGCGGTAGTAGAAGTAGCCGTCGTCGTCGCGGCTGAAGGTGTCGCCGGTGACGTTCCACCCGTCGACGACGTAGGACGACTGACGCTCGTCGTCGAAGTAGCGGCACCCGACCGGCCCGATCACCGCGAGACGCCCCTCCTCCCCCGGCGGGAGCTCCTGGCCGTCTGGACCGAGGACCGTGGCGCGGTAGCCCGGGATCGGCCGGCCGGTCGCCCCGACCCTGATGTCGTCCCCGGCTGCCGAGATGAAGATGTGGAGCATCTCGGTGGCGCCGATGCCGTCGATGACCTGCAGTCCGATCTCCTCGTGCAGCTGGCGCCACGTCTCCTCCGGCAGGTGCTCGCCCGCGCTGACCCCGGTGCGCAGGCCGGCCAGCTGCTGCACCTTCCCCGCAGCCAGGATCTGCTTGTAGGCCGTGGGCGCGGTCGCGAGGACGGTGACGCCGTGCTCCTCCACGAGGTCGGCGAGCTGCGCCGGCGTGGACGCCTCGGTGAGGAGGGAGGCGGCCCCGGCCCGCAGGGGGAAGACCACCAGCATGCCGAGGCCGAAGGTGAACGCGAACGGTGCCGTGCACGCGACCACGTCGTCGGGCTGCAGCTGCAGGACGTGGGTGCCGAAGGTGTTGTCGATCGAGAGGATGTCGCGATGGAAGTGTGTGGTGATCTTGGGGACGCCGGTGCTTCCGCTGGTGGGACCGAACAGGGCGACGTCGTCGGCAGCGGTGTCCGCGGCCGCGAACTCACCGGACTTGCCTTCGGCCACCGTGCAGAGGTCGTCCGCCCCTCCTCCCCCGAAGGTCATCACCGACAGGTCGACACCAGCACTTCGGCGTACGTCCTCGACATCGGCAGCGAACCGGTGGTCCACCAGGGCGATCCTCGGACGCGTCTTCTCCACCACCGGCGCCAGCTCGCCGGCGCGCAGCGCGGAGAACATCGTGACGACGACACCACCGGCCTTCAGCACCGCCAGCCAGCACGCGACGGTCCACGGGTTGTTGGGCGATCGAAGCAGGACCCGGTTGCCGGGCACCAGACCGAGGTCCTCGACCAGCACCTGGGCAACCTGGTTGGTGCGGCGCTGCAGATCGGCGTACGTCCAGCTGTCGCCGTCGGGGGTGAGCAGCGCGACCCGGTCGGGGCCGTGCCTGGACACGGCCACGTCGATGAGCTCGACGGCGGCGTTGAGGCGCTCCGGGTAGTGCAGCTCGTCGGTGGTGAACTCGAGGGTCGGCCACTGGTCCGCCGGGGGCAGGTGGTCGCGCGCGAAGGTGTCGGTGTGCCCGGTCGGTGAGAGCTCCATCAGCGGCCTCCTGAGTCCCGGATCATTCCTTCTTGGACGACGCTCGCGACGTGGGTCCCATCGGTGGTGAAGAACGCGCCGGACGCGGCGCCACGCCCGGAGTCGGCCGCCATGGCTCGCTGCACGTAGAGCAGCCACTCGTCGACCGGAGCGGGCCGGTGGAACCACATGGCGTGGTCCAGGCTGGCGGTGACCAGCCCGTCGTCCGCCCAGGCCTTGCCGAGCACCCGCAGCACGGGCTCGAGGATGGTGTAGTCGCACACGTAGGCGAGGGCTGCCTGGTTGCGCTGCTCGTCCGTCAACCCGTCCACCGGCCGCAGCGCGTCGAACGGCCGGACCCAGATGGCCTGGTGAGGGACAGGCTCCCCCTCCACCTCGAGATACACCGGCCCGGGTGCGTGACGCATGTCGAAGCTGCGACCTGTCGACCAGTAGTCCTTCGACTCCTCGGTCATCGTCCCGCCACTCCGCCCGGCGAGGTAGTCGGCCGAGGTGGGCATCTCGTCGGGTGGCGGCACGGTCAGGGGGACGGTGTCGTGCCAGGCCCCGCCTGCCTCGCCGGCCGCAAAGCTGGCCATGCAGACGTAGACGGGCTTGCCATTCTGGTAGCCCCGGACCTGACGCGTGCTGTAGCCCCGTCCGTCCCGAAGGATCTCCACCTCGTAGCGGATCTCCGCGCCGATGTCCGCAGGCCGCATGAAGTAGGAGTGCATCGAGTGGAGGCTCTTGCCGTCGGTGACCGACCGCACGGCCGCGGCGACAGCCTGCGCCACGAGGTCGCCGCCGTAGGCCTTGGGCCAGGGACAGGACTGGGTCCGGGCGGTGAAGGCGAGGTCGAAGTGCTCGGGCTCCGCGACCGTGAGGGTCACGGCATCCGTGAAGGTGGCCGAGGTGGGAGTCGTCACGGGCGGTCCGACCAGTCGCGGAGGTCACCGTCGCTGACCTGCGGAAGGTTGACAACGATGTTCTCCGGCGCCCTCGTCGTCATCCAGGTCAGCGGGTTGTTGCGGTCGAGGTTGCACTCGACGTGGGGCATGAACGGAGGGACGAAGACCCAGTCGCCCTCCTGCATGTCGAGGTAGTCGGCGAACCTCTCCCCGAAGTAGATGCGGGCCCGACCGGAGAGCACGTATCCCCCGGTCTCCGCCTCGCCGTGGTGGTGGGGTGCCGATCGATATCCCGCGTCGTTGTGGACCTTCCCGAACCAGATCCGGGTGGCCGGCGTGTGCTGGATGCTGACGCCCGAGATGCGGGTGGCGCCCTCGGACTGCCCAGTGGTGTCCGGTTCGTGACCGGCACGGGTGACGAACGGGACGACCAGTCCGCTGTCGTTGGCATACGCGCTGGCGTCGCCCTCCAGGACGTACTTGCTCAGATCGGGTTCCATGGGGCTCCTTCGCGACCGTGTTACACGATTCTCACGGTCGTGGCGGACATGTCAATAGGTTGCTAGCGTGCAGCAACACCACCCGTTCTTTGGAGGCCCGATGGCGACCGATCTCCAGCCCCGTGCGATCAACCCCGAGAGCCTCCCCACCCCCCGGGGCTACTCCCACGGCACCCTCAGCGGCAACACGTTGTACCTCGGCGGCCAGACGGCCCTGGACAAGGACATGCAGATCGTCGAGGGCGGGATCGTGGCCCAGTTCCGTCAGGCGTTCGGCAACGTCCTTGCCACGCTCGCCGAGGCCGGCGGCCAGCCGTCGGACCTCGTCAGCATCACCATCTACCTGACCGACATTCCCGACTACCAGGCACACGGCCGCGAGATAGGCGAGGTATGGCGCGAGCTGGCCGGCACCTCCTACCCAGCGATGGCCGGGATCGGGACCACGGCCCTGTGGCAGCCCGAAGCGCTGATCGAGATCGTTGGCATCGCGGTGATCCCGGACGAGCGGCTCCGCGTCCGGTGATCCCTCGGCGGGAGCCGCCCTCACCAGCCCCTGCGAAGTTCATTTACGCAAATGAACTTCGCAGGTTGGTCCGCGCTGCTGCACGCCCAGGCAGGTCGCGGCGGGCTTGCCTCAAGGGGCAGACTGCCGGAATGCCACCGGCCCCCCTCGACCTCTCCCCCGACGACTTCTCCGCTCTGGCCGCCCGGGTGAGCGAGGAGGCCGTCCGCCACCTCCGCGGGCTGGACTCGGCCCCGATCCAACCCGCCACCACGGGAGCGGAGAGCCTCGCCCTGTTCGCCGGCCCGGCCCCTGAGCACGGGATGGGACCGGCCGCGTTGGACGCACTCGCAGAGGTGGCACAGCACAGCCGGACGGGCAACGGCCGCTTCTTCGGTTACGTGATGGGCTCGGGTGAGCCGGTGGCGGCCCTGGGCGACTTCTTCGCCTCGGTCATCAACCAGAACGCGACTGCGTGGCGATCCGGTCCGGCGACGACGATCATCGAGCGCACCGTGGTCGGGTGGATCGCCGAGGCGTTGGGCTGCGCGGGCTTCTCGGGCACCCTGACCAGTGGCGGATCGATGGCCAACCTGATGGGCCTGGCCGTGGCCCGTGAGGCGAAAGCGCCCGCGAACGACGACGGCGTCACGGGCGGCGTCGTCTACGCCTCCACCGCGGTGCACATGTCGATGGGAAAGGCGGTCGGGCTCCTCGGCCTCGGTCGGAACAACCTTCGCCTCCTGCCCACCGACGCCGATCGGCGCCTGGATCTCGATGCACTGCGCCGGGCCATCGCCGAGGACCGTGCTGCCGGGCGGGTGCCGATCGCGGTGGTCGCCAGTGCCGGCACGATCGTCACCGGGTCGGTCGACCCGATAGCGGAGATCGTCGCCATCGCCAGGTCCGAGGACCTGTGGGTCCATGTCGACGGGGCGTACGGCGCCCCCGCGGCCATGGTCCGGCCGGAGCTCTTCCAGGGACTCGCCGACGTGGACTCCGTGTCCGTCGACGCGCACAAGTGGCTCTACCAACCGCTGGGCTGCAGCATCATTCTCTATCGTGACGCCGCTGCCGCGCGGCGGGCCTTCTTCCTGAGCGACGACTACGCCGTGTCCCTGAGCGATGACCCGGTCGAGGGACAGATGTTCTTCGAGGAGACCATCGAGCTCTCGCGGCGGGTGAGGGCGCTGAAGCTGTGGCTCTCCCTGCGCTATCACGGCCTGCAGGCCTTCCGTGAGTCCATCGCCGGGAACATCGCGCAGGCTCAGCGGCTGGCCTCCCTGGTCGACGCGGAGCCGGACCTGGAACGACTCGCCGAGGTCCCGTTGTCGACGGTCTGCTTTCGCTGGACCGGGGGTGACCCGGACACCTTCGACGAGGCCAACGCCGCGATCCTCGAGCGGGTCAACGCCCGAGGACGGGTGTATCTCTCCAACGCCACCCTGGACGACCACTTCGTGCTCCGCGCCTGCATCACCAACCACCGCACCACGGATGCCGACGTCGACGCTGTCGTCGAAGAGGTGCTCGCCGCCGCCTCTCTCGGATGACTGTGCGAGCCCACGTGGACGGGTCCACTGGCTACATCCTGTGCGCGACACCGCGGACCGGATCGACGTTCCTCTGCAGTCTGCTCGCCAGCACAGGGGTGCTCGGCCGGCCGGAGTCCTACTTCCGGGAGCCGGACGAGGTCGCATGGGCGACCCGCTTCGGTCTGGAGACGGCGGGAAACCAGGTGCGGAGCTACGAGGCGTTCGTGGACTCCGTGCGCGACGCAGCCACCACGGAGAACGGCGTGCTCGGCGCGCGCATCATGTGGGGGTCGCTCGACAGGCTCGTCGGAGGCATCGGCAGAGCACGCCGTCAGTCGGACTCCACGACCCTGCAGGCCGCGCTCGGTCCCTTGGCCTTCGTCCATCTCGTGCGTGAGGACGTGGTCGGCCAAGCGGTCTCGTGGGCTCGCGCCGAGCAGAGCGGATATTGGCACCAGGGTGACGTGATCAGGCGACCGGTGGCGCCGGACGTGGCGCGGATGGTTGCCCTCGTCAAGACCATCCAGGACCACAACGCCTCCTGGCAGGCGTGGTTCGCCACCAACGACCTCCGGCCCTGTGTGCTCACCTACGAGGCGCTCACGAGCGATCCCGGCGCCGCGGTCGGGGCGATCGCCGACCTCGTCGGCGCCACCATTCCCCCGGCCTGGCGACCCGGGATCGTCCATCGCAAGCAGGCCGACGAGGTCAATGCGGAATGGGCCGAGCTGCTGAGGTCCGCCCTGGGGAACGAGGACGTCGGCTGAGGCGACCACGCTGGGCCGCGGAGTCCAGAGACAGCCGACGCCGAACCCTCGCGGATTGGAGTTTGCCTGTCGCCACCGTCTAGCGTCGCGCCGGTGTCCAGACCGATCGCCCGAAGCGGAGCGCCGCGAGCACTGTTCGCCGCAGTGGTGTGGACCTTCCTCATCGTCGGCCTCATGGCCATGCACGGCGTCGGATCGCACGGCACGACGGCCCATGCCTCTGCCCCGGCCGACGTGCTCGCGTCGCCAACGGGCCACGCGGAGCAGCCGGGTATCGACGACTCCGGGGGTGGCGGGGAAGAGCCTGGACACAGCGCGGCGGAGATCTGTTTGGCGATCCTGTGTGCGCTGATCTCAGCGCTCGCTGCCTTCGTTGCACTGACGCGCCCCAGGCACCCCGTGTTCACGGCTCTGCGGGCGACGTCTCTCCCTCAGACGCCGCCCTGGCTACGACCGCCTGACCCTCCCTGCTTGATCCACCTCTCGATTCTGCGCTGCTGAGCTGCGCCGGAAGGGTCGCACCCCACCACGGGGTCGGCCTTGTTCCTGCCTGCCCGCACATCCCGGACTCGAAAGGCCAATCACACCTCATGCCCACCATCACTGCCGAGACTTCCACAAAGCGCACCCTCACCCGTGAGAACCCCAGCAGCCTCAAGCGGAGCGAACCCTCGCTGTACGCCCGCTATGTCGGGGCGATGCTCTACTTCGTCGGCGCCGCCCTGATCGCCGGAGCGGTCGTGCACTACCCCATCGACCCGCCTGTCTACTCGGTGATCTGCATCGTGGGGGCCATGGTCTTCCTGCTGGGGACCGTGGTCAACGAGTTCGTGTTCGCACCGGTTCGGCCCACTCTGCGCCGTGCGATTGCCCTCGTGACGTTTTCGCTACTCCTCTCGTTCGGCGTCGGACTGCTCGGGGGTGGGATCCAACACTTCGAGCAGTTCCCCGAGCGGTCCGCGGCCATGACTCCGATCGGCCTGCTGATGTCGTACGCCGCATTCGTGGCCAAGGATGCGCAGGGCCGGTGGCGCGACCTCTTCAGCCTGTTCGGTGCAGCCGTTGCTCTCGTAGCCCTCGTGACGTGGTTCGGGATGTCCGCGCTCGCTGACTCGATGGACTCGAGCAGCCACGACCACGGCCAAGGCACCCAGAACGCCCCGGTCGACAACGCACCAGCCGACGATGCCGCAGGCGACAAGGTTCCAGGTGACGATGCTCCGGCAGAGCAGAACGACGCTCCGGCTGGCGAGGCGCCCGAGCACAGTGACAGCGACTCCCACGACCATTGACAGCCGACTCGATCGGCTGAGGTGACAGCCACGGCAACGGCAGCGGAGGCCGCCGGCGCCGTACCCTGCTCTCTCGTGACATCTCCCGACGACCGGACGCAGACCCGCGACGGCTACGACGCCGTCGCCCAGGACTACGCGACGCTCCTCCCTGACGTGAGCGCGGAGACGGCGTTGGACGTCGCCATGATCGACGACTTCGCCCAGCGATGTCTGGCAGAGCGTCTCGGCCCGGTCGCGGACCTGGGGTGTGGCACGGGGCGGATCAGCGGCCACCTCGCTGCCCGCGGGGTCGACGTCTTCGGCGTCGACCTCTCCACCGGCATGGTCGAGGTCGCTCGTCGCGACCACCCAGGGATCCGCTTCGACGTGGGTTCGATGGAAGCACTGTCCCTTGACGACGACACCCTGGGTGGGGCGCTCGCGTGGTACTCGCTGATCCACACCCGGCCCGAGCTGTTGGGCACGATCGCCCAGGAGTTTGCCCGGGTGATGCGGACGGGTGCCTGGCTCCTGACGGCCTTCCAGGCCGGCGAAGGGGAGCGCCGGGAGCGTGCCGGTGCTTACGGTCACCCGGTGGCGATGACGAACTACCGGCACGCTCCGCAGCACGTCGTCGACGTGCTCGACGCAAGCGGCTTCGACGTCCACACGCGGTTGCAGCGCGCTCCGGAGGGATCCGAGACCACCCCGCAGGCCGTCCTGCTCGCGCGTCGGCGACTTGACTGATCAGGACAGGTCGACCACCACGACCGTGTGGTTGTCCGGCTCCCCTGCCAGGGCGACGGCTGTCGCGACTGCGTCGGCGACGTCCTGCGGGCCAGCGGTCGAGGTGAGGAGCGGACCGAGGTCATCGACGAAGGAGTGGACCCCGTCCGTGGTCAGCACCAGGCGGTCTCCTGCGCGCAGGTCGACCACGCACTCGTCGGCCACGACTCCCGGCGTGAGGGCCCGGTTGAGCAGGTTGCGGTGCTGGTGCGATCGCGCCTCGTCGGCGGTCAGCTGGCCAGTCTCCAGTAGTGCCGCCACGACCGTGTGGTCGTGGGTGACCTGCCGGAACTCGCGGTCGCGCACCAACCAGACGCGAGCATCACCGATGTGCGTGATCCGAGCCGCGGAGCCTTCGATCCTCACGGCGGTCAGGGTGGTGCCGAAGGACGGCTGGTCCGGCAGCGCCGTACTGACCTCTGGCGCGATCTCGCGGATTGCCCCATCGAGGCCTCCTGTGGCGAAGGCCGCCAGTGCCGCGGCTGCCACGTCGTCCCGGTCGCCGAAACCGTCAGCGACGGCGACGAGCTCCGGGGTGGCGACCAGGGCGTCCTGCTGCCGCTCACGGCCACCCTGGCGGTGGCTGACGCCGAACTCCGTGCGGAGTGTGTCGGTCGATGTAGTCATGATGTGTGCCTCGTTCCTCAACTGATGGACGAGGGTGGTGACGATGCCACGGCGGGTCGCCGTGTCAGCCTCGACCTGACACCAGAAGGTCTCGACCTCACGCGCCGCAGCCGCGGGCGAGTGGTCGAGGACCTGCTGGATCCGTGCCAGCGGCATTCCCAGCAGCCGCAGCGTCGCCACCAGACGGGCGCGCTCCAGCTGCGAGGGGTCGTAGCGTCGGTAGCCCGAGGACGGGTCCACCTCCGCGGGAGGCAGCAGTCCCAGGTCGTCGTACAACCTCAAGGCCTTCGGCGTCAGACCCGCAGCGCGGGCGAAGTCGCCGATCGTCAAGAGGGTGCGGGGCTCGGTCATCGTCTCCATCCTCCCCGGTGTCGGTCACCGGTGGGATGACAGTGGTGGTTGCCGTTGGGGCAAGGTCAATCCGGGCTCGCGGCCGCCCAGCAGGGCTAGGGTCAGAAGATGACCTCAGGAGATGACCGCCCGGTAGGGACGAAGCCCGTGCAGGACTACCGCAGCCTGCCGCCGCGAGTTCGTCTGGAAGAAACCATCGAGAGCGTCGAGCCTGACTCCGTCCCAGATCCGCACGCGGGGCGCAATGTCGACCAGCATCAAGCCCTCCGGGAGGACTGAGCTCAGCCACCTGAGGCTCCGGCCCACCTCAGCTGGTGGAGGAAGCCTCCGGACGCCAGCGTCGGTCACGGCTTCAGCGGGCCTTGCTCGGCTGGAGATCGACGCCGTCCGGCGGTGATGGAACCCACGAGGCGCGCGCTTCGTCATACGAACGATGCCGACTTCCGGGGGGACCCACGTGAGAAACACCATCGGACAGTTCTGTCTGCTGCCAGTTCTTGCAGGACTCGTCGTGGCCTGTGCCGCCCCGGCGGACCAGACGGATCCGGTCGACTTGAGCTGCGAGGGAAGGGTCGCCACGATCGTGGCCGACCAGAAGCCTGCGACTGAGCCGCAGAGCGTCATCGGGACGCCCGGAGACGACGTCATCCTCGGCAGCGACGGGGACGACCTGATCGACGGTGGCACGGGCAATGACGTTATCTG
The DNA here is from genome assembly GCF_035576065.1 of Nocardioides sp. Lineage (GTDB taxonomy): Bacteria > Actinomycetota > Actinomycetes > Propionibacteriales > Nocardioidaceae > Nocardioides. The sequence goes on from NZ_DATLWX010000007.1 coordinate 32,700, forward strand.
TGGTCTCGGTGGCGCCGATGCACTCACTGGCGGCGAAGGAGACGACCGGTTGTTCGGCGGGACCGACGACGGCCAGAGGTTGGTCGGCAAGACCGACGACGGCCAGAGGTTGGTCGGCGGGACCGACGACGGCCAGAGGTACCTCGATGGGACTAGCTTCGTCGTCGGCGACACGCTGATCCCCGGCCCCGGCAATGACCACCTCGACGCAGGGTGGGACCCGCGGCAGACGTTGTACGGTGGCTGGCAGGAGCTCGACACCGTCGACTTTTCCAGCGCCACCGTCGGAATCGACGCAGACCTGGCTGCCGGCGTTGTCACCGGGCAGGGCTCCGACACGGTCGTCGCTCATCCGCACCAACGGATCATCGCGACTGCCTACACCGACCGGATCACTGGTAGCGCAAGCGCCGAGACGATCTACGCAGGCGGTGGCGCGGACGTCGTCGACCCGGGTGCGGGCAGCGACCTCATCTTTTTGGACAGCGGAGGACCTGAAGCTTCCGAGCGCGACCATGCGACCGACACGGCGATCGGTGGCGATGGCAACGACGTAGTCTTCAGTGACGGCGGCAACGACACGATCAGCACCGGAGCCGGAAACGACAAGGTCCACACGGGGTCGGCCGGCGAGGTGAGGATCGATACCGGCGCGGGTAACGACAACGTGTTCGCCCGCAGCAGTGGTGCGCGGCTCGACGGTGGCGCCGGCAGGGACAGGTTCACCTTCGACGGCAGGAGGCTCCGCGGCCAGGTGACGCTCAACGCCCGAGCCGGGACACTCGTCGATGAAGGGCACTTCGCGCTCAGGCTGTCCGGCTGGGAATCTTATTCGTTCGACACGTCGAAAAGTCCGTTGCGTTTCTACGGTAGCGGTCGCGATGAGAGGTTCGAGGCGTACTTCGCCACGCGGGTCATCGCCTTCGGGCGCGGTGGCGATGACGTGCTCTATGGCCGCGACGGCCCTGACCGTCTCCTCGGCGGGACGGGGACGGACCGGGCGAGCGCGTATGACGGGCGTGATCTGTGCGTCGGCATCGAGGCAGCTCGCGGCTGCGAGATCGTGCGCTGATCACTCAAGCGCCGCGGAGACAACCTCCCGCTGCACCAGCCGCAACTTGATCGTCATCGACGACGTCAGGTCTTGCGCCGGGCGACGAGTTGCTCAACCAGGATGTCGCCATGCCCCGCGTGCCGGGCGAGTTCCTGCACGAGGTGGGCAAAGATGAACCGGAGGCTCACAACGCCGGAGTGCCAGGCGTAGTTCTGATCCAGGTCGCGCCCGGCGGCAATCTCGCGCGAGCGCGCGCAGGCGTCGACGTACGCCGCCAGGACCGTCTCCACCGTGTCTTCCTCAACGAGTTGAAAGCTGTCGTCGACCTCGTCGGGCAGTCCCAGCTCCGCCCGCGACACCCCGGCCACGCGATGGTGGAACCAGACCCGCTCCACGAATGTGGCGTGCTTGACCAGCCCCAGGGGCGTCGTCAGCGAAGGCACCAGCCGGGCCCGCGCCTCGTCCTCCGACAGAGGTTCGAGCAGGCTGGCGATCTCGTCGCGTTGGCGGTCGACCATCCCCGCCAGCAGGGTTCTCTCATCGGCGAGCAGTAGGTCCATGCCAGGAGCCTAGAGGGCAACCCAGTCGCGCCCAGCAGGGCTTTGCGGTGAGTCGCCGCACCTGACCTCACCGCGTGACGATCGGCTCGCGGAGCGCATGACGTAAGCGGATAGCGGCGGGTGAGTCCATCTGCGAAACTCGCCTCGTGACTCCTCGCGTCCCTTTCCACGGCATCCTTCCGCCTCCGGTCGACTGACCGGAGCGCTTCGGTGACCGGCCTGCGTCAGCAGGGCCGGAAGACAGGCGTGCTCCGGACGATCCGTTCGCCGGTTCTCACCCAGGAGCACACTTCATGACACTCGCATCTGTCCCGACCGCGCGCTCTGCGCGGATCGGTTTGTTCCAGATCTCGCTGGCCGGCGTCCTGTGGGGCACCGGAGGCTTGGTCGTCCAGTTGATTCGCGACATCACCCCCATGTCGGTCATCACGCTCAGCGTCTACCGCATGCTCATCGCGGCCGCTGTTCTCGGTGTCGCTGTCGTGGCGGTGCGCAGGGGCGGTCAGCTTCGTGCCCTGATCGCGCAGCACCCAGCCCACACTGTCGCCGTGGGCTGTGGCACCGCCGCATACCAGGCCCTCTACTTCGGCTCGGTCATCACCGCCGGTGTCACCGTAGCGACGGTGATCGCGCTCGGGCTCGCCCCAGTTCTCCTCACGGTCAGCGATGCCGTCAACGAGCGAAAGTTGATCGCGTTGCCCAGACTCGTGGTGCTCGTCACTGCTCTCACCGGTCTGGTTCTGGTGAGCGGGTTCGCCGGCGTCACAGGGCCACAGCCCGAGCTCGGCATCGTCTTGGCCATCGCGTCGGGCACGATCTACGCGGTGACCACTGCCCTGGGGCGGCCGCTGGCACAGCGTGTGGATCCGTTGATTCTGACGACGGCTACGACGGCGACCGGTGCATTCGTCCTCTTGCCTGTTGGTGTACTCGCCGGATCGACTGGACCGATGTACACCGCCGACTTGGTTGCCGTTGCCGGTCTGGTCTACCTGGGCGTCTTCACGATGGCGGTGGCCTACGGGCTGCTCTACGCGGGTCTGCGTACGACATCGGGCAGCGTCGCAGTCGTCGCTAGCCTCCTGGAGCCGGTGACGGCCGCGGTGTTGGCGGCCCTGATCCTGGGTGAACGCCTCGGCCCCGCCGGGATCGCCGGGACGATCCTGATCCTGGCGGCCGTGGCAGGACTCGGCCGGACGGGCGCCGAAGACGATCCCGAGCACATCTGATCAGGTGGGGAGCACGGCCATGTCGCGCTGGCATCGCCAGGACAGGTCGTCGCAATAGTCCGTCGGCCTACGGGACGTATGATTTGCGGCATGCCGACCAGTTTCGTGCTGGGCCTGATCACTGTGGTGGCCCTCGTCATGTGCTCCCGGCTTCTGCTCCGAGGACTGCCCCTACGTAGCCTCGCCAAGCGGCTGTCCGCCGGCGAGGCCGCGGTGTGCGGTCTGGGGCTTGTTGGGCTGGCTTTCCACTGCGGCTCGATGTTCTTCACCGGGTTGGTGCTGGCGATCCCTGGTGCGCGGGGCCCGACGGAGGCTGTCAACGCGCTGGGCACCGCGAGCATGGTCTCGTACGTCGTGCCCGCCGTGCTCGTGATCGTTGGTCTGCGGCGGCTGCACTGGTCCGGCGTCGTGTCAGTCTGCGTTGCTCTCATCGCCGTTGGCGTCACGATGTACAACGGTGGACCACTCGACGTTCACCTGGCAACGATCTTTGCCGCCGTCGTCGTGCTCTCAGTGGTTGTCGTGGCGCTCCTGCTGTCTCCGGTCGACGAATCCGGGAGATGGGTGTCCGCCCAGCCGTCACGGTGAGCCTCAGAATCCGTCCCGAAGCGGATTCCCGCGCGCTTCGAGTCCCTTCGGCGTGCTCGCGCGCCCGTGGACCAGACCGCCGCGTCGAACCGGCTGCACGTCTTCATCGTTGAAGTCGCCGACCCGACGAACAGGCCGGGTGAAAATCCTGCTGCGGGAGTGGCGCCCCGGTGAAGCTTCAACAGCGTCGCATCCGGGCGTTCAGGTTTTGGTTGGCGAGCCAACCGCTGGCGAGCCCGATCAGCACCATGCCCGCGACTCCGGTAGGCGCGAAGATGTGGTCGACGTGCACGAGTACTGCCCCGGGCACCAAGAGCAGGCCGGGCAGCGCCGCACGTCGAGCCCGCTGTAGAGCGTCGACAGCTACGGCCATGGCACAAGCGATGAGCGCCCACGAGCCCACCTCGCCGAGGCGTGACCCGATCGTGAAGAGGTAGCGCACTTCGTCAGGACGGGCGACGCCCTCGCCCAGCCGCCACGTGACGTAGCCCGCGCTGATCCCGCTGATCACGTCGAGCGCTGTGTACGCCGCGGCGTACACGAACGCGCCTACGCGTATCACCCAGGCCACGGGGTCACCGCGTCCGCGCACCAGACAGGCCAGCACGACGCCCACGAGAGGGAACACGAAAAGGGCAACGACGTGAAGCATGGTCCAGCGAGGAGCCGTCGCATAGGACAGGGAATGCGGGTGGAACAATCCCGCTGCGGCGAGCACGAGACCAGGTCCTGCTGCTGCGGCCGCGCCATACATGGCTCGCCCGGACTCTGTCATGCCTCGAACGTAGCCGCATCGGCCATGGGGTGTGGTGCCCTGGAGCGGAGCGCGGAACGCGGCTCTCCTGACGCTTGGACCGCGGCGGTGTCCCTTCGAGCGTGGGTCGGCGCTACTTGCGTAGGGCTACTTCATCCGACCTCGTCGATCAATGAGAGACAAAACGGATGGCCTGCAGGATCGCTGAACACCAGGCAATGAGCCGCGTTCGGCTGATGGTCGAAACGCGTGGCCCCGATCGTTCGACGCGGGTCGCGGCTTTCTCGAGGTCGTCGACGAGGAAATCGATGTGGAGCAACGCGGAATCATCTGGCCAACGAGGTGGGACGTAGTCAGCGACCCCCATGAACTCCAGGCGCACCCCCTCACAGCGCATGGACGCCCATTCCATGTGGTGGACGAACGTGACCTCGCCGCCCGTGACATCGGCGTAGAAGGACGCCAGTCCCGCTGGATCAGGGCAGGCCAACGTCACTGAGCTGAAGCGGATTGCGTTGGACATGTGCTCACGCTGTCTGGCTCGCGCGCCTCGCCTTCCGCCATGCGGGATCCCCCACCAGCACACGCTCCGCGGGCCCATCCCGCGGCGGCCCGCTGTTTTCGCAAACACGCTTGCGTGGCCGGTGCACGCACCAAAACCGATGGTGAACCAAGACCGCCGCGTGATGAGGTACACGACATGTCTATCTCAGCGAAGGAAGTCAGAGTCACGGGGCGCGATGCCGTGACGCTGGCGACGTCCCTGCTTCAACGTGCTCGTCTGGCTGATCCTGTGGCCGGCATGTGGGACGCCGCCGACGTGCAGTGGTGGTGGCGAAAACCGCAGCAGTCCGACGAGGTCGATCAGCTCTTCTGGCTCGATGACGACGGGCCTGTCGCCGGTGTCCTCTTGACCGGCGCGGCGGACGACTCGTGGCAGTGCGACCCCATCGTTGTCCCCGGCGCCTCGGGTTACGAGCCCGCCGACGTGTGGGATCGAGCGCTGGCACATGCTGCGGAGCACGCGTCGGCAGGTTTCGACGTTCCTGTCAGTGACAACGACGTCTTTGTCGAGATTGCTCGGCGATCCGACCTCACACCTGGCCACCGCGACAGCACGGGTTGGATGGACGCCGCCGATCGGCCGGCCGTCTCGGTGCCCGCAGAGGGATTCACTGTCGTAGATCGCACGCAGCGCCTCGACGCCCCCCATCACATGCGGCACCGGAGCGGACACATGGTGAAGGAACGCCTCGAGCAGTGCTCGCTCTACGACCCGGCCCTCGACCTCATGGTCGAGTCCGCTGACGGGCAGGTCGCCGGCTACTCGTTGTACTGGTTCGACCCAAAGACCAAAGTAGGACTCGTTGAGCCCGTCAGGGTGGAGGACGACTTCCAACGTCGCGGTCTGGCGAGCACCATGCTGACCGCTGGGATCGATCGCCTGGCCGCGAGAGGTGCCGAGCGAGTCAAGATCTCCTACGAGAGCGAAGCAGCCGCCGGGGCGTATCACGGTGTCGGCTTCCGACCCACATCCACCGCCACGTGGTACCAACAGTCGGCCGGGTGAGTGGGACGGGCGAGCCCCCGGACCGTGCCGGAGCTCGATTCGTCGCCACCGACCACTCGGGGACTTCACACCCCCGAGGAGCGACATGACAAGCAGGTTCACCGAACTGAGCATCGACTGCCACGACCCGGAACGGCTCGCCGCCTTCTGGAGCGAGGTCTTCGGTTTCACGGTTCTCGACCGCGGCGAGGACAGCCGCAACCGATGACGGCGGTTGAGTCAGGCAACGCTGACCAGCCATTCCTCAACCGCCGACATGCGCTGAACTGCAGGGTGGAAGTAGAAGACGCTCTCGTGGTGGATCGGGCCGAGGACGACGAGGTGCTCGAGCTCACCTCGACGGGCGCGCGTCAAGGCAACCCCGAGCTCGACGAACATCCCTCGTCCGTCGTGCTCCGACATGACCACCAGCACTGCGTCGGCATTGAGCACCGCCTCCAGATCGTCAGTGGCGATCTTGGCGGCGAGGTCGGGGGCTGAGGAATAACCCTCCCTGAGCACAGCGTCCGAACCTCGGGTCCAGTCCAGGGTGAGTTCGTGCCCCGCGGCCACCACTGCGACTTGGACTGCTCGGACCCTCTCGACATCGGCGAGAGGTCCGGCCACGTAGATCTTCACGGGCGCCACGATTCCACGTGATCACGAACGGCCGGGCAGAAGAGGCTCCCGAGGGGCACGCGCCTCAATGATGGGCGTCGTCCCGATGCGGTCGCGCCCGGGGCAGGGCGACGCGAAACGTGGTGCCGTGTCCCAGCTGGGTCTCGACCTCGGTCCGTCCCCCGTGCCGGCTCACGATCCGCGAGACGATGGCGAGACCGAGGCCGGTGCCCGGTCGTTGCAGCGCCTCGGGGTTGGTCGAGCGGAAGAACTCTGTGAAGAGGTGCTCCTGGTCCTGCTCGGAGATGCCGAGCCCGTTGTCAGCGCAGGTGAAGACGACCTCGTCGCCCTGCTCCTCCAGGCACAGGTTCACGGTTCCCCCGGCACGGGAGTACTTCACCGCATTGCTGACCAGGTTGGCGATCACCTGACGAAGCTCCTCGGGCTCTCCCGTCACCCTGGATGCATCGTCGCGGACCGATGTCTGCAGCGTCACGCCCTGGCGTTCTGCCCGGAGCGACTCGTCCTCGATCACCTGGGTGAGGACGGAGCCGAGGTCCACCGGCAGTCCCACGACGGGACTGTCCAGGTCGCTGATCCGGCCCAGGAGCAGCAGGTTGTCGACGAGCAAGGTCAACCGCGACGTGCCGCGGCCCAACGCATGGAGAGACGTGGCGGCGGCCGTCGGCAACCCCGGGACCGCCTCGAGCATCTCCACGTGGCCGACGATCACTCCCAGGGGATTCTTGAGCTCGTGGGAGACCGTTGCGATGAGCTGTTGGCGGTATTCGTCGAGCCGTTGCAACTGGTCGATGAGCTGCTGCTCACGCTCGTGCGCGCGGGTGCTGAGTAGGGCGCGACCCAGGTCGTGGCCGACCCCCAGCGCTGCTTGGCTCTCGCCCTCGGTCCAGCGGTCCTCCTGGCCGTCGCGAACGACCACCAGCACACCCGTCGGCTCGTGCCCGGCCCCCACTGGCACCAGGAGCAGCTCCCTGGCGTCGTGCGCGAGCAGGTGATCGGTCAGGTCCTGCAGATGTTCCTGCTCCAGTGCGTCATCGCCCCACACGCGTCCGGGCTCGGCGATGATCACCGTCCGGGACTGCCACGCCCGACGGGTCGCCGCCTCGACGGCGGGTCGGAGCAACACGGGGAGCCGGGCGGCGGTGGCGCGCGTCTCGCTCGGTTCGGCGGGCGCCTCGAAGAGCAGCACCGCCACCGACCGGGCGCGGAATCCGGCCACCAGCTCCGGGTGGACCTGCGCCAACAGCTCCTCACCCCCCAGCCGCTCGGAAGCCGCTCGCACCATGGCGCGCGCCGTCTCGTCCAGACGTGCTCGGCGCGTGAGCTCATCGCGATCGACGGTGGCCAGGACGGCCTGGAGGACGAGCTCGAGATGAGCCGAGATGTCGAGCAGCTGCTCGGGTCGGGGACGGTGGCCCGAGAGTGGCTCGTCGAGGTGGAGCAGGGCGCGGGTGCGACCGGATGCGTCCGTCAGCGGCGCCACCAGCATGTCCAACGGGCGCCAACGATCGGGGTCCGGCAGGTCGAGAGCCGGGGGGATGTACCCGTAGCTGGCGATCGCTTCCCGGAGGTGGGCGTCCATCTCCTCCTCGGCGAGAAAGACGAACTCGCCGTACCGCCCGCCTTGATTCAGGACCTGCCGCACGTCGTGGATGTGCGAGTGGCTGTCCCCCGGGACCGAAGCGGCATGAGGTGCACCCGTGAAGGCCACCAGCTCGAGGAGGCCGTCCCCGCGCAGCACCTCGATCGCACACACGCGGAACCCGGCCCGCCGCGCCGCATCGTCGGCGATCCGGCGCAGCTCTGCGCGCACTCCCGGGCCACCCCAGCTGCTACCGCGGGCGCGATCGGGTGCCGGCACTGCGCCGTGATCGCCGTTCATTCGTTCCCGTTCGTCCCAAGGGGTCCGAGTCCCTGTTCGTTGCTGTTGCGAGTGACCCGAGGCTGAACAGCGGGGCCCGTGACCAGCATCACACTGAAGGGCATGATACGGCCACGTTCGGGCGGTGCTGGGTGCATCACGTCAAGTCAGTGGCTGCTGATTGCCCCGTCCATCAGCCGCCGACAACCAAGGCAACGATTGCTGCGTCGTACCGGGAAAGGCCACGCAAAGAAAGTCGAGAGATGTTCGAACGTCGCGTACGTGCAGGCACGGCGGTTGCGCTGCTGCTGCCCGCCTCCCTGCTGCTGGCACCCGCGCCCGGCGCGGCCGCCGATGCCACCCGAGCGGCGGCCGAGAACAGCGCCCTCCGCGACGTCGAGGTTCAGCGGGTACGCCTGGAGGCGCTCCCGCAGATCGTCCATCAGGGCGGGCAGGTCGCGAGCCCCGACGAGGCGTTGGCAGCCCTGACCGCTGTCGTCGTGCCGGCCTCGCCCGGCCGTCAGATCGTCCTGCAGGTCCAGCGCGGACCCTCCTGGGAGTGGGTCGACACGATCCGGCAGAAGACCGAGACACGCGTCCAGTTCGCTGCCCCGGCCACGACCGACGGGCAACCGCTGACGTATCGCGTCACGGCGGTGCACCATCGGGGGCTCGGCTCGGTGACCAGCGACCCGGTCAGCACCGCGCCCTGGCTCGCCCCCACCTGGACCGACGAGTTCGACGGCATCGAGCTCTCCCCCCAGTGGCACCACCGCGGGACCAACTTCGAGCCGCAGAGCCTCCGCAGCTGCTCCCAGGGCGACCCGTCCGCGGTCCAGGTCGCCGGGGGCGCGGTGCGTCTGAGCGTCCTGCGAGACCCCACCAGGACCGACACGTGCAAGGCCTACGTCCGAGGGGACTACATCGGCAAGTTCGCCTACCGGCTCAACGGCCACATCGGCACCGAGGGCGCCTTCTCCTTCACGTACGGCTTCGCCGCGGCTCGCGTCAGGTTCCATCGCCAGCGCGGACAGCACGGCAGCTTCTGGATGCAGCCGGTCGGCGGCATGTTCCCCGGCGGCAGCGGTCACGAGATCGACGTCATCGAGTACTTCGGCGACCGCCATCCCCTCGGCGGGCTGGCGACGTTCATCCATCGCTACGAGGGCAGCCGCATGGTCAAGACCGGCGAGCGGGTCGCGAACGGCCGTTCCTTCCTGAAGAACAGGCGCGACGGCTGGTCGAAGAACTACCACGTCTTCTCGGTGCAGTGGACGCCGCAACGGCTCATCTTCCGCATCGACGGCAAGGAGAGCCACCGCATCAATGGTGGCATCTCGAACGCTCCGCAGTACCCGATCCTGAGCCTGCTGTCCTCGGACTACGAGTTCGTCGAGATGACCGACAGGCAGCTTCCCCAGCACATGTACGTCGACTGGGTGCGCGTGTGGGAGACCGGGGACCAGCTCGCCGATCAGTGAGGACTGAGCATCCCTGACGGGCGGGAAGGCGAGAATGCTGACACATTGGACCTTGTGAGCTACCTCCACAGCCGACTCGGCGGCCAAGAGGAGCCCGACCGCGCCCGGGACGTCCAGCCGCGGACTGCAGCGCGGACGACCCAGGAGGAACCAGCAGACGGCAGGTTCCGCAAGATCCGGTGCCGGTCCGAGGTCACCGGCCTCCACGCCGTCAATCTCGTTGCCGACATCTCCGACGCAGCGGCGCTCGCGCCGATCGTCATCGTGGACCTGTCGCTGACAGCACGCATCGACGCGGTCGCTCTGGGCGCGTTGGTCTCGGGGGCACGGACCTGCCGCGACGCTGGCAGCGAGCTGCGCATCGTCGGAGCGAACGGCATGGTCGCCCAGGCGCTGCGGTTCACGGGCCTCTCACGCGCCCTGTCCACGCACGCGACGGTCGAGGACGCGCTCCGCGGGAGGTGAGGGTCATCACGACCGGGCCGCGTAGCGTCGCGGCATGAGCGAACGCTTGGAGGTCCCCACCGTCGACGGCCGCACCATCGAGGTGCTCGTGGGCGGTGACCCCGGTCGCACCTGCCTGCTGTTCCACGGCGGGTCGCCCTCCGCCGTCGCCGAGTCGCAGTGGTTCGACGACACCGTCGCGGCTGCGGGGCTACGGATGGTCACCTACTCGCGGCCCGGGTACGGCGCCTCCACCCCTCGCGCCGAGGCCGGTGCGTACGCCGACGACGTGGCCGACTCGGTTGCGGTGCTCGACCACCTCGGGATCGACCAGTTCGTCACCGCGGGCTGGTCGGGCGGTGGACCGCGAGCGCTCGCGTGCGCGGCGCTGCTGCCCGAACGGTGCCGAGCCGCGGCGACGATCGCCGGCGTGGCGCCGTACGACGCCCCAGGGTTGGACTGGTTCGGTGGCATGGCCCCGGAGAACCACGCCGAGTATCGCGCCGCCGAGCAGGGCCGCGACGTCTACGGCGCCTATCTCCAGCAGCACGCCCTCCCGATCCTGCAGGCGACGGCCGAGGAGGTCGCGGACGCCATGGGCGGTCTGGTGACGCCGGTGGACCTCGCTGCCCTGGACGCTGACTTCTGCGACTGGATGAGCCGCACCTTCAACCACGCCGGCGCCCAGGGCGTGGTCGGCATGCGCGACGACGGGCTCGCGGCCGTGGCGCCGTGGGGCTTCGACCTGACGCGCATCCGGGTGCCGGTCGCGGTGTGGCAGGGCCGCCAGGACGCGATGGTGCCCTACGAGCACGGGGTCTGGCTCGCGGAGCATGCCAACGGCGCCGAGAGACATCTGTTCGAGGACGAGGGCCACCTGTCGCTGATCACCCAGCTCGACCGGATCCTTGCCGATCTCAAGCGCCTCGGCGGGGTGGGCTGAGCACCTCCTCCTCCGGGCGGATTGTGGAAAACGCCAGCGGACCGTCCGTCGCGCCACTATCGTCGCGGTGACGGTCTCTGTCTTCCGCGCGCGTTCTCGGCCGTCCGCGCGCCCGAGGAGCCTGAGCCAGGTGACCGTACTGAGCGCGCGACTGCTGTCGGGGCGACTGTGGTGGGTCCCGGGCGTGCTGCTGCTTGCGGTCATGGTGGCTGTCGACATCGCGTTCGGTCGCCAGATCAACGGCGCCTATGCAGCTGCTGCGGTCCTGGTCGCGATCAGTGCCGACGTACGCCGCACTGCGGGTGTCGTGGCTCTCGTCCTCGCGGCGTCGGTCGCCTCCGGCGTGTGGAACGACAACCTGGGCGAACGCGAGTGGCTCATCAGGTTCGCCACCTGCATCCTGATCTGCGGGTTGGCGCTCGCTGCCGCCCGCGCCAGCCAGCGTCAGCGCGAACGCCTCGAGCGGACGACCCTGCTGGCGCAGCGCGTGCTTGACGCCCTCGCGGTGGAGCTCACCGGAGCACGCACGATCAAGGACGTGGTCGAGGGCTTCCTGGGTCACGCCGTGGCGACGATGGGCGCGACGTCAGCCATGGTCCTGACGCTCGACGCGGACGACGTCCTGCGGACCGTCACCTGGCACGGTCGCGCCGGCGACGGAGCCGACCAGTACCAGGAGATCCCCCTGTCCAGCGAGCTTCCGGGGGCGTGGGCGGCGCGCACCCGCACCGACGTCCACTACCGGTCGTTGGCCGAGATCGTGGCGGCGTTCCCAGACCTCGCGAAGTACTACACCGAGGACCGCTGCCTCCACCTCCTCCCGCTGCACCGCGACGGTGTGACGCACGGCCTGTTGGCCATCACCTTCCCGCCCGATCTCTTCACCCCGTCCGAAGACGGCTTCCTGCACTCGCTCGCTGGCGCGCTGACCAGCGCTGGTCTGCGCGCCAGCGAGCTCCAGAAGCAGGATGCTGCGACCCAACGAACCGCCCTGCTCGCGGAAGCGTCGATGACGTTGTCGCGCAGCCTCGACATGGAGGAGACGGTCGCCGAAGTCGGTCGGATCCTCGTGCCTCGCTTCGCCGACTGGTGCTCGCTGCACCTGGTGCGCGACGGCCAGCTCGAGATGGCCGCCGTCCAGCACCGCGACCCTGAGACCACCGCTTGGGCGCGGTCCATGCAGCATGCCTTCCCGACCCGGATGGACTCTCCCACCGGGGCCGCCAAGGTCGTCCGGACCGGCGAGAGCGAGATCTACCCGTTCATCCCTGCCGACCTCCTCGAGGCGGCCGCCGTCAACGACGAGCACCTTGACATCCTGCGGCGCCTCGGACTGAACAGCGCGATCGTCGCCCCGCTCATCGGGCGCCAAGGTGTCGTGGGGGTGTTGACGCTGATCCACGCCGAGTCTGGTCGCCGCTACACCGAGGACGACCTGGCCTTCCTTGAGGAAGTGGCCGCCCGGGTCGCGCTGGCCCTCGACACGGCCGCCACGTTCGAGGAGCAGTCGGAGCGGCTGGCCGGCGTGACGCTGGTGGCCGAAGCGGCCCAGCGGGCGATCCTGGCGCTGCCCCCTGCGCGGATCGGTCCCATCGCCCTCTCGGCGCGCTACCTGTCGGCCGCTGAGGAGGCGCACGTGGGCGGCGATCTCTACGAGGTCGTACGCGGTCCGTCGTCGGTGCGGCTGCTGGTCGGCGACGTGCGAGGGAAGGGCCTGTCCGCGGTCCGCACCGCCACGGTGGTGCTCGGCGAGTTCCGAGCCGCTGCCGCCGGGAAGGGCGACGTCGCCCAGGTGGCACGCGAGATCGACCGGCGCATCGTGCCGTACCTCCCCGACCCCGAAGACTTCGTCACCGGTGTGCTCGTCGACATCGAGCACGACGGCCGCTTCAGCGTCGTCTCGTGCGGTCACCCTGCGCCGGTCGTGCTGACAGAAAGCGGTGGCGTGGAGGAGGTCGCGCTGGAGCACTCACCGCCGCTGGGTCTCGGCGTGGACCCCGTCGCGGCGTACGGCAAGCTCAGCCCGGGTGACCGGATGTTGTTGTTCACCGACGGCCTGATCGAGGCGCGCCTGCCGGACGGCGGCTTCATCGACCCGGCGCCGTTCTTTCCGCGGGTGGGCAGTGCCGAGTTCGAGTCCGCGCTCGACGGTCTGCTCGCCTCTCTCAACAACGCCGCCGGCCCGTCGCTCGGCGACGACCTGGCACTGCTCCTGGCCGCCTACGACCCGCACACCGACCACGTCCCGACCGACGACTCGGTCGAGCTGGTCGCCCAAGCGGTGGCGTTCACGGGCCTCCGGTAGCAACCGACCAGACGCACGAGGTGAAGACAGAGGTCATCGCCCCCGTGCTGACGAGCCACTTCCTGAGATGACTGCGCAGAAGTCCGTGAGCCGGGTCTTGGGTGCCGCGGGCACACTCGCGCCATGACGTCATCGCCCCGCGGAAGTGCCCGAACGCAGGTCGAGGAGCTCCTCGATCGCATCAGGGACCTGGATTCCCTGACCAACGCCGTCTGCGCCGTGCACCCGCACGCACTCGCGCAGGCGGACCGCCTCGACGAGGAGGCAGCCGCGGGCCGCGTTCGGAGCGCTCTCCATGGCCGCGCCGTGCTGGTCAAGGACAACATCGACACCTACGACCTGCCGACCACCGCCGGGTCGCTGGCGCTGGCCGACGCACCGCCACCGGAGACGGACGCCTTGCTGGTGCAACGTCTGCGTGCCGCCGGAATGGTCGTGCTGGGCAAGACGAACCTCTCTGAGTGGGCCAACATCCGGGACGAGGCGTCCACCTCGGGATGGAGCGCGTACGGCGGCCTGACACGCAACCCCTACGGCTTGAACCGCTCCGCGGGGGGTTCCAGCTCGGGCAGCGGCTCAGCCGTCGCGGCCGGGCTTGCGCCGTACGCCGTCGGCACCGAGACCGACGGATCGATCAGCTGCCCGGCCGCCTTCAACGGATGCGTCGGGATCAAGCCGACCGTCGGCACGGTGCCCACCGCGGGCGTCGTGCCGGTCTCGCGCTCGCAGGACTCCCCCGGACCGATGGCCAGGACCGTCGCCGACGCGGCAGCGCTGCTGACCGTGATGGCAGCCAACGGCATCGACTACGCGGAGCACGCCGTCCCTGGCCGGCTCGCCGGCAAGCGCATCGGGGTGCCGCGAGCGACGTACTGGGGCTACTCACCGCACGCAGACGCCGCCGCAGAGCGCGCGCTCGGGCTGCTGGCCGCCGAGGGCGCGACGATCGTGGACAACACGGACCTCCCGGCGCTGGCCGACGAGGTGTGGGCAGACGAGATGGTCGTGCTGCTCGCGGAGTTCCGTGCCGGCGTAGCCGACTACCTCGCCACCCGCAGCGGCGCCGTCCCACGCACGCTGGCCGAGATCGTCGACTTCAACCGCGAGCACGCGTCGACGGAGCTTGCGCACTTCGGCCAGGGCCTGTTCGAGGACGCGCTGGCCGGACCGACACTCAGCAGTCCCGAACACCGGGCGGCCCGCCAGCGGGGAGTCGACGTCACGCGGGAGGGCGGCATCGACCGCGTGCTGCGCGAGCACGCGCTGGACGCGTTGGTCACGCCGTCCTATCCCCCGGCCCACCCCATCGACCTCGTCAACAAGGAGTCGTTGTCGGGTGCGTGCACCGGACCGACCGCCATCGCCGGCTACCCCCTGGTCACGGTCCCGACCGAGCTGGCCGCCGGCCTGCCGGTGGCCGTCTCGTTCTGGGGGACGGCCGCGAGCGAGACCCACCTCATCGAGATCGCGCACGGCTACGAAGCGGCGCGGGACCGGTCCAGCGGACCCCTCGCTGCGCCGACGTTCCCGGGGTTCCTCTGACCCGGGGCCCGTTCCGGCGAGTCGAGCGATGAAGCCGTGCTGGATGTCATTCACGCAATGGGGTACCCACCCCCACGACTAGATCCGCCGCGCCCGGCGGCCAACCTCAGGAGACGTCATGCGCATCGTCATCACCGGCGCGAGCGGCAACATCGGTTCCGCCCTGCTGCGACAGCTGACCGAGAAGGGTGACCACGAGCTGATCGGCGTCGTTCGTCGCCGGCCCGACGCCGTTGCCCCGTTCGCTGACGCGCAGTGGTCGCTGGTCGACCTGACGCGAGCCGAGGACGAAGCCGCCCTGAGGGCCGCGTGTGTCGGAGCCGACGCCGTCGTGCACCTGGCGTGGGGCTTCCAGCCCTCCCATCGTGAGGACTACCTGGCCGAGCTCGGCATCGGTGGGACCCGGCGCGTCATCGAGGCAGTGACCGCTGCCGGCGTCCCGCACCTCGTGCACATGTCCTCCGTGGGGGCCTATTCGCCCAAGCGGGATGACGCTCCGGTGGACGAGACCTGGCCGACCCAGGGGGTGCCGAGCTCCATGTACAGCCGGCACAAGGTGGCTGCCGAGCGCCTGCTCGATCGTCTCGAGAGCGATGGACGCCACAAGGGGTTGGTCGTCACCCGGATGCGACCCGGCATCGTCGGACAGCGCAACGCCGGGAGCGCGCTGCTTCGCTACGGCCTCCCCGGCGCCCTGCCGGCAGCCATGCTGCGACACGTGCCGGTGCTTCCGCTGGACCGCGGGCTGTCCGTTCCGATGGTGCACGCGGACGACGTGGCCGACGCCGTCGTCCGGATCCTGGAGTCCCGGGCCCCGGGCGCCTTCAACCTGGCGGCAGAGCCCGCTGTCACGGCCGCCGACATCGCCGCCGTGCTAGGAGCGCGCCTCGTGCACGTCCCGTCAGGCGCGGTCCGGGCAGCCGTCTCACTGAGCTGGCGCGCGCGGGTCCAGCAGGTCGACGCGGGCTGGGTGGACCTGGGGTACGCCGTGCCGCTGCTGGACACCTCGCGGGCGAGGTCCGAGCTGGGCTGGGCGCCGACCAGCGACGCGCTCTCGGTGCTGGCCGAGACCGTGACCGGCATGCGGGACGGCGCCGCAGACCACTCGCCCGTCCTCCGACCGCGCTCCGTGGCGGGAGCCCTGGGCCGGTTCGTCCGCCGCGGCCCGGTCGCAAGCCGCCAACAGCCCTGATCGTCGTCGGGCACGCCCGCCGACAGCCACGAGTCAGGACGCGATGCTGCGCTGGTAGCTCCTGAGGGCATCGCCGACCTGGGCAGCCTCAGCGCTCAACGACTGGAGCAGGGCCGGCACCCGACTGTCCTCCGGGTCGGCCGCGGCCGCCTGGAGCTCAGCCGCGAGGCGGGTGAGTCGGTGCGCGCCGAAGTTCGCGGCCGTGCCCTTGAGCGTGTGGGCGCGAGTCACCAGGCCCGGGCCGTCGTCGGCACGGTGGACCTGCTGCATCTGCTCTGCCTGGATGACCGCGTTGACGGCGAAGCGGCCGATGATCTTGGTGAAGAACTCGTCGTCGTCCAGGTCGGCGCGCAGGTCTCCCAGGACGGCGGCGTCGATCGACGTCTCGGGAGGTGACGACTCCGCTGGGGACGTCTCCTCGGGCTCGCCGGCCGCAACAGACTCGGCGGCAACCGCGGACCCGACCGTCTCAGCGTCCTCGCCGGCCTCGCCGGCCTCCGCAGCCGCGGCGGCAACCGGACTCCCGGAGAGCGCTGCGAGGAGCTGGACGGCGCGGAGGGGTTTGCTGAGGTAGTCGTCCATGCCTGCGGACAGGCAGCGGTCTCGGTCATCGGCCATCGCGTTGGCCGTCAAGGCAACGATGTGCGGTTGCCTCTCCGCGGGCAGCTGCGCCCGGATCTGCCGGGTCGCCTCCAGGCCATCCATCACCGGCATCTGCACGTCCATCAGGACCACGTCGTAGCGTTGGCGCCGGACGGCCTCCAGAGCTTCCAGACCGTTCGCGGCGACATCCGCGCGGCATCCCAGCTTGGCCAACATCCCCAGGGCCACCTTCTGGTTCACGACGTTGTCCTCGACGACGATGACCTTCAGCCTGGCGACCTCGCTCCGCACCGGACCGGCCGCGGCCGGCTCGGACGGAGCGGGTGCGCTTCGCACAGCCTCCAGCAGCGCGGCAGCCAGCGCCCCCGGCTTGACCGGCTTGGTGATGCGAGCGACGTGGCCCAGATCGGGGTTTGGACTGTGTCGGTCGCTCAACGACGACATCAGCACGAACGGCAGGTCCTGGTCCTTCGAGGCGTTGCGCAGCAACCGGGCCAGGGCGAGGCCGTCCATGTCAGGCATCTGCAGGTCGACGACCGCCAGGTCGAAGCGTCGACCACGACGGACCCAGTCCAACGCGGTGCGGGGATCGGCCGTGTCCGCGGGCACCAGTCCCCAACCGCTGAGCAGGTCGCGCAGGATGGCACGGTTGGTGTCGTTGTCATCGACGACGACGACCCGGGTGCCGGCCAGGTCGGCCAGACCGGCCATCGTCCGGCCCCGACTGCTGGGGATGCGCTGTTCAGGAGCCGAGCGAAGACGGACGCCGAAGTAGAAGGTCGACCCCTCCCCCACCCGGCTCTCGGCCCACACGCGGCCACCCATGGCCTCGGCGAGCTCCCGGCTGATGGTCAGGCCGAGGCCCGTGCCCCCCACCGGCCGCGTGGGGGACGCATCGGCCTGCGTGAACGAGTCGAAGATGGTGTCCATGTGATCGGCCCGGATGCCCATTCCGGTGTCCTTCACCTGGAAGCAGAGCTCGCCGGAGCCCTCGTCGATGGACACGCGGAGCACGACCTCGCCCACCGTCGTGAACTTCACCGCGTTCGTCAGGAGGTTGACCAGGATCTGGCGGACCCGGGTGAGATCGCCCAGGACGACCTCCGGGCAGTCCTCGGCGGCGACGTACATGAGCTCGAGGCCCTGGGACGCGGCCTGGGGAGCCACGAGGTCGACGGCGGACTCGACGCACTCGACCAGCGCGAATGGACTGGTCTCGAGCTCGATCTTGCCGGCGTCGATCTTGGAGAAGTCGAGGATGTCGGTGACCAACGCAAGGAGGCTCTCCCCTGCACCTCGGACGATCTCGAGCTGCTCGACCTGCTCGGGGGTGAGGTCGGAGTCCAGCACGATGCCGGACATCCCGATGATGGCGTTGAGCGGTGTCCGGATCTCATGGCTCATGGTGGCGAGGAACGCCGAGCGCGCGTCACCGGCATCACGCAGGTCGTCGTTGGCCCGCAGGAGCTCAGCTCCCTTGTCCTCGAGCTCGGCTGCCAACCGCCGTTGCTCGCGCAGGTCGCCGGCCAGCAGTGCCAGGCGCCAGATGACGAGCGCGAACCCACCCGCCGCCATCAGCAGCAGGACGTTGGACCTGGTGTCGCTCAGCGCAGCCATCACGAGCGGCACCACAGCAGCCAGGTAGAGCAGCACCAGCCGCGCACGGCGTACGCCGCCGCTGCGACCCGACGGCGCGTCGGTCGACGCGGCGTCGTCGTCCTGTTGCCCGAGGAGCGAGGACGCCGAGGGATGGGTGACCATGGCTGCGAGACAGCTGTACGCGATCATCCAGGTCACGAACAGCGGAGTTCCGTACTCGAACGTCCCGGCCGCGCTCTGGATGCCGTAGACGACGTCGCCGGTCAGCTGGGCTGCCAGCCACCCGAGCAAGAGGATCCCAGCGAGGCCGGACTGCGACAGACGATCGAGGACCAGGCGGGCACCCAGCCCGCACAGCACGAGGTTGAACGCCGGATAGAGCAGAGCGACCACCGTGGCAGGGATCGAGGCCTCGGCGTTGAGGCTCGGCACCACGATACCGACCCACAGCACCGCACACAGGGCCGTGGTGAGGATCAGGGCATCGATCACCGCCACCCGCGCCTCGACCTCCCGGCCGATCGGGCCGAGGCGTAGGACAAGCACGAGCAGGAACGCGAACACGGCGTAGTCGAGGAGGAAGCCGACGTCGAGCACGGACGGGAAGGGCAGCGGCAGCTCAAGGCCGAACACAATGGGACCGAGGTACCACACGGCCAGCAGGACCACGTAGAAGAGCACCGCGCCGAACAGGATGAGCAGTGGGCGCTTCCCGGCGCCCTTGGCGCGCCGGTAGCGGGCTCCGGTCACCCAGACCGCGATCACCATGGGGACGAACCAGGCGATGAGCTGGACCGCGCTGTGCCGCGGCGAGAGCAGGTAGACCACCACTGCCACCGCACCCACGGCGAGGCAGGCCGAGGACAGCCTCTGACCGCCCAGTCGCTCCATGCTCAACTTCCTGGTCTCCGCCCCCGGCACCGACATTGAGCGTATCCAAAGGCAGAGGATGCCGCAGTCAAAGCACCGACACCTTCTCATCGGGTCTGGGTGAAGCCAGTCGGACGCCCATCGAGCTCCGTTCGCGGCTCGGTCGTGCCTCAGCAGCAGCGCGCGCTGGATGAGTGCTCGCGCTCGTGGTCGCGTTGGCGCTCGAACTCACGCCGGGACATGGGCAGGTCGCCGCACGCCGAGCACTCGCCGACGTACTCGTCCCACTTGGCCTCTCCAGTGAGCTGACGGACGTACCAGCGCAGGGTCCGCGCGGCGCGCAGGACGGCAGTCATCGCGAACCGACCTCCACGCCGTCCCGGGTGCTCTCCCACTCCCTGACGGCCTCCTTCTCCTCCGCGGTGGCGATGAAGTCGGATGGTGCGACGATGTGCGACTCCTGCCATGGCACCTCCGTGGTGGGCAGTCCCCCGGCTCGCACAGCCTTGAACCAGATGAGGAATGCGTTGATCACCACCACGAGCACGAGAAGGGCGAAGAGTGACTGCAGGGTGCCGTTGACGGTGGAGTTGAAGACCACCTGCTCCATCTGCTCCACGCTCGTCGCCGGCGCGAGCAGCTCACCGTTGTCGAGGGCGTCGGCGTAGGTGGACCGCTGGGTGAAGTAGCCGATCTTCGGGTTGTCGGAGAAGATCTTCTGATAGCTGGCTGTCATGGTGGTGACGAGGTCCCAGGCGAGTCCCACCCCTGGCACCCACGCCCACTTCGCCTTGCCGTGCTTGATCAGCAGGGTCACGCAGAGCGTCAGCGCGATCGCGGCGAGGAGCTGGTTGGCGATCCCGAAGAGCGGGAAGAGCTGGTTGATGCCGCCCAACGGGTCGGTCACCCCGACATACAACATGTAGCCCCAGAGGCCGACGACGATGGCGCTGGCCGACCACGACGCCGGCTTCCAGGACAGGTCGGCGTACTTCGGCCAGAAGTTTCCGATGGTGTCCTGCAGCATGAAGCGTCCGACCCGGGTGCCGGCGTCGACGGCGGTCAGGATGAAGAGTGCCTCGAACATGATCGCGAAGTGGTACCAGAAGGCGGCCAGTCCGCCGCCGAACGCTTGGGTGAAGATCTGGGACATCCCGTATGCCAACGTCGGCGCGCCACCGGTGCGGGAGATGAGCGTCTCCTCCTCGACCGCTGCCGCCGCTGCGGTCAGCTGGTCGGGGGTGATGGTGAAGCCCAGACCTGCGATGAACTCCGCTGCAGCGCCTGCTTCGCCTCCCGTGGCGCCGGCGGGGCTGTTGAACGCGAAGTAGAGGCCGGGGTCGATCACCGAGGCGGCGATGAGGGCGCTGATGGCGACGAACGACTCCATCAGCATGCCGCCGTAGCCGATCATCCGGACCTGGCTCTCCTTGGCCAGCATCTTGGGAGTGGTGCCCGAGGCGATGAGGGCGTGGAACCCGGAGAGCGCGCCGCACGCGATGGTGATGAAGACGAAGGGGAAGAGCTTCCCGGCGAACACCGGCCCCGTGCCCTCGAGCGCGAACTGCGAGACCGCGTCGTTCTGCAGTGAGGGGTTGGCGAGCACCAGTCCGACGGCAAGCAGCAGGATCACGCCGATCTTCATGAAGGTCGACAAGTAGTCGCGTGGGGTGAGCAGCATCCAGACCGGCAGGATCGAGGCGACGAAGCCGTAGACGATCAGGCCGATCGTCAGCTGCTCCTTCGACAGGGTCAAGGTCTCAGCCAGGCCCATCTGTTCGACATACCCCCCGCCGATGATCGCGAGCAGCAGCAGCCCGACGCCGATGGCGGTGACCTCGGAGACACGCCCCGGGCGCAGGTGTCGTAGGTAGAAGCCCATGAACAACGCGATGGGAATGGTCAAGGTGATCGAGAAGACCCCCCAGGGCGACTCAGCCAAGGCGTTGACGACCACCAGCGCAAGCACGGCGAGGATGATGATCATGATCGCGAACACTGCGATCAGGGCGGCGATGCCGCCGACCACCCCGATCTCCTCGCGCACCATCTGGCCCAGGCTCTTGCCGTCGCGGCGCATCGAGAAGAAGAGCACCACCATGTCCTGCACTGCGCCCGCGAAGATGACGCCGACGATGATCCAGACCGTGCCGGGCAGATAACCCATCTGGGCCGCCAGCACCGGACCGATCAGCGGACCCGCCCCGGCGATCGCGGCGAAGTGGTGCCCGAAGAGGACGGGGCGGTGGGTGACGTCGAAGTCGCGGCCGTTGTCGAACCGCTCCGCCGGTGTGGCCCGGGTGTCGTCGACGCCCAGCACCCGGTAGGCGATGAACCGGGCGTAGAAGCGGTAGGCGATGGCGTAGGAGGACAGGGCCGCGAAGAGGATCCACAAGGCCGAGACCTCCTCGCCGCGCGAGAGGGCCAGCACCGTCCAGCAGACGGCACCGACCAGCGCGACCGCTCCCCACCCGGCCATGGACTTCGGCGACAACCGCGAAGGGGTTCCCGATGGCCCCGACGGTGGTGGGGTGTGCGTCAGCTGCGTCGCCATCGTGCGTCCTCCTGCATCCGCGGCAGCGCCCCCCGATGGGCCGCCAACCTTTCCTGATCTCTACTCCCCAGAAGGGCTCACCACAAGAGGGTCGGCCTGGTGGCCGCGCACGCCGAGGCTTCAGGACGGCGGACGTGAAGACTGCCCGTGACTGGGACTGACGGTCTCCCGCGGGAGCCGGGCGGCGCGTGAGCAGCTGACGCACTCCCTCCTGCTCGCGTCGCTGAGCGCCCAGGTCGACAGCGGTGACCAGGTGAGCGAGACCAAGAGCGACTTCGTGGTGACGGTGAGTCATGAGCTCCGCACGCCACTGACCAGCATCACCGCCTACGCCGAGCTGCTCCAGGGCGACCCTGAGCTCAGCCCCCGCCAGGCCGGCTTCGTGGATGCGATCGCCCGCAATGCTGTTCGCCTGCGCTCGCTGACCGACGACCTGCTCGTCCTCTCCGGCTTCGCCGCGATGGAGCAGCAGATGCAGATGCAGGCCGTCGACCTCCGCGAGGTCGTGGCCCAGGCCCGGGAGGTCATCCTCACACTGGGCACCGGCCGCGACATCAACGTCGATTTCGTCCTGCCCGAGCAGGCACTGTTCGTGACCGGAGACGCCGCGCACCTCGAGCGCGTGGTCCTCAACCTGGTGGGCAACGCGATCAAGTTCAGCGAGCAGGGCGGCAAGGTGGTGTGCCAGCTCTGCGAGAGCAAGACCGAGGTCGTCCTCGAGGTGTGCGACAAGGGAATCGGCATCCCGCTGGACGAGCAGCACGGGTTGTTCACGAAGTTCTTCCGGGGATCGTCCGCGCGGGAGCACGCCGTCGAGGGCACCGGTCTCGGGTTGCACATCGTCGCCTCCATCGTGAAGACCCACGGCGGGAGCATCTCAGTGGACTCCGACACCGGTCGCGGGACCACCCTGACGATCCGCCTGCCCCGCCGCAGCGATGGCTCGGACAGCGGGGAACACCCGGGGTGAAGAGGGCCTAGCATGGCCGCGATCACCATGCCCCCGTCCAGACCCGACCCAGCCGACCGCAGGCTACTGCTCGTCGTCGACGCTCCGTCGTTGCTGCACCGCAACCACCACGCGCGTGCGCAGACCCGGCTGGTGGACCGCTCGGGACGCCCCGCGTGGGCCTTGCACGGCATGGTGCGCCAGATCATCGAATCAGTGGAGGGATTCCGACCCGACGCGCTCGTCTGTGGTCTGGACGACCGGACGGCATCGGTCCGCCGAGACCTCTACCCCGACTACAAGGCGGGCCGGGCGGAGAAGGATCCTGACCTCGTCGACCAGCTCGATCGGGCAGGCGCCCTGCTCGACGCACTCGGGCTGGCCGCCCTCACACCGGCGGGCCTCGAGGCCGACGACATCAACGCCTCGGCCGCCCGCTGGGCACGTGAGCACGACTGGAACTGCGTCATCATCACGTCCGACCGCGACGCCTTCGCGCACATCAGCGACCACACCAGGGTGCTGCGGCTCATCGACGGTGGACTCCACGGATCGCCCCTGCTCACTCCCGCGCGGTTGCACGCCATGTATGGCGTCTCCGCCGACCAGTACCTCGCATATGCCGCCCTCCGCGGTGACGCGAGCGACAACCTGCCGGGCGTCGAGGGGATCGGCGCGAAGACGGCGGCGATCCTTCTCGACGTGGCCGGCTCCATGGATGCGGTGTGGGCCGATCTCGACCACGACGGCGGACGGTCGGTCGTTGCCGCACTCGATGGCTGGGCGACCGAGACCGGCGTCCGCCGATTGGGTGCCACCGCCGTACGCCGGCTGATGGCGCCCGGCGCTCGGGCGCGCTACGACTTCAACGTCACGATGATGTCGGGCCGCGACGACCTCGACCTCGGACTGACACCCGACGTCCCGGGGTCCGTGGGCCTCTTCCCGCTCGACGTCGACCGCGTGCGACGGGTGGTCGGCTTCCTGGACGTCGCCGCCACCACCGACCTCGCGGCCCGGGTGCTCAGCGGTGCTGCGGCCTCCCCGACCGCCCAGACCGGCTGATCTCGGTCTTCACCGTTCGCGGTGGCTCCGTGCCGCCCGGGCGACGAGCTCGCGCGCCGGGCCCGCGGGCGGCTGGGAGCCGTCTCGCCAGACAGCGTTCAACCTGCGTGTCAGGTCCAGCCCCGTCACGGTGACCGCCACCAACCGACCGTTCACCAAGTCGTCGCGGACGGCGTGAGCGCCCAGCACCGCCGGACCGGCTCCCGCCGCCACCGCGGATCGCACGGCCGCGGTGCTCGACAGCTCCAGGGCGGGAGCGGCCACGGGCAGCCCTGCCAGTGCTCGCTCCAGGACGGTTCGGGTGCCGGAGCCGCTCTCGCGCACGACGAGCGGCGTGGCGGCCAACGTGCTGGCTGCCACGCGGCGCCGAGAGCGGTGCGCCCACTCATGGTCGCGAGCCACCACCACCACGAGCTCGTCGCGTCCGACCAGACGGTGGTGGAGACCGGCGGGCGCGTCCGGTCCCTCGACGAAACCCAGCTCGACCTCTCCGGCGGTGACCAGGGCCACCACGCGCTCACTGTTCGTCGCCGTCATCGTGAACTCGGTGGGCACGTGCCCCGCCTGCACCTGCTCGGCCCGCACGGCGACCAGCCAACCCGGGAGCAGGTGTTCGGCGATCGTCAGGCTGGCGGCGATCCGCAGGTGTCCGCGGCGGTCGGACCGGAGCGCCGCGATCCCCGCGTCGAGCTGGGCGGCCTCCTCGAGCACCCGACCCGCCCATTGGACGACCAGGTCGCCGGTCGGCGTCAGGGCCGAGCCGCGACGTGTGCGCACGAGCAGCGGCACCCCGACCAGCGACTCCATCGTGCGGATGCGGGACGACGCCGCCTGCTGGGTGATGTGCAAGGTCTCGGCCGCGGCGCTCAGGCTGCCGGTGCGGCCCACCTCCACGAGGAGCTCGAGGGCACGGAGCTCCGGCACATGGGGTCCCAACACGGGAGCAAGACTGCCAGACACAAGGCTGTTTTGTGACATCACAACCACAACTTCGTTCTGTGACCGAGGAAGGATCGACAGACTTCCCTCCATGACTCTTCGCGTGGCCATCGTGGGTGCTGGACCGGCCGGGATCTACGCCGCCGACCTGCTGACCAAGTCCGAGGCCGCGGTCTCGGTCGACATCTTCGAGCGGCTGCCTGCACCCTTCGGGCTGGTCCGCTACGGCGTTGCCCCCGACCATCCGCGGATCAAGGAGATCGTCAAGGCGCTCCAACGCGTGCTCGTCCACCCCGACGTGCGGCTCCTGGGCAACGTCGACCTCGGCGTCGACATCAAGCTCGAGGAGCTCCGGGAGTTCTATGACGCCGTCGTGGTGGCGACCGGAGCCAGGTCGGATCGCGAGCTGGGCATCCCTGGCGAGCACCTGCCCGGGTCGTACGGCGCCGCGGACTTCGTCTCCTGGTACGACTCCCACCCCGACGTGCCCCGCACGTGGCCCCTGGAGGCGGAGCACGTCGCCGTCCTCGGCGCGGGCAACGTCGCGCTGGACGTCGCGCGGGTGCTCGCCAAGACCGGTGACGAGATGCTCACCACCGACATCCCCGCCCACGTCCACGAGGCCCTGGTGGCCAAGCGGACGACGGACGTGCACGTCTTCGCGCGTCGCGGCCCGGCGTACGCGAAGTTCTCGCCGCTCGAGCTGCGCGAGCTGGCGCACTCGCCCCACGTCGACGTGATCGTCCACCCGGAGGGCTTCGAGGTCGACGAAGCCAGCATGGAGCACGTCGACCGCAACAAGCAGGCCAAGATGGTGCTCAACACCCTGGCCAACTGGGTCGGGCGTGAGCCCGAGGGCAAGCCGCACCGGATCCATCTCCACTTCCTCGAGCAGCCCGTCGAGATCGCTGGTGAGGTGGGCGTGGAGACGCTCCGCACCGAGCGCACGCGACTGGTCGGCGACGGCACGGTCGAGGGCACCGGACTGGTGACCAACTGGGACGTCCAGGCCGTCTATCGCGCGGTCGGCTACCGCAGCTCGGCCATCTCCGACCTGCCCTTCGACGACCGCGCCGCGGTCGTCCCCAACGAGGGCGGGCGGGTCGTGGACCTGGACGGCCAACGGGTCCCGGGCACCTACGTCACCGGCTGGGTCAAGCGCGGGCCGGTCGGCCTGATCGGGCACACCAAGAGCGACGCTGCCGAGACCGTGGCCCACCTGGTCGCTGACACCGTCCCGACAGCGCCCTCCCGGGAGCCCGGAGCGGTCGACGCCTTCCTCGTCGAGCGCGGTGTGGAGGTGACCGACCTCGACCACTGGCTCCGTGTCGACCAGCACGAGATCGAGCTCGGCGAAGCTGCCGGACGGGTCCGCGTGAAGCTGCCCGGACGCGAGGAGCTGCTCGCAGCCGGCCGGTGACGCTCAGACCCGGGTGGCTCGGGCCGCACAGGCGGTGCAGCGCATCATCGGCCACGAGACGTGTGCCGGCGGTGGTCGGGGGTCTCGTTCCGACGCCGGACCTCCGATCTGGCCTTCCTCCGGGAGTTGTTCGAGGTGCGCCCGCGCATCGGTGACTGAGTGGCAGGCCCCGAGCGGCTCGGCTCCGACATACCGAGCGTTCCTGCTGCACATCGGGCCCGCAGACCGCAGAATCGCTCGGAGCCTCAGCGCGGTGGGTCGTGGGCGGATCGGGCGAAGGTAGGTCCCTCCATCCCCCGGTCGAGGAGCATGCGACGAGGCTCGGCAGGTGCGCGGCGGCGCGACGCGAGCAGTCCGATCGCCAAGCCGCCCGCGGCACCGGGCACGACCCACCGCCAGCCGGCCAGGGTGAACCAGCGGGTCTCCGGGGCTGCAGGCGTCACAGGCGCGACTGTCGGCGCCGCCTCGATCGCCGGCGCCTCCTCGGCGACCGGCGGCTCAGCCGCTACGGGCTCACCGGAGAACAGGCGGTCCAGCAGTGCCGCCAGCTTCTCGCCGTCCGTGACCGCTCTCCACGTGGACTGGGAGCCCTCCGGCCCGAGCTGCTCGGAGCCGTTCACGAACGTGGTGGACACGGAGGCGGTGCCGTCAGGCGCCATGTGCACCGAGTCGATGCGCCACGGTGACACGTCGTGGATCAGCCAGGTCATCGTGTAGCGGGCGCCTCCGGACTCGGGTGGTTCCTCGACGGCCTCCGGACTCGCGGCGAGGAGCCGCTCGAGCTCGGCGTACGCCGCGGTGCCGGTGTAGAGACCGGTCACCTGGCCCGTGCCCGGTTGGCTGATGAGGACGCTGGTGGGTCCGCCTGCCTGGGCCGGGCCGGGAAGGCCGACGATTCCGACCAGGACCCACAGGGCAAGTACGGCGATGGTGAGTGATCTGCGCACGGCTCCTCCTTCAGACTGCTGTGCCCCACATACACCGCAGCCGGCGTCGAGGTTCCCTCAGTCGGTCGAGTCGGCGATCTCGATGGCGCGTTCGAGGCTCTGGTCCCCCTCGAGCCGCAACGTCAGGTCGCCCTGGGTCCAGACCAGCGTCGGAGCCGCGGTCCGGGGAGCCAGCCGCCGCCTGCTCCCGTCGTCCGCCACGACGCTGACGCCGTGTGGCGTCGGCAGCCACAGCGCGTCTCCGGCGTCGATGGTGATGATCTGCGCGTCGGTGACCATCTTCCAGAAGACCGGATCGAGGGTGCCCTCGAACTGGTCGAGGCGGACGGTGTCAGCACCGCTCCCCCAGCTGAGCGACACCCGGTAGCGGTCTGCAGAGACCGACACGCCGTCCGGCGCGCCGAGCTCGGCCGGGACCAGGGGGGTGAAGCCGGCGAGGGTGCCCGCTCGCTGCAGGCTGAGGCCTTGCGGTTCGGCAGGCACGGTGGGTTCAGCCGTCGTGGGGGGCTGGTCCTCGACGACGAGGACACCATGGAAGCCGAACCACTCCAGGATGGACGCGCCCACGGGAGTGGCCACGGCTCCGACGCCGAGGAGCGCGAGGAACAAGCCGGCGATCCAGCGGCGCAGCCGGCGTGGTCGGGATGCGGGCTCCTGGACGACGCGAGCCATGACGGCGGCCTCCAGGTCGGCGGGCACGTCGACGTGCAGGTCGTGTGCCAGCTGGCGCAGGCTCGCTTCGAGCGACTCAGACATGGCCCGCCTCCTGGTCGGGTGAGACGGCCTCGAGCTCGGTGCGAAGGCGCTCGAGCCCGCGGCTCAGTCGCGACTTCACGGTGCCTCGAGGCACGCCGAGGACGACTGCGGTCTCAGCCTCGTCCAGCTCGAGGAGGTAGCGGCAGGTCACCGCGGTCCTGAGCTTGTCGGGCAGCCGTCCGACCGCTCGCAGAAGCCGCTCCTTGTCCTCGCGCTGCACCACCTCGCCTGCAGGATCGAGGAGCTCGGGCGGGATCATTCGCTGCTCCCGTGCTGCGCGGCGGACGAACGACCGATGGACGTTGTGGGCCTCGTTGGCGACGATGCGCAGGAGCCACGGGCGGAAGGGGCGTCCGTCGCGGAAGCCGTCCAGCGACCGGTATGCCTTCACCAGGGCCTCCTGCACGACGTCCTCGGCGCTCGCGCCGGCCCCGAGCAGCGCCGCTGTCCGCATCGCCATCGGGGCATGCCGACGCACCAGCAGGGCGTACGCGTCGGGGTCACCCGCACGCGCCCTGCCGACCAGGGCAGCTTCGTCATCGGCGCTGATCATCACTCCGTCCATGGGAGCCGACACCTTCACACTGAGGTCTACACCGCCGGCTCCTCAATGGTTCCAGCCATCGCCCGGAACCCCAGACGGCCGTCAGAGGTCGTCGGCGATCCTCAGTGCCCTTCTGGTGGTACGCCGACGCGCTGAGCCACCAGGAGGTGGAACGCTCCCTCGCCCTCACCTACGCGGCGGTCCGCCGGGGCACCGAACCCGGCCGCCTCGAGCAGGCCGGCGACCTCCTCGACCGGTCGCAGGCGGAAGCCGTGAGCCGTGAAGGTCATCGTCCGCATGTTGTCGGGGTCACCGATGCCGACCACGACGCGGCCACCCGGACGGACGACGCGGGCGACCTCGGCGAAGGCGCGCGGCAGGTCCTCGACGAAGTAGACCGTGTTCGTCGTGATCGCCGCGTCGAGCGATGCGTCGGGCAGCGGGAGCGCACCCAGGTCGCCCGCGCTCAGGGTGAGTCGCCCCGCCTCGACCTCCTGGGCGAACCGTCGTCGCGCGCCGTCGAGCATGGTCTCCGAGATCTCCACGCCGTGGACGCGGCCACCGACGCCCACCCCGTCCAGGAGCAGCCGGAGACCGACGCCCCCGCCGAACCCGAGGTCCGCCACCGTCTGGTCGCGATGCACCTCACTGGCCGCCACGGCCGCGAGGACGACGTTTCGGTTGCCCTTGTTGAGCCCGCGAGCAACCAGCCGCCCGCGCATGCCCGAGGGGTGCCCGAGCTGCTTGGCGAGGCCCGCGCTGAACCGTTCCCGTAGTCCCATGGTCCGAGGCTGACGCACTGCTCGCCCGGCGGCAAGGCGCACCACCCGAGGTGGCGGAGCGGCAGGCCACCGGGCTACGCCGCGGTGTCCTTCGGCCCGGCCGGATCCTCGGCCTGATGCACGTCCAGGCCCAGCAGTCGGCTCGTGAGGTCGACGGCAAGCCCCAGCAGGAGGATCACTGCGAGCGTGCCGAGCCCGACCTTGGCGCCCAGGAGCCAGCCCACCAGTGCTCCGCCGCCCTGGACTGCGCTGTAGCTCCACCTGAAGGGGACTGGCGGGTCCCACGCCAGGGCAGCAGCCTCCGCCGGACCGGCGCCGGTGTCGCTGCCGAGATAGACCACGATCCCGACCGCCACCACCGGGAACGCCGCGGCCAGCAGCAGCAGGCGCATCGTCAGCCCGTCGGGACGGTCGAGCAGGGCGAGGACCCCCGAGACCGTGACGCCCACCAGGACGACCTGGACGACGGTGCCGGGTCCCGGACGGACGTGGCGTGCGGCGGCCATGGCGACGAAGACCGTGCCGACCAGCACGTTGGCGATCCAGAACGACGTGCCGGTCCACAGCGAGATCCCGTTGACCAGGGTCGAGTATCCGTCCGAGCCCAGCTCAGCAGTGAGCAGCATGCCAGCGCCGACGCCCAGCACCACACAGCCGCCCACCAGGAAGACCAGCTGGCGCAGCGAGTAGGGCACGGCATTCAGCATGCCAGCGGGCCCGTCACCTTGGCTCAGACGTCGGCCGGCGCGCTGTCGGAGCTGTCCGACGTGGCGTCCGGCCCGTCGACGTACCTGCCGTCCGGGGTCACCGGGTTGTCCTCGTTGATCGCCTCCACGGCCTCCGTCACCCCGACCTGCATCGCGGGCCGTCGACGGTCGAGGTGGATGCCCGCGATCATGCAGCGCACGGAGCCCCCCGCCAGCTCGATGGTCGGGATGTCGACGGCGACGATCTCGCAGTGCTCCTCGATCACGGCCACCTGCTCGGGACGCAGGCTCCGGTGGGCCCGTGCCGACATGGCCATGATGTAGCCGCGCTTGCCCTCCGGCGTACGCCCGCAGAGCTCGACCGCGTTGCCGGCGAACTCTCGAACCTGCTCCTCCGTCAGCTCGATGACGGCGCGGCCGTTGACGGACAGGCGCTCGCGCACCTGCTCACGACGTTGGACGTCGGGGATCATCTCGAGCGCGATGAGCGCGACCTCGGTGCCGACACAGGCGATGACGTTGGTGTGGTAGACGGGCACGCCCTTGGAGTCGACGGCGTCAAAGGCCATCGGCTCGTAGTTGAAGTCCGCGCAGAAGCGCTCCAGGACGGCGATGTCCGCGCGGTGGCTCCGCGCCGTGTAGGCCACGCGCGAGACGTGGTCGAGCACCATCGCGCCGGTGCCCTCGAGGAAGACACCGTCCGGCTCGAGGCCCGAGTAGTCGACGATCGTCTGCACGCGGTAGGTCGACTTGAGCATCTCGAGGACGTCGGACCGGCGCTCGTGGCGGCGGTTGGACGCGTACATCGGGTAGACCGCGACGTAGCCGCCCGCGTGGGTGGAGAGCCAGTTGTTGGGGAAGACGCTGTCGGGCCTCGTGTGGTCTTCGTCCTCGAAGACGTGGACCGTCACGCCGGCATCGCGAAGAGCATCGGCCAGGGCGTCCATCTCGGCCAACGCACGTGCCGACGTCGCGTCGTCGGACTGTCCCGCAGGCGCATCGGCCTGGAAGGCGTTGTCGGCGGCCGTCGCCGGATTGGGCGTGAAACGTTGGGCGCGGACCAGGATGACAGCGGCGGGGGCTTGGGCACTCACGCGGGGAATCTAGTCCATGTCAGGCCGTGGTGTGATGTTCGCGTGCATCCCCTGCGACCGCTGGCCATCACGGCCACGGTCGCAGCGCTGTCGGTCGGGCTGCTGGTGATGGCGGTCAGCTATGGATGGCTCGGCCCGGACGTCGGTCGCGGGGCCAACTTCTGCGAGGCCGCGCGCGCCGACGCGGTCGTCAGGCAGCCGACCAACACCTTCTCCAACGCGTCCTTCGTCCTCGCCGGGCTGCTGGTCGCGTGGCACGCGGTTCGTGCGGGCGCGTCCTCCCTGATGCCGCTCGGACTGCAGACGGCCTACGCGTCCGTGGTCGTCCTGCTGGGTCCCGCGTCGGCCGCCATGCACGCGACCCAGAGCTCGCTGGGCGGGCACCTCGACCTGCTCAGCATGTATCTCATCGCCGGCTTTGCCGCGTCCTACGCATGGGTCCGCTGGGTGCGCCGAGGCCCAGCGGCATTCGCCGGGGCGTACGCCGCATGCGTGCTCGGTTGCGAGCTCGTCGGTCTGTGGCCGCGTCCCGTCCCTGTGGTCAACCACGCCGGCAACATCGGCTTCGCGGTCCTGCTGATCGCCGCGGTCGTCCTGGAGACGCGGTTGTGGCGTCGGGGCGAGACCAGACGGTCCATCGGGTTCGGCCTCGCAGCGCTGGCCTCGATGCTGGTCGCGTTCGGGATCTGGATCATGTCCCAGCACAGCTGGTGCGACCCGCACTCGTTGTGGCAGGGACATGGCGCGTGGCACGCCCTCTGCGCCGTCGCGACCTACTTCCTCTACCGGCTCTACGCCTCGGAGCGGCCCGGCGTCCTCCGTGATGGGATCACGCCATGAAGACCTGGATCATCCTGGGCGCGATGGCTGTCGCGTTCAGCGCCGTCGGCGTCCTCCTGGCAGTGATCGCGATCGCCACCGGCAGCTGGATCATGCTCACGGGACTCCTCTTCCTCGCGGTGGGCCTGGTGATGGCCTGGTTCGTGCCGGTCACGCGTCGCGAGCAGAACGCCACCGCCACCGAGCCGCCCGCCGATGTCGCCGGGATCGTGCCGTTCGAGCGCGTGGCGGAGCTGATCCGGGAGCGGCTGGCCGGCACGCCGTACACCGTCGATCTCCAGGGCAGCCGGATCCTGGTGCACGCCGATCTGGCTGACACCGAGTTCCTCGGGTGGGCCTCGGCGCACAAGGTCAAGGTCGTCCGGGGCGTCGAGGTGGTGGCGAAGGAGCCGGGCGTGGCCATCACCCGTGACTTCGAGCAGGACTTCGAGCTCAGCCTGGGGGTCGGACGCGTGACTGGCAGCGCTCGGGTGCAGTCGGGACGGAGCCGATCCTTCGAGCGTCGCATCGAGTACGGCGTGGGCACGGACATGAAGGTCGGGCGTCAGGTCGACGTCCGGTTCTCGTCCCGGGAGATCAAGGAACCCGTCGGTGCCGTCCTGACCGAGACCGGTTGGAAGGGCGGCTTCTGGGCCTCGCAGCCCGCCGAGGCCAAGGTGGGCCTCATCATGGCGGTCGTTGCCGGAGCCGGCGGCGTGGTCACGGTCGCGACGCTCCTGGTCCTGGCCGCTCTGGGGAAGCTCAGCTGATGACCCGCGTGACCGCCGTGCTGGGCGACATCACCACCCAGGACGTCGATGCCGTGGTCAACGCCGCCAACAACCGGATGCGCGGGGGTGGCGGCGTCGACGGCGCGATCCATCGTGCTGGCGGCCCGGCCGTCCTGGCGGACTGCGTCGCCCGCTTCCCCGACGGACTTGCGACGGGTGACGCAGGATGGACGACCGCGGGCGCCATGCCGGCCCGTTGGGTGATCCACACGGTCGGGCCGATCTATCCGGGCGACCGGTCGCTCCTTGTCTCCTGCTACGAGCGGTGCTTGGCCGTGGCCGACTCCTTGGGTGCCACCTCGGTGGCCTTTCCGTTGATCAGCGCCGGTGTCTACGGGTGGCCCCTCGACGACGCCGTCCTGGCCGCGGTCGCGACGTTGCGTACGACGCAGTCGTCGGTCGACGAGGCCCGGATCGTGGCCTTCAGCCCGGCCACGCTCGTTGTCGTCGAGACGGCCCTAACTGCTGACGGATAGCCGCGACGCGGGCACACTGGGCAGACGGCAAGGTGCGGAGGTCCGGGTGGAACGTCCACGGCTTGTCCCCGGAACCAGCGAGCCCCCTGACGTGCGCGTGGTGGCGGTGCGCGAGGTGCTTGCTGGTGAACGCGTGCCTGACGTCGCTCGTCGCCACGATGTCGACGTCGCGGTGCTCCATCGCTGGGTGGCCGCCTTCGTCGATGCAGGGACGGCCGCGGTGACCAATCGGCCGACTGCCGACGACCATCGCCAGCGAGACCGGTTCTTGGCCGCCTTCGCCCACGAGACGCGGACACCCCTCACCACGGCGAGGGGATGGGTGGACATGCTGCGCGAGGAGGAGGTGCCTCAGTCGATGCTGACCCCGACCCTGGCCAAGCTGGACGACGCCCTGACCCGCTTGGCCGAACGCTCTCGTGATATCGAGCTGATGGCTTCAGCAGCACTGGGCCTGCTTCGACCCCGCGCGGGGCCGGTCTCGTTCGCAGAGCTGACAACCGGGCACGGGACGCCGGGCGCTTCGCAGGCGTATGCCGCAACGCGGCTGGTCGTCGACCCCGATCTCATGCAGCGGGTGCTGCGTGACCTGTGGCGGGCGGCCGAGCTGCCGCCCGTACCGGATGCCGTGGCCTGGGAGGCCCAACAGATCGGGCCGTGGACAGAGCTGCGCGTGGTCCGGACGGGTCCGCCGATGGATCACAGCACGTTGCAGACCCTTTTTGAGCCGTTCGACCTCAATCACGACGGCAGCGGCATTACGATCGGTCTGTACCTGGCACGAACTCTTGCGGTCGCACACGGGGGAACCGTCGGCGTCCACCAGGACGAGGAAACGACCACGTTTTGGGTCCGGGTCCCGAAACTCCACCCCGCCTCCCCCGAGGCGGACGAGCATGGAGTCCTGTCTTGAAGTTCTCATTGGCCTGTGGTGACGTGATGCCGGGTTGCGTCGCACGATTCGAAAGCAACTCGAGGGACGATCTGCTCGGTCAGATCGGCGCCCACGCGACCACCCACCACGGCATCAACGAGCTCAGCCCTGACATGCTGCGCTCCGTCGACAGCCTGATCGTCGCCTCGGCGTGATCTGAGCCGGCGATGCTCGGCGGGGATGGCACCTGCCCAGGGCGAGCGCCGACATCCCCTCGCTGAGTTCATTGATGACCACGAACGTGGCGGGCCATTGGGGTCGCGCCCGAGACAGAGCTTCGCGGACCCACTTGTGGACCCTTCGGCGACCACGCCGGGGAGGGGCCAAAACGCCGCAGACCGGGGCCAGTTTCCCGATTGTCCGGGCCGTGGTGTTGGCTGGAGGGCGTAACAACCACGAACTGTAGGGAGAACCCAATGAACAAGACCGACCTCCGCGACGCCATCGCGCAGCATGCAGAGCTGACCAACGCCCAGGCCGACAAGGCCATCGAGGCCGTGATCACCTCGATCACGAGCGCCGTCGCCAACGGCGACAAGGTCAGCCTACCCGGCTTCGGCACGTTCGAGGCGCGCCAGCGCAACGCGCGCACCGGCCGCAACCCGCAGACCGGTGAGTCCCTCGAGATCGCCGCGAGCACCGCCCCCGCCTTCAAGGCCGGCGCCGCCTTCAAGTCGGCCGTCAACAAGGGCTGACCCAGAAGCACCGCACCACCGCACCATCGGACGGCGTGACCCACGGGTCACGCCGTCCGTCGCACTTCGGAACCAGGGTGACTTCAGGACGCGTTGAGCCGCTCGGCCAGAGCTGGCACCCGCCGGGTGACGAGCTGGTCGAGCAGGACCACGACGAGCAACGACGCTCCGAAGAACGGCAGCAGCACTCCCAGGGCGAGCAGGCCCACCAGCAGCGCTGGCGTACCCCGGAGCGGCATGCGACCGCGAGGTGCCCCGATCGAACCAGCGGGCCGGCGTCTCCACCACATCAGCGGGCCGGTGAGGCACGACGCGATGACGAGCCCGCACATCAGCGCCGACCCCACCATCGACCACGGGCCGAACGACCGCCCCTCGTGCAGGCCGATCCCGTGCGCCACGACCTGGGCCAGGACCGGGTAGTCCTCGAAGCCGTACGTCGACACGACGTCGCCGCCGAACCGGTCGACATGCACCGTCCGCTCGTCGGACGGCGCATCGAAGGCGAACCCGATGACCGAGAAGACCCCGTCACCGGTGGCAGGCAGCGCGACCGTCATCGGATGCCGGAGGCCTTCCTCGGCGGCCACTGCGACAGCGGTGTCGACGTTGGCGACTGACCGCTCCCCCGATCCACCCAGGGGTCGCTCGGACCGTGGCACCGGGTTCTCTCCCTGCGCCCATGGGACGTCGGTCGCATGGCTGTGGGGCAACGACTCGTCCAGCGTGGACGTGGGGTCGGAGATGGCACCGTGGTCCAGGCTCCAGAAGGACGTGCCCCGCGAGGAGGCCAGCGACTGTGCCTTCTCTCCCCAGAAGCCGGTCCACGGGAGCCCCGAGACCAGCAGGAACAGCAACCCGACGCCGGCGACAACCCCCACCTGCGCATGCCGGGAGCGCAGCGTCCGCCCTTGTCGTGAGCGGGCGGCGCGTCCCTTCCAGAACAGGTAGTAGCCGGTGATGGCCATGACGATCGCCCAGCAGGCCGCGAGCTCGATGAGCCGTTCTCCCCAGGTCCCGGCCATCAGCTCGCCGTGAAGTCGCACGGCGTAGCCCGACAGCGTCCGGTCGGGGTCGAGCGAGCCGAGCACCTCTGCGCCGTACGGACTGACGAAGACATCGCGGGTCGATCCGTCCTGCATGGTGAGGGAGAACGTCGTGCTTCGACCCTCCGAGCGGGGTTCGGTCATCGAGACGACCCGTGCGTCGGGGAAGTCACGCTCGACCGCAGCCAGCTGGCTGGCGTAGGGCTGTTGGATCACGTCGGCGGACGGGGTCGACACCTTCATGAGGTCGGCATGGATGAGGGGCTCGAGCTGGAAGCGGAACAGGTAGATCAGGCCGGTGACCGCCAGGATCAGCAGCACGGGCGCCACGAGGAACGCGGCGTAGAAGTGCCAGCGCCAGCAGGCGCGGAACCAGCCGGACCGGGTGACGGGGCTGGCGCCCCTCGGCCGTCGCGGCGTAGATGTCGGCAGGGCAGGGTTCAACTCGGTGGTCATGTCTCTCCTCGACGTGAGGTCGCGACCGGGGTGCGAGGGGCGCGCAGGCGCGAGCGGCCCACGGTCGCGCGGGAAGGATGGTGGTCGATCAGGCGGCGAGGAGAGCCGGTGGACCGCGGCGTACGACGCAGCACGAAGCGCGCGCCAAGGACGGCAACGTGGCGGGACGTCGACGAAGGACCATCCTGGGGCGAGCGACGAGCGACGGGGCCAGCGGCACGACGCACAGCGCGACCACGGCAGCGAAGACCATGGTGAGCAGAGCCCACAGCGCTCGTTCGCCCGCTGCCAGCCACAGCCCCACCAGGATCGCCACGACCGTGTGGGCCAGGAACATCGGCAGGTGGTCGAGTATGGCGATCGGGTCCGGCATGCTGAGCGCCTGCGCCACCGAGGAGTGCGTGCTGATCGTCGCCTCGTAGTGGTCGTGGAGAGATCCCACCCGAGAGCCCTCGACAGCCGGCAGAGCGCTCGCCCCGGTGGGATCAAGCGGCGGCATGCCTACCGGGTCACCGCTGTGGCCCGCGGAGACGCTGAGCAGTACGTGGCAGGCAGTCTGGCCCGACACGACCAGGGCCACGATCCGACGGGTGGAGGCCGGCCGCACCAGGAAGACGGCACACAGCGGCGTACTGATCACGGACATGGCGGCCAGGACCGGCCAGGACGGCAGCAGCCCTCCCCCGCTCACGTGCCCGACCGCGCCGAGCAGGAACGTCATGGCCACGACCACTCCTGCGCGCCACCAGAGCAGCGGGTCAGGACGGTTGGGCACGGACGGCATCCTCCCACCCGCGCGGACCTGCCGCGCAGCCCGGCTCCGCAGCTCCGGATCCGCCCTGCGGGACTCAGCCGCGCCGGAAGGAGGCTCGGTAGTCGGTCGGGGTGACACCCACCGTGCGGCGGAAGTGTCGCCTCAAGGTGGCCGCCGTGCCCATTCCACTGCGTGCGGCGACCTCCTCGACGGCGGCTTCAGTGCGCTCGAGGAGCTCCTGGGCGCGCGCGATGCGCTGGTGGTGCAACCAGTCCAGCGGTCCCACCTGCAGCTCCGCGTGCATGCGCCGTGCCAGCTGGCGGGTGCTGAGACCGGCGTGACCCGCGAGGTCCTGCACGGTGAGCGGCTGGTCCAGGCGAGCGCCGGCCCACTCGAGCGTCGAAGCCAGGACGAGGGACCCTCGCGGGTCCGGGGGCGCCGCTATGAATTGAGCCTGGCCGCCCGTGCGGTGCGCGGGAACGACCAGCCTCCTGGCGAGCCCGTTGGCGGCGGCATAGCCGAGGTCCTTGCGGACGAGGTGGATGCACAGGTCGAGCGCGGCGGTCTTCCCTGCCGACGTCAGCACGCCGCCCTCGTCGACGTAGAGGACGTCGGCGCGGACGTCCACGTCCGGGTGTCGATGGGCCAGGTCCTGCGCGTGCATCCAGTGAGTGGTCGCCACGCGCCCGCGGAGCAGCCCAGCTGCGGCCAGGACGAAGGCTCCGGTGCACAAGGAGACGAATCGCGCGCCCCGCTCTTCTGCGGAGCGCAGTGCCAGCACGAGGGCCGGTTCAGGATCGGAGGCCGGGTCGTCGGTGGAGGGCACGATGACGGTGTCGGCACTGGCCATGGCGGCGTACGCCGACGTCATGGCACCCGGCAGCCAGGGGTGAGGGGCACCATCGGCAGTGCAGACCGTGAAGTCGTACCACCGGCCGCTTGCCGCGAGGTCCGAGCGGTCGACGCCGAAGACCTCCGCGGCGATCGCTGCCTCGTAGAGCATGGCCGTGCGATGCATGACGAGGACGACGCTGGGCATGTCCGAAATTGTACGCCAGGCGTCGTTTCCGACGCTCGCGCCGCCGGTGAGCGGTGGCAAGGATGTTCCGGTGAACACGACGCGGCGAGTCCTGGTCTACGGATCCACCGGCCACACGGGGCGCTTCGTCGTCGATGAGCTGCTGCGTCGCGGACTGACACCAGTGCTGGCCGGGCGCAGCGCCGACAAGCTGGCGGCCGTGCCGATGCGACACCGCTCGTTCGAACGGCGGGTCATGTGCCCGGACGACGCCCAGCTGGTGCAAGCAGCGTTGCAGAGAGTGGATGCAGTGCTCAATTGCGCGGGGCCGTTCATCGACACTGCACTGCCGCTTGCGCGGGCAGCCGTGCGCGAGGGGATCCACTACCTCGACGTCACAGCCGAGCAGGCGACCGTGCAGATGATCTATCAGGAGCTGGACGCGCCAGCGCGCGACGCCGGTGTCGCGGTCATCCCGGCGATGGCCTTCTACGGCGGCCTCGCCGACCTGCTCGTCACGGCTGCCCTCGAGGGGGGCTCACAGGCTGACGAGGTCGAGGTGGCCATCGGCCTCGACCGGTGGTGGCCCACTGCCGGCACCAGGACGACCGGTGCCCGCAACACGGCCACCCGGTTGGTGGTCCGTGACGGGAGGTTGGCGCCGTTGGCGAGCCCCGCTCCGCTCGGCAGCTGGTCCTACCCTCCGCCCCTGGGCGAGCAGACAGTCGTCGAGCTGCCGCTCTCCGAGGTCATCACGATCGAGCGCCACCTGCTGGTCCGTGAGCTTCGCTCCTACCTCAACACGGCGCCGCTCGACGACCTGCACGACGCGACCACCCCGCCCCCCGCAGCGGTGGACGACGACGGGCGCTCGGCCCAGCAGTTCGTCGTCGACGTCGTGCTGCGCGCCGGCTCCCGGACCCGCCGCGTCACCGCCACGGGCCGCGACATCTACGCCGTCACTGCTCCGATCCTCGTCGAGGGGCTGGTCCGCCTCCTCGACGGTCGTGGGCATGGTGCGGGGGCACTGGCCCCGGGCCAAGCATTTGACGCGGCT
The DNA here is from genome assembly GCF_035576065.1 of Nocardioides sp. Classification (GTDB taxonomy): domain Bacteria; phylum Actinomycetota; class Actinomycetes; order Propionibacteriales; family Nocardioidaceae; genus Nocardioides. The sequence continues at coordinate 71,716 of NZ_DATLWX010000007.1, forward strand.
GACGTCCTGGCCGCCCTGTCGCGTCACCCCTACGGGATCGTCCTGACACATGGGAGACGAGGCAGCACGAGCGCTCCGCACCGATCGCTGCCCGCGGCCCCTTGAGGGGCGCCGTCCGAATCACCCCCGACGCACAGGCGCTGTTCACGTCGACGTCACCGCCCGGTCAGGCGGTGCCGATTGGCTCCGAGACACCACCCATGTCTCGATCGAGCTCGGAGAACACGATGACCCTCACACCTCAGCGCCCCTCGCTGCCCATGGCCGACCTCGTTCACGGCAACCGCAGTCCGGTGACCTGTCACCTCCGTTGCGGCGACGCCTGCTTCGGCGAAGCCCCCAACACCACTCGGACCTCCTACTTCCGCGACGTCGCCGCCACCGCCCTCTCGCGCCGCAGCGTCCTCGGCGCGGCTGCTGTCGGCACCACCGGGCTGGTGCTCAGCAGTCAACCTGCCGCCGCTGCGTTCCGGGAGATTGCCGCCACCGGCAAGCCGGGCACGCCTGGGTCCGGCTCCCTCCCCTTCGCTGCGATCGCCCCGGTGCCCAACACCGTCGACGCCTTCACTGTCCCCACCGGCTACCGCTGGGACACCATCATCAGGTGGGGCGACCCGATCCTCGCCGGAGCTCCCGTCTTCGACGCCGCCAACCAGACAGGTGCTGCCCAGGCCCAGCAGTTCGGCTACAACTGCGACTACCTCGACATCATCGTCACCGACCGCAAGGGCAGGCGCGCGCTGCTCGTCGCCAACCACGAGTACACCAACGAGAACATCATGTTCCCGCCGACCATGGACCCCTCCGAGCTGATCCGGACCGCCATGGCCGCTCACGGCATGAGCGTCGTCGAGCTCCGCCGCAAGTCGGTCGGCTCGACGTGGACGTACGTCCCCGACAGCGAGCGCAGCCGTCGGATCACCGTCGACACCCCGTTCACCGTCGACGGCCCGGCCGCCGGCTCGGACCTGCTCAAGACGGCCGCCGACCCGACCGGTCGCCTGGTGCTCGGCACCCTCAACAACTGCGCCGGCGGTACGACGCCGTGGGGCACAGTGCTCTCCGGCGAGGAGAACTTCAACCAGTACTTCCACCGGCCCACCGTCAACGTCACCCCTCAGGAGAAGCGCTACGGCATCGGCCCCGCGGACGGCCGCAACTGGCGTTCGGTCGACTCCCGCTTCGACGCAGTCGCCAACCCCAACGAGCCCAACCGCTTCGGCTGGATCATCGAGGTCGACCCGGAGGACCCGATGTCCACGCCGGTCAAGCACACCGCGATGGGCCGCTTCAAGCACGAGGGGGCCAACGTCATCATCAACGGCGACGGCAAGGTCGTGGCCTACATGGGCGACGACGAGCGCTTCGACTACGTCTATCGCTTCGTCTCCCGAGACACCTACCGCTCGGGCGGCAAGAAGAAGGACCGTGCGCACAACCTGACACTGCTCTCGAGTGGTGACTTGTCCGTCGCCCGCTTCACCGGCGACGGTCTCGAGGACGGCGTCAGCGACGGCACCGGCGAGTGGATCCCGCTGACGGTCAACGGCGAGTCCGTCGTCCCCGGCTTCACCACCGAGCAGGTGCTCGTCTACACGCGGCTCGCAGCGGACGTCGTGCAGCCGACCAAGATGGACCGGCCCGAGGACGTGGAGCCCAACTACGTCAACGGCTTCATCTACGTCGCCTGCACGAACAACACCGACCGCGGCAAGGTCGGCAAGGAGGGAGCGACCGAGCCCAACCCCCGCAACGCGAACAAGAACGGGCACGTCGTCGAGATGCAGCCGACCGGCGGCAACCACACGTCCCCGACCTTCGCCTGGAACCTGATCCTGATCTGCGGTGATGCTGCCACTGCCGGCACCTACTTCGGTGGCTACACCGGTCCGGTCTCGCCGATCTCGTGCCCCGACAACGTCGCCTTCGACTCGGCCGGCAACCTGTGGGTCTCCACCGACGGACAGCCCAACTCCATCGGCCTCAACGACGGACTCTTCAAGGTCCCAGTGGCCGGACCCGAGCGCGGGCGGGTGCAGCAGTTCCTGGCCGTGCCCATCCAGGCGGAGACCTGCGGCCCGGTCATCCATGACAGGGACGGCTCGGTCTTCGTCGCGGTGCAGCACCCCGGAGAGGAGGGCACCTGGGACGCCCAGACCTCGCGCTTCCCGGACTACGTGCCCTCGACCAGCGCGGCGCGCGCGGGTGAGTTCGCCGGACCCCGGCCCTCGGTGGTCCAGGTGACGCGCGGCTGACACACCACTGATCAACAGTCGCCGCAGCGGGGCCCCGGATCACGCATCCGGGGCCCTGTCGGCGTCTGGGCCCGCGGGTCAGGCGTGCAGCAGCACCAGCGAACCGAGCGCCACCAACCAGGAGGCGAAGCTGCCGACGAGGAAGTACTCGGTCAGCAGGTGGATTCGCTCCTGGTCGCGACGGCTCGACAGCTCGGGGAAGCGCAGCAGCCCCTTGGCTGCGACCACGATGCTGGCGGCGGTGACGTGCCCGCCGAGGCCCAGGGCCAGGATGAAAAGTCGCTCCATCGGTCCGAGCAACCGACCACCCTTCAGCTGCGTCTCCGGGTCATCCACGAGCCCGTGACGCAGGGGGTTGACCGTGCCCGTGGCCGCGAGCACCAGTCGCACGAGCACGTTGCCGGTGCTGAGCTGGATGCCGAAGGCCGCGGCGAGCAGCAGGGCACGATCGGCGCTCAGGTCACTCAGCAGGGGCAGAGGGGTGCTTTCGAGCCACTCTCCGAGTGAGCCACCCGCCGGACTGGCGAGACCGGCGAGCAGCACGGCGAGGACCAGTGAGGCTCCGAACACGAGCAGCGGCACCCAGGCAGGGATCCGCCCGGCGAAACCGCTGGTGACGGTCTGTCCCCACGCCAGGACCGCAGCGGCGATGAGCATCAGCGCCACGATGTCGCCGACCGAGGTGAGACCGGCAAGCAGTCCCACGAGGATCGCGCCGATCGCGCCGATGCACTGGGGCAGGATCCGCACCGGTCGCACCGAGTGGGCCAGATCAGCCAGGGCGAAGCCGATGAGCAGCAGGGCGAGCCAACTCATGCACGTCCTCGCTTCGCTCCGGGCGCGCATGAGGCACAGGTCACACTGAGCTTGATGACTCGCTCGCTCCGCTCACTCATGCACGTCCTCGCTTCGCTCCGGGCGCGCATGAGGCACAGGTCACACTGAGCTTGATGACTCGCTCGCTCATGCCAGACCTCTCATCAGTTCGTGTGCTGCTACCAGTGCCCCGAGGCCGTCAGCGCGAACCCGCTGGGAGACCGCTGAGGGACTGATGCCCAGCGCCTCGGCGAGGTCTCGCTGCGACTGTCCCGACAGCAGACCACGCAGGACCGACAATGAGCGCTCCGACAGGCCGGTGACCCGTTCGTCGCGCAGCAGGAGCGCCGCGTTGACGGCCGCCTCGTCCGTCGCTGAGACGGAGTCGTGCGCGACGTACGCGGTCCGCAGGCTTCGCGCCGACGGTCGTCCCTCGGCTCCTGCGGCCCGTTCGATGGCCTGACGCGCAGCCCACCAGCCGGGGCCGTCCTCGATCCTCGGGTCCTCGGTGAGGACCTCGACGGCACCTCGACCGATCCCGTGGCGGATGTCGTGGTCGGGCAGCAGCGCAAGCCGCACCAACAACGAGGCGGACAGCGCGTCACCCAGGGTCGCGAAGACCGCCTGGTACTCGTCTCCCACTTGCATCCGCATCGGCGTCAGCGGGGAGAAGTCCGCATTCACCTCCTCGAGCGCCCGCTCGAAGCGGGCATGGAGCGCCCGCCGGTCGACGCTGACGCGCGAGCCGATCAGGTCGCCGAGCACAGTAATTGATGACATGGCTTCACCTCACAAAAAAGAAGAATAACACTTCATTTCTTACGACGTGAAGCCTTTCGCTTCATCCCCAGAAGACTTTCTCCACCACCGCGTGGGCACGTCTCGTGGTGCGGAGGTAGTCGTTGACCATGCGATCGGAGTCTCCCGGTGCATACCCCAGCACCCTGGCGACGGCCGCTCGCTCCGCGGCATCGCGAGGCACCTGGTCGGACGGCTTCCCGCGGACCAGCGTGACTGCGTTGCGGGTCCGGCTCACCAGGCGCCAGGCCACGGCAAGAACAGCTGCGTCGGACTGCGAGATCAGCTCGGCGTCCACCGCGGCCTCGAGCGCCGCCAGTGTCTGGGTCGTGCGGAGCGCCGGGACCGCACCGGCGTGCCGCATCTGGAGCAGCTGTACGGTCCACTCCACATCGGCCAGGCCGCCGCGACCCAGCTTGAGATGGGTGTTGGGGTCTGCACCGCGCGGCAGCCGCTCGTCGTCGACGCGGGCCTTGATCCGGCGGACCTCGACGATGTCGCTCTCGCTGATCCCCGCCTCAGGGAAGCGCAACGGGTCGACGAGGGCCATGAAACGCTCCCGCAGCCCCTCGTCCCCCACGACTGCGTCGGCTCGCAACAACGCCTGGAACTCCCACACGTGCGACCACTTGGCGTAGTAGGCCTCGTAGGAAGCGAGGGTGCGCACCACCGGGCCCTGCTTGCCCTCGGGCCGGAGATCGGCGTCCACGACGAGCGGCGGGTCCGTCGCGGGCAGGGACAGGAGCCGCCGCAGCTCACTGACCACTGCCTGCGCATATCCGCCGGCCACCTGCGGCTCGACGCCCCCGACCGGCTCGTACACGAACATCACGTCGGCGTCACTGCCGTAGGACAGCTCGAAGCCGCCGTACCGGCCCATCGCGACGATCGCCATCCGCGCCGGCTGTGCGTCCAGACCCCGGCCGCTGCGCATCGACTCCATCGCGACTGCCAGGGTCGCCTCCAGGGTCGCGTCGGTGAGCCGCGAGAGAGCGTGGCCGACCAGGGCGACGTCGGTCTCCCCCACAAGCTCCCCGCACGCAATCCGCAGCAGCTCGCGTCGGCGTACGGCGCGAATGGCCCGGACGGCGTCCTCGGGATCGACCTGACGGGAGGCGACGGCCCGCATCTCGACGGTCAGGGCCTCCGCCGAGAGTGGCTTCAGGTCGGCCGCGAGCATCCGGACACCCTGCGGCTCGCGCTCGAGCAGGTCGGTGGCGTAGCGGGAGGTGCCGAGCAGGAACGCCAGCCGCTGGGCGACCTCCCCCTCGTCCCGCAACGTCTTGAGATACCACGGCGTGCTGCCCAGGCTCTCGCTGAGCCGCCGGAAGCCGAACAGTCCTGCGTCGGGATCGGGCGAGTCCGCGAACCACGACAACATGGCAGGGAGCAGGGTCCGTTGGATGTCGGAGGTGCGCGACACCCCCGAGGTCAGTGCCTCGAGGTGGCGCAGCGCCCCCTTCGGGTCGTCGTAGCCCAGCGCGTGGAGCCTGGCCTCCGCCGCATCCAGCGAGAGCCGGGCATCGCCACCGGCGAGCTTCGCCACCGCCGCGAGCAGCGGCCGGTAGAAGAGCTTCTCGTGGAGCCGTCGCACTTCTCGGCGGTGATACTTCCACTGCTTGTCGAGCTGGGCGACCGGCTCGGAGAAGAACCCGAGCGAGCGTCCCAACCTCCGCAGCGACGCTTCGTCCTCGGGCAGCACGTGCGTACGCCGCAGGCGGTGCAGCTGGATCCGGTGCTCCAGCATCCGCAGGAACGCGTAGGCCTCGTGCAGCGCCTCACCGTCGTCCCGCCCGACGTAGCCCCCCTGGATGAGCTCGGCGAGCGCACTCAGCGTCGCTGTGGAGCGGATGGACTCGTCGGCGCGCCCGTGGACGAGCTGGAGCAGCTGAACGGCGAACTCGACGTCCCGCAGGCCTCCCGAGCCCAGCTTGAGCTGCCGCTCTGCTTCGTGAGCGGGGATATGGTCCAGGACGCGTCGTCGCATGGCCTGGACGTCGTGGACGAAGCCGTCGCGCTCCGCCGCGCTCCACACCATCGGGGCGATCATCTCGACGTACTGATGTCCCAGCTCGAGGTCTCCGGCGACGGGTCGCGCCTTGAGCAGCGCCTGGAACTCCCAGGTCTTCGCCCACTTCTCGTAGTAGCCACGGTGACTGGCGAGCGTGCGGACCAACGGACCGGACGCCCCCTCGGGGCGCAGGTTGGCGTCAACCGGCCAGATGGTGCCCTCGGCCGTGTGGTCGGAGCAGATCTGCATCAGGTGCGCAGCGAGCTGGGTGGCGGCCCGCAGGGCGACGCCCTCGTCGGCGTCGTCCGCGGGCTCGAAGACGTAGATGACGTCGACGTCGGAGACGTAGTTGAGCTCATGTCCACCGCACTTGCCCATCGCGACGACCGCCAGCCGCGTCGTCGACGACGTCTCCCCGACCCGAGCCCTGGCGACGGCCAGCGCCGCCTCGAGCGTGCCGGCCGCCAAGTCGGCGATCTCGGCCGCGGCGTCGTCGAGGGCGAGGTGGTGGGCGAGGTCGCGTGCGGCCAGCCGGAGCAGGAGTCGTCGGTAGTTCACCCGGAGCGCGTCAACTGCCTCCGCGTCCGGCACGGTCGCCACCGGTTGGTCTGAAAGCGGGTCGGCGCCCACGCAGTCGAGCAGGGCCGCCCGGACGGCGAAAGCAGCCGGTCGGGTGGTCCCCAGGGTCGGATCGGTCAGCTCGCGCCACTGCGCAGGATGTTTGGCGAGGTGGCTCGAGAGCGCCTCGCTCGCGCCCAGGACCGAGCACAGACGCATCGCCGTACCCTCGTCATCAGCCAGCGCCGCCAGCATGCCGCTGCGGTCGTCGACCGCCTCGGCAAGTCGCAGCAGCCCGGAGAGCGCGGCGTCGGGGTCGGCGGACGCAGCCAGCTTGCTGGTGAGAGCCGGGCCGGCCTCCCCCAGCTGCGCGATGCCCGAGAGTGCGGCTTCGCCGTCGAGGAAGCCGAGACGGACGAGAGACCCGCTGGTGGGACCCACGTCAGATGACCGGCAGCATCCGGTCCCGCTCAAAGGCGGAGACTTGTCCGCGGTATTCCTCCCACTCCGCGCGCTTGTTGCGCAGGAAGTAGTCGTAGACGTGCTCGCCGAGGGTCTCGGCCAGCAGCTCGGAGTCCTCGGCGATGCCGATGGCGTCGTAGAGGCTCTTCGGGAGCGGCTGGATGCCGAGCGCCTTGCGCTCACGCTCGGTCAGCGACCAGACGTCGTCCTCTGCCTCGCGCGGCAGCTCGAGGCCCTGCTCGATGCCCTTCATGCCGGCCGCGAGGATCACCGCGAAGGCGAGGTAGGGGTTGCAGGCGGCGTCGATCGTGCGCAGCTCGATCCGGGTGGACTGACCCTTGTTGGGCTTGTACATCGGCACCCGGATCATCGCCGAACGGTTGTTGTGCCCCCAGCAGATGTAGGAAGGGGCCTCGCCGCCGCCGATCAGTCGCTTGTAGGAGTTGACCCACTGGTTGGTGACGCAGCTGATCTCACTGGCGTGGTGGAGGATGCCGGCGATGAACTGGCGCCCCGTCTTCGAGAGCTGGTATTCCGAGCCCGCTTCGTAGAAGGCGTTGCGATCACCCTCGAAGAGCGAGACGTGCGTGTGCATCCCCGAGCCGGGGTGCGTGGTGAACGGCTTGGGCATGAAGGACGCCCAGATGCCCTGCCCGAGCGCGACCTCGCGCACGACCGTGCGGAAGGTCATGATGTTGTCGGCGGTGGACAGCGCGTCGGCGTACCGGAGATCGATCTCCTGCTGGCCGGGCCCGCCCTCGTGGTGACTGAACTCGACCGAGATGCCCATGGCCTCGAGCATGGAGATCGCCTCGCGGCGGAAGTCGGAGCCGCGGGACTGCGCTGTGTGGTCGAAGTAGCCGCTGCGGTCGACCGGGATCGGGTCGTCCCCCGCGGACGGGGAGTCCTTGAAGAGGTAGAACTCGATCTCCGGGTGCGTGTAGAAGGTGAAACCCTTGTCGGCGGCCTCGGAGAGCGTCCGTTTCAGGACGTGGCGGGGATCGGCGTAGGACGGGCTGCCGTCGGGCATGGTGATGTCGCAGAACATGCGGGCAGTGCTCGGGCCTTCGCCGGAGCGCCACGGCAGGATCTGGAACGTCGTCGGGTCAGGCTTGGCGAGCATGTCCGACTCGTAGACGCGCGCGAACCCCTCGATCGCCGACCCGTCGAAGCCGATGCCCTCCTCGAAAGCCCCCTCGAGCTCGGCCGGTGCCACCGACACCGACTTCAAGAAGCCCAGGACGTCGGTGAACCACAGTCGAACGAAGCGGACGTCTCGCTCTTCGAGTGCGCGGAGTACGAAGTCTTCCTGCTTGCCCATGCCCACATCATGGCGCACAGGTGCGCCACCCGATCGAGGAGTCTCGGCGCGGTCAGCTCAGATCGCAGGCCAGCACGTCGCCGCTGACCAGGACACCGCTCCGGACACGCTCCATGGGCCGGACGAAGCTCTCGGTCACCGGGGCCCACGCCATGGCCACGGTTCGGCCGTTGCGTTCGACGCGTCGCACCTTGATCTTCAACGTGACGGCCTCGTTGACCGTGCCGGCCCAGCAACCGCTTGCGCGGCTCTTGGTCCGCGCCTGGGCCAGCGTGACACTGTCGCCGATCTCAGCGTCCGCGTAGCGCCACGCGATGTAGGTGTCGGCTTTGGAGTCGGCCCAGGTCGGGTCCACCTGCACGCTCATGCCAGCGGTCCGAGCGGTGGGCAGGGTGATCGTGACCGACCCGTCCTCCACGAGCTCCGGCGCCGACGAGTAGATCGGGGTCAGGCCGTCCCAGGAGAACAACGTGATGACGCAGTCCTCGCAGCTGGGCACCAGGAGGGTGAGATCGGTCTCCAGGTCGACCGCGGCGTCGCGCGGCATCGCGTGGGCCGACGTGGCGGCAGCGACGCCGAGCCCGAGGCCGAGCAGGCCTGCGAGCATGGCGGTGACGAAAGCGGAGATCAGGGGACGGAGCACGGTCGAACCTTCCGGCATCAGGGATGTTCTGAGAGTACGACGACCTATGCGCCCCGTTAGTTGTCGGGCACGTCGGCGAGATCTGCGAGCCACGCGGTGGCCTTCGCATCGCTCGGCATCCGCCAGTCGCCACGAGGACTCATGGTCCCGCCGGCGCTCACCTTGGGGCCGTTGGGAAGGGCACTCCGCTTGAACTGGTTGGCGAAGAATCGCCTCAGGAACAGCTCCAGCCACGTCTTCACCTCGGCCAGGTCGTAGGCGACGTGCGCGTCGTCCGGGAAGCCGGGGGGCCACTCCCCCCGCTCCACGTCGCGCCAGGCGTGCCAGGCGAGGAAGGCGATCTTGCGTGGGCGGTAGCCCAGGCGCACCACGTGGTAGAGCGAGAAGTCCTGGAGGTTGTAGGGCCCCACCGTGTCCTGGGTCGCCTGCGGCTTCTTGCCGTCCTCGACCGGGATGAGCTCCGGGGTGATCTCCTGCTGGAGGATCTCCTTGAGCACGTCGTTGGTCTCGGCGCCGAAGTCGCCGCTGGCGATCACCCACCGGATCAGGTGCTGCACGAGGGTCTTGGGGACGCCGGCGTTGACCGAGTAGTGCGACATCTGGTCGCCGACGCCGTACGTGCACCACCCCAGGGCCAGCTCGGACAGGTCACCGGTCCCGACCACGATGCCGCCGCGGTGGTTGGCCAGCCGGAAGAGGTAGTCGTAGCGCAGCCCGGCCTGGACGTTCTCGAAGGTGACGTCGTAGACCTTCTCCCCGCTGGCATACGGGTGGTCGAGGTCCTTGAGCATCTGCTCGGCCGCGGGCTTGATGTCGATCTCTTCGAAGGTGACTCCCAAGGCGCGGCTGAGCCGGGTGGCATAGCTCTTCGTGGCCTCTCCGGTCGCGAATCCGGGCATGGTGAACGCGTGGATGTCGCTACGGGGCCGGCCGAGCCGGTCCATGGCCTTCGCGGCCACGATCAGGGCGTGGGTCGAGTCGAGCCCGCCGCTGACGCCGATGACGGCCAACGGCCGGCCGATGGCCTCCAAGCGCCGTTCCAGGCCAGAGACCTGGATGTTGTACGCCTCGTAGCAGTCGAGTGCGAGCCGCTCCGGGTCGTCGGGCACGAAGGGGAAGCGGTCGACCTTCCTCATCAGGCCGACGTCCCCCTCGGGCGGGTCGAGGGCGAACTCGATGACCCGGAACTCGTCATCACCGCCGGCGCCGCGACGGTTGTCGTCGAAGGTGCCCATCCGCAGCCGCTCCTGCCGCAGCCGGTCGAGGTCGACGTCGACGGTGGTCCGGATCGCACCGGCTGCAAACCGTTCGCCCTCGCCGAGCAGGTCGCCGCACTCGTAGACCATGGTCTGGCCGTCCCAGGACAGGTCCGTGGTCGACTCGCCCTGGCCGGCGGCGGCGTAGAGGTAGGCAGCGGCGCAGCGTGAGCTCGCACTGCGCACCAGCAGTCGGCGTTCCTCGGCCCGGGCCACGGTCACGGGGCTGCCGCTCAGGTTGGCCAGCACCGTCGCCCCCGCGAGCGTGGCCTCGGCGCTCGGCGGGATCGGCACCCACATGTCTTCGCAGACCTCGACGTGGAGCCGGAGTCCGTCGAGGTCGGCGGCCGAGAAGATCAGGTCCGGCCCGAACGGCACCTCGTCACCGCCCAGGGTGATGAACTGCCCGTGCTGGTCGTCGCCGGGCGCGAACCAGCGGCGCTCGTAGAACTCCCGGTAGTTCGGCAGATGGGCCTTCGGTGCGACCCCGAGGATCTCCCCCCGGTGGATGACGACGGCGCAGTTGAAGACCCGGGAACCCTTGACCAGCGGTCCGCCGACGACGAGGACCGGCAAGAGGTCCGCACTTGCGTCGACGATTTCCTCGATCGCCACCTTGACCGCCTCGAGCAGCGGGTCCTGGAGGAAGAGGTCCTCGATCGAGTAGCCGCTCAGCGCGAGCTCGGGGAAGACCGCGACCGCGACGTGATCCTCGGACGCCGCCCTGGCCTGCTCGATGATCCGCTGGGCGTTGGTCGCCGGGTCGCCGATGGCGACCGGCAAGGTGATGGCGGCAACCCGCGCGAAGCCCTGGGAGTAGGCGGAGTAGAAGTCCACGCGCTCACTCTAGGGCTGGCAAGTTGTCCACAATCGAGCCGTCAGAGGTTTTGCGCGCTCCCCACGGGTCACTCTCTTGTCATGGACCCCGAAGACGTAGTCGCGGCCGACCCGATGATGCGGATCCTGCGCGAGCGGCACCCGGACGTGAACATCGTGCTGCTCCCCCCGGTCGAGCCGCTCGACGATCAACCTGCTGCAACTCTGGGGCAGTGCCGCTCGGTCCAGCAGCACGCAAGCACCGTGCTGTCGACCTTGAGCACCGAGATCGGGCTCGAGCCGTCCACCCGCGTGGACTACTGGTGGAGCCAGAACCACCCCGAGGTACGCCGCTGGGTGACCGCGGCCAGCTACACCGACCTGGGCCAGGGGGGCGCCGTCGCCCTGCTCCGGACGCTGGGCAACCTGCTCGCCCGCCTCGGGTGGGACCCCCGGCCCGCGGCCGACGGCAACCCGCGCGTTCGGGGCAGCGCCGGTCCGTTCGAGCTGATTGCGAGCGCCGACGGCGAGGTCGTGACGATCAACCTCACCAGCGACCCGCTCCACATCCCAGCCGACGTCTACGACGAGCTGAGGGCTGACACATGAGCCTCCACGTCTACCTCGGCGCACTCATCACCTCCGCCCAGGGCTGGGAGGACACCAGCGAGACGATTCGTGGTGCAAACAAGTCCCTCACGGACGTCGACGTGAACCTTCTCGGGGACCGAGTGGCGGGTGCCGCCCAGGGCTTCATCGACACCTGGGCGAGCGAGATCAACCGGCTCCAGACGACCACCCGCGACCACGGCGACGCCCTGCGGGAGACGGCACTGCTCTACGAGCAGGCCGACACCGACGCCATCGAGCGCAGCCAGCAGCTGATGGTGTGGACCGACCGCGACGTCTCGCCGAGCAGCGTCCCGTGACGACGACCATCCTGGTGCCCGCCCATGTCCCGGCCATCCCTGAGATGACCGCGACCGCGCAAGCAGCCAGCGTGACCACGGCGCTGCGCTCCACCGCCACCACCATGTCGGACGTCTCGGAGTGGATGACCGCCCACGGCGCTCCGGCGGACTGGACGGGCGACGCCTCTCTGGCCGCCGACCACGCCATGACCCGGGTCGCCGAGGACACCGACGCGGCCAGGGCCGCGTTCACCCGGGTCGCCATCGCGTGCGACAAATTCGTCGACAAGGTGTGTGCGTTGACGGCCGTTCGCGACGGGCTGGTCAGTGACCGCTCCAAGCGCAACGGCGAGATCGACGCCCTGACCACCCGCATCAACCAGTCCACCGCCGACGACATCGCCACCCTGCAGGGAGAGGCAGAGGCACTGCAGGCTGAGGTCGACCGACTCAACGACCGCATCGTGAGGCTCTGGGACGACGTCGAAGCTGCGGAAGACCTCCTCATCGCAGCCTTCCAGGCCGTGGACAGCACCTCAGAGGGCCAGGACGCCGCTGACAGGGACACCACCGACGTAGCGGCGTTGCGGGCCGAGCTGACTGCGATCGGTGGTGATCCTCAAGCGATCAACGACTGGTGGACCCACCTGTCGCCAGCCGAACGCGAAGCACTGAAGATCAGTGACCCGGACCTGATCGGCAACACCAACGGCATCCCGACCGGTGATCGCGATGACGCCAACCGGACCTCGCTGGATCGCGACCTGGACGACCTCACCGCCAAGCAGGACGCCGGAGAGGGGCTGAGCAAGGAAGAGCAGCGACTGCTCGACCGGGCGAAGGCGGCCGAGAAGGCCATCGGAATCCCCGACACCCAACCTCTCGTGGACAGCGACGGTGACGGGGTGGGAGACCCCGTGGACGTCAACCTGCTGGTCTATCAGCCCGGTGCCTTCGGCGGCGACGGGGCCGTCGCAGTGAGCTACGGCGATCCCGACACAGCCGACAACACCGCTGTCATAGTCCCCGGCATCACCAACGACGGCACCAGCATCGCCACGCAGGGGGCCGACGCGTACGAGTTGTACAAGAACTCAGTTGGCAACCACGAGTCGGCCGCCACGATTGCCTGGATGGGCTATGACGCCCCGAGCTGGAACCCGCAGAACGCGCTGGACTGGCCTGGCGACGGGCTCGACATGGGCAGCGTCATCAACGAGCAGAAGGCTGAGGCCGGCGGGAGGCTGCTGGCCGACTTCGTCGACGGGCTACGGGCCACCGACACCGTCGACCCTGACACGGGGGATGCCAGGTCCAACCTGACTGTCATCGGGCACAGCTACGGCTCGACGACGGCTGCGCATGCGGCGGCTGACCATGGGCTCGACGCAGACGCACTCTCGCTCATCGGAAGCCCGGGAGCCGGTGGCAACGATGTCAACAACGTGAAGGATCTGGGCATGCCGGAGGGCAAGGTCTACGTCGGAGCCGCCGACAACGACTTCGTCACCTGGCTCGGCACGGACGGCCCCGTCGGGATGGGCCAGGACCCGGCTCAGGCCGACTTCGGCGCCAAGGTGTTCCCCGTCGCGGACGGACCCGAGTTCCATGCCGACGATGTCGGTCAGGGCATCACCAACCACACCTCCTACTTCGACCCCGTGCTGAACCCAGAATCCCTCTCGAACCTCACCTCAATCGTCCAGGGGGACGAGCCCACGCTCACGGGCGGGCGCACCCAGGACGCCAACGACATGGCCTTCGAGTGGGCTCAGGACGAGGTGGCGCACCAGGTGGAGCAGGAAGTCGCGACGACGGTGCAGGAGGCCACGGACGTCTACAACGACAGCGCCGACTGGGTCGGCGACCGAGTGGACGACTTCACGGGCCTGTGGCCATGACGGCTGGTCCTAGGGTTGGCGGCATGACTCGGATCCTGTTGGTAGCCCTCGCTGTCGTGTTGGCAGCCACCCTCGCGGCGTGCACACCCGACGGGTCGACCAACGGTGCTGGCGCCCCGGACAACGACGCCGAAGCATTCAAGACCGAGATGGACGCCTTCGCGCGCGAGACCTTGCCACAGCTAGAGGCCCAGGTCGGGGGTGAGTGGACCGGTTTCCAAGGACGCTTCTTCGAGAAGGGCGGCAACACCGGGCAGTGGGAGTACACGGCCGAAGGAGGCACCACCAAACCTCCGGGGACCGCGGACGAGGTGCTTGACAAGATCGAAGCCGTATTGATCGAACAGGGCATGGAGATCACCCGACCCGACATCATCGCCGACATCACCGGCCGCAAGGGCAACGTCGCGGTGCAAGTGACGCGGGCACTCGACGACGACGTGGAGTCGATCTCCCTCCTCCGGGTCACCTTCAGGTCGCATGACCGCCTCAAGTCATCCGACGACTTCGCCGAGAACGCGGGCACGACGGACCTGCTGAAGTGACGCTGGCTCCGGCCGAGGACCACCTCACCTACGTCGAGTGACGCGACACACACCGCCACGGGTGGCCTCCCGGGTCTAGCCTGAGGACGGTCCGTGGACTCCGACCGGGAGCTGCGAGATGTCGTGAGGAGAGCACCATGAGCGAGGAAACCGCGCCGTACGGCGACGGCAGCCGCCCCGCGGCGCCGGCGGCGGTGCCGATCAAGAAGATCCGTACCCACCACCTGCGGGAGATGAAGGAACGCGGGGAGAAGATCACCATGCTGACGGCGTACGACATGTACACCGCGCAGACCTTCGACGAAGCCGGGATCGAGCTCCTCCTGGTCGGCGACTCGGCCTCCAACAATGTCTACGGCAATGAGACGTCCTTGCCGGTCACCGTCGACGAGCTCCTCCCCCTCACCCGTGCGGTGTCGCGCAGCGTCAGCCGCGCGATGGTCGTCGGCGACCTCCCCTTCGGCAGCTACCAGGCGTCCCCGGAGCAGGGCTACCTCACCGCCGTGCGGTTCATGAAGGAGGGCGGCGCCCACTGCATCAAGCTCGAGGGCGGCGCCGAGATGGCGAGCGTCATCGAGAAGTGCACCCTGGGCGGCATCCCGGTGATGGCCCACATCGGCTTCACCCCGCAGTCCGAGCACACCCTGGGTGGCTACCGCGTCCAGGGTCGGGGCGGGTCGAGCGACCGGATCATCGCCGATGCGCACGCCGTGGAGGAGGCGGGTGCGTTCGCCGTCGTCATGGAGATGGTGCCGGGGGACGTGGCCGAGCGGATCTCCAAGGAGCTCACCATCCCCACCATCGGGATCGGCGCGGGCAACGGCTGCGACGGACAGGTCCTGGTCTGGCAGGACGCCTTCGGGCTGCGCACGGGCCGGATGGGCACGTTCGTGAAGCAGTACGCCGACGTCCACTCGGTCCTCCTGGAGGGCGCCAAGGCTTTCGCTGACGACGTGCGGTCGGGATCGTTCCCCGGACCGGAACACACCTTCTAGGACCCGGCTGGGGCTCGTCAGCACGCTGCGAGCGACGGTAGCGTCGCCAGCATGACTCTGCGTTCCCGCGCGACTGCGCTCGCGCTCTCCGGACCCCTCGCCCTCGGGGCGTTCACCGCGATCAGCTCACCGACGTATGCCGACGTGTCGGCCGCCACGACGAGCGTCAGCCAGCCCGGGTCTGACGCTGCTCGCATCGCTGCACCGCGGCTGAAGGTGCGCACGGTCGTGGCGGGCTTGGAGAACCCGTGGGACGTCAAGCCCATCGGAGGAGGCTCGCTGCTGGTCACCGAGCGGGACAAGGCCCGGCTCAGCGTCGTGCGCGATGGCACGCGGCGTACTGTGCGTTTATCGCGCTCTCGCGTGTGGGTCTCCGGCGAGACGGGCCTGATGTCGCTCGCGGTCGACCCCCGCTTCCGGCAGACCCGGCACTTCTGGACCTGCCAGGGCTGGAAGGCCAACGGCGGTCAGGACGTCCGGGTGTCGGTGTGGAAGCTGAGCGCCAGTGCTCGGCGCGCCCGGCTCGTGAGGCACGTGGTGACCGGCATCCCGACCACGAGCGGGCGCCACGGCGGCTGCCGACTGCTGCTCGACTCGGGCAGCGACGCCCTCTACATCGGTACCGGCGACGCTGCCGACCCGGCCAACCCGCGCGACCTCACCTCGCTCGGTGGCAAGGTGCTCCGCGTTCACCGGCTCACCGGCGCAGCCATGTCTGACAATCCGTACGCCGCAGCGAGCAACCTACGCCAGCGACTCGTCTTCACCTACGGCCACCGCAACGTGCAGGGGCTGGCCCAGCGGCCCGGTGACGGTGCCGTGGTGAGCGTCGAGCACGGCTCCTACCGCGACGACGAGGTCAACGCGTTGACTCCCGGCGCGGACTTCGGGTGGAACCCCGGCCCCGGATATGACGAGAGTGTCCCGATGACCGACCACGGTCTCCCGGGCCAGCAGACCGACGCGATCTGGAGCTCGGGCACCCCGACCATCGCGACGTCGGGCGCGGCCTGGACGTCAGGTTCGGACTGGGGCGAGTACGCCTCAGCGCTGGCCGTCGCCACCCTGGGCGGCGAGCGGATGATCTTCATCCGGTTCGACGAGGCACTGCGGCAGGTCGACGTCAGCACACCGGCCGCGATGCGCCGATACGGACGGCTGCGCTCGGTGACCTCGCTGTCCAACGGCGACCTGCTCGTCACCACGAGCAACGGAGTGGATGACCGGGTCCTCCGAGTCTCTCCGCGCTAGCACCTCCAGGAATGGGTGAGCAGCGGGACCGCCTCGAGCGCGGAGACTGGTATCTCGACGACGACGAGCTGCGGGCACTGCGTCAGCGGTGCTGGGAGCGCCTCGACGTGTTCAACTCCGCCCCAGCCGCCGGCGACGCCGTACGCGCGCAAGCGCTCAGCGCCGTCCTCGGCGAGGTGGGTCGCGGCGCGGTCGTCATGCCCCGTTTCCAGTGCAGCTACGGATACAACATCCGGCTGGGTGAGGACTCCTTCGTCAACGCCAACGCGTTCTTCATGGATGACGCCCCCATCGCGATCGGCGCCGGGGCCAGGATCGGTCCCGGCGCCCAGCTGATGACCGCTCTGCACCCTGTCGATGACCATCAGCGGAGGCGTGCGGGTTGGGAGCGCGCCGCAGCCATCACGATCGAGGACAACGTGTGGCTCGGCGCTGCCGTGACCGTAGGTGCCGGCGTTCGGATCGGGCGGAACTCGGTGGTCGGCGCCGGAAGTGTGGTTCTGCGTGACGTTCCCGACCACGTGGTGGCAGCAGGGACGCCGGCAACCGTCATCCGCCGCATAGGTGGGGACGGCTGAGGGCGAGGCCGTCAGACCCAGTCGAGCCAGCGGGCACCAGCCATCACGACCGCGAACCACCCGAGGGCCAGCGTCACCGACAGCACCAGTACGGCGACGGGTCGGCGCACGAACCAACGGCAACCCTGCACCAGCGCGACGATCCACACGACCATCAGCAGCGCCACGACCCACCACGGACAGTCGACGACGGTGGGCGTCGCCGCGAACAGGAAGAAGACCGCGGCGAGGCCGATCATCCCGGCGAAAGCCCACGGCGACGCGTCGTCTCGGCGCCCTACGGGCTGCTGCTGTGACACGCGCGCACCGTACACGAGTGACATCGCTTGCCAGCACAGGCAGGATCAGAGGCTCAGCCACCTTTGCGCCTAGGAGAGTTCATCCATGAGTCAGACCCCGACCACCCCGACGAGCACGACGTCGACGTCCAGCACCCCGGCCAGCACGCCGTCCTCGTCGACCACCCCGGCAAGCAGCACGACGTCCTCGAGCACCCCGGTGAGCACGCCGTCCTCGAGCAACCCGGGAAGCTCGGCGCCGTCCTCGGCATCGACCTCGACCACCTCGTCGTCGACGAGCTCGACGGCTGCCAAGAAGGCTCCGGCGGCGAAGACGACCAGCTCGAGCAGTGGCACCGCGACGAAGTCGTCCCCGGCCAAGAAGACCAGCAGCGCGAGCAGCACCACGAAAAAGGCGTCCCCGGCGAAGAAGTCCTCGTCGTCCTCCAGCAGCACCGCCAAGAAGGCGTCACCGGCGAAGAAGTCCTCGTCGTCCTCCAGCAGCACCGCGAAGAAGACGTCACCGGCGAAGAAGTCGTCCTCGTCCTCCAGCAGCACCGCGAAGAAGACCACCGCGAAGAAGTCGCCGGCCAAGAAGGCCAGCGCTACCGCCAGGAAGGCGACCAGCACGGCGACGAAGGCGAGCACCGCCACCAAGTCGGCAGCCGCCAAGAAGACCAGCACCGCGAAGAAGAGCTCCACCGCCACCAAGAGCTCTGCCGCCAAGAGGAGCCAGGCTCCCAACCCGGTGGACGTCACGGCGCGCCAGGTCGCGGCCGCGGCGACTGCGCCGGCGAGCGTTGCCTTGCGGCGTACGCCCGTCGGACTCGCGGCGGCCGCTGGCGCGCAGGTGGTCGACTCGGCCGTCGCCGTCCAGAAGATCGCTCAGGACACGGCGGAGCGCGTGGCGCGCGAGTTCGCCGGCCGCATCGCCGACGAAGTTCTCAAGGCGATCACCGAGGCGGCCACCATGGGGATGACCGTCGCGGACACGGCAGGCAAGGTCGCCGGCAAGGCCGTGAGCAAGGGCTCGAAGAAGAACAAGGACAAGAAGAGCAAGAAGAACAAGAAGAAGTAGGACGACCCGACGTCAGTGGTCCGGGGTTCCGTCGACGAGGCCGTCACCAGGCCCGTCGCCGGACCCCGGACCGTCGTCGTTCCAGGCCGGGTCGTTGTCCCACTGCTCGTTGCGCTCGGCGACCTTCTCGAGTGCGCGCGAGGCCTCTTCGGCGGAGGCATAGGGGCCGAGGCGGTCCTTGCTGCGACAGCCGTCTGCCCCCTCGACGGTGTGGTGGGTCAGACAGAACCAGTGCTCGCTCTCGCTCATGCATGGAGAAACTACACTCGCCGACGTGAGTCCTGTAGCCCCCGCCGTCATCTCTGCCCGCCGAGCCGTGCCTGCCGCCATCGAGCGTCCCGAATACGTCGACCAGGCGGCCCCGACTCCCTTCACGGGCTCTGAGGTCAAGGACGCGGAGACCATCGCGAAGATGAGGGTGGCCGGCAGGCTCGCCGCCCAGGCACGCGAGCTGGTGGGCTCACACGTCACACCGGGCATCACCACCGACGAGCTCGACCGCATCGGCCACGAGTTCCTGTGTGACCACGGCGCCTACCCCTCCACGCTGGGCTACCGAGGATTCCCCAAGTCCTTGTGCTCGAGCGTCAACGAAGTCATCTGCCACGGGATCCCCGACAGCCGGGTCGTCGAGGACGGGGACATCGTCAACATCGACATCACCGCCTATCTCGACGGCGTCCACGGCGACACCAACGCCACCTTCCTGGCAGGCGACGTCGACGAGGAGTCGCGGCTCTTGGTCGAGCGCACCAAGGAGTGCCTCGACCGCGCCATCAAGGCCGTCAAACCCGGACGCCGGGTCAACATCATCGGCCGCGTCATCGAGGCCTACGCGAAGCGCTTCGGCTACGGCGTCGTCCGCGACTTCACCGGCCACGGCATCGGCACCAGCTTCCACTCCGGGCTCGTCATCCCGCACTTCGACTCCGACCACCACGCCGAGGAGATCCAGGTCGGGATGACGTTCACCATCGAGCCGATGCTCAACCTGGGCACGCACGAGTGGACGATGTGGGACGACGACTGGACCGTTGTCACCCGCGACCTCAAGCGCAGCGCGCAGTTCGAGCACACCCTGCTCGTGACACCGAACGGTGCCGAAGTCCTGACCCACCCCTAGACTCCCCCCAGCGAATGGGTTGGCTGGGCGATCGCGCCTCGCCGTACGGCAACGTGCGGCGGGTCGAGGAAGGTCCGGGCTCCACAGGGCACGGTGGTGGCTAACAGCCACCCGGGGAAACCCGCGGGACAGTGCCACAGAAAACAGACCGCCTCCCGGCTTGCCGGGCGGTAAGGGTGAAACGGTGGTGTAAGAGACCACCAGCGCTCCGGGTGACCGGAGCGGCTCGGTAAACCCCACCAGGAGCAAGATCAGACAGTGTGCGTCCGAGGGCGGCCCGCCCGAGCACACGGGTAGATCGCTTGAGGGGGTCGGCAACGGCTCCCCTAGATGGATGATCGCCCCGCCCGGCTCGACCGGGCGGACAGAACCCGGCCTACAGGCCAACCCATTCGCCCTACCGCCCCTGACGTGCCACACATGATCCCAACGCTCACCACGGTGCCGGCCCAGTCGTGGGCAGGACACCTGTCGGTCACCGGCATGCCCCACAATGCCCGCGTGCCGACCCTGCTCCCTGCCCTGCTCGCCAGCGATCGCGCGTCCGCTCCGCGCACCCTGGTCGACATCTTCCGGGAGGTCGCGGCGTTCGTGCCCCAGAGCCCGGCCGTGGACAGCGGCGTCGCGGTGCTGACCTACGCCGAGCTCGCCGAGGCCGCTGACCACGTCGCCGCAGAGCTGCACGAGATCGGGGTCCGGATCGGCGACAAGGTCGGCGTCCGGATCAAGTCCGGCACCACCGACCTCTACGTCGCGATCCTGGGCATCCTCTGCGCGGGCGCTGCCTACGTCCCGGTGGACGCCGATGATCCCGACGAACGGGCGCGAGTCGTCTTCGACGAGTCGCAGGCTGTTGCGGTGATCGGCGACGACCTGCAGATCGAGAGTCGGATCGCGGTCGGGCTCGCGCACCGGGCGGCGCCGCAGACCCCGGTCGATCCGACGGCAGCGCACGACGCGTGGGTCATCTTCACGAGCGGCTCGACCGGCAAGCCCAAGGGCGTCGCGGTGACCCACCGCAACGCCGCAGCCTTCGTCGACGCCGAGGCGCGGATGTTCCTCGTCGACGAACCCATCAGCCCCGGCGACCGGGTGATGGCCGGGCTCAGCGTCGCCTTCGACGCCAGCTGTGAGGAGATGTGGCTGGCCTGGGCGTACGGCGCCTGCCTCGTGCCCGCACCACGATCGCTGGTGCGCAGCGGCGTGGACGTCGGACCGTGGCTGGTCGCCAACGCGATCACCGTGGTCTCGACCGTGCCGACCCTGGTGGCGCTGTGGCCGACGTCGTCGCTGGACAAGGTGCGATTGCTCATCATGGGCGGTGAGGCCTGCCCGCCCGAGCTCGCCCAGCGGTTGCAGCGCGAGGGCCGCGAGGTGTGGAACACGTACGGCCCCACCGAGGCGACAGTCGTGGCCTGCGGCGCCCGGCTCGACGGCACCGAACCGGTTCGGATCGGGCTCCCGCTCGACGGCTGGGACCTCGCTGTCGTCGATGGCGAGGGCGCCCCGGTCGCCGCGGGCGACACGGGCGAGCTGATCATCGGCGGCGTCGGGCTCGCGCGCTACCTCGATCCCGCGAAGGACGCCGAGATGTACGCCCCCATGGCGAGCCTCGGCTGGGACAGGGCGTATCGCTCCGGAGACATCGTCCGCAACGACCCGCTCGGGCTCGTCTTCGCCGGTCGGTTCGACGACCAGATCAAGCTCGGCGGCCGACGCATCGAGCTCGGCGAGATCGACGAACAGCTCCTGCGGCTCCCCGGGGTCAGTCAAGCGGCTGCGGCGGTCCGGACCACGAAGAGCGGCAACAACCTGCTCGTCGGCTATCTGACGGTCGACGCGTCCTACGACCCGGCCACCGCCCAGGAGCTTCTCCGCGGCCGGCTCCCGGCGGCCCTGGTCCCTCGTCTCGCCGTGGTTGCCGCCATGCCCACCCGCACGAGCGGCAAGGTCGATCGGGACGCGCTGCCGTGGCCGCTGCCCAAGACCGCACCCGTGGCCGTGCCTCTGAGTGAGGTCCAGCAGTGGCTCGCCGACATCTGGGCCGAGGTCCTGGGCGCAGACGTGACCAGTCCGAAGGACGACTTCTTCGCCTTCGGCGGCGGTTCGCTCACGGCCGCCCAGGTCGTCAGCCGCATCCGTGCGCGCTACCCGGAGATCGTCGTCGGCGACGTCTACGCCAACCCCAGCATCGCCGCCCTCGCCGACGTACTGCCCGCCCTGGTCGGCAGCCAGGTGGTCAGCAATCGCGACGTCCGGCCGCTGCCGCTCAAGAGCCAGGCCGGGCAGCTACTCGCGCTGATCCCGCTCCGCGCTCTGGCCGGCCTTCGCTGGGTGAGCTGGTTGCTCCTGGGCTCGGCCGTCGTGGGACCTGTCCTCGACCTCGACTGGCTGCCGACGATGCCGGCCTGGGTGCTGGTCCTGACCACCTGGTTCTTCCTCGCTCCCCCGGGCCGGATGATGGTCGCGGCGCTGCTCGCCCGCGGCGTCCTCCTCCCCCTCAGGCCCGGCGCCCACCCCCGCGGCGGCAAGATCCATCTCCGCATCTGGCTCGCCGAGCGCATCCAGGACGAGCTCGCGGCGACGTCGCTCGCAGGTGCTCCGTGGTTCCCGTTCTACGCCCGCATGCTCGGCAACGAGATCGGCAAGGGTTCCGACCTGCACACGCTGCCACCGGTCACCGGCCTGCTCACCCTCGGCGAGGGCGCAGCCATCGAGCCCGAGGTCGACCTGGCCGGCCACTGGATCGACGGTGACGTCATCCACGTCGGCCCGATCTCGGTCGGCGCGCGGGCCCGCATCGGCGCGCGCTGCACGCTGAGCCCGGGTGCGTCGGTCGGCGAGGACGCGGAGATCGCTCCCGGCTCCCTCGTCGAGGGCGACGTGCCCGCCGGCGAGTTCTGGGCCGGCTCTCCCGCCGAGCTCCGCCGCGTCGAGGCGCGCGGCCCCTGGCAGGGCGCCCCCACCGACAGCGTCGCCAGCACAGGACGGGTGTGGCTCGGTCTGTACGGCGCCATGGCGGCCGTGATCGCCGCGTTGCCCGCCGTCGCGGTCCTGCTCGGGGCCCTTGTGCTGCTGCCGGTCGTGCGCGACGCGGAGAGCCTGGGCGACGCTGCTCGCAGCGCACTGCCGTGGGTGCCGTTGGCGGCGTTTGTCGGCTATGCGTTGTTGATCGTGATGATCTGGGTCCTCGTGCGGCTCCTCGCGCTGGGCCTCGAACCCGGATTCCACCGCGTCCGGTCCGGCACCGGCGTGCGGATCTGGAGCACGCTGCGTGTCCTCGACGAGGCTCGGACGTGGCTGTTCCCGCTCTATGCCAGTGCCCTGACGCCGGTCTGGCTCCGGATGCTCGGTGCCCGCATCGGCCCGGGGGTCGAGGCCTCGACGGTGCTGCTGATCCCGAAGTTCACCACGGTCGGCGAGCACGCCTTCCTCGCCGACGACACGCTGGTCGGCTGCTATGAGCTCGGCGGGGGCTGGATCCGGGTCGGCCCGGTGAAGATCGGCAAGCGAGCCTTCGTCGGCAACTCCGGCATGGCGGCACCCGGTCGCAAGGTCCCCAAGGAGTCGCTCGTCGCCGTCCTCTCAGCCGCCCCCTCGCGTGACGTCGCCAAGGCCGGGTCGAGCTGGGTCGGCAGCCCGCCCACCCGGTTGCGGCGGACGGCC
Organism: Nocardioides sp.; assembly: GCF_035576065.1. Classification (GTDB taxonomy): domain Bacteria; phylum Actinomycetota; class Actinomycetes; order Propionibacteriales; family Nocardioidaceae; genus Nocardioides. The sequence goes on from NZ_DATLWX010000007.1 coordinate 94,978, forward strand.
GGGAAGGCCGACGACACCCGCACCTATGCGCCGCCGACCCGGCTCAAGGTGGCGCGCGGCCTCGTCGAGACCGCCCGGGTCGTGCCCTTGCTTCTGCTGGCGTTCGTCAACCTCACGGTCGGGGTGACACTGCTCGCGCTCGCGGCGTGGCACCCGGGCCTCGCCGTACTCCTCGCAGGACCGGTCCTGATCGCCGCCGGGCTCGCCGCAGCGCTCGTCACGGTGGCGGCGAAGTGGCTGCTGGTCGGCCGGCACAAGGTCGGCGACCACCCGCTGTGGTCGTCCTTCGTCTGGCGCAACGAGCTCGCCGACACCTTCACCGAAGTGCTGGCGGCGCCATGGTTCGCAGCGCCTGCGCAGGGCACGGTCGCGCTCAACGTCTGGCTCCGGCTGCTCGGCGCGAACGTCGGGCGCGGCGTCTGGTGCGACACCTACTGGCTGCCCGAGACCGACCTGGTCACCCTCGACGACGGGGCCACGGTCAATCGGGGCTGCGTCGTGCAGACGCACCTGTTCCACGACCGGGTCCTCAGCATGGACACCGTCACCCTCATGGCGGGTGCGACTCTGGGACCGAACAGCGTTATCCTTCCCGCCGCGACGATTGGTCGGCACGCGACCGTGGGCCCGCTGTCTCTCGTGATGCGCGGGGAGGGTGTGCCTTCCCGGACCTGCTGGATCGGCAACCCGATCGGCCCTTGGGAGGCACTGTGAGCACTCAGCCCGGATCGAGCGGGTGCTACCTCCCCGACCATGGCGACGACTCGTTCGACGTCACGCGCTACTCGTTGGGTCTCGCCTACAAGCCCCTCGGCAACCGCCTCGACGGCGATGCCGTGCTCTCCTGCGTGGCTCTGACCGACACCCAAGCCGTCACCCTCGACCTCGCCGGACTGCGCGTCGCGAAGGTCTGGCTCGACTCCGTGCCGGCGCGATACACGCACCGCGGTCACCGTCTGCGCATCCCTGCCGCCCTGTCGGCCGGCCAGGAGTTCGAGGTGCGGGTGAAGTACGCCGGCTCGCCGGGTGTGCTGAAGGCTCGCGACCTCGACGACGCCGGCTGGGAAGAGCTGACCGACGGCGTCATCGTGGCTGCCCAGCCGCACGGCGCACCGACGTGGTTCCCCTGCAACGACCGCCCGAGCAACAAGGCGACGTACGCCATCACCATGGCCGCCCCGAAGGACTACTACGTCGCGATGTGCGGCCAGCTCGTCGACCAGCGCCAGCGCGGCTCGGTCATCGAGTGGACGTGGGAGATGCCGCATCCGATGGCGCCGTACCTCGCGACCGTGCAGATCGGTCGCTACGAGCGACGTGACCTCGGCCTCGGCGTGGTCGTGGTGGCGCCGCCGGACCTGATCGGCGAGGGCTACGACGCGTCGTTCGGCCAGCAGCCCGCGATGATGGAGTTCTTCGAGTCGGTGTTCGGGCCCTACCCGTTCGACGACTACACGGTCGTCGTGACCGACGATCCGCTCGAGATCCCGCTGGAGTCGCAGTCCCTCTCGACCTTCGGGCGCAACTTCGCCACCTCGGACTGGGACGGCGTCCGGCTCGTCGCCCACGAGCTGGCACACCAGTGGTTCGGCAACGCCGTGACCCTCCGCGAGTGGCGTGACATCTGGCTGCACGAGGGGTTCGCCTGTTATGCCGAGTGGCTGTGGTCCGAGGAGTCCGGGCGGGAGAGCGCCACCTGGTGGGCCGAGCACCACCACGGCGTGCTGGCCACACTCGATCAGGACCTGCTGCTCGCCGACCCGGGTCCAGCGCTGATGTTCGACGACCGGGTCTACAAGCGTGGCGCCCTCACGCTGCACGCGTTGCGTCAGGTGGTCGGTGACCACGACTTCTTCGACATCCTGCAGAGCTGGGTCGAGAGGTACGCCGGCGGCAACGCAACGACGGCCGACTTCGAGGCGCTCACAGCCGAGATCAGCGGGGAGTCGCACGACGACCTCTTCGGTGCCTGGCTCCGGACGCCCGAGCTGCCCGACCTCCCTGCCTGATGGACGAGGGGCACCTGCTCTGGCACGACGCCTCGACCAGTGCCTCCGCCGCCCTCGCGACCCACGCACAGACCGTCCTCGGGCCCGGGACCGTCACGTCGGGACGACTGTGCCCGGCCTGCGGCAGCTCCGACCACGGACGACCATGGCTGCGCCACGCCGGTCAGCCCGTCCAGGTGTCCTTGTCGCGTTCCGGCCCACACCTGCTCACCGCGATCGCAGCTCGGGAGGTCGGGGTCGATGTCGAGACGGCGGTGATCGAGGTGCTTCCCACGCTGGTGCACGCCCCCGGTGAAGCTGGTGACCTCGCGCGGGCGTGGGCTCGCAAGGAGGCCGTCCTCAAGGCCCGCGGCACCGGGCTTGCGACCCCGATGCCGGCGGTCGTGCTCGCGCAGGAGCGCTGGTGGGACGTGGACGCCCCCGAGGGGTACGTCGCCGCGTTGGCCGTCCTCCCCTAGCCGGATGTTCGGATCGGGTTCACCCCGTCGTGGCGACCGCGTCGGCAACCGGACCTAGCCTCCCCGCATGGTGACTCGAGGGTTTCTCGGCGGCCTGCTGGTGCTGTTCGGGGGACTCGTCATCTCGACGCTGCCCGGGTCGACGGCCCTCCTGCAGACGACGTCGCTGCCATCACTTCGCGGCTCCGAGGCCGGGAGGATGACCGGGCTCGCCGTCGTGCTGGTCGGTCTGGCCCTCTACGCCGCCGCGTGGCTGCGTCTGTGCCGACACGTCGCGCGGGCCGAGGGCGCCGAGCGTGAGGACGCCCTGGCGTTGGTGCGCCACGCCACCATCGTGTGGTCGGCCCCGCTCGTGATCGCACCCCCGCTGTTCTCCCGGGACGGCTGGTCCTATGCCGCCCAGGGCGTGCTGGCGAACTATGGGATCTCCCCCTACGAGCACGGCCCGGGCGTCCTCACCGGACCGATCGTCCAGGGGGTGGACCCCCGCTGGATGGAGACGGCTGCGCCGTACGGGCCGCTGCCGTTGATGTTCGGTGATGCTGTCTCGGGGCTGACCGGCAACCCCTGGGTGCTCGTGGTCGGGCACCGCTGCTTCGCGCTGGTGGGGCTGGCGCTGCTGGCCTGGTCGGTGCCTCGACTCGCGCAGTGGACCGGCACGAACCCGGCCCTGGCCTCCGCCGTCGTCCTCTGCTCACCGCTGATGCTTGCTCACGGCGTCGGCGGGCTGCACAACGACCTGGTCATGGTCGGGCTGATGACATCAGCCCTGGTGCTGACCGTCGAGCGCGGCTGGGTGTGGGGCGCGGCACTCGGCGGACTCGCGGCCGCTGTCAAGCTTCCCGGCGGCCTCGTCTGCGTCGGCGTCGCGTTGCTGGCGCTGCCGGTCGGAGCAAGCCTTGCCCTCCGGGTACGCCGCTTGGGTGGAGTCGCTGCCGTCGCGATCGGGGCCCTGGTCGTCCCTGGCGTGATGGCAGGGCTCGGTGTCGGCTGGGTGCATGCGCTCGGGGTCCCGGGCACCGTCAATGGGCCACTCTCGATGCCCACGGTGGCGGGTGGCTTCCTCGACCTGCTCGCAGGCGGGCTGGGGACCGGCCTCGATCCCGGCACGTTCCTCGAGCTGGTGCGGCGCCTCGCCATGCTGGCCGCCCTCGTGATCACCCTGCGGGTGGCCCTGCGATGGCCGACGGGGAGTCGGGCGCACGCCGTGTCCGCCACGGCCGTGCTGATGGGCTCCGTGCTCCTTCTCAGCCCTGTCGTGCACCTGTGGTACTTCCTGTGGGCGCTGCCGTTCCTGGCCGTCCTTCGTCTGCCGCGGACGGGCGCCGTCGGACTGCTCGCCGCGGCAGTCATCTCCGGCGTGGTCGCGCCCCTCGACTCGTCGCTGCACGGCGCCTACGTCGCCATCGTCGTCGGGTCACTGCTGGCAACGGCACTCGTCCTCGTGCTCCTGGCGACCCGGAGCGCCCGCGAGCGCATCGACAGGATCGCCGCCGCTTCCTGGCTGCCGTCCGCCGTCCCGTGACAGACGACTGCCAGCACGCGCCTGCCCCACCATCACGGCCAGGAGGGCCGCCCCGGCCCCGAGCGCGAGCACGACGAGCGCGTCAGGCAGGAGACCGTCGACCGGCGAGCTGGTCTGCCGGCTGAACACGTAGTGGTGCTCGAGCCACGCGACGGCGCCGGCCAACCACACGAGCAGCAGCGCTGACCATCCGGATGCCGTCCACCAGTCCCGGCGGTCCGCGGCCGCCGGGTCGAGGCGCGCGCGGGACCACCACCTCCCGACCTCGAGCATGCCCAGGGCGGTCGCGGTGGCCAGGACCGGCATGATCTGCATCAGGTAGCGGTCGTGGAAGCCGCCTCCGATGGCGAGGAACGCCACGACGTTCTGCGCGGTCACCAGCGCATGGATGACCAGCAGCGCCCACGCAGCGTCCAGGCGCCACCCGTGACGCTGCACCCATCGCACCAGGAACACTGGCACCAGCACCAGCGCAGCGGCGAGTGCGATCCCGGTGGCGAGCGCCGGCTCGGCCAGGCCGGGGATGTCGTCGATCTGGTCCAGGCCGGTCACCGGAGACCGGTCGAACTTGTCCAGCAGTGCGTCCTGGCCGGTGAGGTCGCCGTACAGGCGGAGGTTGCGGAGGTAGAACCAGCTGACGGCCGCAGCCGGGATCCCTCCAACGGCCGCGAAGACACCCACGCCACGGTGCCAACCGTCGCGTCGGCTGATCACGACGAGCAGGGCGCTGGCGCACACCGCCACTGCCAGCACTCCCTGCGCCCGAGTGCCCGCCGCCACGATCCCCGCCACGACGGCCGTGATGAGGAGCGGCGATGTGACGCGACCGCGCAGCATCCGGACCGTCATCAAGAACAGCAACAGCGCCGACGCGGCTGCCCAGCCGTCGTTGACGAAGAACGCCGATCGCAGCACCATCGTCGGGGCCGCAGCCACCACCACCGCGAGCGCGGACACCGCGGGACGCCGAGGCACGAGCTCGCGAGCCACCGCACCGACGAGGTAGAGCCACACCGCGAAGCCCAGCGTGTTCGCCAACCTCATCGTGATGATCATCGCCGTCTGATGATCGGAGGCGACCCACCACGCGGGCACCATCGCCAGGTGGAACAACGGCGGGTGGTTGGCGGTCCAGATGTCGCCGTGCTCCTCGTCCCAGCCGCGGAACTCACCGGCCGTGCCCGGGAATCGAGCCGGGTCGTCGACGATGTTCGTCTCGATGGTCGGCAGACGTCCCTCCGCGAGCGACGCGACGTAGCCGACGTGAGCCGGTTCGTCGTTGCCCCAGCTCGGCACCTTGAACACCAGCGCGATCTGGGTGCCGATGAGCACGAGCAGGATCGCGGCGAGCAGCGGCACCGCGCTCGGGTGATGGGCCAATCGGCGTACGTGGTGCGCAGCGCCCCCTCGGAGCCGGGATGCCGCGCGTGCCATCACGACCATGTCCACCACGCGCTCCAGGGTCCGTCGAGGCGCGGGTAGCCGACGCTCTGGGTCGCGGCGACGAGCCACACGGCGACGCTCAGGGTCGACAGCGCAGCCAGGGACAGGTCGTCGCGACCGCCCGTTCTCGCGCTCTCGGTCCGTACGGCACAGCGCGGCCGACCGACGAGGAGCAGCCACCCCAGGAGCATCGGTTCACAACCCCATCGCAGATAGGCCTGACCGCGATCCCACACAGGCAGGCACAGCAGCACGAGGAGGTACCCGGCCAGGGCAATGCGCTCGTGCAGCGGCTCCTCACGGAACCGCAAGGCGGTCCCGGCGAGGACCAGGGCAGCCAACGTGGGCAGCAGGAGCACGAGGTTGGGCCACTGCGCGCCGAGGTGGGTCAGACCATGAGCCAGACCATCCAGCAGCGCCATCAGCGGCGCCCCGAGGGGGTTGTCCGAGGGCGGGTCCGGCACCTGGTCGGACCAGCGCGCCCGGACCCACCACCGCCACCCGGCGTAGGCGACCAGCGGGACAGCGCCGACCCACCACGGCGGGATCGTGCGACCCGGCCGCGACCCGGCGCCCTGCGAGAGCGATGCGATCGATCCGAGGAGAACCGCGACGGCAAGGACCAGCGTTGTCTCCCGCGTCAGGGCAGCGGCAGTCAGCGCGACGGCGGCAGGCACGAACGAGCCCACCCGCATCGCATACAGCGAAGCGAGCATGAGCGCCCCCGCCAGCGGCTCGGTGAGGTCCTGCCCGACGCCGACGACGTACCCCGCCCATGCCGCCGGGACGGCGCCCCACCACGCGCTGCGACCGCGGGACAGAGCCCATCGCGCCGCGAGAAGGACGAGGGCGACCACGGCGAGCAGATTGACCGCCACCATGGCGCCGGGGACCCACGGCCCGTGGCCGCCGGCCGAGACCACCCACGCCGCCAGTGGGTAGCCGATCCGCGACTGCCAGTAGGCCGGGCGCGTGAAGGTGATCCCGTCCGCGGTGACGTCATTGGTCAGCGGGTCGCGCGCCAGTCGGAAGTACGCCTGACCGTCGTATCCGCGCGTGCCGCTGGTGACCAGCAGGTGGTCGGGGGCCGCGGCCGCATCGGTGGTCAGCTCGCCGGCGGTGACGAAGCCGCTCGGGTCGCCGTCGAAGACGACGAGCCGGGCGCCGACGAACGCGAGGTACGCCGCTGCCACGACCCCGACGACCAGGGCCACGCCAGCACGTCGCCGTACCTGACCAGTCGCGGGCCTACTGGTCGTGGACACCGACGACCTCTGGGGAGCGGCTTCCTCGTACCAAGACCGCCGCACCGGCCGCGAGCACGAAGTCGGCGACCGAGTGCGTCAGGCGCGCGAGCAGAGCAGCCGCCGCAGCGGCGGGGACGCCGACCGCGGGCGCCAGCAGCACGATGAGCACCGCTTCCCTCGCCCCGACGCCGGCCGGAGCGAGAACCATCAGCACCCCGGCCGTGTGCGCCAGCGCGAACGCGGCGACGGCGGCCACCAGGTCCTGGGGGTCCGTGCGGGCGGACGGGATCAGGACCCACAGGCAGGTCCCGTAGCAGGCCCACACGCCCGTCATCAGCGCGAGGCTGCGGACCAGGTCAGTGCCGTCGAAGCGTGTCCGCACGCCTGCAGCGGCCACGCGGTCGCCGACCGCCCTCAGCAGGGGCGGGGACAGCGCGATCGCCCCGGCGGCGGAGAGCAGCAGCCACCAGGCCACGCCCGGGTCCGTACGGATGGCTCCTGCTGCAACGAGGACGCCGCCGAGCACCAGCCCGCTGACGGCGTGGATCACCAGGAACAGGGCCGACGCGGCCACACTCGACCTCGGTGGCACCCCGCACCTGCGACCGAGCTGAGCCTGCGCCGCGAAGCTCCAGACCGAGCCGGGCACGTACTTGCCGAGCTGACCGACGAAGAACACGGCTGCCGCCTCGCGCGGCTCCACGCGTGGACCGAGCGCCGTCAGCAGCATCCGCCACACCACGCCGGTGAGCACCAGCCCCCCGACGGCACAGCCCATCGCCACGACCAGCCGGGCAGGCCCGGTGTCGGCCACCACACCACCGATCTCGTCCCATCGACCGCGAAACCCCCACCACGCCAGAGCCACGGTGAGAAGGACGAAGACGATGCGAGCACCTCGCATGGCGTGCGTACGCGTCATGCGGGACCGATGGGGCGGAGCAGGGCAGTCCGAGTCGGGTAGGGCAGAGCAGGAGTCAGACCTCGCGTCATGGTCATCACGAGTCGGTGGCCCAGTGTGTCGATGGCCTCCAGGTAGCGACGACGGTCGACGTTGTCGAAGACGATGAGCCCGTCGGGGGAGAGCCGCTCAACGGCGCGAGCCAGGCATGCCTCCCTGGCCCGGCCGTCGATGACGACGACGTCGAAGGTGCCGCCGACGCCATCGATGGCCGCGACGTAGTCGGCGAAGTCCAGCCCGTCGTGGCCGGGCTTGGCGGACGGTACGCGCGGAGTCGCGGCCACCCGTGGCTCCACCACCTGCAAGGTCACGTTTGCGGGGAGCCGCGAGGTGAGCTCGTCTGCCCAGCCCGCGTGGTGCTCGACGGAGTGCACCGACCCGGCGCGCGCTGCCAGCCACAGGGTGGACGCGCCTGAGCCCCACTCGAAGACCCGGGCGCCCGGGTGCGCGTGGAGGTGGGCCGCGACCTGGTCTGCGGAGTCGAAGGTCCACCACGGGATGTCCAGTCGGGCCAGCCCGTCCACGTCGTGAATGGCGAACAACGACACCAACCAGGTCGCCGTCCGCGAGCGCGGGGCCCGCTGCTCGAGCGCGCCGAGCACGCCCATGGCGCGCGCCGGCGGACCGGCCGCTCGGACGCACCGGACGTACGCGCCCTTCACAGGAGGTCTGCCATGTCGGGCACGCGCAGGATGTCGAAGCGCGCGCGTTTGGTGTGCTCGAGGTTCGTCTCGATCAGGGCGCGGTTGGTGCGGATCAGGTCGGAGATGATGCCGAGCATCAGGCACAGCGATGACATGACGATGAGCGCGGCCCCGACCAACAGGGACTGCACGTGCCCGCCCCCCTCGCCGGCGGCGGTCAGGAACGCGTAGCGCACGTAGGGCAGCAGGCCGAGGATGCCGAAGAGGCTGGCCATCAGACCGAAGATCACGTAGGGCCGATACATGATGTAGGCGCGGACGATCGCCGCCGCCGACTTGAAGACGTGCTGACGGGTCGAGGAGAACAGACGTGACTCGCGAGTCTTGGCGTTGGTGAGGACGGGCACGCTGACGATCGCGAGGTTCTTGTTGCCCGCCTGGATGATCGTCTCCATGCAGTAGGAGAAACGAGTCACGGTGTTGAGGCGCATGAGGCTCTCGCGGGAGTAGGCACGAAAGCCGCTGGCAGCGTCGGGCAGCTCAGTACGGGCGGCGACATTGACCACCGACGATCCCAGACGCTGCAGCGCCTTCTTGGACGGCGAGAAATGGTCGATCAGCGCGACCTGTCGGTCCGCGACCACGATGTCGGCCTCGCCACGAAGGATGGGTTGCACCAGGTCCGCGATCCGCTCCTGGGGGTACTGATTGTCACCGTCGGTGTTCACCACGATGTCGGCCCCGAGGGCGAGGGCGTGGTCGATGCCGTCGGTGAAGGACCGAGCCAGCCCTTGGTTGCCGCGGTGACGGACGAACTGCGTGACGCCGTGCGCCAGGGCGACCTCGTACGTACGGTCCGTGGAGCCGTCATCGATCACGAGCACCACGATCTCGTCGATGCCGGGGATCGACACCGGGATCGAGGACAGCACGAGCGCGAGGGTCTCCTCCTCGTTGAGACAAGGAATCTGCACGACGAGCTTCACGCGTGGCCTCACAGGGATCCGGTGGTCTAACAGCTTCGGTCCGGGCGAGACTGGCGCGGGGGCGTGCCCGCTCGGGGGCCTCAAGGTGTCGGCCCGACGAATAATGGGCGAGCGTCTGCTACGCCGCTCGTCGCGAGCCACGCTCGACTGGACAATGACCTCCATGCCAGCCGACGGTCGTTCCCCGCGACCGCGGGTGATCCGATGTGTCCTGCCGGCGGTCCTGTTCTGTGTCTGTGCCCTGGTCTACGGGCTGACGGTGAGCACCAATCCGAGCCCCGACGCCTTCTCCGCGGACTTCGCAGCCTGGCACATCGCCCGGACGGGTGAACCAGTGCCGGACATCTCTGACTTCCCTCTGCTGGACGACAACCCCATCCGCGAGACCTGGATCGTGGAGACCGCCGACGGCCGGGAGGCGGTGGGGCGCGCACCCGGCGTGATCGCCGCGGCGGTGCCTGCGTACGCAATCCTGCGGCCCACCTCGATCAGCGCCGTCCCGGGCGGGCTCGCGGCGGCCCTCCTCAGTGCTGGTTCGGTGATGCTGCTGTTCCTGCTGCTGCGCGACCGCACCGGATCCCGCACCGCCCTCGTCGCGGCCGGCTTGCTGGGCTTCGCCAGCCCCGTGTGGGCGGTGGCGGCGGACGCGATGTGGCCGCACACCCTCACCACCCTCGGGATCCTGGGCATGGCATGGGCAGCGGACCGCCGTCGGTGGTGGCTGGTCGGGCTGTTCGGCGGTGTGGCTCTGTGGGGACGGCTGCACGCCGCGCTGATCTGCGGGGTGCTGGGGCTCGGGCTGGCGTGGGCACGTCGTCGTCCTGGCATCGCGGTCCGCGTAGGGACGGCCGCCGGGTCGATGCTCGCTCTCGTATCTGTCTGGACTCGATGGATGTACGGCTCCTGGGACCCCACGTCGGGCTATCGAACCGGCGACTTCGGCCAACGCGCTGCCGACAACGTCCTGCACCTTGCCAACTACCTCGGCTTCGTGGTCTCGGCCGACCGGGGCCTGCTCTGGTGGTCGCCGCTGCTCGTGCTGCTCGTGCCAGCCGCGTGGCGCAACCGGCGCGAGCTTCCGGACTGGAGCCGCTGGCTGGCAGCCGGCGGCGGGTCCTACCTGCTGAGCCAGGCCGTCCTGAATCGGTTCAGCGGCGGCGACCACTTCTACTCCTACCGCACGAGCTTGGAGCTCGTCGTCAGCCTTGCGCCCGCCCTCGCGTTGAGTGCGCACATGATGTCGGACCGCGCGCGGCGCTGGTTCACACCGGTCGCCGTGCTCCAGGTCGTGCTCATCGCGCCCGGCGCAGTGCTCGACAGCTTCTACGTCCCGGTCGCCGACGTGTGGTGGCGCAACGCGTTCCTCGACGCGCTCCTACGACGACCCCTTGACCTGCTTCCGCTGGCCGCATGCGCCCTGCTGGTGTCGCTCATCGCCGTACGCCTCCTGCGGTCCCCGCGACTGCTCCGCATCCTCGAGCAGGATGCTCCGACGCCGGTTCGTACGTCAGCCCCCGTTCAGTCAACCGGTGTGTTGTAGCCTCCGATCGATGTCGTCAGCCAACCCGCCCACAGCAGAGCCGGTAGGGGCACCTCACCTCGCGCCCGAGGAGTTCGACCGCTGGTACGGCGGTTGGGACCCGCTCGACCCGACCACGATCGCCGCCTTCATGGACAGGTTCGACCGTCCGTGGTGGGTGATCGGCGGGTGGAGCATCGAGGCCTTCACCGGCGTCCCGCGCCAGCACGAGGACATGGACATCTCGATCCTGTCCAGTGACGTGGAGGAGTTCCGGCTGTTCCTCGACGACCGTTACACGCCATGGAACGTCGATGACGGCTGGTTCCGGCCGTTCGACGCACGGTTCACCGATGTCCGGCCTGACAGCCAGGTCTGGGTGCGCCGGGACGCACAGTCCCCCTGGATCCTCGATGTGCCCTTCACGCCGGACACTGACGGACGCTGGACGAACAAGCGTCACCTCGCCCACACCGAGGACGTGGACGACGTCACCTGGGTCGCACCGGACGGCCTGCGCTACGCCCGACCGGAGGTGACCTTGATGTTCAAGGCCGCTCAGTCCCGGGAGAAGGACCGGCAGGACGCCGAGGTGGCGCTGCCCATGCTCGATGCCGGGGCACGCCGTTGGCTGAGCGATGCCATTGCCCGCTTCGCCCCGCACCACGAGTGGGTCCAGGCTTTCTAGAGCCGCCGTGGCCCGGCGTGGCCCGCCAGGCACACCCAAGCACCGTCGCTGCGTACCCAGACCTGCGTCATCGGCATCCGGAACGTCTCGGTGTCGTCGTCCCCGGCCAGCACCACGTCGATGACCTCCGCGAAGAGGACGGCTGTCTCCCCCACCACCACGACCTCGGGGTCGAGCAGCTTCTGTGACCGCCAGGTCGTGTGGCCGGTCGTGTTCCGCCGGATGTACTCGGTGCGGTCGTACGTCTCCCCGACATGGGCGGTCCACCTGAAATCCTGGTGGAGGAGCGCTGAGAGGCGTTCGGCGTCGCCGTCGGCGAGCGCAGCGGCTCTGGCTTCGGCCGCCTGGATGACCTGCCTCGTCACGTCCACCACGCCAGCGTGTCACGCGAAGGCAGGAGCGCGCCCCCGGGCTGGGATCATCGTCACATGAGGGTGGTCGTCGTGGGTGCCGGGATGAGCGGGCTGTGCTGCGCCCGGCTCCTGGTCCGGCAGGGCCATGAGGTCACCCTGGTCAGCGCCGACGCCCTGGACCTGACCACGTCCTACCTGGCCGCGGCGGTCTGGTTCCCGACTGCTGTGGGCCCACCCGAGAAGGTCGCGCGGTGGGGTGCTTCGACGTACGACGTCCTTGCTGCTGAAGCCGCTGCCGACGTGCCCGGGGTGGTGATGCGCGAGTCCCTGATGCTCTACCGGGACCGGGAGTCCGTGCTGCCGCCCCTGCCGGGGTGGGCTGGCGAGGTCGGAGACGTCCGCCCAGCACGCCCGGACGAGCTGCCCCCGGGCTATCCCTACGGGCTGCGGTTCGTCGTCCCCCTGGTCGAGATGCCCCTCTACCTGCCCCACCTCTACGCGGAGGTCCTCGCAGCCGGCGCGCGCCACGTCGTTCGCCGGGTGTCCAGACTGGACGAGGTGCTGGACCTCGCGCCTGACGTCGTCGTGAACGCGTCCGGGATGGCAGCGGGGGCGCTGGTCGGCGACGACACCGTGTTCCCGGTGCGTGGCCAGATCGTGCGGGTGAGCAATCCGGGGGTGCACCTGTCGGTCCGCGACGAGCACCACCCCGGTGGCCGGGCGTACGTCCATCCGCGCTCCGAGGACTGCATCCTCGGCGGGACTCTCGACGTGGGCGACTGGCACACCGAGCCCGACCCCGCCGAGACCGCCGCCATCCTCGAGCGTTGCATCGACATCGCGCCCCGCCTGGCCGACGCGGAGGTGCTCGAGTCGGTCGTCGGGCTGCGCCCGGGACGCCGCGAGGTCCGTGTGGAGCTCGACGAGGACCTGTTGCCCGTCCCTGTCGTCCACGACTACGGCCACGGGGGCGCGGGGATCACCATCGGCTGGGGATGCGGCGAGGACGTGGCTTCGCTCGTGGGGGAGCTGGCGGCTCCGTAGGGGCTGCCGCGCCTATGAGGCGCTGGCTGCACGTGCAGCGGGCGACGGGACCGCCTCCGGCTGCCGACCGAGCGAGCTCCGCGGCCGGCCGAAGGGTGGGGCGAACAGCCAGGCGAACCCGACTCGGGTGAGGGCGTGCTGGACGACGAAGCAGCCGAGCACGACGACGCCCGTGATCAACAGCGGATACAGCGCGACTGCCAAGACCGACGCCGGGCCCGTCCCTTCGAAGCGGACGATGTCGACCAGCAGGACGTGCACGACGGCTAGCACCGGGACGTGCAGGACGTAGATCGGCAGGGTGCGGGCTCCGAGGAACGAGCCGACCGACGCCGCCGGTGACCACTGCGCGAGCGCCGCGGCACCCCTGACCGCGAGGGGGACAGCCAGGACACTCACGACGAATCGGGTCGTCTCTCCGCCGACGGTGATGGCGAGGTGAGCGGTGAACGCCACCGCTGTGGCGCTCGCCAGGAGAGTGGTGTCGCGCCGGTCCAGTCGAGCCATGCCCCAGACGACGTGTGGGAAGAACGCCCCGAAGGCGAAGTAGACGAAGTGCTGCAACAGTGACTCCCGGTTGACCGCGTCGATCCCCAGGGCGGGCGCCGCGAGCGAGACCACCGCTGCTACGGCCACCACGATGCGGGGGTCTGCCGAGGTCACCAGTCGCGCGACCAGGAAGTACGCGACCAGCGCGTAGAGATACCACAACCCGCTCGAGGCCACGACGAGGTCGGCGACGAGCTCGGTGCCTCCGCGGACACGGTTCATCGGGAGGTCCACGAGGACCATGAAGACGCCCATGTGGATGACCAACCAGGCGGCGTACAGGAAGTAGACGTTCAGGACCCGTTTGCCTGCGACGTCTCGCCACTGCCGGGTCAGAGAAGGTCCGGCGAGCAGGCCGGACACCAGGAAGAACAGCGGCATCCGCACGATCTTCAGCGCATGGGTCACCCCGAGCCAGCCGGCCTCCACCCCGGCCAGCGTGTCCGGCACGAGGAGGTCGACGTGCTTGCTGACGGTGTGGTGCAGCACGACCAGGACGATCGCCAGTGCCTTCGCCGTGTCTGCCCAGATCATCCGTCGGTCGGTCATGGAGGCAGGCGAGGATGGCGTGTCGGACATCGGGACTCCTTGTCCGCGGGATGCCGGCGCGCGGGGACTGGTTCGGCGGGCACAGTGGGGCGCGCTCCGGACCGATCCCGAGTGACCGATCGGCTGAGGCTCGCTCTCGGCGAGCGTATCGACATCGCGACCGGGTCCCCCAGTTCTGGACGCACATCAGGGGTGTGACGTTGCTCGCCCTGCAGGACGACCGACGCTGTCGCGGTTGTACGTCGACGGGTCGGCGAGCGCCATACGAACGAGCTACTGGGTGCTCCGAGGTGGGCTCTCCACCGCTCGCCGCCACGGCAGGCTGCCATCGAGCTCGACCTCCAGCGAGAAGCTGAGGAAGGTCCGGACCAGCACGATCAGCCCCAGACCCAGCGCGCTCTCGAGCGTCGGATCCACGGTGATGGTGAGCACGATGTCGGCGATGATCAGCAGCTCGAGGCCCAGGAGGATCACCCGCCCCATGCCGCGCCGAGCCCTCTCGTAGGCGCCGCGCACCCCGACGCGTCGCACCGACCAGCCCGCGTGGGCGAAGGCGCCCACGGCGCCCAGCACGAGGACCGCGACACCGGCGAGCTCGAACCCGTGGACCACCAGCTCCATCAGGGCATCAAAGCGCTCATCATCGATCATGTGCCAAGGCTGCCACGTCATCGCACGGTGCGACACAGCGCTAGAGGTGACGGTTCACTGCTAGCCGTGGTGTCGGGTGGAGTCGATGAACGACTCGGTCTCGCGAGCAACCACCTCGGGGTGGGTCAGCGCCGCCCAGTGTCCATAGGGCAGTTCCACGCGCTCCAGCCGATCGGTCCAGCGCTCACTCTCGCGCAGACTGCCCGGCCGGATCGCGACGTCTCGCGTGAGCACCAGCTGGAGGACGGGCACCGTGGTGCGCCGTTCCCGTGGCCGCGCGCCCCGGTTGAAGGTGTTCGCGCGGTAGTAGCTCAGCCCGTTCACCATGTCCTGGACCAGCGTCGAGGCGTGGGCGTCCATCTCGGGCTCGCCTCCCTCGGTAGAGCCCACCACCCGGCGCCAACGGTCGCGAGTCGCCACCGTCCGCAGGACCGGGCCAGCCAGCGGGGAGACGAAGAACGGCACGTAGGACGACGACACTCCCTGCGCCACCGTCTGGAGCAGCCTGCGCGGCGTCGGGCGGCTCAGGTTGCGGCGTACCCACATCCCCAGGTGGTCGAGGTTGGGTCCGCTCATCGAGGCGAAGGAGGCCACCCGGTGCTCAGCGCCGTTCTCGCACACGGCCTCCCACACCTGGATCGAGCCCCAGTCGTGGGCCAGCACGTGCACGGGCTCGGTGGGACTGACGTCGTCGATGACAGCGAAGAAGTCCCGAGCGAGGTCGGGGAGGGCGAAGGACACCTTGCGGTCGACCGCTTCGGGCAGGGCGGACTCCCCCTGCCCCCGCGTGTCGTACATGACCACCCGAAAGCGCGACGCGAGGTGTTCTGCGACGGAGCGCCACATCAGGTGCGTGTCCGGCCAGCCGTGCACCATCACGAGGGTGGGTCCCTGCGGGTTGCCACCGACGAACACGGCGAGCTCGACACCGCCGTTCGTGACGGTCCGTCGGGTCAGGGCGAGGCTCATGTCGTCATCCTGGGTCCGCTCAACGGCTGTCGGCGTCCTGCGGCAGGTTGCTCCGTTCGTCGAGCAACCTTTGGGCAAGGACACGCAGCTTCACGTTGGTGTCCTGGGAGAGCCGGGTCAGGAAGCTGAAGGCGCGGGCGTCGCTGAGGTCGAACCGCTCCATGATCACGCCCACGGCCTGGCCGATCAGCTGCCGGGTCTCCACTGCCTGTTGGAGCTGGTCGATCTGACGGGCGTACGACAGCGCCACCGCAGCCTGGTGCGCGAACAGCTGGCCGACGGTCGTCAGGTCCTCGAAGACTCCGGGGCGCGTGCTGTAGAGGTTCAGGGCTCCGTTGGAGGCGGGTGAGTCGTAGAGCCGGATGCCTGCCTGGGCCTCGATGCCGGCCGCTGCTGCGATGGGCCCGTATGCCGGGAAGCGGCTGTCGGTCGCGAGGTACGGCGCCGCAGCGTGCATGGTCTCCGTCGCCGCGTCGTAGCACGGACCTTCGAGGAGGTCGTACTGCGCAGCGTCGAGGTCGCAGATCAGCTGGTCAGTCGGCGCAAAGGTCTCGAGGCGACCGTCTGCGTGCTTGACCGTGATGCTGGCGTATTCGACGTCGGGCAACACCTCGACCGCCGCGGCGGTGATCCGCTCGAGCGTCCTGTCGAGATCGTCAGGTGCCAGTGCCTCGGAGAGACGCCGACTTGCCTCGACCAGGTTGAGGTGCTGATCCATGAGCCTGCCGTCCCGCGCTGATGAGTGAGGGCTGAACTCTAGCCAAGCCGTGCGTCCGCTTGCGCATCGCACCGACCTCGTCGACGGGCCCGCCGGCCGTGAGCCGCTGGCGTAGATCGTCCAGGACGCGGTTGAGGATCCTCGACACATGTGCCTGACCCACGCCGATCTCATCGGCGATCTCGTGCTGGGTCCGCTGCTCGAAGAATCGGAGATAGACCACGCGGCGCTCACGCTCGGTGAGGTCTCGGACGGCCGGCAGCACCATCACTCGCGCTTCGCACGCTTCGAGGGCGACGTCCTCCTCCGACAGGAGCTCCCCGAGCTCCTGGCCGGAGTCCGACGACGTGACCGGCTGATCGAGCGAGGTCGGACGGAAGCAACCGTTGGCCGAGACGACCTCGGCGTATTCCACCTCACTGATGCCCAGGGCCTCGATCAGCTCGGCCGAGCGCGGTGGGCGGCCGAGGGTGGCGGTCAGCGCCTCCTCCACCCGCACGGCGCGCCACTGGGTCTCCTGGACCCAGCGCGTCGGCCGGACCATCCATCCGAGGTCGCGGAAGTGCCGCTGGATCTCCCCACGGATGGTGGGTACGGCGAAGGACATGAAGTCGTGCTCCGAGGAGGGATCGAACCGTCGGACGGCCTTGATGAGGCCTTCGAAGGCCACCTGCTCGAGGTCCTCCCGGTCGATCCCCCTGCCGGCGAAGCGACGCGCCATGGCCCGGGCGACCCGCGAGTTGGAGGTGACCGCCTCGTCCCACAGCTCCTGCTTGCGGGCGTCGTCATCAGTGCCTGCCGCTGCGGCCAGCAGCTGCGCCGTACACCGCGAACGGTCCTGGAACGCAGTCGGGAGCCCCGCGAAGGAGGCTCGATCCTGGGCTCGTTCGGGGGCGATGGTCACTCTGAGTCACTTTCGGCTGCGACTGGGGACGCCCGATTCTTGAGCGAGGCGTGACCGGCTCCGGAGGTCGTCACTCGGACGCGGAGGGGGATCACTTCAACGAAACTATCCGGGCCCTCAGGTGGGGAATACCTCCCAAACGGTGACCGTCCCGGACCCTCACAAGGGCTGAGTCGGCCCGCAGCTCGCGACGCGAGAACGCCCCGGACCTCACAGAGGTCCGGGGCGTTCGATTCACGTTGCTCTCAGTTGCGGTTCATCGACGCTCGCATCGCAGAGACTGCGGCGGCGGCGGCCGTGACGGTCAGCAACTGCAAGGCCTCGCCCAGCGAACGGGCGTACAACGACCTCACTGTCGTGCTCAGTGGTTGCGGTGGCCGTCGACGTCGTCGTCGTAGAAGTCGCGGCTTCCGGACTTGGCGAGGCCGCGGCTGATCATGTAGCCGATGGTCAGCAGGCTGACGTAGAACCACGCCTCCTGCGAACCGAAGTCGCTGCGGTCCGTCATGGCCGCGGCGATGAGGACACCGAGCACCGAGGCGACGTAGGCAATGAGCTCGGTCGTCTTGAAGGACGACTTCGTCTCGGTGCTCACGCGGCGGGTGGCGGTGCGGTCATGGGTGTGGGCGGTGTTCGCCATGGTGAAACCTCTTTCAGGAATTTTTGCGAAGTTCCGGCCAGTTCTTGATCGGATTTCAGGACGCCTTGAGGCGCCTCCGCCACATTGCCGTCGTCTTTCGTGTCAGCGCAAAACGACTACACCCCAAGTAGGGTGGCCGGATGAGCGCAGATCTTCTGCTCCAGCGCCACTTCGCCACCGATCTCCCGGGCCTGGCCATCCCGTGGCAGGCGGAGCCGGCCCCCAACCCGCGTCTGGTCGCCCTGGACGAGTCGCTCGCCGTCGAGCTGGGCCTGGATCCGGCGTGGCTGCGGACTCCGAAAGGGGTCGGGCTGCTGACCGGCGCCGTACTCCCGCCGGAGGCGACCCCGGTGGCACAGGCCTACGCCGGCCATCAGTTCGGCGGGTTCTCCCCACGTCTCGGCGATGGCCGTGCCCTGCTTCTCGGGGAGCTGATCGACACCGAAGGGCGGATGCGCGACCTGCACCTCAAGGGCGCCGGGCGCACACCGTTCGCACGCGGCGGCGACGGCCTGGCGGCCCTCGGGCCGATGCTGCGCGAATACGTCGTGAGCGAGGCGATGCACGCCCTCGGTGTGCCCACGACCCGATCCCTCGCCGTGGTCTCGACCGGACGCCAGGTGCTGCGCGAGGACGCCCTGCCCGGGGCTGTGCTGGCACGAGTCGCGAGCAGCCACCTGCGTGTGGGCAGCTTCCAGTACGCCGCGATCTCAGGCGACCTCGACCTGCTGCGCCGCCTGGCTGACCACGCCATCGCGCGTCATCACCCCGCAGCTGCGGAGGCCGATCTCCCGCACCTGGCGCTGCTCGAGGCGGTGGTGGCCGCGCAGGCCTCGTTGATCGCGAAGTGGATGCTGGTCGGGTTCGTCCACGGCGTCATGAACACCGACAACATGACGATCTCCGGCGAGACCATCGACTACGGGCCGTGCGCCTTCATCGATGCCTTCGACCCGGCCACGGTCTACAGCTCGATCGACCACGCCGGCCGATACGCCTTCGGCAACCAGGCCGTAGTGGCCCAGTGGAACCTCGCTCGGCTCGCCGAGACGCTGCTGCCCCTCATCGACCCTGATCAGGAGCGGGCGATCGAGCTCGCAGTGGGCGCGCTCGACGCCTTCCCGGGCCTGTACGCCGATGCGTGGGCCGCCGGGATGCGTGCGAAGCTCGGCCTCGCCGACCAGGCCGACAACGAAGCAACGGCCACGCTGGTGGCCGACTGGACCTCGCTCATGCACCGCAGCCGCGTCGACCACACTGCGGCATACCGCGCGCTGGCTCGGGCAGCACGGGGCGACAACGAACCCGTCCGCGGGCTGTTCCTCGACCTGCGTGAAGTCGACGAGTGGCTGTCCCGCTGGTCGGCGCAGGAGCCGGATGCGGCCCTGATGGACCGGACCAACCCGGTGTACATCCCCCGCAACCACCTCGTGGAGGAGGCCCTGACCGCCGCCACCGACGGCGACCACTCGTTGTTCGACCGTCTGGTCGAGGTCGTCACCGCGCCGTACGACGAACGTCCCGGACTCGAGCGCTACGCCCAGCCGGCTCCCGACGACTTCGGCACCTACCAGACCTTCTGCGGCACCTGAGCCGCCTCGAGCGCGCACCTGAGGGCGTGTCGGACGTGTCGAAGTCCTAGGCGTACGCCGAGGCGCAGCGCTCCGGCAGCCGCAGTCCTGGCATCATCACGTCCGACGCGCCGTCCGCCCGCCCCTGTGGATGAGCCCAGGCGACTTCGGCGCGTCTGGGGCACGCTGGCGGGGTGGACGCGGCCAAAGCACTGGAGCGCTGTGGCGGGGTGGCCACCGCGGGCGAGATCCTTCGATGGACCACCCGACGCAGGCTGCGGAAAGCCGTCGGAACCGGAGCGATCTCGCGCACGTCGAGGGGCCGATATGCGTTGCCGATACTCGGGCAGCCCCGTGACCTGGCCGACGCACTCACCGCCACGGTGTGCCTGCGGAGTGCCGCGGCGACGCATGGGTGGCCCATGAAGCTCGCTCCGCCCACACCCGAGATCGCCGTCCGCCCCAACCGGAAGGTCGAAGGGGAGCGATGGGACGGCGTACGCGTCTGCTGGCTCAACCTGGCAGACGACGAGGTTCAGGACGGCGTCACCACCCCACTCCGCACGGTCATCGACTGTGCCCGGCTGTTGCCGTTCGACGAAGCGCTGGCCATCGCCGACTCCGCTCTGCGCTCGGGCAAGGTGACCCGGCGTGAAGCTGGACGACGTACGCGTACGCGGCGCCGGCGCGGCGGCCGTGCATCGGGTGCTGCGTCACGCCAACGCGAGGGCGGCCAACCCGTTCGAGTCAGTGCTGCGCGCTCTATGCATCGAGGCCGGACTTACCGTCGAGCCGCAGCGTCCGATTCAGCACTCTGAGGGGGTGATCCACCCTGACCTCGTCTGTCTGGAGCTCCGGTTGATCTTGGAGGCCGACTCCTGGACCTTCCACGCCACGCGCAAGGCGTTCAAGCGCGACTGTGCGCGATACAACCTGCTCGTGTTGCAGGGTTGGTCCGTGCTCCGCTTCGCGTGGGAGCACGTGATGCTCGATCAGGTCTACGTTCGACAGGTGCTCGCGCAGGCGCGGCGCGTCGAACGTGTCGAAGTTGTTCACGCCCTCGCGCATCCCGCCTGAGCGCCGCGCGCTGATCGTCTTCATCACGTCCGACGCGCCGCAGGAACGCGCGCTCGGATGTCACTCGAGGGTGAACTCCACCTTCCTGGTGGTCACGTCGGCGGTCGTCAGCCTGACGGTGACCTGCTCCCCCACCGGAAGTGGGGCCGTCCCCGAGACGTGGGCCTCGATCGCCGGGTCCTCGATCGTGACCTCCCCACGACGGTCGTCCTTCTCGTCGGTCTCCACGACTACCCCCGCGAACGACTCGCCCAGCCGAGGAGCCAGGACGGCGGCTTCGACGAGGTTGAGGATGGCGTTCTCGTACTGGTTGGCGCGCCTTCCGGACTCCCGCATCGTGTCGGGCAGCTCCGGCAGCCTGGCCAGCACCCAGTCAGGGACCTCGTCACCAGCGCACAGCGCCACGCAGATCTCGAGGGCGTAGCGGTCGACGAGGCGGCGCAGGGGTGCCGTGACGTGGGCGTACTCCGAAGCCAGCGCCGAGTGCTGCGCCTGGTCGGGCAGCTCGCCGTTGAAGCCGACGTAGCCGCTGCCGCGGAGCAGCCGCGTGCACGCCACGACCATCGCGGCGTGATTGGCCTTGGAGACGTCCAGCGAGCGGATGAAGTCGGGGTAGAGCAGCTCGGCCGGCCAGTCGATCTTCAGCGCCCTCGCCGTCCGGTGCAGCCGCTTGACGTCGCGCGGGTCCGGTGGGGGCAGGGTGCGCAGGAGCCCGACTCGGGCGTAGACCATCAGGGACGCTGCTGCAAAGCCGGTGAGCAGCGAGATCTGCGCGTTCCAGCTCTCGACGGGCAGCATCCTGCGGAACTCGAGGCGCCAGGTGCCGTCCTCGTCCGCGATCTCCTGCTCGGGAAGGGGCAGGGAGACTCCCCCGCGGGCAGCCTCCCGCTCGAGGCGGAGCTCGCCGACCTCCCTGAGGATCGTGAACATCTCGTCGGCCGTCCCCGCGTCCAGGTCGGCTTGTACGGCGTCGTAGGAGAGCTTGGCCCGCGACCGCACCAGCGCCCGCTCGACCGTCGCGTCGGCACCCTCACCCTGGGCGTCGACCTGGATCCTCCACACCAGCGCGGGGCGGACCTGGTCGGGCAGGAGGGAGCCGGCATCCTCGGAGATCGCCTTGGGGTGCAGCGGCACCTTGGAGTCGGCGCCGTAGAGCGTCTCCCCGCGCCGGTTGGCCTCGATGTCGACCGCGTCGCCCGGGGTGATGAAGGCTGAGAGGTCTGCAATCGCGTAGTGAACGACATATCCGTCCCCGGACCGCTCGAGGAACATCGCCTGGTCGAGGTCCATCGCCGACTCGGGGTCGACGGTCACGAACGGGAGATCCGTGAGGTCCTTCTCCGGCAACCTGGGGCTCGCCGCCGCTGCGGCGGCGACCTCCTCGACCTCGGCCGGAAACTCGGCGGAGACGCCCATCTCCTTCTGGATGGCGGCGATGCCGTCGCGGAGGGTGTCCCCGGACACCGAGTCGGAACCGGAGTCCGGGCCTGACGATCGGACAGTGATCACACGAGAGCTGGCCATGGCTTTCACCCTAGCCACACACCTCGTAGCGAGCTGGGCACGCATCCGCCCTACCCTTGCTCGCGTGCTGATCCTGCTCCCGCCCAGCGAGGGCAAGTCCATCCCCCGTCGCGGTCGCGCCCTCGATCTCACCACCCTGAGCACGCCGGCCCTGACCCCGCACCGCGAGCGCGTCATCGACGCCCTCGTTGCCCTGGCTCGACGCCCTGACGCCGCCGCCATCCTGGGGCTCGGCGGCACGCAGGCCGACCTGGTCGAACTCGATACTCGTCTGCTGACCGCGCCGACTGCCCGCGCCGACGCCGTCTACACCGGCGTGCTCTACGACGCACTCGGCTTCGCGTCCCTCTCGAGCGCAGCCAGACGTCGGGCCACGAGTCGAGTGGCGATCACCAGTTCGGTCTTCGGCCTCGTCCGCCCGACTGATCGGATCCCCGCCTATCGCCTCGCCGGCGACATCTCCCTCCCCGGTCTCGGGCCCGTCGCCGGCGTGTGGCGGGCGTGCCTGGGCCAGGCCGTGCAGGAGGAGGTGGGATCGGGGCTGCTGGTGGACCTTCGCTCGACGATGTATGCCGCCTTCTGGCGCCCTCCCGCACCTGGACCGGTGCGCGTCGCGACCGTGCGCGTCCTCCACGAGATCGGCGGGGTGCGCAAGGTGGTCAGCCACTTCAACAAGGCCACCAAGGGACGCATCGTGCGCGACCTGCTGGAGGACGGAGCGAATCCGCGGACCCCTCAGGCGCTCGCGGACGCCCTGCGGGACCTCGGGTGGTGCGTCGAGCTCCGCGACGACGCCGCCAGGGGGGCCCAGCTGGACGTCGTGGTGACCGAGGTCTGAGCCTGGGTCGACGTCCGGGTCAGAGTCCGGACTCGGGGGTGCGGACCAGGATGCGTTGGCACTCCTCGCACCGGACGACCACGTCTGCGGCGGTGGCGCGGATGGCGGAGAGCTCGGCCGCGTCGATCGTCATGTGGCAGCCTCCGCACTGACGGGCTCGGAGGGGTGCAGCGCCGACGCCACCCTTCTGCGCCCGGATCCGTTCGTACAGCGCCAGCAGGTCCTCCGGGAGGCCCTCGACCGCCGGACGACGGGCGGCCTCGATCTCTGCCAGCGTGCCGTCGATCTCTGCCCAGCGGGCGTCCCGGATGCCGGCCAGCTCGGCGATCTGGTCGTCGGTCTGCTGCACCTGCGTCGTCAGGCTGTCCGCGGCTCGCTGCGCCTCCTCGAGCTGCTCCATGATCTCGAGCTCGGCGTCCTCGAGACTGTTGATCCGACGCTCCAGTGACTCCAGCTCGTGCTGCATCCGCTCGAGGTCCTTGTGACTGGAGATCAGCCCCTGGTCCATCCGGTCCCGGTCGCGCGTACGCCGCACCTTGACCTGCTCGACGTCGGCGTCCGCCTTCTTCTGCTCGACCGTGAGGTCGTCGACGACGATGCGCGCGTCCCGCAGCCGGTCGTCGAGGTCACCGCGACCGGTCTCGAGCTCGGTGAGGCGGATGTTCTCCGGGAGCGTCGTGCGCTGGTGACGGAGCTGGTCGGCGCGTGCGTCGAGCTCCTGGACGGCAAGGAGCTGCTGCTGGGCGGACGGGTCGGCCTTCAAGACGTGGAACTCCTCGATCGGACTGCAACGGTGAGTGGTGTCAGACGCGGAACTGCCATGGATCGGTGCAGGTCGTGCTGACGCGAGTGCTCACCGTATCCCCCAGCGCGGAGCGGAGCCTGCCCTCCACCACCGGCAGCCATGTCCACTCGGCGGCCCAGTGCGCCACATCGATCAGCGCCGGGCCTCGGTGCTCGAGGAACTCCCCCGCTCGGTGGTGGCGCAGGTCACTCGTGACGTAGGCGTCCACGTCCGCGGTCGCGAGCTCGTCGAGCAGGAAGTCGCCTGACCCACCGCACACGGCCACGCGGCGTACGACGCGGTCGGGGTCGCCTGCCACCCGCACGCCGTGCGCCGTGGCCGGCAGGGCCGAGGCAACCTGCGTCGCGAAGTCTCGCAGTGTCGTCTGCGACACCGATCCGATCCGCCCGGTGCCGGTCGGGCTCTGCCCGGGGTCCGCGAGCTCGATCACGTCGAAGGCAGGTTCCTCGTAGGGATGGGCGTCGAGAAGGGCGCGCACGACACTGGCGCGGCGTGAGCGCGGAAGAACTGATTCCACCCTCGTCTCAGGCACGACGGCCAGGGAGTCCACCTCACCGATGGCTGGGTCCGCTCCCTCGAGCGGCCGAAAGCGTCCCTCCCCCGTCACCGAGAAGGTGCAGGAGTCATAGTCACCGATCGCGCCGGCGCCAGCCGCGGCCAGTGCGGCCCTCATTGCCTCCGCGTGCTCGTGCGGGACGAAGGTGACCACCTTGTCGAGCGCGGTCCCGGGGGCGGGCCGGATGGGGGCGAGGTCCTCTAGCCCGATGGCGCGCGCCAGCGCCTCCGAGACGCCGCCCGCGGCCTGGTCCGCGTTGGTGTGGGCCGTCAGGAGTGCGCAGCCGCCCGCCGTGAGCGCGTGCAACGTCCGCCCCTTGGGGGTCGTCGCCGCGACGCTGTGGACCGCGCCCAGGAAGAGCGGGTGGTGCACGACCAGTAGGTCGGCTCCCCACTCGACTGCCTCCCGCGCGACGTCGAGGGTGGGATCGACGGCGAACATGACTCGCGCGACCTCTGCCGAGGGATCTCCCGACACCAGACCTACCGCGTCCCACGAATCGGCAGTGGACGGCGGATACCAGGAGTGCAGCAGGTCGACGACGTCGGCAAGCAGGGGCATGGCTGCAGGCTAGCGACCGGGTCAGTTGACCTGTCGTTCCTGTCCGTCCCAGTAGGGCTCACGAAGCTTGAACTTCTGCAGCTTGCCGGTCGCGGTGCGGGCGAGCTCGTCACGGATCTCCACCGACGTGGGCGCCTTGTAGCCTGCCGCCCTGTCCTTGCACCAGGCGATGAGCTCCGCCTCATCGGCGGACTCCCCCGGTTTCAGGACGACGAGGGCCTTGATCGTCTCTCCCCACTTCTCGCTCGGCACTCCGATCACGGCGACCTCCGCGACCGAGGGATGGGAGAACAACACGTCCTCGACCTCGATTGAGGAGACGTTCTCGCCACCGGTGATGATCACGTCCTTCTTCCGGTCGGTCAGCGTCAGATAACCGTCGTCGCCGAGCACTCCGCCGTCGCCCGTGTGGAACCAGTCGTCCGCCAGCACCTTCGCCGACTCCTCCGGCTGCTCCCAGTAGCCCTCGAGGACGACGTTGGAGCGCGCCAGCACCTCCCCCTCGGGATCGGTCATGAGGCGTACGCCGAGGGCAGGTGCTCCCGCCCGGATGAGCTTGCCGGCGAGTTCCTCCGACGAGAGGTCGTCCCACTCAGCTCGGGCGCGGTTGACGGTGAGCAGCGGTGAGGTCTCGGTCAGACCGTAGATCTGGAGGAACTCCCACCCGAGCTCCTCCTGGACCCGGACGACGGTCCTCGTCGGCGGAGGTGCGCCGGCGCAGATGATCCGCACCTTCTCCCGACCGGGGACCTCGCCGTCCCACTCGGACGCGGCGTCGAGCACGGCAGCGATCACTGCTGGCGCGGCGCACATCACGGTGACGCCGTACGCCTCCACGCGACGCAGGATCTCGGCTCCATCGACCTTGCGGAGGACGATTTGCGGCACGCCCAGGCCGGACATCGCGAACGGCATGCCCCACCCGTTCGCGTGGAACATCGGCAAGGTGTGGAGGTAGATGTCGCGGTCGGTCACGGCTGCGTGCATCGCGAACGTCACAGCGTTGACCCAGATGTTGCGGTGGGTGATCTGGACGCCCTTGGGCCGCGCCGTGGTGCCGGACGTGTAGTTGATGCAGGCGGTCGCCGACTCGTCGGGCTCCCACGGCCGTGGCTCGACTCCTTCGGGGGCGAACATGTCCTCGTCGCGGCCCAGCACGAACCGGTGCTCAGCACCCACGCCGGCGAGGGTCTCGTCAAGCTCTGGGTCGACGTACAGGACCCGCGCACCCGAGTGCTCGACGATGTAGGCCACCTCGTCGGGGCGCAGCCTGAAGTTCACCGGCACCAGCACGCGCCCGGAGCCGGCCACACCGAAGAACGAGGTCAGCAGCCGCGCACTGTTGTGGGAGACCACAGCGACTCTGTCCCCCACCGCGATGCCCAGCTCGTCGAGCTTGGCCGCCTGGCGTTGCGCCAGGGCTGCCAGCTCGGCGTAGGTCAGGTCCCCCAGCGACGCAGCGGGTTGGTCTGGCTCGTCGATCACGCCGGTGCGCTCGCCGTAGACCACGCGGGCCCGGTCGATGAAGTCCATGACGGAAAACGGCACCAGCATGTCTCCCACTGTGACACGGACCACCGACCTCCCGGCCAGACCAGCCGATGAGAGAGTTCTCATCGCCTTCTCATGTCGGGGCCACCCAGCCGAGCGACCATGCGCATGTGAGCTCATGGTTGAAGACCTTGCTGGTGATGATCGTCGTCGTGCCGATGACGATGTACGTCGCCGGGTCGCTCGTCGCCTCTCAGGCCGGCGAACCCGCCGACCGCAGTCCGGTGATCATCGAGGACCCCCGCTCGCCCACCTCCGAGGACCCTCGTCGGACCACGGGCAAGTCGGGCGGCGGGGCCGACGACGTGCAACGAGAAGACCGCCGCACACCCGTCGCGACACCGTCGCCCAGGCCCACCTCCGTTCCCACGTCAGTCGCCACCCGCACTCCACCACCCGTCCCCACGCCCACTGACGAGGCCCGAGACGACGAGTCGGCTCGAGTCGTGACGCCGAAGCCCACGCCGGTGGACGATGATGAAGGTCCGGACGACCGGGACGAGGACGACGACACCATCACAGACGAGGACGATGACGACGACGCGGAGGACGGCGGAGGCGACAACGACGAGGACGATCGAGGTCCCGACGACGGGAGCGACGACTGATCGTCGCTGGCCGGGACGCCTGTCGCAGATCTCGGTCCGCACCCGCATCGTCGCTGTCATCGCCATCTTGATGGCGGTGGCCATGTCCGGCGCCGGCCTGCTCGTCTACGCACTTGAGGCTGCGCGGATCGAGCGAGACGTCACCGATCAGATCGATCAGGAGATCGCCGAGTTCCGCGAGCTGACGATCGACCCTCTCACCGGCCAGCCTTTCGACGACGTCTCGAGAATGCTGGACGTCTTCTTGACCCGCAACGTGCCCGGCGACGACGAGATGCTGGTCGGGTATGCCGACGATGCTCGCCCCCTGCGCACTCGCAACCCCTACGGACAGGAAGTGTTGGACGAACCGGCCTACCAGCAGGCGGTGGACAGCCCACCTGTCGATGGCGGGACCACCGTCATCGCCTCCGAGCGGTTCGGCGAGGTCTGGGTGACGGTTGTTCCGGTCAGCAACTCAGACAGTCAGGGCTCACTGGTCATCGTGAACTTCCTCGAGGGCGAGCACGAAGAGCTTCAAGGAACGCTGAGCACCTACGCCCTGGTCGCTCTCATGTCCCTCGCGCTGATCACCACGATCGCCGGCTTCCAGTCAGGACGACTGTTGGCTCCGCTACGCACGCTCGAGGAGACGGCGCGCGACATCACCGCCACCGGCTTGTCCCGACGGATCCCGGAGCGGGGCAACGACGACATCACGGCGCTCACCCGCACCATCAACCTCATGCTCGCTCGGCTCGAGGCGGGCTTCGCCGAGCAACGGCGCTTCCTCGACGATGCCGGTCACGAGCTCAAGACTCCACTGACCGTGCTGCGCGGCCACCTGGAGCTGCTTGACGTGAGCGATCGCGACGAGGTCGCTGAGACGCGCGTCCTCCTCCTCGACGAGGTCGACCGGATGGCACGACTCGTCGGTGATCTGACCGTCCTTGCCAAGAGCCGACGCCCCGACTTCCTGGCCCCGGGACCGGTTGATCTGGGGCAACTGACCGCGTCCCTCCTGGCCAAGGCCCGCGGACTCGGCGATCGCGACTGGCGTCTCGATGCGAGGGCAGAGGGCAGCACCATCGTGGACGAGCAACGACTCACCCAGGCCGTCCTGCAGCTGGCCGACAACGCCGTCAAGCACACCGCTCCGGGCGACACCATCGCACTTGGCTCCTCACTCAGCAACGGCACCGCTCGAGTGTGGGTCCGCGACAGTGGACCAGGCGTCCCCGAGCACCAGCGCGGCTCCATCTTCGAGCGCTTCGGCCGCGGCGACGTCCACCCTGGCGACGAGGGCTTCGGGCTGGGGCTCTCGATCGTCCAAGCGATCGTCATCGCCCACGGCGGGTCTGTGTCAGTGTCTGACGCGGAGCCCGCTGGAGCCCTCTTCGAGCTCGTCCTACCGACACAGGAGGTCTCGCATGGCCCGCATCCTGATCGTTGAGGACGAACAACGCATTGCCTCGTTCGTCGCGAAGGGCCTCCGCGCCGAAGGTCACCAGCCGACTGTCGTCGCCGACGGGCCGGGCGGGCTGGACGCAGCACTGTCCGGCCGGTTCGACCTGATGGTGCTCGACATCGGCCTGCCAGGCATGAACGGCTTCGAGGTGCTCGACCAGCTCCGCTCCCAGGGCAGCAGGATGCCGGTCATCATCTTGACCGCACGTGACTCCGTGACCGACACCGTCGCAGCGCTCGACAGCGGCGCGGACGACTACATGGCCAAACCCTTTCGCTTCGCAGAGCTGTTGGCTCGCGTGCGGCTGCGGCTCCGCACCACCGATGCCCCCGACGCGCGTGCTCGCGACGAGGTGCTCCGCGTCGGCGGCCTCGAGCTGGATCGCCGCACCAGACGGATCATGATCAACGCAGAGGTGCTCGACCTGTCTGCCCGCGAGTTCGCCCTGGCGGAGATCTTCATGCTCAACCCGGGCCAGGTGCTGACCCGCGAGCAGTTGCTGGATCACGTGTGGGGCTACGACTTCGACCCCGGTTCGAATGTTGTCGATGTCTATGTGGGCTATCTGCGCAAGAAGGTCGGCAACACCACCATCGCGACCGTTCGCGGAGTCGGCTACCGCTTCGAGCCTGCCTGATCCGAGCGTCCGTTCAGCGGAGCTTGAAGCCGGACAGGCTGCCCTTCGGCTGGCGCTCGAGGACCGGTGCCAGGGCGTCGACGATCTCGGACGGGGCCGGACGTTTTTCCGGAGCGTGCTGGAGCATCGAGCGGATCACGGCATCGACGTCGTCCGGTACGTCGCCCGGCAGATCTCGCGGCTCGGCACTGACCTGCGGGAACCTCTCGCTGAGGCCATCGGCTCGCGGCTGCGGATCGTCGAAGGCGCGATGGCCGGCCACGGCCTGGAACAGGCTCGCCCCCAGCCCCCACACGTCACTGGCGTAGGTGGGTGCCACCGTGCCTGGGTCGCACTGCTCTGGGGACATGTAGGCGTCGGTCCCGATCAGGTGTCGCAAGCTCCGGGCCTGTTCCTCCGGCCGCGCGACCGAGAGGTCGATGAGCCGGGCCGGCGAGCCCATGATGATGTTGCTGGGCTTGATGTCGAGGTGCGTCCAACCGATGTGGTGCAGATAATGGAGCGAAGCCGCCACGTCGATCGCCAGCGGCAGATACTGCTGCTCCTGCAACCGCCCGTGGCGACGGATCAGGGTCGAGAGCCGCGGACCGTCGATGTGCTCGAGCACGATGTGCGGGCGCGGTCCGTCGAGGTCGTGGCGCAGACCGCGCACCACGACCGGGTGGTTGACCGCGGCCAGGGCCGTGACCTCCCGACGCATGCCGCGTCGGGAGGACTCGTCCTCGATCTGGTCGGGCCGGAGCAGCTTGACGACGACGGCCGAGTAGGTCACCTCGTCGAACGCGAGCCAGGCCTCGTAGGACGCTCCGCCACCGAGCTTGCGGACCGCCGTCAGCTCTGCGGTGATCGCGTCACCTTCGACGAGATCCCAGCTGCGCGCCGAGTCTCCCATCGCCGATCAGCGACGACGAGTGTCGTTGCGGCTGTTGTCGTTCGTCGAGTTGGCCGAGAAGTCACGGTTGTCGTCCCCGGGACCGTCCGAGGTGAAGTCCTTCGTCAGGTCCCCGCGGCTGACGTCCCGGTCGCGGCTGACAGCGCTGACCCGACTGTTGGTGTTGTCGTTCGACTCGAGGCTGGGTGCACCGGTGACTTCGTCGTCAGTGCTGTCGTCGTTGGTGTCGTCGTCGTCGTCGTCAGCGGCCAGGACGAGCTCGACGGCATCGTCGTCGCGCTTGATCGCCTCGTCTGCGACGGCCGGGGCCTGCATGCCGATCAGGCCGATCACGACGGCACCAGCAAGGCCGAGCAACGTGGTGGGGATGAGCTTCTTCATGGGTTACCTCTCCGGGGGGGTCCTGCGGAACGAGACACAGCGTCCCCCGTCGGTATGAGGCCGATGTGAAGCACGGATGAGAGACCTCTCATCAACACGATCGATGGTGCGTCGGGACGGTTTCGAACCGCCGACCGCTCGGGTGTAAACCGAGTGCTCTACCGCTGAGCTACCGACGCGCTGGGCATGAGCCCGATGGTGCGCTGTCGGACACCCTATGAAATGAGTTGAACCGCTGGCGTCTCGGGTCACCAGCGGTTCAACAATCACGAGATTAGGGCGGTGCTCCACACTTGTCAGCGGTTCTCCATAAACTGCTGACAAACCTCGTCAGTGGTTCAGACCAGTGCCCGCAGCTGCGCCAGGTGCTCGTCCAGGTCCCGGCCGTCCGGGTTTGCGTTGTGCACCGCCCAGGCCACCCGACCCTCCGGATCAATGACGTAGGACGACCGCCGCGGCGTGCCCTTGCCTTCATCGAAGATGCCGTAGGCGCGGGAGACCTCACCGTGTGGCCAGAAGTCGGAGAGCAGGGGGAAGTTCAGGCCCTCGGCATCCGCGAAGGCTCGCACCGAGTAGACCGGGTCGCACGAGAGGGCGAACACCTCGCTGTCGAACGTCATGAACTCGTCCAGGCGCTCCCGGATGCCGGCCAGCTCGCCCGTGCAGACCCCCGAGAAGGCGTTGGGATAGAAGAGGAGCAGCACTGCTTTGCTGCCGCGATGGCTGCTGAGCGTGACGTCCTGGCCGAACTGGTCGCGCAGGGTGAAGTCGGGTGCCTCTCCACCCAGCTCGAGCCCCGTCATGCCTCGCCGTCCCATTCCACCAGGTCTCGCTTCAGGACCTTGCCGGTGGCGTTGCGCGGCAGCTCCTCGAGGATGACGATCTCGCGTGGCACCTTGTAGCCCGCCAAGTTGGCCTTGACGTGGGCCTTGAGTTCGTCCTCGGAGGGTGGACCGTTCGCAGCACCTCTCAGTGACACGAACGCCCGCAACCGTTTGCCGTAGTCGTCGTCATCGACGCCGATCGCAGCGGCCTCGGCCACGGCCTCATGTCCGACGAGACAGTCCTCGACCTCCTTGGGGAAGACGTTCTCCCCGCCGGAGACGATCATCTCGTCGTCGCGACCTTCGACGTAGAGCCGGCCGTCGGGATCAAAGCGCCCCACGTCACCGGTGGACATCAGGCCCTCGATCATGTCCTTGGTCCCGCCGCCGGTGTAGCCCTCGAACAGCATGTTGTTGCCGACGAAGATCCGGCCCACTTCCCCCGGCTCGACCTCGTGACCGTCCTCGTCGAAGATCTTGACGACCGTGCCGTACGGCGGCATGCCGGCCGACCCTGGTTGGGCTCGAAGATCCTCCGGGGTGGCGATCGAGGCGTAGGCGACCTCGGTCGAGCCGTAGATGTTGTAGAGGTTGTCGCCGAAGTGGTCCATCCATGAGGTCGCCATCGTGCCGGGCAGGGCCGAACCCGAGGCCGCCACGACCCGGACCGTGTCCAGGGTGTGGGCCCCCAGTGTCTCGTCGTCGAGGGCCAGGATGCGCTGCAACATCACCGGGATCACCACGAAGCTCTCGCACCGGTGCTGCTCGATGGCACGGAGGGCCTCCTCGGGGTCGAACCTGCGGCGGAGCACGACGGTCGAGCCGAGCAGCATCGCCAGCGCCAGGTGGGCGAAGCCCCAGGTGTGGAACAACGGGGCGGCGATGTGGGTGGTCCAACCGGCTCGCAGCGGCATCCGCGAGAGCATCGAGACCGCCGCGTCGATGCCGGCCTCGTTGCGTGGCGCACCCTTCGGCGTCCCGGTCGTACCGGACGTGAGGATGACGATGCGGGCATGCCGGTCGGGGACCCGGACCTCCGAGTCGTCGTGGGCCGAGATCAACTCCTCGAGGGTCTCCCCCGCCCCGGCGCCCGAGCGGTCCTCGGGTGCGCTCTCGACCCAGGCCAGGACCCGCCGCCCGAGGTCCGCCTTCGCCAGCATCGCGGCGAACTCCTCGTCGTGGATCACCACCGTGGGCTTCTCCCGCTCCAGGACGTCGACCAGCTGAGGTCCGGCGAAGGCGGTGTTGAGGTAGAGGATGTCGGCGCCCAGCTTGGCGACCGCGAGGGTGGCATCGACGAAACCGCGATGGTTGCGACACATCACCGCCACCGAGTCGCCCTCCTCGACCCCGAGACCCTGCAGCCCACGAGCGAGCGCGTTGCTGCGCCGGTGCAGCTCACCGAAGGTGAGCTCGCCGAGCTCGTCGATGAGGCCGACGCGGTCGGGGCTGCGAATGGCGAGACTGGCGAACCCGCCCGCCGGGCCCGTCCCCCAGCGGTTCACCGCCAGCCCCAGCCCCACGAGCTTGAGCGGCCCGTAGGGACGGATCACCCCGGCACGACCCAGGACCCGCAGGGTCGTCGCCGCCGAGGCGGCGTGGCCCACCAGGCGGTTCACGTGGTGCTCCTGTTGCGCGACCGGCCCATCAGGAGGTCAGGCCGGCGTCTTGGGAGTGACCAGGCGCGAGGCCTGCCAGTCCTTGCTGACCGCTGCAGTCGTCGTCTGCGAGAGCCCCGCGATGGGCGCCGCCTCGGCGATGTCTGCCGCGTCCACCGAGCCCGGACGCCCGACCTTGGGCGTCAACAGCCAGATGGCTCCGCCGCCGACCAGGTCGGTCAACGCGTCCACCAGCGCATCCACGAGGTCGCCGTCGCCGTCGCGCCACCACAGGATGATCGCGTCGACCACGTTGCCGTAGTCACCGTCGACCATGTCCGCATCGATGGTGTCCTCGATCGCGACCCTGAGCTCGTCGTCGGTGTCGTTGTCCCAGCCGAGTTCCTGGATGACCATGCCGGACGTCACGCCCAGCCGCACTGCGGCACCTGTTGCCTGGGCGGCTCCGCCACCCATTGTCGAGCTCACGCCACGCCTCCGTTCGTTGATGGTCCGCCTGACGCGGAGTGGGGGTAGTCCACCGGAGTTGTGGCAGGGACGCAACCCCAAGCCCCGTGGGGACCGCGTGTTGTGCAACTCGTCAGTAGATTTTGTCGCAACCTCAGGCGTGACACGATGCCTCCTGTGAGTGATGAGTCGACCAGCGCCCAGACGGAAGTACCTGCCTCCACGACCCCCACCCGGGCCGTGATCCACGAAGGTCTGCCGACCCAACTGCCGGACATCGACCCCGAAGAGACCCACGAGTGGCTCGACTCCTTCGATGCCCTCCTCGAGGGCCGGGGCCGTGACCGTGCCCGCTACGTCATGCTGCGGCTGCTGGAGCGTGCACGCGAGAAGCAGGTCGGTGTCCCCGCCCTGCGCAGCACCGACTACATCAACACCATCCCCCCCGAGCGCGAGCCCTGGTTCCCGGGTGACGAGGACATCGAGCGCCGCATCCGCGCGTTCATCCGGTGGAACGCCGCCGTCATGGTCTCCAGCGCCAACCGCAAGGGCCTCGAGGTCGGCGGCCACATTGCGACGTACCAGTCGGCCGCGAGCCTCTACGAGGTCGGCTTCAACCACTTCTTCCGCGGCAAGGACCACCCCGGCGGCGGTGACCAGATCTACATCCAGGGCCACGGTTCGCCGGGCATCTACGCCCGCGCCTTCCTGGAGGGTCGCCTGAGCGAGGAGCAGCTCTACCGCTTCCGCCAGGAGGTCCAGCACGGTGTCGGCCAGGGGCTGCCCTCCTACCCCCACCCCCGCCTCATGCCGGACTTCTGGGAGTTCCCGACCGTCTCCATGGGTCTCACCGGGATCAACTCGATCTACCAGGCCCGCTTCAACCGCTACATGCACAACCGCAACATCAAGGACACCTCGCAGCAGCGGGTGTGGGCGTTCATGGGCGACGGCGAGATGGCCGAGCCGGAGTCGTTGGGCGCGATCCGCATTGCTGCACGCGAGGAGCTCGACAACCTCACCTGGGTCATCAACTGCAACCTCCAGCAGCTCGACGGACCGGTCACCGGCAACGGCAAGATCATCCAGGAGCTCGAGGCCAACTTCCGTGGAGCGGGCTGGAACGTCGTCAAGGTGATCTGGGGCCGCGAGTGGGACGCCCTGCTCGCCAAGGACGTCGACGGCGTGCTCGTCAACCGGATGAACTCCACCCCGGACGGTCAGTTCCAGACCTACTCCACCGAGGACGGCGGCTACGTCCGTGAAGACTTCTTCGGCGGCGATCCCCGCCTGCGCGCCATGGTGGCGCACATGAGCGACTCGCAGATCGAGAAGCTGCCGCGCGGCGGTCACGACTACCGCAAGGTGTACGCCGCCTTCGACGCCGCCACCAAGCATGTCGGCCAGCCGACGGTGATCCTCGCCCACACCATCAAGGGCTGGACCATCGACGCCCTCGAGGGCAAGAACGCCACCCACCAGATGAAGAAGCTGACCCCGGCCGACCTGAAGAAGTACCGCGACCGGCTCTACCTGCCGATCAGCGACCGCGAGCTCGAGGAGTCCTACGAGAAGACCGGTGGTGCTCCGTTCTTCCACCCCGGCAAGGACTCCGACGAGGTCGAATACATGTTGGAGCGCCGCAAGCTGCTCGGTGGCTCGGTCCCGCGCCGAGTGACGCGGGCGACGACGCTCAAGCTGCCCGGCGACGAGCTCTACGCCGAGCTCAAGCAGGGCAACACCAAGAACAAGATCGCCACGACGATGGCCGTCGTCCGGCTCCTCAAGGACTGGATGAAGGACCCGGAGATCGGCGAACGCATTGTTCCCATCGCCCCCGACGAATACCGCACCTTCGGCATGGACTCGATGTTCCCGAGCGCGAAGGTCTACAACCCCGGTGGCCAGCAGTACGACTCCGTCGACCGCAAGCTGCTGCTCTCCTACAAGGAGTCCGCGCAGGGCCAGATGCTGCACGAGGGCATCTCCGAGGCCGGGGCCATGGCGTCGGCGACGGCCGCCGGTTCGGCATACTCCACGCACGGCGAGCACATGATCCCGTTCTACATCTTCTACTCGATGTTCGGGTTCCAGCGCACCGGCGACTCGATCTGGGCGATGGCCGACCAGCTGGCGCGCGGCTTCCTGATCGGAGCCACCGCGGGTCGCACCACCCTGACCGGTGAGGGACTGCAGCACGCCGACGGCCACTCACCGCTGCTGGCCTCGACCAACCCGGCGGTCGTGCACTACGACCCCGCGTTCGCCTTCGAGGTCAGCCACATCATGCAGTCCGGCCTGGAGCGCATGTACGGCGCCGACGCGGAAAACGTGATCTTCTACATCACGGTCTACAACGAGCCGGTGACCCAACCGGCCCAGCCCGAGGACGCCGACGTCGAGGGCATCCTCAAGGGCATCCACAAGTTCAGCACCGGGGAGGGCGACGGGCCGCGCGTCCAGCTCCTCGCCTCCGGTGTCGGGTTCCCGTGGATCCACGACGCCGCCCGCATGCTGGCCGAGGAGTGGGGTGTCACGGCCGACACCTGGTCGGTCACGTCGTGGAACGAGCTGGCGCGCGACGCCGTCGCCGCCGAGGAGTGGAACCTCCTCAACCCCGGCGAGCCGAAGCGCACGCCGTACGTCGCCGACAAGCTCGCCGGCGTCAGCGGCCCGGTCGTCGCGGTCTCCGACTACATGCGGGCAGTCCCCCTCCAGATCGCCCGCTGGGTCCCGGGTGACTACCGCGTGCTCGGGGCCGACGGCTTCGGCTTCGCCGACACCCGACCGGCGGCGCGCAGGTTCTTCCACATCGACGCCCAGAGCGTGGTGGTCCAGGCGCTGCAGGCGCTCGCCGACGCCGGCGAGATTGGGGTCGAGAAGGTTGTCGAGGCGTCCGCGAAGTACCGCATCGACGACCCGACCGCCGTACGCGACGTCAAGCAGGAGGGCGGGGACGCCTGAGGGACAGCCCTCAGGCGCCGGCACCGAAGGCGCGCACGGGACTCACCGGCGCGTTGCCGGCCTGGGCCTCGGCGGGCTCGATGGCAGCGCCTGTCTCCAGCAGCTCTCGCCACCGATCACGGTCGTACGACGCAGGCTCGGTCGAGCGGATGAACTCGTTGATGATCTTGACGAACCGCTGGGGGTGGTCCTTGTGTGGGAAGTGCCCCGAGTTCGGAATGACCTCGATCCGCGCCGTCGGCGCCAGCGCCGCGGCATTGCTCGCGTGCCGGACCGGGATGGTCGTGTCGTGGCGACCCCACACGACACACATCGGCATCGCGTCGGTGAGGTAGGCGCGATCTGACATCGAGATGATCTGGCCCTTCCAGTCCACCACTGCGCGGACGACGTGCCGGATGGCCGCCCGGCTGCGGCGGTCCTTGAACGAGTCGTAGATCTCGGCCACCTCTGCCAGGTCCCGCAGCGACACCTTGCCGGTCGCTGCGAGCGCCCGCATCCCGGCCGTGCTCACGTGCCGGATGCCGGGCAGGGTCAACAGCCCCATGACCTGCTGGAAGCCCGGCGTCGTGATCGCCCGGATCGCCGGTGAGACCTCCGGACCGAGCCCGCCCGAGCTCACCAGCACGAGCCGCTCGGTGCGCTCGGGGAACTGGTAGGCGAACTGCATCGCGACACCACCGCCGAAGCTGTGGCCGACGACGGTCACCTGCTCGATCCCGAGGACGGTGAGGAGGTCGCGCATGCCGTTGGCGTACCCCCCGACGCTGTAGTCGGCGCGCGGCTTGTCCGAAGACCCGTGGCCCAGCAGGTCGGGCGCGATCACCGTGTAGCGCGTGGCGAGCGACTCGATGACCGGCGACCACGTCGTGTGGTCGCACCCCAGACCGTGGAGCAGCAGCAGGGCAGGACCCGAGCCGACCCGGACGAAGGCGCGGCGATGTCCGTGGATCTCGACGAACTCGAGCTCGGGCATGTCACCCATGGCAGCCTCCTGGTGGATGTGTGCCGCCAAGGAGAACACGTTCCACTCCTCGCGACACCACCTCAACGAGGGGTGGAACAGGATCGTTACTCCTTGGCTGGTGTGAGCCTCACGACTCCACAGGACGGAGGGGACTAGATTCGGCGGGTGCCGACCGCAGAGCCGTCCCGTCGCCGCGCCGCTGCAGCGCTGCAGCGCTCGACGGGAGCCCTCAGCACCGCGGCCATGGCCAGGATGTCCAGCGACCTCGACTGGTTCGAGAAGCTGAGCGCGCAGGACCGCTCGTGGGTGGGGCTCATCGTCCAGGCGGGCATCAAGGGCTTCGTCGACTGGTACGGCGAGGACGGCCCGGACGGGGAATGGGATCCCGTCCGCGCCAGCCATGCCCCTCCACTTGCCGCGGCGGTCTTCGGGGCCGCTCCCCGTGAGCTCACGGGAGTGATCAACCTGAGGCAGACCGTCGACCTGGTCCGACTGAGCATCACGGTCGTCGAGGCCAACATCGACGCCGTCCTCGACCCGGCCGATGCTTTCGACGTGCACCAGTCGATCCTGCGCTACGGCCGTGAGGTCGCCTTCGCCACCGCCGAGGTCTACGCGCGTGCCGCCGAGGTACGCGGCGCTTGGGATGCCCGGCTCGAAGCACTGGTCGTCGACGCCGTCCTGCGCTCCGAGGCCGACGAGACCATGCTGTCGCGCGCCAGTGCCCTGGGCTGGGGTGCTCGAGGCGATGTGGCCGTGGTGCTCGGCTCCGTTCCGGCCCAGCGGACGGAGACCGACGTCTTCGACGGGGTTCGCCGGGTCTCACGAGCGGCGGGGGTCGATGCCCTCTGCGCAGCCCAGGGTGAACGACTCGTGGTGGTGCTGGGCGGGGTTGACGATCCCCACAAGGCAGCAGAGCGCATCGTTGACAACTTCGGTCCGGGACCCGTCGTCGTCGGGCCGCTCGCCGAGGACCTCAGCCATGCCCACGCCTCGGCCCGGGCGGCCATGTCGGCCCACCGCTCCGCCAGTGGGTGGCCGGAGGCTCCTCGCCCCGTGCGCAGTGAGGAGCTCCTCCCTGAACGAGCCCTGGCAGGCGACGGACATGCTCGGCGGCACCTCGTGGATCACGTCTACCTACCCCTCCTGGGCGCCCGCGGCACGCTGATCGAGACGCTGTCGGCGTACTTCCAGCACGGCTCCTCGCTCGAGGGCACGGCGCGTCACCTCTTCGTCCACCCCAACACCGTGCGCTACCGCCTCAACCAGGTGACCACCGTGACGGGCCTGGCCCCCACGGCATCGCGCGACGCGTTCACCCTGCAGATCGCGCTGGTCCTCGGCCGGCAGTCCGGGCGAGGGACTGCTGACCCTTCTTTGTAGGATATCTACAAGAATGTGTCATCGGGTTCGTGCGAGTCGGAGGCGCCATCCGGTCCGTGACACGGCACGCTGGTGACGTGCTCGTCATTGTCGCTCCCGGCCAAGGGGCCCAGTCCCCCGGTTTCCTCACCCCTTGGCTGGAGGATCCGGTCTTCGCGTCGCGCTTCGACTGGCTCGCAACGGTCGCAGGCATCGACCTCGCCCACTACGGGACCCAGGCCGACGCCGAGGCCATCCGCGACACCCGGATCGCCCAGCCCCTGCTGGTCGCGACCGGGCTCGTCGCTGCGCTCGACCTGTTCCCCCAGCCGGCCGACGCCTTCGAGCGGATCGGCGCCGTCGCCGGCCACAGCGTCGGGGAGTTGGCCGCAGCGGCTGGCGCACGGGTCATCTCCGCAGAGCAGGCCATGGTGCTGGTGCGCGAGCGCGGAGCTGCCATGGCTGATGCCGCTGCCCAGACGCCCACCGGGATGACCGCCGTCCTCGGCGGCGACCGCGAGGAGGTCCTGGCCGCCTTGGCGAAGCACGGACTCACCGCAGCCAACGACAACGGCCCCGGTCAGATCGTGGCTGCCGGCACGATGGAGCAGCTCGCGGCCCTCGCCGAGACTCCGCCGGCCAAGGCTCGACTGATCCCCCTGTCGGTGGCCGGCGCGTTCCACACCTCGCACATGGAGTCGGCCGTGGGCCATCTGGCCGGCTTGGCGCGCTCGGTCTCCACCCACGACTCCCGCACCCCTCTCATCTCCAACCGCGACGGCCAGGTGATCCACGACGGTCGTGACGTCCTGGCCCGCCTCGTCGGCCAGATCGCGAGTCCCGTGCGGTGGGACCTCTGCATGGAGACCATGCTCGACCTCGGCGTCACCGGCATCCTGGAGATGCCGCCGGCGGGCACCCTGACCGGCATCGCCAAGCGGGCCATGAAGGGTGTCGAGACGTTCGCCCTCAAGACGCCCGACCAGCTCGACGACGCCCGCGCCTTCGCCGACAAGCACGGGGAGGCGTCGATGATCGAGAGCAGCCCCACCTGGCGCATGGTCGTCTCCCCTGGCAAGGGCGTCTTCCACCTCTCCCAGGAGGTTGCCGGTCTCGACGTCCTGTCGCCCGGCGCGAGCATCGGCGAGGTGGCCAGCACCCGCGACAGCACCCCGGTGAAGGCGCTGCACGGCGGACAGGTGGTCGAGTGGCTCGTCGAGGACGGCGACCCGGTCGCGCCCGGCCAGCCGCTCCTGCGTCTGCACCCCGAGGGCGTCTCCTGATGGCCGCTCAGATCGCCAGCGTGACCGGCGCGCCGCACGCCCGGGTGCTCGGTGTCGGCGCCTACCGCCCCGAGCGCATCGTGCCCAACGCCGACGTCATCGAGGCCATCGACTCCAGCGACGAGTGGATCCAGCAGCGTTCGGGCATCAAGTCGCGGCGCTGGGCAGGCCCTGAGGAATCCGTGCAGATGATGTCCGTGGCGGCCTCCCGCCTGGCCATCGAGCGATCCGGCCTTGATGCAGCCGACATCGACTGCGTGGTCGTCGCGACCGTCAGCCACCTGCTCCAGACTCCGGCCGTGGCCACCGCGATCGCCCACGAATTGGGCACCCATGCTGCGGCCTTTGACATCTCGGCCGCTTGCTCGGGTTTTTGCCACGGCATCTCGTTGGCCTCCGACTTCGTCCGCGCAGGAAGCGCGCGCCACGTGCTGGTCATCGGCGTCGAGCGGATGACGGACATCCTTGACCTGAGCGACCGGGGCACCGCCTTCATCTTCGGCGACGGCGCGGGCGCGGCTGTCGTGGGGCCGAGCGACACCCCCGGCATCGGCCCGGTCGTGTGGGGCTCCGACGGTGAGCAGTTCGACCTGATCCGTCAGCGCGAGGACTGGCGCGACGTGGTCGGCACCGCAGACTCGCCCGGCAGCGGCGTCATGCCCCACCTCGTGATGGAGGGCAACCCCGTCTTCCGCTGGGCGTCCTTTGCCATGGCCAAGATCGGCACGCAGGCGCTCGACAAGGCCGGCATCACCCTCGACGACCTCGACGTCTTCGTCCCGCACCAGGCAAACATGCGCATCATCGATGCCATGGCCCGCTCGATGAAGCTGCCGGCCCACGTGCGCATAGCTCGCGACGTGGCCGAGCAGGGCAACACCTCTGCCGCTTCCGTCCCACTAGCGCTCGAGAGGATGATGACTGAAGGCGACGCACGCTCCGGCGACACGGCCCTGCTCATCGCCTTCGGCGCCGGGCTCTCGTATGCCGCGCAGGTCATCACCGTCCCCTGAATTTCCGCCCAACAGTTCCACCAGTGAAAGGAAGGCCCATGGCCACCACCGAAGAGATCCGCTCCGACCTCGCCGAGATCGTCAACGAGGTCGCCGGCATCGACGCCGACGACGTGCAGCTCGACAAGTCCTTCGTGGACGACCTCGACGTCGACTCGCTCTCCATGGTCGAGGTCGTCGTGGCCGCCGAGGAGAAGTTCGGCGTGACCATCCCTGACGACGAGGTCAAGAACCTCAAGACCGTCGGCGACGCGGTCGCCTTCATCGAGCGCCAGCAGGACTGATCAGACGGCGGCCGGGCCACTGGCCCGGCCGCCCCAGCTCGCCTACCCGGCCGCGACACCCTCAGCAGAACGGACAGATCCCCATGACCACGACCCGCGTAGTCGTCACCGGACTCGGCGCCACCTCCCCCCTCGGAGGTGACGTCAAGACAACGTGGGACGCCCTCCTCGCGGGCAAGTCCGGCATCCGCCACCTCGAGGACGACCTCGTGGGCCAGTTGCCTGTCAAGATCGGTGGACGCGTGGCCGTGGAGCCCTCCGAGGTCCTCGAACGCGTCAAGGCACGCCGCCTGGACCGCTCGAGCCAGTTCGCCATGGTCGCCGCGGACGAGGCCTGGGCCGACTCCGGGCTGGAGGGCTCCATCGAGCCCGAGCGCCTCGCGGTGTCGCTGGCCTCGGGG
This sequence comes from Nocardioides sp., assembly GCF_035576065.1. GTDB lineage: Bacteria > Actinomycetota > Actinomycetes > Propionibacteriales > Nocardioidaceae > Nocardioides. The sequence goes on from NZ_DATLWX010000007.1 coordinate 136,447, forward strand.
ATCGGTGGCGTGACGACGCTGCTCGCCAACTACGACGCACTGCTCGAGAAGGGCCCCCGTCGCGTCTCGCCCCTCGCCGTACCCATGCTGATGCCCAACGCGCCCGCGGCCAACGTCAGCCTCAAGTACGGCGCGCGTGGTGCCGTGCACGCCCCGACGTCTGCCTGTGCCTCCGGCAACGAGGCCATCGCCATGGCCATCGACCTGATCCGTCTCGGCCGCGCCGACGCCGTGATCGCGGGCGGCACTGAAGCCGCCATGCACGCCTTGCCGATGGCGGCCTTCGCCAACATGATGGCGCTGTCCAAGAACGAGGGCGACCCGACGACGGTCTCGCGCCCCTGGGACGTCGCACGGGACGGCTTCGTGCTGGGTGAAGGCGGTGCCGTTCTGATCCTGGAGTCCGAGGAGCACGCCCGTGCCCGCGGTGCGCGGATCTACGCGACCGTCCTCGGCGCCGGCATCAGCAACGACGCCCACGACATCGCGCAGCCCGATCCCGAGGGTCGTGGCGGCACCCGCGCCATCCAGATGGCCCTCCGCGAGGGCGACGTCGACCCGGCCACCGTGGTGCACGTCAACGCACACGCCACGTCCACGCCGAAGGGCGACATCGCCGAGGGCCTGATGCTGCACGCCGTCCTGGGCAAGCACGTCGATCGCTGTGTCGTCACCAGCACCAAGTCGATGACCGGCCACCTCCTCGGTGGCGCGGGTGCTCTCGAGGCCGTCGCGACCGTGCTGGCCCTCCAGCACCGCATGAGCCCTCCCACCATCAACCTGGACAACAAGGACCCTGAGGTCGACCTCGACATCCCGACGTCGGCACGTGAGCTGCCGGAGGGCGACATCGTCGGCCTCAACAACTCCTTCGGATTCGGTGGCGCCAACGTCGCTGTCGCCTTCGGCAGCGCTTCGTGACCGCAACGGCCACCAAGCCGGCGAAGCTCCCCCGCGACCGGGATCCCCGTCACCCGGTCCAGCGCCTCTCAGCCCTTTTCGACGAGGACAGCCTCGAGCTGCTCACCGCGGACGACGACTCCGGAATGCTGGCCGCCGTCGGGCGCGTCCACGGCACCACCGTCGTGGCCTTCTGCAGCGACGCGACCGTGATGGGCGGAGCCATGGGCGACGTCGGTTGCCGCGCGGTCGTCGATGCCTATCACCGCGCGATCACTGACGGCATCCCCATCATCGGGCTGTGGCACTCCGGCGGCGCCCGCCTCGCCGAGGGCGTGCTGTCGCTGCACGCCGTGGGGCGGATCTTCCAGGTGATGACCCAGGCCTCCGGCAAGATCCCCCAGGTCTCGGTGGTGCTCGGTCCTGCCGCCGGCGGTGCCGCCTACGGTCCGGCGCTGACCGACGTGGTCATCCTCGGCCCCGAGGGGCGGATCTTCGTGACCGGTCCCGACGTGGTCCGCTCGGTCACCGGCGAGGACGTCGACATGCTGCGTCTCGGCGGGCCTGAGCCGCACGGCCGTCGCTCAGGCGTGGTCCACATCCTCACCGAGTCCGAGGCCGAGGCGCTCGAGCGTGCCCGCGACGTCGCGTCCCTCCTCGGCGCGCAGGGCAGCCTCGACCAGGACTCGGTGCTGGACCGTGACCTGGCCGCGATGCTGCCCGAGTCCAAGAAGCGGGCCTATGACGTCCATCCCTTGGTCGAGGCGGTCCTCGACGAGGGCACCGGGCAGGAGCTGCACGCCCGTTGGGCACCCAACATCGTCACCACACTGGGCCGCTTCGGCGGTCGCACCGTCGGGGTCGTGGCCAACAACCCGCTCCGCCTCGGCGGCTGCCTGGACTCCTTGTCCGCCGAGAAGGCATCCCGCTTCGTGCGGATGTGCGACGCCTTCGGCGTACCCCTCATCGTGCTCGTGGACGTGCCCGGCTATCTGCCAGGGGTCGGGCAGGAGTGGGACGGCGTCGTACGCCGCGGCGCCAAGCTCCTGCACGCCTTCGGCGAGTGCGTCGTCCCCCGGGTCACCCTGGTGACTCGCAAGACGTACGGCGGCGCCTACATCGCGATGAACGCCCGGTCCCTCGGCGCGACCCGGGTGCTGGCCTGGCCCGGCGCCGAGGTCGCCGTCATGGGCGCGGTCGCAGCCATCCGGATCCTGCACCGCCGAAAGTTGGCCGAGGTCTCGCCGGAGATCCGGCACCGCGTCGAGGCCGAGCTGGCCGCGGAGCACGAGCGGATCGCCGGTGGCGTCGACAAGGCCGTCGAGATCGGTGTGGTGGACGAGATCGTCCGACCCGACCGCACGCGTAGCGCCATCGCCGCCGCCTTTCGCCACGAGATCGACACGTCGGGCGTACGCCGCGGGCAGCACGGCAACATCCCGTTGTGACCAGCTCGACGCCGGACGCCGGACGCCGGACGCCGGACGCCGGACGCCTGACGCCGGACGCCGCGTCTGCCGCAGTTCTCCGGGTCAGACGACCTGGTGCAGCCAGCGCACGGGTGCGCCCTCGCCGGCATGGCGGAACGTCTCGAGCTCGTCGTCCCACGGCTTGCCGAGGAGCTTGTCGATCTCGTTGAGCAAGGTGGTGTCGCCCAGGGCGGCCTTGACGACCGCCGCCTTGAGCCGGTCCTCGGGGATCATGACGTCGCCGTGCAGCCCGGTCACCGCGTGGTAGACGCCGAGCTCGGGGGTGAAGGAGAAGCGCGTGCCCTCACTCGCGCTCGTGGGCTCCTCGGTGATCTCGAACCGCAGGTGGTCCCACCCACGCAGGGCGGATGCGACAGCCGCCGCGGAACCCACGGAGCCCGCCCATGACAGCTCGGCGCGATAGGTGCCGGGCTGGGCCGGCTGCGGGATCCAGTCCAGGCTCACCGCGACGCCGAGCACCCCGCCAACGGCCCACTCGATGTGCGGGCACAGCGCAGAGGGTGCTGAGTGCACGTAGAGGATGCCCCGGGTCCCGGCAACGTCCGGGCGGGTGTGGTTGCGTGTGGTCACCGTGACCTCCTTGAAGTTCCGACGCCTAGATGCGCCTTCCCCAGCGGGTCTGCGCGACGGCTCAACAAGATCTGATGACACCTATGTGGTTTGTGACTTCATTGTGACCCATGTGGCGGGCGATTGCCAGTGGGACGGCGCAGGTCGGTCCCGTGGCATCAGGATCAGCCGATCCGCTTCTCGAGCAGCTCGGCACGCTCGGCGGCGTCCGTGATCTGCTCGCTGTCGATCGCGTGGGTCCGGTGGAACCACGCCAAGGCGTCGCTCTCGCGGCCAGCGGCCTCGAGCGTATCGGCATACGCGTAGCGGAGTCGGACGACCCAGGCCGCCCGACTGTTCGAGGTCAACGGCGCGAGCTCGAGGGTGCGCAGCGCCGCGTCGAGCTGTCCCATGTCGCGGCGCGCCCCTGCCTCGACGAGGGTCATCTCCGCCTTGGCCTCCGGCAGGAAGTTCGCCACGGACGGGCTCTTGGCCAGCTTGAGGGACTGGGCAGGATTCCCCAGGGCGCGATGGCAGTCAGCCATGATCGGGATGTAGCCCGTGGCTCCGTTCATGCGCTTGGCCGCCCTCAGCTCGGCGAGCGCCTCGGCATAGTGGCCCGCTGCGTATGCCGCCTCCCCGACGGCCTCACGGACCACGGCGATGCGCGACGCGCGAGCGCGCGCGGCGAGGGTGTGCTGGTAGGCCGTCTCGGGGTCCTCGTCGATCAACAGACCGGCGGCCGCAAGGTGGCGCCCCACCCGGGCGGCCAGCTTCTCGGGGAGCCCCTTGAGCTGGTTGGCCACGGCCCGGTCGAGCTCCTGGCCCGTGACCTCGTCGGGGAGAGGAGGGCCGTCGTACTGCGCCTGATCGGTGGTCCGAGGGCCCTGTTCCTCCCGAGGACGCTTCCAGTCCCCGTCACGAGAGCCCCGGCCACCCGCCGCGCTGCGACCACCGCCACGGGTGTCCCTGCTGTCGCGGCTGTCCCGACCGGCCGGCTTCCCATCACGCTGGTCGGACTTGGAAGCCCCGCGTTCCGGCTTGGACCCACCTCGGGCGGGCGGCTTTGACCCGCCTCGGGCGGGCGGCTTGGCGCCACCTCGTGATGCGGGGCGCTGGCTGCGACGGTCCTCGGGCACGACGGAAACCTTTCGGTGATGCTTGATCGCTGTTCTGATGTCGGGACGAGATGGCGGTGCGTGCCACGATACTGCCTGTGGCGCAAATGCAGCAGAGGCCACCTGTCACCAGGTGGCCTCTGCCTCAAATGTATGTCCGGCGGCGTCCTACTCTCCCACAGCCTCTCGGTTGCAGTACCATCGGCGCTGAAAGGCTTAACTTCCGGGTTCGGTATGGGACCGGGTGTTTCCCTTTCGCTATGGCCGCCGTAACTCTGGCGGAACACAC
>NZ_DATLWX010000008.1:0-149216 GCF_035576065.1 Nocardioides sp.
ACCCCGACCGCACCCAAGGCCGCGAGCTGATGGTCAAGCTGATCGACTCGATCAGCCACGGCGTCCCGGCCGCGCTGAGCGAGATCGTCACGCTGGGCAGGACTCTGAAGAAGCGCGCCGACGACGTGCTCGCCTACTTCGTTCGAGCGTCCCGGCACATCCAACGGCCCGACCGAGGCCATCAACGGCAGGCTCGAACACCTCCGCGGCTCAGCCCTCGGCTTCCGCAACCTCACCAACTACATCGCCCGATCGCTACTCGAGTCCGGAGGCTTCAGACCCCGACTATCACCCTGGATTGTGAAGAGCCGTCAAAGCTCACCGATGGCCCAGGCGTCGAATGGCGCCTGCCCGATCAGTTCTGGCTGAATGAGTTCGAGCCCCCTGGCAACCTGCTTGACCAGTCGCTCTAGCATCTCGACCAGCACCAAGCGGCTGATGACCTCAACTGTCGGATCAGGGGTCCAGGCTGTTCTGGACGTGCAGCGAATCGCGACAAGTTCTGCTCGCGGCTCGAACTCCAAGGCCGACTCGACGCCTTGAGAGTACAAGTCGACGGACGCGAAGTCCTCGGACCGCATCGCTCGTGCGAGTTCACCGACCTGCTCGAGGAAAGCGGACATGTCGTAGGCGACATCGACGTTCCACGGGTCTCGACCAAAACCTCGGAAGTCGAAGTATGAGCCGTCGACCTCGGCAAGCATCGAGCAGGCGCACATAATTGCTGTCTGGCAGTCATCGGAGGGCCTCGGGGACTCGGCTGTGGGCACGTGCCCGGGCAGCGGGCGAGCGGGCAAGAACTCCACCACGAATGTCACGAGGACCCCCCAACAATCGGGTATGCGGTCTTGATGCCTCCAGTGCCATTCGGAACGATCGTCGCTGCACCAGCCTCAACTATTGAACCGTCCGGGTGAATAACTCGGCCTAGCCCCTTCGGCAGGCGCACTGAGTACGGGCCGGCACCCGGGACGTTCACACTTTTCAGGAAGCTAGCAGCCGCTTCGTTGTCCATCCACTGACCTTGGGAATTCCCAGTTCCCCGAGCACGCCCCAAGAGCTTGCCAGCATTCTTGCTTCCTGCGCCGTGGGTATTGAAGGTGTGCCCAAACAGCTTGACGCTGATGGCGCACATATTGTGGACCAATACTTCGAGGTCGCCGACGTGGTAGGTGTGGATGCCCTCGACAGTCAGGTTGTACGCGACAGCCTCGCGCTCAGTTCCGAGCTGGAGCCCCGAGACCGTGATGACGGCACCGTCGGCACTCAGGATCTCCTCGCCGGCCGAGAGCTGGTCGGCGCGCTCAAACTTCTGATCAGTGACCGACCAGAACGGGTGGTCCTCAGTAGTGGTGATGACTTCGCCGCCGACGACGAGGTCGGTGACGGTGTCGTTGTGGACCCAGATGTGAGTGACCCTCTTGGGCTTCTGCACACCGGTCTCGGGGTCGGTGGCGATGACCCAATCGCCGACCTCGACGTCCTCGATGGGCTTCCGCGTCCCATTGGCCATGAGTACAACGGTGGAGCCACCGAATGAGCACGATCGGGCCCCCGATCGGAGCCTGGTAACGCCCGATCTGAGCACTGAGGCGCCGGCGCGACTAGCCACGATGCCTAGCGCGCCGATTGCGATCTCACCCGCACAGGAGCCCTTCTCGTTTCCTGAGCACACCTGGTAGGCGCCGTACGCCGCGTCGATGGCGGTGATCGCGCCGGCGGCCAGCGCGACGCCGCCGACGACGGGTGCGAGGGGTCCGGTGAAGGGGGCGATGACACCGGCGACGGGGGCGACGACGGTGGCGACGTTGACGACGTCGTTCCAGCTGGGCCACAACCCGGTGGGGTCGGTGTAGGCCAGCGGGTTGGCGTTGGCGTACGTCCCGGTGCCCGAGTAGGACATCGCTGCGGCTTGGTCGGGTGCCATGAACCGGCCCAGGGTGGGGTCGTACTGCCGGGCACGGAGGTGGACCTGACCGGACGGGTCGGCGTACTGACCGGTCCACCCCATCGGGTTCACCCCGGCTGCCGGGTCGACCTTCGTGGTGGTCCGGGGCACCCCGTAGGGCTCCCACTCGTTGTTCCACTGCGTCGCAGCAGCCTGGTTGGTGACCGTACGGACCGAAGCCATCCGGTCGAGGTGGAAGAAGTCCGACCCCGCCTGGCCGGGCCGCTCAAGACCGATCGCCCCGAGGCCGTAGGAGTAGCGCCGGACCACGCTGCCGCCGGTGGACTCGGTCGCCAGCTGGTAGGACGCCGGGTTCCACCCGAACGCGGTGGTGGTGCCACCGGTCGCTGAGGTCAGTCGCCGCCCGTCACCGTCGTAGGTGTGCGTCGTGGTTGCTCCGCCGGTCACGGCCTCGGTGGCCACCCGCCCAGAGGGGAGGTAGGTGTAGGCGGTGGTCGCACCCCCGGTGACGGTCTTGGTCTTCAGCTGGCCGAGGGGGTCGTAGGCGAACGTGGAGGCACCCCGCCCGGTGGTCGAGGTGAGCAACCCGGTGGTCGCGGCGTACTGGTAGTTCGTCGTGCCCGCGGGCCGGACCTCGCTGGTGCGGTTGTTCGCCGCGTCGTAGGTCCACTTGACGTAGTCGGTGGCCTTGGTGCAGGACGCCGTGTTGTAGCAGGCCGCGGTGAGCCGGTCGAGGACGTCGTAGGTGAACGTCCGCTGCCCCTTGGGACCGGTGATCCCGGTCAGGTTGCCCGTCGCGTCGTAGGCGTACGTCTCGTCCAGCAGCGACGCACCCCCGGGGGCGGTGTCCTGGATCCGGGTGAGCTGTCCGGCGCGGTCGTGGGTGTAGGCAGCGGTGGTGTTGTTGCCCCGGGTCAGACGACTGGGCAGGCCCGCGATGTCGTAGTCGTAGTCCGCCAGCGCGGTGCCGGCCTTGGTGACGGTGTCGAGCCGCTGGGCGTCGTCGTAGGCGTAGTCGTAGACCGTCCCGTCTGGATACGTCATCTTCGTCAGCGCCCCGACCCGGTCATAGCCGAACCTGAACACCGACGAACCTCGGGTCACGCTGAGCAGCCGGTCGAGCTTGTCGTAGGCATACGACACCGTCCCAGCGCCATCGGTCATCGAGATCCGGTTGCCGTGGGCGTCGTAGCGGTACGAGACATCCGACCCACTCGGATAGTCCAGGGAGATGAGCCGGTCCGCGTTGTCGTAGACCATCGACGTCGACGCCAAGGTCGGGTCGGTTGCCTTGGTCATGTTGCCGGACTTGTCGTAGGCGTAGGTGTAGACACCCAGCGGGGTGGTGCCCTTGACCATCCGGTTGACCGAGTCGTATTCGTAGCTCGTCACCCGACCGGCGGTGTCGGTCTCCTTGATCAGGTTGCTGTTCGCGTCGTAGCCGAACGTGGCAGCCGGCACCGCGGTGTGGGGGCCCTTGACGGCCGTGACCCGGTCCAAGGTGTCGTAGGTGTAGGTCGTCGTCCGGGTCTTCGCATCAACCACGGTCTTCCTACGACCCAACGTGTCGTAGGTGAAGCTCGTACGACGGCCCAACGCGTCGGTCACCGTGAGCGGCTGATCGTCAGCGGCGTAGGTGTACTTCGTGGTGAACAGCAACGGGTCCGCGCCGGTGACGTTGCCCCGCGGCTCGACGTTGCTGAGGAGGCGCCCAGTGGTGTCGTAGGCGAACGTCGACTTCGCACCCGTCGGTGAGGTGGTCGAAGCCAGGTCACCAGCAGCCGTGTACGTGTTCGTGACGATCTTGCCGCGCGCGTCGGTCGAAGTGAGCAGCTGACCTCGTGTGCTGTAGGTGAACGACTCCTCCAGCGTCCCGGTCGGGTTGCCGGGCTCGGGGCGGATGATCCTGGTCAGGTTGTCGGCTGCGTCGTACTTGTACTCGACCCTGGTCCCCCGCGCGTTGACCGACTCGATCGGGCGGTGCCGCTGGTCGTAGACCGTGGTCACCGTCCCCGTCGGGGTGGTCGTCGAGATGAGGTCACCCGCGTCGTTGTAGGTGAACTCGTTGACCCCGCCCCGCGGGCCCTCGGTCTCGACGAGCTGCAGCTTGGCGTCGTAGGTGTAGGTGGTGGTCGCCCCGTCGGGCGCGGTGCGTGCCACCAACAGGCCGCCGGTGTAGCGGTCGGTCCAGACCTTCCCGCGCGGGTCGGTCATCGTCGCCGTCCCGGTCACTGCGTCCCACCCGAACACGGTGCGCTGGTTCAACGCGTCGAACTGCTCACTGACCCGCCCGCTGGTCGGGTCGTAGGCCAGCCGCATCACCTGGACACTGGACGCGTTGGTCTTCGTAGTGAGTCGACCTTGGGTGTCATAGCCGTAGGTCGTGGTCCGCCCGGCCAGGTCACGCACCGAGGTCAACAGCCCGTTGGTGTAGGCGTAGCCGACGTAGCGGCCGTCCTGCAGGGCCACCTTGGTGATCCGCCCGGCCGTGTCGTTGGTGAACGTCAACGTCCGACCGGCACTGGTCGCCGTGGCCAGGTGGCCGGCGGTGTTGTAGGTCAACGAGACGGTGTTGTTGTTGGCATCGGTGATGGACCGCAGCCGCCCGTTCGACCCGAACGTCCGCTTCAGCTGCGCACGCGTCCCGATCACCCACACGTCGCCCTCACGTGTCAGCTTCGCCGTGACCCCCGCGCCACCGCGGTAGGTGCCATCAGGCTGGCGGTCGTAGCGGACCTGCTGGCCGTCCTCGGCGTGCAGCACCACCACCGATGCGTCACCTGAGATGTCCAGCCAGGCCTCGTAGCCGAAGTGCCACCCCTTGCCCAACCACCCCACCGACGGGTCAGCCGAGTTGTAGGTCCGTGCCGCAGTCAACCCCAGACCCGGCGCCGGCACAGCGGCGTCCAGCCGCTCCTCGACATACGCACCCGTCGCGGTCGCGACCGGGTCAGCCATGCTCCCTTGCGCCGGGTACGCGTACTCCGACCCGCCCAGACCACCCAGCAGCTGCTCGAACGGAACCGCACTCGGAGCCAGCGGGTCAGCGCCGATGCCCGCTTGGGGCACCGGCGGCGGCGGTGCGAACGGCAGGACCTTCGTGAAGTAGGCGGTGTGCATCAGGGTCGGACATCCCGACGCGGGAGTTGCCCCGTTCAGACCCAGTGCCGGGACCTCGTTGTCTCCGTCGACATGGCACGAGTATGGCTTCGACGGGTCCGCGCCCCACCAGTTGCCCGACAGGTCAACAGGGGACTGATCCCCCGCGGCGCTGATACCACTGGGGATCGCGTTGTTGTAGAAGTTGAAGTTGTCGCGGTCCAAAGAGTTCGAACCCGGACCGTTGACATCACCCAGGGGCGCGAACCAGTTCCCGCTCATCACCACCCGACTGGGATGGATCGACCAGAAGGCTCGCACCACCGAGGAATCGACGACGTTGTTCTTGTATGTGCCGCCGCGCGGATAGAACCCGCAACTGCTCTGACTCACCAAGACGTTCGAGACCGACAGTGAACCCACGCCCGGTTCCAGCGGCTCGGAACCCACACCGGCGCCGAAGGAGTAGAGGAACTCCGACTTCGACACCCGAAGCTGACCCAGACGATCGACGGCCAGCTCGCTGCCGTACGCACAGCCACCACGTGCATGGTGCCCGCCGTAACGGAACGAGGTATTGGTGAAGACCGACGGCGCCATCGCCAACGATGCCCCGACGTTCGGCTGGCTGATGTTGACGCCCGTCCAGTCACCCGGCAGCGGAGCTCTGCCCCCACCATCGGTGTCGCCACCAACGCTGTCGTCCCAGAGCGAGGTGAAGACGATCGGGTTCGCAGCCGTCCCCCGCGCCACGACCCGGCCATGGTAGACCGACAACCGCGGCGCCCCAGCCCAGTCCGGATTGGTGGTCCCGAACTTCACAACCGTCCCAGGCTCGATCGTCAAAGTCGCCCCGGACTCCACAAAGGCAAGGCCGTTGATGATGTACGGCGAACCCGCCGGGGTCCACACCTGATCCGTGGTGATGCTCGAAGTGATCACGGTGCCACCAGCAGGCAACGCGGCTACACCCGGACCACTGACGACCGCGGGCACCAGCCCGGCAATCAGCGCCGCAAGCAGCGGCAGCGACCACGACCGCGCCGACACGAACGAACGAAACGACATGCGCGCACTACCGAACACCGAGAACCCCCGACACCGAAACCTGAGTGCCTGCGATCGCCGGCAGCAGAGGGATCCTGTCAGCCCGTGCCCGGGCTGTCCAACGCCTCAGCTCTCGTGTCCGTGCGAGCCGTTCAGCTGACGTTGTCCTCAGCATTCGGGTTGGCGCAGATGACCGTGTCACTGGGGGTGTAGACGGTGTTCATGACCTCGGGCTCGCGGGTCTCGGTGTTGGCTCCCACGGGCTCGAAGAACCGGGTGACGTCGATCTCGAAGCCGCCGTACCCCTCGTTGTTGTGGCACTGGCGGGTATTGACGCGCCGGACCTTCGCCTGGGTGACGTTGTAGCGAGCGGACTCCGAGGTGGTGATGTTCCAGTGCTTGGTGGAATACATCGAGACCGTGACGACACCGCTCGAGGTCGGTGTGGCCGGGGTGACGTTGGCGTAGACCAGGACGCCGTAGGGGGTGTCGTTGCCGAACTGGAGGTCGATCGCGCCCCACGCCACGGTGGCCTCGCGGCCCACGGGATAGCGGTCGATGTAGAACGAGTGCGGCTGGTGCTCGACGTCCTCGAGGCCCGCGAAGAACATCGCGTTGAAGGTCGTGGTCGCCATCTGCGAGACACCGCCGCCGAGGTCGGTGACCAGGATCCCGTCCTGGATGATGTAGCCCTCGGTGAAGCCGTTGGCCCGGGTGCGCTCGCCCACGATGCCGTTGAGGCTGAAGGTCTCCCCCGGCCTGAGCACCGTGCCGTTGATGATCTCGGCGGCGCGCCCGATGTTGATGTTGCGGTATTCGGCATACGGGAAATAGGTCGTGAAGGTGGAGACCCGCTCCTTGATCTGCAGGTCGCGCGCCTCCTGGGTCGTGAAGTCGGGCTTGGCGACCTGGGCGTCCACGGTCAGGGTGCGCTGGCCCTCGGGCGCCGCGACGACCTGCAGGAACCCTGCCTCGACCTGCTGCTGGTCGAAGGTGACACCGGGCTTGGCGGGAATGACCTTCGGGCTGCCCCCGACGAGCGCGACGGTGGCGTCGACGGGCGCACCCTCGGTGACCACGTTGGCCGAGAGCAGCTCAGCCAGCTTCGCGCCATCGAGTCGGGGGACGAGCTCACCGTCGACCGGCTCGAGGCTCAGGGCGCCGGTGTAGTCCGCGGGGAGGAGCTTGACCGTCGACCCCTCGAAGCTCAAGGTGACCGATCCCGACACGGCCGGATTGGCGAACGTCTCGCGCGCCTCGGCGACGTCGGACTCGTCGATCGCCGGCACGGCCTGCACTGTCGTGAGCGCAGCAGTGTCGTCGTCCTCGGCGAGGTAGGCCGCCGCGAGGGCGTCACGGGTGGACGCCATGTCGAGCGCTCGGCCGACCTGCGGCTCCACGGTCGTGATCGAGCCACCATCGAATCCCAGGGCTCCCTCGCGGGGGAGTGCGCCGAACTTCTTGTCGAGCTTCGCGACTGCCTGCGCGAGCGCGGTCTCGTCGACGACCACCTCGGCCTCGAGCTCCTCGCCGCCGGTGAAGTAGTTCCACAGCCGGACCGGGTCCCAGGTGCGCTCGCCGCCCGCCTCGGCCACGGAGGCGTCGTAGTCCACGGCGATGCCGGCAGCAGCCGGATCGACCCTCGTGCGCTTGCCGTCGATGGTCAGCTCGATCGGGCCGGACACCTGGTCCGCCAGCCCGGCCTGGAGTCGCTGGGCCGCCTCGGCCTTCGGGTGACCGCCGATGCTGACGCCGGACACGGTGGTGCCGCGCGGCACCTTGTCAGCGGCGGTGTAGTAAGCCCCGACGTAGGCCCCGCCGATCAGCAGCCCAAGGCCGAGCAGCAACCACAGGACGACGCGGCCCCCGGACTTGTCCTGGGCGTCGTCGTCGTTGCGGGAGAGATTCGGCACGCGTCCGATCCTAGGTTCAACCTTCAAGAAGGCCCTGATCGTCGCCACCGCTGCGACGCGACGATCCTGGCCGGGGCAGCGTCGTCAACGCGGTCAGGAACAACAGGAACGAGCCGCCGATCAGGCTGTAGCCCGACCCGGAGGCGGCGATCAGGTAGTCGCCCTCGGTGCGCGGCAGGAGGGCATACGTGATCGCCCCGAACCAGCCGAGCATGAACGCGAACCGACGGCCCCCGCGGGGCAGGGCGTACGTCGCCAGCGCGGCCGCTGCGAGGCCCAGCACGAGGCCCCACCAGCGCTGGTGGACCAGGGTGGCGGCGAGCGCGGCAGACGCACCGACGGCGAGCAGCGCCAGGGCCACCGCGAGACGGACCAGGAGCACGACGACTACAGCCCGGCGAAGAGGTCCGTCTCCATGCCGTCCTCACCGACCGGTCCGCGCTCACCCTTGACCAGGACGTAGAACTCGTCGCCCCAGAAGGCGTGCCCCGACTCGGCGCCGGCGAAGAACGGCCCGTCCGGGTCGACCTGGGTGCGGTGCAGCTTCAACGCGTCCATCTTGGTGTGGACGAACTCCGTCCCGTCCACCCGAGCCGCGATCAGGTCGTCGGGCGTGACGAAGGGACCCATCTCACCGTCGGGGTCCATCCCCTCGAAGGTCGTGGTGTCCCCCGACTCACGGAGCTGGCGGATGCTGTCCCGCATCCGCGAATCGCTCATCGCGCACCAGTAGACCTTGGCCACGTCGTGGGGCTCGCCGAGGTGGAGCTTGTAGGTCGGTGCTGCGGCCAGCACTGCGGCGTACATGGTGACGCGATGCGCCTGGATGTGGTCGGGGTGCCCGTAGCCCCCGAACTCGTTGTAGGTCACGGCGACCTGGGGGCGGACGTCGCGGATCACCTTCACCAGCTCGTCGGCGGCCTCGGTGAGGTCGGCGTCCCAGAAGGCGTTGTCGGGCACGAACTCCCCCGCCACCGCGTGACCGTCCGCGTGCCAGGACATGCCGGAGTCGTGGAAGCGCCCGAAGCCGCCGAGCCAGCGGTGGTCGGTGACGCCCAGGTGGGCCATCGCGGCCGCGATCTCGGTCTTGCGGTGCTCGCCCAGCCCGCCGTCCCGGTCGTTGGTCAGGTGCGCCAGCTCGGGGACCAGCACCTCCCCCATCTCGCCGGCGGTGCAGGTCACGACAGTGACACCGCGGCCCTCGGCGGCATACATGGCCATCGTGGCGCCGTTGTTGATCGTCTCGTCGTCGGGGTGCGCGTGCACGAAGAGGGCGCGCTGATCTGCGGTCATGTCCTCAGCCTAGGGGCTTCTTGATGCGCTTCGGCGCCGCCGGCAGGTCGAGGGGCGGTGCCGTGGGCGCAGGCGTCTCGGAGTCCAGCCAGCCGTCGAACTCGTCGACGGCGAGCTCCACCAGGAGCTCGGGCGCATCCGTCACCACGGCCCACGGATGACCCTCGTCGTCGTCCTCACCGGACAGCCGCTCGCGCTCGGCGCTCGCCTCGAAGCCCTGGGCCACCAGTCGGCGTACGACCTCGCGCGCGTGGTCCTCGTCGAAGAAGATCGCCCTCACGAGCCCATCCTCCCCTGATAGTCCGTATCGATTCGCACTCGGCCCGGGGCCTTCGGCAGCCCAATCGATACGGACTATCCGGATCGGCGGCGCGTACGGCAGCTCGCTCGGGACCGCCACCACGCCGGCGCGTCCAACGTCCACTTCCGCTCGTGAGCCGGCAGGAACTTCGACCTCGCCCTGGCTGACAACATGCGCTCGACGACCATCCAGCGGTCAGCGAGATCGCCTCCGACGACCTCAAACATCTCCAGTCCGGCGTTGCGGAACTTGTCCTCGCGGGCAGTGTCGGACCGGTGACGCTCACCTTCTTTGTGGTCGGCGCCCTGATACTCGCCGACGAGGCCTGCCACAGGGTCGAACAGGTCGGGGACGCCGAGAAGGTTGCCGTGCAGGTCGAACACCGGCACATTGCACAACGGCACAGGCAGCTCGGCATCGAGCACCCAGACCAGCCGCATGCGGGATTCCTGTGGCGACCTGCTGTCGTCGGACGCCAGCACCGCCGCCTCGCGAGCGAGCGGGACGCCCGTCCAGGGACCGATCGATGCCACGAATTCCTGGAACGACGACACTGTGACCAGCCCCGCCGCCGCTGCCATGTCGACGTCGACAACCGCTTGCCGCAGCTGACCGTGCCGGACCATCTCGTCGAGGAGTGCGCGCTCGGCCAGCGTGCACCAGACGCCTCGAGCTCTGATCCGGTGCGCCGGCGGCAGTTGGGCACGCGAGATCGTCGCGCGCGGGTCCGGACGCAAGAAGGCGTTCCCACCGAGGACGAGCGGGACCGGAAGCAGCTCTGCCTCGGGGAAGCTGGTGCCATCGAAAAAGGTCGCCAACTGCCAGCGCAGCGACGCCCACGCCGTCACCGCTCCGCTCCCGCGCAGCCTGGACGCCTGCTCGAAGATGCGTTGCTCCACCCTGAGCTCGTCCACCTCGGCCGGCACGTAGAGGCCCGCCGAGGTCTGACGCCACCCGGGTCCCCGCGCCTGCCCACGGGTCGGCCCCTTCGTTCCTTTCGGGTCGACAGGCACCGGACGAACCAAGCCAGTCGGCGGGGCGCTGGTGGGGGCCCACTTGTGGAGTGACATGAAGTGACGGTCGCCGTCGGTGGCGGTGCGCGCGACGGCGTACACCCCCAGCATGTGGACTGCGACGAACCACGTGGTCCTGTGGTCGAGCCGCGGCCCATCATCGAGATAGTCCGTATCGATCCGCACCTTGATCGGCACGGCTGAGAGCCAAATCGATACGGACTATCGAAGAAACTCCCGCAGCGCCGGCAGGAACGGCCGGTCGGGGTCGAGCCAGTCGACCTCGTCGAGCTCGTCAGCCGTGACCCAGCGGACCTGGTCGTGCTCCGTGGGCACCGGCTCCCCTTCGATCAGTACGCCGCACGCGACCCGCAGCTCGTGCGTGTCACCGATCGGGGCCGAACCGGGCAACCAGCCGGTGAGCTCGATCCGGCAGCCGAGCTCCTCGGCGATCTCGCGGACGAGCGCCTCCTCGGGCGACTCGTCGGGCTCCACCTTGCCGCCGGGGAACTCCCACCGCCCGGCCAGCTCGGCGGGGGCCGTCCGTCGGGCGGCGAGGACGGCTCCGTCGAGGAGGATCGCCGCACCGACGACAGGCGTGCGGGACGGGTCAGTCACGGAGGCGAGATTACGGTGGGACCCATGCACCCCGCTGGCGAGTCCGTCCCCGAGAGCCCCGAGAGCTCCACCGCGCCCGGAGCGGTGCCCTACGTCCAGGGCGTCCACCTCCAGCGGACGGACGAGAACTCCCGCGAGATCGACGCCCTTGCGTCGGTGCTCGGAGGCGCCACCGGACTGGACGGACTGCTCGGTGACCTGAAGTACCAAGCTCGCCGCAGCCGCATCCCGGCCCGCCTGCTGGGTCGGGCGGTCAGCGAGGCCTACACCTGGAACGACTACGACCAACGGGACCCGCAGTGGTACCCCCAGGGCATCTCGACCTCCGCCGACGCGTCCGACACCGAGACGGTCTCGGGCCGTCGGGTGCTGTTGACGACGTGGTACTCCACCGGCAGGGACGGCGTGAAGCGCGGTTCCCGGGTCACGTTCCTGGACCTGGACACGCTGAAGTACCGCCACGTCCTGCTGGTGATCCCCGTCTTCGACAAGGCGGGGACGCTCAGCCTGCGGCCGATGAACATCCATGCCGGCGGCATCGTCTGGGCCGGCCAGTGGCTGCACATCGCCGCGACCAGACGCGGCTTCGTGACCGCCCGGGTCGACGACATCATGCGGGTCGCCGGTGACGATGACCGTCCCGACGACATCGGCGTCGACGGGCACCGGGTCGCATCCTTCGGCCACCGCTACGTCCTGCCCGTGCGCACGACCTACAAGGCCTTCACCGACGACGGGCACCAGCGGCTGCGCTACTCCTTCGCCTCGCTCGACCGCGGCACGGACCCACCGGCAGTCGTCGCCGGTGAGTACAACACCGGATCGCACCTCAGCCGGCTCGCGCGCTACCAGCTCGACCCGGACACGTGGCAGCTCCAGACCGGCAGCGACGGGTTCTCCCGCCCCCTCGAGATCGACGACGGCGGTGTCCTGAGGATGCAGGGAGTGGCGGTCGCGGGCGGTCGCTACCACGCCACCGTCTCCCACGGCCCCTTCATGCCGGGCACGATCTACGCCGGGTCGTCCGGCCGCCTCAAGCCCAAGCGGCTGGCGCTGCCGATGGGCCCCGAAGACCTGTCCTACTGGCCCTCCACCGACATGCTCTGGTCGCTGAGCGAGCACCCCCGCCGCCGCTGGATCGTGGCGATGAAGCGCTCGGCCTTCGACTAGCGCCCTCGACTAGCGCTGAGGCGCCGCGCTCGCCGCCAGCTCGCGGACCGCCAACGGCGAGGAGTGCTCGCTCACGCCGTACCTCGCATGCACCGTCTTCAGCCACCCCGGTGCCCACCAGTTCCAGCGCCCCAGCATCGTCATGGTGGCCGGCACGATCACCATCCGCACGATGGTCGCGTCGATGAGTACGGCGACCGCCAGCGCGAGCCCGGTCTGCTTGATCACCAACATGTCCCCTGCCGCGAAGCCGGCGAAGACGATCACCATGATCAGCGCCGCCGAGGTGATGATGCGCCCCGAACGCTGCAGCCCGAGGCGGACCGCGGTGTCGTCGTCGTAGCCCTGCTCGTGCAGCTCGATGATGCGGGCGAGCAGGAACACCTCATAGTCCATCGACAGCCCGAAGCCGAAGGCGAGCACCAGCAACGGGATCACCGACTCGATGCCGCCGGCGGAGTCGAAGCGCAGCACCGACTCGAGGTGGCCGTCCTGGAAGACCCACACGAGGATCCCGATGCTGGCGCCGAGGGAGACGACGTTGAGGACCAGCGCCTTCACCGGGATCACCACGCTGCCGGTGAGCAGGAAGAGCAGGAGGAAGGTCGCGCCGGCGATCCACAGCGCCACCCAAGGAGCCCGGTCGATCACCGAGTCGGTGAAGTCGTGCAGCGACGCCGCCTGGCCGGTCGCCCAGACGGGGAACCCGGGGTCGGCGGCCATCAGGGTGCGCGCGACCTCGCGAGCGGGGTCCCCCATCGCCCCGCCGTCGGTGCGGACGCCGATCGAGACCAGGGCAGGACCATCCGGGTCTGCCCCGGCCGCCTCGACCCCGCTGGGGTAGTCGCCGAGCTCGCGCGGCGGATCCACCCGGACAACGCCGTCGAGCGCCTCGATCTCCGGCACCCACGCGGCGATCTCCTCAGGCGTCGCCTGGGCGACCACGGTGACGGTCGGGGCGGCCAACCCGGGGAAGTCCTTGTTGAGCGCCTCGAAGAACACGCGTTGATCGGCATCGACCGGCAGCAGCTCCACCCCCGAGGTGTTGAGACGGAGGTCGAGCGCCGGCAGCGCCAGGAGGAGCAGCACCGCGACGCTGGCCAGCGTGGCGAGTCCCGGTCGCCGCTGGCCGGCGGCGGCGAGCCTGCTGAAGACGCCCTCGTCCGGTGCCGCTTCGATCCCGCGACGGCGACCCAGCCGCTTCGCACCCAGCGCGCACAATGCCGGCACCAGGGTCAGGGCGACCACGAGCGCCACCACCACCACGGAGACCCCGGCTGCGCCGATGGCGCGCAGCACCTGTGCCTCGAAGAGCATCAACCCGGACAGGGAGATGCCGACGATCAGCGCCGAGAACAAGATGGTGCGCCCGGCCGTGGCGACGGCCCCGGCGACGGCGTCCTCCACCTGCTCCCGACTGAGGTCGTGCGAGCCGACGCCGGGTGCGATCCTCGCGAGCTCCTCGCGGAACCTGCTCACCATGAGCAGGCCGTAGTCGATGGACAGTCCGAGGCCCATGACGGTCACGATGTTGACCACAGACGCGTCCAGGGAGATCACGTGGGAGAAGCCGAGCAGGATGGCCAGGCCGCCGGAGATCGCGGAGATCGCTCCGAGGATCGGCATGCCGGCCGCCACGAAACCGCCGAAGACGAAGATCATCAGCAGCAGCGAGAGGGGCAGGGCGATGCCCTCCCCCGTCGCGAGGTCCTCCTCGATCTGGTCGTTGACGTCCTCGATGAGCAGCCCGACCCCGCCCACCGACAGCTCCTCGGCGTACGGCGCCAGCAGCTCGTCGCCGGACCGCTCCAGCTCCTCGACGACGGCGTCCTGCACCGGGCTCCCGGCACCCCCGGTCGTCTCGGCGACGATGAGGAACGACCCTGTCGCCGGGTCGTTCTGTCCGACGAAGATCAGCGACTCGGGCTCGCTGGGCCAGCCGGGCATGGTCATCGGGGCGTTGACGCGGCCCACACCCTCGATCCCCCGGACCCGGGTGACCACCTCCGTCACCGCCTCCGCGAGCGCCGGGTCGAGCACGTCGGCGCCATCCACGCGGAGCATCACCGTGAGCCCACGGTCGCCGGACGCGCTGAGCAGCTCGCGTCCGGTCTTCGCTTCGCCGGGTGCCTCGGTGTCGCCGGACTCCAGCCGGTCGAACAACGACTCGTTGCCTACCAGACCGAGGCTGGTGACGAAGCCCAGCACCACCAGCACGAGCCAGGTCCCGATGTAGCGACCGCGATGCCGCGACGTGCTCCGACCGAGCCGGAACATGACGGGTTCGCGCTGACTCACGGCGCAAGACTCCCAGACCGCTGGATCAGGTCGTCGGGGCCCCGGGCAACTCGACGATCCGTGGCATCCGCGCGAGCTGCCGCCCCTGGGCCACGAGCCGGTCGGTGGAGTCCCAGACCTCGCAGTCCTCCTCGAACATCCCGCCCGCCATGTTGCGGGTGCGGTGGGTGACCCGCAGCCAGCCGGGGGCCGGCCTGGCGCGGACGTGCGCGGTCAGCTCGAGGGTCGGCGCCCAGCCGGGCATGCCGAGGTCGAAGGTCACCGGCGGCAGGGCATCGAGGACCATCAGCAGCTGGACCGGGTCGGGGTCCCGCTCCCCGTTGAGGCGGAACCACGCCTGCATCACCCCGTTGCCGCTGGGCCTCCCGATGGCCCAGCCGGCGCACGCCGGGTCGAAACGCATGTCGAAGCGCCCCATCACCGGCGCGAGCTTCAGAACCTCGGGCGGGGCCAGGGAGCCGGGCACGCACTCCTCGAGCGGCGGCATCGTCGGTGGGGTCGCAGTCGTGCGGACGTCGTCGGCGTGACGGTCGAGGTCGCCGTACGTCGCAAGCACGGTGATGCGGGTCTCGCCGTCCTGCACCAGGTCGGCCGCGAGGGTGGCGACGCTGCCGCCCTCGCGCAGCACGCGTGTCGTGACCGTGGCCGGACCGGGCACCGACGCGGACAGGTAGTAGGCGCTCACGGCGATCGGGTCCGGCTTGCCGGGTGCTGCGTGGCTGAGGGCGTTGCCGATGGTGGCGAGGAGATAGCCGCCGTTCACTCCCCCGCCGACGACCCAACCGTCGGTCAGGTCAGCGACGAAGGCGCCGTCTCCGGTCGGTGTGACCGCGATGTGGTCGTCCCACTCGATGTTCGACATGCCGCGAGCCTAGGAGGTCACGCGACGACTACTCCTGCCCGCCCAGACCGACGGCGCTTCGCTGGGTCGCCTCGATCCGCTGGATGCGGTCCGTCTGATCAGGCGTGAGCACGTCGCACACCCAGTCCCAGTGCAACGCCACCGTGTCGCCGACGGCTGGTGCCGACAGCAGGCTCTGACCCTCGATCGACCACCGGGCGCGTTCGGCCTGCAGGGACGACGGGGTCAAGGATTCGCCGTCCCACGTCAGGAGGCTGGACGTGACGACCACCCACTCGCCGTCGATCTCGCTCACCACCCCCGTCCGGATCCGGCAGCGGTCGAGCACCGACACGGCAGGACCGGGCGGCAGCCCACGAAGCAGCATCGCGGCCCACGGATAGACCTCGAACACCTGATAGCTGTGGTGGGCGCGAGCCCGCGCGGCCGATTCACGCCACGTCCCGCCGACCTGGCCGTCGAACGCCGCTGACAGATGGTCGACGAGGGCGCCAGGATCAACGGCGGCCAGCAGGTCGCTGCCGATCCAGTAGGCCTCGACCACCGGCGTCGACAGCGGGTCGTCGGTGCCGAGCACCCCGGCGAGGAACTCGAGATAGACCCAGGCACCGTCAAAGAGCCGCGCCCGTCGTTCGATCTCGGTCACCGCGCCGGGTACGAGCATCTCGTGCGCACCTTCGGGCCCGCAGTAGCCGAGCTCGTTGGGTGGGAAGGCGTAGCGCGCGAACGTCCGCGCCCCCTCATCACTCATGACAACCGCTGCTCAGCAGATCCTCGGGAGCTGCTCGCCGATCGGCAGGTCCACGACGCGGGTCCCGCCGAGACCCGTGCGGGCCACGACCATCTGCGGGTGCTCCGCGACGCACGTGCCGATGCGGCGCGCCCCCGCACCGCGTGTGTGCTGACGCATGGCGGCCAGCATCTCGTCGGCGTCCTCGGCCGCCACGATCGCGACCAGCTTGCCCTCGTTGGCGACCTGCAGCGGGTCGAGGCCGAGCAGACCGCAGGCGTCCTTGACCTCGGGCGGGATCGGCAGGTCCTTCTCGATCAGCTCGATGCCCACCCCGGACGCCTTCGCGATCTCGTTGAGGGTGGCCGAGACTCCCCCACGGGTCGGGTCCCGCAGCACGTGCACGTCGACCCCGGTGGCAAGCATGTCGGCGACCAGTCCGTGCAGGGGCGCGCAGTCGCTCTCGATCGTCGTGCCGAACTCGAGCCCCTCACGACAGCTCATCACCGCGATGCCGTGCACACCGATGTCACCGCTGACCAGCACGACGTCGCCGACCCGGGCCCGCGAGGGCGAGATGTCGATGCCGTCGGGGATGACGCCGATGCCGGCGGTGTTGATGAAGATACCGTCGCCGCTTCCGCTGTCAACGACCTTGGTGTCGCCGGTGACGAGCTGCACGCCCGCGACCTCGGCCGCCTTGCCGATGGCCATCGCCACGCGGCCGATGTCGGTCATCAACGTGCCCTCGGCCAGGATGAACGCCGTGGAGAGATAGAGCGGCGTCGCGCCCGCCATCGCGAGGTCGTTGACGGTGCCGTTGACCGCGAGGTCGCCGATGCAGCCACCCGGGAAGAACATCGGCTTCACCACGAACGAGTCGGTCGAGAAGGCCAACCGGCCCGCGGGCACCTCGAGCACCGCCGAGTCGCCGAGCTCGGCCCGCGCAGCGCCACCGAAGGCCGGCAGGAACAGCTGCTCGATCAGCTCGCCGGACATGGCTCCACCGCCGCCGTGACCCATCACGATCGTGGGGGTGTCGCGCAGCGGCACCGGGCAGACCCACCCCTCGAAGTCGAGGTGATTGCTCATCAGGCCTCCACCAGGCGCGTCTCGGACAGCTCCAGGTGATCGAGGCGCCGGTAGGTGTAGTACGCCGCGCACGCGCCCTCCGACGACACCATGGTCGCGCCCAGCGGCTTGCGGGGCGTGCACTCCTTGCCGAACGCCTCACACTCGTGCGGCTTGATCAGACCTTGGAGCACCTCACCAGAACGGCACAACGCCGACTCAGCGGTGTGGATGTCGCTGACCGAGAATCGCGTCTCCGCGTCATAGTCGGCGTAGCGCTCGGACAACTTCCACCCGCTCAGCGGGATCATCCCGATGCCGCGCCATGTGCGGTCGGTCACCTCGAACACGTCGCGAAGCATCGCCATCGCCGCCACGTTGCCCTCGGCTGTGACCGCGCGGGAGTAGGCGTTCTCCAGCTCGTGTCGACCCGACTCGAGCTGGATCACCGTGCGCCGGATGCCCTCGAGGATGTCGAGCGGCTCGAACCCGGTGACCACGATCGGCACGCGGTACTTCTCGGCAAGCGCGGGGTATTCGGAGGTCCCCATCACGCTGCACACGTGCCCGGCCGCCAGGAACGCCTGCACCCGGCACTTCGGAGACTCCATGATCGCCGCCATCGCCGGTGGCACGAGCACGTGCGAGACCAGGAGCGAGAAGTTGCGGATGTCGTGCAACTTGGCCTGGAAGACGGTCATCGCGTTGGCCGGCGCCGTGGTCTCGAACCCGATGCCGAAGAACACGACCTGTCGGTCGGGGTTCTCGCGCGCCAGCTTCAGCGCGTCGAGCGGGGAATAGACGACGCGTACGTCGCCGCCGGCGCTCTTGATCGAGAAGAGGTCCAAGCTGCTGCCCGGCACCCGCAGCATGTCGCCGAACGAGCAGAAGATGACGCCCGGCTGCTCGGCGATCGCAAGCGCCTTGTCGATGATCTCGAGCGGCGTGACACACACCGGACAGCCCGGACCGTGGATCATCTCCACACCGTCGGGCAGCAGCTGGTCGATGCCGTGCCTGATGATCGAGTGCGTCTGCCCGCCGCACACCTCCATCATTGCCCAGGGCTGCGTGGTGACTGCGTGGATCTGATCCACCAGCTTGCCGGCCAGCACCGGGTCACTGAACTCGTCGAGATACTTCATTGCGGTTCTCCCGCCTGCTTGGCGGCGAGGGCGAAGCCGTCGCCGAACTCTTCCTCGAGGATGCCGAGCTTCTCGAAGTTGGCCAACGTGTCCAGCGCCGACTTCTCGTCGAGCCGCTGGATCGCGAAGCCGACATGCACGATGACGTACTCACCGATCTGTACGTCGGGGATGTAGGCCAGACAGACCTCCTTGCGGAGTCCGCCGAAGTCGACCTGCGCCATGATGGTGCCGTCCTGGTCCTCGACGGACAGGACGCGACCCGGAACTGCGAGACACATCTGCGATCTCCTTTGCTTGTCGAGTGAGGTCAACCGAGCGAGCCGACCAGGATCTGTCCCAAGGCGATGCCGCCGTCGTGGGGTGGAAGCAGCCGGGGGCGCAGGACCGTGAAGCCGCGCGCCTCCAACACCCTCGTCGAGCTGTCGAGCAGCAGGGCGTTCTGGAACACCCCGCCCGCCAGGACGACCACGTCGAGACCGGTGTGTCGCTTTTCGTGGTCCGCAAGGTCGGCGACGAGCACCGCGACTCCGGCATGGAATCGCGCCGCGACGTCGGACGCGGGCGTTCCGCGGCGTACGTCGCCCACGACTGCCCTCAGCACGGGCGTCGCGTCCGCCAGCACCGGGCCGTCGTCAGGAGTCCTGATCTCGAACCGGTAGGAATCCGGGACCGGCACGGAGCGCGCCAAGGACTCGAGCTCGATGGCGGCTTCGGCCTCGTAGTCCACGGTGTGGCGTACCCCGACCAGAGAGGACACGGCGTCGAAGAGGCGGCCCATGCTCGACGTGGGCACACATCCGAGGCCGGTCGACAACTGGTGGGCCAGCACTCCTCGTTCGGTCTCGGGACACGCCGCAACGGCCGGGATGTCGGCGGACCACGCGATGCCGGCGGCCCACAGGTGCGCCAGCGCCATCCGGTAGGGGCGAAGCACGCTCGCGTCACCGCCAGCCAGCGGCACGTAGGCCAGTTGGGCGGCCCGCCGGAACGACTTGTATCCGGCGACCAGGACCTCACCGCCCCAGATCGCGCCGTCGGTGCCATAGCCGGTGCCGTCGAAGGTCACCCCGATGACCGTCTCGTCGATGCCGAGCCCGTGCTCCCCCATCACCGAGGCGACGTGTGCGTGGTGGTGCTGGACGGTCCGCACCTCGCGACCAGCGGCATGCTCTCGCGCCCACCGGCTGGAGCGGTAGCCCGGGTGCGCGTCGGCGACGAGGACGTCGGGACGTATGCCGGTGAGCTCTTCGAGGTGAGCCTCCGACGCGGTCAGCGCGGACTGGGTGGCGAGGTCGTCCAGGTCACCGATGTGTTGGCTGAACCACGCATAGCGACCGGACGCGAGCGCGCAGGTGTTCTTGAGATCTGCTCCGAGGGCCAGGACCGGATCAACAGCGAACGGGAGGGCGACCGGCAGGGGCGCGTGACCGCGCGAGCGGCGCAGGGCCAGCTCGGCGCCGGTGACGAAGCGGGCGACCGAGTCGTCGCACGGAACGTGGATGGGCCGGTCGTGGCGCAGCCAGGCATCGGCGATCGAGGACAGCCGCTCACGGGCCGCGTCGTCGTCGGTGACGATCGGCTCGCCGGAGAGGTTGCCGGAGGTCATCACGAGCGCGTCGGTGCCGGGCGCCTGAAGCAGCAGCACGTGCAGCGGGGTGTACGGCAGCATCAGTCCGAGGTCCGGATGGCCCGGCGCCACCGACGAGGCGAGCCGCTCCGTGTCGGCACGAGCCAAGAGCACGATCGGCTTGCGGTGGCCGGTGAGCAGCCGTCGCTCGGCCTCGTCCATGGTGACGAGCCCGCCCGCCACCTCGGCGTCGCGGACCATCACCGCGAACGGCTTGTCGCCGCGTTGCTTGCGGCGGCGCAACTCGGCGACGGCCGTCTCGTTGCGGGCATCGCACGCCAGGTGATAGCCGCCCAGTCCCTTGACAGCGACGATCAGGCCACGGGCGAGCAGGTCACGCGCACGGCGTACGGCGTCGTCACCTTCAGCCCGTGGCCCGTCGCCAAGCAGCTCGATGGTCGGGCCACAGTCGGGGCACGCGATCGGCTGGGCGTGGAAGCGACGGTCGGTCGGGTCGTCGTACTCCCGGCGGCAGGCCCCGCACATGGCGAACCCGGCCATGGTGGTCGCGGCCCGGTCATAAGGAAGGCGGGTGATGATGGTGAAGCGCGGGCCACAGTTGGTGCAGGTGATGAAGGGGTGGCGGTAGCGGCGATCGGCCGGATCTGAGAGCTCGCGCAGGCAGTCGTCGCACGTCGCAACATCGGGCGACGCCAGCGTGCGTCCTTCGCCGCTCGCGGAGTCCTCGATCGTGAAGCCGGTGCCACCACGAGGTGACTGCCGCGACTCGGTGATCTGCTCGACGTGGGCCAGCGGAGGCGCTGCGTGCGCCAGGCGATGACCCAGCTCGGACACCCCGGCCGGGGCGCCCTCCACCTCGATCACCACGCCGGACGGCGTGTTGGCGACGCTGCCGGTGAGGCCCAGCTCGCTCGCGGTGACGTAGACGAACGGCCGGAAGCCGACGCCCTGGACCAACCCGGAGACCTCGAACCGCCTGCGGACGCGCTGCTCAGCCATCGCGCTCGCGACCCATCAGCTCGAGTCCTGTCATCGCCTTCTCGGCCGCTGCCGCATCGACGCGTTCGACGACGAAGCCCATGTGGATCAGCACCCACTCCCCCGGCTCGACCGCCATGTCCTCGAGCATCCCGAGGTTGACCGGCCGCTCGGCGCCGAGCACGTCGACGAGGGCGAGCATCCCGGCATTGCCCTCCAGGACTCGCACGACCCGGCCGGGGATCCCGAGGCACATCAGCCGGCCCCGTCCAGGGCGGGCACACGTTCACGGAGCACGGCGAGAACCGCTTCCATCGCATCGGGCACCGCGGCCTCGACCTCGTCGGAGAGCCCGATCCGGTCGCTGAGATCGGCGGGCCGACACCCCACGACGTAGGTCGGGGGCAGCGACCCGCCGAGGTCGGAGAGGCTGGCCAGGACGGCGACCGGGGCCATGCCGTGCGGGTCGAACGCCCCGACACCGAGGTCACCCTCGCCGACCTCGAGCACGGCGAGCGTGCCCGGGTTGCCGTCGCCGGGCAGGGCGTCGACGATCACGAGCGCGTCGTAGCCCTCGAGGAGGTCGTAGGCCAGGTGCATCCCGCGGATGCCGTAGTCGACCGCGCGCACCTCCTCGGGCAGGGTCCCGGACGCGGCGAGTCGGCGGACGACCTCGGGACCGAACCCGTCGTCGCCGCAGAAGAGGTTGCCGATCCCGGCCACCAGCACTCGCATCGTCAGGACTTGTCCTCTGCCCGTCCGGTGCCCGGCTCGTGCGAAGCACCGGACGTGCCGCCCGGTCCGGACGCCGTGTCGCCCCTGACGGCCGGCTGCTCGTCGGCCGGAGAGGCGTGCTGGCCGCGCTCGGTCTGGGCGGGATCGTCAACCGGAGAGTCGGACTCCGCCGGTCGCCCGGCGCCGCCGGTGTGGGCGCCGTCCTGGGTCGTCTCTTCGGGCCCGCCCACGTCGGCGGACTCCTGACGGTCGTCGTACGGCGGGACTGTCTTGCCCTCGGTGTCCGGGTCGTCCGGGTCGGGGATCGTGGTCATCGGGTTGTCCTCTCCTCGTGTCGGCTAGCCGCCGCCGGACTGGAGGTCCGGCGAGTCCGGGTGCTGGGTCTCCTGCGGGTCGATGCCCGTATCGTCGTCCTCGTCAGCTGTGCCCGAGGGGCGGTCGACCGGGCCCCCGCCGGGCTCGTCGGAGCCGGTGTCGCGCGAACCCATCGGGCCGCGCTCCTCCTGCGGCTCCTCCTCGAGCTGCTCTCCTGGTGTGTCACTCATGCCGACCTCCTTCTCGGGTGGTGCTCGGGCGCCTCACATCTGGCGCATCTTGAGGTAACGCTTGATGTCGGGGATCGAACGGACCCCGACGAACGCTGCGACCGCAGCGATGCCAGCGCCGACGACGGTGGTCAGCAGGCCAACGGTTCTCATGGGTGACTCTCCTCTCGTGCCTGGTCCAGTGGTTCGAGCTCATCGGGGGCGAAGTAGAAGAAGCGCCCGGCTTCCTCGTGCAGGTCGGCCGCCGGGTCGTCGACCAGCACCAACGCCACGTGAGTGCTGCCGTCGACGTCGGACAGCACGGCGGTCACCCGGGCGACCTGGTCGGCGAAGAACAGGTCCTGGGCGTCGGCCCGCCGCGAGGGGTGCACCCGCACCAGGCTGCCGCGCGCCACGCTGACGCCCTCGATGACGACACTGTCGGTGTCGGGCCGCACGCTCTCGTCCGCGGCCGGGTCCCACCAGGGGACGTCACCGGTGTCGAACTGCGCTCCGGCCACCACGTCCACCATGGGCGTCTCGACCCGGTGCGGGTCGCGGAGCACCCCGTGCAGGTCGCGCAGCGTCGCGTCAGACATCTGGTCGCAGCGATCGATGATGGCGGCCGCGCGCGGGTCGGTGGCCCTGGCTTCGGCCTTCTCGGCGTCGGTCATCGTCATCACGCGCAGGGTCAGGATCTCGTCGATCTCGGTCGAGTCGAACAGGGCGCCGGCGCTCTCCTCGGCGATCTCGGGGTGGTCGTAGAGGATGATCGGCGAGCCCATCACGACGTCGCTCGAGCCGACAGGCCCCACCAGCACGGGGAAGCACCGCCGCTGTGTGCACCGCCCGGCCGCGCCGGCCGCCGCCTCGGGGGGTTCCAGCAGCGAGACGAAGTCGACCCCGTCGGCCGCGAGTAGCACATGGGTGCCGATCATCGAGGACCGAATGGCGTCGTCCTTGCCGTGCACCTCGTCGGGGTGGGTGTTGGTCACCGCCACCGAGAGCCGCGTGAAGCCGTCGTCGTCCTCCGCTCCCACCGTGACGTCTGCCTGCAGTGGGAGCCGCCGGCGCACGATCCGCCCGACCTCCGCGCCGGAGGCGTTGACGACCGGCTCGACCTCCTCACCGCCCGGGATCTCCACTGCCATGCGGACCGGCCGGCTGTCGAGGTCGTACGGCGACAGGGCGACCTCGCACTCGACGGCCTCCTCCCAGCTGAGCACGGACAGTCCGTCGACGACCATCTCGGTGACCGGGACGAAGTCGCCGTCGGCACACCGTTCGACTGAGCGCACCTGGAGCTGCAGGAACCGCAGGTGCGGTCTCACGGTCGCCATACCGGATGAGGGAGCCAACAGGCACTGGAAGGACAGGCCCGGCTCCTCGGCGAAGCTGGCCGCCGACGCTCTGGGCGGGCCGAGCACGCCGAACTGCCAGCGGGACTGGTTCTTCGAGGAGCTGGCGCGATAGGGGTAGAGAAGATAGCCCTCGTAGAGCACTGCGTCGGCGATCGCGCGCACGTGGTCGAGCTCACTCATTGCTGCACCCCGCGGGTGGCGAGCAGGCTCCGGACTGTCTCTTCCCACGTGGTCAGACCGTGCTGCGCCTTGAACTCGGCCAGCGCGGTCACGACGTCGTG
The DNA here is from genome assembly GCF_035576065.1 of Nocardioides sp. Classification (GTDB taxonomy): domain Bacteria; phylum Actinomycetota; class Actinomycetes; order Propionibacteriales; family Nocardioidaceae; genus Nocardioides. The sequence goes on from NZ_DATLWX010000008.1 coordinate 23,940, forward strand.
GTCGAGGCGGATCCAGCCGGTGTTCGGGTAGTACGACGCGATCATCTGCTGCCAGGCGCGCACCGGCAGCTGATAGGAGGCCTCGCAGTCCCAGGGCACCTGCACCACGCCGAACCCGTTGGCGCCCTTGGTGAAGACGGTGCCCGAGAACAGGAAGACGATCGGGATGTCGCCCTCACCGACGGCGTGCAGGTAGCGCGATCCTGTGACCTCGAAGTCGTAGGTGCACGGCAGCGCCAGGTCGACCTCGGTGATGTCGGTGAACCCCTGCACCATCGCGTTGCACTGCATCCACAGGAATGGCTTGAGGGTGTCGACCCAGCGGTCCCGGTCGCCGAAGAGCGCCCGCAGGCCGCTCTCGTCGGCCCCCTCGTAGCGACGGCGCTGGGGCTCGATCCGGACCTGGCAGCGCAGCGCGATCGCGTGGATCGTCTCGCCGCTCGTCTCCTTGATCCGCAACCGCGCAGTGAGCTGCGGCGCGGCGGCATACGGTTCGGCGAAGACGTCGATGACCGAGAACTCGTAGCTGCTCATGACGGTGCCATCGGGGATTCCGGTGCGGGGGGAGCCGGCCTGCTTCGCTGCTCGACCATCGCGAAGAAGTCGTCGATCGCTGCGCGCGCCTCCGTGCCCCCGTCGAAGCCGCGCCACAGTGAGCGCAACCGACCGACGAGCTCGTAGCAGGCGTCGATCGGGACGATGTGCGCGGTGTAGTCGGGGTGTTCCCGGTCGGCACCGCGCAGCAGCAACGCCTCCACGTCGGCGCGCAGATGGTCAAGCTGGGCGTTGGCCGCCACGATGCGGTCCCAGGCGTCGAGCGGGAGCTCTGACTCGGTGGCGCCGGCGGGGCCAGGATAGAAGGCGATGATGCGGTCCTGCACGGAGTTCTTGAACAAGAACGCCAGTCCGACCGGGATCTGGAGCTCGTCCCACTCGCGGGCACCGAAGTCGAAGCCGGGGAACGAGAGGTAGCGGTCGGGCACCGAGCGATAGCGCAGCTCGGCGTGCTCCGCGGTGAACAGCAGATAGCACCCACGGCAGGTGCACATGAGCACCCGGCTCTCGAGGTTGACGACGTGCTGGTGCTCCTCGACGATCGGAGCGGCACACATCTCGCAGCGCTCCCCGACCACCGGCGCCGGCCGGGTGCTCGTGATCCGGCGGAGCGAGGCGAGTGGGGAACCGCCGAGGGTGCTCATCGGGGTGTTTTCATGCCGAGACCGGGACCGGGACCGAGACTGCGACTGAGGTGACGCCGCCCTCGGTGAGCAGTGGGACGGGGACCAGGTGCAGCGTCTCGTCGTCGAGGCACGCACCAGCACGACGCACGTCGTAGTGCGCGCGACAGGCAGGGCAGCGCAGCACCGCCTCGCCCACGGCGGCACCCAGCCGGCGTGACAGCGCGGCGCCGTCGAGCGACTCCTCGCAGCGGGCGCAGCGGTCGGCGTAGGCGAACAGCTCGTGGCCGAGGCGGCAGACAAGGACCCTCGTGCCGCCGACCTCGAGAGTGATGAGAGCGCCTGCTGCCAGCCCGGCGAGGTCGGGAAGCGGCTCCCAGGACGCCATCGTCATGGCCGTCTCGTCGAGACGCGAGCGCAGGGACGAGACCGGGATCAGTGTCTCGGCACCGCTCGGCTCGGCGTCCTCGACCTCGATGCTGGTGACCTCGGGGGCGGCGGCCTCGATCGCGCCCTCGACCGCCAGTTTGAGGGTCACCGACGACGAGGGGCAGCCGTCACAGCTGCCGAGCAGCCGGAGCCGGACCGTGCCTTCGTCGCTGACCTCGAGCAGCTCGACGTCACCGCCGTGCGAGCCGAGGTAGGGCCGGACGCTCACCAGCGCCTGCTCGACGCGTTGTGTCACGTCGTAGGGGTGCAGACCATGCACCAGCAGCAGGCTCGCCACCAGGTCGTCCGCAGCCAACGCGGCCAGCACGTCGTCGGTGAGGTGCCCGGCGTCATAGGTGATGTCGAGGACCCGCTCGAGGCCAGCGCCGTAGAGGTCGGCGACGAGCCGGACCAGCTCTTCGGCCCGCTCGCGCGCCACCACGCCCCCCGAGCCACTCGCATCAAGCAGCGCGTCGATGCGCTCGCCCGTCACCCTGAGTTGCTCGGTCCCCTCGACCTCGCCCACGGCTCTACCCGCTGACGGACTGGGTCGGCGAATGCATCAGCTCGAGCTTCTGCCCCTCTCCGAGATACATGTGTACGCCGCACGGCAGACACGGGTCGAAGCTGCGCACCGTGCGCATGATGTCGATGCCCTTGAAGTGCTCCCGGTCGTTCTCCTCGAAGATCGGCTGACCCTGGACCGCGTCCTCGTAGGGTCCCGGCGTCCCGTAGGAGTCACGCGGGTTGGCGTTCCACGGGGTCGGTGGGTAGGGGTGATAGTTGGCGATCTTCCCGTCGCGGATCACCATGTGGTGGCTCAACACTCCGCGCACAGCCTCGGTGAAGCCGCACCCGATGCCCGTCTCGGGCACGGTGAACTTCTCCCAGGTCTTGGTGCGGCCCGCCCGGATCTCGACCAGCGCCTTCTCGGCGAAGTGCAGCGCGCAGGCCGCTGCGTACGCCTGGAAGTAGGTCCGGGCCCGGTTGCGCTCGAGCGTGTTGCTCCACTGGGGGATCTTCCACTCCAGCTCGACCGGGCCCTTCAGCGCCGTCTTGGGCAGGTTGATCTTCACCGACTCACCCGTCGACTGCACGTAGCCGATGTCGACGAGGCCGGCCAGCGCCGTCGCCCACAGACGCGCGAGCGGACCGCCGCCCGTGTCGAGGGCGAGGTAGTCCGTGCCGTCGAACCAGCGCGGTGACATCACCCAGCTGTACTTGTTGTCGAGGTCGCGCTTCTGCGGCTTCGGGTTGGTGTGCTGGTTCCAGGGGTGCCGCCGGTCGACCGGGTTGCCGAGCGGGTCCTTCTCGACGAAGATCTCCTGGTCCTCCCAGTCGTCGTAGTAGGACGAGCCGAGCAGGATCCGGATGCCGAGGTTGATCTCCACCAAGTCGGTCGTGACCAACTTGCCGTCCACCACGATGCCCGGGGTGACATACATCCGGCGTCCCCAGTCGGTCATGTCCTTGTACTCGAAGTTGCAGTACTCCGGGTCCTGGAACGAGCCCCAGCAGGCCAGCAGGATGCGGCGGTTGCCGACCTCCTCGTAGCCCGGCAGCGCTTCGTAGAAGAAGTCGAACAGGTCGTCGTGCATCGGCACGACCTTCTTCATGAACTCGACGTAACGCATCAGCCGGGTGATGTAGTCGGTCATCAGCTGGATCGTCGCCACCGTGCCCACGCCGCCGGGGTAGAGCGTGGAGGGGTGGACGTGCCGGCCCTCCATCAGGCAGAACATCTCCCGGGTCCAGCGGCTGACCTGCAGCGCCTCGCGGTAGAACTCGCCGGTGAACGGGTTGAGCGAGCGCATGATGTCGCCGATGGTCTTGTAACCGTGGGCGTCTGCGTTCGGGCACTCGGTGTTGTTGGCCAGTTCGAGCACACCGGGGTTGGTCTCCGCGACCATCTTCTCGCAGTAGTCCACCCCGACCAGATTCTCCTGGAAGATGTTGTGGTCGAACATGTATTCAGCGGCCTCACCGAGATTGACGATCCACTCACCGAGGTGCGGCGGCTTCACGCCGTACGCCATGTTCTGGGCATAGCACGAACAGGTCGCGTGGTTGTCGCCACAGATGCCGCAGATCCGGCTGGTGATGAAGTGCGCGTCGCGCGGGTCCTTGCCCTTCATGAAGATCGAGTAGCCGCGGAAGATCGAGCTGGTGCTCTTGCACTCCACGACGGTCTTGGCCTTGAAGTCGATCTTGGTGTAGATCCCGAGGCTGCCGACGATGCGGGTGATCGGATCCCACGCCATCTCGGTCAGGCCGTTGGCGTCCTCGGTCATGCTGCTGGGTTGTGGAATGGTCGACGTCATCGCGCCGCCTCTCGGTCGGTGTGCGGTGTGGGTGGAGGTGGAGGGCTACCAGGTGCGCTTGGCGCCGGTCGTCAGCGTCGTGCCGGGCGTGCGCCACTTGGGCTCCTTGTCCAGCGTCCTGGTCGTCACCTGGCGGAGCCGGCGCATCGTGGTGCCGTAGAGCCCGACCGTGGTGGTCGAGAGCTTGCCGCCCGGCGGCTCGTCCATGAAGGGCATGAACTTGTCGGGGAAGCCGGGCATCGTGCAACCGATGCAGATGCCGCCCACGTTGGGACAACCGCCCATGCCGTTCATCCAGCCGCGCTTGGGGACGTTGCACTTCACCGTCGGTCCCCAGCATCCGAGCTTGACGATGCACTTGGGTGAGCCGTATTCCGTCGCGAAGTCGCCCTGCTCGTAGTAGCCCGCCCGGTCGCATCCCTCGTGCACCGTCTGGCCGAAGAGCCAGGTCGGGCGCAGGGCCTCGTCGAGCGGGATCATCGGCGCCTGGCCGGTGGCCATGTAGAGCAGGTAGGTCAACGTCTCGGCCATGTTGTCAGGCTGCGCCGGGCAGCCGGGAACACACACGATGGGGATGTCTGCCTTCGACTTCCAGTCCCAGCCGAGGTAGTCGGGCACGCCCATCGCGCCGGTCGGGTTGCCCTCCATCGCGTGGATCCCGCCGTACGTCGCACAGGTGCCGACCGCCACGATCGCGGTCGCCTTCGGGGCCAGCCGGTCCAGCCACTCGCTGGTCGTCATCGGCTGTCCGGTCTCGGGGTTGTTGCCGAACCCGCACCAGTAGCCCTCGTCGTGCAACTGCTCGTTGGGGATGGACCCCTCGACGACCAGCACGAAGGGCTCGAGCTCACCGCGGTCGGCCTTGTGGAACCACTCCAGGAAGTCGTCACGTCCGCCCTGGGGTCCGCACTCGAAGTCGATCAGCGGCCAGTGGACCGCGATCTGGGGCAGCCCCGGGAGGGCGCCGAGCGCGATCTCCTCGATGCTGGGCTGCGTCGCTGCCGTCAGCGAGACGGAGTCGCCGTCACAACTGAGACCAGCGTTGATCCACAAGACGTGGATGAGAGTTTGTTCGGCCTTGACTGCTTCGGCTGTGGGCATCTGCGCCGGCTCTCTGAGGGCCCTTGCGGTCCCCGCTCGGTTCGCAGATCGTCGTCTGTGTGACCTGCGTCACTCCCTGGCATCCATGAGAGCCCTCGGCGCAGTGCTCTGTCAAGAGGCACTCCGGTGATGACCTGATTCAGGTCAGCCAGGCCAGCCACGCCTCCAGGTTGTCGCCGGTCTTCGCCGAGACGGGGACCAGCTGCACGTCCGGGTTGAGCTTGCGGGCGTCCGCGGTCAGACGCTCGATGTCGAAGTCGACGTACGGCAACAGGTCGGTCTTGTTGATGACGACGAGGTCGGCCGCGGCAAACATGTGGGGGTACTTCAGCGGCTTGTCGTCGCCCTCGGTCACCGAGATCACCACGACCTTGCGCAGCTCCCCGAGGTCGAAGAGGGCCGGGCACACCAGGTTGCCGACGTTCTCGATGAACACGATGCTTTTCGGCTCAGGCCGCAGCTGCTCGAGCGCCCGGGACACCATCATGGCGTCGAGGTGACAGCCGGCCCCGGTGTTGACCTGCACCGCCCGGGCGCCGGCGGCCCTGATGCGCTCGGCATCGAACAGGGTCTCCTGGTCGCCCTCGATCACGCTGACCGCCCGGTGGGTGGCTGCGATGGTGCGCTCGAGCAGGGTCGTCTTGCCGGCTCCCGGCGAGCTCATCAGGTTGAGCGCCGTGATGCCGCGCTCGGCGAGCCAGACCCGGTTGCGCGCCGCCAACCCGTCGTTCTTGGCCAGCACGGCGACCTCGAGCTCGAGGGTGTGGGTGCGCAGCTCGTCGTCCGGCTCCGGATGCACATGGTCGTGACTGCGCTCGCCATGGCCGTGCTCGGCGTCGTGACTGTGCTCGCCGTGCCCGTGGCCATCCGTTGTTGCGGCACCGGGCGTCGTCACGCGGACGTCGGAGTCGCCGCACCCACAGGTGCTGCACATCTCAGGCCACCTCCACCGAGGTCACCTGCAGCTCACGGCCGGACAACAGCTCCACGTCAGCACTGCCGCAGTCGCACAGGAGGAACGCGTCTCGCATCGAGAATCGGCTGTCGCAGTCGCGACAGCGAGCCTCCCCCGCCCGTTCCTCGATCTCGAGGGCCGCGCCCTCGAGGGCGGTGCCCGCGGCGGCGAGCTCGAAACAGAACATCAGGGCGTCCGGCACCACTCCCGCCAATCGTCCGACACGCAGGCGGACGACGCTCACCCGGCCACCGGTGCGTTCGAGCACCGCTGACACGACGCTCTCCGCGATCGCCAGCTCATGCATGGGCCCGCCTCTCCTGGCCACCGTAGGTCTGCACGGCACGACCTCACAAGGGCTGCGGCGCGGGGACGTGGGGCTTGGAGACCGGGCAGGCGGGCGGGGATGACCGTGACCTACCGGCCTTCAGTCACCCGTTGAGACGAGACGGGCCACGACGAACGCGGCATCGAGGGTCTCGATCTCGGCATGGAAGGCGGCCAGGATCCGCTCGGGGTCAGCGATGACGGCCGTGTCGGTCTTGAAGCCGATCCGCACGGTGCCTGCATAGGTGAAGATGCACGTCCCGAGCGCCTGCTGACCCGAGCCGGGGACCCAGCCCAGGAGCCCTGAGATCCGGGTGCCGGCGAGGTATCGCGGCTCCCGCGGGCCGGGGACGTTGGTGGTCACGCCGGCGACCTTGCCGGCGAAGAAGGTGACCAAGGGCCGGTTGAGCCGGTTGCCGAGCCACCCGATCGCCTGGATCAGGGTGAAGGTGATGGCGGGCTCCGGGGAGGCCTTGATGACGTCCATCCGGCGCTTGGTCTCGGCCAGCCGGGCGAGAGGCTCCCCGCGACCCGAGGGGAGGTTCAGCAGGACGAGGGCGAAGCGGTTGCCCAGCTCGCGCGGGAGCGGCACGTTGAGCGGGCGGAGGTTGACCGGGATCATCGTCGGCAGGTCGACCGCACGCCCGCCGTGCTCGACCTGGTAGCGCGCGAGCGCGCCCGCCAGCGCTGAGACGAGCACGTCGTTGACCGTTGCGTCGGCGTGGGCTGCGATGTCCTTGATCCGCTGCAGCTGCATCGGCTCCGACCACACCGCCCGCTTCTCCGGACCGGCGACGCCGGAGACAGGGCTCTCGGGGTTGCGGGTGAAGAGCAGCTTCTTCATCACCCCGACTCCGCTGAACCCGAGCCGGGCCCCCGTCCGGAAGCCGGCCCGGATCCGAGCCGGACGCAGGAGCTGCGGCACCTCGGGCGCCACCCGTCGTGCCGCCTGGACCACTTCGGAGAGCAGGTGGTGACGGCCGTCGGGATGGAAGGAGCCGTCGCGATCACCCTCATCGGACAGGTCCGTGAGGGAGAACAGCACCTGGGTCAACGCGATCCCGTCGGCAAGTGCGTGGTGAAGACGCACATAGATCGCCGAACCCTCGGCCAGGCCCTCGATGAGGTGGATGTCCCACAGCGGACGGTCCCGCGGCAGGGGCGTGGCGAGACACGTCCCGACGTAGGCCTGCAGCTCCGCGTCGCCGCCCGGCGCGGGGAGCCGGACCTCGCGCAGGTGCCGGCTCAGGTCGAGCTCTCCCACGTCGCGCCAGCGGGGTCGGCCCCACTTCCCGCGACCCGGGAGGGGACGACGGGAGAAGACCGGGAAGAGCTCGAGGAGTCGCGTCCGGAGCACGTGCTCGAGTCGTGCCCGGTCGACCGGTCCGTCCAAGAACATCAGGCTCTCGATGACCATCAAGTTGTCCGGACCGTCCATGCTCAGCCAGACGGCGTCGACGGGGTTGACGCGATGGTCTCTCACCCGTCGAGCCTGACATGCCGGTCCAAGTCAGGTGACCAGTCGCGCCAGCACCTGGACGGCCTCGGCCGCTGCGGGCATCCGCTGGATCTCGGCCGCCACGTTTCGAGCCGCGTCGCGGAAGCTGTCGTCGGTGAGGAGGCACACGACCGCGTCGGCGACCCCGGCCTGGCTGAACTGCCCGGGCGCGATGACCACGGCCGCTCCGGCGCGAAGGCCACCCTCCGCATTGCGGAACTGATCGGCCGCGAGCGGCAGGCACACCTGCGGCAGACCCGCCGCGAGGGCACCCAAGAACGTGCCGGAGCCGGCGTGCGAGACCACGACCGAGCAGTGTTGGAAGACGTGCGTCTGGTCGACCCATGTCTCCACGCGCACGTGGGCCGGTTGCTCGCCCAACGAGGCGGGGTCGCCGTCCGGGCCCACCGTCACCAGCACGCGCACGTCCAACGAGGCCAGCGCATCCACAACGCGGGGCAGCACCGGCGAGTGGTTCTGAACTGTGCCGAGGGTGACGTAGACGAGCGGCCGAGCGTCCTTGGCAACGCACTCGGGGAGACCGGCATCGCAGGGCGCGGGCTCGGCAACTGGTCGCAGCGCCTGGACCTGCGGGATGTGTCCGACGGGCACCGACTGGACCGAGGAGGGACAGATGTCGAGATAGAGAGAGCCGAAGCATCCGGCGTACGGCGGCACTGCGAGCCCGTGTTCTCGCCAGGTCGGAGCCACCATCTCCGACGCGGAGTCGAGGATCGCGGAAGGGATCGCCCCGCCGAACGCATGCGTCACCGTCGGAATGCCCAGCACCCCTCCGACCAGTGGAGAGCCCAGCTCCGCGTGCTCGTGCACCATCACGTCCGGCCGCCAATCGCGGGCCAACGGCAGCAGATCGGATGCCATCGGCGGGGTGAGCAGGCGGCCGAACATCCTTGGGTAGACGTACGCCGCGCGTTGCGGCGGCGGCACGTCGAGAGCCGCGGTCTTGACTGCGCTCATGCCGCCGTGCAGCGCGTCGCCGGACAGACCAGCGTGGACGACGTCGATCCCGCGTTGACGGATCGGCTGAGCGGCATCACGACTGGTCGCCCAGAGGACCTCGTGGCCAGCTCGCGAAAGAGCCCGCGCGAGGGGAAACATCGGGAAGATGTGCCCGTAGCCCGGGGTCGAGCTGATGAGGACACGCACTTGACGGACCTCCCCCGCCGCGACCGACTGATGGGTTGGCGGAGTCCTACTCTGACACGCGAACCGGGTGACGACCAGCACACCTCGGGGGTCCTGGGCGGCCGCTATGGTCGGAGCCGTGGAATCGCCAGACGCCGTACGCCCCGTGCTCGAGCAGAGCATCGACATCACCGCTCCCGTCAACGACGTCTGGGAGCTCGTCAGCGACGTACGCCGCATGCCGGACTGGAGCCCGCAGGTGACCTCGACCCGGTTGCGCAGCGGCTTCGAGACGTGCGCGCTCGGCGCCCAGTTCACCAACCGCAACGTGCACGGGGAGCTGGAGTGGACCACGCACGCCGAGATCGTCCGGTTCGAGCCCGAGCAGGAGCTCGCCTTCCGGGTGGAGGAGAACTGGGCCGTGTGGTCCTTCCACCTCGAGGCGACCGACGGCGGCACCCGGCTGACGCAGCGTCGGGAGGTGCCGGACGGCATCTCCGACCTCTCCCGTGAGCTCACCGACGGCTTCATGGGCGGCCAGGACGCCTTCTCCGAGTCGCTGCTGTCCGGGATGCGCAAGACGCTGGCCCGGATCAAGACCGCAGCGGAGGGCCGCGATGACTGAGCGTTCCGACAACGACGACGAGCCGACGAGCGTGGACCGCGTCGGGGTGATCGGGGGCGTGGCTGAGCTGGCTGCGCACGTGGTCGGCGTGATCGCGCGGGTCTTCGTCCGCTGACCTCGACGGCGCTGCGCTACGCGAGCTTGGCCAGCTGACTTGTAGACGGCCCGGTCCGAGCAGGACCGGGCCGTCGACGAGTGCAGTGCCTCAGCGGCGGGTCTTCTTGCCGCCCGCGCGGGCCTTGCCGCCCCTGCCGCGCTTGCCCTTGGTGGGCGCCGGGGCAGTGGTGACCGGGGTCGCCACGGCCGCGGCCGCGTCCACGATGCCCCAGCCGAAGACCGGCGAGTAGACCCCGTTGACCTCAGTCAGGGGCTGACGCGCCGTGTCGAGCAGCACGCGCTCGACCTCGACGCGGTTGCGACCCTGTGCGAAGAGCAGCGCTGCGACGCCCGCGACGTGCGGGGTGGCCATCGACGTACCGGCGTAGAAGTCGTAGTCACGCTGGCCGCAGCCCGCGCTGCCGGTGCCGAGCGGCACCGTCGAGACGATGTCGTCCTCGCAGAACAGCAGGCCGGCACCACCGGGGCCCGACACCGCCTTGAGGTCGGCCTTGTTCGGCAGCTCGGAGAACCAGCTCTTGGCCTCGTTGCGGTCGGTCGAGGCGACGCACACGGCGCCGGGCTCGAAGGCCGGCGTGCTGCACAGTGCGGTTGCGGAGTTGCCGGCCGCTGCGATGACGGAGACGCCCTTGCTGTTGGCGTAGGCGATCGCCTCGGTCACCGAGCTCTCGAGACCGGTCAGGGTGAGCGCCTGGGCCCCGGGCAGGGCGCCGAGGCTCAGGTTGATGACATCGGCACCGTTGTTGGCGGACCAGCGGATGCCGGCAGCGATCTCCTCGAAGGAGCCGCTGCCGTCCTCGAGCACCTTGACCGGCAGGATCTTCGCGTCCGGTGCGGTGCCGGCGACGCCGATGCCGTTGTTGGTCACGGCCGCGACGATGCCGGCCACGTGGGTGCCGTGCTCGTCACCGTTGTTCACGCCGTCCGGGCCGCGGAAGTCACCATTGCCGCAGGGCGACTGGGCCTTGCAGTCGGTGAAGGTGGCCCCCTGCAGGAGGTTGGCCTTGAGGTCTGGGTGGGCGAAGTCGACGCCGGTGTCGACCACGGCCACGACCGCTCCGGCCCCCTTCGTCGAGGTCCACGCCTGTTCGGCGCGGACCTGGTCCAGGCCCCACTGCAGGTCGCGCAGCGGGTCGTTGGTGGCTGCCTGGGCGGTGCTGCCGTGCAGCAGCGCGGCGGTCAGTGCGAGGGGGAGGGCTGATCCGAGAATTCGGCGCATGGGACAACATGCCTTTCCGTTGGGGACGTGCTTGTCTCGTAGGTCCAACGGGCCGGCGTCGCAGAGGTCACGGACAACGGATCAATTAGTTGATGCGTGACACCGGGCCGTGATGACCGAAGGGCAGCGACTCCTCGTAGCCCAGTGCCGCCAGGACGCTGGGCATCAGTGCCTTCGCCGTACGCCGGTAGCCAGCACCCGACGGGTGGAACCGGTCCATCGCGAACATCTCGTCGGGGTGGGCGATGAAGAACGGCCCGACGACCTCAGCAAGGGACACGGCGTAGGCGCCGCAGGCGGTCGCCACCTCTCGCTGGGTGTTCGCCAGCTGACGCGACGCGCGCGCACCGACGGCCCGCAAGGGTTGAGGCACGGCGGTGAGCGCGCTCAGGTCGGGGCAGGTCCCGACGACGACCTCGGTGTCGTTGCCACGCAGTGCCTCGATGACCTCGGCCAGATGGTGGCCCGACACCGCCGGGCGTACACGGTGGGTCACGTCGTTGCCCCCGACGACGATGACAGCGACATCGGCGCGATATCCGGGAGGGAGTGCGGCGAGCTGGGCACGGACCATCGAGGTCTCGGCGCCGACGCAGGCACCGGTGTGCAGGCGTACGGCGCGCTTGGTGCTGTTGGCCAGCCGCTTCGCCAACTGGCCACCGAGCGTGTCCTTGGGCCGATCGGCACCCAGCCCGGCGGCGATGGAGTCACCCAGCATCAACAGCTCGATGAGGTCGCCGTTCTTCTTCTTGTAGATCTTGTCGGCCGCGAGAGCGTCCTCACCCAACGGCTTCCCGATGAGCCTACGAGCCGCCCTTGCCTGCAGCCGGAAGACCTGGCTCCCCAACAGGGCCAGCGCCGAGGCCGTCGCAACGGAAGCAATCCCCCACGGGACCAGAGTGCGGGCCCGTGGCATCAAGCCGCCGCGCCGGCGACGCGGTGAAGCGCCGCCGCGTAGTGCACATCGATCAGCTCGTCCACCACGGTGGCCCAGCTCCGCTGGGCGACGGACGTGATGCCTTCGCGTGCCACGGCCGCGCGGAGATCTTCGTCGAACGCCAGGGTCTCGACGCACCGGCGCAGACCACCCGCCTCTCCCGGCTTGAACAGCAGCCCGGTCCGCCCGGGCGTCACGAGATCCAGCGGACCGCCCACGGCGGGGGCGACGACGGGGACACCGCTGGCCTGCGCCTCCTGGATGGTCTGGCAGAACGTCTCCGACTCCCCCGTGTGCACGAACACGTCCAGGCTCGCGAACGCCTGCGCCAGCTCCTCGCCTCGCAGCATGCCGGTGAAGGTGGCGTCGGGAAGGTGCTTGGCGAGCCAGCTGCGAGCAGGTCCGTCACCCACGACGACGAGGCGGGTGCCGGGGACGGACGAGATCTCGAGCAGGCGGCTGACCTGCTTCTCGGGCGCCAACCGTCCGACGTACCCGATGACCAGGGACCCCGGGCTGCCCTGCGTCCAGCTGTCGTGCAGCTCCTGGCTCCGTCGTGCTGGGGAGAAGAGGTCCAGCGAGACCCCGCGCCGCCACATGTGCAGGTTGGAGACGCCCAGCGCCGCAAGCTGCTCGTGGGCCGACGTGGACGGGACCAGCGTGCGATCGACTCGGCGGTGGATGCGACCCACCCACTTGGAGATCGCAGCATCCGCGCGGATGCCGTAGTGGCGGGCGAACCCGGCGATGTCGGTCTGGTAGATCGCCACCGTCGGGAGGCCGAGGCGCTCGGCCGCCCTGAGACCGGTCACACCCAGGGCGAAGGGTGACGCAAGGTGCACGAGATCTGGCCGGAACTCCCTGAGCGAGCGTTCCACGGCCGAGTCCGGCAGGCCGACCGAGAACGATCGGTAGCCAGGCAGGCCCACCGAGCGCACCCGGACGACCGGTGCGGATCGGTAGGTGGTCGGCCCCGGGCCGGGTGCGATGACCATGGCCTGGTGCCCGAGGTCGAGGAGGTGGTCGAGCGTGTGACGGACGGTGTTCGTCACGCCGTTGACCTGCGGCAGGAAGGACTCGGTGACGATCGCGATGCGCATGCCCTCACCCTCGGGCGGCCTCGTGAACGCTTTGCAACGACGGCCGCCGCGTTGGGTGAAGGGTATGAGGCGCGCCGGGAGGGCGCGGCCAGCGGTGTACGTGGGTGTGGTGGTCTCAGCCCGTGCGTTCGGCGTACGTGTCCGCAGCCGCGTAGACGTCGAGCACGTAGTCGGTCGAGTGGTTGTAGCTGAGGATTGCCTGCGACCACGTGTCGCCGAGCATGAGGTCACCGGACTGGCAGAGGTAGCGCGCTGCTGCGAGAGCAGCGTCATCGACGTCGTTGGGGTCCGCGACGCCGTCGCCGTCGCCATCGACCTGCCACGTGCGCCACGTCGACGGGATGAACTGCATCGGACCGACGGCATGGTCCCAGTCGCGATCGCCGTGCCAGCGAGCAGAGTCGCGGGTGGCCTCGATGGCGGCGAACTCCCCCGAGCCGTCGAGCGCGGGCCCCAGGATCGGGACGGAGGACTGGCCGTCACGCCGCAGCCGCCGGTCCCCGATGGTGCCGTGCTGGGACTCGATCCAACCGACACCGGCCAGGGTCGTCCATCCGATCCGACAACCCCTGGGCGCCAGCACGCTGGCTCTCGCGTATGCCGTCAGGGCCGGCAGCGGGATGCCGCTGGACACGGCCGTACGGCGCGCCCATCGCGGGTCGACGGCAGCGGCTGCCCTCGATCCGAGCGATCTTGCGCGCGGCTGGCCTGTCCTGACCCGCACCTGTCCGGCAGGCTTCGGCGCCGACACGGCGGGGCTCGGTGCGGGCACCGCGACGACCGGAACGACCTCGTCGACAAGGAGCTCGCGGCGATCGCCGCCCTCTGCGTGGTGCGCGGCCAGTCCGGTGGCGCCCAGCAGCGCCACCCCGGCCAACAGACCCAGAGCAGGCGCAAACCTCACCCGAAGCGGCCGTTGACGTAGTCGGAGGTCCGCTTGTCCTGGGGGCTGGAGAACATCGCCTCGGTGTCGCCGTGCTCGACGATCACCCCGGGCGTGCCCTGCGCAGCCAGGAAGAACGCACACGTGTCCGAGACTCGCGCCGCCTGCTGCATGTTGTGAGTCACGATGACGATGGTGACCTCGGTCGCGAGCTCCTTCATGGTTTCCTCGATGACTCGGGTCGACGTGGGGTCGAGCGCCGAGCAGGGCTCGTCCATGAGGAGCACCTGGGGCTTGATGGCGAGCGATCGAGCGATGCACAGCCGCTGCTGCTGGCCGCCCGACAGTCCACCGCCGGGTGCGTCGAGTCGGTCCTTCACCTCTTTCCACAGACCGGCTCGGGTGAGCGAGCGCTCGACCAGCTCCTCCTTCTCCGACTTCGGGATCCGGGTGCCGGTCAGCTTCAGGCCCGCGATGACATTCTCCCGGATCGACATGGCGGGGAACGGGTTGGGCTTCTGGAACACCATCCCGATGCTGCGACGGGCGTCAGTGAGCTTGCGCTGCGGGTCGTAGATGTCGACCCCGTCGAGCCTGACCTCACCGGCCATCGCCGCGGAGGGCACGAGCTCGTGCATCCGGTTCAGGATGCGCAGGAAGGTGGACTTGCCACAGCCGGACGGACCGATGAGTGCCGTGATCTCACCGGCCGGCATCGTCAGGGAGACCCGGTCCAGCACCTTGTGCTGACCGAACCACGCGGTGATCTCCCGCGCTTCGAGCTGCGCGAGCTCACGCGGAGCCTGGGTGCCTCCCGTGTCGACCGAGCCTTCGGCGTACGGCGGGAGGGTCGTCGTCGGGTCGACGTCGGTGGACAGTCTCGAAGTCATGGCGCGTCTCTTCTGGTGGGCGGAGCGGTGATGAGGAGCGTGGCGGGCCCGGGCGGAGTCAGCAACCGCCCGGACCCGCTGGTCTCACTTGATGACGATCTTGAACTTGAGCTTGGAACCGACGAACTTGCTGTCACCCGCATAGACCGCGGTCAGCTTGTTCTTGCCCTTCTTCAGCTTCTTCAGCTTGAGCACGACCTTGCCCGCCTTGACCGTGCCCTTGCCGACGGTCTTCGTGCCCAGCTTGACGACGATCTTGCCGGTGGCAGCGCCGACCGCGGTCTCCTTGACGAGGATCTTGCCCTTGTAGGAGGCAGCCTTCGGGTAGGACGCCTTGAACTTCTCGACCAGCTTGGTCGACGCCTTGACCACCGGCGGAGGCGTGGCCGCGACGACGTTGACCGTGACGGGCGCCGACTCCGAGACCGCGAAGGCGGAGTTGGCGGACGGGGCGTACTTCGCGACGAAGGTGTGCGCACCAGCAGTGAGCCCGGTGACGGCCTTGGTCGCCTTGCCGCCGGTCAGCGGCGAGGTGCCGACCAGGCGCGCGCCCTCGAAGAAGCTGACCAGGCCGTCGGGCGCCGAGGCGGCCGTGACGGTGGCGGTCAGGGTGGCGACACCGGCGGACGTCGAGGTGCCGGCGAGGGTGGTGGTGGTCGCCACCTCCTTGGTCACCAGGTTGCTGGTCGCGTCCTGGGTGGGCTGGCCGCAGACGCCGCCCTTCGAGGGAAGTGCGAGCTGCTCGAAGCCGGCCTTCTCGATGAGGGGCTTGGCGGCAGGCGAGCAGACGAAGCCGTCGACGCCGAAGATGCTGAGGATGCCGGCGTCACTGAGCTGCGCCTGGCGCACGACGTTGTAGAGCGCGCGAGCGGCGACGAAGCCGCCCTCGATGCGCAGCTGGTCACCGTCGACGGCGTTGCGGCCGATGGAGAAGGGCGCCACGGCGTTGGGGTCGCTCTTGATCAGGGTGGCGTCGTGCTCCTGCACCTCGGCGACCGTCCCGGCCAGGGTGACGGGGGTGCCGCCGTTGGCCTTCGTCAGCTCACCGACGAAGAACGAGCGGGTGCCGGAGCCGGTCTGCGGGATCTTCGGGGCAATGGTGCCAGCAACACCGCCGGGGACCTGGCTCCAGTTGGTGTAGGTGCCGTTGTAGATCTTGACCATGTCCGCGGGCGCAATGGTCGCCGGCGCGTTGGAGACCTTGGCCGTGGCCAGCGCGAGCGTGTCCTTGGCGAAGGGGTAGGCGAAGAGACCTGCGGACTTCTCGGTGGCGTCGATGGCCGAGGAGGAGCGCGCGAAGTCCACGTCGGTGTTGTTGCTACCGCCGTACAGCGCCTTCTTCCCGTTGCCCGAGCCGTTGTACGTCGACCGGTTGACCGGCGCGGCACCCTCACGCAGCACCATGGTGCCCGAAGTGCCGGCGTCGAAGGATGCGAGGCGGCCAGCCGTTCGACCCGCGTTGAAGCCCGCGATGCCGTCCTTGCCGTCTGCCAGGTAGTTGAGCGCGAACATCGAGGTGTCGGACCCGACGCCGACGTAGTCCGTGGCGACCGGGACGAAGGACGGGTCGGCGCTGGCCGGCGCCGCAATGGCGACGGACGCCGCCACGAGCGACGCGGTCGCCGCGCCGGTGATGAGCCTGCGAACAGACATCTGTTGATTCCTTTTCGTTGGGTGGTGCTTTGGGTTGGTCACAGCAGGTTGGGCAGCAAGCGCATGACGACATCGGTCGTCTGCCAGGCCAGGGCGATCACGACCGGAGTCGTCACCACCCAGACCGTGGCGTCGGACCAGCGCTGGCGGGCGGCCATGACCAGCAAGGTCATCGCCAGGAGCAGCCCCAGGGACAGGGCGAGGAGTGGGAGGGCCCCTCGCTCTGTGCCCATGGGCTGCTCCGGATCGGGGACGGCGGTCGGGAGACCCGCCGGTGCAGGGAAGCCCTTCTTGGCCTGGGCGTCGACGTAGACGACCTCGCCGGGGGTGAGGTCGGCGAACCTGCCGGAGCCCTCGGCACTCACCAGGACGATCCGGGCGGCACCCTCGGGTCGCGGCTGCGGGAGGGGGTCGCCGGCGCGGCGGACGCCGATGACCGAGAACTCCTTCGCGCCCTGGGCCGTCACCACCGTGACGGCGTCCGTGGGGCGCAGCTCGGCGATCGAGCCGAAGGGGGCGCCGTAGGTCTTGGCGCGACCCATCACCACGGCGGTGCCGACCTGGCCGGGCAGGACCGTGTTCCTCATGTGGCCGGGGCCGTCGAGCAGGTCGCTGGACGCCGTACCTTCGACCACGATCTGCTCGAGGCCGAGGTGCGGGATCGAGAGCAGCGCGACGGGCGCGCCGAGCTCGGTCACGGGACCCATCGGCGCGGTGGCCGCGGCGAGCTCGCCCCGGAACTGGTCGTAGAGCGCGGCCTGCTCCCGCTGCTGGGCCAGGCCACCCAGGAACAGCATCTGCACGGCGGCCCACATGGCCACCAGGGCAAGCATGGTTGTCGTGGTGGAGACGACGTCGAGGGCCTGGCGGGTGGACGCCGACGGACCGGACCACGAGGGCGGGCGCGCCGCCGGAGGCCGTGCTGCCGCGGGCTTCGCCGCCGTGCTCTTCTGGGCGGGCCGCTGGGCCAGGGTCGTCACAACGGCCTCCGGCGCGAGAGACCCAGCCGGAGCAGGCTGGTGGCCAGCGCCGCGAGCAGCGCGATGCCCAGCAGGACGGGGATGAGCTGACCTGCGACCGCGGAGGAGGTCAGCTCGGTGTCCGGCATCGCGACCGGTTCCGGCTTCGGCGCCTTGGCAGGCTTTTCCTCGGGCGGCTTCCCCGCGCCCTTGGGATCGGGTTCCGCGCCGGCCTCGGGCGCCGGCGGACTCACCTCGGTGACACTGCCGGGCCCAGACGGAGACCCGCCCGGTGCGGACACGCCGCCCTCATCGACGCCGCTGGCGGGCGTCTCGCCTGCGCCGTCCTCGTCCGTCCCGCCCAGAGGGGTGCCGCTCTGGGCGCCGATGACCTCGGCAACCGCCTTGGCCTGCTTGAACAACGGCGCTGTGGGTCCCGTCCTGGCGAGGGCGAGATAGCCGGGTGGGAGCTCACCGTTGCCGAACCCGGCCCGTTGTCCCTCGGTCGTGGCGATGTCGATGAAGTCCGCGACCTTGACCGCGTCGGCCTTCGCCAGCCCGTGGGTCAGGGCGGCTGTGTAGACGATCATGGTGCCGGGGTAGGCATTCCCGGCCTTGACGACGTCCTTGATGTCCAGGGTGAACGGCCCGTCACCGCTCTTCGAGGGCTCGGCCAACGCGAGCGCCTTGGTCATCGCGGCGTCGGTGGGCGCCGCGAAGGAGCCTTGTGAGGTCTCGAGGCTCGCCTCGCGCAGGCCGAAGCGCCGTGCGTCTGCGGTGCTGACGATGCCGAGCATCATCCGTGAGCCGACACCTTGTCGGTCCACGCGACCGATCTTCCACGGGTCGGTGACCACGGCCCGTTCGCACTTGGTCTGGACGTTCGGCCACGCGTCGAGGACCGCTTCGGCGATCTTGCGCAGCGAGGTGACGGGCGCCGCGATCTGAGTGAAGTACGGCGCCGGGTTCTGGACGTAGCACTCCTGCTCGCTCGGTGCCACGAAGTCGTCGAGCAGCGGCCACAGAGGCACGGGCAGCTCGATCTTCTTGTACGTGGGGTTGACGGCCATTCCCCACTGGTCGGGCTTGCCGTTGATCCATTCCATCGCCTGCTTGTCGTTGGCGATGTAGGAGGTGAGCGTCTGCATCACGTCGCTGCTCTCCGACAACGACAGCACGGTCGCGGCGGCCTCTCGCCCGACGGTGTCGAGACCCGGGTTGAGCTGCTGGAACTCGGGGTCGAGGTTGAACGAGATCGGATTGCTGCCCATGCCCTGATGGCTGCGGGCTCGCTCGCTGCCGAGGTAGGACTGCGTCAGCAGCTTCGCCAGCAGGCGCGCGTTCAGGCGCAGGTCGCTGAACTCTCCCGCATTGTCGGGCCGGTCGATGATGTAGCCGATCGAGAATCCGGTCACGGCGACCGGCGCATAGCCGACCGGCTCGGTGCCCTTGGGCTCGTGCTCGCTCGAGACGAACGCGGCCACGCCCCCGCCTGACTCCATCAGGTTGAAGCCGGCATCGTCGGACATCTTGTTGTGCTGGAACTTGAACCGGCTCTTGTCCAGGCAGTAGGCGGGAGACCACTGCAGGGACGCCTGGGCCATCAGCTCGGAGCCGTAGAAGCCGGTCGGTGGACGGGAGTCGAGCACGTCACACGCGTCGGGCGGCAGGCCGAAGTCGAGTGGGACCGAGAACCTGTTGCGCCAGTTGGACGGCGCCCACCACAGCGACGGCGAGACGCTGGCATCCACCCCGGCGTTGTTGTAGTTGCCCTCACCCGGCAGGAAGCGCCCCGACTTCATGCACTCCCGGTCGGAGTCGAGGCACGAGATCCCCTGGATGGGGATCACGACGACCGAGCACCTGACCGTGTCCGAGCAGCCCAGCGACTCGTTCTCGACTGCGGATCGGACCTCGAACTTGGTGGCACCGTTGCCATCGGCGTCGGTGAAGGCGGCGATCTCGGCCGGCGGGAAAGCCGCCCCGACCGCGGCCTCGGGCGCCATCGTCTCGGCCGTACAGGACGGGTAGACGGTCCCGTTGGCGGCAACGAACGCAGTGACGTGGGTGGACAGGGTCTCCACGTCGGCGCACTCCGGCGGGATCGGAGTCAGCCCCGACTTCTGGGCACGATCGAAGTCGTTGCCATGGACGTCGTGCCGCCACACGGCCTGGGTCTCGTCAACGAGCTGTGAGCGCTGCTGACGCGTGGACGTCCAGCACGTGCTGGGCGCGAGCTGCTGCTCGGGGGGCAGGCTCGGGTCGTCGAGACCGCGGCACTGCAGGATGACCACGGGGTATTCCTGGTTGAGCCCGAGCTCGCCGTACGGGCTGGGCGCACGGCCCCCAGTCGGGTGTGCTCCTGACCAGCTGATGTTGATCCGCTCACGACCGCGCAGCTCGGTGGTCCGATCGACGGTCACCGTGACGTCGCGCTGGTCGACGACCAGCTCCTGGCCGTCGACCACGAAGGTGCGGTTGAGCGTCTTGGTCTGGGAGTACGCCGCAGTGTCCTCGGCCGGAGCCTGCACGCCCTGGGCAGTGGTCGAGCCGATCAGCGCCAGCGTCGCCACGAGGATGGCCGCCGCGGCGAGCCTGAGGGCCCTCATCGAGTCCCCCCTTGGCGGGCAGCGCGACGACTGAGGATGATGCCGGGCACCAGGATCAGGGCAAGCAGCTCCAGGGCGACGAGCCAGCCGAACGCCTGGCCGTCCATGGGTCGCTCCGCGGACAGCTCGGTGGGGGTGGCGTAGAGCGGCACGTCGGAGACGGCCGTGCCGTCGGTCGTGCCGCTCGCCGACTCGACCGCCGCGCCGCCGGGCGCGGCGATCTGCTCGCCGGTGACCGGGTCGATGACCGGTGCACCGTTCGGCGTACCCCCGGAGTCCGGAGGCGGGACGGCAGCACCGCCCTGCGTGCCTCCGCCTTGCTTGTCGCCCTTCGTGTCCCCGCCTGCCTCGGTGTCCGGCACCGTGGCCTCGTCGGTCGAGGGCTCACCGGTCCCGGTCGAGGTGCCGCAGGGGCCCTCGCCCTGCTTGTCGCAGGAGGCAGGCTGCGGTGCGATCTCGGCGAGCTTGTTGCGCTTGAGGTCGCCGGCGACGAACGTCGGGTTGTTGCACTTCGTCACGTCCCGGTTGGTCAGGTCGACGGCCGGGTCAGCGGTGGAGAGCAGCGACAGCTGGGAGAACCCGGCCTGCACGAGGTTGAGCGGCAGCGGCGAGTAGCCGTACGGCCCCGCCTTGGACTGTCCCTCGCACAGCGAGTAGTACATGAAGTCGGCGAGCGTCTGCCGCTTGGCCGTCGTCATCCGCTGGTCGGTCGCACCGGTCGGGACGATCATGTAGCTGTAGGAGGACAGCGGGTAGGCCCGCGGGTCTTCTGCGCGGTAGACGCCCGTGAGGATCTGGGTCAGGTAGTCCTTGGAGGACTTGTCCTCGTTGATCTGCGCCTTGGTCAGGGCCACGGCGACGTTGTACTGCGTGGGCTCCACGTAGAAGCCGCCCTTGTTGAGCACCTTGACGACCGGGTAGTCCTTGTTGACCGGGTAGGCGTACTCGACGTAGCCGATCGTGCCGTTGCCGGCGAACCCGGAGATCGTGTTCATCACCTGGTCCGACCCCGACTGCGCCAGCATCCGGCCCTGGCGCGGGAAGTAGGACGTGAAGCCCGCACGACCGTAGAAGGGCTGCCAGATCGAGCCGTACTCGCTGTTCATCCAGGTCGTGAACTGAGCCGTGGTCCCCGAGCCGTCCGAACGGACGACCGGCGTGATCGCCAGCTTCGGGAAGGCCCGACCGTTGTTGTCAGCGGTGATCGCCGGGTCGCTCCAGTCGGTGATCTGCCCGGTGAAGATCTTGGTGATGGTCTCGCCGGAGAGACGCAGGTTGCGGACCAGCTCGTTGCCGATCTTGAGCTGGTAGGTGAAGGCCGTGCCGCCGGCGACGATCGGCAGGTAGGCGAACTCACGGCCGTTGCTGTTGTCGGCGTTGCCGAACTCGTCGACTCCCGGATAGGGGATCTCGGAGATCCCGAAGTCCGTGACGTTCTGGGCGAAGTTCTTGCGGCCCTGGCTCGAGCCGCCGCCGTTGTAGGTGACCTTCATGCCCAGGGCGTCGACGTCGGAGATCCACTGCTGGACGATGACCTCGGACCACGTGGAGCCCGAGCCCTCGATCTGCGCGTACGCCGCACGCTGGGCCGGCGCCGGCAGTTCCTCGCCCGACGGGTCGGCGGCGACAGCTCCGGTGGAGCTGCCGGTCAGGAGGCCCGACAGCAGGGCGAGCACCAGCAGGGCGAGCAGCTGGCTGAGTCGGCGGGTCATCGGTTCTCCTGGTGCGGGACGAGGCGGCGTAGCCGGCTGAGCAGGCTCGGACGGGGTGCCGTGGTGCGCTGGCGCGCCATCAGGCGGGCGATCACGAAGAGGGCCAGCACGAGGATCAGCAGCACCGTCGCGGCCGCGAAGGCGCGTTCGATGTCCATCCCCTCGGGGCTGCGAGCGCCCTTGAAGATGTAGAGCGGGAGTGAGTTCATGACGCCGTCGGTGGGGTTGGTCACCATGAAGCTGGCCACCCCGCTGGTGAGCAGCACGGGCGACGTCTCCCCCACACCGCGAGCGACGCCGAGGATGACAGCGGTGGCCAGACCCGGGCGAGCGGTCGGCAGCACGACGTGCCAGACCGTGCGCCAGCGACTCGCCCCCAGGGCGAGACTGGCCTCCCGCAGGCCGCCCGGGACCACGCGCAGCACGACGTCGGCGGCGCGGGCGATGATCGGCAGCATCATCACGCTCAGCGCCATGGCCGCCGCGAAGCCGGAGCGGGGGAAGCCGACGGCGACGATCAGCACGGTGTAGATGAACAGGCCGGCGACGATCGAGGGCAGGGCGGTCATCGCCTCGACGATGGTGCGGACGATGCCGGCGAACCTGCCGCCCACCTCGGTCATGAAGACGGCCGTGCCGATCCCGAGCGGGAGCGTCACAGCGATCGCGATGCCGAGCTGGATCGCGGAGCCGACGATGGCGTGGCCGATACCCCCTCGGTCGAACGGGTCGCGGGGGCCGACTCCGGACATGTCGTCGATGAAGAAGTTGAGGTGGAGCAAGGGCTCCCAACCGCGGAAGACGACGAACCCGACGGTGCTCACCAGCGCTGCACCCACGACCACGGCGCCGGAGGTGATGACGGCGGCAGCGACGCGGTCGGCGACGTCGACGCGACGCCCGCTCATCGCGCCGGTGACGACAGTGAGGACGAGGCCAACCGCCACCCAGGCTGCGATGAGCCACGCCCAGCCGCCGAGGGGCAACAGGCGTTGGGTCAGCAGCCACGCCATGGCCAGAGCCCCCACCCAGGTGCCGACCAGGGTGAAGGACTCCTCCGAGGTCGGTTTTCCGAGCCCAGGTCGCGCCTGCTGCGGCGGCGCATCAGGGTCGAGGACGGGCAGGACCGTCCGTGCCGGTCGCTCGGTGGTCTGTGTCGTCATCACGCGTCCGTCCCGGCGCCCGAACGGCTGCGATTGACGATGACCGCAGCGAGGGTGTTGACGATCAGCGTGATCACGAAGAGCACGAAACCGGCGGTGAGCAGGGCACTCAGCTGGGCCGCGCTGGCGTCACCGAAGCGACCGGCGATCAGGGCGCTGACGGTGTTGGTGCCGACCTCGAGGACGCGGGGCTTGATGACGAAGTCGGGCGAGATGATCAGGAGCACGGCGATGGTCTCGCCCAGGGCGCGGCCGAGGCCGAGCATGGTGCCGCCGATGATGCCGCCCCGGCCGAAGGGAATGACGACTGTCCGGACCATGCCCCAGCGGGTGGAGCCGAGCGCCAGGGCGGCTTCCTTCTCGCCCTGCGGCGTCTGGGAGAAAACCTGGCGCATGACGGCGCACGACATCGGCAGGACCATCATCGCCACCGCGATGCCAGCGCAGAAAGCGCTGCCGATGTAGCGCGACTGGTCCCAGACCGCGGCATCGGGGTCTCCTGCCACCTCGAAGACGGGCAACCAGCCGAAGTTCTGCTGCAACCAGAGTGCGAACGCAGCCGCATGGGGCATGACGAGGAAGTAGCCCCACATGCCGTAGATGATCGAAGGCACCGCAGCCATCAGGTCGACGAGGGAGACGAGGGTCGACTTCATGCGGGCCGGCGCGTACTCGCTGATGAACAGCGCTGTCAGCAGGGCGAGAGGAAACGCGATGACCATGGCCACTGCCGCGACCGAGAGCGTGCCGACCAGGACGGCACCGATGCCCAGCGTGTCGGCCTCGGGCTGCCAGGTCGACTCGGTGAAGAAGCTCCACCCGTAGCGCTGCAGCGTCGGCACCGACTGCCAGGCCAGGAACACGCCGATGCCACCGGTGACGAGCAGCACGCTGGCACCGACGGCGGAGGCGCTCAGCTCGAAGACGCGGTCGCCGCCGGTCGCCCTGCGGGCGAGCTTGCGTCGAACGACCTCAGGAGCGTCGGTGTACGACTCCACGGCAGGCAGGGTGGTCACGAAGGACTTTCAGGTGCTGGCCCGGAGGCGAATGCTGACAAGGCTGACTTCCCCGCGCGGCCCGATCCGGTCTGGAGACGGCGTCAGTGTCGAGGGCCCGTCGAAACGGAACGGCGGTGACCGGTGAACGCACGGCGAACGCTTGGCACTTGCTCCCCCAACAAATCCGTCCAGCAGCTCAGGCACCACGTCGGTTCAGGCGGACTCAGGGACCAGGCCACATCGATCGTCCGCGAGGTCGCGATGGAGCGCGAGCATCGCCTCGACCGTCCGGTCCCAGCCGAACTTCTCGGCTCGTCGGCGCGACCCGGCGCGGCGGAGGCCGGTCGGCCGGGCGGCCACACGCAGCACCGCATCGCCCAACGCGTCCGGCTCCGGCGCAGCCCAGTCGCCGGAAGACCGGTCGACGAGCTCGCGCGCCCCGCCGGTGTTCGCGGTGACGACCGGGGTCCCCGAGGCGAGCGCCTCCAGGACGGCCAGCCCGAAGGTCTCCCCCGGGCACGGCGAGAGCGCGACGTCGGCTCTCGCGACGGCCGTGGCCAGCGTCGAGCGATCCGAGACGTGGCCGTGGAACACGACCGGTCCACTGGCGGCCAAGCGCTCGAGGTCTTCGCGCTGCGGCCCGTCGCCATACACGTCGAGCTGCACCGAAACGCCGCGGCGGTGCAGTGAGAGGGCGGTGGCGACTGCCAGCTCCGGGCTCTTCTCCCGGGACAACCTGCCGAAGTGCACGAGTCTCAGCGTGCCGTCCTCGGGGCGTTCGGCAGCGAGCGGTCGGAAGGTGTCGAGGTCGACGCCCAGCGCGACCTGGTGCACAGGAGTCCCAGCGGCTGACGCGATCGACTGGAACTCGCGGCGGGCGAAGTCGGACGTGACCACGATGCCGTCGAAGCGACGGGCAAGCACCCGGTTCAACAGGTCGACAGGGGGCGCGATGCCCACCGTCCAGCCCGTGCGCAGCTCCAGCATCGCGTCGAGGCGTTCATGGGAGAACAGCAGCGAGGACACGCCCCGGCGGCGCGCCCAGCCGGTGACCGGCAGCAGCGTCGACTTGTCCGAGACCTCCACCGAGGTCGGCGCGAACTCCTCCAGCACCTCGATCACGCGCCACGGCTCGAGGATGAGCCGGTATCCCCCGCCGACGCGCGGCGCGCGCACTTCGACGATGTCACCCGCCTCGGTGGCCGTGCGAGTGTCACGGGGGCCCGGCACGACGAGAAGACGCTCGACGCCCGCTGCGGCGTACCCGTTGCCGAGCGCATGCACTGCGGTCTTCATGCCTCCCGACGACGGACCGATGAAGTTGGCGAGCTGGGCGATGCGCATCAGGTCATGCTCTTCGCGCTCAGCGGCCCAGGCGCGTTCCGAGTCACGGGCGCCAGGCCGGACCACTGGTTGCGCGAGATGAGGACCTCGCGCAGCAGGTCCGGGTTGTCGGTGATGATCGCGTCGACGCCGGCGTCGAGCAGCCCGTGCATGGTCGGCTGGTCGTTCACCGTCCACACCGCGACGCGCACGCCGAGTGCGTGGGCGCGGTGGACGACGCGGTTGGCATAGATCGGCACCCGGCCCAGCCGCAGCGGGACGTGGGCGAACGTCCCCGACGAGATGCGCGCCGGTGGCCGTGCATAGGCGCGCGAGGCGGCGATCAGGGCGGTCAACGCGGGCCAGGCGAGCGCGGTCGTCACCTCGGGCACGGCGCGCTGCACTTGCAGCAGGCGGCCCGACCACGAGCCCGCGATGCAGATCCGGCCGGCCCACGCCGGATTCGCTCGGAGCAGTGCGACCAGTGCAGGAGCGACCCCGTCGTCCTTGAGGTCGATGGCGAAGCGGGTGTGGGGAAATGTCGCCAGCGCTTCGGCCAGTGTCGGGATCTGCTCACGGCCCTCGACCCGCAGGCGCCGCAGCGATGACAACGTGTGGTCGGCGACGGAGCCGGGCTGGCCGGTGACCCGCTCGAGGGTGGCGTCGTGGAAGCACACGAGCACACCGTCGCTGGTCGTCCGGACGTCGGTCTCGAGGTAACGCAGTCCGAGCGCGGTGGCCCGCGCGAAGGTGGCCAACGTGTTCTCCGGGCCCAGCGCAAGGCCACCGCGGTGGGCGATCGCCAGTGGGCCGAGCTCCTCGCCGTATCTCATGACTCGAGCATGGGTGCGCGCAGGTCGTTCCGGTGCACCCGCGCGGGCCAAATCAGCCAGTGTTCACGCAGCCTTCGCACACGCGCCCGTGCTGGACATGTGCTCGTCGGCGGCGCGTCACCCTGCGACCGATCTGCGTCATGCGAGCCTCCGATGGAACGCTCCATCTGCTGCGGCATTAGCGGAGCCCGGGGACTACTCAACTGCCGGCACGGAGCCCCGGGGCACGAGGAGGTTGACGGCGACGATCCGCCCGCTGTCGTCGATCCACAACGTCACCGACCAGTCGTCGTCGCAGGTGGCGATCTCCGCGGGGTAGAGCACCACCTCCCGGTCTCTCCCGGGCAGTCCGCTGGTGGGGAGACCGCCGAGGTCGATGAGCTCACAGACCTCGTCACCCGGGAAGCGCGAATAGTCGACGAACTCGCCGCTCTCGACGTCCTCCTCGCGGCCGGCGACGACCAACGGCGACACCTCGCAGCTCTCCGGCGCGACTCCCGAGCAGAAGGACCAGGCGGCCCGGTCGTCGGCCGTGTCAGCGGTCACGGTGTCCCACGGGGCGTAGCCGAACAGCTGCTGCACCTCGGGTGTCCATTCGGGTGGTGGTCCGCCGCGGGCGAACCGGAGGAATCCGCTGACGGCTGCGTCGAGCCCGGCGCAGTCACGCGTCGTGTGCGGGACCTCCACGACGAGGGTCACCGGCCCGTACCACCCCGGGTCGTCCACGCTGTCTTCTACGACGGCTCGCTGGGTCGGCGCCTGCTCCACCACTCCGCGGCGCGGGTGACACGTCTCGGACTCCTCGACCCGGGCGGGATAGCCGGCGGCGGTGACCACATCCCGCGCTTCCACCAGGGGCAGTCCGACCACGTCCGGGATGGGTTCGAGGTCGCTCCCGCGGGCGGCTTCGGACCACGCAACCACGGTGTCGATCGCGCCACCGGTCTCATACAGGGCCACTCGGGCGGGGCAACGGGGTTCCAGAGGCACGTCCGCGAAGTCCAGCGTCAGGGTGAGCGCCTCACGCGCGGCTACCGCTCGGGGCCGCGCGACCCCGCACCAGCTGTCGGGCGGCGTGCCCTCGTTGACCTGGAGCTGGGGCATCAAGTAGGCGTCGCCGACCTCCTGCTCGCTGCGGACCACCCGCTCGCTGCCATCGGCGAGGATACTCAGCGCCGAGGTCGCTCCCCAGTCGCCCTCGGCGGCTTCGGTCCCGGACAGCGTCTCGGTCCGCACTCCGTCGACGTACAGATCCACCTCCTCGGCGAACTGCGGGGCTGGCCCGCGGCTGGTGGCGAAGTCGACGAACCGCCAGGGTTCCAGGAGGTCGGACGCGCAGTCGGTGTTCGCGGCTTGGTACGAAAGCAGCACCGTGACCACGTCTCCCCGCTGCACGCGAGTCCCGGTGGCGGGGGCCGTCCCGGTAGGCCGGCCCGCCGGGTCGCAGCTGATCTGCTTGCCGTAGCGGACCTCCAGACCCCGGTCACGGAGGAGCGCGGCGGCCGACTCCCGAGTGTGTGCGAAAACTGACGGCACGGTGCCGTCCGGGGTGCCGGGGAGGACGACAACGAGGGGCGCGCGGTCCGCGTCAGAGCCGGTGCCGCCCAGCATCCCGGACAGGGCGGTGCCACCCGCTACTACTCCGGCCACCGTCAGGGCGGCCCCCAGCGGCACCAGCAGGGGCCGACGGCGCCGAGCGGGCAGGCGCGCATTCGCCGCGTCGCCGCGACCCCGCCCCTTCGCGAGGACTGCCGCCAGGTGGGCGTCTGTGTCCACCTCGACGCCGTTCGCGATCCGCCGTACCCCTGCGCGAACACGGTCCTCACTCAGCATGGTCCACCTCTTCGTCCGCCAGGAGCTCGGCGAGCCGCGTGCGGGCCCGCGCCAGATGGGTGCGCACCGTCGAGGCGGAGCAGCCCAGGAGGGTGCCGACCTCGTCTGCCGGCCGGTCCTCGTAGTAGTGCAGCGCCACTGCGGCCCGCTGCTGCGCCGGGAGGGTGCGCAAGGCGACTGCCAGGTCCAGGTCGCGCTCCGGCTTCGCCCAGCCAGGCAGCGCGCCACGGGTCAGGGCCCGGCGAGTGCTCTCCCGGCGGGCCGTCCGGACCGCCATCCGGATCGCGACACGTCGTACCCACGCCTGCGGGTTGTCGTACCCGCCGACCGTCGTCCAGTTCGTGTAGAGCTGCCCGAACGCGTCCTGCGCCACGTCCTCGGCAGACTGCTGGTCGTGCAGCACCAAGTAGACGGTGCGCACCACGCGCTCGAACTCGCGGCGGAAGAAGTCGGAGAACTCCCTCTCATCGGGCACGCTCATGGGCGCCCCTCGTGCCCGCCGGATGGAGTCCATGCCCTTATACAGACGCAACCGGGTCGCCGCGTCCACGCGACGCGCAGGTTCTTTCGAGTCGACCTCCAGGATGCGACACCGAGATCGAGACGCTCACACGTTGAAGCGGAACTCCACCACGTCGCCGTCGACCATGACGTAGTCCTTGCCCTCGATGCGCACCTTGCCGGCCTCCTTGGCCTTCTGCATGGTGCCGGCGTCCATCAGGTCGTCGAAGGAGATGATCTCGGCCTTGATGAAGCCCTTCTGGAAGTCGGTGTGGATCACACCTGCAGCCTCGGGCGCGGTGGCACCCTTCTTGATCGTCCAGGCCCGCGTCTCCTTGGGGCCGGCGGTCAGGTAGGTCTGGAGGCCGAGGGTGTCGAAGCCGACCCGGGCGAGCTTGTCCAGGCCGGACTCCTCGATGCCCATGTCGGCCAGCATCTCGCGGGCCTCCGCGTCGTCGTCGAGCTCGACGAGCTCGGACTCGAACTTGGCGTCGAGGAAGATCGCCTCGGCGGGCGCAACGAGGGCGCGCATCTTGTCGAGCAGCGCCTCGTCGGAGAGCTCGTCGGCGTCACAGTTGAAGACGAAGATGAAGGGCTTGGCGGTGAGCAGCGACAGCTCGCGCAGCAGGTCGCGGTCGATCGCGGTGTCGATGACCGGCGTCCCGCCCTCGAGTGCGGTGAGCGCCGTACGCGCGGCGTCGAGGACGGCGGCCTTGGACTTGTCGCCCCGGACCTCCTTTTCCAGTCGCGGGATCGCCTTCTCGACCGTCTGGATGTCGGCCAGGATCAGCTCGGTCGCGATCGTGCCGATGTCGGAGGCCGGATTGACCTCGCCGTCGACGTGGGTGACGTCCTCGTCGCGGAAGACGCGGGTGACCTGGCAGATCGCCGCGGACTCACGGATGTGCGAGAGGAACTTGTTGCCCAGGCCCTCGCCCTCCGAGGCGCCGCGCACGATGCCGGCGATGTCGACGAACTCGACGGTCGCGGGCAGCTGCTTGGCCGAGCCGTGCACCTCCGCGAGCTTCGGGAGCCGGTCGTCGGGGACCCCGACGACGCCGACGTTGGGCTCGATGGTGGCGAAGGGGTAGTTCGCCGCGAGCACGTCGTTCTTGGTCAGGGCGTTGAAGAGGGTGGACTTGCCCGCGTTGGGGAGACCGACGATGCCGATGGTGAGAGCCACGGGCGGGGAGTCTACGGCGGCACGGACGCCTCCGCGATTCGTCGCTGGCGTCCCCTCTAGGCTCGCGGCATGACCGAGGCACCCGACGCCGTACTGCTGCGCGACCCGCTCCACCAGGTGTCACCACGGGCCGTGACCTACTGGCGCGTCAACGCACTGATCGGGGCGGTGGTCGAGTGGGCCATCGCGATTGCCTTCTACGTCTTCGCCCTGCCTGCGATCTTCGACGGGGAGCGCCCGTGGTGGGCCCTGCCGGTCCTGGTGGTCCTCCTCGTCGCGCCGCTGGCCCACGTGATGTTCATGCCGCAGCTGCGCTTCCGGATCCACCGGTGGGAGGTCACCCCCACCGCGATCCACACCCGCGCCGGGTGGCTGAGCATCGACAGCCGGGTCGCCCCCCTGAGTCGCGTGCAGACGGTGGACTCCACCCAGGGCGCCCTGATGCGGCTGTTCCGCCTCTCCTCGCTCACCGTCACCACCGCGTCGGCGGCCGGTCCGATCACCATTGCCTGTCTCGACCGCGACGACGCGCGACGGCTGGTGGCCGAGCTGACCGAGATCACGAGCGCCAGCGAGGGTGACGCCACGTGAGCGCTGCGGACACCCCGTGGCTCCGGCTCTCGCCGCGCAACCTGCTCATCGACCCGGTCAAGGTGCTGGGCCAGTTCGCCTTCCCGGCGGTGGTGACCTTCGTGGGCATCAGCCAGGGCGACCGCGGTATGCCGTGGTGGGCCCTGCCGTTCGTGGCTGCGGGCGCCGTCGTGTTCGGCGTGCTCCCCTGGCTCACGACCTTCTACCGGACCACCGACACCCAGTTCCAGATCCGCACCGGTGTGCTCAACAAGAAGATGAAGACCGCTCCGCTCGACCGGGTCCGCAGCGTGGACCTCGAGGCGTCCCTGCTGCACCGCCTCGTCGGCCTGTCCAAGGTGCAGATCGGCACCGGCGTCGACGACGACCGCATCACCCTTGACTCGGTCTCCCGCGCCGACGCCGATGGTCTCCGCGCGTTCCTGCTCGCCCGGCGCGCGGCGGCAGTGGCTGCGTCCGCGGCGTCCGCGACGCCGGTGGCGCCAGTGGCGACAGGGGCCGAGGCGTCGACCGACCCTGTCAGCGAGACGCCCCTCGAGCAGGCTGTCGGCCCGGCCGTCGAGCCGCCCCGCGTGCTGGCCGAGATCGACTGGTCCTGGCTGCGGTTCGCGCCGTTCAGCCTCGCCCGCCTGGTCGTCCTGGCCGCTGCCGTCGGTGCCCTCTCGCAGTTCGGTGACGAGCTGCCCGTGGCGGACGTGGCGGAGTCTGCCTGGACGTGGGTGCAGCAGTTCGCTCTTGCGGTCGTCATCGCCGGACTGATCATCGGCGGGCTGACGAGCTGGGTGATGATCGCGGTGAGCGGCTACGTCGTGCAGTGGTGGAACATGCGGCTGACCCGGGAGGCCGGGGCGCTCCACCTCACCGCCGGCCTCTTCACCACCCGGTCGATCAGCGTGGAGGAACAACGCGTCCGCGGGGTCGAGATGAAGGAGCCCGTGCTGCTGCGGCTGGTCGGCGGGGCGGAGCTGTCCACCCTGGCCACCGGCGTGGGCTCCGGCGGGGTGACGGCCGTGCTACCGCCGTGCCCGCAGGCAGTGGCCCGCTCGGTGGGGGCGGACATCCTGGGGAGCAGTACGGCGATGGGCGTGCAGCTGACGCGACACGGCCCGGCAGCGCGTCGGCGCTCCTGGACGCAGAATCTCCTCTTCACCTGCTTCGTGCTCGCCGCCACGTTGCTCGCCATGATCTGGATCGATCTGCCCTGGTGGGTTCCCCTCGTCGTTGCCGCGGTCGGGCTCCCGCTGTCCGCGGTGGTGGCCGAGGCGTCGTACCGCCATCTCGGGCACGGCACCACCGGCGAGCACCTCGTCATCGGAAGCGGCGAGGTCGCGCGCGTGCGCACGGTGCTGGAGCACGACGGCATCATCGGCTGGGTGCTGCACCAGTCCTGGTTCCAGCGACGGCTCCAGCTCGCCACGCTCGTCGCCACCACGGCCGCCGGCGCGGAAAAGGTGGTGGCACGGGACATCCCGTTGTCTGCCGCCATCCGCCTGGCGGACCGCTGCACGCCCGGCGTCCTGAGTCACTGGCTGTCGACCGGTACGAGCGCCGCTGGCACGCCCTCCTAGGGTGAGACGGTGCGCATCGCGACCTGGAACGTCAACTCCCTCCGCTCCCGCATCGACCGCGTCGAGGCGCTGCTCGACCGCCACGAGATCGACGTCCTGGCCCTGCAGGAGACCAAGGCGCGTGCCGACCAGCTGCCGTTGATGGGCCTCGAGGCGCGCGGCTACGAGGTCGCCGTCGCGGGCTCCAACCAGTGGAACGGCGTCGCCCTGATCTCACGCGTCGGTCTGGAAGACGTCACCGTTGGCTTCGACGGCATGCCTGAGTATGGCGACCCGTCGGTCGCCGAGGCGCGTGCCATCGGCGCGACCGTCGGCGGCATACGTCTCTGGTCCCTCTACGTGCCCAACGGACGCAAGCCCGACGACCCGCACTACGTCTACAAGCTCGACTGGCTGGCCAAGCTCCGGGCCACCGCCAGCGGTTGGCTCGACACCCCGACTGCCCTGGTCGGCGACTGGAACGTCTGCCCCACGGACGACGACGTCTTCGACGCCAAGCAGTTCGCCAAGTCCACCCACGTCACGCCGCCGGAGCGCGCGGCCTTCGGTGGATTTCTCGACGACGGGTACGTCGAGGTCACGCGGGAGCACGCGCCGGGCTACACCTACTGGGACTACTACCGGAACAGATACCAAAGGAACCGGGGCTTGAAGATTGACTTCATGCTGGCCTCTCCCACGCTCGCGCAGCGCGTCTCAGGCGCGTTCATCGACACGGAAGAACGGGACCCCGATGGGCCGTTCACTGGCGCGCCGTCAGACCATGCTCCCGTCATCGTCGACCTGAGTGACTGAACTGCCGGCCCTCATTCGTCGTCGGTGCCGACATACCCCAGCCCGTCACAGGTCGGGCAGGGGCCGAATTTGCTCCCCATGCCCTTACCCATGCCGGTTGTCTTGATGAGTCCAGGCATTGAACCGGCACCGCCGCACTCAGGGCATCGATGCCGCGGCCCTCGCTGCCCTCGCCGTTCGGCGCTGGTGCGTTCGGGTTGTTCCACGCCTCCCACCGTATGCCGTCGCGGGGATGCCTCGCGCTCGATTTTCACTCAACCGACTCAGACGGCTACACGTACTGGGACTACTACCGGCTGCGCTTCGAGCGGGACCGGGGGCTCAAGATCGACTTCGTCGTCGCCACTCCTGCCCTCGCTGCCCGGGTGACCGGCGCGTTCATCGATCGCGACGAGCGGGACCCCGCGCAAGGCACCGGTTCGCCGTCCGACCACGCGCCGGTGATCGTCGACCTCGCCTGAGGTGGCGGGTGCACATCGGCGTACCCGATCGTGAGCGACGTCCTCCTGAAACCGGGCTAGTCTCCGTGGCAGGACCGGAGATGGGAGCAGGCACGTGAGTGTTCGCTACGAGGTGTGCGGTCCGGCCGAGGGCAGGTCGTTCGACCACTACGCACGCCTGACGCGACGCCTGCTGGACGCACCCACCGCCATGGTCTCGATCATCGAGACACATCGACAGGTGCTGCCGGGTGTGGTCGGGCTGCAAGAGCCCTATCTGAGTGCCCGCGAGACGCCCCTGTCGCATTCCCTGTGCCAGTTCGTCGTCGAGGACCGACAACCGCTGATCGTCCCCGACGCGCGTCTCGTCCCTCGGTTGGCAGTGAGACTGGAGGGTTCGGAGATCCAGGTCGTTGCGTACGCGGGATGGCCGCTCGTCGACGCCACCGGTCTCGTCATCGGCTCGCTGTGCGCCGTGGACACAGTGCCTCGGCAATGGACGGACGAAGAGCTCAGCCTGCTCGAGGACCTCGCGATGGCCTGTTCGTCCGAGTTGCAGCAGACGCACCAAGTGGCCCTCGACACCGAGCACCTCGCCCGCACGATCCTGGCCACCTCAAAGGTCGCCATGGCGTTCTACGACACGACCGAGCGGCTCGTGCTCGCCAACCCGCTTGCAGAGCAGGCCGCGCGGGCGGCTGGCTTCCGGCTCGACCACCCGCCCTATGCGGGCCAGCACGTCCGATGCTCGGACAACCAGACCCCGGTCCCTGCGCAGGAGCAGGTGATCCCCCGCGCTCTGCGTGGAGAGCTCTCGGACCACGAGGTGGAATGGATCGGGCCGCCGGGCAACCAGCGAGCCATGGTGGCATCCGCCCAGCAGGTCCACCGTTCGGACGGCTCGAGGTGGGGCACGGTGATCGCAGCCCACGACGTGACCGACCTCGCTCGATCACTGCAGGTGAAGGACGACTTCATCGCGACTCTCTCGCACGAGCTGCGAACACCCCTGACCACACTGCTGGGAAACATCGAGCTGCTCTCCGACGAGCTCGAGGAGGCCGACCAACAGGTTCCGCGCCTGCTGGCGAGGATCGAGCAGTCGGCGCTCGACCTGCGAGACAGGGTCATCGAACTGCTGGACACCGCAGATCGACGACGCCACCTCAGGCTGCAATCGACCGATCTGTCGGCCCTCGTCACTGAGGTCGCGTCGACGTTTGGCCGACGGGTGGAGCAAGGGCGCATCGTGCTCTCGGTGGACAGCGGACAGTCTGCCTGGGCCTTGGTCGACCTTGACAAGGCCAGTCGGGCCATCGAGCACGTCATGTCCAACGCAGTGAAGTACACCGCCGCCGGTGGCGCGGTTGACGTCACTGTCCGAGGTCTCGAGGACTACGTGCAGGTCGTCGTGTCCGACAACGGTGTCGGGATGGCCAACGACGAGGTTGATCAGGCCTTCGACAGTTTCTGGCGGTCCGACGAGTCCCGTCGCCAGGCGGTCCAAGGGATCGGCATCGGACTGACAGTGGTCCGCGAGATTGTGGAAGCACATCACGGCTCGGTGCATCTCGAGAGCCAACCCGGCGCGGGAACGGTCGTCACCCTCACCTTTCCCCGCAACTCGTAACCCGGACCGCGGCGCCTCGAGCCCAGCGCGTCCCCGGCGTCGTTGTCGGTGGCTCCTGTCACAGTGCGGACATGGAGATCCTGACGACCCTGGTCCTGCTGGCGGTGGGGGTGGCGCTCGGCTTCGGGCTGGGCTGGTTCGGCGCTCGCGCGCGGCCCCGCGCCGACGGCGTCCTGGCAGCTCTGGAGGAGCGGGGGCAGGAGCAGGCCGTGGTGCGGGAGGGCCTCGACCGGCTTCAGGACCAGCTCCGCGACCTCGACCACCAGCGCGCGACGTGGCAGGGACAGTTCAGCCAACAGGTGGCCGACATGCGCCTCACCACGGAGTCGCTGCGTCGCGAGACGTCCTCCCTCGCCTCCGCCCTGCGCAAGCCCCAGGTCCGCGGGCGGTGGGGAGAGCTGCACCTGCGGCGCTCGGTGGAGCTGGCTGGGCTGGTCGCACGATGTGACTTCACCGAGCAGGCGCAGCTCGCCGACGGGGTGCTCCGCCCCGACCTGGTCGTCCATCTCGCCGGCGGGAAGTCCGTGGTCGTTGACGCCAAGGTCTCCCTCGACGCCTTCCTCGACGCCGCCAGCAGCGAGGACGACGACGAGCGCGAGGCTCATCTGCAACGGCACGTCCGCCAGCTCCGCACCCACGTCGACCAGCTCGGCAGCAAGGCCTACTGGCGGGCTCTCGACGAGACCCCCGAGTTCGTGGTGATGTTCATCCCGGCCGAGGCGTTCCTCTCCGCGGCGCTGGACACCCAGTCCGACCTCCTCGACTACGCCGCCACCAAGCACGTCATCCTCGCCACGCCGACGACCCTGATCGCGCTGCTGCGGACGGTCGCCCACGGGTGGTCCCACGAGACGCTTGCTGCCCAGGCAGGCGAAGTACGCCGACTCGGCGCCGAGCTCCACCAGCGGCTCGGCTCCCTGGGCGGCCACCTGGACAGGGTCGGCCGGGCGCTGGGGGCGGCCGTTGCGGCATACAACGCAGGCGTCGGCTCGCTGGAGGGTCGGGTCCTCGTGACCGCGCGACGATTCTCCGACCTCGGGGTCACCGCCGACGACCTGCCGGCTCCGCGACAGGTCGAGGAGGCTCCACGTCGGTTGAGTGCCCCGGAGTTCGAGGCAGACGACGCGCGGGCAGGCATCCTTGACGCTGATGACCTCGCGCCTGATGACTTCGAGGTGGACGACTTCGAGGCGCTGGGTGAGGTGGCGAGACCGGGTGCCGCCGACGCCATGCTGTTCAACAGCGCACCGGAGCCCGACGGACCGAGGATCCGCCATGCATGAAGCGGGGGCACGACCCCCTGCCTCCCAGCGGCGCGGCGCCGATGAGCCACCAGTCACCGGTCCTACGTTGGTGCCCGTGAGTCAGACCGGATCCGTGTGGACCGAGGGTCTCGAGCCAGGCCGGCAGGCCGTCGCGCTGGGGATCGCCGTCGCCCTGACGATCGTGGCCGTCAACGTGACGCTCGTCGGTGAGCTGAGCTTCTTCTTCGACCTGTGCTTCATCGTGCTCTGCCTCGGACTCGCGCTGGTCGTCAAGCCGCACGACTTCTTCACCGTCGGGGTGCTGCCTCCGTTGATGATGCTGGCCGTCTTGACCCTGCTGGGGGCGGTCGCGCCGGAGACGATCGCCGACAAGGGCGACGGGATCGTGCAGGCCGTCGTCTCCGGACTGGCGCACCACAGCGGTGCCCTGGTGGCCGGCTATGCGCTGTGCCTGGGCACGCTGGCCCTGCGGCAACGCAGCCGCCGCCAAGACGCTGCCCGCGTCTGACACGGGTCCGCCTGAGTCCGATCCCATCGCGGACGCGGGATCAGACTTCGAAGCGCTCGACGTCGCCCGCGCCGCGGCGTACGACCTCGGGATCGGCGCCGGACCAGTCGATGACCGACGTCGGAAGCGAGGGCGTCTCCCCCGCCTCGATCACGATCTCGACGACATGGTCGAGCTCCTCCTTGATCTCCCAGCCCATCGTGCGCGCCTCCTCCTCACCGGGGAGGATCAACGTGCTGGTGAGGATCGGCTCGCCGAGCTCTTCGAGGATCGCTGAGACGAGCGTGTGGTCGGGGATCCGGACGCCCACCGTGCGCTTCTTCGGGTGCATGAGCCGCTTCGGCACCTCCCCTGTCGCCGGCAGGATGAACGTGTAGGGACCCGGGGTGACCGCCTTGATCGCCCGGAACGCGGCATTGTCGACGTGGACGAACTGTCCGAGCTGGGCAAAGTCCTTGCACATCAACGTGAAGTGATGACGCTCGTCGAGCCCGCGGATCGCCAGGATCCGGTCGCGCCCGTCGCGGTTGCCGAGCTGGGCCCCCAGGGCGTACCCCGAGTCGGTCGGGTAGGCGATCAGGGCATCGCTCCGCAGCGCGTCCACGACTTGGGCGATCAGTCGGGGCTGCGGGTTCTCAGGGTGGATGTCGAGATAGCGCGCCATCGGGACGTTCAGCCGTTCTGGGCAGCGCGCATGTCGCGGCGCAGCTCAGGGGGCAGCGCAAAGATGAGGGACTCTTCCGCGGAGTGCACGGCGCGCGCCGCTGGGTAGCCGCGCTCGGTGAGGAAGGCCAGGACGCCGTCGACGAGGTTCTCGGGCACGGAGGCGCCGGACGTCACTGACACGTTGGAGACGCCGTCGAGCCAGGCCTCGTCGATCTCGGTGTGATCGTCGACGAGATAGGAGGCCTTGGCGCCGGCCTCGAGGGCAACCTCGACGAGCCGGACCGAGTTGGAGGAGTTGCGCGAGCCGACGACGATGACGAGGTCGGCGCTGGGCGAGATCTCCTTCACCGCGAGCTGGCGGTTCTGGGTGGCGTAGCAGATGTCGTCGCTCGGCGGGTCCAGCAGCAGGGGGAACTTCTCCCGGATCGCCGCCACCGTCTCCAGGGTCTCGTCGACCGACAGGGTGGTCTGCGAGAGCCAGGCGACCTTGGCGGGGTCACGCACCACGATGCCGGGCACGTCGGCCGGGCTCTGGACGAGCTGGATGTGTTCCGGCGCCTCCCCGGCGGTGCCCTCGACCTCTTCGTGGCCCTCATGACCGATGAGGAGGATGTCGTAGTCGTCGCTGGCGAAGCGCCTGGCCTCGTGGTGCACCTTGGTGACCAACGGGCAGGTGGCGTCGATGGTCTTCAGACCTCGCTCGGCCGCTTCGGTATGGACCGCGGGCGAGACGCCGTGGGCGGAGAACACGACGGTCTGTCCGACCGGGACCTCGTCGAGCTCCTCCACGAAGATGGCGCCGCGAGCCTCGAGGTCGGCCACCACGTGCTTGTTGTGGACGATCTGCTTGCGGACGTAGACCGGCGAGCCGTAGAGGTCGAGCGCCTTCTCCACCGTGATGACGGCTCGGTCGACGCCGGCGCAGTAGCCGCGGGGCGCTGCGAGCAGCACTTCACGCGCGGCGGCCGGGTCGAGGACGGGCGGCAGGCCCAGGTCGGTCGTCATGGGCACGAGTCTAGAAGGCAGGCGGCTGATCGGCGATGTCGGCGCCGTCCCCTACTCTCGCCTGCGTGCCCTCCCTCCGCGACGCGACCCCGGAGTCCCCTGCGCCCGTCCGCGCCGTGGCCAACGCAGTCAGCCAGTGGATCGACCGGCTGGGCGGCGTCTGGGTGGAGGGTCAGCTCGCCCAGATCAGCCGGCGCCCGGGGATCAACACCGTCTTCATGACCATGCGCGACACGCATGCCGACATCTCCGTGCCGCTGACGTGCCCGCGCACGTTGTTCGACTCGCTCAACCCGCCGTTGGTCGAGGGCGCGAGCGTGATCGTTCACGCGCGACCTTCCTACTACGCCAATCGCGGCACCTTCTCCCTGCACGCCCGGGAGATCCGCATGGTCGGCCTCGGCGAGCTCCTCGCCCGGATCGAGCGTCGGCGCCAGCTCTTGGCCGCCGAGGGACTCTTCGCACCCGAGCTCAAGCGCGACCTGCCCTTCCTTCCCGGTCGCGTGGGCCTGGTCACCGCTCCCAACAGCGCCGCGGAGCGCGACGTGCTCGACAACGCGCGGCGGCGCTGGGCCGCTGTGGAGTTCGAGGTGGCATACGCAGCCATGCAGGGCACCCGCTGCGCCGCGGAGGTGATGGAGGCGCTGGACAGGCTGGATCGACACCCGGACGTCGACGTGATCGTGATCGCGCGTGGGGGCGGTTCGGTCGAAGACCTGTTGCCATTCTCCGACGAGGCGTTGATCAGGGCGGTCCACCGGGCGCGCACCCCGGTGGTGTCGGCCATCGGGCACGAGCCGGACTCGCCGCTGCTCGACCTGGTCGCCGACGTCCGCGCCTCGACGCCGACCGATGCGGCCAAGCTGGTCGTGCCCGACATGGCCGAGGAGCTGCGCGGGGTCATCTGGGCGCGCGACCGGTTGCGCCAGGTTGTCGGCCAGCTCGTCGAGCGGGAGCAGCGTGGGCTCGACGACCTCCGCG
Organism: Nocardioides sp.; assembly: GCF_035576065.1. Taxonomy (GTDB): domain Bacteria; phylum Actinomycetota; class Actinomycetes; order Propionibacteriales; family Nocardioidaceae; genus Nocardioides. Next base: position 62,882 of record NZ_DATLWX010000008.1, read on the forward strand.
GCCGACCCGTGATGCGCGACCCCCGCACCATCCTGGACGTCCGCTCCGACGAGGTGACCGAGCTGCGTGAGCGGGCCCGCCGCCACCTCACCCACCGTCTCGACCGCGCGGCCGACGACATCGGGCACCAACGCGCGCGGGCACAGTCCCTCTCGCCGCTCGCGACACTGCAGCGCGGATATGCCGTGGTGCAGGACGCAGACGGCCACGTCGTGACCAGCGTCGACGAGGTTTTGGCCAAGCAGCGGCTCAGCATCCGCGTCGCTGACGGCCGCATCGCCGCCACGACGACCGGCACCGAAAAGGTCAGCACCGAGAAGGTCAGCACCGAAAAGGTCAGCACCGACACGAGCAGCGCTCAAGAAGGAGACAGCGATGAGTGACGACAACCCGTCCTACGAGGCGGCCCGCGAGGAGCTCATCGAGGTCGTGCGCACCCTCGAGGCAGGCGGCACAGGGCTCGAGGAGTCGTTGGCGCTGTGGGAGCGCGGGGAGAAGCTCGCCACGACGTGCCAGCAGTGGCTCGACGGCGCCCGCGCGCGACTCGACGCGGCGAGGTCCGACGACGCGTCCGAGTGAGGCGCCGGCTCACTCGACGATGCCCGCTGCGAGATGGCCGTGGCCCTCAGCCGCTGGAACAGCTTTCCTTCTGACGGCGTCGAGTTCCGGGCCACTTTCGGTCCACAGCCCTGCGGTGGAGTCGTCTCAGCTGGCCCCTGTGGATTGCTCGAACGCGTGTTCTGAAATGTCCGTAGCATTTCGGCATGACAATCACCCGCGACCAGCACCAGCACCCGCTGCTGGACGCCGTCGTGGCCGTCTCCGCTGACCTCGACAAGGCGATCGGGTTCAACCCCACCTTCGTCCCCGTAGGGGACAAGGCCACCGCCCTGCGTGAACTGTCCACGATCGTCACCCGCACCCAAGGTCTGCTGCTCTCGTTGCTGGCCGCCTCCGGTGACGTCGCCGACGAGACCGGCGCACGCAGCGCGGGTGCGTGGTACGCCGCAACGACCCGTCACGACCACCGCCCCGCCACTGCGCTGGAACACCTCGCGTCGTCACTGGACCGGGACTACCCCCACCTCGGTGCCGCAGTGTCGGCCGGCCGGGTCAACCTCGACCAGGCCCACGTCATCACTCACGCCCTCGACGACCTCACCGACGACACGATCACCGCTGAGGTCCGCGAACGCGCTGAGCTGCACCTCATCGACCTCGCCGACGACTGGGCCCCCACCCCACTACGTCGCCTGGCCCGCAAGGTCCTCGACGTCATAGCCCCCGAGATCGCCGAAGAGGCCGAACGCAAAACCCTCGAACGCGAAGAACACCTCGCTGCCGACCACACCCGCCTGACCCTCACCCCCCTCGGCGACGGCACCACCCGGATCACCGGCCGCCTCCCCGACGCCACCGCCACCCGGCTCCGGACCTACCTCGAAGCCTTCGCCTCACCCCGCCGGACAGCCACCGAGGCCGACGGCCACCGCATCCCGACCCCGCGTCTCCTCGGCCTGGCCCTGACCGACCTCCTCGAAGTACTGCCCGCTCACGTGCTCCCCGCCCACGGCGGCACCGCGACCACCATCACCGTCCACCTCGACCTCGACCAGCTCACCACCGACCTCGAGGCCGCCGGCGTCGCGACGCTGGAGACCGGCGACACCATCACCACAGGACAAGCACGCCGCCTCGCGTGCCAGGCGAAGATCCTGCCCGCCGTCCTCGGCGGGAAGTCTGAAGTCCTCGACCTCGGCCGCACCCGACGCCTCCACTCCGGCGCCCAACGCAAAGCGATCCGCCTCATCCACACCCACTGCCAAGCCGATGGGTGCACCGTCCCCGCCGCCTGGTGCGAAACCCACCACCCCACCCCTGGTCCCACGGCGGCACCACCGACCTCATCAACGCCGCACTCCTCTGCACCCACCACCACCACCGAGCCCACGACACCCGCTACCTCACCAACCGACTCCTCAACGGCGACTACCGCTTCCACCGCCGGACCTAGGCCGAGGGTCGCCCAGCGCCTGCCGGCAACTGCTCCGAGACTGGCGCAGACAACAGATGCGCGGCACGCTGCGTCGCATGGACCTGGCATCGAGCACGCGGCGCGTGCTGGCACCTGGCCTCGTCGCTCTCGCTCTGACGATGCTCTCGTGCAGTACCACCGACTCCCGCAACTCCGCCGACGCCGCGCAGGGCACACAGAGCACGACCATGCCGTCCCCGACGTCAACCGCCACGACGGTGCCGGCCGACGACGACTCGGCCTTGCCTCCCGCCAACGCAGAGGTGAGCGAGCGTGCCCGAGCGGCCCTGACGAAGGCGGATGCTCAGCGGTTGGTCCTGGTGCCGGGCTACGAGCACGAGATCAATACGGGCTTCGACGCAGTATGGCGCGGGGAGTCGCTGACGGCGTACGTCGTTCCGACTTCAGCACCGCCCCCCCGCCGGCGAACCCGGTGAGCTCCGCGTTCTGGGCCGACGACACGTCGGTGGGCAGGTGGTCCAAGTGGTCTTGGCCCAAGACAGCACCGTGCGGATGCTCCGCTTCCGACGGGGACCGGACACGTGGTTGGTGACCTCGTTGAAGAGCCGGAAGATGAGTGACGCGCTCGTGGGAGCCCTCCTCTCGTGACGCGTCCGGCCCAGGAGTGCGGCTTCGGCAATGCCGCACCGATGATGGGGGGTGGTCCTGCGAGTCGTGCAGGACTACCGTCGAGGCATGCCATACGAATACAAGGTCGTCGAGGTCCGCGAGAAGATGATCGGCGGCAAGATGTCGGGCGAGAAGCTGGAGGAGCTCCTCAACGAGCACGGACGCGAAGGGTGGAAGCTGAAGTCCATCACAGCTGCCGAGGTCAAGGGCCGAGTCGGCCCGGGTGGCGTCGAGGGACTGCTCGTCACCTTCGAGCGGTCCAGCTGAACCTTCCCGGCTGATACGACCGGGGGTTTCATCACGCCGGAGCTGAACCCTTGACGTGGTCGAGGCACGCGGCAAGGGCGACGTCCGTGTCCGCGGTGTCCACCACCAGTCGCAGCCCGTCGGCGGTCTCGCTCCACGCGTCGTACTCCATCGCGATGATCTGTTCCCAGCTCGGGCCGATGTACCCGTCGGTCTGACGCCTCTCGACCCGGAGCCGATGCTCGACCGCGTCCGAGAGGATCATCTCGAGCTGGACGAGGCGGGCACCGGTGCTCTCGGAGACATCGCGCCAGATCGCTCGCCGCTCACGGGTCGCATGCACACCGTCCACCAGCACGGGCACCCCCAGACGCAGGTTCTCGATCGCGACGTCGCGCGCGATGTCGTACGCCACGCGTCCTGCCCTGGCGTTGTCATCGGTGACGCCACTGCTCAGCATCGGACCAGCAATCACGTCCGTGCGCAGGTAGGCGGCCCGGAGCCGACCGGCCAGCAACCTGCCGACGGTGGTCTTGCCGGTGCCCGGGCGGCCCGCCAGGACGACCAGCACGCCGTGGACCGGGGACTCCCAAGGAGGTCTTGCGTCGATGTTCGATGGCACCGCGACAGTGTGACCGACGACCGTCGAGCCTCAGCGCTCGAGCAGCGTGATGAACTGCTGAAGGTCCTCGGGCGGGGCGGAGCCGTAGACGAGCACCGTCTGGTCGGCGTACTCGATCGAATATCCGGTGTCGCCACCCTCGTCGATCCAGGTCTGCCAGGTGTCCCCCACGGCGCTGTCGAGGGAGAGCGGCTCGCCCTCGACGGCGTCCTCGTCGACATTGGCCTCGACGAGGTCGTCGACGGGCCGGTCCTCCTGGCGGAGGCCGACGAACTTCCCCTCCGCCGTCAGCACGCCCATGCCCCACTCCGGTGGGTCGGTCTGGGTGAGGTCGATCGCCGTGGCCATCCACCCCTCCGGCAGCGTCGCGGGCGCCACGACGTCGAAGCCTGCACCGCGCGCGGCCTCGGCTGAGGCGGCGAAGTCGACCGGTTCGCGTTCGACCTCGACCTCGGTACGGCTCAGGGAACGCACGGTCCAGAAGAGGCCGACCGCCAGCAGCGTCACCACCATCGCTCCGATCAGACCACTGGTCGAGCGCTGGTAGCGGCCGGGCTTCTCACTCACCCGACCATTCTCACAGGCCCTCACAGGTCCCTCCGCCGATGGGGGCCACAATGGCGGTGTGACGACCTACCGCGTGGCCGAGGCGGCCGAGATCCTCGGCGTGAGCGACGACACCGTACGCCGATGGGTGGACGCCGGCCGGTTGCCGGCAGCCGGCAACCCGGCCGTCATCGTCGGCGCAGACCTGGCGGTGCTGGCCGAGTCGCTGGTCGACGAACCCGACCGCCAGCGCAGCAGGGCCAGCTCGGTCAGCGCCCGCAACCGACTGCCCGGGATCGTCACCCGGGTCCGGAAGGACACCGTGATGGCCCAGGTCGAGATGGTCTGCGGCCGGAGTCGGATGGTGTCGCTGATGAGCGCCGACGCGGCCGACGAGCTCGGCCTGGCGCCGGGCGTGCGGGCCGTCGCGTCGGTGAAGTCGACCAACGTCGTGATCGAGACGACCTGAAGGACGCGATATACCGCATCTGCGTGTGGTTTCACGCAAATCAACCGCACATGCGGCACACTTCTCACATGACGACTCATCGACCGTCGGTCCGTCGCGCCCCCCTGGCCCTCACTGCCCTCCTCCTCGCCTGCCCGCTCGCCGCGTGTGGCAACGACAGTGCCGGCGGCGCGGGCAGCGAGACGAGCGAGCTCACCGTGCTGGCAGCCTCATCGCTGACCGACGCCTTCGAGGAGCTGGCGACGGAGTTCGAGGCCTCGCACGACGGCACCACCGTGACCTTCTCGTTCGGATCGAGCACGGATCTGGCCGAGCAGGTGGCCGACGGCGCGCCAGGTGACGTGCTGACCACCGCTGACGAGACCTCGATGCAGCTCGCCGAGGACGCAGGCGTCACAGGCGACATCTCTTCTTTCGCCACCAACGTCCTGACGATCGTCACCCCTGCCGACAACCCTGCGGGCATCGAGTCGCTCGACGACCTCGAGGGCAGCACCTGGGTGCGGTGCACCAACGAAGCGCCGTGCGGCAAGGTCGCTGCGGCGGTGCTCGCCGACAATGACATCACCGCCGAGCCGGCCAGTCTCGAGGAGGACGTCCGCGCGACCCTCGACAAGGTCGTCTCGGGCGAGGCCGACGCCGGTCTCGTCTATGCCACCGACGCCGTAGCAGCCGAGGACGCCGTGGTCGCCGTGGAGATTCCGGGGGCCGAGTCCGCGCTGACCTCCTACTACACGACCGTGCTCGAGCAGTCTGCCGACGCCGAGCTCGCCGGGGAATGGGTCGAGTTCGTCGCCTCGGACGAGGGCCTGGCGATCCTCGAACGGGCCGGTTTCGGGAAGCCGTGAGTCGCTCGATGAGCCGCGCGTGAGGGGGCAGGGCAGACGAGCCGATCCGCTGGGTCGGCCACCGCTCCTGCTCCTCGCGCCGGCCGCCCTGGCCGTCTTCGTGCTGGTCGTGCCGCTCGTCGCGCTGCTCGCGGCCATCGACTGGCGCGCGCTGCCCGGTCAGCTCAACTCTGCGCCGCTGCGCAGTGCCCTGTGGTTGAGCCTGACCACCTCGACCGCCGCCATGCTGGTCTGCCTGGTGCTGGGGCTGCCGACCGCCTGGCTGCTGGCGCGGGTGGAGTTCCGCGGCCGCACCTTCGTGCGAGTGCTCGTGACCGTGCCGATGGTGCTTCCACCCGTCGTGGCCGGGGTCGCCCTGCGGACGGCCTTCGGTCGCACCGGCCTGCTGGGTGAGCCGTTGTTGGCCGCCACCGGTTTCGCCTTCCCGTTCACAGCCTGGGGCGTGGTGCTTGCCCATGTCTTCGTCTCGATGCCGTTCGTGGTGCTGGCGATCGAGGGCTCGCTCCGCTCGGCCGATCCGGAGTACGACGCCGCCGCGGCCACGCTCGGCGCCACTCGATGGACCACGTTCCGACGGATCACGATCCCGCTCGCGCTGCCCGGGATCATGGCCGGCATGGTGCTCGGCTGGGCCAGGTCACTCGGAGAGTTCGGCGCCACCATCACCTTCAACGGCAACTATCCCGGGACCACGCAGACCATGCCCACACTGATCTACGTCACGCGCCAGAGCGACCAGGACGCGGCGCTCGCGCTGAGCTTCGTGATGCTCGTCGTCTCCGTCGCGGTGCTGCTGCTCCTGCGCGACCGCTGGCTGGGCACGCCGTGAGACGCACGTCGCCCTCGGGGCCGCAGGCAGACGGCCTGCAGGTGGCCCTCACGGTGCCAGGGCGGGTCACGGTCGAGCTCGACGCCACCGCCGGATCCGTCGTCGCAGTCATCGGCCCCAACGGGGCCGGGAAGTCCTCGCTCGTGCGCGCCCTGGCAGGGCTCGTGCAAGCCGAGGGGACTGCGGTCCTCGACGGCACGGACCTCCTCCAGCTCTCGGCGAGGGACCGCGACGTCGGCATGGTTTTCCAGGGTCAGCTTCTCTTCCCACACCTGAGTGCCCTCGACAACGTCGCCTTCGGTCCTCGTTCCCGAGGCTGCCCGCGGCGGGAGGCCGACGCCCGGGCGCAGGGGCTGCTGGACACCTTCGGCGTGGGGGACCTCGGACATCGCCGCCCACGCGAGCTGTCGGGCGGACAGGCGCAGCGCGTGGCCATCGCCCGGGCGCTGGCCACGCAGCCGCGACTGCTGCTGCTCGACGAGCCGTTCGCAGGTCTGGACATCACCGTGGCCATGGCCTTGAGGATCGAGCTGGCCAACCATCTGGCGACGTACGACGGGATCGCCATCCTGATCACCCACGAAGCGATCGACGCGCTCACCCTGGCCGACCAGGTGCTGGTGCTCGACCAGGGCCGCGTCGCCCAGCGCGGCTCGCCTCACGAGGTGGCCGCCCGGCCGGCCACCGACCACGTTGCGCGCCTGGTGGGAGTGAACCTGCTCCGTGACCGGACGGAGGACGGGGAGGAGTTCACGACGTTCTCGCCCCGCGATGTCACCGTCAGCCTGGCCAGACCGGCGGGTTCGGCTCGACTCCAGTGGCACGGTCCGGTCGCAAGCGCCCAGCAGCACGGCGACGCCGTACGCCTCTTGATCGACACCGATCCGCCGCTGCTGGCCGATGTGACGCCGCAGGCCACCGCCGAGCTCGGCCTCGCGCCGGGCCGCGAGGTCTGGCTCTCGGTCAAGGCCACCGCCGTGAGCCGCTACAGCACGGCAACCCCCGACCGCTAGCATGCGCCCCATGAGCCCGTCCCAGCTGCCGCCCGACCGCAACCTCGCCCTCGAGCTCGTGCGAGTGACGGAGGCCGCCGCCATGGCCGCCGGACGCTGGGTCGGACGAGGCGACAAGAACGACGCCGACGGCGTGGCCGTCAACGCCATGCGCGTGATGATCTCCAGCATCGGCATGAGGGGGACGGTCGTGATCGGCGAGGGCGAGAAGGACAACGCCCCGATGCTCTACAACGGCGAGCAGGTCGGCGACGGCACCGGACCGGAATGCGACGTGGCCGTCGATCCGATCGACGGCACGACGCTGACGGCCAAGGGCATGAACAACGCAGTCTCGGTGCTGGCCGTCTCGCCTCGAGGCTCCATGTATGACCCCTCGGCCGTCTTCTACATGGAGAAGCTTGTCACCGGACCCGAGGCCGCCGATGTCGTCGACATCCGCTACCCGGTCGCCGAGAACATCCACCAGGTCGCCAAGGCCAAGGGCAGCTCGCCCTCCGACGTGACGGTCGTCCTGCTCGACCGCCCGCGTCACGCGCAGCTGGTCGAGGACATCCGGGCCACCGGTGCGAGGATCAAGTTCATCGAGGACGGCGACGTGGCCGGCGCGATCATGGCCGCCCGCCCCGACACCGGCATCGACCTGCTGCTCGGCATCGGCGGCACGCCCGAGGGCATCATCACCGCCTGCGCCATGAAGTGCACCGGTGGCGTCATCCAGGGCCGGCTCTGGCCGCAGGACGACGACGAACGCCAGCGCGCCCTCGACGCCGGTCACAACCTCGACGACGACTTCGTGCTCGGCACCGACGACCTCGTCACCGGTGACGACTGTTTCTTCGTGGCGACCGGCATCACCGACGGCGAGCTCATGCGTGGGGTGCGCTACCGCCGCAACGGCGCGACGACGGACTCGCTGGTCATGCGTTCGCGCAGCGGCACGATCCGCCGGATCACCAGCGAGCACCAGCTCTCGAAGCTACGCGATTTCTCCGCGATCGACTTCGACAAGTGACCGGGTGGGTCGCAGCGCCTCGGTGACGACGGCGATGACCCGCGGGTCGACGGCCATCCCCAGGTGCGATGCCCGCACCTCGACCGCCGTAGCGTCGGGGTCGATGCAGGCGCGCCAGTCGACGATGCCGTCGCGCTTGGAGTAGAGCGCGGTGAAGTCGACGGACGGGGCCAGCGACAGTCGTCCCTCGTCGAAGCTCCGCCGCGCACACGCACCGGCGACGCAGTCCTCGGACATGAGCCCGCCGAAGCCTGCTCGGCTCAGCCGCACCAGCATGGCCACGCTCGCACCGAGGCTGACGTGGTGCGCGCCCGGGGCGAGCATCGGGCTGCCCAGGGTCACCAGGCCAGAGACGAGATCGGGCCGCCGGGCAGCCACCCCGCGGGCGAGCATCCCACCCAGGCTGTGCCCCACGATCCGGACCTTGCTCCCGCGTCGCTGCGCGATGGACTCCAGACGCCGCTCCATCTGGGCGGCGACGTCGATCGTGCACCCGACGTTGGACCGGATGTGGGACCGATAGGTACGCACGCCCTGCTGCTGCAGCGCCCGCCGCATCAGGGCGAGCGTGGCGTCGCCTGCCATGAACCCGGGCACCAGCAGCACCGGCTCGTCCCACCGCATCGGGGCACGACGGGCGTACGGCGTGTGCCTGCGCTCGCCCCGCTGGCTCAACGCGTCCCAGGCGTAGCGGCCTGCCTCGGCGATGACGCGACCCTCACCGATGACCGCATGCACGCGCGGGCGACCGAAGCCGTCCGGCAGCAGGAAGTCCGCGAGTGTGGTCGGGGTCACAACATGCGAATGTAGCCGTCACGATGAGATTCCCGTCTCATTTGCCCCCGTGGGGGCAGCGTGGTGTCGCCCGATCGATTGTTTCGTGTTGACTGTCGAGATGTCCCGTATGCCTCCCCCCGCGTCGAAGAAGTCGCCCGCCGTGGCGGTCTCGGAGGAGATGTTCGCCCCGGTCAGCCCTTCGGTGGAGATCTGCTACCAGACCTTCGGCTCTCCCGACGAAGACCCGCTGCTGCTCGTGATGGGCCTGGGCGGACCGATGATCTGGTGGGACGACGACTTCTGCACCAGTCTCGCTCGGGCCGGGTTCTTCGTCATCCGCTACGACAATCGCGACACCGGACGCTCGTCGCGCATCCGCCAGCGGGTGACGCGGGCACAGCTGGTGAAGGCCTTCTCGACCGGACGCGCCAACACCCCCTACTCGCTGAGCGACATGGCCGGGGACGGCCTCGCCCTGCTTGACCATCTCGGACTCGAGGCAGCCCACGTCGTGGGCATCTCCATGGGCGGGATGATCGCGCAGACGATGGCGATCGAGGCGCCGACCCGCGTGCTGTCCCTCGTGAGCATCATGTCGACCACCGGCCGGCGCACGGTCGGGTGGCAGAGCCCGGAGCTCCTGCCCACCCTGCTCACGGCGCGTCGAGGAGGCATGGAGGCGTACGTCGCGGCCAACGCGGTGGTCTGGAACCTCATCGGGTCCCCCGACTTCCCCGTCGACCCCGACGCCCTGCGCAAGCGGGGCGAGGACACCTTTGCGCGCGGTGTGTCACAGAGCGGGGTGCTGCGACAGATGCTCGCCATCGTCACGCAGCCCAACCGCACCCTGTCGCTGCGCAACCTCCGCGTCCCGACGCTGATCATCCACGGGCTGGCGGACAAGATGGTGCACGTGAGCGGCGGTCGCGCCACTGCCTCCGCGGTGCCGGGCGCCGAGCTGCTGCTGGTCGAAGGCATGGGACACGACCTCCCGGTCGACCTCTACGACACCTTCGTGGAGAGCATCCGGCGCACGGCCGACCGCGCGTCGACAGGCGACTGACGCCTCAATCAGGAACGACGTGGGCTCCTGGGCCCGGGGTCACCAGGAAGCCCGTCGGCTCCTGCCAGCCACCGTCGCCGAAGCGCTGGGTCACGACCTCGATGGCGTGCTCCACCCCCGCGCGCGGGAGCAACCCGATGACGCAACCGCCGAATCCCCCTCCGGTCATTCGGGCGCCCAGAGCGCCGGCTTCGAGCAGGGCGTCGACCGCTGCATCGACCTCCGGCACCGAGATCGCGAAGTCGTCTCGCATCGAGGCGTGCGACGCGGTGAGCAGCGGACCGATCGCGGCGACGTCTCCGCCGCGCAGCAGATCTACCGTCGCCAGGACCCGGTCGTTCTCGGTCACGACGTGGCGGACGTATCGCTGCAGCCGGTCCTCCCCCAGCCGCTCCATCGCGGTGTCCAGGTCGTCGGCGCCCACGTCGCGCAGGGCAGGCACTCCGAGGACGCGCGCCGCCTCCTCGCAGCCGGCCCGGCGTTCGGCGTACTCCCCGTCGACGTGCCGGTGCGGCGCTCGGGTGTCGATCACGACCATGGCCAGGCCCGCCGCCTCGAGGTCGAACGGCACCGGACTCGTCTCCAGCGAGCGCATGTCGCAGAACAGTGCGTGTCCCTCGACGGCCCGCAGCGACACGAGCTGGTCCATGCCGCCCGTGGGGGCGCCGACCACGTCGTTCTCCACCGCGCGGGACAGCGCCAGGGACTCCTCGGCGCCCAACCCCAGCGACAGTGCCTCGTCGAGGGCGGTGACCACGCTGCAGACCAGCGCAGCCGACGACGACAGCCCAGCACCGAGCGGCACGTTGCTGTCCACGTGGATCCGCATCGGCGGGACGTCGACCCCTCGATCGGCGAGCAACCAGATCGGCCCGAGCACGTAGGTGGCCCAGCCGGGGACGGCGGACGGCGCGCACGTGGTCGTTGCCACCTCGCCGTCCTGCTGGGCGGAGGTCGCCACCCAGCCCTCGCCGCCGAGCACCACGGTCGCCGTACACCCGAGACCGAGGGCGAAGGGAAGGACGAATCCGTCGTTGTAGTCGGTGTGTTCGCCGATCAGGTTGACCCGACCGGGGGCGAGAGCACGCGTCGATGCGGGGGCCGGCTGAGGGGAACTCTGAGCAGTCACCCGAGAAGACTAGGGACACCGACCACGTGTGCGCCTGCAGGTCACCCCTTGGGGACAAGACCTGTTGCCAAGGCCCCCCCAAGGGGACTAGACCTGTGACCTGAACCACAACTGGATGGAGGCGCGGATGACGGCACGATCTTCGCAACGGCCACGCAGGAGACGGGTGCGGCGGTGGGCAGCTCCGGCCGGAGCCTTGTGCCTCGCCAGCGGAATCCTTGCGGGCTGTTCGGGCAGTGACTCCGGGAAGCCGGAGCTCGTCTGGTACACCAACCCCGACGCGGGCGGGCAGGAAGCCGTGGCAGAGGCGTGCTCGACCGATGACTACAGCATCTCCGTCCAGGTCCTGCCCCAGGACGCCAGCCAGCAACGGATCCAGCTGGCACGCAGGCTCGCCGCAGGCGACCCGGCGATCGACCTGATGAGCCTCGACCCGCCGTTCACGGCCGAGTTCGCCAACGCCGGCTACCTCGCTGAGATCCCGCAGGAGATGCAGGACAAGTTCCGCGAGCAGGCCTTCGAGAGCGCGGCGGAGGCTGCGACCTGGGAGGACGAGCTGGTCGTCGCACCGTTCTGGTCCAACGTCCAGGTCCTGTGGTACCGCAAGTCCTTCGTCGAGAAGGCCGGCCTGGACATGGAGCAGGACGTCACCTGGGAGCAGATCATCACCGCTGCCAGCGAGAACGACGGGAAGATCGGCGTCCAGGCCAACAAGTACGAGGGCTACTCCGTGTGGATCAATGCGCTGATCTCCGGCGCCGGCGGTGACATCGCCTCCGAGACCGACGCGGGCGCCGAGGCAAAGATCGACATCGCCTCGGACGCCGGCAAGGAAGCGGCCCGGGTGATCAAGATGCTGGCGGACTCGGAGGCCGCGCCCTCCGACCTGTCGGTCTCCAACGAAGGCACCGCAGGCACCACGTTCGGCGGCGACCAGGGCTCGTTCCTCGTCAACTGGACCTACATCTGGGGCAACTACGGCGAGGAGCGGCTCGAGGACGACATCGGCTTCGCCCGCTATCCCCAGACCGTGGAGGGTGAGGAGTCGCGACCGCCGTACGGCGGCATCGGCATCGGCGTCAGCTCCGCCTCGGACAACGAGGAGGAGGCCATCGCGGCGCTGGAGTGCCTGACGAGTCCGGAGAGCCAAGGTCTCAACGCCGAGCTGACGGGCAACATGCCCTCCAGCGAGGCCGGCTACGAGGAGCAGGCCGTCAAGGACCTCTTCCCGCCGGAGCTGATCGCGTTGTTCAAGGAGTCCCTCGACGCGGCGGCGCCCCGCACGGTGTCGCCGTACTGGAGTGACATCTCCAGCGCCATCCAGAGCACCTGGCACCCACCGTCGGGAGTCGACGAAGAAACTCCCGAGAAGTCCAGGGACTTCATCGAGGACGTCTTGAAGGGAGGGTCCCTGCTGTGACTTCCACGATCGCACCGCAGGCTGCGGAGGAGACCAGGAAGAGCGCCAAGACCAACGGGAGCGACCGCTCGGTCGCCGAGAACAGGCTGGGCCAGCGGCTCGTGGCCCCTGCCGTCGTCATGATGGTCCTGGTCACGGCATATCCGATGCTCCAGGCGCTCTACCTCTCGCTGTTCAGATATCGCCTCACGACTCCAGACGACCGCGAGTTCGTCGGCGTGAGCAACTACGTGACGATCCTCAGCGACTCGTTGTTCTGGCGCGACACCTGGAACACCGTGCTGATCATGGTGATCACCGTCGCCGTCGAGCTCGTCATCGGCTTCGCCTTCGCGATGGTGATGCACAAGATCATGGTGGCTCGAGGTCTGATGCGGACCTCGATCCTGATCCCCTACGGCATCATCACGGTGGTCTCGGCCTTCGCCTGGCAGTTCGCCTTCTCGCTCAACAACGGCTTCGTCAACGCCTGGCTGCCGTTCTTCGACGAGAACTTCAACTGGTTCGGCGACCACTGGCCGGCGATGTTCGCGATCATGGTCTCCGAGATCTGGAAGACCACGCCGTTCATGGCCCTCCTGCTGCTCGCGGGCCTGTCGCAGGTCTCCGAGGACATGCTCGAAGCCGCCCAGGTCGACGGAGCCACGTGGTGGCAGCGGTTGTGGAAGGTGATCCTGCCCAACATGAGAGCGGCGATCATGGTCGCTGTGCTCTTCCGGGCGCTCGACGCCTACCGCATCTTCGACAACATCTTCGTGATGACGCGAGGTGCGCAGGACACGGAGTCGATCTCGTTCCTGACCTACCGGCAGGTGATCGAGCAGATGCAGCTCGGGATGGGCTCGGCGCTGTCCGTGCTGCTCTTCCTCTCGGTGCTGCTGTTGGCCTTCGGGATCGTGAAGCTGTTCCGCGTCGACCTGGCGCAGGCAAGGGGTGAGGGCTGATGAAGAAGAAGACCGGAATCGGCACCTGGATCGGCTTCCTGCTGATCATGATCTGGTGTCTGCTGCCTGTGGCGTGGATCATCTCGCTGTCGTTCAAGTCCGTCGAAGAGACGTCCGCGGGCAGCGCGCAGTTCCTGCCCAAGGACCCCACGCTCGAGAACTACTCGGCGATCCTGGAGAACGGTGACTTCACGAGGGCGCTGATCAACAGCTTCGGCATCGCGCTGATCGCCACCGTGCTGTCCGTCATCTTCGCCACGCTCGCGGCGTACGCCATCGCGCGGCTGGAGTTCAAGGGCAAGAAGATCGTGCTCTCCATGGCCCTGGCCATCGCGATGTTCCCGGTGGTCTCGCTGGTGGGTCCGTTGTTCGACATGTGGCGCACATTCGGGCTCTTCGACACGTGGCCCGGGCTGATCATCCCCTACATGACGTTCACGCTGCCGCTGGCGATCTGGACCCTCACCGCGTTCTTCCGCGAGATCCCGTGGGAGATGGAGCAGGCCGCCCAGGTGGACGGTGCCACGTCGTGGCAGGCGTTCCGCAAGGTGATCGTCCCGCTTGCGGCGCCGGGTGTCTTCACGGCCGCGATCTTGACGTTCTTCTTCGCCTGGAACGAGTTCGTGCTCGCGATCTCACTGACGTCGACGACGTCGTCACGAACGGTGCCGGCGCAGATGTCGTTCTTCGTCGGGCCAGACCCGTTCAACCCGCCGTACTCCCAGCTCGCCACGGCATCCGTGATCGTCACGGTCCCGGTGATCATCATCGTCCTGCTTTTCCAGCGCAAGATCGTCGCCGGCCTGACCTCCGGCGCAGTGAAGGGTTGAGTCCATGGCTGCCATCGACATGAGAAACATCGTCAAGAAGTACGGCGACGGCTTCCCGGCCGTCAACGACGTCAGCATCGACGTCGCGGACGGGGAGTTCATGATCCTCGTCGGCCCGTCGGGCTGCGGGAAGTCCACCTTGCTGCGGATGATCGTGGGCCTGGAGGACATCACCTCGGGCGACATGGTCATCGGGGACAAGTTGGTCAACGACCTCGCCCCGCGCGACCGCAACCTCGCCATGGTGTTCCAGAACTACGCGCTCTACCCCCACCTGACGGTCTACGAGAACATCGCGTTCCCGCTCCGGCTGGCCGGAGCACCGCACAACGAGATCGACGAGAAGGTGCGCACAGCCTCGAAGACCCTCGACCTGGACGAGCACCTCGACCGCAAGCCGGGCAACCTGTCAGGTGGTCAGCGACAGCGCGTTGCCATGGGTCGCGCGATCGTCCGGGACGCGGACGCGTTCCTCTTCGACGAGCCGCTGTCCAACCTCGACGCGAAGCTCCGCGGCCAGATGCGCACCGAGATCGCGCGGTTGCAGAAGCGGCTCGGCATCACCACGGTCTACGTCACCCACGACCAGACGGAGGCGATGACGCTCGGCGACCGCGTGGCGGTGATGAAGCGTGGCGTCCTCCAGCAGCTGGCCACCCCGCGCGAGCTCTACACCAACCCCGGCAACCTCTTCGTGGCGGGTTTCATCGGTTCACCGCCGATGAACTTCGTGCCGGCGGAGGTCGACGGCACCTCGGTCAAGATGCCGTTCGGAACCGTCACGATCCCCGAGGAGCGGGCGAAGAACGCCCAGGGCAAGGGGCTGCTCATCGCCGGGATCAGGCCCGAGCACTTCGAGGACGCTTCGGTCATGGACGACAGCAAGAAGGCTGCCGGCTCCACGTTCAGGACCAAGGTCGACGTGGTCGAGTGGCTCGGCAACGAGGCCTACGCCTACATCCCCTTCGAGGCGCCGCCGGAGGTGCAGGAGCAGCTCAACCAGCTCGAGAAGGATCTCGACGGCGACCAGATGCGGACCCAGCTCGTCGTCAGCCTCGACGGTGCCAGTCGGATCAGCGAGGGTGACGAGGCGGAGATCTGGGTCGACGCGACCCAGATCCACCTCTTCGACCCCTCGACCGGCGAGAACCTCACGGTCGATCTCTCCCGGGCCGGGCGCGTCCCCGAGCGGGAGGACCCCTCCGCCCAGGCCAAGGCGGAGCACATGGCCGACCGGGGCGAGGAGGTCCACTCTGCCGACGGGTCCGCGGACGGGTCCGCTGGCGGGTCCACGGGCGGGTCGCCGGCTGCAGGCGGCTCCCCGGTCGCGGGCGAGCACCGCAGCTGAACCAGCCGGGAGACCAGCTCGAACAGATCGCAGCGGCGCCGATCCCATGGGGACCGGCGCCGTTGCTGCGGCGTACGGGCTCTAGTACGTCCCGATGATCTTCCGGGGCGTCCCGGGCGGCGGCAGCCGGGTCACGGTGACGCTGCCCATCAACGCCATCCCTCGGACGCGGATCGTCGGAGAGTCCGGCCCGATGTCGGCGGCCACCTTGTCCTTGCCGTGGCCGTAGTCGCCCATGATCGGGGTCCCGTCCACAACGACGTTGAAGTGGGCCGGCACCACCACCTTGACGTCGCCCATGATCGCGCTCGCATTGATCGTCGTGACGTGGCTGGAGAGGCTCGCCTGACGCAGGTCGATGAGCACGCTGCCCATCAGCGCGAAGGCGGCATGGTTCTCCGGCACGTGCCAGGCCCCTCTGCGCTTGCAGTCGCCCATGATCGCCATCGAGCTGGCGTGACCCGACGTGGCCGCGGGCAGTCCGGTGACGTTCCTCGGCTGGAGGGAGCTGCTGACCGGCGCCACGGGGTGGAGGTCGGCGGTGATGGGGACCAGGTCGGCGTAGGTCTTGGCGTCGAAGGCCAGCTCGAGCCGTTCGTCGAGCTCGTCCAAGTCGAGGCGCCCCTCCCCTGCCGCCGTCCGCAGGAGCTCGGCGACCTTGTGCCGGTCTGCGTCCGAGATGCGCATGCGGCTCGGGTCCCCCCCGCTGCTGTTCTCCAGCTCACCACCCATGGGCTCACCCTACCGAGCGACGAGCCGCCTGAAGTCCCGCGCCGCGATGTGCTGGTAGTCCTGGGAGGTGACCCACTCCCCGCCCCACCTCCAGCCCAGCCGGGCCAGCGCCACGACTGGCAGCTCACCCGATCTGATCACCCCGGGCGGGACCGGCGAGGTGGGGTCCCGGCCTAGGCGCGCGTTCGGGCGGCCGTTGGCGGGCTCGACCGAACCCGCCCGGACATAGGGGTTCTGGACCGGGTTGATGTCGATCGCGGCGCCATAGGCGTGGGCCGACCATCGCCGCTGGCCGGCAACGCGCCGACAGTTGAAGCCTGAGGTGTTGTTGGCTGCCATCGACCGGTCGTCGTCACCGCTGTAGTCGTCGACCAACCGCATCCGCGCGATCGGCCACCCGGCGGCGTACAGACGCGCGAAGGCCCGCGTGACGCCTCGCGCGTAGCGCCGGTGGACGACCATCTCGCCGGCGCGGGCCTGTCCGTCGAAGTCGCGGTAGGTCATCTGCAGGTAGCGCAGGTCGCGTAGCGGCACGGGGCAACCCGGGCGATGGCTGGTCGCCATCCGCGCGGCGAGGGCAGTCCCGATGGGCCCGATCGAGGAGGTGTACGCCGGGTCCACAGTCTGTCCCTGGCCACGGTCCGCGCCCAGTCCCGTACAGCGCTGCAGGTCCTGCCACGCAGCGAGCGCGACGTCGCGCTCGGCGCCGACGACCGGGCGGGGCCGACCGTCCGGCGCGATCACCGCAGGTGTCCAGGCATCGTCGACGACGCCGTCGACGTCCATGCGAAGGGTCAGCACTCCGGTGTCGGGCGAGCGGTCGTGATACCAGACGAAGTTGCCCAGGCCGTAGCTCACGTAGGTCTCGCCTGACCAGCCGGAGCCGCTGACCACGTGCGCATGACTGCCGAGCACGACGTCGGCACCGGCCTCGGCCAGCAGCCGGGACAGCGTGCGCTGCTGCTGGGTGGGACACGACTGGTACTCGCGCCCCCAGTGCAGGTAGACGACCACGAGGTCATCCGCCTCGGCCGCTGCTCGCACCGCGTCCAGCAGCGCTGTCGGCCGGGACTCGCGTGCGGCCGCTGACCCGGCGTTGTCGGGGCCGGCTGCCCACACGTCACTCCTGCCCTCGCGGAAGGCGGTGTCGGCAGCCAGGACGGCGACGTCGAGGCCACCCACGCGGACGCGGTATGGCGCAAACGCCTGCTCGATGTCGCGGCCGATGCCGACAACCTCCACCGGGGCATCGCGGGCCGCCGTCAGAGTGTCGCTGAGTCCCACGCGGCCGTAGTCCGCGACGTGGTTGTTGGCCATGCTCACGACGTCCACACCCGCGTCGGCCAGCACGTCCAGAGCGCGCTCAGAGGTGCGGAAGTGATAGCGGTTGCCCGCGCCCTCGCGCTCCTTCGGGGTGCGCCTGCCGCGCTCGGTGATGGCCGACTCGAGGTTCAGCATCGCCAGATCGGCATCACGCAGCGTCGCCGCCATCGGCCCCAGCGCCCCCTTCGGACGGCGCAACAGGCGCGCCAGGTGTGCCTCGAAGTGCACGTCCCCGGCGAAGGCGATGGTGATCTCGCCGGGGCTCTGGGGGGACGTGGCGGGCTCTCCGGGGGACGACGACTTCGACTCGTCGCCGCCGCCGGTCGACGTGCACGCGCCCAGCGCCAGCACGGCAGCGCTCAGGGCTGCGATCCGCCGCACCCGTGCTGGCCCGCGCGCTCTCATCGTGTCGGCCTCCTGCCCCGATTGTCCCCGACCCGAAGACCGCGGCACGGGCGCGGCCCAGGCACGGCAGCGAGCTAGACCGGGCGGGTGTCCACGTAGACCGTGCCACCGAGCTCGACGAACTCGGCCGATTTCTCCTTGAACCTCTCCCGGACGTCCTGACTGATCCGCATGGAGCAGAACTTCGGCCCGCACATCGAGCAGAAGTGCGCCGTCTTCGCGCCCTCCGCCGGCAGCGTCTCGTCGTGGAACGACTCCGCCGTGGGCGGGTCGAGGGACAGCGCGAACTGGTCGCGCCACCGGAACTCGAACCGGGCGGTCGACAAGGCGTCGTCCCAGGCGCGTGCGCCCGGGTGACCCTTGGCGACGTCGGCGGCGTGGGCCGCCAGCTTGTAGGTGATCACCCCGGTCTTGACGTCGTCGCGGTCGGGCAGACCGAGGTGCTCCTTGGGCGTGACGTAGCAGAGCATCGCGGTGCCGTGCATGGCGATCGTGGCCGCGCCGATCGCGCTGGTGATGTGGTCGTAGCCGGGGGCGACGTCGGTTGCCAACGGCCCCAGCGTGTAGAACGGCGCGCCGTGGCACCAGTCCTGCTGGAGCCGCACGTTCTCCTCGACCAGGTTCAGGGGGACGTGCCCGGGCCCTTCGACCATGACCTGCACGTCGTGCGTCCAGGCGCGCTCGGTCAGCTCGGCGAGAGTGCGCAGCTCCGCGAACTGCGCCTCGTCGTTGGCGTCGGCCACCGAGCCCGGCCGAAGACCGTCCCCGAGGCTGAAGGAGACGTCGTAGGCGGCGAAGATCTCGCACAGCTCGTCGAAGTGCGTGTAGAGGAAGTTCTCCTCGTGGTGCGCCAGGCACCAACCGGCCATGATCGAGCCGCCGCGCGAGACGATGCCCGTGATCCGGTCAACGGTGAGCGGGATGTGCCGCAGCAGCACCCCGGCGTGGATCGTCATGTAGTCGACCCCCTGCTCGCACTGCTCGATGACGGTGTCGCGGAAGATCTCCCAGGTGAGCCGGTCGGCTTCCCCGTCGACCTTCTCCAGCGCCTGGTAGAGCGGCACCGTGCCGATGGGCACCGGGCTGTTGCGCACGATCCACTCGCGCGTGGTGTGGATGTCGTCGCCGGTCGAGAGGTCCATGACGGTGTCGGCGCCCCAGGTCACTGCCCAGACGAGCTTGTCGACCTCCTCGTGGATCGAACTGGTGACGGCGCTGTTGCCGATGTTGGCGTTGACCTTCACCAGGAAGCGACGCCCGATCACCATCGGCTCGCACTCGGGGTGGTTGATGTTGGCGGGGATGATCGCCCTCCCCGCGGCCACTTCGGAGCGCACCAGCTCGACGTCACAGCCCTCGCGTGCTGCGGCGTACTCCATCTCGGGCGTGGTGATGCCCTGACGGGCGTAGTGCATCTGGGTGACGTTGCTGCCGGTCCTGGCCCGGCGGGGGGCGAGCCGCTCTCCGCGCCACTCCTCCTGCGCCTGACCCCGCCGGACTGCCGAGCGCCCGTTGTCCAGCAGCTGGGTCTCCCGCCCGGTGTAGGTCTCGGTGTCGCCTCGCGCCTCGATCCAGGTCGTACGGCGCCCGGGCAGCCCGATCTCGGGATCCGAACCGGGGCCGGTCGTGCAGTAGCGGTCGAACGTCTCGCCGTTGGTGAGGGCGACCCGGGTGACGGGCACCTCCCACTCCCCGGTCGCGACGCGCTCATGTGCGGGGTGGACCTTGGTCATGCGGTTTCCTCCTGATGGTGGCGGCTGATGTGTGCGATGGGCCCTCGACCGCGACCGAGGTCCCAGGTGCTGCTGGTGATGAGCTGGTCGGCGACGTACGCCGCCGCTGCGCGAGACGCAGACCGGAGTACGTCGACGGTGAGATCGCCGGGCGTGCCGCCGGACCCCTGGTGGGAACTGGGTCCGCGTCCCGCTGCGAGCAGGGCGGCCAGGGCGCTGGCGAACGTGCACCCCGACCCGTGGTCCGCGGTCGTCGGGACGGCACGATGACGCAAGGGCTCCGCCCGTCCACCTGGCAGACAGACCCAGTCGGTGCAGGTCGCCTCTTCCCTCCGCCCCGGCTGCCACTCGGGGCCACCGGTGAGCACGATCGCGCAGCCGACGTCGGCCAGCCGCGCCGCGAGGGCGGCGGGTGGGCCGTCACGGCCCGCGAGGACGCGCGCCTCTTCGTGGTTGGGAGTCGCCACCCACGCGCGCGGCAGCAGTCGCTCGACGTAGGCGTCCACCACGGACCGACCTGCGAGCACGGCGCCGCTGGTCGCGCTCAGGACCGGGTCGACCACCAGGGGCAGATGGCAGAGCCGGTCCGCGACGAGGGCGACGACAGTCGGGGTGCCGAGCATCCCCGTCTTCACCACCGCGACGGGAAGGTCGTCGAGGACTGCCCCGATCTGGTCATCAACCACCGCGATCGGCACCGGGTGCACAGCGCGAACACCGACGGTGTCCTGGGCGGTGACGGCGGTGACGACGCACGCGCCGTGACAGCCCAGGTGTCCGAACGCAGCAAGGTCGGCCGCGACCCCGGCGGCGCCCCCGGAGTCGGTTCCGGCGACCGTGAGGACCACGGGCGGCGCGCTCACTGCAGGGCCTCCAGCAGGTCAGCGACCACCGCGGCCGGTTCCGCGGCCCGCATCACCGCACCCATCACCGCGACCCCGTGCGCCCCAGCCGCGACGGCATCGGCGGCGTTGTGCGGGTCGATGCCGCTGAGCGCCAGCACCGGGATCGGGTGGTCAGTGAAGTGGCTCGCCGTCAGGACGGACCGGTGCCCACGTTTGCTCGCGCTCTCGGCGTACGGCGACAGGGTGGCCCACGACGCCCCCTCCGCGGCCGCTCGCGACACCTTCGCGCGCGAGTGGCACGACCTGCCCCAGGGACCCGTCGTCGGCGCGTGCTGCTGGGCGGCCACGTGCAGACCGTGTGCCGCGTCGTCGTGGATGCGCGACGAAATGACCGTCAGGCCAGGCAGGGCGACCAGCTCGCGGACCAGGGCCGCGCGGGCCGTCGGCGCGAGGTCGTGCTCGCGAACGACCACGGCGGTGAGGCCGACGTCGACACACTCGCTGACCGTCCGGAGCAATGCGCGGCCCAGAGTGAGCTGAGATCGATCGGTCATGAGCACCAGGCGCGCGATCACGAGACCCTGCCAGTCAGCGGACTCGCTGAGCGGGCTTCGGCGCGACGTGGGATCCGGCCGGATCTGCGGGCGATCCACCCCGCCTCCACCGCCAGCCGGAGAGCCCGCGCCATCCCCACGGGGTCCTCGGCACGGGTGACGGCACTGGCGGCGAGGACCGCGGCACAGCCCAGCTCCATCGCCAAGGCAGCATCGGACGCGGTGCCGATCCCGGCGTCGAGCACGACGGGGACGTCGACTGCAGCCACCACGGCTTCGATCGCATGCGGGTCGAGCACACCCAGGCCCGAGCCGATGGGCGAGCCCAGCGGCATCACCGCCGCACAGCCGACGTCGACCAGACGACACGCCAGCACCGGGTCCGCGGGAGCGTAGGGCAGCACCGTGAAGCCTTCAGTGACCAGCGTCGCGGCGGCATCCAGCAGCTCGACCGCGTCCGGGAGCAGGGTGCGCTCATCGCGCACCACCTCGAGCTTGACCCAACTGGTGCCCAGGGCTTCGCGGGCCAGCCGGGCGGTGTGCAACGCCTCGCCCGCCGAGAGGCAGCCGGCGGTGTTGGGCAGGACCCGAGCCCCGATGTCACGCAGGATCCCCAGCAGTCCGGCCGGCGCGCTGCCGGACGCCCGCCGCATGCTGACCGTCACCAGGGCAGGACGAGCGGCCTCGAGCACCGGCCGCACGAGGTCGGGGCGGGGCAGGCCGCCGGTCCCGAGGAACAGGCGCGACTCGAGGACCTCGCCGGCGATCACGAGACGGCTCATCCGCCAGCCACCGCCGCGACGACCTCGACCGTGTCGCCGTCGTTGACCGGGTGGGTGTGATGCACCGAACGCGGCACCACCTCGTGGTTCACGGCGACAGCGCAGCCGATCGGGACGTCGCCCAGCAACAACGTAATGGTCGGGGCGTCGCACTCCACGTCCGCACCATTGAGCGTGATCCTCATGCGTCCTCCTGGTTGGTCTGCACGTCGAAACGGCGCGGGTCGAGCGTGGGATCGGGATCGGCGCCCTCCACGGCGTCGGCCACGAGACTCGCGGTGAGCGGAGCCAGCAGCACCCCGTGGCGGAAGTGGCCTGCGGCCAGGAAGACGCCCGCCTCACACGTCGGGCCGACGAGCGGCCGGTTGTCGGCAGTGCCGGGGCGATCGCGGGCCAGCGCCTCGCGCAGCTCGGCCCGGTCGAGGCCAGGCACCAGCTCCGTAGCGGCAGCCAGGAGTCGGCGCACACCACCGGCGGTGACCACCGGTGGGCCGTCGTGCTCCTCCGACGTCGCCCCGACGACCACCTCGCCACCCGGCCGCGGCACGACGTAGACCGGCTCGCCCCGCACCCATCCCCGCAGCACGCGACTCAGGCCGATCTCGCCGCGGAGCCGCAGGATCTCCCCGCGCACCCCTCGCACAAGACGGTCGTACGGCGCGGGCAGGCGCGCACCGGTGGCGAGCACCGTCGCGTCGGGCAGCGTGCTCGGACCGCTCGCCACGACCCGGGGGCCCAGCTCGGTCACCAGCGCAGCCACGACAGCCCTGGGGTCCACGGCGCCGTCCTGGCTCAGCACAGCCGCGGCGCCGACTCGAGCCAGGGCAGGTTCGAGCAGCCGGGCTCCGCGGCCGTCGAGAACCTCGACCTCGACGCCGTGGCCAGCGAGAAGCGCGACCTGGCGCTCGACCATCTGACGATCTCCTGCATCCACGCCGACCAGCAGGGTGCCCGTGTGCTGCAGCGGCACGCCCAGCGTTGCGGCGTACGACGGCCACAACCGGGCCGAGGCGACGCCCAGCGCGTGCAGGGCGGATTCGCCGTGCCAGGCCTCACCGGCCGGTGACAGCATGCCGGCCGCGGCGTGGCTCGCACCCGAGCCCGGGGCCGGGTCCACGACGGTCACGTCGTGACCGCGTCGGATCAGCTCGCGAGCGCAGGCAAGTCCGATGATGCCGGCACCGAGCACGTGCACCCGCATCACCCGACCGCCCGCACCAGTTCCTTCGCGGCCGAGAGTGGGTCGGGTGGTCGCCAGAGCGCGCCGATGACCGCGACCCCGTGGGCACCCGCTTCTCGGCACGCACGCGCGCCGACGGGGCCGACGCCCCCGATGGCGATCAGGGGCAGCTCCCCCGCGGCTGCCCCGATCGCCTCGAGGCCCAGCGGATCCGGCAGCCCGGCCTTGCTCGTCGTGCGGAAGACGGGCCCGAAGCCCGCATAGCTGGCGCCGTCCGCGGCGGCGCGGCGCACGGCGTCGACGTCGCGGCAGGTGGCCCCGATGACCAAGTGTGGGGCGAGGCGGCGGGCGTCGGCGACGGAGAGGTCGTCGGCCCCCAGGTGCACCCCATCGGCTCCGGTGGCCAGGGCGACGTCGACCCGGTCGTCGACGATCACCGTCGCGCCGGCGGGGCGTACGGCCGCGAGCACCAGTCGGGTCAGCGCCGCCAGCTCGCGGGTGGTGGCGTCCTTGTCGCGGACCTGGAAGCCGCCAACACCGGCGTTCGCGAGGTCCTCGAGCAGGTCGAGGTCATCGGTCGCGGAGACCAGACAGAACAGACGGGGCAACAGTGGGGGCATCGGATCGCTTCCTTCGCCGGCATTACCCGGATCAGGTGTAACGGTCGGAGCGGAATGCAGCTCCCTCTCAGCCCGCTACCGCGAGCTCCCGTGAGGTCGTAGAGGACGCTAGCAGAGGTGCGGCCGACCACGCGGCGTACCCTCACCTCTCGTGAACGACGCCGACGCCCCGTATTGCGACATCCTCCCCGGCCACGGATCGAACGGCACCCACTCGACGCCGTACCGACTGGTGACCACCGAGGGGGTCAGCACCTTCGAGGCGGACGGTCAGAGGTTCCTGCGGGTCGACCCGGCAGCGATCCGGCGTCTGACGGCCGAGGCGATGCACGACATCAGCCACTACCTGCGGCCCGGTCACCTCGCGCAGCTGCGGCGGATCATCGACGACCCCGAGTCGTCGGGCAACGACCGCTTCGTCGCCCTCGACCTGCTCAAGAACGTCAACATCTCCGCCGGCGGCGTGCTGCCGATGTGCCAGGACACCGGCACCGCGATCGTGATGGGCAAGAAGTCCGAGGGGGTCCTGACCGGCATCAACGACGCCGAGGCCATCAACGCCGGGGTCAAGGACGCCTACACCAAGCTCAATCTGCGCTACTCCCAGCTCGCGCCGCTGACGATGTTCGAGGAGAAGAACACCGGCACCAACCTGCCGGCCCAGGTGGAGCTGTACTCCATGCCGACCCCGGTCACTGCGGACGGCGTCGGGTCGCCCGAGTACAAGTTCCTCTTCATGGCCAAGGGCGGCGGGTCGGCCAACAAGTCGTTCCTGTTCCAGGAGACGAAGGCGATCCTCAACCCCACCCGTCTGCTGAGCTATCTGGACGAGAAGATCCGCTCGCTCGGCACCGCCGCGTGCCCGCCCTACCACCTGGCCGTCGTCATCGGCGGGACGAGCGCGGAATATGCAATGAAGACCGCGAAGTATGCCTCCGCGCACTATCTCGACGACCTCCCGACGTCGGGGTCGATGAGCGCCAACGGCTTCCGCGACCTCGAGCTGGAGGAGGAGGTCTTCAAGCTGACCCAGTCCTTCGGCATCGGCGCCCAGTTCGGTGGCAAGTACTTCTGCCACGACGTCCGGGTCGTCCGCCTCCCCCGCCACGGCGCGTCCTGTCCCGTCGCCATCGCCGTGTCCTGCTCGGCGGACCGACAGGCGCTGGGCAAGATCACCGCCGACGGTGTCTTCCTCGAACAGCTGGAGACCGACCCCGCCCACTACATGCCGACGGCTGGGGTCTCGGACGAGATCGCCTCGGGCGAGGTCGTGCGGATCGACCTCAACCAGCCGATGGACGCGATCCTGGCCGAGCTGACCAAGCACCCGGTGAAGACCCGGCTCTCCCTGACCGGCCCGCTCGTCGTGGCGCGCGACATCGCGCACGCCAAGATCAAGGAGCGGCTCGACGCGGGCGAGGAGATGCCGGCCTACCTGCGCGACCACCCCGTCTACTACGCCGGCCCGGCCAAGACGCCGGTCGGCATGGCGTCGGGGTCGTTCGGTCCGACGACAGCCGGTCGCATGGACTCCTACGTCGAGCAGTTCCAGGCCGCTGGCGGATCCAAGGTGATGCTGGCCAAGGGCAACCGCTCGCGCGTGGTCACCGAGTCCTGCGACGAGCACGGCGGGTTCTACCTCGGGTCCATCGGCGGACCGGCCGCTCGGCTCGCGCAGGACTGCATCACCTCGGTGTCGGTGCTCGAATACGAGGAGCTCGGCATGGAGGCCGTGTGGAAGATCGAGGTGGAGGACTTCCCCGCGTTCATCGTGGTGGACGACAAGGGCAACGACTTCTTCACCGACCCCTCCGGCGCCGTCGACGTGCCCCTGTCGGGCATCCGGGTCCGCTCAGCGCAGTAGTCAGCCATGCACGCGGCAGCGCTTGTCGCGCGTATGCCGGAGCGCGAGCCTGCGTCCGACAAGGCGGCGGCCGGGGTGTCGGACGCACGCCGCTCGCTCGACCCTGCGTCCCACGAGGCGGCCGGGGTGTCGGACGTTCAGCGGGACGTCCGACGATACGACTCATGTGGCTGCCATCACGTCGGACGTCCCGGGTGACGTCCGACGTGATGGCAGCTGGGGGGTCAGACGTACGCCGCAGCGCCGGCCGGGCGTCGCGAGTCACGCGGTCTCGTCCAGATGGGGGCACCCGCGTGACCGGAGCGCCTCGGTGATCTGAGCAAAGAAGTCATCGGGCGCCGCCCGGAGCCCCAGCAACGGGAGTCTGAGCACAATGTCGCCTGCCATCGCCACCTCGTTGTGCCGCAAGGCGTCCGCCACGGCGTTCTGCACCCAGGCGTGCTGGATTCCGTCGATCTCGACGACGACACCCCACTGCTCCCAACAGACGTCCAAGAAGAAGCGGCCGTCCTTCGTCTGACGGAGGACCTGTCGCGACGGCTCGGGAAGCCCGCGGCGCCGACATTCGTGCGCGAACTCGTGCTCGCTCACCGCGCGAACCCCTTCGAGCAGGTCCAAGATCGTGGCATGGATGAGGAGTCGGCGCCTGTCGCGTCTGATCCTGAGGGCTGCGACGCCGAGCCTCTGCGGCGTGGTCAAGCCCTGCTGGACGGCCATCGTCAGTAGAAGGACGGCTTGCTTGTCCGACGTGGCCCACAGAGCGCCGTGCACCGCCGCCACCTCCGGCTTGGTCCTGGGAACCCCCGACGGCGCGTGGTCGCTCAGCCGATAGCGCCGCGTCTGGTGGACGTCCAGGCCCTTGGCTCGCCGACGTCGCGCGTTCCTCGGGACCGAAACCCGGAACGAATCCTGTTCGAAGCCCCGCAGACCGGACGCGATCAACGCGGACCCACCGTCGAGCACTGCACCCGGTCCAGCCTCGAGGACCGCCGCCCATTGGGCACCGAGGGTGGAGAGCTCGCCAGTGTGGACGGCGAGGCACTGCCGCCGCACGGTCCGCCACCGTCGAGCGGTGACGTTGGCACGGATCTGGCCGCGGGTGACTCCGATCCTCAACAGTTGCTGGCGACTCACGACACCTCCCTGTTCCTCGGCCAGTGCCGTGGCCTTCGCGATCCTCTGCTTGGCCAGCTCCGAGCGCATGGCGCGGCCGGGCGGGCGGCTCTCCTCCGGTTCGGTGTTCATCCCAGGAGCGTGCGTTGCGGCACTGCTCCGTACCAGTGCTGAACACCGATCTGTGGACGACCGCCCGGTTGCGTCCGACGTGATGGCCGCCGGGATGCCGGACGCAACCCGGGACGTCCGACGAAGCGGCTACCAGGGCCACCGATTCGTCGGACGTCTGCTCTATGTCCGACGAAGAGGGCAGCCGGGGTGTCGGACGCACGCTACGCAGTAGCTGCCGCTCCGCGGCGGGAACCAGACTCCGTCGCGCGTCGTTGGAGCCCATGACCCCAGGAGGACATCTGATGAAGTGCCCCAATGACGACATCACGTTGATCATGAGTGAGCGCAGCGGCATCGAGATCGACTACTGCCCCGAGTGTCGCGGCGTGTGGCTCGACCGCGGCGAGCTCGACAAGATCATCGACAGAGCAGCCGCCGAGCAAGCGCCCGCGCCGGCGCCAGCCGCGCCGCCGGCGCAGTCCTACGAACGCTCCTACGAGCAGGAGCGCGACGACCGCCGGACGGAACACGACCAGCGCTACGCCCGCGCCAGTCAGCAGGGCGCTCAGCAGCCCTACCGCAAGAAGAAGAAGGAGAGCTGGCTCAGCGAGATCTTCGACTGAGGCGGGCCTCCGCTCCGGCGTCGACGGACCAGCGCCGTACGCCGAAGGCAGCAGTGCTTTCATGTCGTCATGGACATGGACATGGACATGGTGGAGATCGCCCGTTCGCAGTCCGAGCGTGGCGAAGTGGTGCTCCGGCGCCGGACCAACGAGCTCGGAGCCCACGTGTTCGAGCTGCGGGTCAACGGCGTCTTCGTCATGGACACCCACGAGACCAGCAGCGAGATCGCGCTCGCCGCAGCCGCACTCGAGCTCGTCGCCGATCCCCGCGACGTCGTGGTCGGTGGACTCGGGCTCGGCTTCACCACGCAGCGGGTGCTGGCCGACCCGCGGGTGGAGCAGGTGACGGTGGTCGAGATCGAGGACGCGCTCATCGGGTGGATGCGCGACGGCACGGTCCCGCAGGGGCCCGCCATGCTGGCCGACCAGCGGGTCAAGATCGTCAACGCCGACATCTCGATGGCGATCGCCGAGGCACGCTCGACGTACGACCTGATCCTGCTCGACGTCGACAACGGTCCGGGATACCTCGTCAACGAGGCCAACGAGCGCCTCTACGAAGCGGACTTCCTCGCGCGCTGCCGCGATCTCCTCAACCCCGACGGCGTCCTGGTCGTCTGGTCGGCCGCGGCGGCGCCGGAGCTCCTCGACGCGATGCGCACGGTCTTCGGGGACGCTGAGGAGCAGGTGCACGACGTCCTGCTGCAGGAGCGGCCGGAGACCTATCACCTCTTCCTCGCCCGCTGCTCGGCACACCTCTCGGGGGTGGCGCGCGGGAGTAACGTCGAGCGGGTGATCCAGACGACCGCAGGCACCCGGACCGAGCACGATTCCATGGGCGATGTCGAAGTCCCGATCGACGCTCTGTGGCGGGCGCAGACCCAGCGCGCCATCGAGAACTTCCCGATCAGCGGCGCCACCCTCGAGCGGCGACACATCCAGGCGCTCGCGCTGGTCAAGGCCGCGGCGGCCCGCGTGAACGGCGATCTCGGCGTGGTGACGCCGGAGCAGTCGTCCGCGATCGCCGACGCCGCCGCGGCAGTGGCCGGCGGCGAGCACGACAGCCACTTCCCGCTCGACGTCTTCCAGACGGGGTCGGGCACCAGCTCCAACATGAACACCAACGAGGTGCTCGCCTCGCTCGCGGCCAAGGCCGGCGTGGACGTCCACCCCAACGACCACGTCAACGCCTCCCAGAGCAGCAACGACACCTTCCCGACCTCCATCCACGTCGCCGCCACCCTGGCCGTGGTGGAGGACCTGCTGCCTGCACTCGCGACGCTCCAGAGCTCGCTGGAGGTCAAGGCTGAGGAGTTCAAGGGGCTGGTGAAGGCAGGTCGGACGCACCTGATGGACGCCACCCCGGTGATGCTCGGCCAGGAGCTCGGGGGGTACGCCGCAACGCTCGCCTACGCCGCTGAGCGGCTCGACAGCGTGCTCCCCCGGGTCCGCGAGCTGCCGCTCGGAGGCACGGCGGTCGGCACCGGGATCAACACCCCGCCCGGCTTCGCGGCGGCTGTGATCGAGGCGCTCACGGAAGCGACCGGCCAGGACTTCACCGAGGCGCGTGACCACTTCGA
This sequence comes from Nocardioides sp., assembly GCF_035576065.1. Taxonomy (GTDB): domain Bacteria; phylum Actinomycetota; class Actinomycetes; order Propionibacteriales; family Nocardioidaceae; genus Nocardioides. The sequence continues at coordinate 92,114 of NZ_DATLWX010000008.1, forward strand.
GGCGCAGGGCACGCGCGACTCGCTGGTCGAGCTCTCCGGTGTGCTGCGGACCATCGCCGTGGGCCTCACCAAGATCTGCAACGACCTGAGATGGATGTCGTCGGGCCCGACGACCGGACTGGCGGAGATTCACCTCCCCGACCTCCAGCCGGGGTCGAGCATCATGCCGGGCAAGGTCAACCCGGTGCTGCCCGAGGCCACGCTCATGGTCTGCGCCCAGGTGATCGGCAACGACGCCGCGGTCGCGTGGGCGGGAGCGAGCGGCAACTTCGAGCTCAACGTGCAGATGCCGGTCATGGCGCGCAACCTGCTCGAGTCGATCCGGATCCTGTCCACGTCGACGACGTTGCTGGCCCACCGCTGTGTCGACGGGATCACGGCCGACGCAGACCGCATGCGCACCTACGCCGAGTCCTCCCCCAGCGTCGTGACGCCCCTCAACAAGCACCTCGGCTACGAAGTGGCCGCCAAGGTCGCCAAACAGGCGCTGAAGAACGGCGCGACCATCCGTGAGACGGTGCTGGCACTGGGGTACGTCGATCGCGGCGTCCTCACCGAGCAGGAGCTCGACGACGCCCTCGACGTGGAACGGATGACCTATCCATGAGCCAGCTGAACGACCCGGACTACGTCCGCGAGCAGTACGCGACCGAGACCAACCTGGAGACGCGCCGAGCGGTGTGGCAGCCGACCGCCGACGGCCTCGACCCGGCCACGGAGGCTCTCCGCGCGATCGACCGGGCCCTGGTCGGGGACGCGCACGTCCTCGAGGTGGGTTGCGGAACCGGGGTGATGGCCGAGCAGATCAACGCGCTGCCCGGCGTCACGCTCGTCGCTGTCGACTTCTCGGCGCGCTTCGTTGAGATGACCGCTGCCCGCGGCGTCGACGCCCGCGAGGCCGACATCTGCTACCTGCCCTTCGAGGACGCGTCCTTCGACGTCGTCTTCGCGGGCTGGATGCTCTACCACGTCCGTGACCTCGAGCGGGCGCTCAACGAGGTCCGCCGCGTGCTGCGGCCGGGCGGCACGTTCGTGGCCGTCACCAACGGCAACGACCACCTCGCCGAGCTCCGCATCGAGGCCGGGAAGACGCGTGAGATCACGCAGTTCAGCAGCGAGACCGGCGAGTCCGTCCTGCGCCGGCGCTTCGCCGACGTCCGACGCCACGACCTCGAGACGCGCGCCGTCTTCGGTGACCATGCAGCCGCCCAGGCCTACCTCGACTCCGCGCCCAACGGAGGAGAGCTGCCGTTCTTCGAGGGCGAGCGGGAGTACGCCGGGCACGTCACGGTCTTCGAGGCCCGCTGAGCCGATCCTGCTGCAGACCGAGAGTCGGTCTCAGTACCAGTTGTTGCCCTGCTTGAACGACCACGCGCTGCACGGGGTGCCGTAGGTGTCCTGGATGTAGCCCAGGCCCCAGCGGATCTGCGACTCGGCCGACGTCATGTAGTCGGCCGGCAGGTCGTGGAGCTGCGTGAGCGCCTGGGGGATGCCGTACGCCGACGACGTGGGGTTGTCGGCGTCCACGCGCCAGTCGGACTCCGAGACGTAGAGGGAGTCGAGGCAGGAGAACTGGGACTCGTCGAAGCCGAACTCAGGCAGCAGGGCCCGGGCGATGTCACGCGGGTCAGCGCTCGAGAGGTCTTCGGTGCGGGTGATCGCCGGACCGTTGCCGGCCGAGAGAGCGGCGACCTTGCGGGCGTCGGTGGCGCCGCGGCGATCCGAGCGGGAGACGACTCCGGCCTGGGCCCGGCGCTCGAGCAGTCCGTTGCTCTCGACCGTGTCCGAGCCCTGTGCAGCGGCAGCCGAGAGGTCAGCGGCGGTCGTGCCGGACGGGGCGCCGAGGATGCCGTTGGAGACCGCCAGGCCGGTGGCCGCAGCCGCCACCCCGGTGAGGAGGAGGGAGGTGCGCAGTGCTTGACGGGGGGCGGTCCTGACGGCCTTGTGCTTGCCGGGAGCGCGGTGCTTCGGGACGTACTTGTCAGACTTCGTCACAAGGAGATCTCAGTGGGGGTCGACGACGGGGGAACGTGGCGCAGCGCGCGATGGACCGGTGCGTTTCCGGTGTTGCCCGGGGTTGGTCACGAAACGGTCACGGGCACACCATGCAGGACGTGGGAAGGGCACGCAAACCGAACGACAGATCTGTGGAGAAGTTGTGAACCTCATCCATCGCAACAGCCCCATGAGATCACATGGGACCCACCGATCACACGCTTGCGTCCCGTGCGGAACCCCAGTCCCACGAGACTCACGGCAGACGGCCCGTGCCTCAGGGCACGGGCCGTCGACCGGCATTGCTGTGATCAGCGGGTCAGCGGGATCAGAGGACGACGTTCTCCAGCATCTCGGTCACCAGCGCCGCGATGGGCGACCGCTCGGAGCGGGTGAGGGTGACGTGGGCGAACAACGGGTGCCCCTTGAGCTTGTCGACCACCGCGACGATGCCGTCGTGCCGACCGACCCTGAGGTTGTCCCGCTGGGCGACGTCGTGGGTCAGCACCACCTTGGAGCCGGCGCCGATGCGCGAGAGCACCGTCAGCAGCACGTTGCGCTCCAGGGACTGCGCCTCGTCGACGATCACGAAGGCGTCGTGCAACGAGCGACCGCGGATGTGCGTCAAGGGCAGGACCTCGAGCATGCCGCGGTCCATCACCTCGTCGATCACGTCGGGCGTGGTGAGGGCACCGAGCGTGTCGAAGACCGCCTGACCCCAAGGACTCATCTTCTCCGACTCCGAGCCGGGGAGGTAGCCGAGCTCCTGTCCACCGACCGCGAACAGCGGACGGAAGACCACGACCTTCTTGTGCTGGCCACGCTCGAGGGTCGCCTCGAGGCCGGCGCACAGCGCGAGCGCCGACTTGCCGGTGCCTGCTCGTCCGCCGAGGGAGACGATGCCGACGTCGGGGTCGAGCAGCATCTCCAGCGCGAGCCGCTGCTCGGCGGACCGGCCTCGGAGGCCGAACGCCTCGCGGTCACCGCGCACGAGGTGCACCTGCTTGTCCGGACCGACCCGGCCCAGCGCCGTGCCCCGCTCCGAGAGCAGCACCAGACCGTTGTGGCACGGCAGGTCGCGGCCGGCCTCGAGGTCGAGCACGCCCTCGTCGTAGAGGACGTCGAGGTCGGCCGAGCTCACCTCGAGCTCAGTCATGCCGGTGTAGCCCGTGTCGGAATCGCTGATCGTCTCGGCGCGGTACTCCTCAGCCTTGAGGCCGACCGCCGAAGCCTTGATCCGCAACGGCAGGTCCTTGGAGACCAGCGTGACGTCGTAGCCCTCGTTGGCCAGGTTGCGCGCCACGGCGAGGATGCGGGTGTCGTTGTCCCCGAGCCGGAACCCCGACGGCAGTGATGCGGCGTCCGTGTGGTTGAGCTCGACCCGCACTGTGCCACCCTCGTCGCCCACGGGGACGGGCTCGTCCAGACGGCCGTGCTCGATGCGCAGGCCGTCGAGCATGCGCAGCGCCGAGCGGGCGAAGAACCCCAGCTCGGGGTGGTGCCGTTTGCCCTCGAGCTCCGTGATCACCACGACCGGGAGGACGACCTCGTGCTCGGCGAACTTCTTCAGAGCGCCGGGGTCAGCCAGCAGGACGCTGGTGTCGAGGACATAGGTGCGGTTCTTCGTAGCGTTGTCGGCCACTGTGGACTACCCCTCACCGAACGGCGCGCACACTCTCGCCCGCCCGAGCTCACCACACGGATCGGGGGGTCGGCAGGCCGGAGTGCCGGCCCCTCCACGCGCACGTCCCACCGTGTTCGGCGGTGAGCCGATGTGTTGCGTCGAGTCGTGAGTTGTCACGAGCTGGCCTCCGATTCAGCAGGCTTCCCCACCTGCCGATATCTCCGAAAGTACGCCCGGCAGGCAAGCGATCCGCCACGACACGCCAGAACGCGGGGTGAACGGTTCACGACGCCTGCCCGGACGGGCGAAGCGGGCTTCAGGATCCGAAGCGACGCTCACGCTCGGCATAGGCACGGATGGCGCGGAGGAAGTCGACTCGCCGGAAGTCGGGCCACAGCGCTTCGCAGAAGTAGAACTCTGAGTGCGCGCTCTGCCACAGCAGGAAGCCACCAAGCCGCTGCTCGCCCGAGGTGCGGATCACCAGGTCGGGATCGGGCTGACCCTTGGTGTAGAGGTGGTCGGCGATGTGCTCGACGTCGATGACGTCGGCCAGCTCCTCCAGGGTGGTGCCGCGCGCCGCATGCTCCTGCATGAGCGAGCGGACGGCGTCGGCGATCTCGCGGCGACCGCCGTACCCCACAGCGATGTTCACCAGGATGCCGCGGATGTCGCGGGTCTCGTCCTCGGCGGCCTTGAGCTTCTCAGCAGTCGGCGCCGGCAGCAGATCGAGGGCACCGACAGGGTGGATGCGCCACTTCTTCTGCGCGGCCAGTGACTCGACTGCCCCCTCGATGATCGCGAGCAGGCCGGTCATCTGCTCCGGCGGACGGTTGGTGAGGTTGTCACTCGAGAGCAGCCAGAGGGTGACGACCTTGACGCCGACCTCCTCACACCAGCCGAGCAGCGGGAAGATGTTGTCCGCGCCGGCTTGGTATCCCCCGGCGGTGTCGAGGCCGACGGCCTTGGCCCAGCGACGGTTGCCGTCGAGCATCACCCCGATGTGCTGGGGAATGCGGTCGGCGGGCAGGAACTTCGCCAAGCGGTGCTCGTAGGCCGGGTAGAGCACCCGCCGCACCGCGTCCCTCACTTTTGCCACGGCCCGATCGTAGCCGTGCCAACCGATCGAGCCGTGTCTAGAGTGTCGCCCGTGCCCGATGACACGAAACGCTGGGCGGACGAGACCATATCGAACCTCCGAGACACCCCACCCCGGCGACGCGGGCAGTTGCTGCGCCGTGCTGGCATCGGGCTCCTCGTCACGATCGTCGTGCTGGCGGCGGTCGACCTGCTCGGCCCACGAACGGGTGAGACGACCGTTCAGACCGGCACCCATTCGCTGGGCGTCGAGTTCCCTCAGATCGCTCGGGCCGGGGAGCCCGCTCCCTTGCACATCACCGTGGACGCGGCTGGCGGCTTCGGAGACGTCGTCCAGCTCAGGGTGTGCGCCGAGTTGTTCGACGACCTTGACTTTCAGAACTGGTATCCCAACCCGTCCTCAGAGACCGCCCAGCCGCCGTGGGTCTTCTATGAGTTCGACCCACCGCCCGCGGGAGACACACTCGAGATCAGCCTCGACGCTCGAGTCGCCCCTGGACAGCTCGGCGGGATCAACGACTGCCAGATCAGCGTTTTGGTCGAGGACGAGCCGGTCGTCTCGGCGACGTTCACCACGTGGCGGATGCCCTGATGGACATCTTGATCCGGTCCCTCGTGATCTTCGGGTTCCTCTGGTTCGTCGTCCGCATCGGCGGCAAGCGCGAGGTGGCTCAGCTCTCGGCCTTCGACATGATCCTGCTCGTCACCGTCGGAGACCTCGTCGCCCAAGGAGTCGTACAGGAGGACTACTCCCTGACCGCCGCCGTGATCGCGGTGGCGACCTTCACGCTGGCGGGGATCGTCCTCAACTCCGTCGCCTTCAGGTATCCACGCTTCCGGCCGTGGCTGGCCGGTCGGGCCCGTGTCGTCGTGCGCAATGGCGAGCCGCTGCTCGACACGTTGGCAGGCGAGCGGATGACGATTCAGGACGTGCACGAGGCCGCCCGTCAGCAGGGCATTCGGCGTCTGAGCGACATCGAGCTGTGCGTCCTGGAAACAGACGGCGCCTTCTCGTTCTTCACCAGCAACGACTCGGACGGGAGCGCTCCAGACCGCGGGCGCGGCTGAGCGCGTCGCGTCGATGCGAGCGCAACGCCTCCCCCGACGTCAGCGACGTTTCACCCCAAGGGATGTCGCAGAACGTGAAGTGGCTCCCGTTGGGGGCGCAAAGGCCTCATCGTCGCGTACGTTCTGTCCCATGAACGACATCCTGCGAGACCGTTTCGACGAGTTCTCCGGGCGCGTCGAGGACGCGATCGCAGAGGCGAAGCCGCGCCTGCGCGGTTGGCTGCACCTGGCCGTCGCCCCGCTCGCGCTCCTCGCAGGGATCGTGCTCGTCGCGTTGTCCCCCGATGGCGTCACCCGCGCCGGGTCGGCCATTTTTGCCGGCACCGCGCTGCTGCTCTTCGCCGTCTCTGCGGTCTATCACCGCGGCAACTGGTCACCCACGACGCACGCGCGACTGAGGAGCTTCGACCACTCCAACATCTTCCTGTTGATCGCGGGGTCATGCACGCCGTTCGCGCTGCTGCTGCTCGAGGGCCGCGAGCGGTGGACGATGCTCGCCATCGTCTGGGGCGGTGCGATCGCCGGAGTCCTGATGAAGCTGTTGTGGACCGGCGCCCCGCGGTGGCTGTCCGCGCCGATCTACATCGCCCTCGGCTGGGCCCCGGTCTTCTTCTTCGGTGACTTCGTCACCGGTGCCATGGACCGCTACGGCGCCACCACCGGCACCGTCGTCATCACCCTCGTCGCCGTCGGCGGCGCGTTCTACACCATCGGCGGCGTCATCTACGGCATGAAGCGCCCCAACCCGTGGCCGCAGTGGTTCGGCTTCCACGAGGTCTTCCACACCTTCACGATCCTGGCCTTCGTCAGCCACTACGTCGGCGTCTCGGTGGCGACCTACTCGCTGCGCTGAGTCAGCGCTGGGCCCGTCGACGTGCCTGACTGACGTCAGTCAGGCGCGGCTGCCCAGGGTGAACCAGGCGAAGCCCGCCAGGGCGGCGAACGCCACGGTGATCGCCAGGGCTCGCGCGACCAGGGGCGCGCGGGCCGAGAGCCTCTCCAGGAGCAGATAGCCGAAGGAGACCACGCCCAGGGCGACACTCACGTGCAGCAGCACGGCCAGCACCGTCCCGGCGATCGCACCGGCCACGCGGAAGCGGCCCCAGAGCAGGCTGAGCACCAAGGGAATCACGATCGCCCCGGTCAGCCCGCCGAGGATCTCCACCCACCAGACGCGCTCCCCCATCCAGGGCACCTGCCAGGCGAGCGGCCAGGCGCGGTCGAACAGGTCACCGGTGGCGCTGTAGCCGAGGTAGACGGTCAGCGCCAGCGAGACCGCCACCCCCGCACGGTGGGCCCATCTCATCGCTGTCGACCACGGCAGGCCACCCGGCACGAAGATCGTCGCCGCCGTCACGGCCGACCACACGATCCAGCGACGGATGATGCCGGTGCCGGTGTCTGCCATCGCGTCGCGAAAGACCCGGTCGGCCTCCACCCGATCGACGGTGTGGCCCTCCGTGGACGTGTAGGAGGCCGCGCCACCACCGTCGACCAGCGCATCGTGCACCAGCGCGGCAGGCAGGTGCGCCCCGGTCTTGGGGACCAGCCAGGTGAAGAGCGCCGGGGTCGAGGTCAGGTCGGTGCGGAAGTCCGGTGACGCCGGCACGAGGAGCTCGCCGAGCACCCGGTCGCGGTAGGCGATCCGGCGCTCGAGGCTGAAGATCTCGACGCCGTCCGGCAGGTGCCGCTCCAGCACGATCCGGGGGTCGGCCTCCGGGTCGGGAGGCAGGCCGATCCGGTCTCCGATCGCCAGCACCCCGCCGTCGTAGAACCGGCGCGGCTCGCTCTGCATCTGGCTGCCCAGCCCCCGAGATCGCATGCAGGACACTCTGGCACCCCTCACCGACAGCACGTGCTCACTGGCTCCGTCGGGGCCGATCCGGGGCCGATCTAGGGTCTCTCCATGACCACCGCCCGGCTCGTGCCCGTGACGACCGAGATGGATGGCGACGAGCTCGACGCCCTGGACGCCTGGCACCTCGCACGCAAGCACGGCCTGAAGAAGGTGGCGGTCGAGTCCTTCGTCCGCTTCAGGTATGGCGATGGGTTCACCAACTCCCGCGCGCTCGCCCTCCAGGCCTGCCTCGCGGTCGTGCCGTTCCTCCTGGCCCTGTCCGGACTGGCAGCCGACCTCGACGAGGAGCGGCCGGCGAAGGTGGTGGCGCAGGTCGTCGACTCCCTGTCGCCCGGTGCGGGTGACAGCGACGCCCTGACGTCGGCGGTGGAGAAGTCGGACGAGGCGGAGAAGGCGGGCGAGGTGGCCCTGGTGTTCGGCCTGGGCTTCGCCCTGCTCTCGATGACGACGGCGATGGCGCAGGTCGAACGCGGGGCCAACCGCATCTACGGCATCCGGCGCGACCGCAAGGCGTTGGCGAAGTACGGTCGCGCGGCCGTCCTGACGGGCCTCCTCGCCGGCCCCGTCGCCGTCGGCTTCCTGATGATCGTCGGGGGCAGCGCCCTGGGCCAGGCCATGGTCGACAACTACGGATGGTCGTCGGAGACGCTCCAGTGGTGGAACGTGCTGCGCTGGCCCATCGGCCTGTCGCTGCTCGTCGTCACGATCGCCGTGCTCCTCGACCACGCACCGCGTCGTCGCCAGCCGTCACTGACGTGGCTGGCCCTCGGTGCGGGGATCGCGGTCCTGGTGAGCGCGCTGGCCACGGTCGGGCTGGCGCTCTACGTCTCCCTGAGCGCATCGTTCGGGAGTGTGTACGGCCCGCTCGCTGGCATCTTCGCCCTGCTCCTGTGGGCCCTGCTGTCCTCGATTGCTTTGTTCCTCGGCACGGCCGTGTGCGCCCAGCTCGAGGCTCTGCGTGCGGGCTCGGCGGACCCGGCGCTCCCCGATCCGGGACGTCCGGAGCCCAGCCTGGTGGATGACACCGCCGACAACACCGCTGACGACGCCTGACCTCACGACGCACTACCGTCGACCGCATGCCTGACATCGTCATCTGTGAGCCCCTGCGGACGCCAGTGGGGCGCTACGGCGGCTCCTTGGCCCCCCTCTCCGCCGTCGACCTTGCTTCGCAGACCCTGGCCGAGCTCGTCCGCCGGACCGGTCTCGCCGAGGGCGACGTGGACGACGTGATCCTGGGCAACTGCTACCCCAGCGGTGAGAACCCGGCCATCGGCCGCATCGCGGCCCTCGACGCGGGGCTCGGAACGGGTGTCCCGGGCCTCCAGCTCGACCGCCGCTGCGGCTCGGGCCTGCAGGCCGTCCTGTACGCCGCAGCGCAGATCGCCAGCGGAGGAGGGTCGGTCATCGTGGCCGGTGGCGTCGAGTCGATGTCCAACGTCGAGCACTACGCGCTGGGTCTGCGTACAGGCGTGCGAAGTGGCGGCGTCGAGCTGATGGATCGCCTCGTCCGGGCCCGCGAGACCGCTGGCGGCAAGGACCACCCTGTCCCGGGCGGCATGCTCGAGACCGCGGAGAACCTGCGGCGCGCCTATTCGGTCTCCCGCGAGGAGCAGGACGAGCTCGCGGTCCGTTCCCAGCAACGGGCCGGTGCCGCGCACGACGCCGGCAGGTTCGCGGACGAGCTCGTGCCGATCACGGTGCCGGGCCGTCGCGGCAAGGCCGACGTGGTCGTCGACCGCGACGAGCACCCCCGTCCCGAGACCACGCTCGACCAGCTCGCGGCGCTCCGGGCCGTCCGGGAGTCGCTCGATCCCGAGTCGACCGTCACCGCCGGTAACGCCAGCGGCCAGAACGACGGGGCCGCCGTGTGCGTGGTCACCACCCGCGCCGACGCCGAGCGCCTCGGGCTGCGCCCCCTCCTCGCGCTCAGGTCGTGGGCCGTCGCGGGGGTCGGCCCCGAGGTGATGGGCATCGGACCCGTGCCAGCCACCGCGGCCGCACTGGATCGCGCCGGGCTCACCCTCGACGAGATCGACGTCATCGAGCTCAACGAGGCGTTCGCCGCCCAGGTGCTCGCCTGCCTGCGCGAGTGGGGCATCGACGCACGCGACGAGCGCCTCAACCCCAACGGCTCCGGCATCTCCCTCGGCCACCCGGTCGGGGCCACCGGCGCGCGCATCCTGGCCACGCTGGCCCACGAGATGCACCGCCGCGAGGCACGCTACGGCCTGGAGACCATGTGCATCGGCGGTGGACAGGGCCTCGCCGCCATCTTCGAGAGGGTCGACTGATGCCTGGTGAGCAGATGAGTGGCCAACGGACGTCTGGCGTCCCCGTCAGCCACGTCGTCACCGGCCGCGAGGACGCACCGGTCGTGGTGCTCTCGAACTCCCTCGGCGCCACCCACACCATGTGGGACGCGCAGACCGAGGCGCTCGCTGACCACTTCCGAGTCGTCCGCTACGACATGCGCGGCCACGGCGGCTCCCCGGTGCCGGCGGGCCCCTACGACATCGACGACCTCGCGGACGACGTGGTCGCCCTCCTCGACACCTTGAGCGTCGAGCGTGCGCACCTCGTCGGCCTGTCGCTGGGCGCGATGACGTCGATGCGGGTGGCAGCGCGCAACCCCGAGCGCGTCGACCGGCTCGTGGTCCTGTCCACCAGCGCCAGGCTGGCACCCGCGAGCACCTGGCGCGAGCGGGCTGCCGCGGTGCGAGCCCACGGCACCATCGCGGTGGCGGAGACCGTCGTCGGGCGGTGGTTCACGGCCCCCTACCTGGCCGCGCATCCGGAGATCAGGGAGCAGTGGGTCGCGAGCATCGCCGCCACCCCGGCCGAGGGCTACGCGTCATGCTGCGAGGTGGTCGCAGCGATGGACCTGCGCGACGAGCTGGCGCGGATCACCGCGCCCACCCTGGCGATCGCGGGCGCCGACGACCCGGCGACTCCACCGGAGGACCTCAGGGTCATCGCCGAGAATGTCGCGGACGGTCGCCTCCTCGTCGTCCCCGGCGCCGCCCACCTGGCGAACGTCGAGCAGCCCGAGGTCGTCACCGCGGCCATCATCGAGCACCTCGCGGCAACCTCCTGACATCAGGACGACTGAGTCGGCCCGCCCGGCGTCGCTGAGTCGTCCTGGACCGGCGCAGACGGGCCGGTGCTGTCGCTGGCGTCCGTGCCGTCGCCGTACAGGCCGAGGTCCCTGGACTCGCGCGAGATGCGCAGGTGCTTGAACAGGCTGAAGCCCAGCAGGGCGACCGCGACGGCGAGCAGCAGGAAGATGATCAGCGCCACCCATCCGGCCTTGACGTCCTCGGGCGCGGGTCCTTCTTGCACAGCAGTGAGCACGGTGAGCATGGGACCAGTCTCTCAGGCGGGGTCGGTGATGCCGGCGAAGAGGTCGTCCTCCGGCAGCTCGGACGCGACGTGGGTCACGACCAGCTCGAAGTCCTCCGTCGGCCAGGTCGCTGCCTGGATCTCCCGGGGGATGGAGAAGAACCAGCCGTCCGGGTCTATTTGCGTGGCGTGGGCGAGCAGGGCCTGGTCGCGGACGCCGAAGTAGTCGGAGCACGGCACCTTGGTCGTCACCCGGGCATCCCAGTCGGGACGCTCCTTCCACTCCGCCAGCCGCTCGGCCCACGGGGACTCCAGGTCGTGGGCGAGCATCGCTTCATGGAGCGCCACGGCCTTGGGTCGGCTGTGGCCGTGCTGGTAGTAGAGCTTGAGCGGCTGCCACGGCTCCCCGGCCTCGGGGTAGCGCTCCGGGTCGCCTGCCGCGTGGAACGCCTCGACCGAGATCTTGTGGCACATGATGTGGTCGGGGTGCGGGTAGCCGCCGTTCTCGTCGTAGGTCGTCAGCACGTGCGGACGGAACTCACGGATCAGCCTCACCAGCGGTTCCGCGCCGACCTCGACGTCGACGAGGCCGAAGCACCCCTCGGGCAGAGGCGGCAACGGGTCGCCCTCGGGCCAGCCGGAGTCGATGAAGCCGAGCCAGTCCTGCCGGATGCCGAGGATGTCGCGAGCCCGCTCCATCTCCTGACGGCGGACCTCCGTGATGTTCGCCAGGATGTCGGGCCGGTCCATCTTCGGGTTCAGGATCGAGCCGCGCTCGCCGCCGGTGCAGGTGGCGACGTGGACGTCGACTCCCTCCGCGACATACTTCGCCGTCGAGGCCGCGCCCTTGCTCGACTCGTCGTCGGGGTGGGCGTGGACGTGCATCAGGCGATATCCGGCGCGAGGCTGCTCCGAGATGGCTGATGCGGCAGAGGAGGCGGGCTGCGACATGCGGGTGAGTCTAGGTTCTCTACGCTGGCACCTGTGACCGAGCCGGCAGCACCGCGTTCCTTGACTGCAGAGGACAGCGACCTCGCGCAGCGGTACGCCGCACCGCCGCCCTGGCGCCGGCAGGCGCTGGTCGGCGCCGTGGCTCTGCTGGCCGCGGTGTTCGTCGGCTGGGTGGCCTGGATCGCGTGGGTGAACGCCACGCCGTCGGCCGAGTCCAACCTGGTCGGCTTCGACGTGGAGAGCGACAGCTCCGTGGTCGCCCACGTCGCCGTACAGCTCGAGGACGACGTGGTCGCCAGCTGCCGGGTGACCGCCTTCGCGGAGGACCGCACGATCGTCGGCGAGGTTTCCTTCACACCCGTCCAGGGTCGCAACGACGTGGCGATCCGCACCGACCGGCGAGCCTTCAGGGTCGAGCTGGTCGGCTGCTCGGCCCCTGATCAGCCGCGCCCTCGGTGAGGGCGCGGCGCGGCCCCAGTGGTCAATCGGCCGCGCCGATCTGCACCGATGGGCCCGAGTTGCTAACCTGATCATCTGCCCGCCCGGCAGCGTCGGCCCATTGCGCGGCTGCGAGCGCCAGCCGAACGGCTTCGGAGCAGGACCACCACACCACCACCGCGTGGACGCGACATCTGCGTATCCACCAAGTAGGAGCACACCGACATGACTCAGGACGCCGGCACCATCTGGCTCACGCAGGACGCCTTCGACAAGCTCACCGCCGAGCTGGACGACCTCAAGGGCCCGCGCCGCACCGAGATCATCGAGAAGATCTCGGCCGCACGCGACGAGGGCGACCTGAAGGAGAACAGCGGCTACCACGCCGCCAAGGACGAGCAGGGCAAGCAGGAGGCCCGGATCCGTCAGCTCGAGGACATGCTGCGCCGCGCCGAGGTCGGCGAGACGCCGGCCAACGACGGTGTCGTGGAGCCCGGCATGGTTGTCACGGTGCAGCTCAAGGACTTCGACGAGACCGAGAAGTTCCTGCTGGGCGCCCGGGAGAACCTCGACGAGGGCGACAAGCTCGACGTCTACTCGCCCCAGTCGGCGCTGGGCGCGGCGATCAACGGCAAGTCCAAGGGCGAGACGGTCACCTACTCCGCGCCCAACGGCAAGGACGTCACCGTCGAGATCCTCGACGCGGAGCCCTACCGCAGCTGAGCTACTCGAAGACGGTGTAGCCGCCCTCACGCAGGGCGGCCAGCACCGTCTGGGCATGGACGTCGCCGCGGGTCTCCAGCTGGAGCCGCACCTCGACCTCATTGAGGTGCAGCGTCGGTGAGGTCCGCTCATGCGCAACCTCCAGCACGTTGGCGCCGGTGTCCCGGACACGCGCCAGGAGCCCCGCCAGACCGCCGGGGAGGTCCGAGATCACGACGCGGAGGTAGAGGAAGCGCCCCGCGGACGCGAGCCCGTGCTGGATCACCTTCCCCAGCAACAGCGGGTCGATGTTGCCCCCGGACAGCACCGCGACGGCCGGGCACTCGAAGTGCGACGGCGAGTCCAGGATTGCGGCAACTGCTGCCGCGCCGGCTGGCTCGACCACCATCTTGGCCCGCTCGATGAGGGCGAGCAGTGCCCGGGACAGCGACTCCTCGGAGACGGTCCGGATCTCGTCCACGTGGTCACGCACGGCAGCGAAGGTGATGTCGCCGGGACGACCGACCGCGATCCCGTCGGCCATGGTCGTCATCGACGTCAGCGGCACCGGCGCACCGTGCCGCAGCGAGCCGGGGAACGCTGCAGCCCCTTCGGCCTGCACCCCGATGATGCGCACGTCCGGACGGGCTGCCTTGATGGCGATGGCGATGCCCGCCAGCAGCCCGCCGCCACCGGTCGGCACGATCACCGTCTTGACGTGCGGTGCCTGCTCGAGGATCTCCAGGCCGGCGGTGCCCTGACCCGCGACGACGTCGACATGGTCGAAGGGGTGGATCAGCACGGCGCCGGTCTCGTCGGCGAAACGACGCGCCTCCACCAGCGCGTCCTCGAGGTAGCGCCCGTGGAAACGGACGTCGGCGCCGTACCCCCGCGTCGCCTTCTCCTTGGGGATCGGCGCCCCCTCGGGCATGAAGACCGTGGACTTGATGCCCAGGAGGGACGCCGCGAGAGCCACGCCCTGGGCGTGGTTGCCGGCGCTGGCTGCCACGACGCCCGCCGCTCGCTCGTCAGCTGAGAGGCGGGAGATGCGCAGGTAGGCGCCCCGGATCTTGAAGGAGCCCGTGCGCTGGAGGTTCTCGCACTTCAGCATCACCGGCCCGTCGGTCAACGCCGACAGCCATCGGGACTCCTCCATCGGGGTGCGCACCACGACGTCCGCCAGGGCCACCCGCGCGGCCTCCACGTCTGCCAGCGAGACGCTGCCCACACCCACCTCAGTCATGTCTGCAGGCTACTCACCTGTCGCGTCGGTCGTGTCAGCGAACCGCTCCAGCAGCCGGTGCGCCGCGTCCGGGTGTCGAGCTGCCAGCAGGCCAGCCGCCGCCAGGACCTGGTGATGGTCCACGAGCACCCTGCGAGGTGCGCGGGGAAGCTGCCACCCCCCGTCGTGCTCACCCGTGGCCGGCATCAGCACCCGGGCCACGACGCCGTCGGCACCGTTGCGCAGCGCGCCACCCGAGCCGACGAGCAGGTCGACCTCGCGCAGGTCCTTGCCCGTTCGCTCGACGACGCGGCCCTCCGGGCTCAGCACCACCTTGCTGCGTCCGGCATGGCGCTTGAGCGCGGTCTCCACAGCAGCCTTTGCGATGGCCTCGTCGACGAGGCGCTCCTCGTCGGAGTCGGGGAGGTAGCCGGGTTCGGCATGCCGCCGCTCCGCGGCCTCCACCAAGTGGTCGAAGCCCGCCGCGGCCACCGTGCTGACGGCCGACCAACGCATGCCGAGATCACCCTCGACGGTACGCGTCACGGGAGTCGTCGCGACCACCTCACGGGCCAGGCCGCTGTGCTCCGGATCGATCTCGACCACGCTGTGCACGTCAGTGGTCGCTCCGCCGACGTCGACCACCACGACGTCGCCGGCGCCCGGCCGGGCCTCGTCCAGCCCCCGGGCAAGCAGCTCGACCCCGGTCAGAACGACATCCGGCGTCGCTCCCTTGACCATCGTCGTGAAGTCGGTGCGCTGGCTCAGGTGCTTGCCGCCGATCACGTGGGCGAGGAACATCTCCCGGATCGCTGCGCGCGCCGACTCGGGGGCCAGCACGCCGATGCGGGGCACCACGTTGTCGGCCAGCACGCACGGCAGCCCTGCGAACACGGCTGCGACCTCGTCGCGCACGTCCGTGTTGCCGGCCACCACGACCGGGCCTCGCCAGCCACTGGCAACCAGCCGTTCGGCGGCCTCGACGAGCACCGCACCGTTGCCTCCGTCGGTGCCCCCGGTCAGCAGCACCACGTCGGGATCGGCCAAGTCGTCGAGGTCGTCGCCCTGGCTGAGGGCGCGTACGGCGACCACCTTGCCGCCGCTGCTGAGGGCCACCCGACGACCGGCCTCGGCAGTGACCAGCTCCTCGTTGCCGACCACCGCGATCCGCAGGCCGCCCCCGGCGCTGGAGCACGCCAGGACCTCGGCCTGCCCGGCGCGCGGGTCACGGGCAGTGAGCGCGGCGAGGCAGGCGTCGTACCCCTCCAGGACGTCTGTCTCGATCGTCGTGGGATGGCTCACGCTCGCGACGATGGCACCCTCGTCGAGGTCGACCAGGGCGGCCTTGGTGAAGGTGGAGCCGAAGTCGACGCAGATGACGGCTGTCATCTCAGGCGCCGATCACGCCAGCGCCCGATCACGACAGCGCGCGGTCGAGGTCGGCCAGGAGGTCCTCGACCGTCTCGATGCCCACGCTGAGCCGGATCAGGTCCGACGGGACCTCGAGGTCGGTGCCGGCGACGCTCGCGTGCGTCATCCGGCCGGGGTGCTCGATCAGCGACTCGATGCCACCCAGCGACTCGGCGAGGGTGAAGACCTCGGCCTTGGCGCACACGTCGAGCGCGTGCTGTTCACCCCCGGTCACCCGGAAGCTGATGATGCCGCCGAAGCGCTTCATCTGCTTGGCGGCCACGGCGTGGCCGGGGTGCTGCTCGAGTCCGGGGTAGACGACCTCCGCCACCTTGGCGTGACCGCCGAGGAAGTCGACGACCTTCTCCGCGTTGTCGCAGTGACGGTCCATCCGCACACCCAGCGTCTTGAGTCCACGGTGGGTCAGGAACGCGTCGAAGGGTCCGGCCACCGCGCCCATGGAGTTCTGGTGGAAGGCGATCTTGTCGGCGAGGTCGAGGTCGCGCACGACCAGCGCTCCCCCGACGACGTCGCTGTGCCCGCCGACGTACTTCGTCGTCGAGTGGACCACGACGTCTGCGCCCAGCGTCAACGGCTGCTGGAGGTACGGCGAGGCAAACGTGTTGTCGACGACGAGCAACGCCCCGGCGTCGTGGGCGACGCTCGCGAGGGCCTCGATGTCGCCGATGTTGAGCATCGGGTTGGTGGGCGTCTCCACCCAGACGATCTTGGTCCGGCCCGGGATGATCGCAGCCTGCATGGCCTCGACGTCGGAGACTGCCGCCGGGCTGTGGTCCAGGCCCCAGACCTTCGCGACCTTGTCGAAGAGGCGGTAGGTCCCGCCGTACGCGTCGTCCGGGATGACCGCATGGTCGCCGGGTCGCGTGAGCGAGCGCAGGAGCGTGTCCTCGGCCGCCAGGCCACTGGCGAACGCGAAGCCGCGCTCACCCTGCTCGACAGCCGCCAGCGCACCCTCGAGCGCGGTGCGGGTCGGGTTGCCGGAGCGGCTGTACTCGTAGCCGCCGCGCATCCCGCCGACACCGTCCTGCTTGTAGGTGCTGGTCGCGTAGATGGGCGGGATCACCGCCCCGGTCATCTCATCGGGCTCGTAGCCGGCGTGGATCGCACGCGTCTCGAACCCGGCCTTGTTGATGTGTTCTTGGGTCACGGATCGAGCCTAGGCCAATGCGCCGCGGGGGCCTCAACGGACAGGTTCGACCCGAATTCCGCCTGCGTTTGCTTGACCCCGGACAATGGAGACATGTTCGGATTCGGAAAGCCCGCAACCCTCCCCTCACCTGACGACGCGTTGCCGGGCCGCGAGGCCCAGCCCTGGACCCTCGGCGAGCACGTGGTCCTCAAGACTCCCGTCGTCAGCGACGACGTCCCGGACGGCCACGAGGTCGCGGTCTTCGGGCTCGGGTGCTTCTGGGGGGCGGAGGAGATCTTCTGGCAGGTCTCCGGCGTCTGGTCGACGTCGGTCGGCTATGCCGGCGGCCACACCCCTCACCCGACGTACGACGAGGTCTGTTCGGGACGCACGGGCCACACCGAGGC
The DNA here is from genome assembly GCF_035576065.1 of Nocardioides sp. Lineage (GTDB taxonomy): Bacteria > Actinomycetota > Actinomycetes > Propionibacteriales > Nocardioidaceae > Nocardioides. The sequence goes on from NZ_DATLWX010000008.1 coordinate 109,376, forward strand.
GGTCCGCATCGTCTTCGATCCAGCCGTCGCGTCCTTTGCCGACCTGGTGAAGAAGTTCTTTGAGATCCACGACCCCACCCAAGGCATGCAGCAGGGCAACGACGTCGGCACGCAGTACCGCTCGGCCATCTACTTCACCTCGCCCGAGCAGGAGACCACCGCCCGCGACCTGACCAAGGTGTACGGCGATGAGCTGACCCGCCGGCGCCTGGGCTCGATCACCACCGAGATCCGGCCGGCGACGGACGCGGGCTACTTCTACGCCGAGGACCAGCACCAGCAGTACTTGGCGAAGAACCCGTTCGGCTACCGGTGCCACGCGAACACCGGGGTCCGGTTCCCCGGGGTCTGAACGACCATCCCCGTTCGCCGGGCCAGTGGCCGGGGGCTGCGGGACCAGTTCGAAGCTACTTCGTTGGCTTCGGGCGTTTCGGTGTCCTCCGAGCGAGTGGTGCCGCAGACTCTCGTACCGACGGACCTTCGAGCACGTGTGAGGACGGACGGGGATGGCACGACACCTGCCTAGGAAGCACCATGCCTGTGCCGCTCACACGCACGACGTTGTCGAGCGCCTGGAACCCCTCCTGCCGTGCATCGACGAGGAGGACACGCCGATTCAACCCGCCGAGCTGGCGAACTGGATCGAGGTCGAGGCCGAGGACGAACCCGAGATTGCCGGGCATGGTTGGCGAGTTGAGCTGGGCGACGAGGTCGGCCTGCTTATACACCCTGACCGGGACGACACAGCGGACTCACTGAGCGAGCAGGTCGGGGTGCGGTCGGTCGTCCAACTCGATCGTGAGGTGCTGGTCGTGGATGCGCCCTCGCTGTGTGCCGACGGGCTGCGCGCCGCTGTCATGCAGGCCATCGCCGCCGCGAACGAGGAGGCCCACGACCCACGTTCACCTGATCAGTCGAGGCCAGGCGTCCCGCTCCGCCGTCAGCTCACCCAGATCGATCCAGCCCCCGCGGCGCACACATCGGAACCGGTGACTTCCGTCGATGACGACTACACACCACGACTCGTGACCGGGGATGCTCGCTGCGAAGGACGCCGAGTCCAAGTCTGGGTCAACCAGGACGGCATCCTCATCCTGCCCGCCCAGACGGTCCCGCACGGGCCACTGGACCTCAGTGACAACGCACGCTTTCAGCGCGGCACCTTCAACTCCGCCGAAGCGGTCAGACTGGCCGAGCATCACGCAGGACGATGGGTTCCATTCCCCTGTCTCGGCAGGCTGCGACTACGCCGGCCCGGACCGGTCCGACGTCGGTGGGAAGCCACCATCGTCGAACGCGGTGGCGCTTCAGTGTCGTTCCGCTGGCGGGGAACTCGTGCACACGCGATGATGCTCTGGGCGTACGTCGTCGCCAAGTGCGGCCTCGAGCAGGTGGACGGGCTGCCCTGAGACGCGGAACCGACTCTGCGGTCCACACGTCCAACGGCGGTGATTGCCCGTCGCCCGTCTGCCGGAGTCGTCGCCTTCACCGCCATCGCCGTGTTCGCCATCTTGGCTGTCGTGCTGGGCTTGGTGTGGTTCACCTCGGACTTCCGCGAGGCGCGGGCGGTCTGGGAGGACAAGGAACCCGACGCATACTCCTTTGACTACGAGTACTGCAGCGGGATGTGTGCCTCTTGTCGCGTGCACGTGACCGTGAGAAACGAGAAGGTCACCGAAGCTGTGGCCAAGGGCCAGTGCCCCCGGCGTGCTGCCGACGGAGCTCCCACCATCGACGACGTCTTCGACATGGAGGCGAGCGACCGTCTCAGTCAGGACTTCTACGTCCGCTACGACCCGGAGTGGGGCTTCCCGGCATCGGTCAGCAGCACATGCTGGGGCGACACGGACGACTGCGGGAGGGGTTACACCGTCACCAACTTCCAGGTCATTGGCTGAGCAACACACCGCCCAGCGGAATCTGTACCCTGGCTAGCGCGCCCGGGTGGACGAACTGCCCTGAGCCCATCCCGACACTCCCCCGCCCACACCCGGTCGCCGTGTGCGGCACATTCGAGCGAAATACCTGAGCGGTGCGACACTTGGCGGCCTACGGCGCGTTTGACCGACGAAAGGCGCCACGAGCGCTGGAGACTGCATGACCGAAGTTGTGGCAGTGACCCATCCGGCAACGCCGGGCCTGGCCAAGTCGGCGAACGTGACCGCGAAAGCCGCGTTGGTGCTGCTGCTGGTCTTGGCGCTGCTCTACCCGGAGCAGGGAAACCTGCGCGACAAGGCTGCTGGGCTTCGCGCCGTGGGCTACCCGCTCGTGGCCTTCACCGTGCCGCTGCTGTGGTGGACGCTGTGGCGAGACCGGATGTCCTTTCCTTGGGTGCCCGACCTGCTGATCACCCTCACCTGCTTCACCGACATCCTGGGCAACCGGATGGACCTCTACGACACGGTGGTCTGGTTCGACGACTGGATGCACTTCGTGAACACCGGTCTGCTCGCCGTAGCCCTCATCCTGCTGACGCTGCCGCACTGGAGTGGGCCGCTGCGCACCGTCGAACGGGCGCTGGCCTTTGGGGCGACGTCCGCCATCGCCTGGGAGCTCGCGGAGTACTTCGCCTTCATCAGCCGCTCCTCGGAGCGCCGTTTCGCCTACGGAGACACCTTGGGCGACCTTGCGCTCGGCACCGCTGGCGCTGTGGTCGGCGGTCTGGCCGTCTACCGCCTCCGCCAACAGGGCCGACTCCTCGACCCACCCGCCGTCATCCCACGCGATCGCGTCGTGGCCTGACGCTCCGCGGTCGGCATCGACCACCTCCTACGATGTGGCTCATGGACGACCCACGAAATATGAACCGTTCACCCACGCCGACGACCGGGGGTGAACGGTCCTGATGGACACCCAGACCTTGGTCAACTTCGGCCTGGTTCTTCTGTTCGTCACCGGCGGTGGTGTCTTCGCAGCCACCGAGATCGCCCTGGTCTCGCTGCGGGAGAGCCAGCTCACCGCAATCGAGCGCAACGGGGCACGCGGCGCGCGGGTCGCCGCCGTTGCCCGCAACCCCAACCGGTTCCTCGCCGCCGTGCAGATCGGCGTCACGGTTGCCGGGTTCTTCTCCGCTGCATACGGCGGCTCGACGCTCGCTCCCGACCTTGCGCCGTACCTGGAGAGCGTTGGACTGGGCGAGGACGCTGCCCTGACCACGGCCCTTGTCCTCATGACCCTGCTGATCGCCTACCTGTCGCTGGTCCTCGGCGAGCTGGTCCCCAAACGGCTCGCTCTGCAGAAGGCCGCCGGCGTCGCCATGGCGGTGGCACCGGTGCTGGATCGATTCGCCACGCTCATGCGCCCGGTGATCTGGCTGTTGTCGCTGTCGACGAACGCCCTCGTGCGGTTGCTCGGCGGAGATCCGCATGCCACGAGTGAGCAGCTGTCGGAGTCGGAGCTGCGAGAGCTCGTGTCCACCCACGAGGATCTCGGCGAGCAGGAGCGCCGCATGCTCAGCGACGTGTTCGCTGCCACCGAGACCAGCATTGAGGAAGTGATGCGCCCTCGCGGCGACGTGTCCTTCATCGACGGTTCCATCGCCGTCGCGGAAGCTGCGACGATCGTCCAGCGCCTTCCGTACTCGCGCTACCCCGTCACCGGAGACGGGTTCGACGACATCACCGGCTTTCTCCACGTACGTGACCTGCTCGCCATCCAAGCGGGCGACCCGCGCCGAGTAGCTGACCTGGTGCGCCCGATCCTGATGCTGCCCGGCACCAAGCTGATCCTCCCCACTGTCGCCAAGATGCGACAGGAGAGCATCCACCTCGCCGTGGTGGTCGATGAGTACGGCGGTACCGACGGCATCGTCACCCTCGAGGACCTGGTCGAAGAGATCGTCGGCGACATCCGCGATGAGTACGACGTCGAGCCCCTGCGATCGGGTGACCTCACCGACTTCGACGCTGGCAGCAGTCTCGAGGACTTCGCGGAGGAAACAGGCATCACGCTCCGTGACGGCGGCTACGAGACGGTCGCTGGCTACGTCATTGCCCTGCTCGGGCACATCCCCGAGGTTGGCGAACAGGTAGGGGTAGAAGGTGGCACCCTCGAGGTCACCGAGGTCGTGGGAAGCCGCGTCACCCGGTTGACGCTGCACCGCGACTCCTGACGACGGCCTGGTCGGCGTTAACCTCGTCCAGTGTCACTTGGCGAGCCGCGCACCGCATCCGATCAGTTCACCGTCATCACCCTCTGCGGCTCGATGCAGTTCCGTGACGAGTTCGAGCGTCTTGACGCTGAGCTGACGCTCGCCGGACACGTGGTGCTGACCCCGACCGCCCTGCCTCCGTCCAGGGAGCTCACCGCGGAGGAACGCGCGCGGCTCGGCTACATCCACCTTCAGAAGGTCGCGATGGCGGACGAGGTCCTCATCGTCAACGTCGGCGACCACGTCGGGGAGAGCACCCGCCGCGAGATCGAGCACGCACGATCGCGCGGGGTGACAGTGAGCTATCTGGAGCCACACGCACCGGACTGAGCCGTCCCGGCTCGCTCCTCATCGTGTTGGATGCAGCAGTGACTGATGTCTTCTCGGAACGACTGTCCGCCTGGCGTGACTACACCTCGAGCCCGTGGGCCCGCGTGCGATACGCCGTGATCGAGGAGACGTTGGGGCGGGAGGCGTCCCGACTCGGGACCAACCTCCGGATCCTTGACGTCGGTGGCGGCGACGGTATGGACGCGCTCCCGCTCGCGGCGGCGGAGCATGACGTGACCGTTCTCGACCAGTCGCGCGCCTGGCTCGACGAGGCGGAGCGACGCGCTGAGCAGGCCGGGGTGCATATCCGGACCATCGAGGGAGACCTCGCCTCGCCCCCGGACCTGGGTGAGTTCGACCTCGTGCTGTGTCACTTCGTGCTCCAGTACCTCCCTGCCGGCACCAGCGACCTCGCCACGTTGGCCGGCTTCGTCCGTCGAGGTGGCGTCCTGTCGGTGGTCGTTCCCAATCCGGTCGGCATGGTGCTCCGGCAGCTGGTCAGTGGTGGGCCCGCTGCCGCGATCACGGAACTGGGAGCGGAGTCGAAGCACGCGGTCCTGTTCGACCATGACGTCCGCAAGGTCGAGATGGGCGAGCTGGAGCACGGTCTGGGCGAGGTCGGACTCTCCGTGGTACGCCGCTATGGCAGCCGAATCGCCAACGACCTGCTGACGGACGACGCCGCGAAGAACGACGCGGACTATTTCGACGACCTGCTCCGGCTCGAGCTCGCGCTCTGCGACCAGGAGCCGTATGTGCGCATCGGCGGGATGTATCAGGTCATCGCAACCAAGCCGTGATCCTGGTGGGCGCGCGCCAGCGCCGTACGGCGATGTTCCACCCGACGGGTGTCGAATCCCGTCCCCCTGACACGTCACAGTTGTAGAGCGACCGGACGGGCCGCGCGGACCGAGGAGTGCCATGACCGAATACATCATCTTCTTCAACCAGCAGTGGGTCGGCGACCACGACATGGAGTGGTTCCAGTCGCGCGTCGAACCCTCCATGGCGGTGATCCACGACATGGAGGCCGCGGGCGTCCTTGTCTACGCCGGCGGGCTCGAGGAGGACATCGACCAGGCGTTCAGTGCGGACGCCACGAGCGGCACGGTGTCGGTGACCGACGGGCCGTACGCCGAGACCACGGAGTTCCTCGGCGGGTTGACCATCATCGACGTCCCGGACGAGGAGACCGCCCGGATGTGGGCGGGCCGGATCGCGGAGGGGTGTGGTTGGCCCCAGGAGGTCCGCCGCGTCAAGCAGCGCCCCGACAGGCCATGACGAGGGAGCATCCGACGTATGGCGGGGTCGGTCACTAGCCGCCTGGCGCGTTCGACCCATGCGGGTCGACGGGCGCGCCGTCCCCCGTTCCGGGCAGGTCGCCGCGAGTGGTGGGGGACTGCATCGGCGTCGCCGGGGTCGAGGACGAGGGCATTGAGCCGTCTTGGTGCCGAGCCCCAAGCGCTGCCTCGATGAGGACGTCGCGTTCGACCGCTGGGGGACCTCCCACGACGAGATGGTGCTCCGCATGGCGGGCGACGTACTCGTGCCAGTCATCGCCACTGCGATACCAGCCGCTGGCGTCGGGTTCACACGACTCGACGAGCGTCGAGTAGCCGCCGTCGGGGCCGCGCAGCGGGTCGCGCTTGCAGCGGGCCCCGCCGTAGGACCCGTCTCTCACCTCGAGGTAGACCTGCGAGGCCAACGGCGGGTCCGTCGGCACGTAGGTCACGGCGTAGTCGGAGCCGCCAACCACCCCTGCCGATTGCACCGCCACCTCGAAGCCGGGGATCTCGATGCTGTACACCAGTGCGGGGTCGGTCCCCTGCTCGATCACCTGTCGATAGGTGTCGTCGGGTAGAGGTTCCGGGCCGTCGCTCGCAGCGCCGGTACTAGCACCGCATGCGCTGCTCAACGGCACAAGTCCGGCGAGCGCGATCCAGCCCATGGCCTTGAAGACTCGCGGGAAGGCTATGTCTCTCGGCACGCCGCAGACAGTACGGCGCCAGCTCCGTCTGGCGTGTGAGCCTGCGTGCTCACCCTTCCCGCGCCCCGAGCTTCCCCGTCGCCTCGTCGAAGGCACGCCCAGCGGCCCGCCAGGGTCCTGACGGCCCGTCCGCCTCACCCAATCCGAGCAGGTGCGGGGTCAGGTCGGCACTGAAGCCCTCGCTGGCCTCGCGTGGGAGCAGCGAGGGCAGGTTGTCGATGGCGATGACGTCCAGGGGTGCGCTGCCGTGGTCCGGGTTGCCGACGTGCAGCTGCCGGACCGGCTGCTGCCATGTGGTGATCTCGCTGTTCACCGGGAGCATGTTCGTGGGGCCCGTGACGTCGCAGGTGACGTCGGCGAGCACCCGCAGCCGGCGCTCGTGCTCCAGGTCCGCCTGCTCCACGAACGGGGTCGTCGGCGTGTGCGTGACCACGCAGTTCACCAGCACGTCATGGCCGAGCAGCGCCTGCTTGTGCAGGTCCCGCGTCTCCTGCCGATCCCAGCGGGTGAGCGGCACGCCGGCGGTCATCAGCGCCCGCTGCGCGCCGCGTCCGGACCGCCCGCGTGCGCCTGTGACCAGCGCCAGCAGCTGGTCGGCACCCCCCTTCCCGGCCTGCTCCAGCTGCTCGTCGAGCTCGTGCTTGGTCATCGGCGCGAGAGGCGCGGCGAGCCTGCCGGCCAGGTGCAGCACGCCAAGGGCGGCGCCCATGTAACCGGCCCAGTAGCCGAACGCGACCACGCGCCTGCCGTCCTCGTCAGTGAGGTACTCGATGTCGAGCAACCGACCCCCACCGCGGCGGAACCGCTCCAAGGTGCGTCGGGCGTCATCCTGGCCCTTGAACGCGTGGGCGAAGTAGATGTGTCGGTGGTGCAGCGACGCCGGCTCGTCGGACAGCTCCTTGATGCCGAGGACGTAGGCGTCGTGGGGCGCGTCCGTCCAGGTGCCCTCGTCCACGACGAACGCCCCGGCAGCGGCGTACTCCTCGGTGGCGAAGACGCGTTGTGGCGAGTCCTCGACGGTCACCTCGAACCCGGCGTCCAGCAACAGCGGTACGTCGGCGGGTACGACGGGCGCCCGCCGCTCGGTGCTGCGCGATTCGGACCGGATCCACACATGGACAGGCTGCATGCGAAAAGGATGCCATCGGCGCCTTGACCGAGCGCGCGGTGTCGGACCTACGACTGCCACAATCGCGGCCATGGGATTCTTCGACCGATTCGTCAGCCCGGACCTGAAGGCCTTCATCGAGCTGGAAGCTCGGACGGCGGCTTCCCTGCCACCGGACTGGCGCTACCACGGCATGGAAATCGAGCGGCTGGGATCCATTCCGGCGTCACACTGGGTGCACGCAGCCTGCGCCGAGACTCCTGACGCATTCGTCGCGGCTCTCGCCCAGGACAACACCGCCGCGCTCCACGAGCTGATGCGGCTCGCCTCCGGCCACGCTCCGCCCACGACCGGGTGGGCACTGCCGCCGATGACGTTCAAGGGCGCGCCGAGAGCCAGCCAGCGCGATCGCAGTCCGGCGCCGGACCACGAGGCGCAGATGGTGGCGAGGGCGGCCGCCGAGGCGTGCCTGCCTGCCGGCTCGGTGCTGTCGGTCGTGGACACCGAGGCGGTCGGGCCCGGCCGCATGCGCCTCTTCAACGTCAGTGCGCACCTGCCGGACGGCACCGGACTGGCTGCCGTGGCAACCACAGGACCTGGCGCCTACGAGACGCTCGCCGCCCGCCTGAAGGGCGAGATCGCGTCTACTCCCACTTGGACGATCTGCCAGGCGGCGGCCGGGCCTGGGCCCGGAGTACGTCGATGACGACGTCTCTCCTGATCATCGCAGACACCCACGTGCCCAAACGCGCGCGCGACCTGCCGGCCGAGCTGTGGAGCGAGATCGAGGAAGCGGCAGTCGTGATCCACGCCGGCGACTGGGTCGACGTACGCCTCCTCGACGAGATCGAGGCGCGTTCACGCCGCTTGGTGGCGGTGTTCGGCAACAACGACCACGGAGCGCTGCGCGAGCGGCTGCCCGAGGTGGCGCCGGTCGAGATCGAAGGAGTCCGGTTCGGCGTCGTGCACGAGACCGGCGCGTCGAAGGGACGCGACGAACGCTGCAGCGCGCTCTACCCGGACCTCGACGTGCTCGTCTTCGGGCACAGCCACATCCCCTGGGACACCACCACCACGACCGGGCTGCGACTGCTGAACCCCGGCTCCCCCACGGACCGTCGGCGCCAGCCCTGGTGCACCTACCTCACTGCCACCGCGGACGCCGGCCGCCTCAGCGACGTGACGCTGCACCGACTCCCCCCGCTCGGGACAGCGCGACCCCAGGGGTCATGACGCCCTGGGGGGCCACTCGTCCACCAGCTCGGCGAGCACCGTCAGCTGGTCGAGGGACACCCACGAGGGATTGGAGCCCTGCGGGAGCCGCAGGACCTCGAGATCGGTGACGCCGGCGGCCTTGATCTCCTCGGCCCTCAGTCCCGACGACAGCAGCGGGAGGTGGAGCGGGACCTCCAGCTTGTCCGTCTCCACTCCCAGCTCGTCGACCATGGGGCGGACCGGACCCGTCACCCAGCCCAGGCCCCAGATCCCCCGAGCCAGCTCGCGGCCGTCGCCGGAGACCCACAGGACGGCTCGGTCGCCGGGTCCCATCATCCGGCTGCGGTAGTTGTCGGCGACACACCATCGGGTGATCGGCTGCGTGTCGCCCGCCCGGATCGACCGGGGCAGTTCCGGGTTGACCCTCGGCTGGCACTTGATCAGCCAGGCACCGAGGTTGTCGGCACTGATGCGCGCGTCCGCCACTCGGCCTTCCTATCAGGCAGGGGTACGCCGCCCAGTCCCCGCACCAGCAGGTAGCCGATGATCCACAGCTCACCGATGGTCGCGGGGATCGCGGCCAGGTCGACCAGAGCCCCCGCCCCCGGGACGAGGTAGCGGACGAACGCGCTGAGGACGTAGCCCACACCCCCGCCGACCAGCACCCACCCGAGCGCTCGCGGCATCGAGGGTGTCTGCAGGACGCACCAGCCCATGGGGATCAGCCACAGCCCGAAGAAGAGCGCCCCCACGCCCCACATGTTGTCGCTCGCCAGATAGAGGAGCTGTGCGGTCCCGGGGTCGCCGACGGGCTCGAGGGCGACGTCCAGCGCGGTCGCCAGGAAGCCGGCACTGACCAGGATGACGACCGCGTTGACGAGGCCGAAGACAGCGATCGCGCCGGCGGCGAAGGCGTCCACCGCGCGGAAGAGGCGGAAGAACCACATCGCAGCCAGCGCCTGGGTGACCACGACTGCCATCTCGGCCGCTATCCCGAGGCGCGCGGTCCCGGGACTGTCCACCAGGTTGGCCAGGGTCGCCGCGGGGTCCCCCGGCTCGAACAGGCTGGGACGGATCAGCATGAAGCTCACCACCCCCGCCACGGCCAGGCCGAGATAGAGCAGCGCGGTCGTCCGGGCTGTCCGGCGACTGCTCGCATCGCCGGTGGACGCGGGCGCGTGCGCCGCTGCGGCGTCGGTCAGCTGGGTCATGTCAGTCTCCTTGATTCTTGCCTTACAACGTAAGGTGGTGCCATGTAACCATACGTCGTAAGGTCCCCGCAACCGAAGAGGAGGACGACCGACGTGCCAGCTCGAAGCAGACGCGAGCCATTGAGCCGCGACCGTCTCCTGGCGGCCGCCGTCGAGCTTGCCGACGCCGAAGGACTGGGCGCCGTGACCATGCGCAGGCTCTCGGCCGCCGTCGGCGTGGAGGCGATGTCCCTCTACCACCACCTCTCCGGTAAGGAAGCCCTGCTCGGGGGACTGCTCGACACGGTCGTGGCCGAGATCGAGGAGGCCGTCCGCACCGTCGAGGAGGCAGAAGGCCCTCTGGACTGGCAGAGCACGTTGCGGCGACGGTTCCTCACCGCGCGGACCGTGATGCTGCGGCACCCGTGGGCGCCCGGTTTGATCAACACCCGCACCGCGGTCCCGCCCAGCATCTTCGGGATCTACGAGGCACTGCTGGCGACCATGATCGGCGGCGGCTTCTCCTACCACCTCGCTCACCGCGCGCTCCACACCTTCGGCAGCATGCCGCTGGGCTTCGTGCAGGAGCTGTTCAGCCCGGCCGCGACCGGCGACAGCGTGGACACGGAGCTCGCCGAGGCCGAGCTCGCCGCCATGGCCGAGATGCTGCCGCACATCACCGCCATGGTCGCCTCGGAGATCCACACCAACAACGGCGACATGCTCGGCTGGTGCGACAGCCAGCCCGAGTTCGAGTTCACCCTCGACCTGATCCTCGACGGGTTCGCGCGCCAGCTCGGCTGACCGGTCTCCTGCACACAATCTCCACGCCTCGACCACCCCTTCCGACCACCCGCGCTCCTACCTTCGGCGGACGTGTTCCGGCGAGGGAAGGGCCCAGCAGTGATCGAGGTACGAGGACTCACGAAGAGGTACGGCGACGTGGTGGCGGTGGACGACCTGAACTTCGACGTGGAGCCGGGGCTGGTCACCGGGTTCCTGGGGCCCAACGGCGCGGGGAAGTCGACGACGATGCGGATGGTGCTCGGGCTCGACCGGCCCACGTCCGGCCACGCGCTGGTCAACGGTCACCCGTTTGCGGCGTACGCCGAACCGTTGCGCGAGGTGGGTGCGCTGCTCGACCCCGGCTCGGTCCACCCCGGCCGGACCGGGCGCAACCACCTCAGGGTGGCGGCCCGCACCAACGGGATCAGCGACCGCCGGGTGGACGACGTGATCCAGCAGGTCGGTCTCGAGGGGGCTGCTCGTCGCCGGATCAAGGGCTACTCCCTCGGCATGCGACAGCGGCTGGGAATCGCTGCAGCGCTGCTCGGCGACCCGAGGGTCCTGCTCTTCGACGAACCGATCAACGGGCTCGATCTCGACGGCGTCCGGTGGATCCGGGAGCTCCTGCGAGGTCTCGCGGACGAGGGGCGCACCGTGCTCGTGTCGAGCCACCTGATGAGCGAGATGCAACAGACCGCTGACCGGTTGATCGTCATCGGGCGAGGTCGGCTGATCGTCGACGCGACCACCGCCGAGGTGCTGAGCGGGCTCGGCGGCAGCCAGGTGCGGGTGCGGTCGGCGCACCTGGAGGCGTTGAGCGAGCGGCTGCGACAGCGTGGCTTCGACGTACGCCGCATCGACCACCACGAGGTGCACGTCGCCGGCAGCAGCGCTGAGGACATCGGTGACCTCGCACATGCCTGGGGCCTCCCGCTGCACCACTTGTCCGATGTCGAGCAGTCCCTGGAGCAGGCCTTCATCGAGCTGACGAGCGACAGCGTGGAGTTCCACGGTGCCGCGGCGGAGGTGGCCTGATGGGAACTGGCACCGTGAGTGCAGGCACCGTGAGCCCCGCCCACGTCCTGGCCCGCACGTGCCGGGCGGAGTGGACGCGACTGTGGACGGTGAAGGCGACCTGGTGGTTCGTCCTGGCCGCCACTGTCGCGATGGTCGGCCTCGGCCTGATCGCCGGCCACGACGCGGCCGGCGACGTCGTGCCACCCGTCGGGGAACCCGCCTGGATCGCCCCGTCCATCGCGGCCCTGCCGACGCAGCTCGCGCTCCTGGCGCTCACGATCAGCGCGGTGACCGCGGACTACGCCTCCGCCGGGATCGTGCCGACGCTGCAGTGGACACCTCGGCGTACGACCCTCTTCATCGCGCGCATCCTCGTCGTGGTCGCGACCGCCACGACCGTGGGCATGGCGCTGGCAGTCGCGAGCGGGGTGGCGGCGTTCAGCCTCGCGCCGGACATCCTCGAGCTCCCGCTCGACGAAGGCCTCGACGTCATCGGCAACGTAGGCACCGTGTTCGCCGCGGGCTGTGCGCTCGCGGTGGGTCTCGGGTTCGTGCTCAGAAGCACTGCCGGGGCGCTCATCTCGATCTTCCTGCTCGTGCTGCTGCTGCCCGTCACGCTCCCCCAGTTCGGCTACGAGTGGATGGTCGAGCTCGCCGAGGTCCTGCCCGGCAGCGGAGCCATCTTCCTGCTGACCGGCGAGCGGATCTCGGAGGAGACGACCTACACCTCGGCCGTCGTCACGATGCTGGTCTGGGCTGGTGGCGCGCTGGCGCTGGGATGGCTGCGACTGGTGCGGGACGACGCCAACCGGTGACGCACGCTCCTAGCCCCGCAACACCTTGTCGACCGACTTGCCACGGGCGAGCTCGTCGACCAGCTTGTCGAGGTAGCGGATCTTCTGCATGAGAGGGTCCTCGATCTCCTCCACGCGGTGCCCGCAGATGACGCCCGTGATCAAGGACGCGTCCGGGTTGAGCCGGGCGGCTGCGAAGAAGTCCTCGAAGGTCGTGCCGGCAGCGAGGTGGTCGGCCAGCTCCGAGGCATCGAAACCGGTCAGCCACTCGATCACCCGGTCCAGCTCCGCCTGGGTACGGCCCTTCTTCTCCACCTTCGCGACGTAGAGGGGGTAGACCGAGGCGAAGCTGACGGCGAAGATCCGGCTCATGCTGCACGAGCGTAGTGCTCGGCCGGGGCACGGGCGGCGCTGCGCGGGGCGCCTCTGGCCGTACGCTCGCGGCGTGATCACCCGTGTCGGCGCCCTGACGTCCTTGGTAGGCGCCGTCCTCGCCCTGCCTGTCCTGCTCGCCGGTCCCGCCCCTGCGGCGGGACCAGCCTTGCCCGAGAAAGCTCCGAAGGAGGTCGTCCACCGCGTCGTGTGGGCCCATGACCCATTTGATGGCAATCCCGGGTTCCAGCTGCGCTCAGCCCTTCCCGACGGAACCGACGAGCGCACCATCTATGAGTCCCCCACCGGCTTCACGCTGGCGCTGGTCCACGATCGCCAAGGACGGCGCGTCGCGTTCAGCCCTTGCTGTCGAGGCAGCGCTCCCCTGCTCGTCGTCGCCCCGGTGATGGGCGGCCCGGCACAGGACCCACTTGCCCGGCACCGCGACCGCTTCTACTACGTGGGCGGCATTGGCTGGTCGCCCAACCGACGACGTCTCGCTTTCGAGGCCGGCACCGCCAACGGCGACCTCGCCACCGCAGCCATCTGGACGGTTCGTCCCAACGGTCGGGACCTCCGACGCGTCCTCGAGCTGTCAACGTGGGGGCCTGGCGATCAACCGAGCCCCGGCAACGACGCCCTGGCGTGGACCCCGGACGGGATCCTCTACTCCGACGGGAAGGACCTTCGGTCGGTGCGACCAGGGCGATCCGCGCGCTCGCGCCTCGTCATGCCGCGGGTCGGATCGGTCCGCGTCTCCGGCGACGGCCAGACCGTCGTCGTCGACCGCTACCGGCGCGGTCGCGCGGAGACGTGGATCGCCGCACCTGACGGCACCGACGCCCGCCGCATCCTCGTCCACGGGGACCGCGCCGGCCCGAGCACGACGACGTACGACGACATCGTCCCCAACTACGACGGCACGCAGCTCCTCGCCTGGCGCAGCGCTCCAGCACCCGCCAGCGGGGGCGAGGCGGAGGCACGCATCGTCACCTGGAGCGCCGGAGGTTCACCGGCGGACGCCACGCCCCTCGACTTCGTGCATCACGAGAGCTATGTGGCCACCTGGAACTGAGGGCCATGTGACGCATCGTCCTGCGTGATGACTCGTCGTCGCAGGGCCAGCACTGGCATGATCACTTCCTGCAGTCGGCGCCACGCCGGCGTCCGCATCCACCCCGCGAGCTCAGCAGAGGAGACCAGTGGGTTCCTACCACCCGGTCCCCGACCCGGACGAGTCACCAGCGCGAGCGTGGCTGTGGACGATCGCCGCCTGGCTGGTCCATGCCTACACCGCCTCCGGGGTCGTGCTCGCCTTCCTCACGGTGATCGCCGTGATGGACGGCGACATCGTCCGCGCGCTCTGGCTGGGTCTGGCCACCATGGTGGTGGACGGCACGGACGGCATGATGGCCCGCTACGTGCAGGTGAAGAGGCGGGTGCCGTGGTTCGACGGCGCACTGCTGGACAACATCGTCGACTACCTCACGTACGCCTTCACGCCGATGGTCCTGCTGTGGAGCGCCGGATATCTCGGTGAGGGCACATCGGCGACGGTGCTGGCCGTCATTCCGCTGGTGGCGTCGGTCTACCAGTTCTGCCGGGTGGACGCGAAGACCGAGGACCACCTGTTCCTCGGCTTCCCCAGCTACTGGAACATCGCCGCCTTCTACGTGGTCGTCCTCGACCTGCAGCCGACCAGCGTCGCGGTGCTCCTGATGGTGTGCGCCGTGCTCGTCTTCGTCCCGATCGGCTACGTCTACCCCTCGCGGACCACCACCCTGCGCTCGCTCACCCTCGTCCTCACCACCCTGTGGCTCGCCAGCTATGCGGTGCTGCTCAACCAGGTCCCGGATCCGTCGCCGATCTGGCTGGCGATCTCGGTGGCCTACATCGCCTACTACGTCGTCCTGAGCCTCTACCTGACCGCTCGGCGCAGCCGGGCCGCCGCACCCGCGGCCTGACCGCGACGCCTAGGCCTGTGGGGCCGGCCGGCTGTTGTCGATGGGGGCCGGCTCCGTGCCGTTGACGTCGAGGCCGGAGCCTTCGGCGGCGCTCGCGATCGACTTCTTGATCAGCGCCTCGAGGTCGAGGCCGGTCGACGTCTTGAGCATGTTGAGGGTCTGGACGACGTTGTCGTTGACCTGACGCGGGAGGGCGCCGGCGCCGTCGGTGGACACGATGGTCAGCTGGTCGATGTTGGCCATCGGCGCAGCCACCTCGCGGGCGATCTGCGGCAGCACCTCGATCAGCATCTGCAGGACGGCGGCGTCGTTGTAGTGCGCGAAGGCCTCGGCCCGCTTGTCCATCGCCTCTGCTTCCGCCTGCCCGACAGCCAGCGTCGCGGCAGCGGTGGCCTCACCCTCGGCACGGGTGGCGTCGGCTTCTGCCACCCGCCGGGCCTTCTCCGCCTCACCACGCTTGGCACCCTCGATGGCCTCCGCCTCGGCCAGCGCCGAACGGCGGCTCTTCTCCGACTCACCGTTGAGGCGCGTCTCCTCGGCCTTGGCCTCGGCGGCGGCGATGGTCGCGGCCTTGCGGCCTTCCGCGGCAGCGATCTCGGCGGTCCGGTTGGCCTCGGCCTCCTGCTCCACCTTGTAGCGAGCGGCGTCGGCGGGCTTGCGGACCTCCGTCTCCAGCTGGCGCTCGGTCAGCGCAGCCTGCCGCACCGCGACCTTCTCCTGCTCGAGGAGCACGGCCTGGTCACGATCGGCCTGGGCCAATGGACCGGCAGCCGCCGCGTTGGCGGACGCGGCGTCGGTCTCGGCCTTGATCTCGGCCTGCTTCAGGGCGAGTGCACGCTGGGAGACAGCGATCTCCTGCTCAGCGGCGATCGAGGCCTGCTCCGCCGCTTGGCGGGCGTTGGCCTCGGCGATGCGCGCGGTCTGGCTGATCCGCGCGGACTCGGGGCGACCGAGGTCGGCGAGGTAGGTGCCGTCGTCGGTGACGTCCTGGATCTGGAAGGTGTCCAGGATCAGGCCTTGACCGGTCAGGGAGTTCTCCGACTCGTCCGCGACGCGCTGGGCGAAGGCCGCACGGTCACGGATGATCTGCTCGACGGTCAACCCGCCGACGATGGAGCGCAGGGCGCCCGCCAGCACCTCCTGGGTGAAGGCTTCGACCTCCTCCTGCTGGCTGAGGAACCGCTGCGCCGCGAGCCGGATCTGGTCGGCGTTGCCACCGACCTTCACGATGGCCACACCTTCCACGTTCAGCTTGATGCCCTGTCCGGAGACCGCGCCGCGGATCTGCACCGAGATGCGCCGGCTCGACAGGTCGAGCGTGGCGAGCTTCTGCACGAAGGGGATGACGAACGTGCCTCCGCCGAGGATCACCTTCTGGCCGGAGAGGTCGGTGGTCAGGGCCCCGGTCTCCGGGTTGAGCACCGCCTTGCCCTTGCGTCCGGTGACGATGAAGGCCTGGTTGGGTCCGGCCACCTTGTAGCGACTCGTGACGAGCAGCACCAGCAGCGCGACGAGTGCGAGCAGGCCGGCGATCGCGATGATCGGGCTCAGGTCCATCAGGTTCTCCTTGAATGGTGTTTCGGGGATGGTGGTTCGGGTCTAGGCGAGCTCGTCCCAGACCGGGGCCACGGTGACCGCGCTGGGGGAAAGGACGCTGGTCACATGGACCTGCGTGCCTGGATCGAGGGGATGGTCGGCCTTGGCGTTGAGACGCATGGTGTGACCGCCGACAAGGATGTTGACGACGCCGAACCCGTCGGCCGGGACGGCCGTGACGACCCGACCCTCCCTGCCGATCGTGTCGTCGATGGTGAGGGTGGCGTCGCTGCCGCCGTCGCGGATGAGCCGGGTGAACCACCAGGCGAAGCTGCCGAAGACCAGCCCGGCTGCGAGACCGACCGGAAGCGCGATCGCTGTGTGGACGCCGAAGCCCTGGGCGGCCGCGCCGCCGAAGCCGGTGGCCGCGATGAAGGCGCCGAGGACAGCGCTCGAGAACGCGTCCCCGGCCAGCGCGTCGAGGGCACCGTCGAGGACGTCGCCGAGCACCAGCGACAGAGCGAGCAGCGCGAGGCCGATCAGCCCCACCACGAGAAACACCGTCACGCCGCCAACTTCCCCCGAAACTCATGCCCGCACGTCGCGGGCGGGCGCAAGCATGCCATGTCGTCGCCGCTGGGGCGAGGGACATGGCGTTCGACGGACGCCTCGCGACCGCTAGCCTCGCGTCATGTCGATGACCCTCTCCGAGATGCAGGCCCGCGGCCTCGAGATCGCTGCCAAGTACGACGAGCTCAACCTCGCGCAGCGCGGACGCACGTGGACACGCGCGGAGACGCTCATGGGTTTCGTCGGCGACGTGGGAGACCTCGCGCAGCTCGCCATGGCGGCGGACGGCGTGCGCTCGGACTTCGGCACACCCGAGGAGACCCACGACGCGCTCGCCCACGAGCTGGCCGACTGCCTGTGGGCCGTGCTGGTGCTGGCCGAGCGCTACGAGGTGGACATCGAGGCGGCGTACGGCGATGCGATGGCCGAGATCGAGCAGCGGCTCGCGCCCTGAGTCAGGCCGGGTCGCGTCCCACCGTGAGCCGGACCTCGACGACGTCGCCGAGCCCCACCCCCTCCGCGCGGCGCACGGCGTCCTTGAGCGGCAGGAAGTAGGTCTCCTCGCGCGGGAACATCGACGTCGTGGACGTCGTCTCCCCGAGCCGCGCCGTGACCGGGATGACTCCCCAATAGGCGACCTCGGCCTTCACCTCGTCGATCAGCTCGGCCTCGTCTGGCGGGAGCGGGACGAAGTAGTACGGGGCCGGCCCACGCCACTCCACGACCTCGCCGGTGAACTCGAGCTCCACCTCACGCCTCTTCGTCGAGGGACCTGAGGTCTCGCTCGATGAAGCGTCGGTGCTCGCTGTGCTCACGCAGCAGCGTGTCAATGCAGTCGGCGACGGTGTGTGTCTCCTCGCCGCACGCCGGGGCCGGGGTCCCGGTCCGCTCAGTCGCGAGGTCGCCGTCGCTCAGCCCGGCCAGCAGCGCACCGAAGCGCGAGCGGCGCTCACGGTGAAGCACTACCAGCTCGTCGAACGGCACGTCCACGGACACATCGATCCCCAGGTCGGCGCGGACCCGATCGGAGGGGTAGTCGGTGTTGGGCAGACCCCACGGATGGAAGGGTCCCCCGCCGAGCAGCATCTGCCCGGTCCAGCAATCATCGGCGAAGACGAGGTGTCGCACCGTGTCGCGCAGCGACCACTCCCCGCCCACGCTGACGTCGCGCACCGCGGAGTCACGCTCGAGCGTCTCGTCCCACAGCCCCTCCAGTCGCGCCCACACCGTCCTTCGGTCGGCGGCGGTCGACACCGACCGCACCGCGACGCGCTCCGGGAACAGCCGATCGAGCTCGCTCGTGACGTAGGGCGAGACGTCAATGCCGTTGACGAAGACCTGCTGGACCTCGCCGTGGGGGCCGTCGACGTGCATGCCCTCGACCCAGGACGCCCTGATCGTGACTCCCCGCAGGTCGCTGTCGCGGAAGCTCGCACCGTTGAACGTCGAGTCCCGGACCTGCGCACCGGCAAAGTCCCTGCCCCGGATCTCCTCAGCCATGACCTCACGATAGGGCCTGACACCGACACCCGGCAGCGCGCCGAGGCCCGTCGTGACCGGGCATCAGGGACACTGGAGGACATGACCGACCTGCCGCGCAAAGCCATCTCCCGCAGCGCCCGGTTGGCGGCTCTTCCACTGGGTTACGCAGGTCGTACGGCGATGGGATTCGGCAAGCGGCTGGGGGGCGCGCCCGCGGAGGCCGTGCTGAGCGACGTGCAGCAGCGGACGGCCGAGCAACTCTTCAAGACGCTGGGCGAGCTCAAGGGCGGGGCGATGAAGTTCGGCCAGGCACTGAGCGTGCTCGAGGCGGCCCTGCCGGAGGACGTGGCGGCGCCATACCGCGAAAACCTGACCCGCCTCCAGGACGATGCACCGCCGATGCCGACCCAGACCGTCCGCGACCAGCTCACGACGCACCTCGGCCCCGACTGGTCCGACGACCTGGTGTGGCTCGACGGTGGCCCGACCGCGTCGGCCAGCATCGGGCAGGTCCACAAGGGCCGGTGGCACGACGGCCGGGACGTGGCCGTCAAGGTGCAATATCCCGGGGCGGGCGAGGCGCTGATGAGCGACCTCCGCCAGATCGCCCGGGTGGCCCGGGGCGTGGCGCCCGTCTTCCCGGGCATCGACATCAAGCCCCTGGTCGCCGAGCTGCAGGCGCGAGCCGCCGACGAGCTCGACTACCAGCTCGAAGCCGAGGCTCAACGCATCTTCGCCGAAGCCTTCCGCGACGACCCCGACTACGTCATCCCCGACGTCGTGGCCGTGGGCGGCGAGGCGATCGTCACCGAGTGGCTGGAGTCGCCGCACTCGCTGGCTGAGGTCATCCGCACCGGCACCCAGGAGGAGCGCGACCGATACGGCGAGCTCCTCGCCCGCTTCCTGTTCGTGGGGCCGGCCCGCACCGGCATGCTGCACGCCGACCCGCACCCGGGCAACTTCCGACCCATCCCGGGGGCCGACGGCGAGCCCGGGCAGCTCGGCATCCTCGACTTCGGCGCGGTCGCCCGTCTGCCGGACCGCAACTTCCCCGAGGCGATGGGCCGACTGATCCGCGTGGCCGTCGAGGCAGACCCCGACACGCTCGTCGCCGGACTGCGCGAGGAGGGCTTCATCAAGGACAACGTCAAGGTCGACCCACAGCTCGTCCTCGACTACCTCTCCCCGTTCGTCGAGCCGGCGCGCGATGACGACTTCCGCTTCACTCGCGCGTGGATGCGGGAGCAGTTCGAGCGCATCAACAACCCGCGCGACCCCGCGTTCACCATGGCCACCAAGCTCAACCTGCCGACGTCCTACCTGCTGATCCACCGCACCTGGCTCGGCGGCCTCGGCCTGTTGAGCCAGCTCGAGGCCAAGGCCGGCTTCCGCTCGATCCTGACCGAGCACCTCCCGGGGTTCGCGGACGTCTGAGGGCCTCAGCCGACCCAGAAGCCGCGGTCGCCGCCCCAGCCGCCGAACTGCTCGCGGTACGACGACGCCGACCGCGCGCCGAGATAGGAGCCGACCACCGCAGCGCCCAGGTCGTCGAGCTCGGGCGAGACCATCCGACCCTCCACGCGCCGAGCCATGGACTCGATGAAGCGCGCCAGGCCCGGGTCGTCGCCGAGCCGGAAGAACGTGGTCTGCGCCCCGATGCGACGCGAGTTGTCCAGCTCCCGCACAGTGTTGGCGATGGTCAGTGGGTGGGGCGGATAGGAGAACCACACGTCGCCGTCGGGCTCCAGGTGGCTGGTGGGCTCGCCGTCGGTGACGATCAGCAGCACCGGCTGGGCGTTGGGGTGCTTGCGGAAGTGGCGGTTGGCCAACAGCAGCCCGTGGTGCAGGTTGGTGCCCTTCTCCCAGCGGGCGTCGAGACCCGTCAGCTCCTCGATCTCCATCACCTGGGCGTGCCGGCCGAAGCCGATCAGCTGGAGATGGTCCCCGCGGAAGCGCGACCTGATGAGCTGGTGGAGCGCCAACGCCGTGCGCTTCATCGGCACCCAGCGGCCGTCCATCGCCATCGAGAACGACGTGTCGACGAGCAGGGCGACAACGGCCTGCGTGCGCTCCTCGGTCTCCTGGACCTCGACGTCCTCGACGCTCAGGCGCAGGGGGCCACCCTCGCCCGCCGTCCGGAGGACCGCGTTGGTGATCGTGCGCGTCACGTCCCACGGCTCGGTGTCGCCGTACTCCCAGGGCCGGGTCGCTCCGGAGAGCTCGCCCGCCGAGCCGGCGCTCCGGCTCTCCCGCTGGCCCTGACGGCCCCCGATCCGGGTCGCGACATCGCGCAGCAGGGCCTTGCCCAGCTCACGCATCGCCCTCGGCGAGAGGCGCAGCTCGCCGTCGGAGCCGCGCTGGAGATAACCCGAGTCACGCAGCGCCTTCTCGAGCTCGGAGAGCGTCCGCGCGTCGACCGCCGCCTGGTTGCCGAGCTGTCGCGACAAGGCGTCGAGGTCCACGTCATCGAGGCGCGCCCCGCCGTACGACTGGGAGAGCTGGTCGCCGAGCGCATCGAGCTCGGCGAGGTCCTGGAAGACGCCGGTGCCGTCGCCGAGGCCCAGACCCTGCTCGCCGCCGAAGTCCTCGGAGCCGCCCCAGCCGAGATCGGGCCGCAGGAACTGCAGGTTCGCGTCCATGCGCGCGAGCTGCTGCATGAGCTCCGGTGAGCCGAACGCCTGCTGGGACAGCTGCATCAGCTCCGCGCGCTGCTCGGGCGTCATCGAGTTCAGCATCCGCTGGGCCGCCGCCGAACGCTCGGCCAGGGCATCCATGAGCTCGTCGATGTTCTGCGGCTGTTCGGGGAAGAAGTCGCCGTGCTTGGACATGAACTCCGCGAAGTCCTCGTCAGTGTCCTCACCGCGGCTGTGCTTCTCCAGCAGCTCGTTGAGGTCGCCGAGCATCTCGTTGACTCTCGTGCGGTCCTCGTCGGTCGCGCCCTCCATCGCCTCCTTCATCCCAGCGAAGCGCTGGTCGAGCAGCTCGCGACCGAGGAGGTCCTTGATCTCGTCATAGGCCTGTCGCGCCTCGCTGCTCGTCCAGTCGTATGCCGCCAGGTCGGCCACCGCAGCGGCGGTGGACTCCGGCAGGTTGTCCAGCTCCAGCTCGCGCAGCGCGCGGTCCGCGTCGTCCATCACCACGTCGCGCGCGAGCTGCCCGCGCTCGGCGAGCACGGCCTTCTCCAGGAGCTCACGCACCTGCTGCATCGTGCCGTCGAGATTGTGCCGCTGCAGCAGGTCGCGGCGCTTCTCCGCGATGCGCCGCGCGAGGTCGTCCAGCCCCTGCTGGTCCTGGCCGCCACGTCGCAGGAACTCGCGCATCGCGCGGTCGGGCGAATAGCCGGCCATCACGTCCTGGCCGATCGCGTCCAGCGCCTCGGCCAGGTCCACGGGTGGGGCGAGCGGGTCGCCGCCGGCATACTTGCGATAGCGGCTCATCGTGATCGCAGCTCAGCCATAGACGGTCTCCCGACCGTCGGACTCCTTGCCGACCCGGCGCGCGAGGTAGAGCCCCTCGAGCGCGAGCTCGACCGCACAGGCGCGCTCACCGTCGTTCGTGGCGCCGATCCGATCGCCGATGTCGTCGTAGATCTCCGACTCGCCGAGCACCGGCAGACCGGACAGGAACTCCCGAGCCGTCGTCCGGGCGCCTGTCGCGATGGTCGCGCCGTCCTCGACGGCCTCGACGAGCAGGCCGAGATCGAGACCGCGGAAGTGTCCGCGGACCGTCTCGGCGATCGCCGTACGCAGCAGGTGGGTCAGCACCTCGCCCTCCCGGCCCTCCTCCCCGGTCTCGAACTCGATCTTGCCGCCCAGCACCTCGACCGCGGTCTCCAGGTCGACGACGCGGGCAACGGCGTCGTCCTCACCCTTGACGGTCGCCCGGTGCAGCGCGGACGCGGCGATCGTCTCCGCACCGGCGATCGCGAACCGCGCACTGACGCCGGAGCGCTGGTCGACCGCGCTGGACTCACGCAGGTTGCGGGTGAAGCGCGCCAGGATCTCCACGAGCACGTCGGGGACCTGGGCGACCAGGTCGGCCTCCTGCCGGATCACGGCGATCTCATCGAGGATCTCGAGCGGGTAGTGGGTGCGGATCTCGGCGCCGAAGCGGTCCTTGAGCGGGGTGATGATGCGACCACGGTTGGTGTAGTCCTCCGGGTTGGCCGAGGCGACGACCAGGACGTCGAGCGGCAGCCGGAGCACGTAGCCACGGATCTGGATGTCGCGCTCCTCCATCACGTTGAGCATCGCCACCTGGATGCGCTCGGCGAGGTCGGGCAGCTCGTTGATCGCCACGATCCCGCGGTGTGAGCGCGGGATCAGGCCGAAGTGGATCGTCTCCGGGTCACCCAGGGACCGACCCTCGGCGACCTTCATCGGGTCCACGTCACCGATCAGGTCGGCCACGCTCGTGTCGGGGGTCGCCAGCTTCTCGGCATACCTCTCGTCCCGGTGCCGCCACGAGATCCGGAGGTCGTCGCCGTGGGCCTCCACCGCCTGCTTGGCGCCCACCGTGATCGGGTCGTAGGGGTGCTCCCCGAGCTCCGAGCCCGAGATCACCGGGGACCACTCGTCGAGCAGACCGACCAGCGAGCGCAGCAGCCTCGTCTTGCCCTGGCCTCGCTCCCCGAGGAGCACGACGTCGTGCCCGGCGATCAACGCGCGTTCGAGCTGAGGGACCACGGTGTCGTCGAAGCCGTGGAGCCCTGGCCAGGGATCGACCCCATCGCGCAGGAGGGCGAGCAGGTTGTCGCGCAGCTCGGCCCGGAGCGGCTTGAGCTCGTGACCCGAGGCGCGGAGCTGACCGAGGGTGGCAATGTCTGGGTGCGTCACGCATTCACGCTATCCCCGGACGTCAAGCGACTACTGGCGCGTTGTCGAGGCCTTGAGGTCCGGACCGGGCAGGATGCTGCCATGCCGCTGGCCCTGCTCCTCCCCGTGCTGATCGTGCTGGCGCTGGTGTGTGGCGCCATCGGCTACTCGTTCGGGCGCTCCGCCGCCCTGCAGGCGCCTCCGGACGCCGGCGCGATCAACGAGCGCGACGTGTTCATCGAGCACCTGCGCGAGCTGGCCTGGCAGCACCGCGACATCTCGCCGGAGCTCTCGACGATCCTCATCGACGAGATCTCCCAACGGCACCGGCGCGGCCCCGGGCAGCTGCCCGGCAGCCCTGCCTGACGCTGCCTCTGATCCCATCCACTCACGAGCCCTACCGAAGGACGCACGCATGCCCAGAACCACCGACATCGCCCGCAAGACGAGCGGCCTGAGCAAGGTGGTGCGCATCGGCGGCCTGCTGGTGGTCCTGATGATCGGGCTGCTCATCTTCGTGCGCCCGACGACCGTCTCCACCGGCCCCGACCAGGTGGCCCTGCACTACAGCGACGGCGCGTTCACCCCGCGCCGCTTCAAGGACTGTGTGTCGAGCTCGACGCGAGCCTGGGACGGCCCGGGCGACAAGCACTACTCCTACCCCAAGAGCCAGCGCAACTACGTCTTCGGCGAGGGCGGTGACCGCCCCATGGTGACGTTCGTCAGCAAGGACGGCATCGAGATGAGCGTGGACGGTGTCGCTGCCTTCCTGCTCAACACCGACTGCGCGACGCTGACGAAGTTCCACGACCTGATCGGCAACCGGTACGCCGCCTACATGGACTCCACCGACGGCAACGGCTCCGCCGGGTGGCTGCAGATGCTCAGCGTCTACATCAGCCGGCCGCTGGAGACCGCGATCGACCGTGCCAGCCAGAACTACACCTACACCGAGCTCTACACCGACCCGGCCGTGAAGGCGCAGTGGGAGCAGGAGGTGCTCGAGCAGATGCCCGAGCTCGTGGGCCGGCAGATCGACGGCGACGAGGAGTTCTTCACCGACTTCGCCATCACGCTGCAGAAGCCGGTCCCGCCGGAGGAGGTGAAGGCGGCGCTCGTCGCCCAGCAGGAGGCCGTCGCCCGCGCCAGGGCCAAGGAGGCGGAGGCCGCCGCCCAGGTGAAGGCCGCGCAGGCGCAGATCGAGGTCGAGAAGGCCGAGGCCGCCAAGATCGCCGAGCGCATCAAGGTGCTCGGCCGCGAGGGCTACCTCAAGCAGTACGCCATCGACAAGGGCCTCAACCCCTACCAGCCCACGACGGGAAGCCTCATCACCGGGCCCTAGACGTCGGTGGCGGGCAATCCAGCGAAAAGCGTCCCCGAAGGAGAGTCCCCGCCCTAGCATCGAGGCCACTGGCTCGGAGCGCACGGAGCGCTCGGCGGCGTTCCCGCCCAGAGGCCGACGAGGAGCCCTCATGCGCCACCGACCTGCCGCCCTCGCCCGGCGAGGAGTCGCGGGACTCCTCGCCGTCCCCGCGCTCATCGCGGGGATGGTGCTCCCAGTCTCCGTGGGCGCACCGGCCGCAGCCGCGGATGCTGTCTCACTCGTGGACGCGGTCACGGACAACTACAAGACGTGGAAGGACGGGCCCAACCGACCCAACGTCGGCACCGAGAACCGCACCTCGATGCTCTTCACGGGCCTCAGCGTCGGGGCGACCACGTACGTGGTCCCGACGGCGCAGATCCAGGCCATCGGTTCCGTCAACGGCGCCCCCCAGACGCTGGCCAACGGCATCCCGCTCGCCACCTCCGCCGGTGGAGCCGTCTCGGCGTACCTGCGCTTCACGCAGCCCGCGAATGCAGGCACCGACACCGCCTACTACCGGGTGTTCTCCGGAGGCACGTTCGGCATCTACAGCGTCATCAACCGAGGCACCTTCCAGCAGACACCGCTCAACCTGACGCTCACCCTGCGCGACACCGCCGGGGCCACCCTGACAACACTCCCGGCGTCCTACCGCCACGACGCGCAGATTGCTGCCCTGCCCAGTGAATACCTCGAGTACGGCGGCCCCAACGGCCGCTGGCATGTCGGACCCACCGCCGACCCGACCGCGCTCAACTGGCCGAGCAGCGTCAAGGTGTCGAGCACCCCGACCGGCGACCACCAAGCCACGGTGTCAGTCCAGGCCTCCACCGCGACGACCTTGTACTTCACTCCGGTCGACATCGCCGGGATCGCCGTTCCTCGCTTCACCGACTGGAACGGCAATGTTGCGCCGCTGAGCGTCTACAAGGGCCAGACGCTCCAGGGCCCGGCCTCCGGCACCGGCACGACCCGGACCTTCACCGTCACCGCCCCAGTGGGTGACTATCTCTACCGGGTCGCAGGCTTCTGCGACGGCTACTGCACGGTGGACTACGCGGACATGCCCGTGGAGCGCTCCTTCACCGTCTCGTCCGCCACCGGCCGGGCGCCGTCGGCCCCCGGCACCCCCTACGCCCAGCCGGGGGACGGCCGAGCCACCGTGTCCTGGCCAGGCCCGGCAGACCTCGGAGTCGGCTCCGGCCTCGAGTACGTCGTCACCGCCCAGCGCACAGGCGACGCCACCGCTGCCAGCCGCACCTGCACCACCACCGCCTTGACCTGCGACGTGACCGGGCTCTACAACCTCGCCGACCACGCGGAGCCCTACCGCTTCACCGTGGTGGCGCGGAACTCCGTCGGGTCCTCGCCAGCGTCCGAAGCAAGCAACGCCGTCCGCCCGCAGCTGCCGAGGTACCAGCCCGACGTGTCCCTCTTCTCGGGCCCCGGCGGCTTCGGCTACGGCGTGTACACCACGACAGGCGAGGGCCAGGTGTACGACGTGTCCGTGCAAGCCGGCTCTCGGTACAGCGTCATGATGATGGTGACCAACTGGGGCAACACCACGGACACCTTCGACCTGACGGAGGCGCGTGGCGGACAGCACGACGCCTTCACCCGGACCTGGACGGACGGTGGAACCGACGTCACCGCCAGCTTCTCGCCCGAAGCCGGCGGGTACCGGATCAGGGACATCCGGCAAGGCCTCGAGCAGCCGGTGTTCCTCGGCATCGCCGTACCGGCTGACACGCCGACCGGCACGGTCGCGACGTTCGCGTTGCACGCGAACCACTCGCCGGCCTCTGCCGGGATCAGGGACGTCATGGTCCTCCGGGTGACGTCCACAGGGGGTCCGCCGCCACCGCCACCACCGCCAACACCGTCCTACCGCCCGGATGCGAGCATCGCGTCCCCCGTCGGTCCCGTCGGGGTCGGCGTGGTCAACGCCACCGGTGACGGTCAGGTCGTCGACGTCTCGGTCCCGGCGGGGTCGAGCACGAACCTGTCCATGGTGGTGGCCAATGCCGGCGACACGACCGACACCTTCGGCCTGGCCGAGGCGCGCGGCGGTCAGCACACCTCCTTCACCCGCACCTGGACCCACGGCGGATCGGACGTCACCGGACAGCTCGCCCCCGAGGTGGGTTGGTACCAGTTGGCCGATGTCGCTCCCGGCGACAGCCGCACGGTGCAGCTCGGTGTCGGGGTCCCCGCCGGCACCCCTGCGGGCACGGTCGCGACGTACGCCCTGCACGCCTACCACTCGCCCAGCTCCGCGGGGATCAAGGACGTGGTCCTGGTGCGAGTGACGTCCACGCCAGGCATCACGCATGGCGACAAGTACGTCACCATCACCAACCTGCGCTACGCCGGCAAGCTGGTGGTCGGCAAGCGACTCACGGCGAAGGTGGAGACCAGTCCTGCAGCCGGCGCTGCGTTGAGCTACCGGTGGCTGCGCGGCTCACGCGCGATCAAGCGGGCGGACAACAAGACCTACGTGTTGAAGCGCGCGGACCGCGGGAAGCGCATCAAGCTGGAGGTCACCGTGACCGCGCCCGGCCACGTGGGGGATGCTGCGACCTTCCGAGCGCGCGGTCGGGTCAGCTGACCACCTGACAGTCAGCCGGGCAAAGGCAGGAACATCACGTGCAGCCCGACCCTGCCGTGGGTCGGGCTGTCGAAGGCGCCAGGCACGGTGCCGATGATCTCGAAGCCGAGGTCCTGCCAGAGGCGTACGGCGGCGGTGTTGGTCTCGACGACGGCGTTGAACTGGATTCCCGTGAAGTCATGCTCGCGGTGCCAGGCCACCATGTGCTCTCCGAGGCGACGCCCGACGCCGCGCCCGCGCGCGGTGGGGCTGACCATGAAGGACGCCGTGCCGATGTGCGCCCCGCGGCCGGGCCTGTTCGGTCCCATCTTGGCCGTGCCGAGAAGGACGCCGCCCTCCTCGAGCACGACCGTCTCCGCTGGCGGTTCTGACATCCACCACGGCTTCGCCGACTCCATGGTCAGGTCGAGCGGGTAGGCATACGTCTGGCCCTCCCGGACGACCGCGTCGAAGATCGGCCAGATCCGGGGCCAGTCGTCGTCGACGGCGGCGCGGACAGCGGGCTGGATGCTCACGAGCCGGTGGTGCCATCGATCGACTCACGGATCAAATCGGCGTGGCCGTTGTGCCGGGCGTATTCCTCGATCATGTGGACCATGATCCAGCGCAGGTCGATGGGTCCGCCGGTGCGCCGGTTCGCCACCTTCGCGGCGTGGTCGAGGTTGTCCCCGATCTCGTCGACGGCGCGGTCACTGGCTCTGATCGCGTCATCAAGAAGGCCGAAAAGGACGTCCGGTGAGTCGTCGGCCGCGGTGCGGAACTCCCAGTCCGGGTCGGCCTCGCCGTCGATCCCCCGCCACGGAGCGGCCTCCTCGTCGCCCAGCAACACGACCGAGAACCAGTAGTCCTCCACCAGCGCCATGTGCTTGAGCAGCCCACCGAGGGAGAGCGTGCTGGGCCCGAGCGTCTGCGCGAGTTGCTCCTGGCCGAGGCCAGCGGCCTTGTGCTTCAGCGTCTGC
The DNA here is from genome assembly GCF_035576065.1 of Nocardioides sp. Lineage (GTDB taxonomy): Bacteria > Actinomycetota > Actinomycetes > Propionibacteriales > Nocardioidaceae > Nocardioides. The sequence goes on from NZ_DATLWX010000008.1 coordinate 137,624, forward strand.
CGGTGGAAGGCCAGCCAGGCGCGCAGTTGGACGGGCTCAGGCCCGTGCATGGGTGGGTAGACGCGCTCGATCTCAGGCATGCACGCGACGGTAGTGACCGGCACCGACACCGCCAACCCCTTTTGGGGTTGGCGGTGCTGCGGTGAGGCACGAGCCCGTCAGACGATCTTGAACGATCCCTTGGACGGCAAGAAGTTGGCGCTGCCGCGGTAGACCGCGATCACCTTGTAGGTGCCGGTCTTGCGAACGTTGAGGAACTTCGCCCTGGCGACGCCGGCGGTGTTGAGGCTCACGACGCTCTTGGCGATCTTGAGACCGTTGCGCCGCAGGACGAACCTCACCTTGCCGGTCGGGACCTGACCGTTCTTCGAGGTGACCACGTTCTTCGCGACGATCTTGCGCTGGGTGACCTTGTGACGCGCGGTGACGGTGGAGGTCGTGGCGTCCTTGGTGACCGTCACGCTGGCCGGCGCGGCGGTCGAGGGGCTGAAGGCCAGTGGGTCGGTCGGGGTGAACGTGGCGGTCACGGCGTACGGCGTCGTCGACGCGCCCACGAGCGGCAGGTCGAAGGTGACCTTGCCGCTGTTGTCCAGGTCGGCCACGAGGATCTTGTCGCCCACCCTCAGCTCGACCTTGCCGGCGGGCTTGGGTCCGCCATTGGTGGCGGTGTCGACCGACACGGTGGCCCTCGCGGTCTCGCCATAGGCGACGGTCGCGGACGCCACAGTCACGGTGGTCGTGGTGGCTGTGGGTGCGGCAGCTACGACGGCGGCCTGGGCAGGGACGATGAATACGGTGCCCATGCCCAGGGTGGCGGCCAGCACGAACGCACCAGCGCTCGCGTGCTTGCTCAGTCTGGTGGTACTCACAGGGGAGCTCCTTTGTTGGGGGATTCGAGGTGAGATGCTGCCCTCGAGGGGAAAGTTGCCTGCCCTCACCTGTCAGGGTGAGTGCCATCGCGGTCCCTCGCGGACACGGACGCCATCTAGGGTGGCACGGATGTTCGCGAACCCCTGTCCGTGCGGTTCCACTGCGGCGTACGACGCCTGCTGCGGACCCCTCCATCGTGGCACCGCTCAGGCGGCGACACCGGAGCAGCTGATGCGCTCGCGCTACGCGGCGTACGCCCTCGGCGAGTCCGACTACGTCTTCCGCACCTGGCACCCGCGGACGCGACCGGACGACGTGACACCCGCCACGGGTCTCACGTGGCTGCGGCTACGGGTGCTGGAAGCTGTCGGGGACGAGGTCGAGTTCATTGCCGACTACGACTCCCCCGGCGGCGCTGGCTCACTGCACGAGCGCAGCGTCTTCGAGCGCCGTGGCGGGCGCTGGGTCTATGTCGCTGCGCAGACCTGATCACGACCCTGCAGGCTGCGACCCGGTGAGCAGTCCCTCGCGCTCTGCCGACAGTCGATCTTGACTCTCGATCGCGATCTCGCGCCGCAGCCGGAGGTGGCTGGCCGTCGAGCCCACGGCGGACGACACCTGCGCGACGCGCTGCTTGGCCTGGTTGATCCGCTCTCGCACCGCGAGGTCGCTGAAGATGTTGTCGAACCACACGTCGAAGGTCCGGTTCATCTCCGTGATCTGGAGCCCGCCCACACCATCGATGTCGACATCTGCGAGCTCGGTTGCGAAGTGCGACAACGCGGCATCTGCTTGCCGCATGAGCTCGCCGGCCTTGTCGAGCTGGTTGTACTTGGCCATGTCGCCGAGCATCCCCCCACCGAGGAACGTGTCGTACGTCGACCAGGACGCGGCACTCTCGAGGTGCTTCGAGGCGGCCGAGAGCGCGCCGTACACCTGGTGGGCTGCCGCCTCTGCCTCGGCCAGCTGGACGAGCTCGGCTTCCAGCGCACCCATGGCGGACGCAACCTCGGTCAGCCGCGCGGCAGCCGAGGCGGCGGCGGGATCGGCGGCAACCTCGGCCTCCCGCAGCACGAGCAGCTCGCGGCGCCTGTCATCGAGGTCCGCGTATTCCGAGATCCGTGCTTCCAGCGAATCGACCTCCCGCTGGGCCATCACCCGACGGGCTTCCTCGGAGGCAGCTGCGTAGCGCGTCGCCTCTGCCTCGGCGCGCTCGCGATCGAGGTCCGTGTCGCGACGCCCGCGGAGACCGGCGAGGATCCGGGTCATCGACATCGACTCGAGCTTCTCGACGTCGGCCAGCTCGCCCGCGAGCGCAGCGTTCGCGTCGGCGCAACGGTGCGCGCTCTCGCTGGATTGCCGGCGCGCGACCTCGATCTGGGCCACCAGCCCGTCGCGGGTCGCTTGGTCGCGGGCGCAGTCGGCCAGCTGCTGGAGGGTGTCAGACATGGGCGGCAGGTTACTGCGGCGAACGATCGGTCAGGCAGTAGGGCAGGGCGGCGGGGTCCTCCAGAACTGTCCACCGGTCCCGCGTCACGACCACCCGCGCACCGAGTGCGAGATGCCGTTGCACTTCGCTCTCGCGCGACGAGCACGCGAGATCCAGGTGTGCGCGCACGGGCCCGTCGTCGCCGACGCGCTGGAGCAGGATCCCGAAGGCTTGGCCGTCCGGGCGGACGAGTCGCTCGAACTCGGCGTACGCCGAACCCTTGAGCGGCCACTGGAGCAGCTCCTGCCAGAAGGCGGCCTCCCCGTCGAAGATCGCCGCCGGGATGTCGAGGCAGACCTGGTCGACGATGCTCACCGACCCACCTGCCCAGGACGCCGGCGGCGCAGGCTGGGAGACCGGGTGCGAGACGAAGCAGAAGGTCAGTCCTCCCGGCGACCGCATCACGACGTAGCCCCGGTTGCTGATCTCCACGCCGCCGAGGGCGACCGCCCGGTCGGCCGCCGTCCTGGGCTGGTCCACGTGCAGGTCGAGATGGATCCTGGGTGGCCCGTCGCCCACGCGTTGCATCCTCAGGTGGTCGTCCCCCACCGGCGGGACGAGCGTGAGGAACTCCTCCTCCGCCCCGCGGCGCGCCGACGGTGCGTAGCCGGTCACGGCGGACCAGAACGTCACCGAGCGCTCGAAGTCGGGAGCAGGCACGTCGAGGAAGGCACTCATCCAGAACATGCCCGGAGCCTAGGCGTGATGTCCAGGCGGGTTCAGAGCGCGGGACCCTCGCCCCGGAGCTTGTCAACCTCCGACATGGCGTCCCGGAGCTGGGCGAGCCACTCGTCGGCGTGCTCGCCGACCAGCCGGACCGACCACGCGAGCGCGTCGGAGCGCGAGCGTGCCACTCCGGCATCCACCAGCGTGTCGAGGACCTGCCGCTCGGGCTGGCGCAGTCGCGTCATCACGGGAGCGGACACGTGGGTGAACAGCACGGTGGTCCCGCCGATGCGGGCGCCCCACGAGACCTTTCGCTGGTAGCGCGCCTCGGCCTCGAGGGCGATCTCGATCCGCTGTTCGCGGGTCTCGGAACGGAAGCGGCTGATCCGACCCTCGACCTCGGCGTCGGTGGCCGACTCGTCGGCCAGGGTGCCGATCACGAGGATCTCCTCGCGGTCGGTGGTCACGGCCACGTCGCTGAACCAGTCGGACGGCAGGCGACCGGCGAACCAGTCAGCGCTGTCATCGGCGCTGGGCAGGTCAGCGGCCTGCCAGCCCCCTCGCCCGCGCGATCCCCCTTCTCCTCGGGGACGGCGGCGTGCGGTGGCGGCATCTGGGGTGTTCATGGTGTCTCCTTGCGTCGGATGCATGATCTGATTACATGATTACACCGTTACAACGCTGACACTGCAAGAACACTCCCGAACGGCTATTCCTTCTCCTCCCAGGTCACCGAGACCTGCTCGAAGCCCTTGTGGCGTTGCATCCGTGCGTACGCCGCATAGGCACGCCGATCAGCCGGCGTCAGCTCGACGGCGTCGGTGAAGGGCGTCAGGAGCGCGCGCGGATAGAGGCGACGCGCGATGACCACGTTGATCTCCATCGCCAGCACGGCCATGACTGCGGCGATGAACAGGAAGCCGATCAGTCCGAGCACGAGTCCGAAGGTCTTGGTCATCGCAGTGGTGCCGACCAGCACCTCGGCGACGTACAACGCCCCGAGGAGCTGGAGCAGCTGCCACATGAGCGCCAACGCGAACCCACCCGGAGCAGAACGCCGGTAGCTCGGCTGACCGGTCGCGGCAAAGCGGAAGAGGATCGTCAGCATCCCCCCGGCGATGAGCACGGTCAGCGGGGTGAGCAGCCACTTCGTGCCCACCTCGAAGAACGCGGTGGTGGTGCTTGCGATCGTGGCGGCGACGGTGACGGAGAGCAGTGCGACGCCCGCGGTCAGCAGGAGCAGCAACCCCTTCAACCGTGCCTTGACCGGGTTGGGCCGGGCGTTGCGGGGCACCGACCAGGCGACATGCATGGTGTTCTGCAACGACTGCGCCAGCCCCAGCGAGCCGTAGAGCGCAGCGAGCGTCCCGAACGTCACGCCCGCCGCCGAACCTCGCAGGCCCTCCGGTCGCCCCAGCTGGTCACCGATGATCGGGAACTGTCGAAGCGCGGAGTTCAAGATGGCTTCCTGCCACTCGGGCTTGCCCTCGAGCACGAAGCCGAGGATCGAGGTGCCGAGGAGCATGAGCGGGAAGATCGCGATGAACGCGTAGTAGGTCAGCATCGCCGCCAGGTAGTTGCCCTGGTCGTCGAAGAACTTGTAGACGACCGCCAGCGGGAACCCGACCACCTTGTGCCGGCGTTGGAAGCCGTCGACCTTCTCCACCACGCCCACACGGAGCACGCTACTGCCCACCCCTGATCAGCCCCTCAGCGATCAGCGGTCAGCCGAGACCCAGGAGGCCGGCGGCCAGTCGCAGGGCGAGGGCGGTCACGACGACCAGGAAGAAGATCCGCACGAATCGCGGCCCACGGGCGACCGCGACCCGCGCCCCGAGGTATCCGCCGGCGATGTTGGCGGCCGCCATGGGCAGCGCGAGCTCCCACAGCACGGCGCCCTGGGGCACGAAGACGACGAGGGCGGCCAGGTTGGTCGCCCAGTTGGCGAGCTTGGCCTTCGCGGACGCCTCCAGGAAGTTGTAGCCGAGCAGACCGACGAGCGCGAACACGAAGAACGACCCGGTCCCCGGACCGATGGAGCCGTCGTAGAACCCCACCGCCAGCCCGGTGAGCGCGACCGTGGAGAGGTGCTGCCCCCCGGCGAAGCGCAACTTGGTCAGCTCCCCCACGCTCGGCTTGAACCACACGTAGGAGCCGACGAGCACGAGCGCGACCAGGATGATCGGGTCGAAGGCGCTCCGCGGCAGCATCGAGGCGACGAGAGCGCCGCCGAAGGAGCCCACGAACGCGGCCAGCATCAGCGGCAGGAAGGTCCGTGGGTCCGGCCGGATCCGGCGGAAGTAGGTGGCCGCGCTGATCGAGGTCCCGCAGAAGGACGCCAGCTTGTTGGTGGCCGCGATCTGCACCACCGAGGCACCCGGCAGGCCGATCAGCAGGGCCGGCAGCTGGATCAGTCCCCCGCCACCCACGACGGCGTCGACGAAGCCCGCGGCCAGCGCGGCGAGGATCAGGAGCGCGATCGTCGTGGTCGACAGCTCCATGACCTCACCCTAGTCAGCGCTAGCCTCGACCCCGTGCGCATAGTCTCCCTGCTTCCCTCGACCACCGAGATCCTCTTCGCGATCGGGGCCGGTCCCGAGGTCGTGGGCGTCACCTTCGAGTGCGACTCCCCTGCGGAGGCGCGCACGCGACGGATCGTCTCGACCACAGCGATACCGGAGGGCCTGACGCCCCGGGAGATCGACGAATTCGTCGTCGCTGCCATGGCTGCCGGTGACGACCTCTACCACCTGGACGAGGGCGCCCTCGCTGACCTCGAGGCGGATCTCGTCGTCACCCAGGACCTGTGCGCCGTGTGTGCCGTCGACGTCTCCGTGGTCGACGACGCGCTGGCCCACCTCGGTTGCACCGCCGAGGTCCTCACCATCGACCCGCACACGCTCGGGGAGGTCCTCGACTCCATCCGCACTCTCGGTCGAGCGACCGGCCGGGTCGCCGAGGCCGATGCGCTGGTGCAGTCCCTGCACCAGCGGTTGGAGCAGGTCGTACGCCGAGTGGCGCACCGTCCGCGGCCACGGGTCGTCGTCCTGGAGTGGACGGACCCTCTGTTCGCGCCGGGCCACTGGATCCCGGAGATGGTCGACCTCGCCGGCGGCGAGCCCGTGCTGGGGAGCGCCGGGGCCAAGAGCGTCCGCACGACGTGGGAGGACGTCCATGCCGCCGAGCCGGACGTGGTCATCGTGGCGCCGTGCGGCTTCGACCGCGCGGGCGCCCAGACGCTGGCCGACGAGATCGCCGACCGGCTGCCGGTCGGCATACCCGTGCACGCGGTCGACGCGAATGCGTCGTGGGCGCGGCCGGGGCCCCGGCTGCTCGACGGGATCGAGGAGCTCGCCGCGATCCTCGACGAGGTCAGCGGCTGATCGGCTGCACCTGGATCAGGTCGTAGCCCTCGGGCACGACCTGACCGAAGCCGGGGCAGTCGATCGGAGACGCGTCGCCCGGAGCCAGCTCGAGCTCCGAGGTGCAGTGGATGGTCGCCTGGAGCTCGCCGTCGCCGACGAAGACGAACTCGAACACGGCATAGGCGGTCTCGTCGCCGTCGTTGGTGACCTCGCCGGTGATGAACGGCTGGTCCTGCATCTCCATCTCGATGAACTGCTCGGTGGTCTCGAGCTGCCAGCCCTTCGAGACGGTGAAGTCCTTCCAGGTGAACTCCTCACCGAGCTCGACCTGCACCTTGTCGGCGTCCTTCTCGGTCGCCGCAGCGGACTTGTCGTCGGAGCAGCCGACGGCGAGCAGGAGCAGAAGTGCGGCAGCAGCGCCGCGAGCGATCGACATCATGGTCCCCAGTCTCACCCTCGGGCCAAAAACGCGAGGAGGTCCTGCCGGGTCAGCACACCCACCGGCTTGCCGTCCTCCTGCACCAGCACCGCGTCCGACGACTCGAGCTGTCCGACGGCCTCGCGTGCCGGGGAGCTGGAGCCGATCGTGGGCAGCGGCGGCGACATGTGGTCCTCGACCGCGTCCGTCAGCTTCGCCGCTCCGGCGAAGAGGGCGTCCAGCAGCGCCCGCTCGGACACGGAGCCGGCGACCTCGGCAGCCACGATGGGGGGTTCGGCACGCACTACGGGCATCTGGGAGACGCCGTACTCCTGGAGGATGTGGATCGCCTCGGCGATCGTCTCCGACGGGTGCGTGTGCACCAGGTCCGGCAGCTGCCCGGACTTGCCGCGCAGCACCTCACCGACGGTGCGCGCCTCGGAGTTGGTAGCGGTGGCGAAGCCGTACGACGCCAGCCACTCGTCGTTGAAGACCTTGGTGAGATAGCCACGACCCGAGTCGGGCAGCAGGACCACGATGACGGCGTCGTCGCGCCCCTCGGCGGCAAGCTCCTGAGCGAGCTGCTTCGCGGCGAACGCGGCCATGCCGGAGGACCCACCGACCAGCAGCGCCTCCTCGCGGGCGAGCCGACGGGTGAAGGCGAACGAGTCGGCGTCGGAGACCTCGATGATGCGGTCGGCGACCTGTTTGTCGTAGGTCGTCGGCCAGAAGTCCTCGCCGACACCTTCAACGAGGTAGGGGCGACCGGTGCCGCCGGAGTAGACCGAACCAGCCGGGTCCGCGCCGATCACCTGGATGTCGGGGTTCTGCTCCTTCAGGAAGCGGCCGATGCCGCTGATCGTGCCGCCCGTGCCGACGCCCGCCACGAGGTGCGTGATCCGGCCCTCGGTCTGCTCCCAGATCTCCGGACCGGTGGTCTCGTAGTGGGAGCGCGGGTTGTGCGGGTTGGAGTACTGGTCGGGCTTCCAGGCGCCGGGCTGCGAGGCGAGCCGGTCACTGACGTTGTAGTAGGAGTCGGGGTGCTCGGGGTCCACCGCGGTGGGGCAGACGACGACCTCCGCGCCCAGCGCCTTCATGACGTTGCGCTTGTCCTCGCTGACCTTGTCGGGGCACACGAAGATGCACTTGTAGCCCTTGGCCTGGGCCACCATCGCGAGACCGACGCCGGTGTTGCCCGAGGTGGGCTCGACGATGGTGCCGCCGGGCTGCAAGGCACCCGAGGCCTCGGCCGCCTCGATCATCCGGATCGCGATGCGGTCCTTCACCGAGCCGCCCGGATTGAGGTATTCCACCTTGGCCAGGACGAGGGGTCCGACCCCCGAGAGCTCGTCGAGGGACGTGGACAGCCTGAGCAGCGGAGTGTTGCCGATGAGGTCAAGGAGAGAGTTCACATACTTCACATGGTCAATGTACGCATCTACTGGCACGTAACATGAAGTCGTGGGGACAGTAGGCGCAGCGCGCAAGCTCGCATCAGCAGCCGCTTTCGGCGGCGGTGGTCTTTCCGTGCTCGGAGCCGGGTTGTACGGCGTCCTGGTCGCTGAGGCGAAGCTGGCCCGCCGGGCCATCGGCACTCACGACGGGACCCCACCCCCGGACGCGACCGGCTGGTACGGCCGAGGCCGTCCTGGCCCGGCCATCAAGATCGCTCTCCTGGGCGACTCGATGGCTGCCGGCTACGGCGTCGACCGGGTGGAGGACACGCCGGGAGCTCACATCGGCAGCGGCGTCGCGTCCCAGGCCAAGCGACGGGTCCACCTGCGTGCAGTCGCCGTCGTCGGGGCCAAGTCTCGCGACCTGGACAGCCAGATCGACAAGATCCTGGGGACTCGACCCGACGTGGCGATCATCATTGTCGGCGGCAACGACGTCACGCACACCGTGTCGCCCTCGGTCTCCGTGCGTCTCCTTGCCGAGGCGGTCCGCCGCCTGCACGACGGTGGCGTCCAAGTCGTCGTCGGGACGTGTCCCGACCTGGGCACCATCCGCCCGATCGCGCCCCCGCTGAAGCAGGTCGCCCGTCAGTGGTCGCGCCGCCTCGCGGCCGCCCAGACGATCACGGTCGTCGAGGAGGGTGGTCGCACCGTGTCGCTGGGCGACATCCTGGGCCCGGAGTTCGACGCGGCCCCGGCACTGCTCTTCGGACCCGACCGCTTCCATCCCTCGGCCGACGGCTACAAGCAGGTCGCCTCGGTGCTGATCCCGTCCTGCCTGGCCGCCCTCGGCCTGAACCCCGAGGACGAGGTCCTGCCCGAGGCCTACCGCGGCGAGGGCGTCCTGCCCGTCGCGACAGCGGCAGCGGAGGCCGTCAAGACCGCAGGGACGGAGCTCGGCGGCACGGAGGTCTCCGGGTCCCAGCGCGGGCTCCGCGGGCGCTGGGTGGAGCTGCGGCACCGTCGCCGTGCCCCCAGCGCGGACGCCGAGGCTCCGGAAGAGTCGGACACCGCCTCGACCGAGGCGCTCGAGGTCTGAGGGATCCCTCGCCCCTGTGAATCCCCCGCTGTGAAATGCCACGAGCCGGCACCCCGTGGGGTGCCGGCCCGCGTGAGTGAACGGGTCAGTCGGACTGGAAGATCGCCAGCAAGCGGAGCAGGTTGGTGTAGATCCACACCAGGCTGACGGTCAGACCGAAGGCGGCACGCCAGGACTCGCGCTCCGGGAGACCGGCCGCGATGCCCTGCTCGACGAAGTCGAAGTCGAGGATCAGCATGAACACACCGAGCACCAGCCCGCCGATGGCGAACAGCATGCCCATGGTGCCGAAGTCGAAGAAGCCGACCTGGTTGCCGAAGAAGCTCAGCACCATCTCCATCATGCCCAGCGCCAGCATGCCGAACATGGCCGCGACCACGAAGGTGCGGAACTTGTTGGTGACCTTGATGTCGAAGAACTTGTAGGCCGCGAGCGTGCCGGCAAACGCGGCGAAGGTGCCGATGACGGCCTGGAGCACGATGCCGTGCTCGACGTTCGCGACGATCGGGATGATCTTCGAGAAGGCACCGAGCGCCACACCCTCGAGGACCGCGAAGGCGATGACAAGGGCGGGACTGATGACCCGCTTGAACGAGTTGACCATCGACAGGGCGAAGGCACCGAAGGAACCGACCATCAGCGCGAGGTAGAGCTTGCCGACGGCGTCGGTGGTGGCACCCGACTCGGTGATCGCGTCACCGGTCCAGTACCACGTCACGGCAGCGGAGGCGATGACAACGGCCAACGTGATCGCCGTCTTCTGGACCACCGAGTCGATGGTCATCCGGTTGCCCTGGTCGGCCTGCCGCTCGTCGACGCCGGTGCCGTAGTCCGACGGGTCGCCGTACTGCGGAGCAGAGGATTCCTGCCCGTAGGCCGGGTAGGGGGACGCGTTGCCGCGGCCGTTGAAGGCCTCGGATCGGGCGAAAACTGGGTTGTTGCTCTTCATGGTCTCTCCTTGGAGGCCGGGCGGATCTAGTCGAGCGTGTACTGCCATCTTACTCAGCAGCTCATACATCCAAACGTCTGCACGACCCGCGGTGTTCCCGGTGGGTCCCCGCCCGGTCACTTCTTGGTCCCTGAGGGTGCCCCGGCTGGGACTCGAACCCAGACTGAGTCGCTTTTAAGCGGGCGAACTAACCATTTAGGGGTCCACGGCGGTCCGACGGCGGGCCACGGGTCTGCATCGAGTGGGTCTGCTGCATGGATGGGTGACATCTGATCTGTGGTGCTGAGAGGTGCCACTGGAAGGATGTGCCCCGTGCCGAAGCCCTACCCCAGAGAGTTCCGCGAGGACGTTGTCCGGGTTGCCCGGAACCGTGAACCCGGGACCATGTTGAAACAGATCGCCGCCGACTTCGGGATCAGCGAGTCGTGCCTGAATGGGTGGCTCAAGGCCGCCGACGTGGAGGACGGTCACAAACCAGGCGTCACCACCGGCGAGCATGCTGAACTCCGCGAAGCGAGGAAACGAATCAGGCTGCTGGAGCAGGAGAACGAGGTTCTACGCAGGGCGGCGGCGTATCTGTCGCAGGCGAACCTGCCGGGAAAATGATGTACCCGCTCGTCCGCGAGTTGACCGCCAAGGACGCCCCGATCAGGGTGCCCGTGACGGTGACGTGCCGGGTCTTGAAGATCGCCCGCCAGCCCTACTACCGCTGGCTCGCATCCGCTGTGACCGATGCCGAACTCGAGGAGGCCTACCGGGCCAACGCCCTGTTCGACGCCCACAAGGACGACCCGGAGTTCGGCTACCGGTTCCTCCTCGACGAAGCCCGCGACGCCGGCATCACAATGGCAGAGCGGACGGCGTGGCGGATCTGCTCCGAGATGGGCTGGTGGAGCGCGTTCGGGAAGAAGAGGGCCCGCGGGAAGTCCAAGAAGCCCGGGCCGCCGGTCCACGACGACCTGGTCCAGCGGAACTTCACCGCCGACGCACCGAACCAGCTGTGGCTCGGCGACATCACCGAGCACTGGACCGGTGAAGGCAAGCTGTACCTCTGCGCGTTCAAGGACGTGCACTCCAACCGGATCGTGGGCTACTCAATCGACTCCCGGATGAAGTCGCGGCTCGCTGTGGCTGCGTTGAACAACGCCGTCGCCCGCCGCGGCGACGTGGCCGGCTGCGTGGTCCACACAGACCGAGGATCGCAAGGCGAAATCAATCGGTCGTCGCAACACCTCGACTTCGGAGGTGTTCGAGGATGGCGACGAGCGACTGGAGCAAGAAGACCAGCGATGCGCCGGAGGGGCTTCGTCGGCAGTGGCGTGCTGATCGGGCGCTGAGGCCGG
>NZ_DATLWX010000009.1:0-56720 GCF_035576065.1 Nocardioides sp.
CTGGAAGGAACGCGAAGTGAGCGTGCTGGCCATCGGCGGTTGCGAACAGCTTGCCCACCAGCATCGTCTACCGACCCGGGCCGGCCGCGGAAATACCCGGTTACTTTGCCCCTAGGGACATCTTCGGGAGTTCCGGGCCTACCACGCCAGTCCGCTCATCCGGTTGGTGTGGCCGACGTAGACGCACAGGTTCCCCGGCGCGGCCTGCGGGTTGTCGCGGGTCCCCGGGCAGTCCGCCGTGGCCAGAGCGCCAGCGGGCCGGATGGTCACCGCCGGGTCGCTGGCCAGCGGGAACGGCAGGCTCACGGCGTCCTCCTGGAACTGGTCGGCCCCGCTGGCGGTCGCCCCGAAGCCGAAGGCGCCCCGGAGTGTCCTGCCCGAGGGCAGGACGTCGACGAGCGGTCCAGCCGCACCCTGAAGCCCTGTTGCGCCTGTTGCGCCTGTTGCCCCCACGGCACCCGTGGCACCGGCAGGGCCGGCAACACCGGCGGGGCCGGCAGGTCCTCGCGGTCCGGCGGGGCCCGTGGCCCCCGCCGGCCCAGTGGGCAGCTGCCCTGACCCGAAGTCGACAGACTTCAAGGAGCCGTTCTTGACCTTGGCAGAGGTCACGGCATTCTTCTGCAGCTGCGGGGTCCCGACGCTGTTCTTGGCCAACCCCACGGCGGCGACGCTGGTGCCTCCCAGGGCGACGACGAGGGCGAGCGTGGCGGTGACGTTGGCATAGCTGCCCCGGCGGATCCGAATGTCCAGGAGCAGGACGATACGAGCCGTGGCCCTGTGCCACACCCCGCCAGTTGTGCAGGTCTAGACCGGCGCCGGGGTGTCGATCACAGCTCCGGCAGACCCCCCGGGATCGGGGCGCCGGCCTCGTAGGGCTCGCGGGTCAGGATGAAGGTGCCCACGTCGAGGTGGGAGACGGTGCCGTCACCTCGGCGTACGACTCGAAGCTCCTCGCCTGCGTGGTAGCCCCGGCTGCCCACGATCCGTGAGTCCTGCACCGTGAATCGCCAGTTCTCGACGCCGCGGCGGCGAGCCACGAGGTTGCCGCCCTCGCAGGCCAGCACGAACGGGGTGGGGCCCCAGTGCCACACACCCAGCACGTCCATGAGCTCCTTGGGGACCACCTCGTTGGGAACCCAGACGGGCGGGAGCGCCGGTTCCCATTTCTCGAGCTCGTCCAGCAGCGAGGCACCGAAGGCCATCACCGGGATCCCGGTCATCGCGTTGACCAGCCCCACGACCCCGGTGCGCCGGCTGCGGTCGACCAGGCAGATGGCGTGGAAGCCAGGCATGGAGCCGCTGTGGCCGACGAGCGTCCCCGAACCGCCGCGGAAGATCTGGAAGCCGAGCCCGTGGGCGTAGGCGAGACCGGAGTGCTCGTCGCCCGACTGCGGCGTGAAGGCGAGAGCGAGGGTCTCGGAGCTGAGCACGTCGGCCTGGCCGTTGAGCAGGAAGGCGCAGTAGGTCCCCAGGTCGGCCACGGTGCTCCACACCTGACCTGCGGGAGCCATGGCGCCGGTGTCGGGCAGCGGCTCGGGGATGAGGGTCTGCGCATAGGGGTGCACCGACCAACCCTCGGCGTGCACACCGGAGGCCTGGTAGGACGTGCGAGTCATCCCGAGCGGGCCCAGGATCCGCTCGGAGGTGGCCTCCCACCAGGTCTGGCCGCGCAGTCGGGCAACGACCTCGCCGAGCAGGCCATAGCCGAGGTTGGAGTAGTGGAACTGCCGGTCCGTCCCGAAGGCCGCGGCGGACCCGTCGTTGGCAGCGGCGAGCTCCTCGAAGGACCGGCCCTCGCTGCGCTCCCACCAGTCGCCGGCCGGTTCAGCCTGGAGCCCACCGGAGTGGGCCAGCAGCTGACGGATGGTGCGGTCGGCGTACCCGACCTCACCGAGCACCTCGGAAGCCGGTGTGTCGAGCGACAGCTGGCCCTCATCGACCAGCTGCAGGACGAGCACCGCGGTGAACGTCTTGGTGATGGAGCCGATCTTGTACTGCGTGTCGTGGGGCTCCCCCGGCACGGCGCCCACACCGTGGGTCCACACCCGCTCCCCGTCGCGGACGAGGCCAGCGACGACGGAGGGCACTTGTCCCTCCGCCTGGGCCGTTGCCAGCAGCCAGCGCAAGCGCCGGTCGGTGATGTCGGCGAGCGGCTGGCTCATTCGGCGAAGGCCTCGGGTGGCGGGCAGGCGCAGACGAGGTTGCGGTCGCCGTACGCCTGGTCGATGCGTCCCACCGGCGGCCAGTACTTGTCCGGGTCGATGCCCGTCGGGAAGACGCCGACCTGGCGGGAGTAGGACCGGTCCCACTCGCCCACCAGCGCGCGTGCGGTGTGGGGGGCGTGGCGCAACGGCGACTCCTCCGGGCTCCACTCCCCCGCCTGCACCTGGTCGATCTCGCCACGGATGGCGATCATCGCGTCGCAGAACCGGTCGATCTCCGCGAGGTCCTCGGACTCGGTCGGTTCCACCATCAGGGTCCCGGCGACCGGGAACGACATCGTGGGCGCGTGGAAGCCGTAGTCGACGAGCCGCTTGGCGACATCATCGACGCTGACGCCGGAGTCCTTGGTCAGGCCGCGTACGTCGAGGATGCACTCGTGCGCCACCAGCCCGCCGTGCCCGCGGTAGAGCACCGGGAAGTGCTCGCGCAGGCGGTGGGCGATGTAGTTGGCCGACAGCACCGCCACGGCGGTCGCACGGGTCAGCCCCGGACCGCCCATGAGGCGGATGTAGGCCCACGAGATCGGCAGGATGCCCGCGGATCCGTAGGGCGCTGCGCTGATGGGTCCGATCCCCATCCGCTTCTCGGTCTCGGGGTGCATCGGGTGGGAGGGGAGGTACGGCGCCAGGTGTGCCCGCACCGCCACCGGACCCACACCCGGTCCACCGCCACCGTGCGGGATGCAGAACGTCTTGTGGAGGTTGAGGTGCGAGACGTCGCCGCCGAACTCGCCGGGCTTGGCATAGCCGAGGAGCGCGTTGAGGTTGGCACCGTCGACGTAGACCTGACCGCCGTGGTCGTGCACGATCTTGCAGAGCTCGGTGATGCTGTCCTCGTAGGCGCCGTGGGTCGAGGGGTAGGTGACCATGATCGCGGCCAGCGTGTCGGCGTACTTCTCGCACTGCATGTGCAAGTCGTTGAGGTCCACCGCGCCGTCGTCACCCGCCTTGACCACGACGACCTTCATCCCGGCCATCACCGCCGAAGCGGCATTGGTGCCGTGGGCGGACGACGGGATGAGGCAGACGTTGCGGACAGGCCCGCCGCCGTCGGCACCGCCATTGGCACCATGGTTTGCAGCGTGGAAGCCACGGATGGCCAGGAGCCCGGCGAACTCGCCCTGGGAGCCGGCGTTGGGCTGGATGGAGACCTGGTCGTAGCCGGTCACCTCCGCCAACCAGCCCTCGAGGTCGTCGACCAGCCGACGATAGCCGCCGGCGTCCTCGGCCGGGGCGAACGGGTGCAGGTCCGCGAAGCCCGGCAGGCTGATGGGCTCCATCTCGGTGGTGGCGTTGAGCTTCATCGTGCAGGAGCCGAGCGGGATCATGCCGCGGTCCAGCGCATAGTCGCGCGCTGAGAGCCGCCGTAGGTAGCGCAACATCTGCGTCTCGCTGCGGTGCGTGTCGAACACCTCGTGGGTGAGGTAGTCCGTACGTCGCTCCAGCTCAGCCGGGATGGCGGTCGGCGCCGCCACGTCGGTGTCGGGGGCAGGTACGCCGAACGCGCGCAACACACTCGAGACGGTGGACGGGGTCGTCGTCTCCGAGGTCGACAGACCCACGTGGTCGGCGTCGACCAGACGCAGGTGCACGCCCAGGGCACGAGCCGCCGCGACGACGTGTGCCGCCTGACCCGGGACGCGGGCGGTGAGGGTGTCGAAGAACGTCTCGTTGACGACCTCCACTCCCCCGGCGCTCAGGGCCGCAGCGATGCGAGCGGCGTAGTCGTGGGCGCGCTGCGCGATCGCCTTGAGGCCCTCGGGCCCGTGGTAGACGGCATACATCGAGGCGACGACGGCGAGCAGCACCTGAGCGGTGCAGATGTTGGACGTCGCCTTGTCGCGGCGGATGTGCTGCTCGCGGGTCTGCAGCGCCAGCCGGTAGGCCGGACGGCCTTCCGCGTCGATGGAGACGCCTACCAGGCGCCCGGGCAGGTGCCTCTCCAGCCCGGCGCTCACCGACATGAAGCCTGCGTGCGGGCCGCCGTAGAACAGCGGGACACCGAATCGCTGGGACGACCCCACGACGACATCGGCGCCCATCTCTCCGGGGGCTTCGAGCAGGGTGAGGGCCAGCAGGTCTGCGGCCACGACCACGAGGGCGTTGCGGTCATGCGCTGCCTCGATGAGTGGCCGGGGGTCGATGATGCGACCGCTGACGCCGGGGTACTGCACGAGCAGGCCACTCAGCTCGCCCTCGGGCAGGCCATCGGTGAGGTCCGCGACGACGACCTCGATCCCCATGGCCTCCCCGCGGGTGCGCACGACGTCGATGGTCTGCGGCAGGGCGTCCGCGTCGATCACGAACGGACCCTCGGCCTTGCGGTTGCCGCGGCGGACCAGCGTCATCGCCTCAGCAGCAGCGGTGCCCTCGTCGAGGAGCGAGGAGTTGGCGGTCGGCAGACCGGTCAGGTCTCCGATGACTGTCTGGAAGTTGATCAGCGCCTCGAGCCGGCCCTGGGAGATCTCGGGCTGGTACGGCGTGTAGGCGGTGTACCAGCTGGGGTCCTCCAGCACGTTGCGCCGGATCACCGGCGGGGTGATCGTGGCGTGGTAGCCGCACCCGATCATCGCTTCGGCCGGGCTGTTGAGCGCCGCGAGGTGTCGCAGCTCGCGCGCGACGGCGTCTTCGGTGGCCGCCTCCGGCAGGTCGAGGTGGGCAGCGGCGCGAATGCCACCCGGCACCGCCGCGTCCATCAAGGACTCCAAGGAGTCGTGTCCCAGCGTGGCCAGCATCGAGTCGATGTCTGCGGGTCGAAGGCCGATGTGGCGGTCGACGAAGGGCGAGTTCGGCGCGGACGAGTCCGTCATGGAGGCTCCCTGGTTGGCGATTCAGCAGGCGCCTCCCCCTCTGTCGGCGACGATCGAGCCCGCCTTCAGAGTTGCCTCCTCCGCGCGGTCCGGTTGCCTGAGAGGTTCCGGGGAGGAATTGCCCCTTCGGCGCAACGCACGCGACCACGAGTGGCCGCGCCGTCGACTCTCCCGCGCGGGATAGTCAGCAGGGCCAGCCTAGCCGGTCCCGGCCGAGAAACCTCAGCCGCTCATGCGAGCTGCACGCCGCGCCGCGAGCTCGTCGCTCGGGCTGGCCGCGATGGCCTCGGCGGTGCGCTCGCTGGGCAGCTCGGCGAGGGTGCCCTCGATCTCGCGCCAGACACCGCCGATGGCGATGCCGAAGACGCCTTGGCCACCCTGCAACAGGTCGATGACCTCGTCGTTGCTGGTGCACTCATAGACGCTGGCGCCGTCGCTCATCAGCGTGACGCGCGTCAGGTCGTCGGTGCCGCGCTCGCGCAGGTGCAGCACCGCGATGCGGATCTGCTGCAAGGAGATCCCGGCGTCGAGCAGCCGCTTGACCACCTTGAGGATCAAGATGTCCCGGAAGGAGTAGAGCCGCTGCGAGCCGGAGCCGGTGGCACCGCGGACGGTCGGCTCGACCAGTCCGGTGCGCGCCCAGTAGTCCAGCTGACGGTACGTGATGCCGGCAGCGTTGCACGCTGTCGGGCCGCGGTAGCCGGTGCCGCTCGGGAGGGGCGAGACGTCGTCGGTGAAGAGCAGACCCTGCTCGCCGGCGACCTCGGCCGCCTCCGCTGCACGCGCAGCCGCCAAGCGGTCCTGATCGTTCTCGTTGACATCCACAGAGACCTCCACGGTCCTACTCCGTTGGGCGTAGCTCCGGGGGAAGAGGCTGGCAGAAGAGACAACCACACGGGTGGAGTTACAACAGAGACAGTTCAAGGTAGGCCGCCGTACCGGCTTGGTCAATCGTGGCCGCGGCGTGTCGCAACCCTCAACCTTCACTTGAGGGTGAGACTGAGGGTTGGTCCTACTGAGCCTCGAAGTCCTCCGGGGAGACGTGGTCGAGGAACTCGCGGAACGCTTCGACCTCGTCCTCCTGCTCGGCCGGCACGGCCAGCCCAGCCTCGTCGAGGACGCCTTCGGCACACACGATCCGGGCACCGGTGCGCAGCGCCAGCGCGATGGAGTCCGAGGGCCGGGCGCTGACCTCCTGGCCGCTCTCGAAGACCAGCTCGGCATAGAAGACGCCATCCTTGACGTCGGTGATGCGGACCTCGCTCAGCCGCAGGCCCGTCGCGTCGAGCACGTCCTTCATCAGGTCGTGGGTCAGAGGGCGCGGCGGGGTCACTCCCTGCTGGGCGAAGGCGATCGCGGTCGCCTCGACGGCGCCGATCCAGATCGGCAGGTAGCGCTCCCCGCCCGACTCGCGCAACAGCACGATGGGCTGGTTGGAAGGCATCTCCACCCTGACTCCGATGACGTCTACTTCGCGCACACGCCAACCCTACTCCGACCCGGATGAGCGATCAGGAGCGACGCAGGCCCGTCTTGACGAGCGTGGCATGGAGGCGTACGGACAGCGCCGCGATCTCGCTCACTGCGTCGTCCGCGCGACCCTGCGCCGAGGCGTCGCGACCACGCTGCAGCGGTGCCACCACCTGCTCCACGAGCCCGACCTCGCGATCCGCGGCCGTCTTGAAGGCCCGGAGGTGGCGAGGCTCGAAGCCGAAGTCGGCGAGCTGACGCGCCGTCTGGGCCAGCACGAGGGCGTCGGTGTCGTAGTGACCGGTGCCGGGTCTCGGCGAGATGAGCGCGAACTGCTCGAGCTCGACCAGGAGCACCTCGGAGATCTCAGCGATCTTGATGAGCTCGCGCCGGGACAGGCGCACGTCGTTGGTGCTGCGGAACGACTCGGGCGACGGCAGGCCGTCGGCGGCGAGAGCGACCTTCGGCACAGTCGGCACCACGCCGTCGATCGCTGGCGGTTCGAGGCCACGGTCGATGGCCTCGAGGTGCTCACCGATCACCTTGTGGGGAAGGTAATGGTCGCGCTGCATGCGCAGGATGTAGCGGAGCCGGTCGACGTCGCTGGCAGAGAACTTGCGGTAGCCGGCAGGGGTGCGCTCAGGCTTGATCAGCCCCTGGTCCTCGAGGAACCGGATCTTGGAGATCGTCACACCCGGGAAGTCGCTGCGCAGGAGGTCGAGGACCTGCCCGATGTTCATCCGCGCCCGGGAGGACGGAGCTGGTTGGCTCACCCTGCGGCACTGGTGAAGTAGACGAGGCGGTACTTGCCGATCTGGACCTCGTCACCGTCGCTCAGCTGCACGGAGTCGATGCGGTCGCGGTTGACGTAGGTCCCGTTGAGGCTGCCGACGTCGCTGACGGTGAAGTCGCTGCCGTTGCGGCGGAACTCGGCATGCCGACGCGACACGGTCACGTCGTCGAGGAAGATCTCGCTGTCGGGGTGACGCCCCGCCCCGACGAGATCGGTGTCCAGCAGGAACCGGCTGCCGGCGCTGGGTCCGCGCTGCACGACGAGGAGGGCGTGCCCCTCGGGCAGCGCGTCCACGGCCGCAGCGTCGACCGGGCTGAGCTTGCGGTCGGAGGTGTCGACCGTGGGAACTCCGAAGGTGATCGTGGAGGTGCTGTCGTTCGGCTCCGCCCGCTCGTCCTCGGGCGCGCCGGCGGCGGCGTCCTTGGCCACCAATCGCGTGCCGCATTGCGAACAGAACCGCGCGTCGTCAGGATTCTGCTGGCCACAGGCGGTGCAGAACGGCATGAAACCTCCTCGTGGGCCAGCCCCCGAACCCGGGGTACTGGCGGCGATTCTCAACTCTGGCTGGTGTCTTGAACCTATCAGTCGCCGCGCGGCCGGCCGCGACGATTGGTCGCGGTCGGGCTCGCGTCAGCCCTCGAGGCCGGCTTGGTAGGTCGCTGCGTCCAGCAGCCCGTCGACGTCGGCGCTGTCGGCCGGGACGACCTCGAAGAGCCACCCTGCGGCGTACGGGTCGTTGTTCACGAGCTCAGGCGTGGCGTCGAGGGCCTCGTTGCGGGCGACCACCTCGCCGGTGACCGGCGCGTAGATGTCGCTGACGGACTTGGTCGACTCGAGCTCGCCACACGTGTCGCCTCCATTGACCCGTTCGCCGAGCTCCGGCAGCGACACATAGACGATGTCTCCGAGCGCCTCCTGGGCGAAGTGCGTGATCCCGATCCGGACCGAGCCCTCCGCGTCGCCGGGGCTGCGCACCCACTCGTGCTCAGTGGTGTATTTCAGGTCCTCGGGATACACGTCGTCTCCTTCGATTCAGGTGGGTACGCCGCAGGCTACTGGCTCGTGTCGACCTGGGCGTTCTCGGGCTGGGCCGGAGCGCGCACGCTCACGATGTCGACCTTCTCGAGCTCTTGGACGTCCACCTCCGCGCCGTCGTCGTTCAGCTGGGAGATCGGGCCATCCTTGAAGGTCAAGGCGCCGTTCAGGGTGTGGGGATCGCCGATCACGTCGATGACGTAGGGGGGCTCCAGGAGCTTGCCGTCGAGCTCGATGCCACCGGTGGCGTTGTCGAACGCGCTGTTGGCGCCCAGGCGGTGCAGATTGTTGAACTCCATCGCCTCCGCATCGGCCGTCCGCAGCTCCTGCACCAGGTCCAGCAGCGAGTTGAGGGTTGCCTGCCCGGTCGTCTCCTCGATGCGGATGCGGATGCCGGGCCCCGTCACCGGGACCAGGCCGGCGATGATGTTGAGCGTCCGGACCCGCTCCTCGGTCTGGGTGAGTGCAGCGTCGCGGCGGGTGGACTCGGACTGGAGCTCGTCGCGCGTCCGCTCGAGCCGGTCGACCTCGCGGCGTGCTCGCTCGGCCGTGCCGGTGAGTCCGGTCAGGATCTCGATCAGGTCCTGTTCGCGGAGGCCGGCGTAGGTGTTGTCCAGCTGCGTGTTGTTGACCTGCACGACCGCGGCGAAGCCCACGACGGCCAAGAGCGACCCGACGACGACCTGGGACCACGTGGGCGTGCGCAGCGTGGCCAGCAGCCGATCGCGACCGGCTGCCTCCGGTGCGGGGACGTCCGGCTCGTCCGCTGTCCCGCTCGAGCGGGGCTCGTCGTCATGCATGGAACAGGTGGCGGCGGATGGCCGCGACGTTGGAGAAGATCCGGATCCCCAGCACGACGATGACGCCGGTCGTGAGCTGCCCGCCGACCCCGAGCTGGTCGCCGAGATAGACGATGGCGGCCGCGATGACGACGTTGCTGACGAAGGACACCACGAAGACCTTGTCGTCGAAGATGCCGTCGAGGAACGCTCGCAGGCCCCCGAAGACCGCGTCCAGCGCGGCCACGACGGCGATCGGGAGGTAGGGCTCCAGCCGGAGAGGCACGTCGGGGGTGAAGACCAGTCCGGCAAGGATGCCGAGCAGGAGTCCCAGGGCGGGGATCACGGCTGGGCTCCTTCCTCGTCGGTGCGGTCGTCGGCGTCGGCGTCCTCTTCTGCATGTCGCAACGGACGCAGCCTGGCGGCCGGGATCCGCACGTCATCGACATTCTGCGACACGTAGCGGAATCCGAGGGCATCGGCCAGGCCGAAGAACTCCAGGCCGGAGGCGGACTCGAGCAGTCGCGC
Source organism: Nocardioides sp. (assembly GCF_035576065.1). GTDB lineage: Bacteria > Actinomycetota > Actinomycetes > Propionibacteriales > Nocardioidaceae > Nocardioides. The sequence goes on from NZ_DATLWX010000009.1 coordinate 9,638, forward strand.
CTGGACGGTCGCGCGGTCGCCGATCACCTCGATGACGTAGGGCGGGGTCAGGGGACGTCCGTTGACGTGGATGGCTCGGTTGGTGTTGCGGATGCTGCCGAGGGCGATGATCCGGAAGTCGTTCACCGCGATCGCTTCGGCTCCTGCGACGAACAAGCCGTTGACCAGGAGCGCCAGGTCTTCGTCGCGGACCTCGTCGTTGGGGTCCGCATCGGGTGCGCTGGTGACCTCGATCCGAACGCCGGGTCCGCGCACAGCGACGTAGCCGGTGCGGATCTCGAGGCGGCGCAGCCGGGCCGCCTGGTCGACGGCCTGCGTCTCGAGGGTCTGGTTGGTCGTCTCGGCAGCGATGCCGGCGTCGGTGAGGGTGGTGATCTGCCGCTGGAGCTGGGCCACCTCACCGCGGCCAGCCTCGATCTGCCTGATCAACCCATTCTGGCTGAGCTCCTGCACGTCCGAGTCGCGTGAGGTCTGGACGGCCGCCATCGTGGCCAGGGCTCCGAACGTCGCCACCGCCAGGACCGTCGTCCACCCGGTTGACCGTGGCGTCGTGCCCAGGCTGTCGGCACTGCGACGGGCCGCGACGTGCGCATAGTCCTCGTCGAGCGACCGCTCGGTGATCAGCTGCAGCAGCGGCGTCGTGACGTGCGGGGGCAGCGCTCCGCCCGGGGGTGATCGTCGTTCCTCGACATCGACCATGGTCATGCTCCCGAGGGCGCCGGTCGCCGAGGTGTGTCTCGCAGGAGCTTGCGGACCTGCCAGGCGTAGAGCAGCCCTGCCCACCAGTACAGACCGATCCCCCAGAAGGCGAACGCCCAACCGAAGACGCGTGCCATGGTCGAGACCACCCCGTCACCTTCGCCCAGCAGGAGCAGGGGGAAGGCGTAGAGGAGGTTGAAGGTCGCTGCCTTGCCGAGGAAGTGCACCGGGAGTGCGTGGTAGCCGCGGGTGCGCAGCAGCGGGACGAGACCCCACAGCAGCAGGTCACGCAGGGGCAGGATGATCGCGACCCACCACGGGATGATGTCGCGCAGCGCGAGCCCGATCACGACGGCGAGGATGTAGAGGCGGTCGGCCACCGGATCGAGGATCTCACCCAGGCTGGTGAACTGGTTGAGGCGCCGAGCGAGATAGCCGTCGAGGTAGTCGGTGATGCCCGAGACCATCAGGACCACCAGGGCGATGAGGTCAGCCTCAGGCCCGAGGACGAGCCACAGGAACAGCGGGACCCCTGCCAGGCGCAGCATGCTGAGCAGGTTGGGGATCGTCCAGACGCGGGACTCCCCGGTCCGGCGACCGGTCTGCTCCTGCACTGAATCACCTGCCGTCGGGGAAAGTCTTCGTCGTGGCGCTGCGGACCTCACCCTATCCAGCCTCGTCCGGGCTACCGGCCCACTCGTGGTGCGAGCCGTCACGAATCTCTCCGACGAGCTCCTCCAGGACGTCCTCGAGCGTGACCAGCCCCAGGACCGAGCCCTCCCGCGTCACGACCCGGGCCATGTGGGCGCCGCGCCGTTGGAGGCTCTCGAGGGCCTCGTGGAGGAGGTCGTCGGGGCCGACGGTCGCAAAGGGTCGCACCCACTTGTCGTCGATGGGTCGTGCTCGGCGTGCGTCGTCGCTCTCGAGCACGTCCTTGATGTGGAGGTAGCCGAGCAGCGTGCCGTCCTCCGTGGCGACGGGGAAGCGGCTGAACCCAGTGGCGGCGCACAGCGCTTCGACGTCGGCGGGCGTGGCCCCCTCCGAGACGGTGGTGATGCCCTCGAAGCTCATGAGCACCGCCGTGACGACCTTCTCGGTGAAACCGAGGGCGCCGGCGAGGCGGTCATATTCGTCGTCCGCGATCATCCCCTCGCCGCGCGACTGCTCGACCAGCGCTGCGACCTGCTCTCGGGTGAAGCTCGAGCTCACCTCGTCCTTGGGCTCGATCCCGATCAGTCGCAGGATGCCGTTGGAGGTCACGTTGAGGAGCAGGATGACGGGGCGCACCACAGTGACGACCACCATCATCGGCGGGCTCAGGAGCAGCGCGGCGCGATCCGCCCCTGCCAGCGCGATGTTCTTGGGGACCATCTCGCCCAGCACGACGTGGAGGTAGACCACGATCGTCAAGGCGATCACGAAGGAGATCGGGTGGAGCGCGGCGTCGGGCACGCGCAGCGCATCCAGGAGGGGCTCGAGCAGGTGGGCCACCGCCGGCTCCCCGACGGCGCCGAGGCCGAGTGAGCAGACGGTGATGCCGAGCTGCGCGCCAGCCATCACCAAGGAGACCTGCTCCATGGCGGCCAGCGTGGTGCGAGCGGCGCGCGAGCCCGCCTGGGCGCGGGGCTCGATCTGGCTGCGTCGCGCCGACAGCAGGGCGAACTCGGCCCCGACGAAGAAGGCGTTGAAGGCCAGGAGCACGACTGCGACGAGGACACCGCCGAGATCACCCATGGTGGTCCTCGCTCGTCACCAGGCGCAGCTCCACCCGATCGACCCGAAGGCCGTCCATGCGCTCCACCGTCAGCGTCGCCAGGTGCTGGCGCGGTCCGTCCGGGTCCGTGTGGTCCGGTACGGCGACCTCCACCCGGTCCCCGGCCTGGGGGATCTTCCCGAGCTCGCGCATCACGAGACCGCCGATGGTGTCGTAGTCCTCGTGGTCGGGCAGGTCGACACCGGTGGCGTCCTCCACCTCGTCGGGTCGCAGCAGCCCGGAGAGGCTCCAGCTGCCGTCCCGGCGCTGGCGGGCACGCGCTCCCAGGCGGTCGTGCTCGTCGGAGATGTCGCCCACGATCTCCTCCACGACGTCCTCGAGCGTGACCACACCGGCGTGGCCGCCGTACTCGTCCAGGACGATCGCCATCTGGAAGCCGTCTCCCCGCAGCAGCGCCAACAGCGGGTCGAGCCGCAGGCTGTCAGGGACGACGGTCGGGCGGACCATGATGTGCCTGGTGCGGGTGGTCGCCCGCTCGTGGATCGGCAGGGCTACGGCGTGCTTGACATGGACCGTGCCGACCACCGTGTCCTCGGCGTCGAGCACGGGGAACCTGGACAGACCCGTCTGACGCGTCAGCTCGATGACGGCGGAGGCTCGGTCGGTCTCCTCGACGGTGGTGGTGCGGACCCTCGGGGTCATGATCTCGCCGGCCGTCCGCGTGCCGAACTCGACGCTGCGCTCCATGAGCTCGGCGGTCTCAGCATCGAGCGTTCCCTGGTGCGCGGAGCGCTGCACGAGCGAGGCGAGCTCTTCTGAGCTCCGGGCGGACCGCAGCTCCTCCTGTGGCTCGATGCCGAGGCGGCGCACGAGCGCGTTGGCGGAGTCGTTGAGGGTCCGGATGGGCCACTTGTTGAGTGTGGTGAATCCACGCATGAAGCGCTGGGTCCGTCTCGCCGTCTCCAACGGCATGGCCAGTGCGAGGTTCTTGGGCACCATCTCCCCGAAGAGCATCGTCAAGATGGTGCCCAGCGTCAGGCCGATCCCCACGGAGATCGGCCTGATCCAGCTGTCCGCCACCCCGGCCGACCGGAGGGGCCCGTCGACGAGCTGGGCGATCGCGGGCTCGGCCAGGAAACCCACCGCAAGGTTGGTGATGGTGATCCCGACCTGCGCGCCCGAGAGCTGGGTCGAGAGCGTCCGAAGAGCCTCCTGGACGCCCTTGGCGCTGGCGTCCCCCGCCTCGGCGGCCCGGTCGACACTTCCGCGGTCGACCGTGACGAAGGCGAACTCGGCGGCGACGAAGAGTCCGCAGATCGCTATCATCGCCAACGCGACGAGCAGGAGCAGCCACGGAGTCACACTTCAGCCTAAGGGAGCAAGGGTTGTCGTGGACGCGCCGGGGCAAGGCCTCGTGCTTTGGGGTAGGCGCGACCGAGCGCCTACTATCAGACCTCATTCCGGGGCGACCGAGGGACAGCATGCAGGCGTGGGTGCGTAGCGGGACGACCGCGCTGATCGTCTGCCTGTGTGCCGCTCTCGGAGTCACGGTGGCCGACCAGGACACCACCCCGGTCCCGACCGCCGCCCAGGTCGCGTCCGGGCCGGCGGCCGGATCGGACGTGCCGGGCCAGGAACGTCCCAACATCGTGTTCGTGATGACCGACGACATGCGCGCCGACGAGCTGCGGTGGATGCCGCACACACGGGAACTCCTCGCGGACCGCGGCATGGACTTCACCGACGCGATCTCGCCCCACCCGCTGTGCTGCCCCGCTCGGGCCCAGCTCGTCACGGGCCAGTACGCCCAGAACAACGGCGTCCAGCACAACGCGGGCCCCTTCGGCGGCTTCCAGGCCCTCGACCCGAGCCAGGAGATCAGCTCGTGGTTCACCCAGGGCGGCTACCAGACCGGCTTCGTCGGCAAGTTCCTCAACGGCTACACCGACCTCGACCAACGCCCCAGCGGCTGGGACCGATGGGACGCGCTGAGCGCCGGGGTCTACGACTACTTCGACTTCTCCTTCGACAACGACGGCTCCCCCGTGGCCTTCCGCGACAGCTACGTCACCGATGTGATCGCGGACCGGACCAACGCGACCGTCCGCGACTTCGCCGCGGAGGACCAGCCGTTCCTCATCTACTCCTGGCACCTCGGCCCCCACTACCGGATCAACCGCCAAGGCAAGCCCGTCCCGGCGCCGGCTGCTCCCATCGACAAGGGCAGGTTCGCCGACGCAGTCCCGCCGGTCCTGAAGGCCTCGTCCTTCAACGAGCGCAACGTCCTCGACCAGCCGCGCCCCTTCCGCAACCGCCTGCTGGCGCACGAGGACATGGTGGTCACCGAGCACCGGGCCCGGCTCCGCGCACTGCAGTCGGTCGACCGCGCCGTCGAGTCGCTGGTCGAGACGCTGCGCAGTGTCGGGGAGCTCAACAACACCGTGATCGTCTTCGCCTCTGACAACGGCTACTCCTTGGGTGAGCACCGCTTTGTGGGCAAGAACGTCCTGACCGACGAGGTCCTGCAGGTGCCCCTCCTGGTCCGCGGACCGAGCATCGGCACGGGCGTCACCTCCGACCTGCCGGTCACGTTGGTCGACCTGCCGGCCACCTTTACCGCCCTGGCAGAGGTCTCCCCCGGTTGGCTGCTCGACGGCACGTCCTTCGTCCCCTCGCTCATCGGCCAGGACCAGCCCTTCCGCGACACGACGCTCGTCCAGACCGGGGACGACGGCGGTGACGGGTGGGCCTACCGCGGGGTGCGGACCTCGAGATTCCTGTACGGCGTGAACGGCTCCGACGGCTTCCTCTATGACGAGCTGCTCGATCCCCAGCAGCTCGTCAACCGCCTCGACGACCCGGCCTACGCCGAGATCCGGACGCTGTTGGAGCAGCGACGGCTGCAGCTCCTCAGCTGCCGCGGCGCGGACTGCAACCAGACCTTCGGGATGCTCCCCGAGCCCGGCTGAGGTCGCCCGCCTCGACCGACCTGATGCGAGCACGACCACAGCGCTGAGGTATGGTTTCGCTCGCTGACGCGCCGGTTCGCTGGTCGCGTACGAGCACTCGGGCTGTAGCGCAGCTTGGTAGCGCACCTGACTGGGGGTCAGGGGGTCGCAGGTTCAAATCCTGTCAGCCCGACCGAGAGAACTGCAGGCCAGAGGCCGTTCCCGCCACCAGCGGGGGCGGCCTCTTCCGCGTTCTCATCGTGGTGAGCGTGCCTGAGGCCCGTGCGGGAAATCCTTGGGACTCAGGGACGTCCCGCACGGGACTACGACACGACGGAGATGGCCGAGCCCGGGGGCGTGTCACCCAGGCTGAAGGGATGGTGAGGGTTCACCCGCCCAGGCCAATCCGTCAACCGCAGACGATCACGCACGGGAGAGCGCCACTAGGGCCATTGGTCCCTAGTTCGGGAGTTCGCGGCTCTCATGGCCTAAGTCGCGCGAAGGCGAACGCGCTGGGGACGGACTAGACCGGCTCCGCAAACACACCCACGCCGCACGACGAGACGCTAGCGTCTCTCCATGGCAGCCGGAGACAGGCAGGCACCTTCCCGCGACGGCACCGCAGACCGACGTGACCGCATCGCCGACGCGCGGGACGCCTCTGCTGACCGCCGCGACGTGCTGGCGGATCGACGTGAGCAATCCGAGGGCGTCCGCGAGCAACGCCTCGATGACCTGTCCGACAAGCTGCGAGCGGAACCACCACCGCACAGTGGGGCCTCTGACCGCGAGCAGACCCGTCAATCCCTGGATCGTGCCGAGGACGGCATCGAACGGTTGCACAAGAGCATTGATCGGAGTCGAGGCCAGTTGTCTCGCGTCGAGGCGAGCGAAGCGCTGGAGCGAGGAGAGGTCGAGCGCGGGGCCACCGAGTGACCGTCCCCATGGCGGCACACGTGCCGGCGCAGCCTGACTGACGTCAGTCAGTCGCGGTCGTCCCGACTGACGCGGTGCTCACCTTCGGCGTCCCGTCCCTCTGGCAGGCTGTCGGGCGTGACAGACGAGGCGATCGCCCACCAGGTGGTGGGTCCCGAGGGCGCAACGCGTGCCTGGGCACCGACCAGCTACCTGCACGAGATGGCATCGCTCCTCAGGAGGACAGAGCCGGAGCTCTGGTCTTTCTTCGCCAAGCCACTGACCCTGGACGAGCGGACCCAGGCGAGGTCCCAGCTCTTGCAGCACACCGTCCGACTCGGAGCCGAGGACTATCCCGAGCTTCACGCCTTGGCCACCCGCGCAGCTGCGGCGTTGGGAGTGTCGGACGAGGTGACCATGTACCAGGCGCAAGCCACAGAGGCGCTCTCCGACCATGGCAATGCGTCGTGCCTCAGCCTGCCGGGCGAGGTCCATGTGCTCTTCTCGGGCCGTCTGCTCGAGGAGCTGGACGGCCCCCGCCTGCTCGCTGTGCTCGGTCACGAGCTGACTCATCACAAGCTCTGGCAGGACGACGACGGGGAGCTCGCGACTGCCGACCGGATGCTCTGGGCCGCGGCCGTGGACGGCGACGCGCTGCCGTCACACGCGGAGAGCGCTCGACGCTTCCGGCTGCACGTCGAGACGACTGCGGACCGCGGAGGTCTGGCGGCCACCGACGACCTGGTCGCCACGGTCGAGGCGCTGGTGTCGGTGTCAACAGGTCTCGCCAAGGTCAGCGGGCCGTCGTACTTGAAGCAGGCGGTCGAGGTCCTGGCAGCGCCCGAACGCGACCCCAGCGGTGACGCGCTGCACCCGGAGCTCTACATCCGAGCACGGGCCCTCGAGCTGTGGGCCGCCGGATCCGACCACGCCGAGGCCGAACGTCTCATCGCCGACCTGTTGCGCCGTGAGGACGGACTGGACGGGCTGGACCTCCTCGACCAGCACCACCTGACTGACCTGACCCGAAGGCTCGTCGGGCAGGCGGTGCGTCCCACGTTCCTGCGCACCGACGCGACACTCGGGCACGCTGGACTGTTCGGTGCGGAGCCAGCGGTCGACCAGGACGAGGCCCTGAACGCTGAGTGCGTGGCCCTCCCCCGGGCGGTCCAGGACTACCTCGCCGCGGTGCTGCTCGATCTCGCGACCTGTGACCCCGACGTCGACGAGGTCGCGCTCGCCCACACCCTGGTCCTCGCTGACCTGACCGGGCTGGGGAAGGCCTACGAGGGCCTGGCCTCCAAGGAGCTGGGGATCGGGCTCCGCCCCCTTCGCGCGCAGCGAGCGGCCGCCCCTGCGCTCCTGGAACGTGCTGGCCGATGAGAGAAGCGCTCGGGCACCTTCTCGACGTCGTTCGGCTGCGCATGCAGGACGGGGGGCCGGCGGCAACAGCCGACGACCTGCTGACGTGGTGCCGCCCCCTTCTGGTCGAGGTCGCCGACCTCCACGAACGCCAACAGGTCATGGGCGCCGAGCTCGACTTCGACGGCCTTGTCCTCTCCCTCGTCGACCCGGCAGGTCGTCGTCCCAGCCTGCAGAGGGCTGCGATCGCCAGGGTCATGAAGGACTCGGAGCGAGCGGTCGACGTCGTCTCCCGGCTCGCCGCTCGCACCGACCTGCGCTCCGGGGTGACCGAGGTCGACGCCGTCGACGTCTACCCCGACCTGTCGGCGGTCCCCACGCCGCTCGAGCACCCGGTGCACGTAGGAGCGCTGCACTCGTGGGAGGAGCTCCTCGGCCACCACGACAGCCTGGTCGACATCGCCGTACTCGGTCAGTTGATGCTTGCGCTCGTGACGGGACTCGACCCGTACGACGCTGACGACGTCGCAGGCATGGTGGCTGCACGGGAACGACTCTCGGTGGTCGCGCCACAACTGCACCCGGTGGTGGCCCGGGTGCTGCGCGAGATGACCGCGTTGGACCGGGCGCAGCGGAGCCCCGACCTCGCGGAGGTGCTGCTGCGACTGAGCAGCTATCGCGAGGTGCCGGAGGACTTCGACGTCAATGAGATCAGCGGCTACCAGACCGCATCGCCGGAGCACCAGCGCCGCCTGCTGCACACGACGCTCCGGGACCGGCTCTTCGACACCTCACGGCGCAACAAGCTGCTGTGGTTCCGTGCCACGGCGCAGACCGTGGACCTCACCGTCGGATCCGTGCCCCAGCAGCTCGACCACCGCGGCATCTCCGCTGATGCCCTGCTGACGTGGCGGGGCAAGGTGGCCTCGACTCTCTCCGCCGGGAAGCCGATGTCGTTGTCGTCGTACCTCCGGTTCGACGAGTCTCCATATCTCGCGCCCACCTTGGACAAGGCCATCGCGACGGCGCGGCGAGATCGCGCCGAATACGGCTTCGCCCAGCTGCGCCTGGTCATCGCGTTCTTGCGCTGGCACGACCTGAAGGCGACGAAGGGGCCGCCGGAGGAGGTCATCGAGTCGCCCCTGCTGATGCTGCCGGTCGACCTCAGCAAGAAGAAGGGCGTCCGGGACTCCTACGTCGTCGCGCCCTCGGGGACGGTGGCGGAGGTCAACCCAGCGCTCCGCCATCGGCTGCGCGAGCTCTACGACCTCGAGCTTCCGGAGAGCGTGGACCTGTCGGAGACGACGGTTCAGGAGTTCCACGCCGAGCTGTCCCAGCGCATCCAGGCCAGTGAACCGGCGGTCTCGGTCGCGCTGATGGACAAGCCGCAGATCGACCTGGTGCAGCGCCAGGCGAGATTGCGCACAGACGCATTCCGCAGGCGACAGCTCGCGGCTCGCAACCGCACCCGGGTCTCGACCGACCACAGCTACAGCCGGGACGACTATCGGCCGCTCGGGATCCAGCTGTTCCACCGCAAGGTGCTGCCGCCCGCCCTCCCGCAACGAGTGCTCGCCGGCGGCGCCGAGCCCCGCACCAGCCTGTTCGCCGCAGAGGCATCGACCGATGATCGGGTGTTGTCGCAGCAGACCTATCAGCTGCGCAAGGGAGCCACCACCGGAGACCCCTACAGCTGGGTGGTCGACCTGTGCAAGGTGACCATCGGCAACTTCAACTATCGTCGGATGTCCCTGGTACACGACTACGAAGCCCTGATCGAGGCGCCACCGTCGGGATCCGCGAGTGAGGTGGTCTTCCACACCGAGCCGCGACCGCTGTCGGAGCCGTCCTCGGCAGACCTGATCGAGCTCTACCCGGTCGTCGCCAGCGACGCCACCCAGCTCGCAGCCGTCGCACGAGCCCGCGGCAGGGCAAGCTACGTCATCCAGGGACCGCCGGGCACCGGCAAGTCCCAGACCATCACCAACCTCATCTCCGACCAGGTGAGCCTCGGTCGCTCGGTCCTGTTCGTCTGCGAGAAGCGGGCGGCCGTCGACGTCGTCTTCAGCCGGCTCAGGCAACGCGGACTTGGGCCCCTCTGCTGTCTCGTCCACGACGCCCAGGGCGACAAGAAGGCGTTCATCGCCGACCTCAAGGGCATCTACGACGGCTTCATGGAGGACGGCGTCACGGCGGCGGACAGCGGCCTCGCCCAGGCTGAGCACGATCGTGAGCAGCTGCTGACCGAACTGCGGAGCAGGTTGGACAACCTGCGCCGTCTGTCGGAGGCCATGTCCGCAGAGGTCCCGGACGCCGGGCGTACGGCGCTCGAGCTGGTCGACCAGCTGGTCCGCCTCCGCGGCGAGCTCGACCCGCTGCCTTCGCTGTCCGACGAGCAGTCCGAGGGGCTGCCACTGCCACAGGACTGGTGGCCGACAGCCGGACCTGCCGCGGAGCTCCAGCGTGCACTGGCCGCCCTGGGCGAGGATCCGCGCATCGCGGGTCACTACGTCACCGCCCTGGGCGACGCCGTGCTCCAGGCCGACCGTCCGGTCACCCAGCTCCGTCGGCTCGTCGAGCAGGGACGGGCGGCGGTCTCCTCCCTCGAGGTCGCCCTGACCGCGACCCCGAGCCTGCCGCCTCCAGCGCTCGAGAGCCTGGGAGCTCTGGCCCGGTCGGTCGATGCGGCCGTCGCGGCCCAGGTGCTGGTCCGGGCGGGAGCACTCGACCTGCTGGGCACCGGACCACGCGTCACCCGGCTCGACTCCCTGGCGAGCGAGTACGAGTCCCGCGAGCAGGCCCGCCGGTTGGCCTGGCAACGGGCCTCCGGCTGGCGGTCCACCACGGGGCCGGCCCTCGACGCGGACGAAGCCGCGGCGGCACTCGCCGTCGCCGTACGCAAGGAGGGAAGCCTCTTCGCGGGGTTCAGCGGCGGGTTCCGTGCCGCCAGGGCCGCGGTGGCGGAGCAGTTCCGGGGTGAGGCCCCGCAGTCGGACCACCCGGTGACCGCCTCCCTGCAGCTGCTCGTCGATGCCTACTCCGCCGACGCGGCCGTTGCCGAGATGCAGCACGTCGCGGCGAACGACTTCGGCATCGAGGAGCTGACGGAGACGCTGGCCGTGCTGGCCCGTCTGCGGGCGCCGGCTCACGGACCCGAGGCAGCGCTGCGCGCTCATCTGCTGGGCCCGGAGGGGACGCACGTCGCGGAGCAGCTGGCCGGGCTGGAGCACGTGCTCGCTCCCGTGCGCGCCGTTCTCGCCGATCTCCTGCTCGACCTGGCGCTCGCTCCGGTCGCTGACCTCGGCGACTTCCTCGACGATCTCGAGTCGGAGGCGGACCTGTTGCCTCCGCTGTTGCCCGCCCTGCGCGAGGTCGCGACGTGTCCGACCAGCGCCCGGATGGCCCTGTTGGAGCTCGACCTGACGACCGACGAACTCACCTATTGCACTGCCAGGAAGGCCCTCGGCGCCTGGTTCGCGGGCGATCGTGCCGTGGCCAGGCTCGACGGAACGACCATCGACCGTCTGGTCGGCGAGCTCGCCCAGATCGGGACCGGACTCCAGGCAGCCAACGCCGCGATCGCGAACGCTCGGGTGCGGTCGACGTTCCTGGCCGGGGTGGCCGTGTGCTCGACGCCGGCAGGGCAGCTCGACGCTGAGGGCAAGTCGCTCAAGAAGAAGTACGTGGCGGGCCGTCGCGAGCTCGAGCACGAGTTCGGCAAGGTGATGCGGCACAAGCCCGTTCGTACCCTGGCCACCGGTTCGACGGGCAAGGTGCTGCGCGACCTCAAGCCGGTCTGGCTGATGAGTCCTCTCTCCGTCTCTGACACGCTCCCCCTCGATCCGGACCTGTTCGACGTCGTCATCTTCGACGAGGCGAGCCAGGTGCCGGTCGAGGAAGCCGTCCCGGCCCTGTTCCGAGCCCCTCAAGTCATCGTTGTCGGCGACCAGATGCAGCTGCCACCGACGAACTTCTTCTCGACCTCTCCCGGCGACGACGACGTGGAGGACGAGCAGCTGGGCATCACGCTGGAGGGCGACAGCTTCTTGGCCCAGGCCTCGGCAACGCTGCCGTCCACGCTGCTGGCCTGGCACTACCGGAGCCGGTCCGAGGCCCTGATCGGCTTCTCCAACGCAGCCTTCTACGGCGCCGCCCTCCGCACGGTGCCTGACCTGGACCTGCCGGGTCCGGCCCTCGCCCCGATCGTCGTCGCCGACCCGGTGGCCGACGCCGCCGCAGGCACCGAAGCGCTGCTCGATCGTCCCTTGTCCTCCCACCTGCTGCAGCACGGCACCTACGCGACCAGGCGCAACTCGGACGAGGCCAGCTACATCGCCGGCCTGCTCCGCGAGCTGCTGGGGCGGCGCACCGGCCACACGGTCGGCATCGTCGCGTTCTCCGAAGCCCAGCAAGGTGAGATCGAGGAGGCCATCGAACGCCTCGCCGCCAGCGACGCCGAGTTCGCCGCACTCGTGGAGGAGGAGACACTCCGCGAGGTCGACGGCCAGCAGGTGGGTCTGTTCGTGAAGAACCTCGAGAACGTGCAGGGCGACGAACGTGACGTGATGATCCTGAGCATCTGCTACGCCCGCGACCCGCAGGGGCGCATGCGGATGAACTTCGGCCCGGTGAACCAGAACGGTGGTGAGAAGCGCCTCAACGTCATCTTCTCGCGGGCGAAGCAGCACATGGCAGTGGTGACCTCGATCCGAGCCGGCGACATCACCAACACGTGGAACACCGGTGCCGCGGCGCTGTCGCGCTTCCTGGCCTACGCCGAGGCCACCTCGGTCGGCGACGCCCGAGCTGCGGCCCGGATCCTCGGAGAGCTGGCCCCGAGCGGCGCGCGTGCTTCAGGGACCGTCCATGCAGTCGTCGAGCAGCTGGGTGAGGCGCTGGCGGAGCGGGGTCACGTGGTCGATCGCCACGTCGGGCAGAGCTCGTTCCGCGTGGACCTCGCTGTCCGCGCCCCTGACCATCAGTCCTACGCGCTCGGCGTCCTGGTCGACACCTCCGTAGTGGGTCAGGAGCAGGTGCAGGAGCAGTACGTCGATCGTCCGCGCGCGCTGGCGGAGCGTGGATGGGTCACCACCTACGTGCTGGCCAAGGACTGGCTGGAGGACCCTGAGGAGTGCATCGCCCGACTCGAGCGCGTGCTGGCCGGAGAGGCTCCGGTCGCACGGTCTGAGGTCGCCGTACGTCCGCGGCGGACCGAGCGTCGAGGACGCCTGGTGACCGAGAAGCCGGCCAAGGGGGACGGCGAGCGCCCCTGACGCGCGGTCATCTGTCAGGTCGCGTGGACCAGCTGGTCGAGCTCCTCGGCTGCTGCCCCGATGGTGGGCGTGAGCATGCGAACTCCGTCCGCGAGGCCGGCCGCAGCGGCACCGCCGGAGCACACCGCCGGGGGTGGGATGAGGGAGAGCAGTCGTTCTGCGACAGCGATCGCGGACGGTCGGTCCTCCGGAGTGACCACGGACAGGACTGCCGCCTTCGCCCCGCGGCTGTGCACCGCTGCCTCCCAGCTGCTCACCGGCACGTTGGCGCCCAGATAGAGGACGTCCAGCCCCCTCCGTCGGATGGCGGTCGCAAAGGCCAGGGCGCCGAGGTCGTGCTGGCTGCCGGACGGCAAACCCACCACGACCGACGGGCCCCGGGACCTGCTGCCGGCCGCGTCGAAGGCGGCAGACAGCCGTCGGTGGACCGCGTAGCTGGCCGCATGCTCACCTGCCACATCGATCTCTCCGCGCATCCACCCTTCGCCGAGTGCCTCCAGGGTGGGAAAGAGCCAGGAGTCGACCACGTGCTCGAAGGAGCCGAGCGCGAAGCCGCCGTTGAGGCTCTCCTCGATCCCCGCCATGTCCATCTGCGCCGCTGCGGTCAGGAACCGCTGCATGTAGATGACGGCATGGGGCGGGGCCGGACTGATGACGACAGGATCGACGATCTCCGGCGCAGCGGGAGCGGTGCCGTTGCGGACCGCTTCGGCCGCATCTGCGGGCGACCAGCCGCTCTCCACCAGAGCGCGCATGGAGGACAGAGCAGCCAGGTCCGACTCGCCGTAGAGACGGTATCCCGCCTCGTTCCGCTGTGGGGTCACGATGCCGTAGCGGCGCTCCCATGCCCGCAGGGACGCGACCGGGACACCGGACAGCCTCGACGCCTGCTTGATGGTGTACATGGTTTGTCCAGCGTATCGCCCGACGAACATTATGCAAACCCTAGACATGCGTTGAATTTTGGACTAGATTCATGTGAGACAGGCAGGTCCAAGACCTCCCTCGATTGTTCAGGAAGAGACCCGATGAAGACTGCCGACCTCCCCCCGGGCGCAGCACAGGGCACAGCGATGGATCCGATCGCGCGAGCAGGCGGAAGCGTCTGGTCGACCAGAATCAAGGTCAAACGCGGCAACCGGCGTGGGTCGACACTCCGCGCAGCGGCGGACACCGACCGCTCCCCCAGGACTCGTGACCTCGAAGACCTCTGGGACCGCCACGGCGCGTCTGTCTACACCCTCGCGTACGCCCTCCTCGGCGACGAGACGGCCGCGGCGCGGGCCATGCGGCTGGGCATGAACGACCTCGCCCGCGCAGCTGACTGCGGCTCCACCGGCGACTCCCACCGTTCCTGGGCCCACCACGTCTACCTGCGCAGCCAGGAGCTCCTGGCAGACGCGTCCTCGACGCCTGGCGCCTCGCCGGCCCCGCAGTGGCTCGGTCACCTCGCCCAGGTCCAGCGGGCGTGCCTCGCCCTGTGCCTCTTCGGCGGGCACACGTATCGGGAGGTCGCGAGCGTTCTCGACCTGCAGCCCATGGCCGTGGCCGACCTGTTGAACACGGGACTGGGCGCAGGGCCCCGCGCCAGCAGCGCCTGACCCCTCAGCACGGTCTACGGTGAGCGGATGCCGGCACCCGCAGCAGCATCCCGAGACCTGGCGACGACCTGGCCCGTAGGCCTCGGGGCATTCGTCTTTCTCGTTCGCCCGGCCTACATCGCCACCGAGTTCATGGTCGGCGCGGCGACCACCGGGGGCTACAGCTTCGTCGCCGACTCTGTGAGCCGGCTGGGTGAGGTCGGTTGCTCGGCGGCCTACTGCTCGCCGCGCCACGACCTGATGAACGCCTCGTTCATGGGCTTCGGGGTGCTGCTGGCGGGGGGTGCGGTGCTGCTGTCACGGCCGCTGGGACCGTGGGCCACTGGTCTGCTGGTCGTCTCCGGCCTGAGCTCGCTCGCCACCGGCCTCGCGCCGCTCGATCAGGACGCCGCTCTGCACACGATGGCGGCGACGCCGCTGTTCGTCGCACAACCGCTTGCGCTGGTCGTCCTCGGAGCGCGGCTGCGGAGCGAACAGCCGGTCCTGGGGGGAGCCCTCATCGCGACGGGAGCCGTCACCGGCGCCGCGGCGGTGGCCTTCGTCCTCGGAGGGGACGGTGCAGCCGCAGGTGCGCTGGAGCGCCTCGCCCTGTGGCCGGTGCTGATCGGGCTGGCTGGGTTCGCCTGGACCCGGCTTCCTCGCCGCAGGCGTGGAGACTGATCAGATGTCGCCGTCGGCGTGCTCCGGGGTGACCTCGTGGCCCTCACGACCCCGCGTGCGCCGCAGCTCCTTCATCTCCGCCTCGAAGACGTGGCGCTTGCCGTCCATGAGCTCGTCGATCGCGCGCTGCTGGATCCCCTTGGCCTCGGCGTAGAACCCGTCGTCGTACGACTCGACCATCTGGAAGGACCACATGCCCGGCAGCGGGTTGCGTCCCAGGACGCCCTGGTCGAGCGCGTCGGCGATGTCGTCGTGCCCGGCCCCCCGGATCATCGCGGTCGCCTCCTCCATCGTCGTCTCGGCGCTGCCACACAGGCGGTGGAACGCGTAGAGGTGCCCGCGGGCATCCTCGACGTGGTCGATGGCGGCGGACAGCTTGCCGAGCGCTTCGACCGTGGCGTCGGTGACGCCCTCGGGGCGGCGGTGCTCGGGGGCAGGTAGGTCGCTCATCCCCCGAGCATCACACGACGCCGGTTGCGACGACCACCTCCTGCCGGGTCGCGCCTGCGAGGTTCGGCCCTAGGGGTGGTGGGTGGCGCGGTGCCCGCGGTTAGCGTGAGTGAGCAACCAACGAGAGGACCTGACATGGCCGAGAACGTCCGCCGCATGCACGCCACGCCGGAGAAGGTGTGGAAGGTGCTCAGCGATGGCTGGCTGTATCCGGTGTGGGTCGTCGGAGCCTCCCGCATGCGCGAGGTGGACGACGAGTGGCCGGCCGCCGGCAGCCGCCTGCACCACTCGGTGGGGCTGTGGCCGGCGCTGATCGACGACTACACGGAGGTCCTCGAGTCGGCGCCGAACCGCTCGGTCACCCTGCGCGCACGCGCCTGGCCGGTCGGTGAGGCGCAGGTGAAGATCACCCTCCGTCCGGTCGGCGACGAGACCGACGTGGCGATCCTCGAGGACGCGGTCGCCGGCCCCGGGCGGTTGGTCCCGCAGGTCGCACGCACCCCCATGCTGAAGTGGCGCAACACCGAGACGCTGCGTCGGCTCGCCTTCCTCGCTGAGCGACGCTGATGCCCCAGACGCCCCAGGTCGTGCTGGTCACCGGCGCCTCCAGCGGGATCGGCGAGGCCACGGCGCGGCTCGCGGCAGCCCGCGGCGATCACCTCGTGCTGCTGGCGAGGGGCGAGGACGCGCTGGAACGGGTGGCATCGGAGTGCGGGGCCATCGGGGCGGCCTCGGTGCTGGTCTGCCCGACCGACGTCGCGATCGACGGGGAGGTCCAGAGTGCCGTCGAGGCGGCCATGGCCCGGCACGGCCGCCTCGACGTCGTGGTCAGCAACGCAGGCGTGGTGGCCTACGGCGCGGTGGACGCCCTGCCGTCGGAGGTCTTCGACGCGGTGTTGTCCACCAACCTCGTGGGCGCGGTCAACCTCGCCCGGCACGCGCTGCCCGTGCTGCGCGAGCAGGACGCCGGCAGCTTCGTGCTCGTCGGATCCCTGCTGGGACACATCGCCGCTCCCCAGATGGCGGCCTATGTCGTGAGCAAGTGGGGCGTCCGGGGCCTGTTCCGGCAGCTTCGCGTGGACAACCGGGATCGTCCCGGCGTCCGGTTCGCCTACATCGCTCCGGGCGGCGTGGACACGCCGATCTACCTGCTGGCCGCCAACTACAGCGACTCGGTCGGCCGTCCGCCCTTCCCGGTGGCCAGCCCGGAGCACGTGGCTGCCCGCACCCTCTCCGCGGCCGAGCAGCCATGGCGCGGTGGTCAGGTGGGAGCTGCCAACAACGTGATCCGCTTCGGGTTCGTCGCCCTGCCGTGGGTCTATGACCGCATGGTGTCGCCTCTCTTCCGAGTCGTGGCACAGGACCTCGTGCCCGCGGTGGTCCACGGCCCGGGCAACGTGTTGGACTCCCTCCAGGAGGAGCACGACCTGCGCGGCAACCAGGGCAGCGCCCTCCTCGGGATCGCCCGCAACGTGGGCGTGCTCGCTCGAGGCCAGGCCACTAGGGTCACCCGATGACGTGGGACGCAGTCGTGATCGGCGCCGGGCCCAACGGACTCGTCGCCGCCAACCGGCTGCTCGACGCCGGCTGGTCCGTGCTCGTGCTGGAGGCCCAACACGAGGTGGGCGGCGCCGTCCGCAGCGATCGTGAGGTGCACCCGGACTTCGTCACGGACACCTTCAGCGCGTTCTACCCCCTGGCGGCCATCTCCTCCACCATCGCCTCCTTCGGTCTCGAGAGCCATGGGCTCGTATGGCGTCACGCACCGTCGGTCCTCGGGCACCCGCTGCCCGACGGCAGCTGGGCCGTGCTGCACCGCGACCGGGAGATGACCGCGACGGGCCTCGACGCGCACCAGTCCGGTGACGGTGACGCCTGGCTGGAGATGTGTTCGCAGTGGGACCGGGTCGGGCCACACCTCGTCGGCTCGCTGCTCACGCCCTTCCCCCCGGTCCGTCACGGTGCGGGGATGCTGGCCGCGCTCAGGCACGTGGGCGGGCTCGACTTCGTGAAGACGATGCTGACCCCGGCCGGGGAGATGACCAGGAAGCGCTTCGGCGGTGAAGCCGCCCGCGTGCTGATCGCCGGCAACGCGGCGCACGCGGACATCCCCCTCGAGGCTCCCGGATCCGGGCTGCTGGGGATGTTGCTGGCCATGCTGGGCCAGACCGTGGGCTTCCCGGTGCCGGAGGGCGGTGCGGGCGAGCTGACCCAGGCGATGGCGCGCCGCTTCCGCGCCGGTGGCGGCGAGATCCGCACCAGCGCCGAGGTGACCCGCATCGAGGTCGAAGGGCGACGCGCCACCGGCGTGCGCACTGCGGACGGGGAGCAGCATCCCGTACGCCGAGCGGTGATCGCCGACGTGGTGGCGACCGCGCTCTACGGCCAGCTGCTCGACCCGGCGGCGGTGCCGTCGTCGGTCCGCACCGCCATGAGGTCCTTCGAGCTCGATCCGGGCACGGTCAAGGTTGACTGGGCCCTCGACGGTCCGATCCCGTGGACCGGGGCACCCGAGCTGGCGCCCGGGACCGTGCACGTCGCCGACTCGGTGGCGGACATGACGCTCGCGATGAGCCAGGTGCAGGCGGGCGCCATACCAGCCGCGCCGTTCATGCTCTCCGGCCAGATGACCAGCAGCGACCCCGCACGCTCTCCGGCCGGAACGGAGTCCTTCTGGGCCTATACGCACGTGCCGCAGCGCACGTCCTCGGACGCGGGCGACGGGAGCATCCGGGGCACCTGGGACACCGACGACTGCGAGCGCTTCGCCGACCGGATGCAGGCCCGGCTCGAGCGACTCGCCCCGGGCTTCGGCACGAAGGTGCTGGCTCGACGGGTCCTGGGCCCCCACCAGATGCAGGCGCGCAACGCCAACCTGGTGGGAGGCGCGCTCAACGGCGGCACCGCGCAGCTGCACCAGCAGCTGGTCTTCCGACCGCTGCCCGGTCTCGGCCGCGCGGAGACCCCCATCCGCGGGCTGTTCCTCGGGTCGGCCTCTGCGCACCCGGGGGGCGGGGTGCACGGCGCGTGCGGCGACAACGCCGCCCGCGCGGCCCTGTGGCACGCGCGAGCAGGCCGGTTGCTCCCCAGCGTGGCTCGTGGCGCCCTGGGTCGCTGACGGCGCGACACCCCCTGGGGTGGCGACACCTCGACGCGCGAGGCCTAGGTTCGGGGCATGGGCAGATTAGTGAGCTTCCTGGTCGTCATCTGGCTCGTCATCGGCGTCGTCGCTGCCTTCCAACGCGACTATTTCTCCGACGCGAGGACGAACTGCGCCGAGACCAGCAACGTGGCGCTGACCATCGTCGCCGGTCCGCTCAACTACTTCGGGTTGAACCCCAAGGTGAAGTGCAAGAAGGTCGACGTCCCCGAGCCGTCGAAGTGATGCCTGACGAGTAGGCGCCTCGCCCCCACGTGGGCAGATGGTCACAGCAGATACACAGTTCCGGGAATTGCGTGCGTTCGGCCACGCGAATCAGGGCCGCGGGTGAGCATAGAGGGAGAAACACCACCTCGAAGGGTCCCGCTCCGTGTCTCCTGCTCGCTTCCTCCGCCCCGGCCTCGTCGCCCTCGCCACTGTGCTGCTCCTGACTGCGCCAGTGCCCGCGACGGGCGACGTCACCACCACGACGCTGAACGAGGCGGCGATGTCGCCCTCGACGCTGGAGTCGACGCTCGAACGCGGCAAGGACAAGCGCGACAACGACAAGCGCGAACGGGCGGCGAAGAAGTCGCCGAAGAAGGCGCCGACGGTCGCAGAGGTCTACGCACAGTTCCAGGACGTCCGGGCCAACCGCCTCAAGTCCTTGGGCTACTTCGGTGATGTCGCGTCACTGGAGTACATCCTTCCGGTGCCTGCATACAGCTACCAACTCACGGCCGGGTTCGGAGCCTTCGGCCCCATGTGGAGCAGCACCCACACCGGCCTCGACTTCAGTGCCCCGATCGGCACCTCGCTCGTCGCGGTCGCTGACGGGACCATCACCGGCATCTCGCTGCACCCGTCGTACGGCCTGCTGACCATCCTGACCCTCGTGGACGGCACCGAGGTGTGGTACGCACACCAGGACACGCCGTCGGTCATGCTCGGACAGACGGTCGAGATCGGCCACCCCATCGGCACGGTGGGCTCGTCCGGCAACAGCACCGGTCCGCACCTGCACCTAGAGGTGCGACCCGCCGGGGGCGCGCCGGTCGACCCGAACCTCTGGCTGATCGACCGCGCACTGACCCCCTGAGGTCAGCGCTTGCGCTTCTCGCGCGGCTTCTGGTTGATCACGATCGGCGTCCCGACGAAGCCGAACTCCTCACGCAGCCGCCGCTCGACGAAGCGCTCGTAGGAGGCGTCGAGCTTGCCGCTCGTGAACAGCACGAACGTCGGCGGCGCGGTCGAGGGCTGGGTGGCGAAGAGGATCTTGGGCTGCTTGCCGCTGCGTACGGGGTGCGGGTGCTCCCCCACCAGCCTGCCCAGGAAGGTGTTGAGCGCGCCAGTCCCGACCCGGGTCTCCCAACCCTCGAGGGCCTTGTCGAGGGCCGGCACCAGCCGGTCGACGTGCCAGCCGGTGAGAGCGGTGACGTTGATGCGCGGTGCCCACTGCACCTGCACCAGGTCGCGCTCCACCTCGCGCTCGAGGTAGTAGCGACGCTCGTCGTCGACGAGGTCCCACTTGTTGAAGGCGATCACCATCGCGCGGCCGGCATCACGGATGGTCTGGATGATCCGCATGTCCTGCTCGGAGACCGTCTCCCCGGCGTCGAGGACGAGGACGGCGACCTCGGCCCGGTCGATGGCCGTCGAGGTGCGCAGCGAGGCGTAGTACTCGTGCCCGGAGGCTTCCTTCACCCGCTTGCGGATGCCGGCGGTGTCGATGAACCGCCAGGTGCGGTCGCCCATCTCGATGAGCTCGTCGACCGGGTCGACGGTGGTGCCCGCGACGTTGTCCACGACCACGCGCTCGGATCCCGCCAGCTTGTTGAGCAGGGAGGACTTGCCGACGTTGGGCTTGCCGACCAATGCGATCCGGCGGGGGCCGCCGACCTCACCGAAGGACTGCGGGGGTGCCTCGGGCAGCGCTGCCATGATCGCGTCGAGCATGTCGCCGGAACCGCGACCGTGGAGCGCCGACACCGCGAACGGCTCGCCGAGACCGAGGTTCCACAGGCCGAACGCCTCAGCCTCGGTGCGCTGGTCGTCGACCTTGTTAGCGGCCAGCACGACGGGCTTGCCGGACTTGCGCAGGATCTTGACGACCGCCTCGTCGGAGTCGGTGATGCCGACGGTGGCGTCGACGACGAACAGCACGGCGTCCGCCAGCGTCACGGCGACCTCGGCCTGCAGGGCGATCCGCTCGAAGAGTCCTTGCGCGTCCGGGTCCCAACCGCCGGTGTCCACGACGGTGAAGGCCCGCCCGGCCCAGTGTGCGTCGTAGGAGACACGGTCGCGAGTGACGCCGGGCTTGTCCTCGACGACGGCCTCGCGGCGGCCGATGATCCGGTTGACCAGCGTCGACTTGCCGACGTTGGGGCGGCCGACGACCGCCAGCACCGGAGTGGGGCCGGTGAACTCGTCGTCTGTGAATTCGTCGTGGTCGGTCATGATGCTCCCTGCTGGTCGGCCGAATTGTCGGCCGCGATGTCGTGGTGGTGGTCTGAGTGCTCGACGAACCCGGTGTCGGGCTCGATCTCCGCGTCTCCCGGCGGCAAGGGCCCCGGCAGGTCACGCCCGACGAGGGCGAGCGCGCGGGACTGCTGCTGGCGCAGGTGGTCCCACAACAACGCCGAGGTGGCGAGTGTCTGTTCCCGAGTGCGCGGCCAGGGTGTGCGGGCGGTGCGCCACGCCTCGCCGTACAACATGTCGATGCGGCTGCCCCGCGGCGGGATGGAGCTGGTGCCCCCACCGGGCAGGCGAGTGCCGACCTGCGTCACCGGCACGACCGGCGCCCCGGATACGAGCGCGAGAAAGGCAGCCCCGTGGTGGAAGACCTCGAGCTCGCCAGCTCCGCGCGTGCCCTCGGGGAAGATGCCGATCGCGCCACCGTCGGCCAGCACGCGCAGGCAGGTCTTGATGGCACTGGGATCGGCGGAGAAGCGGTTGAGCGGGATCTGCCCGGTGGCGGTGAGGAACGTGCCCAGGAGCCCGTCGAACATCTCCTGCTTCGTGAGGGCGTGCACGGGCCGGGGCGACATCATCGCCAGCAACGGGCCGTCGAGCCAGCCCGCATGGTTGGAGGCGAAGATGACCGGACCGCTGACCGGCACATCGTCGGCACCGTGGACACGCAGGTCCCACCATCGAGCTATGCCCGTGCCGAGGACGGGCCGCAGTGCCCGGAGCAGCGCCCGCCTCGGGTGGTGCCTGCTGGGCCGGGGCAGGTCACTCACGCGCGCGCCTCGGCACCTTCCACCAGCGCCACGACCCGCGAGATGACCTGGTCCAGGGTGTACGGCGTCGTGTCGATGTGGACCGCGCCGTCGGCCATCACGAGCGGTGCCGTGGTGCGACCCGAGTCGATCCGGTCGCGCGCCAGCAGGGACTCCTGCGTCGTCGCGACGTCTCCACCCGCCTCGGCCGCGCGGCGTACGGCGCGAGCCTGGGGGTCGGCGCTGAGGTAGATCTTCACCGGGGCGTCCGGCGCGACGACCGAGCCGATGTCGCGGCCCTCGACGACGATGCCGCCGTCGCCGATGATGGCGCGCTGCAGCTCGAGCAGCCGCGCGCGCACCTCCGGCACCGCGCTGACCGGGCTGACCCCGGCGTTGACCTCGTCGCTGCGGATCGCCACCGAGGCATCAAGGCCGTCGACATGGATCGTCGGTCCGAGGGGGTCGGTGCCGGACTCGACGAGTGGCTCGGCGACACGGGCGGCGACGGCCGCCGGATCGTGGACGTCCACGTCGTGGCGCAGCATCCACCAGGTCATCGCCCGGAACATCGCGCCGGTGTCGAGATAGCGCAGCCCGAGTCGTGCGGCGACCCCGCGCGAGGTGCTGGACTTGCCGGAGCCGGAGGGTCCATCAATGGCAACGACAAGGGAACTCACGGGAGCAGAGCCTACCGGTGAGTCGTCCAACCACGAGATTCCAGAGCCGCGAGCAAGTGCTCGGCCCGACCCTCCTCGACCACGAGCTCGGTGAGGCCCACCGGACGGCCCGGATCGTGGTCGATGTGCACGTCCTCGATGTTGACGCCGATCTCCCCCGCATCCCCGAACAGCCGGGCGAGCTCGCCGGGGTGGTCGGGCACCGAGACGAAGATCGACCGCATGGGGCGCACGGGACCTCCGTGCTTCCCGGGGATCGCCTGGGTGCCCAGGACGCCGGCGCTGAGGATGTCGATCAGCGCGGTGGGCTGGTCGTCGCGAAAAGCCGCGATGAGGTCGTCGAGCTGGCCGCTGAGCTCACCCAGGAGTGCGGTGACCGCCTCGGAGTTGGCGGCGAGGATCTGCTGCCACATGGCGGGGTCGCTGGCCGCGATCCTGGTCACGTCGCGGACACCCTGTCCGGACAGGGCCAGGTGTGCGGCGGGGGCGCCCGCCAGTCGGCCGGCGACCAGGACTGCGGCCAGGTGTGGCAGGTGGGACGTGCGCGCGACCGCGCGGTCGTGCTCGGCCGGCGACAGCGTGGTGGCGACGGCTCCGCACACGGCCACCAGCTCCATCACGACCTCGACGGCGGCGGGTGCCGACGTGTCGTGTGGCGTGATCGCCCACGGGCGCCCGTCGAACAGCGCGGCGCTCGCCGCCAACGGTCCCGACCGCTCGCTGCCGGCCATGGGATGCGAACCGACGTAGCGGCGCAGCTGGGCGGCGTCCACGCGGGCCGTGACGTCGACCAGGGGCCGACCCTTGATGCTGCCGACGTCGGTGACGACGGCGTCGGTGGTCTGGAGGGCGCCGGCGATCGCTTCGCCCAGGTGGTCGGGAGGTACGGCGACCACGACCAGGCTCGGCCGGTCGTCGTCGGACATCGGGCGACCTGCGCCGAGTCCGCTGGCGGTCCGCACGTGCTCAGCGGAGACGTCGCCCAGCACCACCTCGATCCCCGCACGCCGGCAGGCGAGTCCGATCGACGTACCCAACAGACCGGCACCGACGATCTGCACGAGTCCCAGCGACGGCTCACCCATCGTCTCGGACGTCCCGTGTCCGAGTCAGGTCGCGACGCAGGTTGGCCGCACCGTGGAGATAGACATGGGTGATGTCGGCTCGCGCCGTGTCGGTCTCCACGTGTGCCAGCATCCGCACGCACCGAGGCATGGACCCGGCGATCTCCAGCTCGCGGGCGCAGATCAGCGGGACCTCGCCGAACCCCAGTCGCCGGGCGGCATACGCGGGAAACTCGCTGACCAGGTCGCTGGTCGCGGTGAAGATGACGGAGATGAAGTCGTCGACGGTGAGGCCGTTGGCCTCCATCACGTCGGTCACCATCTCCGCGACCCGGTCGAGCATGTGCTCGCGGGTGTCCTCGTCCAGCTGGGTCGCGCCCCTGATCGCCCTCGTTGCCACGGGCGTCACCCTAAATGGTCACAGCTCCGCGCTGTCGAGCAGGACACCGAGCTCGTCGAGGGTGAGCTCCCGCATCTGCCCCAGCGGCAGGGTCCCGAGCTCGAGCGGACCGATCCGGGTCCGGGTCAGCCGGGTGACCGGGTGACCGACCTCTTCGAGCAGCCGCCGCACGATCCGGTTGCGTCCTTCGTGGATGACCAGCTCGATGATGGTGCGCGACCGCGACGTACGCCCGTGGCTTCCTTCAACGATGCGCGCCCGTGACACCAAGACCGGGCCGTCGTCGAGGGTGACCCCGGCCAGCAGCTTCTTGATGACGCCCTTGTGCAGCTCACCCTCGACCTCGGCGACGTAGGTCTTCTCGATCTCATAGGACGGGTGGGCGAGGCGCTGGGCGAAGTCGCCGTCGTTGGTGAGAATGATCAAACCTGAGGTGTCGGTGTCGAGCCGCCCCACGTGGAAGAGGCGCTCGGACCGGTCGGCCACGAGCTCGCCGAGGCTGGGACGCCCTTCGGGGTCGCTCATCGTGGAGACGACGCCGCGCGGCTTGTTCAGCACGACGTAGACCGAGGCGCTGATCGGCGGCAGCCGCTTGCCGTCGACCCGGATGACGGCAGTGGCGGGGTCGACCTTGGTGCCGAGGCGAGTGATGACCTCTCCGTCGACCTCGACGTGGCCCTCGAGCATGAGCTCCTCGCACTTGCGACGGCTGGCGACGCCGGATTGTGCCAGCAGCTTCTGCAACCGGATCAGCCCGTCCTCGTCGGGCTCGGGTCGCTGCGAGACGAGGTTGGAGGGGTCGGAGTCGTGGGGCTTCATGAGATCTCGGTCCCGCCGTCGGGTGCGGCTGGTGGGGGCTCGGCTTCGGCCTGAGCCTCTGGCGGCGCCTCGTGGTTCGATCCGGCCATCTGCGTCAGCTCGTCCTCGAGGTCGTCCATGTCGGGGAGGTACGGCGCAAGCTCGGGCAGCTCGTCCAGCGACGTGATGCCGATGCGCTCGAGGAAGTAGCTGGTGGTGCGATACAGGTTGGCGCCGGTCTCGGTGTCCTGGCCGGCTTCCTCGACCAGTCCCCTGGTCAGCAGGGTGCGCATGACGCCGTCGACGTTGACGCCACGGATCGCCGAGACGCGGGCGCGGGAGACCGGTTGCTTGTAGGCCACGACCGACAACGTCTCCAGGGCCGCCTGGGTCAGCCGCGCCTGCTGACCCTCCAGGACGAAACCCTCCACGACTCCCGAATATTCGTCGCGGCTGTAGAAGCGCCACCCTCCCGCTACGTTGCGGAGCTCGAACCCGCGGCCCTGCTCGGTGTATTCGGCCGCCAGGTCGAGCAGGGCGCCGCCCACGGCCTCGACCGGGTGACCGACCGCCGAAGCGAGCTGGACCTTGTCGAGCGCCTGGTCGGCGACCATCAGGATCGCCTCGAGCGAGGGCCTGAGGTCGGCGACCTCGACGTCGAGCGTCTCGACCTCGGTGGTCGCCGGCGGCGCCTCGGACTCCTGGGGGGTCTCACTCATCGTCTCTCCTGGCTTGTTGCTCGTCCTCGGGGGTGCCTTCGGAGGTGGTGTCAGGACCGTCTGGTGGCGGTGTCCCGTCGAACTCGTCGTGGATCTCGATCTCGGCGTCGTCGCTGCCGGTCCACCTCACCGTGAGCTCGCCCAGCGGTGTGACCTGGTCGAAGGCCACGACCCCCTCGCGGAAGAGCTCCAGCAGCGAGAGAAATCGTGCCACGGTGGTCAGCCGGTCGGGAGAGTCCCCGCACAGGGCGCGAAAGGTCATGGTGCCGGAGCGCCGCAACCGGTCCACGACCAGCGCCGCCTGCTCCCGGACGCTCACCTTGGCCGCATGGATGTGCTGCAGCGAGACTTCCAGCACCGGCTTGGGCTCCATCGCGCGAGCCGCCAGCTGCGCGAACTGCTCGAGCCCGATGCCGATCAGGACATCCGGCAGCAGGGTCGCGAAGCGCTCCTCCATGCCGACCTGCCGCGGGTGCCGGGTGGACTCGTCGGCCAGCCGTTGCTCGAGCACGCCCGCCACCAGCTTGAAGGCGCGGTATTGCATGAGCCGGGCGAACAACAGGTCCCGGGCCTCGAGCAGGGCCAGGTCCTCCTCGTCCTCGACGTCCCCCTGGGGCAGGAGCCGTGCCGCCTTGAGGTCGAGCAGGGTCGAGGCGACCAGCAGGAACGAGGTGGTCTGCTCGAGGTCCCAGGCCTTGCCGCCCACCTTGACGTGGGCGATGAATTCGTCGGTCACCCGCGAGAGGGCGACCTCGGTGATGTCGAGCTTGTGCTTGGCGATGAGGCTCAGCAGGAGGTCGAAGGGTCCCTCGAAGTTGTCGAGGTGTACGGCGAAGGCAGGGGCCTGGCCCTGACCGGGATCGCCGTGAGCAGCCGGCGCGAGGGTGCCCTCGCTGAGTCCAGCGCTCACTCCTCGGTCAGCCGCCGGACCAGGGCGCTGTCGTCACCATTGACCTCGAAGTCCGCCAGCACCAGGGCAAGCGCCTCGCGCACGAGCCGCCCCCGGTCGACGGCCAGGCCGTGTGAGCGTCGCAGCATGAGTCGGGTGTGCTCGATGTCGAGCAGCTCGTGAGAGGTGACGTAGACGGTCATCTTCTCGTCGTGCCGGACCCGGCCACTGGGCTTCTTGGGGCCATTGTCGTCCTCGGCCGGTTGATCGGCGACGGCACGCACCGGCCGGGACACCGTGTCAGGGGCGTCGGCGGTGGTGCGGAACAGGTCGTCGGCGGCGGGCAGGCTTACTCGGCGGGCCATCGGGTGAGCACCTCCCTGGCGAGCTCGCGGTAGTGGCTGGCGCCGGTGGAGGCCGACGCGTAGGACGTGATGGGTTCCCCGGCGACGGTGGCGTCGGAGAACTTCACGGTCCGGCGGATGACGGTGTGGAAGACCTTGTCCCCCCACGCCTGCACGAGCCGTTGCATCACCTCGCGGCTGTGCAGTGTGCGACCGTCGAACATCGTGCCGAGCACGCCGTCGATCTCCAGCTTGGGGTTCAGCCGCTCGCGCACCTTGTCGATGGTGGTCTTGAGCAGGGCGACGCCACGCAGCGCGAAGTATTCGCACTCCAGGGGCACGATGACCCCGTCGGAGGCGGTCAGGGCGTTGACAGTGAGAAGTCCGAGCGAGGGTTGGCAATCGATCAGGATGATGTCGTAGTGGTCCATCGCGGGCGCCAGCACTCGCTGCAGCGTCTGCTCGCGAGCCACCTCGTGGACCAGCTGCACCTCGGCGGCCGACAGGTCGATGTTGGAGGGCAGCAGGTCCATCCCGGGCACACCGGAGGGCACCACCACGTCGTCGAGAGCGACGTCGCGCTGCATGAGCAGGTTGTAGATGGTCAGGTCCATCTCGTGCGGGTTCAGACCCAGGCCGACCGAGAGCGAACCCTGCGGGTCGAAGTCGACCAGCAACACCTTGCGACCGTATTCGGCGAGCGCCGCGCCGAGGTTGATGGTGGTCGTGGTCTTGCCCACGCCGCCCTTCTGGTTGCACATGGACACCACGCGCGCCCGGGTGCGAGCGCCCACGGGACTGGGCTCGGGGAAGTCCGGCAGCGGTCGGCCCGTCGGGCCGAGCTCGGGTGCCGAGGACGATGGGACAAAGGCGGGTTCCACGGTGGACTCCACGGGTGGCTGCTCGGAACGGATGAAGGGCAGGGGCTCGCTCGATGCGCCTGAGCCGCTCAGGGCCTCTGCGGTGGCTCGCGGCTGGGGCGGGCTCACGAGCGGGGGCATCTCGGAGGCGCTGCTCCCGGATTGGCCTGGGAAGGGGGAAAACCCGCCACTCGTCATCGCACAGCTCCTAGTTCGACTCACCCGATTGCACCACGGAAGACGCGTGAGACTTTGTCGACACGGCGACACTTCTGCATCAGGTTCCGGGCGAGCCTAGGACCCCGACCCGGCTCCCACAACAGGTGGGTCCAGTCCCACAACCCCTGCGCCAAATCTGTGCAGAAACCCCCGGTTGAGTGCACAGGCAACGACGCCCTGTGCACAAACCTGTGCACTCGGCGGCGGCTCCGGAGGAGAACTGGAACCAGAACTAGGCTCAGGCCATGGCAGCGCCCGACTCCCCAGGCCCGCATCCGCAGCACGTGGTGGTGATGGGTGTCTCCGGGACCGGGAAGACAACCGTCGCGGTCGAGCTCGCCGCACACTTCGGCTGGGACTTCGTGGAGGGCGATGACCTCCATCCACCGGCCAACATCGCCAAGATGTCGGCGGGCGTCGCTCTCGACGATGGCGATCGGGAACCGTGGCTCGAGGCGCTGGGCCTCGTCATCGCCCGCCACCACGCAGCCGGCATCTCGATCGTGGTGACGTGCTCAGCGCTCAAGCAGGACTACCGCGACGTGCTGCGCGGGCGGTTGCCCGGCGCGGCCGCGGTGTTCTTCGTCCACCTCGCTGCGCCGTACGACGTGATCATGGCGCGCATGGAGTCGCGTGAGCACTTCATGGCGCCCTCGCTCCTCCGTTCGCAGCTCGACACGCTGGAGCCGCTGGGCGAGGGCGAGCGGGGTGTCGTGATCGACGTGTCCCGACCCGCGACCGACGTGGTCGCCGCGGCGATCGAGGCACTCGAGCGCGCTGGCTGATCTCCGAGGCGGTCACAACCTCCGCATGGCCACCGTCGGGAGGACGAGCTCGCCGGCCTCGTCGGACGCGTCGCAGTCGATGAGGGCGTCGATCACCCAGTCGTGGTGACCCTCGGGATCGTGGATGATCTGTCGGACCTCGCGGACCCGGGCGGACGTCCCCTCCTCGGCACCCACCGGTTCACCGGCCCGTTCGGGGCCGAGCACCAGGAGTGCGGGCCCGCGGGCATCGGCGTCGAGGAGCACGGTGTCGTGCTCGGCGTAGTAGTCCTCGATCGCCGCGTCCCACACCGAGCGGCCCATGCCCACGCCGCGAGAGGGCTCGGTGCGCTCGGCGGCCGCCCGTTCGAGCCGCATCAGGCCGTCGAGGTCGTCGCGGGACACCAGGTCGACCCGCGCCCACATGGCGTTGCGGACCATCACCTCGAACGTACGCCCCTGCTTGCTGATCGGACGCGGAGGCGGGGGCGGCTCGTGGTGTGCGACCCGCCCGGGCACATGCGCTGGGTCGCTGAGGGCTTCCCACTCGTCCAGCAGCGACGAGTCGGTCTGGCGGATGGTCTCCCCCAGCCACTCGACGAGGTCGTCCAGCTCAGGTGTGCGATGGGACTCCGGCACGGTCTGGCGCAGCGTGCGGTAGGCGTCGGTGAGGTAGCGCAGGACCAGTCCCTCGGACCGGGCGAGCTGGTAGCGGCCGACGAAGTCGGTGAAGCTCATCCCCTGCTCCCACATCATCCGCACCACCGTCTTGGGCGAGAGCGCGTCCTCCCGCAGCCACGGGTGGCGCTGGCGATAGATCTCGTACAACCCCTCCAGCAGCTCCGCGAGAGGCTGGGGCCAGGTGATCTTGTCGAGCAGTGCCATCCGCTCCTCGTACTCGATGCCGTCCGCCTTCATCTCCTGCACGGCCTCGCCGCGAGCAGCGAACTGCTGCGCCATCAGGATCTGCCGGGGCGCCTCCAGCACCGACTCGATCACGGTCACGATGTCGAGGGTGTACGTCGCCGACTCGGGGTCGAGGACGTCCAGGGCAGCCAGCGCGAAGTGGGCCAACGGCTGGTTGAGCGCGAAGTCCGGTGGCAGGTCGACGGTCAACAGGTAGCGCCGGCCGAACTCGTCCACCTCGTCGAGCCGGGTCAGCACGTCGGTGCGCAGCAGGCTGCGGCCGAGCCTCAGGGCCCGCCTCGCCAGCCGCAGCTGCTGGCGGCGGTCCTCGTGGTTGTCGGTGAGGAGCCGGCGCATCACGGCGAAAGCGTCCTCCTCCCGGGTGGCGACGTTGATGAGCATGGCGTTGTCCACGCGCATGCGCGAGGTGAGCTGCTCCGGCACCCCGGCGACGAGCTTGTCGAAGGTCTGCTCGGTCCACACGACGGTGCCCTCGGGCGGCTTCTTCAGCTGCGCCTTCGACTTGCGCTTCTCCTTTGCCCCGGGGGCCGCATTCTTCGCCTCGGCCTTCGCCTTGGCGCGCTCGTTGTCGATCACGTGCTCGGGCGCTTGCACCACCACGTTGCCCGCGACGTCGTAGCCCGCGCGCCCGGCGCGACCGGCGATCTGCAGGAACTCGCGAGTGCGGAGCACGCGCTGGCGGTTGCCGTCGAACTTCGCGAGTCCGCTGAAGAGGACCGTGCGGATCGGCACGTTGATGCCGACGCCGAGGGTGTCGGTGCCGCAGATGACCGTCAACAGGCCTGCCTGCGCCAGTTGCTCCACCAGGCGCCGGTACTTCGGCAGCATGCCCGCGTGGTGCACACCGATGCCGTTGCGGACCATGCGCGAGAGCGTCTTGCCGAAGCCCGCGCCGAAGCGGAAGGCTCCGATCCGGTCGGCGATGGCCTCCTTGTCGACCAACTTCTGCGGCTTCTTCAACAAGTTGGTGGCATGCTCGACCGCGGCCGCCTGGGTGAAGTGCACGACGTAGACCGGCGCCTGACCGGTCGTCACGAGCTCCTCGAGCGTCTCGTCCAGGTGCTCCAGCGACCAGGTGAAGGTCAGCGGGACGGGGCGCTCGGCATCTGCCACCACGGCGACGTCGCGGCCCGTACGCCGCTTCAGGTCCTCGACGAAGAACGAGACGTCACCCAGCGTGGCCGACATCAGGAGGAACTGTGCGTCGACGAGCTCGAGCAGCGGGACCTGCCAGGCCCACCCGCGGTCGGGCTCGGCGTAGAAGTGGAACTCGTCCATCACGACCAGCCCCACGTCGGCTGCGCGACCCTCTCGGAGCGCGATGTTGGCGAGGATCTCCGCCGTGCAGCAGATGATGGGCGCATCGGGGTTGACGGCCGCGTCACCGGTGAGCATCCCGACGTTGTCTGCGCCGAAGACCTCGCACAGGGCGAAGAACTTCTCGCTCACCAGTGCCTTGATCGGCGCGGTGTAGAAGCTCACCTTGTCCTGGGCCAAGGCCGCGACGTGGGCGCCGACGGCCACCAGCGACTTCCCTGATCCGGTGGGCGTGGCCAGAATGACGTGGCTCCCGCCCATCACCTCGATGACCGCTTCGTCCTGGTGCGGATAGAGATCCAGCCCCTGCTCCCCCACCCACGTGGCGAAGGCGTCATAGACCTCGTCCGCGTCCCCGCGCACCGCGCTCAGATGAGTGCTCATCAGTCCCTCGCCCTCGGGTGGGCCGTCGCGAAGACCTCGCGCAGGTTGTCGACGGTGACCAGCGTGTACACCTGGGTGGTCGTGACCGAGGCGTGTCCCAGCAGCTCCTGCACGACCCGGACGTCGGCTCCACCGTCCAGCAAGTGGGTGGCGAACGAGTGGCGCAGGGTGTGCGGCGAGACATCACGGGTGACGCCCGCTCGTTCGGCAGCCTTGACCAGCACTGCCCAGGAGCTCTGGCGCGAGAGCCGGCCGCCGCGTGCGTTGAGGAACATCGCTCCCGCCGGCGTCCGCGGGGAAGCGAACTCCGGGCGGGCCCGGGTGAGGTAGGCCGCCACCGCGTCCAGGGCGTACGCGCCCACGGGCACCAGTCGCTCCTTGGAGCCCTTGCCACGCAGGAGGACCGTCGCGTCAACGGTGTCGAGGTCGTCGATGTCCAACCCAACGGCCTCGGAGATCCGGGCGCCCGTGCCGTACAACAGCTCCAGCAACGCTCGGTCGCGCAGCGCCAGGATCGTGTCAGGGGCGCTGGCGGCTTCCAGGATCGCCTCGACGTCGGCCAGCGGCAGCGCCTTCGGCAGCCGCTTGGCCGGTGTCGGGGGTTTGACCGCACTCGCGGGGTCGAGCGTCGCGAGCCCGTCGGCGACGGCGAACTTGTGGAAGCCGCGGACTGCGACCACGGTGCGAGCGGCCGACGTGGAGCCGAGCGGCGGGTGGTTGGCATCGCCTTCGCGCAGCCGCATCAAGAACCCCGCGACCATCGCCTCGGTGACCTGGTCGAGGGTGCTGACGCCCTGCTCGGACACGTACTCCGCATACCGCCTGAGGTCGCGCCGGTAGGACGTGAGGGTGTTGGCCGCGAGACCGCGCTCCACCGCCAGGTGGTCCAGGTAGATGGAGATGGCGCGCGTGAGCGCGGCCGTGTCAGTCACGCAAGGACGCTATCCAGCCCGACCACGTCGATGCCGACCGCCTCGCCCACCGGCGCGTTGGTGAGGTTCCCGGCATGCGTGTTCAGCCCTAGTGCAA
Organism: Nocardioides sp.; assembly: GCF_035576065.1. GTDB lineage: Bacteria > Actinomycetota > Actinomycetes > Propionibacteriales > Nocardioidaceae > Nocardioides. Next base: position 42,014 of record NZ_DATLWX010000009.1, read on the forward strand.
GGCTGCGGTCGTCGCGACAGCCCTGGGCCCAGCCCTTGTCGGCGAGCGCGACGGCGTACGGCAAGGTCGCGTTGGTCAGGGCGTACGTCGAGGTGTTCGGGACTGCGCCGGGCATGTTGGCGACGCAGTAGAACACCGAGTCGTGGATCGGGTAGGTCGGGTCGTCGTGGGTCGTGGCGTGGGAGTCCTCGAAGCAACCGCCCTGGTCGATCGCGATGTCGACCAGCACGGAGCCCGGCTTCATCCGCGAGACGAGGTCGTTGCTGACCAGCTTCGGTGCCGCAGCGCCCGGGATCAGCACGGCGCCGATGACCATGTCCGCCTCCATGACCTGCTGCTCGATGGCGAGCTTGGACGACGCCAGGCCGTGCACCCGGTTGTTGTAGCGCCAGAACGACATCCGCAGCTTGTCCAGGTCGGTGTCGAGCAGGGTGACGTCGGCACCCATCCCGAGCGCGATGTTGGCGGCGTTCTGACCCGAGACACCGGCACCGATGATGACGACCTTGGCGTTGGCGACGCCACCGACGCCGCCCATCAGCACGCCGCGGCCGCCGTTGGCCTTCATCAGCGAGTGCGCGCCGACCTGCGGGGCGAGACAACCCGCGACCTCGGACATCGGGTAGAGCAGCGGGAGTGCGCCGGAGGGCAGCTGGACGGTCTCGTAGGCGATCGCGGTGACCTTGCGCTGCATCAGCTCCTCGGTCAGCGGCTTGTCGGCGGCGAGGTGGAGGTAGGTGAACAGCACCTGGCCCTCACGCATGCGGTGGTATTCCTCCGCGACGGGCTCCTTCACCTTGAGGATCATCTCGGCGGTGCCCCACACGTCGTCGGCCGTGTCGATCATCGTGGCGCCGGCGGCGACGTATTCCGCGTCAGGGACCAGGGAGCCGGAGCCCGCGTCCTTCTCGACGTAGACCTCGTGCCCGTGCTGCACCAGCTCGTGGACGCCGATCGGGGTCAGGGCTACGCGGTACTCGCGGTTCTTGACTTCCTTGGGTACGCCGATCTTCACGACTCGCTCCTCGCAGGTCCCGGGCGCACCTCGTCGTGACGCCGCTCACAGCCGGGGACATTACTCCGGGGCGGGGTCAGGCCTCGTCCAGGGTCCCGCGGCGCCGGTGGGCGTCGTAGGCCAGGACCGCCTGCGCCAGCGGACCCTGTCGCACCCGGCCGGCCAGGACCGCGTCGATGAGGTCGTCCACGGGCGCCCAGAAGACCTCGATCTCGGCCTCCTCGTGCTTCATCTCGAAGTCGCCGCGGGACGCCGGAGTCAGGTTGCGGGCCAGGAAGATCTCGTGCACCTCGTCGGTCAGACCGGCGCTCGGATAGGTGCTGAGCAACTGGCGCCACGACCGCGCCGACATCTCGGCCTCCTCCTGGAGCTCGCGCTTGGCGGTCTCGACCGCCGGTTCGTCCCCGGCGTCGCGCAGGCCGGCAGGCAGCTCGACGAAGACGTGACCGGAGGCGTGCCTGTACTGACGCAGGCACAGCACCCGCTCGTCGTCGTCGACCGCCAGCACGATGACTGCCCCCGGGTGCTCCACCGTGATCCGGGCGAACTCCTGCTCGGGGTGCTCCGGCCGGGTGATGACGTCCTTCCGCACCGCCACGACCCACTCGTCGCCGTAGACCTCTTCACTACTGACCACGGGCCACGAAGCTTCACGATCAGTCAAGGACATCAGGGGCTCGTCACTCATGACGGCGAGCCTAGGCCAGGACCGACCGTGTTTCTGCCGCCGTCAGGACCCGTGGCTAGAGTGCCGAACATGACGCTGTCGAGCCTGACCCAGACCGAAGCCGCCGAGCGGTCCCGCCTGATCGCAGTCGTTCGCTACGACATCGAGGTCGACCTCAGCGGACTGCTCGAAGGGGAGGTCTTCTCCTCGGTCAGCACCATCAGCTTCACCTCGTCCGAGCCCGGCGCCTCGACGTTCGTCGACTGCGTCGCAGACATCTCGCGCGCCACCCTCAACGGCGTCGACCTCGACCTCAGTACGGCGGCGCAGGGCCGGCTCCCCCTCCCCGCCCTGGCGGCCGACAACCTCCTGGTCGTCGAGGCCTCGACCTCCAACACCGCCAGCGGCGAGGGCATCCTGCGCACGGTCGATCCCACCGACAAGCTCGTGTACGTCTGGACGAGCCTGGAGACCGACGAGGCGCGGCGTCTGTGGGCCTGCTTCGACCAACCCGACCTCAAGGCTCCGCACGCGTTCACGGTGCTCGCGCCCCAGACCTGGACGGTCACCTCCAACTCGGCGCCCTCCGACATCAAGGAGATCGACGACGCCACCCGCCTGTGGACCTTCGAGGACACGCCGCGACTCTCGACCTACGTGGTGGTCGTCAACGCTGGCCCCTTCCACGAGATCCGACAGCAGCACGACGGCTACGACCTCGGGTCTTCTGCCGCCAGTCGCTGGTGAGGCACCTCGAGCGGGACCTGGACGAGCTGGTGACGCTCACCCGCCAGGGCCTGTCGTTCTTCGGCGACAAGTTCGGCATCCCCTTCCCGCAGTCGCGCTACGACCAGGTGTTCGTCCCCAACCTCGGCGGCGCGATGGAGAACTGGGGGTGCGTGACCTACGGCGACTCCCAGCTCTTCCGCACTCCCCCGTCGCACAACCAGCGCGCAGTCCGGGCGGAGTTCGTGCTCCACGAGATGGCGCACATGTGGTTCGGCGACCTCGTCACGATGCGTTGGTGGGACGACCTGTGGCTCAACGAGGCGTTCGCGTCGTGGGCCTCCAACTGGGCCATGGCGGAGGCGACGGAGTTCACCGACCAGTGGGCGAGCTTCCTTGCGCTGTACAAGCGCACTGCCTACGACATGGACATGGGCCCGGGTCGTCACCCCATCCGGGGCGAGGTGATCGACGTCAACGGGGCCATGGCCAACTTCGACGCCATCACCTACGTCAAGGGGCAGAGCGTCCTTCACCAGCTGATGGCCTTCATCGGCGAGGACGCCTTCGTCGAAGGGCTGCGCGCCTACTTCGCTGCCCACGCGTACGGCAACACCGTGCTCGACGACCTGATGTCCGCCTATGCCGGCGCCGCCGGCCAGGACCTGTCCTCATGGACGGCCGCATGGCTCGATCGCGCCGGCACCGACGTGCTCGCGCTCGACGGCGACACCATTCGGGCGGAGTCCTCCGACGACGATGCCCCGCGCCCGCACCGCGTCGACATTGCGTCGTACTCCGTCACGGGCGATGTCCTGGAGAGGGTCGCCGTCACACCGGCCCTGCTGACCGGCGACGCGACCCGGGTGGACCTGCCCGAGGGCGACCTGCGACTGCTGAACGCGGACGACCTGACCTTCGCCGCCGTCCGGCCGGACGCCGAGTCGCTGCGGCTCATGCTCCGCCACCTCGGCGCCTTCCCCGAGCCGCTGTCTCGTGCGCTCGTGCTCGGCACCATCACCCAGCTGCTGCTGCTCGCCGAGCTGGCGCCCCGCGACGCGGCCACCGCGATCAGCACCGCCCTCCACACCGAGCGCAACCCGGCACTGGTCGAGCCGTTCCTGTCCGTGGGGTCGCTCGTGGCCGACCGGTGGGCCCCGCCCGCCGAGTCTCCGGCGCTGCGGTCGGCGCTGGCCGACGCCGCTCTCGTGCTCTCGCGCGACCCCGAGCACCGTCAGCCCGCCCTGCGCACCCTGGCCGCGTCAGCGAGCACCGAGGAGCACTGGTCCGCCGCCGAGGAGGCCGCGTCCGCATCGGCGGACTCCGACCTCGCCTGGCGCATGGCCATCCGCCGCGCGGAGCTCGGCCAGCGTGACGACGACGCCTTGGCGCAGATGCTGGACCGTGACCCCGACCCGGACGCCGGTATCAAGCGGCTCAAGGTCCTGGCCGCCTCGCCCGACTCCGAGTCCAAGGAAGCCGTGTGGCGGGCCTTCTTCGTCGACTACGCCGTGCCGGCCAGTCGCGAAACGCTCGAGCTCGGGGCGATCTTCTGGCGCCCGGGTCAGGGCGACCTGCTGGCGCCGTACACCCATCGCTATCTCGAGGAGCTCCCCGACCTCAAGGGCGGCATGCTCAACCAGGGCGTGGTGGTCCGTGGGATGTATCCCCACGCCGTCGGCGACGCATCGTTCCTCGAGGCCGCGGAAGCTGCAAGCGAGGACGACGCGATCAGCCAGTACGCCCGCAACCAGGTCCGGGCCCAGTCGTTCGTGCTGGCCCAGCTGAACCGGGCACGCGAGCTCTAGACGGAGTCATGCTCCGGGTCGTCGTCGGTGTCGAGGCGGCGCAGCCCGTGCTCGTCGATCGGGATCCGCAGCTCGCGCTGCCGGTCGATGGCCGCGCCGATGAGCCCGGCGAAGAGCGGGTGGGGCCGCGTCGGGCGCGACCGCAGCTCCGGGTGCGCCTGCGTCGCGACGTAGTAGGGGTGCACGTCGGCAGGCAGCTCGACGAACTCCACGAGCCCGAGGTCGGGGTTGACCCCGGAGAAGACCAGGCCCGCTTTCTCCAGCTCGCCGCGGTAGGCGTCGTTGAACTCGTAGCGGTGGCGGTGGCGCTCCTCGACCCGGTCGACGCCGTAGGCCTTGGCGACCACGCTGCCCGGCACCAGGTCGGCCGGCTGCAGGCCGAGCCGCATCGTGCCGCCGAGGTCACCAGCACCCTCGACGAACTGCTTCTGCTCCTCCATCGTGGAGATGACGGGCGCAGGAGTGTCGGGCTCGAACTCGGTGGAGCCGGCCCCTTGGATCTCGGCCACGTTGCGGGCGTACTCGATGACCATGCACTGAAGTCCCAGGCACAGGCCGAGCGTCGGGATGTGGTTGGTGCGGGCGTAGGTCAGGGCGCCGAGCTTGCCCTCGAGGCCACGGATGCCGAACCCGCCCGGGACGCACACGGCGTCCACGTCGTGGAGGTGCTTGGCGGCGCCCTGCGGGGTCTCGCACTCGTCCGAGGCGATCCAGCGCAGGTGGACCTTGGCCTCGTGCGCGAACCCGCCGGCACGCAGCGCCTCGGCGACCGAGAGGTAGGCGTCGGGGAGGTCGACGTACTTGCCGACCAGGGCGACGGTGACGTCCTCCTGGGGGTGGTGGACCCGGCGGAGCAGGTCGTCCCACACCGTCCAGTCGACGTCGCGGAACGGCAGGTCCAGTCGGCGTACGACATAGGCGTCGAGTCCCTCGCGGTGCAGCACCTTGGGGATGTCGTAGATGGACGGCGCGTCGGCGGCGGTGACCACCGCCTCGTCGTCAACGTCGCACATCAGCGCGATCTTGCGCTTGATGCCGTCGGGCAGCTCGCGATCGGCCCGGCACACGATGGCGTCCGGCTGGATGCCGATGGACCGCAGTGCGGCCACGGAGTGCTGGGTGGGCTTGGTCTTCAGCTCCCCCGAGGGGCCGATGTAGGGCACCAGCGAGACGTGGATGAAGAAGCAGTGCTCCCGGCCGATCTGGTGCCGGGTCTGGCGAGCAGCCTCGAGGAAGGGCAGCGACTCGATGTCACCGACGGTGCCGCCGATCTCGGTGATCACGACATCGATGTCCGGGCCGCCCATCGCCAGGATGCGGTCCTTGATCTCGTTGGTGATGTGCGGGATCACCTGGACCGTGTCACCGAGGTAGTCGCCGCGGCGCTCCTTGGCGATCACGGCCGAGTAGACCTGCCCGGTCGTCACGTTGGCGATCTGACCGAGGTCGGTGTCGAGGAACCGTTCGTAGTGACCGATGTCGAGATCGGTCTCGGCCCCGTCGTTGGTCACGAAGACCTCGCCGTGCTGGAACGGGTTCATCGTGCCCGGATCCACGTTGAGGTAGGGATCCAGCTTCTGCATCGTCACGCGCAGTCCTCGCGCCTTCAACAGGCTGCCCAGGCTGGAGGCGGTGAGCCCCTTGCCGAGCGAGGAGGCGACGCCTCCGGTCACGAAAACGTGCTTGGTCGGCGTCGGGTTCTTCACGGGGTTCGAGCCTACCCCAGCGGGGCGGGTCCGTCGGCACCCGACGCTCCGAAGGCCCCGCCCGGGGTGCTCAACGACCGCGCCAGTGCCAGCACCGTGGTCACCCGGCCGGCGGCGGTGTCGATGCCGTCCACGGTGGCGACCTCGGCCGAGACCGGCTCCGCGCGCAGCCGCCCGACCTGGCCCTCGCCGCCGTCAGCCAGCGTGCCGGCCACGACCACTCCGCCCGCGGCGCGGGACAGGCCAGCCGCGAGGCCGGCCAGGATCGCGTCGCCGCCCTCCTCGGCCGGTTCACCGCCCAGCACCAGCAGGACCAGCGGTGCCCGCTTGGTCACGCTGCCCTCGAGGGTGAGCAGGTCGGCTCCCACCAGGGTCTCGATGATCCTGTTCTGCTGATCGGTGGCCGGATCCCCTTCCGGGGTCGAGGTCGCGACGGCCACCCCGAGCAGCTGCCCGATCCGGTCGTACGTCGTCGCGTCGGCCGCGATCGTCTTGCCCTGTTGCGTCATCAGCTGGGCGCCCAGGGTGTCGACCAGCGCCTTCTGGTCCGGTGAGACCATGTCCTCGGTGAGCGAGTAGCGCCCGGTGATGGTCCCGCCCGCGGCGGAGACCTCCTCGGCGAGCGCGGTCAGGATCTCCTCGTTGGCGCCCGGGACGGTGACGACGGCCACGCTGCGGTCCGCCAGCTTGGCACTGGTCAGCACCGGGCTCACGGCGCCGGCGAACTCTTCGGCGTACAAGCGAGCAGGGTCGTCCGCCGTCTTCTCCGTCGCTGCGACCGGCGTCGGCTCCGGCTCGCTGAAGTTGGACAGCGGGCCGCCCCCCAGGGCGATACCCACGGCGAGCGCGAAGAAGACCGCCACGATGCTGGTCAGGAAGTGTCGGAAGGTGATCACGGGAGCTTGAGTCCTTGCACGAGTTCGATGAGATCGTCGATGGCGTCGGCCACCACGGGTGTGGCCGCGTCGGCCCACTCCTGGCCCACGGGCGTGACCCCGATGGCGGCCGCGAGTGCGACCAGGCCCGCGAGGGTGACCGCTAGGAGGTGTCGAGGGCGCACCTGGCCGTCGTAGAGCCGCGGCACTGCCGCAGCGTCGACGAGACGCGGACCGACCTTGAGCCGAGTCAGGTAGGTGCTCGGGAGGCCAGTGCGGCTGCGGTCGAGGAACTCGTCCAGCGTCGCGTGCATCCCCACCCCCACGATCAAGCTGGCGCCACCCGCGTCCGCGAGGATCAGGGCGGCGTCCTCGGTCGTGGCGCCGGTCTCGAACCTCAGCGGTTTGACGCCGGAGCGTTCGAACCGCTCGGTGACCGAGTGCGCGGCACCCCGCTCCACCAGGGCCACGACGTCGCGCGCCTTCTTGAGCACCTCGAGGGACGGCAGCTCCTCGTCGGCCACGTGGGCCACCACGATGTCGGGGGTGTGCCCGGCCGCCCGCAGCGCGTCCGCGCCGTCGTCGACGCCGATCAGCACCGGGTCCTGCTCACGGATGAAAGCCTTGATGCCGGTGAGCTCGCTCTCCCACTCATGTCCACGCACCACGACGACGACGGGCCGGTCGGTGAGGTCGGTGACCGTGCGGGGCACGCCTCGACCGTGAAGGAGGAGGTCCTGCTCGCGGCGGAGGAACTCCGTGCTGTTGTGGGTGAAACTCTCCAGCTGCGCCCGCAGGCCACTGCGGGCGGACTCCATCTCGCTGCGCACGACCTCCTCGTCGACGAGTCGACCCATCGCGACCCGGTCGTCGCCGATGAAGAGCTCGCCGTCGTCGACGCGCACACGGGCACCGTCGCGGACCCTGGAGAAGATCTCGCCGCCGAAGGTGTCGAAGACCGGCACGCCTGCTTGCAGGAGCACGTCCGGACCGAGGTTGGGGTAGCGGCCGGAGATCATCGGAGCAGCGTTGAGCACCGCTGCGACGTCCGCGTCCACGAGCGCTTGCGCTGTGGACCTGTCCAGGTCGAGGTGGTCCACGATCGCGATGTCACCCGAGCGCAACCGCGGGATGAGGTGCGAGGTATGGCGATCGAGGCGCGCCACGCCATGGATGCCCGGGAGGGCTGATCGGCGCTGCCGACCGCGCGGTGGGCTGAGTCGCTGGGGGGAGAATTTCATGACCGATCCATGGTGTCAGCCCTGCGACGCGGATCCCGGCAGCCCCCGACGTGGGCGAGTCGCGCATCTCGGCGTCAGCGGTGTCGCCCGTGTCGGGTGTCGGCTCAGCCGTGCGCCCGGGCCGGCGCCGCGGTGTGCAACAGCTCCCGGGCGTGCGCGAGCGCGCTGTCGGACTCCTCGAGGCCCGCCAGCATGCGGGAGAGCTCGCGTTCGCGCCCGGCGTCGTCGAGGACCGTGAGCCCCGAGGTCGTGACGGTGCCGTCACTTGCCTTGTGCACGACGACGTGTCGATCCGCGAAGGCCGCCACCTGCGGCAGGTGCGTCACCACGAGCACCTGGGCGTCCCGCGCCAGCTGCGCCAGCCGACGGCCCACCTCGATGGCGGCCTTGCCGCCGACGCCGGCATCGACCTCGTCGAAGACGAAGATCGGCACCGGGCTCGTCTCGGCCAGGGCCACCTCCACCCCCAGCATGACGCGGGAGAGCTCCCCGCCTGACGCGCCCTTGTGCAGTGGCCGGGCGTCTGCCCCCGTGTTGGCGGCCAGCAGGAGCTCAACGTCGTCGACACCGGCCTGGGTCGCTCGGAGCCAACGGCCCTCGACCTTCAAGGCCCCCGGGGTCGGGTCTTCAGGCTCGGCGACCTCCTGGTCGCGTACGGCGACCGTGAGGGCGGCGTGCGGCATCGCGAGCAGGCCGAGCTCCGTGGTGACGACCGCGGCCAGACGCTTGGCCGCGCGCTGCCGGGCGACGGTGAGCTTGGCAGCGGCGACTGCGAGCTGGTCGCGCAGCAGCCTGCGCTCGGTCGCGAGCTCGGCGATCCTCTCGTCGGTCGAGTCGAGGTCGAGCAGTCGCAAGGACGCCGCCTCCGCCCACGCCAGCACGTCGTCGATCGTGTCGCCGTACTTCCGCGTCAGCGAGGTCAGCGCAGCGCGACGCTCGCTGACGGCGGCCAGCCGCGCAGGATCGGTCTCGAGCCGGGCAGCGTAGGACGCCACGTCCGCGGCGGCGTCGGAGAGCAGGTAGGTGATCTCGGACAACCGGTCCGCCAGCTCGCCGGCCTGGGGGTCGTGCTCGCGCACGCCGTCGAGCAGCGTCCGTGCGGTCGACGTGGTCGTCAACGCGTCGGCGCGGCCTTCTTCGCTGCTCAGCGCCTCGCGGGCCTGCTCTGCGGCCGTGCGCAAGGTGTCCGCGAACCCCAGACGACCCTCTTCGGCGGCCAGGGCCACGTCTTCACCCGACTCGGGCGACACGGCCTCGATCTCGGTGAGACCGAATCGGAGCAGGTCCGCCTCGCGAGCCCGCTCCTGAGCGCTCAGGACGACCAAGCGCTGCTCTCGCTCGACGTCGACGAGTCGTGCGTAGAGACGGCCGTAGGCAGCAGCCGCCTTGGCCAGCGTCGCGCCGCCGAACCGGTCGAGGGCGTCACGCTGCGCCCCTGGCTTGAGCAGACGGTGCTGGTCGGACTGCCCGTGGACCGCCACCAAGGGCTCGGCGACACTGGCCAGCGCGGAGACCGGCACCGTCGCGCCGCCGACCCACGCGCGGGAACGGCCCTCCGAGGCGATGTTGCGTGCCAGGACGACCCGGCCGTCCTCTGCCTCTCCTCCGGCCTCCTCGACCGCTGCGAGCACCTCAGGAAGTCGGGAGACACTGATGACGCCTTCGACGCGGGCGCCTGCGGCGCCGGTGCGAACCGCGCCGGGGTCAGCACGTCCCCCGAGCAGCAGTCCCAGGGCCGTGACGACCATGGTCTTGCCGGCACCTGTCTCCCCGGTGATGACGGTCAGGCCGGGGCCCAGCTCGAGGGTCGACGACTCGATGACGCCCAAGGACCTGATCCGGATCTCCTCAAGCATCCGAGGTGCCCTCTTCGCGGCGGCGGCGTTCTGAGGCGCCGCGCCATCCCTCGACGGGGAGGTCGAACTTGGCCACCAGACGGTCCGTGAACGGCGCCTCGCGCAGCCGCACCAGCCACACCGGCCGCTCTCCGCGACGCACCTCGATGCGCGCCCCGGGTGGCAGGTCGACCGTACGGCGGCCGTCGCACCACAGCACCCCGGAGCCCTCGTTCTCGCTCAGGACCTCGATCGCCAGCACGCTCGTCGGCGCAACCACCATCGGTCGGGCGAAGAGCGCGTGCGCACTGATGGGCACGATCAGCAGCGCCTCCACACCTGGCCACACGATCGGCCCGCCCGCGCTGAAGTTGTAGGCCGTCGAGCCGGTGGGCGTCGCGCACACGACGCCGTCGCATCCCCACCGCGACAGCGGCCGACCATCGATCTCGACGACCACCTGGAGCATCCGCTCGCGTGCCGCCTTCTCCACGCTCGCCTCGTTCAGCGCAAAGGTGGAGGCGATCAGCTCCTTGCCCCGGTGCACGGTGACGTCGATGGTCAGCCGTTCCTCGGTGACGTATCGCCGCTCCACGATGGCCTCGATCGTGATCGCGACGTCATCCTGCTCTGCTTCCGCCAGGAAGCCCACGTGGCCGAGGTTGACCCCCAGCAGCGGGGTCCCGCTCGTCCTCGTCAGCTCTGCGGCTCTCAGGATCGAGCCGTCACCCCCGATGACCAGCGCGAGCTCGCAGCCTGCGCCCGCGTGCTCCTCGTCGTCGACGATCTCGATCCACCCCTCCGGCGCGGTCCCGGAGGTGGGCTCGAGATCGAGGTCCTCAGCCTCCGGCGCCAGGAGCCGGACGGCGATCCCGTGCTTGTTGAGCGCGCGAACGCACTCCCGGGCGACGTCGCGCGCGGCTGCCCTGCCGGTGTGGGCCAGGAGCAGCACCCGGCGCTGTGGGTCTGGCTCGGGCGCGGTGTCGGTCACGGGTCCACCCTCTCACCCGCCACCCCCAGCGACGCGCTGCGCTCGACCTCGGCCCGTACGTCGTCGTCGTCGATGGCCGCCGGTCCACGTCGCAACAACAGGAAGAACTCCACGTTGCCGGAGGGACCCGGCAGCGGGCTGGTCGTGACCGCCACCGCTCCCCACCCACGAGTCGCGGCTGCGCGGGCGATCCCGGACACGGCCTCGGCCCGCAGGTGAAGACTTCGTACGACCCCGCCCTTGCCGACCCGGTCCTTGCCGACCTCGAACTGCGGCTTGACCATCAGCGCCAGCTCCCCATCGGACGCCGTCACTGCGATCAGTGCGTCCAGGACCAGCTCGAGGGAGATGAAGGAGAGATCTCCGACGACCAGGTCGACGGGTTCACCGACGATGTCCGGGCTCAGCTCGCGCACGTTGGTGCGATCGTGGACCACGACCCGGTCGTCGCTCTGGAGGGACCACGCGAGCTGGCCGTACCCGACGTCCACGGCCACCACTTCGCGAGCGCCGGCCCGCAACAGGACGTCGGTGAATCCCCCGGTCGAGGCACCCGCGTCGAGGCAGCGCTTGCCCGAGATGCTGACACCCGCTGATGCGAAGGCGCTCAGCGCGCCCGCCAGCTTGTGCCCTCCTCGTGAGACGTAGTCCACTCGGTCGGGATCCTGCCGGACCACGATGGCGACGTCGGTCGTCACGGCCGTGGCCGGCTTGGTCGCCACGGCGCCCGACACCTTGACGCGTCCGTCGGCGATGAGCTCGCTGGCGTGCTCGCGTGATCGGGCCAGTCCGCGCCGGACGAGCTCGGCGTCGAGCCGAAGGCGACGAGGCGGCACGTTCAGCCGTGTCGCGGATCGAGCGCGCGGCGTAGCCGCTCGTGGGCCTGCTCGAAGACGGCCGCGTGGTCGGCCACAGGTTGGGTTTCGAGACCCTCCATCGAGGCCAGCACGTCAGCCACGGCGGAGACCTCGCCGTCGGACTCGACGCTGTCGGCGCCGGTGTGCTCGTCGAACTCGCTCATGGACGCGAGGTTACCGCCCACCACGACCGTCCCCGTCCGGTGGCTGCACCTGCGTCACGTCCACCACGGAGCCAGACGTGTCGAACGCGTCCCAGCTGGAGGTCGCCACCACCCGCCACCAGTCGGCGGTCGGGCCTTCGCCCTCGACGAGGAGCGTTCCGTCCTCCACGGTCGCGACCCAGCCGCCCAGCCGCGTCCGGCCCTCGGCCTGTGCAGGCACGTCGTGGGTGTGGAAGAGGCCCTCCAGATCGGGCGAGACGTAGCTGGGCCGCAGGCGCGGTGGGGCGGCCACCAGCTCGGGTAGGCCGGTGACGCCGGTCATGACCAGCAGCGAGTCCACCCCGACCGCGTGGGCGCCCTCGATGTCGGTGTCGAGCCGGTCCCCGACCATCAGCGGTCGCTCGCCTCCGACCCGACGGATCGTCTCGTCCAGCAGTGGCCGGGCGGGCTTGCCGGCCACGATCGGCTCCACCCCGGCGAAGCGGGTGATCGCACCGACCAGCACTCCGTGCCCGGGCGCCAGGCCGTAGTCGGTGGGGATGGTCATGTCGGTGTTGCTGGCGACGTAGGGCAGTCCGCCGCGGACCAGCGTGGCAGCCCTCATGACGTCCTTCCACAGCACGTCCGGGCCATAGCCACTGACGACAGCCGCGGCCTCGCTCGGCTCGGTCGTGATCGTCAGCCCCTCCGCTGCCAGAGCGGCCTCCAGACCTCGGCCCCCGAGCAGCAGCACCGAGGCACTGGAGCCGAACCGCTCCTTCACGACTCTGGCAGCGGCCTGCGCTGAGGTCACCACGTCAGCAGCGGTGGCCTCGATGCCCATCGTGGTCAGCTTCTCGGCCACTCGGTCGGGCGTTCGCGACGCGTTGTTGGTGACGAACGCAAGGTGTACACCGGAGGCGCGGACGCGCTCGAGCCGGTCCGGGACCCCCGGGATCGCTCTGCCCCCGACATAGACGACGCCGTCAAGGTCGAACATCGCCAGGTCGTAGCTGTTCAGCAGTGGTTCCCCACAGGCCTTGAGCACGTTCACCCTCCCGTTGGCCGTAACTCTTTGGCCCCTACGATGCTCCGATGGACGTCGCGCCGGTGATCACGCCTCCGTATGTGGCGAAGCCCTTGCGACTCGTTCCGTTCCGAGCACTGCTGTTGACGTCCACCCGTGTGGGCGACCCCTCATCGGCGCGAGCCTTCGCCCGACCCTATCGCGGCGTCAGCGCGCGACTGCGCGCCTGGGAGGCGGCCGGCCGGCTGACCCGCGAGGACCAGCCGGCCCTCTACCTGCACGAGTACACCTCCGGTGGGCTCACCGTGCGAGGCCTTGTCGGCGCGCTGGCGATCGATCGACGCGCTACCGGGCTCGACGACCGTGCCGTTTGGCCGCATGAGGGCATCCATCCCGAACAGGCCAGGGAGCTTGCATCCCGGATGCACGAGATGGGGATGAATCCCGCACCGATCCTGCTCGTGCACGAAGGCCCGACCGACGCCCGGGCGCTGCTCAAGAAGGTTGCGGCTCGGTCTCCGGACGTGGAGTATCTCGACCGCACCGAACGACAGCAACGCATCTGGGCCATCAGCGACCACGCGGAGATCACCGCGATCAACGATGCACTGAGGAACAGTGCCGCCCTGATCGCTGACGGACACCACCGCTACGCCGCCTACCTGCAGTTGCAGGAGGAGCACCCGGGCACCGCGTGGGACCGCGGACTTGCGATGTTGGTGGACCAGACAGACACCCCGCTGTTCCTCGGCCCCATTCACCGCACCCTCGGACACGTCACCCTGACCGACGTCACTGCAGCCGCACTGGGCACCGGGGCACAGGTGAAAGCGTTGCCGCGCGAGGACGCGCTGGCCGAGCTGTCCTCTCACAGCCTCGTCCTCACCGACGGAGCCGAGTGGTCCGTGATCACGCCACCCAGCGCCCTCGGTCTCGAGCTGGTCGAGTGGCTCCAGTCCGTGCTCGTCCCCGCGCTGGCCGAGCACGTGCCGGTCGTGGCCTTCCATCACGCGGCGGACGAAGCCCTCACTCGCGCCGGACGAGACACGGTCGCAGTCCTGTTGCCGGCCCCGGACTTCCGAGCGGTGCGGGACGTGGTCAACCGCGGGGGGCTCCTCCCGGAGAAGGCCACGTCATTCCAACCCAAACCGAGCCTCGGAGTGCTCATGCGCTCGGTGCACGACGAAGCATCCGAGCCGCGCTGACCTCGATGTCCACCCGGGACGCTCGTCCGGTTGCCGTGGCGAAGAACCGTCGGCGCACGGCTCCCTCGATCTCCACGAGATCGTCCTTGCGCCACGTCCTGGCCGACCTGCGGACCCGCGACGTCCACGCCGTGCAGTCCAGGGTGTCGACGCGCTGGGTCGACCCGTGCCTCTCCGGTCGCGCCACGATGACCCGAAAGCTCGAAATCGTGTCGCCACTGGGTAGGTCGGTCTCGGTCGCTTCGGCCCCGACCCTGCCAACCAGGCGAACGGTGTTCACTGCATCGCTGTCCTGTGCAGACATTGCACATCACCTCCGAGACCAAGGTTGGCGACTCCCTCCGACATGGGCGTGAGGTCGTACGGCGACGCTGTGGATGACCTCGGCACACCGCAGCCTGTGGACGTCCTACGGACCATCCGTCCGGGAACGCAAAAGAGGGGCCACCTCGCGGTGACCCCTCTTTCGCAATGTATGTCCGGCGGCGTCCTACTCTCCCACAGCCTCTCGGTTGCAGTACCATCGGCGCTGAAAGGCTTAACTTCCGGGTTCGGTATGGGACCGGGTGTTTCCCTTTCGCTATGGCCGCCGTAACTCTGGCGGAACACAC
>NZ_DATLWX010000010.1:0-2524 GCF_035576065.1 Nocardioides sp.
TCTGTTCCTGTTCTACACACGGTTGATTTCCAAGGGAGGCCCCATGCCTAGGCGACTCGTCGGCGTGGCCTCTGCGGCCCGCTCAGGCACCGCTAGGGACCTCCTGGTGTCGATGCGTGACCTCATCGCCAAGCAGCTGGACGAGGGTGTTCCGCCGCGGGACCTGGCGTCGCTGACCAAGCGACTCATGGAGATACGGAAGGAGATCGAGGCGATTGACGCCGCTAGTACTTCTGATGCCATCGGCGGCGCCGCTTCGACTCCGGACGCCGCCTGGCCTGCTGCCTGACGCGCGTCACGTCGTACTGCCCGACGGGATCACCGCTAGTGGTGCGCCGGCCATCATCAACACATGCGAGACGCTCGGCATCAGCCTGGACCGCTGGCAGCGCGAAGCCTGCGCCGCAATCCTGGCTAAGGACATCACCGGCTGGTACGCGGCCGACACGATCGTCCTTAGCATCGCCCGGCAGGTCGGTAAGACGTTCCTGATCGGGGCCATCGTCTTCGCCGACTGCATCGCCCACCCGGGCACGTTGACGGTGTGGACCGCGCACCGCTTCAAGGTCGCCCGCGAGTCCTTCGACGAGCTTCGGGCGCTCGCCGAGTCGGAGGCGATGGCTCCACATGTGGACAGGGAAGCCATCACCACGGCTGCCGGTAACGAGGTCATCCCGTTCCGCAACGGCTCCCGGATCGTCTTCGCGGCCCGTGAGCGGGGGTCGATCCGAGGGTTTCGTAAGGTCCGTCGGCTGGTGCTGGACGAGGCGCAGATCCTCACCGACGCTGCGCTCTCCGACCTGGCTCCGACTCAGAACCAGGCGACCAACCCGCAGATCATCCTGATGGGGACGCCGCCGAAGCCGTCGGACCCGAGTGAGGCGTTCACTCGGCTACGAGCCGAGGCCATGTCCGGTGAGGCCGAAGGCGTGGTCTACATCGAGTTCTCAGCGGACCCCGGCTCCGACCCGGACGACCGCGAGGCGTGGTCCAAGGCGAACCCGTCCTACCCGTACCGGACTCCTGAGCGGGCGATCCAACGCCTACGCCGGCTGCTCGACAGCGACGACTTCCTACGGGAAGTCATGGGCATCTGGGTCGATGAGGACGCGCGCAAGACCGCCATCGACCCGACCTCCTGGGCCAACCTGCACGGCTCGACCCCACCGAAGGCCACCCCTACCTTCGCCCTCGACGTCGCCCCGGATCATTCGACGGCGACGATCGCGGCGGCGTGGAGCACCCCGGACGGTTCCTGGTTGCAGCTCGCCGACCACCGGCCTGGTGTCGAGTGGGTCGCTGATCGTGCCGCCGAACTGCTCCGGACGTGGGGCGGCCGGCTGCTGGTGGAGCAGACGGGCACGGCGGCGTTCCTGTTGCCGCACCTGACTGCCGAGGGTGTGTCCCGTCGCTTCTTCGCCGATGCCTGCTCCACTCTTGACGCCGCGGTCGTCGGTCGGTCCGTCCGGCACGGCGGGCAGGACGAACTCAAGTCCGCTGTCGCGGTGGCCCGCTGGTCGTCTTCGGGTGAGGCCGGGCAGCGAGTCCTGTCCCGTAAGGACCCGCGGATCTCCCCGCTGATCGCCGCGGCGCTCGCCCTGCACGGACTGAGCAGCGTTCCTACGACCGGCGGATGGATGGTGGGCGTGTGACGACCCCGACTCTTTCCCTGTCACGGACCGACCCGAACCTGGCCGCGGTGGATGTGCTGTCGGCGAAGCTCGACAAGGCGAACATCGAATACGACCGACTGGACCGGTACTACTCCGGGGACCAGCCGCTGGCGTTCATGTCGCCGGAGGTCGAGGCGCAGATCGGCGGCCGGCTCACTCCGCTGGTCATCAACTGGCCGGAGACGATCGTGGACTCGGTGGCTCGCCGGCTGAACCCGGAGGGCTTCCGACTGGGGCAGGGCGCGACGGCTGACGATGAGCTCTGGCGCATCTTCACCGCGAACGACCTGGACGAGGAGTCCCCGCTCGGGCTGGTGGACATGCTCGTGCACGGGGTCACCTACCTGTCGGTATGGGGGAACGACGACGACCCGCTGACACCTCGCATGACGTTCGAGTCCGCGCACCAGGTCACGGTTGACTACGAACCGGGTGGACGGGCGGTCCGGTCGGCGTTGAAGCGCTGGCAGGACGGCGCGACGAGTTACGCGACGTACTACACGCGCGACGAGGTGATCCGCTACGCCGCCCGCACGACGGCGCTCGGCGTGCGCCCGCGGTACGAGATCGATCAGGTGCTGGCGAACCCGCTGCGGGCCGTTCCGATCGTCCCGATGGTCAACAAGGGCCGGCTGCTGAACCGCTCCGGCCGGTCCGAGTTGGCCTCGATCGCGCCGATAGCGGACGGGATCAACAAGCTCGCCACCGACCTCCTGGTCACGGCCGAGTTCTACACGACCCCCCGCCGCTGGGCGACGGGTATGCAGATGCCCTCCGGCAGCGGCGACATGGCGCGGCTTCAGGCTGAGGTCAAGGCGTACTGGGACGAAGCATCGAAGGAAAAGACGTGG
>NZ_DATLWX010000011.1:0-331377 GCF_035576065.1 Nocardioides sp.
GGTGGTGGATTTTCCGGCGCCGTTGGGGCCGAGGAAGCCGGTGACGCGACCGGGCTGGGCGGTGAAGGAGACGTTGTCGACGGCGGTGAAGCCGGCGTACCTCCGGGTCAGTGACTCAACAGTGATCATGGGGTCAACCCTGGCGATGCGCGACGATCAGCACATCAGGACAGGACCCCGGCCGTGCCCTCATCCGACCCCAGCCCAACCCTGAGCCCCACCGGCCGGACCCTGAGGGGTGGCATCGGTTCGAGAGCGCGCTCAGTCGACCGTGACCCTGCCCAAGACGTAGCCGTCACCCGTCCGCGACGCGAGCGCCAACGACATCGGCGCCAGGTAGCCGTCGGTCGAGGGCACGCTCAGGACCAGCGTGTAGCGCCCCGCCCTGAGCGCCGGGACGGTGACCCTCCCCGGGTGCGTGCGGGTGCCGGGCAGGACCCTGCGCAGGTCCACCGGCAACCGGGCATGGCCAGCGAGCGAGCCGTCTCGCCTGCGGAACTCGAGGCGCACCTGCCACGCGTCGTACGTCGGGGCAGAACCCAGGTTCTTCCAGACCGAGCGGACCTTGACGGTGCTCCGGGACTGCAGCGCGCGGGGCAGGGTGAGGCTGCGCAGCGCGTAGCGGTACCCGCTGTGCTTGACCGCGTCACGCCATCCCGCTGCCTCTCGGGGCGTCATGTCGGCGTATGCGACGTCGAGGTTGCCGCTGGAGATCTGCGACACGTGGAACTGCCGGACCTGCTGGGCGCCCAGGCTCGGGCTCGTCGTGCCGGTGCCGCACCACTCGCTGACGACCGGCGCCCGCTTCCACACCTGCTGGAGCAACGTGCTCGACGGGATCAGCGAGAACATGTCGCGCTCGCCGAGGCAGTCGGTGCGCAGACCGATGCGGTCGCTCAGGTCGAGTGCCGTATCCACGAACGTCGGGTCCATTGCATTCACCACGACGTGCTTCGTGCCGAACGCCTGCAGCACAGCAGCGATGACGCGACGGCTGCTGGCCCTGGTGATGGCGGCCCCGTCGCCGTTGGTGTGGCCCTCGCCCCAGCTGCCGTAGCCGCCGACGTCGACCCAACCCAGTCGGGGGTCGTCGCCGTAGCGGGCACCGAGGTCCGCCATCAGCTGTTCCCACCCGGCCAGGAACGCCTCGCTGTTCCAGTCCGGGATGTCGGTGCCGGGCTGAAGTGGGACGAACGGCGGAGTGACGGCCGGGAAGTCGTCGCGGTGGTGCATCCAGCAGCCGGGGCAGTACGCCATGACACGGAAGCCGAACCTGCCCCCACGCGCCTCGGCTGCGGCGAGGCCGGCATCGAACCAGGAGAAGTCGTAGGCGCCGTCGCTGGGCTGGATGCGACCCCAGTAGACCTGGTCGCGGTAGTAGACGTCAGGCGTGGCCCACCCGTCGGGGCCCTCGGCACCCAGCCAGGCGTAGAGACCTCGGAACGAGTTCGGGAGGTCGGGTGCCGACCACGGCAACGGCTTCGGTGTGAACGTCCTGTCGTCGCCGGCGGTTGCGGTCCCCGGAAGTGCCAGCACCGCGAGCAGCAGCGAGGCCAGGGTCAGGATGCGCATGCATGCACGCACGGGCGCGCGGGGGGCTGGTCGAGGCACGTGGGGACCTGTCACCGATTCGGCGTTGGGATTCCTGACGCTACGTCCGTCGCGGCCCTGAAGGAGGCAGTTCGCGAAAGTCAAGACCTAGTAGGTAAGGCTAACCTAACTCAATGCTAGGTTCGTCCACGTGCTCATCACCCATCGCCGTACGCCGCCCTCGCACCACCTCGCGCCCGCACCGCTCACCCGGACGATCCTGCTGCCCGTCGCGTTGACGACCGCCCTGCTGCTCTCCGGCTGCGCCCAGGACTCGGACCGTGATCCCACCTCGCACGACGCAGCCAGCCCGACCGCCATCGCGGTGGAGTCCTCTGAGGAGGCCTGCCGGCTGTCGGCGGCCGAGGCACGGGCCGGCACGCTCACGTTCAGCGTCGAGAACACCGGGGCCGACGTGACCGAGTTCTATCTCTTGGCCCCGGACGGCCTGCGCGTCGTCGGCGAGGTCGAGAACATCGGACCGGGCCTGACCCGGGACCTGACCGTGGTGGTCCCGGAGGGCGACTACGTCACGGCCTGCAAGCCCGGCATGGCCGGTGAAGGCATCCGCGCCGACTTCACCGCGACCAGGTCGAGCGAGGACGTCACGGTCACTGCCGGCGATGCCCGGCTGGTCGACCAGGCGCTGGTCAACTACGCGGCCTACGTCGAGGACCAGACCGATCAGCTCGTGGCCCGGACGAGGGAGTTCGTCGACCTCTACCGGTCCGGTGACGACGACGCGGCCCGCGCGCTCTACCCCGTGGCCCGCACGCACTGGGAGCGGATCGAGACCGTGGCCGAGTCGTTCGGCGACCTCGACCCGAAGATCGACGCCCGTGAGGCGGACCTCGCGCAGGGCGAGAAGTGGACTGGCTGGCACCTGATCGAGAAGGACCTCTGGCCCCAGCGCGCCGAGGACTACACCCCGCTCACTGCCCGCGAGCGCGGCACCTACGCCCGTGACCTCATGGCCAACACCGAGGAGCTCGCCACCCGCGTCCCCGGTCTCACCTACACCGTCGACCAGATCGCCAACGGCTCACGCGGCCTCCTCGACGAGGTCGCCACCGGCAAGGTCACCGGCGAGGAGGAGTACTGGTCGCGGACCGACCTCTACGACTTCCAGGCCAACGTCGACGGCGCACGCGTTGCGTTCGAGGGGGTGCAGCCGATCGTGGAGCAGCACGACCCGGAGCTCGCCGAGCAGATCGCGACCCGTTTCGAGGAGCTGCAGGTCCTGCTGGACGACACGCGTCAGGGTGACGGATTCGTGTCGTACGACGATTTGTCCGCAACCGAGGTCAAGCGCCTCTCCGACGCGGTCAACGCCTTGAGCGAGCCGCTCTCCAGGCTCGCGACGGCGGTGGTCTGAGGCGTGTCGGGACTCTCTCGTCGCGGCCTGCTCGGCAGCCTCGGTGCCGCGGGGGCAGGCGCGGCCGCCATCGGCTTCGGCACCGGGCGGGCGGTCCAGGACGGCGATCCCGCCTCCGCAGGACCGCCGCCGACCTTCGACCTGTACGGCGAACACCAGACCGGCATCGTCACGCCGGTGCAGGACCGGTTGCACCTGGCGAGCTTCGACGTCCTCACCGACGACCGAGAGGCCCTGGTCGGCCTGCTCCGGGCGTGGACTGCGGCGGCTGCGGAGATGATGGCCGGTCGACCTGCGGGGCCAGACACGTCGACGTACGACCGGCCACCCGACGACACGGGCGAGGCCGTCGGTCTGCCATCAAGCCGGCTCACCATCACGTTCGGCTTCGGTCGTTCGCTCTTCGACGACCGCTTCGGTCTTGCTGGCCGGCTCCCAGCAGGGCTCGTGGACCTGCCGCACTTCCCCGGCGACAACCTCGACCCGGCGCGCTCCGGCGGCGACCTCTGCGTGCAGGCGTGTGCCGACGACCCGCAGGTGGCAGTGCACGCCGTCCGCAATCTCGTCCGGATCGGCTTCGGCACGGTCGCCGTGCGGTGGTCGCAGCTCGGCTTCGGCAAGACCTCCAGCACGACGCGCGACGAGCAGACCCCCCGCAACCTGTTCGGCTTCAAGGACGGCACGATGAACCTCAAGGCTGACGAGCAGCCCGACCTCGACGAGCACGTGTGGGTCGACGACGGCTCGTGGCTGGCAGGCGGGTCCTACCTCGTCGCACGCCGCATCAACATGACCGTCGAGACCTGGGACCGGCAGACGCTCCAGGAGCAGGAGCACGTCATCGGTCGCACGAAGACCACCGGCGCTCCGCTGTCCGGTGGCAGGGAGCACGACGACCCGGACTTCGTGCTCGAGGGGAGTGACGGGCCGCTCGTCCATCCTGACTCGCACGTCGCGCTGGCCCATCCGAGCGCAAACGCCGGGGTGCGGTTGCTGCGGCGCGGCTACAACTTCGTCGACGGCTCCAACGCGCTCGGTCGCCTCGACGCCGGCCTGTTCTTCCTGGCCTACGTCACCGACCCTCGCAGTCACTACATCCCCATACAGACCTCGATCTCCGGCAACGACCTGATGCAGGAATACGTCCAGCACACCGGGTCCGCGCTCTTCGCGGTGCCCGGCGGCATCGCGCGTGGGGAGTATGTCGGTCAGCGGCTCTTCGCCTGAGCGGTGCATCATGGGTCCATGAGCAACGCAACGGCCCCGGGCTCCGGCCTGGACACGACCCGGCGACTCGGTGTCGAGCAGACCGGCATCGAGATCATCGACGAGCACGACCGGACGGCGCGCCCGCGCGACCTCTTCTGGCCGTGGTTCGCGGCCAACGTGAGCGTCTTCGGGCTCAGCTATGCCGCGTTCATCCTCTACTTCGGGATCTCCTTCTGGCAGGGCGTGCTCGTGACGGTGCTGGGCGTGGTGATCTCGTTCGCCCTGTGCGGCGTGGTTGCGATCGCCGGCAAGCGTGGCTCGGCACCGACGATGATCCTCAGTCGGGCCGCCTTCGGCGTACGCGGCCAGAGGGTGCCCGGCGTGATCTCCTGGCTGGTCTCGATCGGTTGGGAGACCTTCCTGGCCATCCTGGCCGTGCTGGCCACCGCGACGATCTTCACCAGGCTGGGATGGGGCGGTGGCACCGGCACCAAGGTCGTGGCCGCTGTCGTGGTGGCTGCGCTCATCGTCGCCGCCAGCGTCGCTGGCTACCACGTCATCATGAAGATGCAGTCCGTGCTGACCTGGGTCACCGGGATCGTCACCGTGCTCTACATGGCGCTCACCGTCGACGACATCAACTGGGCGGCCGTCCAGGACATCCCGGCCGGCTCCACGCAGGCCGTGATCGGCGCGTTCGTGATGGTGATGACCGGCTTCGGCATCGGCTGGATCAACATCGCGGCCGACTGGTCGCGCTACCAGAAGCGGACCGCGTCCGGCTCCTCGATCGTCGCCTGGAACACGTTCGGCGGGGCCGTGGCCCCCGTCATCCTGGTGGTCTTCGGCCTTGCGTTGGCCGGCTCGTCGCCCGAGCTGCTCGCCGGTGTCGAGCTCGACCCGATCGGCACGCTCGCCACGTTGTTGCCCACCTGGGCGCTCGTGCCGTTCCTGCTCGCGGCCATCCTGTCGCTCGTCAGCGGCGCCGTGCTCGGCATCTACTCCTCGGGACTGACGTTGCTCTCGCTCGGTGTGAAGCTGAAGCGCCCCCAGGCCGCGGGCGTCGACGGCGTGCTGCTGACTCTCGGCACGATCTACGTCGTGTTCTTCGCCGAGAGCTTCATCGCCCCGTTCCAGAGCTTCCTGATCACCTTGGGCGTCCCGCTGGCCGCGTGGGCCGGGATCGTGATCGCCGATCTGGTGCTGCGCAAGCGTGACTACGACGACGAGGCGCTCTTCGATGCGAATGGTCGGTACGGCGCCTTCGACTGGATCGCCCTGGGCACCTTCGTCGGCGCCTCGGCCGTCGGCTGGGGACTCGTCATCAACTTCTTTTCCGACGACGCGTCGTGGAACAACTGGCAGGGCTACCTCCTCGGGCCGCTCGGCCTCGGCGGCAAGGAGGGAGCGTGGGCGTTCGCCAACCTCGGCGTTCTCGCCGCGCTCGTGCTCGGGTTCGTCGTCACCGTGATCGCTCGCCGCTCCACGGTGGCTCGACAGGAAGTGGCCTGATCTTCGGCGTGGCAAGGTGGCGTGCATGAGCACCCTTGCCATCGTCGGAGGAAACGGCCAGATCGCCCGCCTGCTGCACCCCCTGCTGGTGGCGCGCGGACACACCCCGGTGGCGCTCGTGCGGTCGGAGTCCTACCGCAACCGGCTCGAGGCGACGGGGGCCGCCGTCCGGCTCCTCGACATCGAGCACAGCACGGCCGGCGACTTCGCGGGCGTCTTCGAGGACACAGACACGGTGATATTCCTGGCCGGCGGCGGCCCGGACGGTGACATCGAGCGCAAGCGCACCGTCGACCTGGAGGGCTCGCTGAAGTCGATCGAGGCGGCCCGTGAGACAGGCATCCGTCGCTTCGTCCAGGTCTCGGCCATCAACGTCGACGAGCCGGTCCCCGACTCCGCCAGCCCGGTCTGGCGGGCGTACGTCGAGGCGAAGCGCGACGCCGACGCGGCCCTGCGCGACAGTGGGCTCGACTGGACGATCATCCGACCCGGACTGCTGACCGACGACCCGGGCACCGGACTGGTGGAGCTGGGCCAGGACGTCTCCCGGGCCGAGGTGCCGCGGGCTGACGTTGCTGCTGTCATCGCAGAGGTCGTCGATTCGGGCGCCGGGATCGGGGCGCAGTGGGACCTCGTCTCCGGCGACACCTCCGTCGCCGACGCTGTCGCGGGCAGCTGAGCCCGGGGGAGCGGGAACAACCTCTCGGCGGTCGCCGTTGCGGCCTACATGCGCATCGACATCTGGTCCGACGTGGTCTGTCCCTGGTGCTACATCGGCAAGCGCCGCCTCGAGGCGGCGCTCGGCACCTTCGAGCACGCTGACGACGTCGAGGTCGTCTGGCACTCCTTCCAGCTCGACCCGGGAGCCCCGACCCAGCCAACCGAGTCCACCAGCGTGATGCTGGCGCGGAAGTACGGCCGGAGCGCGGAAGGCGCGAGGGAGATGCAGGACCAGGTGACTTCAGTGGCGGCTGACGACGGGTTGGCGTTCCGGCTCTCCGAGACCCTCCACGTCAACACCCTCGACGCCCACCGGTTGATCCACCTCGCGCTCCACCGGGGCGGTCGGGAGCTGCAGGGCGCGGTGAAGGAGGCGCTGCTGTCGGCATACTTCCTCGAAGCCCGCAACGTCGCCGACCACGACGTGCTCCGTGAGGTGGCGACCTCCGCCGGCCTCGACGGTGCCGAGGTCGACCGGGTGCTGGCGAGCGACGAGCACGCCGACGACGTGGTGGCCGACATCGAGCGGGCTCGTTCCCTCGGTGCCAACGGCGTGCCGTTCTTCGTGATCGACAACGCGTTCGGCGTCTCGGGTGCCCAGCCGGCCGACGTGTTCAGCCAAGTCCTGAAGCAGGCCTGGCAGCAGTCGCACCCGGCGCTGCAGCTGGTCGGCGACGGCGATGCCTGCGGACCGGACGGGTGCCCCGTCTGAGCCAGCACCTTGTACGCTGGGCCGAGCACAGCGTCGTGCAGACCTCGATCACCCGACATCGAAGGAACCCGCTGTGAGCAAGCCTGTCGTCCTCATCGCCGAAGAGCTGAGCCCCGCCACCGTCGAGGCCCTCGGCCCCGACTTCGAGATCCGCACCTGCGACGGTGCCGACCGTGCCGAGCTGCTGTCGGCCATCACCGACGTCGATGCCATCCTCGTGCGCTCGGCCACCAAGGTCGACGCCGAGGCACTCGCTGCCGCCAAGAGGCTCAAGGTCGTGGCCCGCGCGGGTGTCGGTCTCGACAACGTCGACGTCAAGGCAGCCACCCAGGCCGGGGTCATGGTCGTCAACGCCCCGACGTCCAACATCGTCTCCGCTGCCGAGCTGGCCGTCGCACTGATGCTCGCTGCCGCGCGACACGTCAGCCCCGCTCACGCCGCGCTCAAGGGCGGGGAGTGGAAGCGCTCGAAGTACACCGGCATCGAGCTCTACGAGAAGACCGTCGGCATCGTCGGTCTGGGCCGCATCGGCGTGCTCGTGGCGCAGCGGTTGAGCGCCTTCGGGATGAAGGTCATCGCCTACGACCCCTACGTGCAGGCCGGCCGCGCCGCCCAGATGGGCGTGCGCCTGGTCGACCTCGACACCTTGCTCGCCGAGGCCGACTTCATGAGCGTGCACCTGCCCAAGACCCCCGAGACCGTGGGGCTGATCGGCGCCGAGCAGCTCACCAAGGCCAAGAACTCCCTCGTGCTCGTCAACGCCGCCCGCGGCGGCATCGTCGACGAGGCAGCGCTCTACGACGCACTCAAGACCGGCCAGATCGCGGCCGCCGGGATCGACGTCTTCGCCAAGGAGCCGTGCACCGACAGCCCGCTCTTCGAGCTCGAGAACGTCGTCGCCACGCCGCACCTCGGGGCCTCCACCGACGAGGCCCAGGAGAAGGCCGGCATCGCAGTTGCGAAGTCGGTGCGCCTCGCACTCGACGGTGAGCTCGTCCCGGACGCGGTCAACGTCCAGGGCGGCGTCATCGCCGAGGACGTCCGTCCCGGCATCCCGCTCACCGAGAAGCTCGGTCGCGTCTTCACCGCCCTCGCCGGCGAGGTCGCCCAGCAGCTCGACGTCGAGGTCCGCGGTGAGATCACCGAGTTCGACGTCAAGGTGCTCGAGCTGGCGGCGCTCAAGGGCGTCTTCTCCGACGTCGTCGAGGACCAGGTCTCCTACGTCAACGCGCCTCTCCTCGCGGCCGAGCGCGGCACCGCGGTGCGCCTGGTGACCGACTCGGAGAGCCCCGACCACCGCAACCTGATCACCATCCGCGGCACCTTGGCGGACGGCTCGCAGGTCTCGGTCAGCGGCACGCTCGTGGGCATCGGCCAGAAGGAGCGGCTGGTCGAGGTCAACGGCTTCGAGATCGACATCGAGCCCACCGACCACCTGGCGTTCTTCACCTACGCGGACCGACCCGGCATGGTCGGCACCGTCGGAAACATCCTCGGCGACGCCGGCGTCAACATCGCCGGCATGCAGGTCTCGCGTCAGGACAAGGGCGGCGAGGCCCTCGTGGCGCTCTCGGTCGACTCCGCCATCCCGGGCGAGACGCTGGCCGAGATCGAGGCGGCCATCGACGCCGTCTCGGTGCGGGCCGCCGACCTCGTCTGAGGCCGGTGGGCGCTGGCCGGCGCTCGCTCAGGCAACGGTGAGGCGGTCGGGGAGCTCCCCGACCGCCGCACCCGACCTCGACGACTGGGCCGCCACCTGTGCCCACGCCTGGGCGAGTCGGCTGACAGCCTGCTCGAGCTCGTCGACCGGTCGTGTCCACGGCAGCCGGACGAACTGCTCGAGGCCGCCTTCGACGGCGAACACGCGTCCGGCCGCGACCACGACGCCGAGCCGCTGCGCCTCGACCACCAACGCGCTGGCGCGGGGGGCGGGGAGCTGGCACCACACCGCCAACCCACCCGTGGGCCGATGGAACGTCCAGTCGGGCAGCTGGGTGTCCAGGGCGTCGAGCAGCACGTCGCGCTGTCGACGCAGGCGCTCCCGGTTGGCTGCCCACACCGCGTGCCGGTCCTCGATCAGGTGCACCAGGGCGAGCTGCTCGAGCAGCGGCGCACCGAGGTCCAGGCTCATCCTCGCCTGGAGCAGCGCCGGCATCATCGGCTCCGGCACCCGGAGCCAGCCGAGGCGCAGTCCGCCCCAGAACTGCTTGCTGGCACTCCCGATGGTGATCGCGGCGGGGGAGTGGGCTGCGAACGGCGCCGGCATGTCCTGCCCGTCGAGGGCCAGGGCCGCGTGGGCCTCGTCCACCACCGGCGTCACCCGGGCGGCTCTCAGGGCGGCCGCGTATTCGGCGCGCTGCTCATCACCCATCACCAGCCCGGTGGGGTTCTGGAAGTCCGGGATCAGGTAGGCGAGCCGGGGCGCCGCCTGGCGCACGATGGCAGCCGTGGCGGCCAGGTCCCAGCCGTCGGGGTCCACCGGCGCCGGGACCAACCGGGCGCTGCGGTGCCCCAGGGCCTGGGTGGCGTTGGGATAGACCGGGTCCTCGACGACCACGCGGTCGCCCGGTGCGGTCAGGGCCTGGGCCAGCACGGCCGCACCCGCCAGGGCGCCGCTGGTCACCATGATCTGCTCAGGGGTCGTCGGGAGACCTCGTTCGGCATAGGTCTCGGCCAGGACCTCCCGCAGCCGGGTCAGCCCGGCGGGGTAGTAGCCATGACTGGAGAGGTACGGCGGCAGGTCGGCCAGGGCCGCGAGGTAGGCCGCCGACACGCCGGCGGGCGCGCTCGGCGCCGCGCAGTTGAGGTCGATGACGTCCGGGTCCTGCGACCACGGGGCGAAGATGCGATCCGTGACGGACTGTGCGCGCAGCGGCAGCCGGGTCACGGTGCCGGAGCCGCGGCGCGACTCGGCGTACTCCCCATCACGCAGCTCGGCGTAGGCGCGGGTGACCGTCGTGCGACTGACGCCGAGAGCGGCGGTGAGCTCGCGCTCGCTGGGCAGCCGGGTGGCCGCCGGGATCCGTCCCTCACCGATGAGCAGACGGAGGTGCTCGGCCAGGTCGATGTAGAGCGGGCGCTCGGCGCCACTCAGCGGGCCGACCAGGGTGGCCACTCGTTTGGCCGTGATGGTTCGCGTCATGCAGTCCACTCTTGCACGATTGGCTATCGAGCAGAAGGCCAATTGCTGTCAGACTTCTGACATGAGCTCAACCGCCCCCGCCCTCCCCTCCGCCCCCCGAGTCCTCGTCGACCTCGGCCCCGTTGCGCAGCTGCAGGCCGGCCAGCTGGGTCGCCGGATCCCCCAGCTGCTCATCGGTCTCGTTCTGTACGGCGCCTCGCTGGCCATGATGGTCCGCGGGACGCTCGGGCTGGCGCCGTGGGACGTCCTGCACTCCGGCTTCATCCGGCACGTGCCGATCACCCTGGGCCAGGCGGTGGTGCTGCTCAGCTTCGTGGTGCTCCTGCTCTGGATCCCGCTGCGCGAGAAGCCGGGCATCGGTACGATCGCCAACGCGATCATCGTGGGCCTGGCGGCGGATGCAGCCCTGGCCGTGCTGGCCGAGCCGGACGCACTGTGGATGCGGCTGGTCCTGCTCGTCGCCGGTGTGGTGCTCAACGCCCTGGCGACTGCGCTCTACATCGGGTCGCAGTTCGGTCGCGGGCCGCGCGACGGCCTGATGACAGGTCTGTCGCGCCGGACCGGCTTGTCCCTTCGCCTGGTGCGCACGGCTCTGGAGGTGTCGGTGGTCCTGATCGGACTGCTGCTCGGCGGCGTCCTCGGGCTGGGCACCGTCCTCTACGCCCTCGCGATCGGGCCGCTGGCGCAGCTGATGCTGCCGTGGTGCACGGTCGACGTCAGCGACGCGTCGCCACGACCGCTGACGCGTCGGGGGCGATCATGACCTCGACGGCCGTGAACCGCTCGTCGGTGAGCCACTCCTCGCGCAAGGTGTCCACGCGGCCGTAGGAGATCGGCGGCCACATCTCGCAGGGGGTGAAGTCGTCGAGCACCACGATCCCGCCTGGCTCCAGGAGGTCGACGACGGCGTCGACGCGGACCGACTCGGGGTCGCCGGAGTCGAGGAAGAGCAGTGAGTAGGGTCCGCGGTCGTGAAGGGTGGACCAGTCGGCCTCGAGCACCTCGACGCTCTCGTCGTCCTCGAAGATCTCGGCGGCTGCCGTCGCCAGCCGCGGGTTGAGCTCGGCCGTGACGATCTTGGCGCCGTTGCGGACACCGCTGCGCAGCCAGGCGGTGCCGACCCCGCAGCCGGTGCCGAACTCGGCGAGCGTGCCACTGCGGGTCGCGGCGAGCGCGGCGAGCAGTCGCCCGGTCTCGTTGCGACAGAAGGAGACGTACCCCGCCTTGCGGGAGACGTCGAAGGCGCGGTAGACGATGTCGGGGAGAACTGGCGGGGCACTCATGAGGGGGTGAGTCTTTCATGACAAGACGCGTGTCTCGCATCGTGAACACGAACGCCAATGCGACTGCGAGCGACCCGGGCCCGTCGTAGGCTGTCTCCACCATGCGCAGCGTCTACGTACTTATTGACCGCCGCGGCGAGGCCTAACAGACAAGGCCCACTCGTCGCGGTGTTCGGCGTGGACGTGGCCTTGTCAGCAGTGGTGGTTCACACCCTGCCGTGCCACCCCTGACGTGCCTCTGTTCGACCGGCCTCGTCAACGCCTCGCGGCGGATCTCGCTCCGACCCACCTCGCGCGATCCGCAGGCCATCGGCCCGACCTCGCTCGTGTGATCCATGAGCGGGGTCGAGCGACACCCGCCGCGCGGCGTACGGACATCTCATCACTCGACCCATCTCTCATTGGAGACTCCCGTGTACGACCTCTATCCCGACTGGGGACCCGCCAAGCACCGCCCCGACAACCCGCGCAGCAGCGATGCGACGATGACCGCGGTCCAGGAGTCGCTTGACCTGCGAGACAACGGCGGGCAGCGCCCCGACGACAACTAGGTTCGTCGCCATGACATCCGCACCAGACCTCGCCAGCAGCGCCGGCACCGTCCAGCTCGCCGTCATCCCGGGCGACGGCATCGGCCGGGAGGTCACCCCCGAGGCCCTCAAGGTGCTGGAGGCGGTCGACGCCCCGGTCAAGTTCGAGCAGACCCACTACGTGCTCGGCGCGGAGAACTACCTCGCGACCGGGGACGTCCTTCCCACCTCCGTGCTCGCCGAGATCCGGCAGCACGACGCGATCCTGCTCGGCGCGGTCGGCGGCAAGCCCAACGACCCCGACCTGCCCCCCGGCATCCTCGAGCGCGGACTGCTCCTGAAGCTCCGCTTCGAGCTCGACCACTACGTCAACCTGCGCCCGAGCCGGCTCTTCCCCGGAACGCCGTCCCCCCTGGCCGACCCTGGCGACGTCGACTTCGTGGTCGTACGCGAGGGCACCGAAGGCCCCTACACGGGCAACGGTGGATCGCTGCGCGTCGGCACACCGGCCGAGGTGGCGACCGAGGTGTCGGTCAACACCGCGTTCGGCGTGGAGCGCGTGATCCGCGACGCCTTCGCGCGTGCCGAGCGTCGCCCGCGCAAGCACCTGACCCTGGTCCACAAGACCAATGTCCTGGTGCACGCGGGCTCGGTGTGGTGGCGTCTGTTCGAGCAGGTCGCTGCGGAGCACCCCAGCGTGACGACCGACTACATGCACGTCGATGCGGCGATGATCCACCTGACGACCAACCCGTCGCGGTTCGACGTGATCGTCACCGACAACCTCTTCGGCGACATCATCACCGACCTTGCCGCCGCCATCACCGGCGGCATCGGGCTCGCAGCGAGCGGAAACATCAACCCCGATCGCACGGCGCCGTCGATGTTCGAGCCGGTGCACGGCTCGGCGCCCGACATCGCCGGGCAGCAGCTGGCCGACCCCACTGCGGCGATCCTGTCGGTCTCCCTGCTGCTCGACCATCTCGGTCACCGCGAGGCCTCGGCCGCCGTGGAGGCAGCCGTGCTGGCGGACCTGGCTGCTCGCGAGCCCGGCACGACGCGGCGGACCTCCGAGGTCGGCGACGCGATCGCTGCCCGCCTCAACCGTTAGCCTGACGCCATGGACATCAGCACCACCGCCAACCCGCACCCGGTCGACGACGCCCGGCTGGCCGAGATCCTGGCGAGCCCCGGATTCGGCATCCACTTCACCGATCACATGGTGACGATCGAGTGGACGCCGGACCGCGGGTGGCACGACGCCCGCGTGACGCCGTACGGCCCGTTGACCCTCGACCCCGCGACGGCCGTCCTGCACTACGCGCAGGAGACGTTCGAGGGGATGAAGGCCTACCGCCACCCCGACGGCTCCGTGCACCTGTTCCGGCCGGAGGAGAACGGCAGGCGGATGATCCGGTCCTCGCAGCGCCTCGCCCTTCCCGAGCTGCCGGTCGAGGACTTCGTCGCTGCCGTCGAGGCGCTCGTCAAGGTGGACGAGCGCTGGGTGGCGGACAACGCGGACGGTGGGGGAGAGAAGAGCCTCTACCTGCGACCCTTCATGTTCGCCAGTGAGACCTTCCTCGGGGTGCGCCCGGCCCAGCACGTCACGTTCATGGTGATCGCGTCCCCTGCAGGGGCCTACTTCAAGGGCGGGGTCAAGCCGGTCACCCTGTGGCTGACCGAGGACTACACCCGTGCCGGTCGCGGCGGCATGGGCGCGGCGAAGACCGGCGGCAACTACGCCAGCTCCCTCGTGGCCCAGCAGGAGGCCACCGCCCACGGGTGCGACCAGGTTGTCTTCCTCGACTCCCAGGAGGGGACCTACGTCGAGGAGCTCGGCGGCATGAACATGTATTACGTCTTCGACGACGCCCGCATCGTCACCCCGGCGACCGGGACGATCCTCGAAGGCATCACCCGCGCCTCGATCATGGAGCTTGCCGGGAAGCTCGGCCACCAGGTGGAAGAGCGGAAGTTCTCGATCGACGAGTGGCGCGACGGCGTGCGCAGCGGGGCGATCACCGAGATCTTCGCGTGCGGGACGGCCGCGGTCGTGACGCCCGTCGGCTCGTTGAAGTGGGCCGGCGGCGAGGTGCCGGCACCGGCCTCCACCGAGCTGACGATGAGGATCCGGCAGGCGCTCGTCGACGTCCAGTTCGGCCGGGCGGACGACACCTTCGGCTGGATGCACCCGGTCGGCTGACGAGTTCGGAGGGTCCGGACCGGTAATCTCGTTCCGTGACCACCTCCCGCCCCGAGCAGGCCCCTCCGGGTCTGCGTGTGGGCGACTACGAGCTCCTGACCCGTCTCGGCGAGGGTGGGATGGGCGTGGTCCACCTGGCCTGCAAGCCCGGCGGGCAGCGCGTCGCGCTCAAGGTGCTGCGCCCGCACATCGTCGGGGACGACGAGGCACGCCGGCGCCTGGCGCGTGAGGTGTCCTCCCTGACGCGGGTCAAGTCGCGTCGCGTCGCCGAGATCCTCGACGCCGACCCGTGGGGTGACATCCCCTATGTCGCGACCCGCTACGTCCCGGGCCTCTCGCTGCACGACCACATCCACGAAGAGGGCAGCATCAGCGGCCAGGACCTCATCTGGTTCGCGAGCTGCCTCGCCGAGGCGCTGGCGGCGGTGCACGAGGTGGGCGTCCTCCACCGCGACATCAAGCCCTCCAACATCCTGATGGAGGGTCGGACCCCGATCCTGATCGACTTCGGCCTCGCTCGGGTCGCCGACGACCCCAAGCTCACGCACACCGGCTGGCTCCTGGGCACCCCCGGCTACCTCGCGCCGGAGATCCTCTTCGGCAAGGACGCGACGGCTGCCTCCGACGTGCATTCGTGGGGGGGGGGCACCGTCGCCTTCGCCGGCACCGGCCGGGCGCCGTTCGGGCGCGGACCCTCGATGGCGATCATGGATCGTGTCCGTCGCGGCGAGCACGACCTGTCCGGGCTCGACCCGGTCCTGCGGCGCGTGGTCGAGGACACCCTCGAGCCCGAGCCGCGCAACCGGCCCTCGCTGGACGAGCTGCGCGACTGGTTCGCCACCCTCGGACCCGACCGTCCCAAGGCGCTGCCCGACGATCCGTTCACCATCCCGCTGGCCGTGGCAGCGATGGCCACGGCAACCGACCCGACCGAGGTCGCGCCGCGCATCCTTGGACCTGAGTCTTCTCGAGACTCAGGTCCAAGGGAGTCGTCATTCGACACCTCTCCGCAGCGCCAGGCGACCCGGGTGCTGCCCGACGGCACCACCCCGGTCACCGAGGTCGGAGCGTTCGAGAAGGTCCGACGCGGTGTGCTCGTGGCCACCGGACTCGGGGTTGTCGGCGGCGCCGTCGCCCTGGCGCCGTACCTCGCACTGCTGGTGCTCAGCCTGATGATCTGGATCCTGCGCAGCGGCTCGATGGCGGCGAGCTCGGCCGGGCTCCGGCGCCAGACGCGGGGCACGAAGTGGTACGACGGCGTGCAGGTGCTGTTCGCCGCGCCGTGGCATGCGGTGGCCTCGATCCCCGGTGCCCTGTTGCTGGTGACCTGGAGCACGGGCCTCGCCCTGGCCGCGGCATTGCTGTGCTTCGCGGCCGGCACGTCGATGCTCACGAGCCTCGGGATCGTCGGCGTGGTGCTCGGCGCCGCGATGTGGTGGGGGCCGGGCAGTCGTCGGGTTCGGTCCCCGGTGGAGCGGTTGTCGCACCCGATCAGCGCCCGCCCGTTGGTGTGGTTCTTCGCGGCGATCCTCACCTGTGCCGCGGCCACCGGGCTCGCCGCCGCCGCGACTGCGCAGGGACCCGACTGGACGCCGGCGAATGATCGCCCCTTCGCCGATTTCAGCCTGCCGGCCTACCTCCAACCCTGACGGGCCTTGGCCGGGGCTGACCGCGATCCGAGACCGGTCGGCGATGTGACACCAAGCGCCCTTGGTCGTGACACAGTGGAGTCATGCACAGCACCCGCACCATCATCATTGCCTAGCGCGACGGGTTCACCCCCTCGCGCCGACCTCCTGATCCCGGGAGGTTTTTTTGTGCCCCGATCCACCCGATGAGAGAGATCGCCTCCGATGTCGCAGCCGTTCGACTTGCAGGGCTCCTTCCACGTCTACGACACGACGCTGCGTGACGGTGCGCAGCAGGAGGGGCTCAACCTCTCCGTCGCCGACAAGCTGACGATCGCGCGCCAGCTCGACGGGCTCGGCGTGGGCTACATCGAGGGCGGCTGGCCGGGCGCGAACCCCAAGGACACCGAGTTCTTCCGCCGCGCCAGCCAGGAGCTCGACCTGCGACACGCCCGGCTGGCCGCGTTCGGGGCGACGCGCCGAGCCGGTGTGGCCGCCGCCGACGACCCCCAGGTCGCGGCCCTGCGCGAGAGCGGCGCGTCGGTGGTGACGCTGGTCGCGAAGTCGCACGACCGACACGTGGAGCTCGCGCTGCGCACCACGCTGGCGGAGAACCTCGCGATGGTTCGTGACACCGTCACCCACCTGCGCGAGCACGGCCAGACCGTCTTCCTCGACGCCGAGCACTTCTTCGACGGCTACCGCGCCAACCGTGACTACGCCCTGGAGGTGCTGCGGACCGCTGCGGAGGCAGGGGCCGAGGTCGTTGCGCTGTGTGACACCAACGGAGGCATGCTGCCGCTCTGGGTCTCTGATGTCGTGCGGGACGTCATCGACAGCACCCAGGCGCGGGTCGGCATCCACTGCCACAACGACACCGGGTGCGCCGTCGCGAACACCCTCGCCGCCGTCGACGCCGGGGCGACGCACGTGCAGGGGACGATCAACGGCTATGGCGAGCGCACCGGCAACGCCGACCTGGTCTCGGTGGTCGCGAACCTCGAGCTCAAGCTGGACAAGCAGGTGCTCCCCGCGGGGCTGCTGGGCGATGCCACCCGGATCGCCCACGCGGTCGCCGAGGTCACCAACTTCCCGCCGGCTTCCCGACAGCCGTACGTCGGTACGTCGGCCTTCGCCCACAAGGCCGGCCTCCACGCCTCGGCGATCAAGGTCGACCCGTTCCTCTACCAGCACATGGACCCGGTCGGCGTCGGCAACGACATGCGGCTCCTCGTCTCCGACATGGCCGGCCGCGCTTCCATCCAGCTCAAGGGCCGCGAGCTCGGCTTCGACCTCACCGACAGCGTGGAGGACCGCGAGCTCGTGGCTCGGGTGACCGAGCGGGTGAAGGCCATGGAACAGGGCGGCTACACCTTCGAGGCGGCAGACGCGTCCTTCGAGCTGCTCCTCGTCGAGGAGGTCGAGGGCGTCCGGCCGTCGTACTTCGACGTCGAGTCGTGGCGCGTCATCACCGAGACGCTGACCCATGCCCGCCCGGGGGAGGAGGCGGTGTCCGAGGCGACGGTCAAGCTGACGGCCGAGGGCGTCCGCTTCGTCGTCACCGCGGAGGGCAACGGCCCGGTCAACGCCCTGGACGCGGCCCTGCGCACGGCCATCAGCCAGGCGTTCCCGGAGGTCGCGAAGTTCGAGCTGATCGATTACAAGGTGCGGATCCTCGACCAGGGCCACGGCACGGACGCCATCACCCGGGTGCTCATCGAGACCTCCGACGGCGAGTCCTCCTGGGTGACGGTCGGCGTGGGCCACAACGTCATCGAGGCCTCCTGGGGTGCTCTCATCGACGGTCTGACCTTCGGCCTGCGCAAGCACCACCGCTGAGCCGTTCGCTCGATCAGTGGTCGATCACCCGGCCGACCAGGTCGTCCCACGCGGCCTCGATACGGTCGAGGGAGATGTGTTCCTGGTGCACCTGCTGCTCGAGGATCGGGACCTCCAACGGCGCGAGCAGTGACGTCGCGAGCAGGGCGATGTCGCCGCGCACGCCGAGCTCGCCGAGGAGGTAGCGCACGTGCATCGCGCTGAAGGAGGCGGCGGCATACGATCGCGAGCCCGCGCGGTCCGCAGCCCGGATGAGCGCGCCGTGGGTGAGGTTGAGACGGAGCCGCGTGTGCCCGAACTCGATCAGCCGGTCCCTGGCCGGCGCTCCCGGGCCCAGGGGAGCCGGGCCGGACAGGACGGCGGCCTGCCACTGCGTCTCGGACTGGTTGAGCACCGCTGCCATCAGTCCCTGCCGGCTCCCGAAGCGACGGAACAAGGTGCCCTTGCCCACGCCGGCCTCGGCCGCCACGGCGTCCATCGAGACCGCGTCCACGCCGCAGTGGTCCACGAGACGCAGCGCAGCTGCCAGGACCGCGTGCCGGTTGCGCGCCGCGTCCGCCCGCTCGGGCGGCGGGTCGTCGGCGAGGTGAAGGGAGAGGGGCACGGGGCCAGCCTAGAAGGAAGAAAGTTGCGGTCGCGGGAATAGAAGCGGACCGTAGTCCGGTTAACCTCGCATGACTACTTCGAACCAGACCTCAGTGGCCGTCCTCCTCGGCAGCTTCCGCGCCGACTCCCTCAACCGCCGGATCGCCGAGCTGCTCAAGGCGCAGGCTCCGGCAGGCGTGAGCGTGGAGATCGTCGAGGGCCTCGACCAGATCCCGTTCTACAACGAGGAGCTCGACGGCGACACGGCGCCCGAAGCTGCTGTCGCCCTGCGGGCCGCCGTGGCCAAGGCCGACCGCATCCTCGCCGTCACGCCCGAGTACAACGGCACCATGCCGGCAGTCCTCAACAACGCCATCGACTGGCTGTCGCGGCCCTACGGTCAGGGCGCCATCACCGGCAAGCCCTTCGCCGCGGTGGGCGCCACTCCGACGCCGTACGGCGGCAAGTGGGCCCACGAGCACGCGCGCCACTCGGCGAACATCGCCGGCGCGACGGTCGTGGACAGCATCGTGCTCGACCAGCCTGCCCTCGAAGGCGACCTGTTGACCGACGACGCCGCCGTGCAGCGCTTCCTCGGCGCGCTGAACGACCTGGTCTCCTACGAGGTGGACCCGGCTGCCGCCTGAGACGGGCCGGCCGGGCTGAACCAGCCGGGCACGGCCTCGGCGAAGGTGTCGGGGCCGTGCCCTGCGACGTCCTCGGGGATCGTCGCCAGCAGAGGCACCGCGGTCACCCGCGGCAGGTCGAGGAGGTTGCACTCCTCGGCCAGGCCGGGCGAGGAGGGCCAGGCGCCGATGACCAGGCCCGCCGGCTCGATGCCGCGGGCGCGCAGCGCCGCCACGGTGAGCTCGGTGTGGTTCAGGGTGCCGAGTCCGGCGTCCACGACGATCACCACGTCGGCTGCCAGCTCGGCCGCGAGGTCCAGCAGCGTGCCGCCCGACAGGTCGAGACGGACCAGCAGGCCGCCGGCGCCTTCGACGATCACGTGGTCGGAGTCCAGCGACCGGATGCGTGCTGCGTGCTCGGCCACCGTCGGCAGCGACACCCCGGCGCGTCGTGCTGCGGTCTCGGGGGCCAGGGGGTCAGCCAGCCGGACGAGCTCCAGGACCTCGCACCCCGCGAGTCGGCGTACCTCCTCCGCGTCCCCCGGCTCGTCGCCCAGCACGCCGGTCTGCACCGGCTTCACCACGACGACGCCGGGGCCGCTGCGCACCGCGAGCGCCGCGGTGGCGACGGTCTTGCCGACCCCCGTCCCGGTGCCGGTGACGACGGTGATCCTCATCGGTGCGCCTCGACTACCTTGGCCAGCACGTCGCCGGCGCGGTCCCACGCGTCGTCGGTGACCCCGGCGCTGGTCGTGACCCGGAGCCGGGAGATGCCGTCCGGCACCGACGGCGGCCGGAAACAGCCCACGCGCACACCGTGCTCGAGGCACTCGGCCTGCGCGGTCATGGCGACCTGAGGGGAATCCATCGGCACGGAGAGTACGGCGCCTGCCGGCCGCTCGACGTCGAGCAGGCGCGACAACCCGTCCACCCGGGCGGCGACGCGAGCGGGGAGCTCAGGTCGGGAGCGCAGCAGACGCAGCCCGGCGAGCGCCCCACCCGTCGCGGCCGGTGCGAGCCCGGTGTCGAAGATGAATGGTCGCGCCCGGTTGACGAGGTGGTGCACCAGACCGGGGGAGCCGAGGACCGCGCCGCCTTGGGCGCCGAGGGCCTTGGACAACGTCGCGGTCACCACCACGTGGGGGGCGGCGGCGAGGCCGACCGCGCGGACCAGTCCCTCGCCTGCGGGGCCGGCGACTCCGAGTCCATGGGCCTCGTCCACGATCAGCAGCGCGTCGTGGGTCTCGCACACGTCGGCCAGCCCGGTCAGCGGAGCCGCATCACCGAGCACCGAATAGATGGACTCCACCAGCACGAGTGCTCGGCGACCGCCGCGCATCGCCAGCGCGGCTGCCACGGCGTCCACGTCGTTGTGCGGGGTGACGACGATCTCCGCGCGAGACAGCCGGGCGGCGTCGATGAGCGAGGCGTGGACGTGGGCGTCGGAGACGATCAGGCTGTCGCGGTCCGCCAGGGCGGTGACGGCCGCGAGGTTGGCGTGGTAGCCCGTCGACATCACGAGCGCGGCGGGCTGACCGAGGAAGGCTGCCAGCTCCCGCTCCAGGGCCTCGTGCAGGGCCAGCGTGCCGGTGACCAGGCGCGAGGCACCGGCTCCGGCGCCCCAGGTCAGGGCAGCTTCCGCAGCAGCCCGGACGACCTCGGGGTGGCGGCTGAGGCCGAGGTAGTCGTTCCCGGCCAGGTCGATGACGTCGTCATCCGGTCCGCGTGGGCGTAGGCGGCGGGTCAGTCCGGCCGCGTCGCGGCGGGCAGCCTCGTCGGTGAACCACTTCTCCCAACCGCCCATCAGCCAGCCTCCACCGCTCGCAGCATGGCCGCACAGATCGTGTCGATCTCGGTGTCGGTGCAGATGTAGGGCGGCATCGTGTAGATCAGCTCCCGGAACGGACGCAGCCACACCCCCGCGCGCAGCGCCGCGTCCGTCGCGGCGACGACGTCGACGGGGTGGTCGAGCTGGATGATGCCGACAGCGCCCAGGACCCGGATGTCGGCGACACCGGGCAACCCCCGTG
Source organism: Nocardioides sp. (assembly GCF_035576065.1). GTDB lineage: Bacteria > Actinomycetota > Actinomycetes > Propionibacteriales > Nocardioidaceae > Nocardioides. The sequence goes on from NZ_DATLWX010000011.1 coordinate 20,985, forward strand.
CGGGTTCGAGACCCAGCGTCAGCCGCCGCGAGATCCGGTCGACATTGCCCGCCCAGTCGGTGCTCGTGAGCAGGTCGAGGGAGGCGAGCGCGACCGAGCAGGCGAGCGGGTTGGCCATGTAGGTCGGGCCGTGCATCAGCACACCGGCCTCCGAACGCGACAGCCCGTGCGCGACCCCACTGGTGCACAGGACCGCGGCCAGCGTGAGGTAGCCGCCGGTCAGTGCCTTGCCGACGCACATGATGTCGGGGCGTACGCCCGCGGCATCGGCGGCGAACATCGTGCCCGTGCGCCCGAAGCCGGTGGCGATCTCGTCGAAGATCAGCAGGAGCTCGTGGCGATCGGCGACCGCGCGCATGACGCGCAGGCACTCGGCGGGGTAGGGCCACATGCCGCCGGCTCCCTGGAGGAGCGGCTCGACGATGATCGCGGCGAGCACGCCCGCGTGCTGATCCGCGAGCGCCTCGAAGGCGGCGGCCCACGCCGCGATGTCCTCGCCCAGGGCGGGGGGCCGCGGGGCGAAGACGTGTTCGGGGACGAATCCGCGGAACATCGAGTGCATGCCGCCCTCGGGGTCGCACACGCCCATGCAGCCGCAGGTGTCACCGTGATAGCCGCCCAGCACGGTGAGCATCCGTGTGCGGCCGGGACGGGCGGCACCCCGCTGGTGCTGCAGCGCCATCTTGAGCGCGACCTCGATACTGACCGAACCGCTGTCGGCGAAGAAGACGTGCTCGAGGCCCTCAGGGGCGAGCTCGACCAGACGCTGGCCGAGGCGGATCGCCGGTTCGTGCGTGAGCCCGCCGAACATCACGTGCGCCATGTCGTCGAGCTGATCCCGCGCGGCAGCGTTGAGGCGGGGATGGTTGTAGCCGTGGATCGCGGACCACCACGACGCCATCGCGTCGATCGGCGTGGAGCCGTCGGCCAGCTCGAGGCGTACGCCCGAGGCGCTCGTGACGAGCCGGACCGGGGTCGGGTCGCTCATCGAGGTGTAGGGGTGCCACAGGTGCTGTCGATCCCAGTCGAGCAGCTCGGAGGTCATCGGCTCAGGCGTTGGGCAGCACGGCGGTGCCGGCGCCACGGCGACGGATCGTCGGGTCGTGCGCCTCGGTGCGGAGCGGGGCCTGGACGGCGTGCTCCTCGCTGCCCAGCACCACGAACCCGTTGTCACGGATCAGCTCGAGGTCGGTCTCCGCCGCCTGGCCCTCGGAGGTGAGGTAGTCGCCGAGGAAGATCGAGTTGGCGACGTGCAGGGCCAGGCCCTGCAGGGACCGCAGGTGCATCTCGCGGCCGCCAGCGATGCGCACCTCCCGGTCGGGACACACGAAGCGCGCCATCGCCAGGATCTTCAGGCATCGGCTCGGGTCGAGCTCCCACGTGTTCTCGTAGGGCGTGCCGTCGAAGGGCATCAGGAAGTTGACCGGGATCGAGTCGGAGTCGAGGTCGCGCAGCGCGAAGAGTGCCTCGACGAGCTGCTCGTCGGTCTCGCCCAGTCCGGCGATCAGGCCGCTGCACGGCGAGAGCCCGGCGCCCTTCGCCTTCTCCACGGTGTCGATCCGGTCGGCGTACGTGTGCGTCTGCACGATCTTGTCGTGGTGGGACTCCGCGGTGTTGATGTTGTGGTTGTACGCGTCGACGCCAGCCTGCTTGAGCCGCTCTGCCTGTCCGTCCTTGAGCAGTCCCAGGCACGCGCACACCTCGACCTGGGGGTGCTCGGACTTGATCACCCCGACCATGTCCGCGACGCGTTCGACGTCCTTGTCGCTGGGGCCGCGACCCGACGACACCATGCAGACCCGGGTCGCGCCACCGCGGAGGCCGGCCTCGGCCTGCTGGAGGGCCTCGTCGTTCTTGAGCCAGGAGTACTTCAGGATCGGCGCCGTCGATCCGAGTGCCTGCGAGCAGTAGTTGCAGTTCTCGGGACACAGGCCGGACTTGAGGTTGACGAGGTAGTTGACCTTCACCGTGTTGCCGAAGTGAGCCCGGCGCAGCCGACCGGCAGCCGCCACGACGTCGAGGAGCTCCTCGTCGCCGGCCCGCAGCACGGCGAGGGCGTCGTCCTCGGTCGCCGGAGTGCCGGCCAGGATGCTCGTCGCCAGCTGGTCGAAGGTCGTCGTCATGGTTGCTCCCGGCACCGGTGGGACTGACCAACGGTGGTCAGGTGAACGGCGTTCAGGTTAGGTTGGTTGCCCCGGCCCGTCAAACAGATCGAGGAGACGCATGCGCCACCACCGCAGCGACGTCGTCGAACGAGCCCTCGCCGTCCTCGACGACTACGGTCTCGCCTCGCTGACCATGCGCCGGCTCGGCTCGGAGCTGGGGGTCCAGCCCAGCGCGCTCTACCACCACTTCCTCAACAAGCAGACCCTGCTGGCCGCGGTGGCCGACGAGATCCTGACGCGCGGCCGCCGCCCGCGCACGGCGTCGACCTGGGACTGTCAGGTGGCCGAGGTGTGCCGCGAGCTCCGCGACTCCATGCTGGCCTTCCGCGACGGCGCCGACGTCGTCGCCACCGTGTTCGCCTTCGGGCTGGGCGCGTCCGGTCCGGCCGAGGAGCTCGAGGAGCTGTTGGCGGGCGCGGGTCTCCCCGACGACCTGGTCGCCGTCGGATCCCGCACGTTGGTCCACTTCGTGTTCGGGCACACCTTCGAGGAGCAGACTGCGCTCCAGGCCAACAGCCTCGGAGCCATCGACCTGCCGGCGCGCGCCAGCCAGTTCGATCTCGGGCTCCACCTGGTCCTCGACGGCCTGCGCTCGCGCGTGGGGCAGCAGGCCCTCAGTCCGACACACTGACGTCTGCACCGTGCAGCTCCGCGAGCAGCACGGCGCCGGCGAGGTCGAGCTTCGTCGCCCGTAGCTGGGCCGACGCCAGGTCGACCCCCTCCAGGGTGGCCCCGCGCAGGTCGGCGCCGTGGAGCTTGGTCTCCCGCACGGTCGCCCGGTCCAGGCGAGCACCCCGCAGCACCGTGGCCGAGAGGTCGCTCATCGACAGGTCTGCCTCGCGGAGATCGATGCCGCTGAGGTCCAGCTTGCTGAGGTTGGTCGACCGAATCGTGACCGACTGCCACTGCCCGGCCCGCACGGTGATGGGCCGCAGGGTGCAGTCCGCGAAGACCGTGCCGACGAGCTTGCAGCCGTCGAAGACGGCACTGAAGAAGTTGGACCGGCGCACGTCACAGGCCACGAACGCCGTCGAGGTGTGGACGCTGGCGTTGAACGAGCAGTTGTGGAAGACGCACCTCTCGAAGACCGCTCCTTCGGTGGTGCACTCGCTGAAGTCCACCCCGGTGAAGGTGCACTCGATGAAGCGCGCAGCGCCCAGCCGGTCGGCGTACCAGTCATCGTCGCGGAAGTGACGGCCGTGGGCCTCCATGGGCGCTGACGTCGCACTAGTCACGCACGCCACGCTAACCCCGTCGTGCGGGTCGGGCGCAGGTAGGGTCGGGCGCGTGATCGCGTCGCATGCCCATCGCTTCATCTTCCTGAAGACTCGCAAGACGGCCGGCACCAGCGTCGAGATCGCGTTGTCCAAGGTCTGCGGTCCCGACGACATCATCACCCGGATCAGTCCCGAGGACGAAGAGCTCCGTGAGAGCGCCGGAGGGCTGTCTCCGCAGAACTTCGAGTCACCGCCCCTGCCGCGCCAGGCCTTCAACCACATGAGTGCACGGCTGGCGCGCGACGTGGTGGGCATCCCGGCCTGGCGCAGCTACTACAGGTTCGCGATCGAGCGGAACCCGTGGGACGCCGTCGTGTCCCTCTACTACTGGAAGTACAAGGACCTGCCCGAGCTGCCGGACTTCGACCAGTACGTCAGCGAGGAGTGGATCGAGCAGCTGGCGAACAACCGCCGCATGTACCGCATCCGCGGCAGGTTGGCCGTCGACCGGGTGCTTCGATACGAGCGGCTGGCCGATGAGCTCGACGAGGTCTGGGAGCACCTCGAGCTCCCCGGCTCGCCCGACCTGCCACGGGCCAAGGCCAACGCCCGCCCCGCCGGCCACTACCGCGAGCTCTACACCGATGCTTCCCGCAAGCGGGTCGCCGACGTCTTCGCCGAAGCCATCGAGGCGTTCGACTACACCTTCTGAGCGGCCAGCAGCCGCTCGCACTCCTCGATCAGCCGCCGGCGCAGCGGCGCGCCTCGATCCGCGAAGCGCCGCTGCTCGCGGGCGTAGGTCGCCTTCCCGTCCGGCGTCTCGACCCGGATCGGCTCGAAGCCGAGACCGGCGAGGTCGTACGGCGCAGCGCGCATGTCGAGCTCGCGGATGTCGCGGGCGAGCTCAAAGCAGTCGGCGACCAGGTCGCTGCTGATCATCGGCGTGAGCCGGAACGCGTGCTTGTAGAGATCCATCCCCGCGTGCAGGCAACCTGGTTGCTCGTACGCCGCCCGGTCGTCGCTGGCCGGTTGCAGGGTGTTGCGCGGACGGGCCGGCTCGGTGAAGAACCGGAACGCGTCGAAGTGGGAGCACGTGACCTGGTGCGTCTCGACGACCTCGTCGGTGCCGGCCGACCCCAGCCGCAGCGGCCAGTCGTTGTGCCGCAGCTCGTCGGGTGACTGCTGGTAGACCATCGCCCACTCGTGCAGCCCGAAGCAGCCGGTGTGCGCGGGCCGGGACTCGGTGGCCCGCAGCAGGTTCAGCAGCCCTCGCAGGATCGGCGCCTGCTTCGCGACGTGGTCGTCGGTGACGGCTCCGTGTGAGTAGCCCTTGAGCCCGTCGTACTCCGGCGCGTCGGCCAGGCGTGCGCCGTACCCCGGATGCCAGCGACGCAGCTGGGCCGGGCGCTGCGCGTAGTAGGTGAAGAGGAAGTCGTGGACGGGGTGCTTGACCGCGGAGCCGCGGCGCGACAGGTGTGGCTCGATGAACGCGTCGACCCGAGCGGCGTGGGCGGCCGCGCGAGCCTGCCACGTCGCCCGGTCGAGCACGGCCGTATTCACGTTGACAGCGTAGACAGACTGCGGGGATGCCGACTGTGGACCTGTCCTTCCCCTCGCACCTCTCTCCCGATCGCCGTGCCCTGCTGACCTCGGTGGCGGAACGAGTCGACCGCGAGCACGGCGACAACTTTCTCGGTCTCGTGCTCAGCGGGTCCGCGGGCCGCGGGATAGCGACCGAGCGGTCCGACGTCGACGTCTACGTGGTCCTCGACACAGTCCCGGACGGCTATGTGAAGTCGAAGTCGCCGACGATCGACGAGATCCCGACCCCGCTCGCCGATCTCACCTACATGGACCCCTTCGGCACCGGGGGCTGGTGGTACCGCTGGTCGTGTGCCTGGGCTCCTGTCCTGCTCGACCGCACAGGCGGCGAGCTGGCTGATGCCGTACGCCGCTCGGCACTCGTCTCCGACGAGGAGGCCGACGCGATCCTGATCGAGCACGACCGACTCGAAGGGTGGATCAACTACGCCTTCCGTGCGCTGAAGTCGGACCAGGACGGGCGCGAGCTCGAGAGGCGGCTGGACGCCGTCGAGTCGGTGCCATGGCTGCTCGACACGATCTTCACCTTCGCCGGCAGGGTTCGTCCCTACCACAAGTACCTGCCGTGGGAGCTCCGTGAGCACCCCGTCGACGGGTGGCCGGCCGAGCTGCTGCTGCCCCTGCTGACCCGCACCGTCGACGGTGAACCAGCCGCGCTCCGGGAGACCTTCGCCCTCGTCGTCGCGGACTGTGTGCGTCATGATCTCCGGCGCGGGAACCGCCGGATGATGGACATCGTGGATGGCTGGGGCGACGAGCTCGCCTACTTCGAGTCGCCCACGGCCAGCTGACCTCCTGGGTCGCCCCCTGGGTGGCCCGCGGCGTGCGGGACTGGCGGCGTGGCGGACGATGGCGGGTGTGACTGAAGAGCCGGATCGCTCTGGAGCGTCATCGCCCGGTGCCACAAGCGTTCGTCGCGCCCTCCCGGAGGATGCCGCCTCCCTCGCCAAGATTGCGCGACATGCCTACGAGCCATACGTGCATCGCATAGGACGGGAGCCGGCACCGATGAGCGACGACTACGCCTCGTTGGTGCGACAGGGAGACGTCTGGGTCGCAGAGAATGGCAGCGGTCTCGTGGGCCTGCTGGTACTCGAGCCCGCAAACGATCACCTCCTGGTGCAGAACGTGGCGGTCGCTCCTGAGGCACAGGGCCTCGGCTTAGGCGGACTGTTGTTGGAGGTGGCGGAGGACCAGGCTCGCCTCCTGGGCCTGCCCGAGCTGCGGCTCTACACGAACATGGCCATGGAGGAGAACCTTGCCTACTACCCGCGCCGGGGATATCAGGAGATCGAGCGGATCACCCAGGACGGCTACCACCGAGTCGTCTTCCGCAAGCTGCTCGACGGTTGAGCGCGCCGTCGCCGGGTGTGTGACGACGAGTCGAGCTTGGCCACATCGGTGTGCGATGCCAAAATCGTCTCAACAGGAGACTCTCGGCTCTTGTGTGACCGAAACGCTGGAGTAGAATCGAACACATGTTCGACGGAGCGCTCGCTGTCTCCGCAGGGTCCGCCCCAGGCGGCCCAGCGGAGCCGATGGGCGCGTCGAACATCAGTGACTGGACCCACACATTGTCAGCAGCCACCGACGCGCCCAGCGGGCTGTCGGATCCTCAACGCGTCGACGCGATCCGCGAGCTCGAACGGCTGGTGTGCGTGGTCACGGCTGCACAGGCGCGACTCTCCCGAGAGCTCGACGCGTCGCAGCGGGCTACGCAGGCGGCGGCCGGAATGGCTGCGGCACACAGAGGCCGAGGGGTGGCCGAACAGGTCGCCCTGGCGCGCCGGGAGTCCCCGACCGTGGGCGACAGCACTTGGGCCTGGCCAAGGTGGTGGCCGCGGAGCTCCCGCACACCTGGACCGCCTGGCGGACGGGTCGGATCACCGAGTGGAAGGCCACGATCGTCGCGCGCGAGACAGCGTGCCTATCGGTGGAGCACCGACTGGCGGTCGACGAGTGGGTCGCCTCAGACCCGACCGCGCTCGAGGCGATGGGCGACCGAGAGTTCGCCAAGGCCTGCCTGACCGAGGCGGCGCGGCTCGACGCAGCAGCGTTGGTCGCTCGGCGCCGCAAGGCCGAGAGCGAGCGCAGGGTCACGCTCCGGCCTGCTCCGGACACGATGACCTACCTGACAGCGCTCCTGCCCGTGAAGGACGGAGTGGCGGTCCTGGCGCAGCTGACGAAGAACGCCAGCAGTGCTCGGGCCACGGGAGACGAGCGGAGCAACGGCCAGATCATGGCGGACTCGCTCGTCTCCGCCGTGCTCGCGGCCGGCGGCACGACTGCTGCCGGGACGGCGGGATCCCGGGTCACCCTCGGTGTGGTCATGAGCGACGGCGCCCTGTTCGGCGGTGCGGACGACGTTGCGCGACTCGACGGGTTGGGGCCGATCCCCGCCGAGCTCGCACGCGAGATCGTCGCCGATGCCTGCACCCGCGACGAGGAGGTCTGGCTCCGCCGCCTCTACGCGCGACCGGACACCGGTGAGCTGGTGTCGATGGACTCCCGTGGGCGCTTGTTCCGAGGGAACCTGGCCAGGTTCATCAAGCTCCGCGACGACACGTGCCGCACGCCGTGGTGCGACGCCCCCATCCGCCACGTCGACCATCCTCAGCCACATGCCTCGGGAGGTCGGACCAGCGGTCACAACAGCCAGGGACTCTGCGAGGCCTGCAACCAGGCCAAGGAAGCGCCCGGCTGGCGAGCGAGACCCGGACCGGATCGCTCGATCCGGACCACGACCCCGACGGGCCATGCCTACCTCACCCGCCCGCCGCCGATCGCGACCGTTCGCCGAGCCACGGTGCCTGCCCTGCGCGTCGACTACGTGCTCTCGGCCTAGCTGGGCGTACGACGCGAACGGGGGACTGCGTGGAGCGGACGGCGAGGGTCGAACTCACAACCTTCAGGTTGGAAACCTGATGCTCTGCCAGTTGAGCTACGTCCGCGTGACGCCTTGGGGGCGCCGGTCGTGCGTGTTGATCCGAGACTATCCCGGGCTGCGTGTGGCTTGGAAAAGGGGCGTGCCTCCAGGCCCTCAGCACCCGTCCTCACTGCTACGGTCCGAGTCCAAGTTGTCCGAGGTCGGGGGGCCCCATGACGATGCGCGCCGTACCTGCTCTTCTCGCTCTGACCGTTGCTGCGGGGATGCTCGCCACGAGCGCCGTCCCCAGTGCCGCGGCGGTGGCCAGGTGCCAGGGCAGGGTGCCGACCATCGTGGGCTCCGGTGCACACCTGACCGGCACACCGGGCGATGACGTGATCGTCGTGGTCGCCGGCGGGACCGGCGTCAAGGCTGGTGCCGGCGACGACCGGATCTGCGTGCGGGCTCGCAAGGGCAACGGGCTCACGTTCATCACCGGCGGATCGGGCGACGACGCCGTGCTCGTCGAGGTCCGCGCCTTGGTCTACGCCGACCTGAGCGTCGGCAACGACAGCTACCGGGGTGGCCCAGGCGCCGACCTGGTGCTGTCTGGCCGGCGGGGAGCCGCCAACCGAGACCGGATCCGTCTCGGAGGCGGCCGGGACGAGCTCATCCTGGGAGAGGGGACCCACCACCGCCAGGCTGTCATGCAAGGTGGTGCGGGCGACGACCTGCTCAGGGTCGTACGGCGATCAGGAGCCCTCGAGATCGACGCCGCGTCGAGCACAGCACGCGTCGACGGCGTCAGCCACGCGGGTTGGAGCTCGTTCGAGGACTACAAGATCTCGTCCGGTGGCAGGCAGTCCTTCGTCGGCACCCCCGGGGACGACACGGTGTCGTTCGACGGCCGAGGCCCGGTGGAGGTCCTCGTCGGCGATGGGAACGATGTCGTGGAGCTCGGCGACCCGTTCCCCGCAGGCATGACGGTCCCCGTTGCGTCCGATGGGTCCGCCGGGACGGACTCCGACGTGTTGGTCGACCTGGGGCCTGGCATCGACGCGCTCAAGGTCCGCACGTCCGCGTCCAGCGTGGTCGGCGACCAGAGGCTGGGCCGGATGAGCTTCTCCGACGGGACCGGTCCCCTGGGGTCCCTCGGCTTTGCCGGCGTTGAGGATCTCGCGGTCAGTGCGCCGGTCGACGCCTTTGGTGAGACCCCCTCCCGCGTCGAGCTCATCGGGACCGAGGGCGACAATGAGCTGAGTGCGAGCGCCTGCCACGTCGTCCTGCGCGGCGCCGGCGGCGACGACCACCTCGAGGTGGGGCTCAAGCCGGACTCCGCAGCGTTCGCCGGAACCATCGACCGCGGGTGCCGACGCTCATCCGAGGTGTACGGCGAAGCCGGCGACGACACCATGCGGAGCCACGTCATGGTCGTGGATCTCCGTGGTGTTCGCAACGGTGAGCGCATCAAGCTCCTGGAGCTCAAGGCGCGCGACCTCCTCGACGGCGGCGAGGGCGTCGACTCCGCGGACGCCGGCGCGGGGCAGGACACCTGCATCGCCGAGACCCGGGTCGCCTGCGAGGGCTGACCGGCCCAGGGATCAAGCTGGCTACTCGTCGACAGGTCGCCCGACAGGCATGGAGTGGTCGTCCAGGGAACGGGTTGCGAACAGCCACCACCCGTCCTCGTCGGCCGTCGCGGGGTAGGTCTCGCCGCAGTAGTCGACCAGGATGCGTGCCCGCGAGGCAGTTCGTCCGTAGGTCGCCACCATGTGCGGCGACCAGGATGCGCCCGAGTCACCTGCGCCGCCTCCGCTGGAGACCTCGACCCAGGTGTCTTCAGGTCCTCGGCGGTACTGGTCCACGTCGATCGATCCGCCGTCGCCGTTCGGATCGACGAGCACGGCCGCCACGTCCCCGTGGGTCACGACCGCTCGCACGACCGCGTAGCGCGGGTCCCAGCCGCCGGCCTTGATCGCGTAGTCCTTCGTCATCTCCACCCTGCGATGGTGGCACGGTGGAGCCATGTCCTCGACCCTCCGCCCGCGCACCCGACCCCCGCGCTCGCCGGATAGGGTCGAGGTCGTGCGTATCGCGAGATTCACCGCTGGGGAAGAGCCGATGTACGGCGTGGTCACGGGCGAGGTCGACGAGTTCGGCCAGCCGTCGGAGGACACGGTCATCGTGGCGATCGCGGGTGACCCCCTCTACCTCGGCGTCAAGCTGCTGGACCAGGAGTTCAAGCTCGAGGACGTACGCCTGCTGGCACCCGTCCTGCCGCGGAGCAAGGTCGTCGGGATCGGCCGCAACTACGCCGCCCACGCCGCCGAGATGGGCAGCGACGTCCCGGCGGAACCGTTGATCTTCATCAAGCCCAACACCAGCGTGATCGGCCCCGGGGACCCCATCTTCTACCCCTCGCAGTCGAGCAACGTGCACTTCGAGGGTGAGCTCGCCGTCGTGATCGGCCGGATCTGTCGTGACGTGCCCGTCGAGCAGGCCACCGACGTCATCTACGGCTACACGATCGGCAACGACGTGACGGCGCGTGACCTGCAGAAGACCGACGTCCAGTTCACCCGCGCCAAGGGCTTCGACTCGTTCTGTCCGCTCGGGCCCTGGATCGAGACCGACCTCGATCCGCAGACGTTCGCCGACGGCGTCCAGATCCAGACGCACCTCAACGGCGACCTCAAGCAGGACGGGTCCACCAGCGACCTGATCTTCGACATCCCGACCCTCATCGCCCACGTCTCGAGCGTCATGACGCTCCTGCCCGGCGACGTCATCCTCACCGGCACCCCCGCAGGCGTCGGGCCCATGGAGATCGGCGACGAGGTCGAGGTCTCCATCGCCGGCCTCGGCACCCTCACGAACAAGGTGGCACAGCGTTGAACACTTCTCAGGTGGCCCGTCCCGTCCGGGTCCGCATGGCTCCCTCCCCGACGGGCAGCCCCCACGTCGGGCTGGCTCGCACCGCCCTCTACAACTGGGCCTTCGCGCGCCACCACGGTGGCACCTTCGTCTTCCGCATCGAGGACACCGACAAGGAGCGCAACAGCGTCGAGTCCTACGACTCGCTGATCGACCTCATGCAGTGGCTGGGACTGGACTGGGACGAAGGGCCGCTCAAGGGCGGAGACTTCGGTCCCTACCGCCAGTCCGAGCGCTCGGAGATCTACACCGACGTCCTGGCGCGGTTGCGCGAGAGCAGCCACACCTACGACTGCTACTGCACCAACGACGAGGTCACCGCGCGCCGCAAGGCGAGCGGCTCGAAGGTGATGGGCTACGACGGGTCCTGTCGTGAGCTCAGCGAGGAGCAGCGCAGTGCCTTCGAGGGCGAAGGTCGCGCGCCAGTCGTCCGCTTCCGGATGCCCGACGGTTCGATCACCTGGACCGACCTGGTCCGCGGCGACATCACGTTCGAGACCGAGTTCGTGCCCGACTACGCGCTGGCCCGCGCCAACGGCGACCCGCTCTACACGCTGACCGCGCCGGTGGACGACGCCACCATGCACATCACCCACGTGCTGCGTGGGGAGGACCTGCTCTCCAGTACCCCCCGCCAGATTGCCCTCTTCGACGCGTTCAAGGCCATCGGTCTGGCCGAGGTGACCCCGGAGTACGGCCACCTGCCGTACGTGATGGGGGAGGGCAACAAGAAGCTCTCCAAGCGCGACCCCCAGGCGCACATGGCGCTCTACCGCGAGCAGGGCTTCCTCCCCGAGGGCCTGCTGAACTACCTGGCCCTGCTCGGGTGGGCCATCTCGGGAGACCGCGACGTCTTCACGCTCGAGGAGATGGTCGAGGCGTTCGAGATCGGCGACGTCAACCCCAACCCGGCACGCTTCGACGTCAAGAAGGCTGACGCGATCAACTCCTCGCAGATGCGCCTGCTGTCGGTCGAGGAGATGACCGAACGCGTGCTGCCGTTCCTCGAGGAGGCGGGCGTCATGGACCCCGCGGACCCCGCCGACCGCCAGCTGCTCGACCAGGCCATGCCACTGGTGGGGGAGCGGATCAACAAGCTCACCGAGGCCGTCGACATGCTCGGCTTCTTCTTCGTCGCCGAGGCTGACTTCACGCGTGTCGACGACCTGGACGATCCAGGCCGCGAGGTTGTGAAGGCGGCGTACGACGCCGTCGACGCTCTCGACACCTGGAGCACCGCAGCCATCGAGGAGGCGCTCCGCGCCAAGCTGATCGACGAGCTGGGCCTCAAGCCCCGGCACGCCTTCGGCCCCGTCAGGATCGCCATCTCAGGTCGCAAGATCAGTCCGCCGTTGTTCGAGTCGATGGAGCTGTTGGGTCGGGACCGGTCGATCGCGCGCTTGACCGACGCGATGTCCGGCTGACGCCGATGGTCGAACCCCTCGAGTACCACCGGCTGCAACGTCTGGGTCGGCCCGGTCCCTGGCGGCCCCTTGTCGGCATCGTGCTGATGGTGCTCGCCGTTGCCGTCCTTGCCCCCCTCGGTGCCCTTGTGCCGTTGATCGCGTGGCTGCTCGCGACAGGACAGCCGGTGGGTGCCGGCGTCGAGTCCGTGCTGGACATCGAGGACGTCACCCCGATGGGACTTGCCTACATCAACCTGGTGCTTGCCACTGCGATCCCGGCGACGATCCTGGTCAACGTCGCCCTGCACGGGCTCGCCCAGGGGTGGCTGATGTCGGTGGCGCGTCGCGTGCGCTGGCGGTTCTTCCTGGCCTGCTTCGGACTCTCGGTGCTGGCCCTGATCGCCACTGTCGTGGTGTCGAGCCTCGTGCCGCAGAGCGGCGCGGGAGCCGAGCTCAGCGGCGAGGTCAACGCCTTCACATCCACGACACGAGACTTCCTGCTCGTCGTCCTCATCCTGACCCCGTTGCAGGCAGCCGGGGAGGAGTACGCCTTTCGTGGCTATCTGATGCAGGCGTTCGGCGGCCTCTTCCCCAGTCGTGTCCTGGCCGTGCTGCTCTCGGCCCTGCTGTTCGCGCTCGCCCACGGGCTCGCCCAGGACCTGCCCATCTTCGTCGACAGGTTCGCGTTCGGCCTCGTCGCAGGAGCTCTGGTGATCCTCACCGGCGGGCTCGAGGCCGCCATCGCCATGCATGTCCTCAACAACTTCCTGGCGTTCGGGCTCGCGCTCGCTTTCACCGACATGAGCAGCGCCCTCAACCCCACCGGCGGGTCGTGGTGGAGCCTGCCCGGGACGCTCACCCAGTCGCTCGTCTACCTCGCCCTGGCGACGTGGTTGGCCCGTCGAATGGGCCTCGCGACGACTGTGGCACCAGCCGTTTTGGAAGCGCCGCGCGGTGCCATGTAAGGTTTCTTCTTGGTCCGGACGAGGCATCTGACGGGCCGAGAGTGCACGCCATTGGGATATGGTGTAATTGGCAACACGACTGGTTCTGGTCCAGTTATTCTAGGTTCGAGTCCTAGTATCCCAGCGAAATTCCCCGCATCTGTGGGGATTTTGATCGGTTCTGATCCCGTGGATATAGTTCTGATCGCATCAAGCAGTGCTTGCCCCCGTTGTGTAGCGGCCTAGCACGCCGCCCTCTCACGGCGGTAGCGCCGGTTCGAATCCGGTCGGGGGTACGACACGGAGAAGGCCAGTCCCCAGGGACTGGCCTTCTTGCTATTTCGCCCTCGTCCGTGCCGTGTCCGAATTCCGCTAGAACCGGCTGCTCGGGTGCGACAGACTCAGCGCATGCGACGCACCGATCTGGACGACGAGTCCTGCTACCGGGCGGTCAAGAGCAAGGACCGCCGCTTCGACGGCGTCTTCTACACCTGCGTCGCCACGACCGGCATCTACTGCCGTCCCAGTTGCCCGGCCCGAACGCCCGGCTTCGCCAACGTGACGTTCCGGCCGACAGCGGCGGCCTGCCAAGCGGCCGGGTTCCGAGCCTGCAAGCGCTGCCTGCCGGATGCCACGCCGGGAAGTCCCGACTGGGACGTCGCCGCGGACGTCGGTGGTCGGACGATGCGGCTCATCAGTGACGGGCTGGTCGACCGCGAAGGTGTCGAAGGCCTGGCCCGCAAGGTCGGCTACACCCCTCGTCACCTCAGTCGGTTGGTCGCTCGTGAGCTCGGCGCGCCCCCGCTGGCCCTGGCGCGCGCCCGGCGCGCGCAGACTGCTCGTGTGCTGATCGAGACGACCGACATGTCGCTGTCGGACGTGGCCTTCGCGGCGGGGTTCTCCAGCATCCGCCAGTTCAACGACACGGTGCGCGAGGTCTATGCCGTCAACCCGACCGAGCTCCGCGGACGGCGAGGCGGTCGTCGCGTCCCGCGAGGCACCGTGACCATGCGGCTGGCCGTGCGCACCCCCTTCGCTGGTGGGCGGCTGCTCGACTTCCTCGCCTACCACCTGGTCCCGGGCGTGGAGGTGGCAGGTGAGGGGTGGTACGCCCGAACCCTGGACCTGCCGCACGGTCCCGGGACGGTCCGGCTCCGTCTTCGGGACGAGTCGACCGTCGGCGAGACGGCCTTCGTCGTGGCGGAGTTCGCCCTCGACGACTTGCGGGACACCTCTGCCGCTGTGGAGCGGGTCCGACGTCTGCTCGACGCGGACTGCGACCCCGTGGCGGTCGACGAGCACCTCGGATCGGACCCGGTCATCGGTCCACTTGTGCGGGGGACTCCCGGGCTCAGGGTGCCGGGGCAGGTCGACGGCAACGAGACGGCCGTGCGTACCGTTGTCGGCCAGCAGGTCAGCGTGACCGGTGCGCGTACGGTCACGGGTCGCATCGTCGATGCGCACGGGCGTCGTGTCGACTCCGACATCGCTGGCCTGACCCACCTGTTCCCCGATGCGGCCACCCTCGCCGAGGTCGATCCCGAGGCAATGCCGATGCCGCGCGCACGCGGCCGGGCACTGGTCGGTCTCGCGGCAGCCCTCGCCCGAGGGCACGTCGCCCTCGACCGTGGTCCTGACCGCGACGACGTACGCCGAAGCCTGCTGTTGTTGCCAGGGATCGGACCCTGGACGGCCGACTACATCGCCATGCGCGCTCTCGGACACCCGGACGTCTTCCTGCCCACCGACCTCGCTGTCCGCAACGTGCTGAGCACGCTGGGCACCAGACCGCTGGGACCGAGCGACGTCGAGCGATGGCGGCCGTGGCGCTCCTACGCCCTGATGCACCTGTGGAACACCCTGATGCCCGAGACCCCCGCTCCGAAGGACGAATGACATGTGGACCGTGCTGCCCTCACCGATCGGTGACCTAAGGGTCATCGAGCGCGACAACAAGATCAGTGCCATCGAGTTCTCGCCCTTCAAGCAACCCGCGGACGGTCGCCCGCTCGGTGCCGAGAGCCCGGACCACCCGGTCCTCGCCGAGGCGGTGCGCCAGCTCCGCTCCTACTTCGACGGGGAGCTGACCGAGTTCGACCTGCCTCTCGCTCCCCGCGGCACCGACTTCCAGCAACGCGTGTGGGTGCAGTTGGCGACCATCGGATACGGCCACACCGCGTCGTACGGCGAGATCGCCGGTCGCCTCGGGATGACGAACGCGGCCAGCCGGGCCGTCGGACTGGCCAACGGCCGCAACCCGATCCCGATCGTGATCCCGTGCCACCGGGTCATCGGAGCAAACGGCACGTTGACCGGCTATGCCGGCGGGATCGAGAGGAAGCAGATGCTGCTCGAGCTCGAGCAGGACGCGCTCTTCTAGGTGGCGCGATCACCGTGATGACGACGGCCGAAGCGCGCTGCCGACGCCGACACCTGCGGCGGCGGGGCCGAAGACCAGACCCACGGTGAAGAACATGATGAAGGCATAGGTCTCGATCCGATCGGCGACAGACATGCTGGCGTCGGCTTCGGCGACGGCCAGGGCGACGAACCAGCCGATGCCCATCACCACCGCGACGATCGACCAGACGGTGACGGTCGAGGAGTTGCCCCTTGCCCGCCCGTCCTGGAGCGCCCAGCCGAAGCTCATGAGGGCGAGTCCGGCGAAGGCGATCAGCCCGGCTCCGATGTTGGCACCGCCGCCATCGTCGGGGAACAAGAACGGCAGGGCTGCGTAGTAGCCGGCGAGGGCGGCGCCCAACACGGCGATGCGGACCATGGCGGCGTTGACGGTGTGCATGGCCCCAGTCCAACCCGCGCTCACGCCCGGTACCAGTGTGGGGATACTCAGGCTGCGGAGCGCGTGCGTCAGACCTTGTTGGCCCTGACGTTGTCATCCGGCTTGGCGTTCGGACCGGCCTCGCCCTCGTCCGGGTGACCGGATTCGCCCTCAGGAGCACCGGCCGTTGCGTCGGACGGGGAGATCGCGTCGGGCGTGCCACTCATGCCGGACACCTCCGAGACCTGTCCCTCGACGGCTGCGTCGTCCTTGTCACTGCTCATGATCACTCCTCGGGTGGGCGGTTCCTCGAACGTACCCATCTGACGGTCGGTTGATGCAGAGGTCAGTCGGCGGCCGCGCGCCGCAGTGACTCCGAGAGCCGTTCGGCGGCCGCCAGGACGGCAGGGGCGTGCATCCGGCCGGGCTGGCGCGACAGGCGCTCG
This sequence comes from Nocardioides sp., assembly GCF_035576065.1. Taxonomy (GTDB): domain Bacteria; phylum Actinomycetota; class Actinomycetes; order Propionibacteriales; family Nocardioidaceae; genus Nocardioides. Next base: position 37,344 of record NZ_DATLWX010000011.1, read on the forward strand.
AGCGGACCCGAGACGGAGACCGCGGCGATGATCTTGCCGCCGGGGGAGCGGACCGGAGCCGAGACCGAGGCGACGCCCTGCTCGCGCTCGCCGATGGACTGCGCCCAGCCGCGTCGCCGGATCCCGGACAACGCGGTCGCGGAGTAGGCAGCGTTCTGGAGTCCTCGGTGCATCCGCTCAGGGTCCTCCCACGCGAGCAGGACCTGCGCCGCCGATCCGGCTCGCATGGTGAGCTGTGATCCCACCGGGATGGTGTCGCGCAGCCCGGAGGGACGCTCCGCGGCAGCCACGCAGACGCGGTGCTCGCCTTGGCGACGCCACAGCTGAGCGGACTCCCCGGTGATGTCGCGCAGGCGCGCCAGGACGGGGCCCGCCGCCGCGAGCAGGCGGTCCTCACCCGCAGCAGCGGACAGCTCAGCCAGCCGGGGTCCGAGGATGAAGCGACCCTGCATGTCGCGGGCCACGAGGCGATGGTGCTCGAGGGCGACGGCGAGGCGGTGCGCGGTCGGTCGGGCGAGGCCGGTGCCGGCGACCAGCCCGGCGAGAGTGGCCGGTCCGGCCTCGAGTGCCGAGAGCACGAGAGCCGCTTTGTCGAGCACGCCGACGCCGCTAGAGTTGTCCATATGGCAATACTGCCGTCTCAGATCATGGGATGCAAGCAGTAGTGTCGGAGACCACGGAGCAGCGCCGACCGCGACGTCGCGGCGTACGGCTCAACCTCGCACAAAGGAGCACGAAATGGGCAAGACCCTGGCCGAGAAGGTGTGGGACGAACACGTCGTCCGTAGTGCCCCCGGGGAGCCCGACCTTCTCTACATCGATCTCCACCTCATCCACGAGGTGACCTCGCCCCAGGCCTTCGACGGACTCCGTCTCGCGGGCCGTCAGGTTCGTCGCCCGGACCTGACCCTGGCCACCGAGGACCACAACGTCCCCACGCTCGACTGGGACAAGCCCATCGCCGACCCGGTCTCGAAGACCCAGGTCGACACCCTGCGCCGCAACGCCGCCGAGTTCGGCGTACGCCTCCACCCGCTCGGCGACATCGAGCAGGGCATCGTGCACGTGGTCGGACCTCAGCTCGGGCTGACCCAACCGGGGATGACGATCGTCTGCGGTGACAGCCACACCTCGACCCACGGCGCCTTCGGCGCGATCGCCTTCGGCATCGGCACCTCGGAGGTCGAGCACGTGCTCGCCACCCAGACGCTGACCCAGGCCAAGCCGAAGACGATGGCCGTCACGATCAACGGGTCGTTGCCCGAAGGCGTCACCGCCAAGGACATGGTCCTCACGCTGATCACCCACACCGGCACCGGCGGCGGCCAGGGCTACATCGTGGAGTATCGGGGCCAGGCCATCGAGGAGCTCTCGATGGAGGGTCGGATGACCGTCTGCAACATGTCGATCGAGTGGGGTGCGAAGGCCGGCCTGATCGCGCCCGACCAGACCACCTTCGACTACATCGAGGGCAAGCCGGAGGCGCCAAGCGGGGAAGACTGGGACGCTGCCGTCGCGCACTGGCAGACCCTCGTCACCGACGACGACGCCGAGTTCGACGCCGAGATCGTGCTGGACGCCTCCACGATGACGCCCTTTGTCACCTGGGGCACCAACCCCGGCCAAGGCGTGCCGCTGGGAGGAGTCGTGCCGACACCGGCTGACTTCGAGGAGGAAGCCGACCGCGTCGCCGCCGAGAACGCCCTGACCTACATGGGCCTCGAGGCCGGCACCCCCATGCGCGATGTCCATGTCGACACCGTCTTTGTCGGGTCGTGCACCAACGGGCGCATCGAGGACCTGCGACTGGCCGCGAAGATCATCGAGGGCCACCAGGTCGCCGAGGGCACTCGCCTGCTCGTCGTGCCAGGGTCGGTGCGGGTGCGCCTCCAGGCGATGGAGGAGGGGCTGGACAAGGTCTTCATCGAAGCCGGGGCCGAGTGGCGTGGCGCCGGTTGCTCGATGTGCCTGGGCATGAACCCCGACCAGCTGGCCGTGGGTGAGCGCAGCGCCTCGACGTCCAACCGCAACTTCGAAGGACGTCAGGGCAAGGGTGGTCGTACCCACCTGGTCTCGATCCCCGTAGCGGCCGCCACTGCTGTGCGCGGCACGCTCTCGTCACCTGCTGACCTCGTCAGCGTGGAGGTCTGAGTCATGGAGAAGTTCACCGCACACACAGGTGTCGCGATGCCGCTCAAGCGCAGCAACGTCGACACCGACCAGATCATCCCCGCGGTCTACCTCAAGCGCGTCACCCGTAGCGGCTTCGAGGACGGTCTGTTCGCCGCCTGGCGTAGCGACCCGGACTTCGTGCTCAACAAGCCGGAGTACGCCGGGGCCTCGGTCCTGGTGGCCGGGCCCGACTTCGGGACCGGCTCGTCGCGCGAGCACGCCGTGTGGGCGTTGCAGAACTACGGCTTCAAGGCCGTCATCTCCTCGCGCTTCGCCGACATCTTCAGAGGCAACTCCGGCAAGGCCGGGCTGGTCGCTGCGCAGGTCGACGAGAAGGTCGTCCAGCGCCTCTGGGACCACCTCGACGAGTTCCCCGGCGCCACGGTCACCGTCGACCTGGAAAGTCGCACTGTCAGGGCTGGCGAGGGCCCCGACGCCATCGAGGACTCCTTCGACATCGACGACTACACGCGCTACCGGTTGCTCGAGGGCCTCGACGACATCGGCATCACGATGGGTCACGGCGACGACATCGCGGCCTACGAGAGCACCCGCCCGAGCTGGAAGCCGGTCACCCAGCGGCTGTGAGCGCGTCCCCGCGTGGACGACCCTTCTGAGGAAAAACCGGGCGAAACGCGCCGCGGTGATTGTGACCCATGCCACAAGTGCCTAGCGTGCCGAGCAGATGCCGGGCACCAGCACGGCGACATTGGTTCATTGGAAGGGAAGCTAGTGAACAAGACACAGCTCATCGACGCGCTCGCCGCGCGTTACGAGGGGAACCGCAAGCAGGCCGCGCACGCGTTGGAATCAGTGCTCGACACCATCACGCGGGAGGTGGCTCGAGGCGAGAAGGTCGCCATCACTGGGTTCGGTTCCTTCGAGAAGACCGTCCGCAACGCTCGGATGGTGCGCAACCCGCAGACCGGGCAGCAGATGAAGTCCAAGAAGAAGGCGGTGCCCAAGTTCACGGCCGGGCAGGAGCTCAAGAACGTCATCTCCGGAGCCAAGAAGCTGCCGAAGCTGACGGCGGCCAACATGCCGAAGCCCCCGACGGCACGATCCGTGGCCTCTGCAGTCACGGCTCCGGCCCGTGCAGCCGGGGCAGCGGCCAAGAAGGTCACCTCCAAGGCGCCAGCCAAGAAGACCAGCACGGCTGCGAAGAAGTCGCCGGCGAAGAAGGCGAGCGCAGCAAGCGCGACCACCGCGAAGAAGGCAACCACCACCAAGAAGGCCAGTCCGGCCAAGAAGGCCAGCACGGCTGCGAAGAAGACGCCGGCCAAGAAGACGAGCACGGCCAGCGCCGCGAAGAAGTCCAGCACCGCCAAGAAGAGCAGCCCCGCGAAGAAGGCGACGGCCAAGAAGTCCTGATCGCCCAGCGCTGATGGCGGGTCACCGTGGGGTGACCCGCCATCGACGTCAACTGCCGGTCCTGGCCCACACCTGAGCCGTGTGCGGTCCGACCCCGAGCCGCAGGGCCTCCGCGAGGTCGGCCGGGTCGTCGACGTCGAGGCGCAGCGTCGGGGCCGGCACCGCGATCTCGTCGGCGCCGCGCAGGAGGTGCAGATCGGCGGAGTTGCCACCGAAGGACGGGTCGAACTCGCCGTGCGGAGCGGCATACATCGTCGTTCCGGAGCCGTCGGCATCACGGACGAAGGACGGTCCCTGTGCGTGGGCCAGCGCCGCCGCGAGGTCATCGCTCACCAAGCAGGGCAGGTCGGCGCACAGCGCGACAGGAATGGCGCTCGGCCATCGGCGTACGCACTCGGCAGCAGCCTGGCGCAGGGTCGCGTTGAGGTCGTTGCTCACGCCGTCGGGGATCACCTCGCAGCCGTCGTTGCTGAGGACGGCGGCGAAGCGATGGTCGTCGGTGACGACCAGCACCGCCTCGACGCATGGCGTGCGGTGGGCTGCGGCCACCGTGTCGCGGGCGAATGCGGCGGCGAGGTCGCGCCGGTCGGTGGGGATGAACGTGTCGAGGCGCGACTTGCCCCGGGCAGGCGGTTTGACCGGGACGATCACGACGAAGGAAACGTCGGCGGGCTTCAGTGGCATTGGGCCGATCCTCGCATCGTTACGAGTAGCCTGCTCACCGACGATCAGGAGGGTCCCCGGCGTGTCGGTCCGAAAAGTGCAGAGCGAGCGTGGCTGGGCGGTGAACTTCGTCGTCGCGACGGTGAAGCCGACAGCGTCTCTGATCACGAAGCGCACCTGGATCGACGGGGAGAAGATCCCGGCAAGCGGCGGCTGCATCCTGGTCGTCAACCACATCTCGCACGTCGACCCGCTGTTGACCGCGCTGTTCGTCTGGGACCACGGGCGGATCCCGCGCTACCTGGCCAAGTCCTCGCTGTTCCGCGCCCCGATCGTGGGCAAGGTGCTCAGCTCGGCCCAGCAGATCCCGGTCGAGCGACTGTCCAAGAACGCGATCGGCGCCTACGACGCTGCGGTCAGGGCGGTCAACGAGGGCGAGTGCGTCGTGGTCTATCCCGAGGGGACGCTGACGCGCGATCCAGCGCTCTGGCCGATGACGGGCAAGTCGGGCGCCGCACGCATCGCCCTGGGGACGGGAGTGCCCGTCATTCCGGTCGCGCACTGGGGTGCCCAGGACATGCTCTACCCCTACGCCTCCAAGCCCGACCTGTTCCCGCGCAAGCGCATCACGATGAAGGCCGGCGACCCGGTGCCGCTCGATGACCTCCGCGCGCTTCCGCAGACCCCCCAGCTCGTCCGCGACACCACCGAGCGGCTGATGAGCTCCCTCACCGACCTCGTCGCCGAGCTGCGTGGAGAGACACCCCCCGCCACCCGGTTCGACCCTCGCACAGCGGGCGTGAAGCAGGCCGGGAACCCGAAGAGGAAAGAGCGCCGATGACGAAGATCGCCGTGTTCAGCGCCGGCTCGTGGGGGACGGCGTTCTCCGTCGTCCTGGGTGATGCAGGCAATGACGTCACCCTGTGGGCCCGACGCGAGGAGGTCGTGGACGCGATCAACGGGGACCGGGAGAACACCGAGTACCTCCCCGGTGTCGAGCTGCCGCCGAGCGTCAGCGCAACGACCGACGCCGAGCAGGCAGCGGCCGACGCCGACGTCGTGGTCCTGACGGTGCCCTCGCAGAGCCTGCGCGAGAACCTCACCACATGGGCCCCGATGATCCCGGAGAAGGCCGTGCTGGTGTCCCTCATGAAGGGCGTCGAGCTCGGGTCGCTCAAGCGGATGAGCGAGGTGATCGCCGAGGTCACCGGCGCAGGAGCGGAGCGCATCGCGGTCGTGAGCGGTCCCAACCTGGCCAAGGAGATCGCCCGCCGCGAGCCCGCCGCTTCAGTGGTCGCCTGCCCGGACGAGGACGTCGCCAAGCGTCTCCAAGCCATGTTCCACACGGCCGCCTTCCGGCCCTACACCTCCACCGACGTGCTCGGTTGCGAGATCGGCGGGGCCTACAAGAACGTCGTCGGTCTTGCGGTCGGGATGGCCGTCGGCCTGGGCTTCGGCGACAACACGACAGCGTCCCTGATCACCCGCGGACTGGCCGAGACCGCTCGGCTCGCGATGGCCCAGGGCGCCAACCCGTTGACGCTCATGGGGCTCGCCGGTCTCGGTGACCTGGTGGCCACCTGCTCCTCGCCGCTCTCGCGCAACCGGACATTCGGGGAGAACCTCGGCAAGGGGATGACCACCGCCGAGATCTACGCCTCGACGTCGCAGGTCGCCGAGGGTGCCAAGTCCTGCAAGTCGCTGATGGCGCTGGCGGCGCAGACCGGGGTGGACGCCCCGATCGCCGAGCACGTCGACGCCGTCGTTGACGGTCGCATGACGGCCCTGGAGATGATGAACAGCTTCATCGCCCGCGACACCAAGGCTGAGACCGACTAGTTCCGACGGAGGAACGACGTCAGAGCTACTGAGGTCGAACAGTCGAGCAAGAGACGCGGCCGAGGAACGAGGGCGAGCGAGCGCGTCGAGACCACTGAGACCGACTAGCCCCCTCGAGAGCGTCAGCCCACGCAGCCGTCGAGGGCCGAGCTCAGGTCTCGCCAGAGGTCGTCCACGTCCTCGATGCCGACACTGAGGCGCACCAGCCCCTCGGGGATCGTCGGCGCCTCACCCTTCCAGCGCCGGCGGCGCTCGAGGGTCGACTCCACGCCTCCGAGTGAGGTGGTGTGCACCCAGAGCTTCGTCTTGTGCGTCAGCAGGTCTGCTGCCAAGGCGCCCTGGGCGAGCACGATCGAGATGATCGCGCCGAACCCGGGATAGCGGACCTCTGCCAGTGCGGGGTGGTCGGCAAGGCGACCGACGAGCTCCTGGGCGTTGGCCTGGGCGCGTTCCACGCGCACGTGCAGGGTGCGCATGCCCCGCAGCACCAGCCATGCCTCGAAGGACCCGGGGATGGCGCCCTGCAGGTCGCGGCGGTTCTTGAGCACCCCGAAGAGCTCGTCGTCACGTGTGCAGACCGCGCCGAGCACCACGTCGCTGTGCCCGGCGAGGTACTTCGTCGCGGAGTGCACCACGAGGTCGACGCCGTCGGCGAGCGGGGTCTGGAGCAGGGGAGTGGCGAACGTGTTGTCGACGACGACGTAGGCGCCGGCAACGTGTGCAGCAGCGGTGATCGTCGCGATGTCGGCGATCTCGAGCGCGGGGTTGGTCGGCGACTCCAGCCACACCAGTGCGGCGTCCTCGCACGCCCTCACCACCGCGTCGGTGTCGGTGATGTCGACGAGGTCGGCCCTGACCCGGCCGCGGGCCTCGAGGTCGGCCAGCTGCATGATCGTGCCGCTGTAGGAGTGCCGGGGAGCGACCACCTTGGCGCCGTGGGCCACGAGATCGAGCACGGTCGTGACGGCCGCCATACCGGACGCGAAGCTCAGGCACCGCCCTCCCTCGAGCGCGCCGAGCGTCTCCTCGAGGGCCGTCCACGTCGGGTTCGCGTAGCGGCCGTACTCCAGGTCGCCGCCTGCGACGTACGTCGAGGCCATCGTGATCGGCACGTTGAGGGGCGAGTCCGGATCGTGTGCCGGCCGCCCCGCGGTGACTGCGATCGTCGAGCGGGAAAGGGGAGTGTCACCAGACATGCCAGCCAGCCTAGGCGGATAGGGTCGGGGCAATGAACGAGCCCCGGAAGCCTCGCGTCGCTGTCGTCTTCGGTGGTCGGTCCAGCGAGCACGGCATCTCGTGCGTCACGGCTGGAAGCGTGCTGGCCGCGATCGATCGCGATAAGTACGACGTGGTCCCCGTCGGGATCGCCACCGACGGCCGCTGGGTGCTCGAGGCCGACGACGCCTCCCGGCTCGCCATCTCCGGCTCCACCCTGCCCGAGGTCGACGCGTCGAATGCAATGGTGGCCCTGCTCGGCGCTGCCGGCTCGGCGGACCTCGTCGTCACCGAGGCTGCCGAGGTGCCCCGGACGCTGGGCACGGTCGACGTGGTGTTCCCGCTGCTGCACGGGCCGTGGGGCGAGGACGGCACGTTGCAGGGGATGCTCGAGATGGCCGGCGTCCGCTACGTCGGCTCAGGAGTCCTGGCCTCCGCCGTGGGCATGGACAAGGCCTACATGAAGATCGTGCTCGAAGCCGCCGGGCTCCCGGTGACCCGCGGCATCACGGTGACCCGACGGGAGTGGGACACCGACCGCGTGTCCACCCTGACCCGCATCGAGGAGCTCGACCACCCGTCCTTCGCCAAGCCGGCGCGGGGTGGGTCCAGCATCGGCATCAGCAAGATCCATCACCAGGGTGAGATCGCCGAGGCGATCGAGCTGGCGCTGGAGTACGACTCCAAGGTGCTCGTCGAGGTGGCCGCGGTCGGCGCACGCGAGGTCGAGTGCGGGGTGCTCGCCACTGTCGACGGCGACCCGGAGACCTCACGCCCCGCGGAGGTGCGCATCGGGGGCGGCCACGAGTTCTACGACTTCGAGGCGAAGTATCTCGCCGACCAGGACACCGAGGTCGACCTGCCGGCCGATCTGCCCCCGGAGGTCGAGCAGGAGCTGCGGCGGCTGGCCGTGCGTGCGTTCGAGGCGCTGTCGTGCGAGGGCCTGGCGCGGGTGGACTTCTTCGTGCTGCCCGACCACACGGTGGTGATCAACGAGCTCAACACGATGCCCGGCTTCACCCCGACCTCGATGTTCCCGCAGATGTGGGCCGAGTCGGGCGTGAGCTATCCCGAGCTCGTCGACCGGTTGATCACCCTCGCCCTCGAACGTGACACCGGGCTGCGCTGAAGGCCCGCCGACATTCCCAGGACAGCGGTAGTTCACTGCCACCTGGTGACAGTGAACTACCGCCATCATCGGCGGGCAGCCTGAGCCTGCTGAACTAGAGGCAGGGCTCGCCAGCGGTCAGGGTCTTCGTGATCACCGGCGAGATCTCGGACAGGGCGACGTCGTTGCCCCGCAGGGCAGCCGGGATGAGCACGCTCACGCGGGGACTGTGCGTCAGGGCGGTGACGAGGATGTCGGAGTTCGGGTCGTTGAGCTCGGTGGGCGGCAGGAACCAGCCGACGCCGTCGATCTCGGTGCAGGAGGCGAACTCGTCGTACGCCGCAGGCATCTCGGCACCGCAGGTGAGCTCGATGCCGCCCCACGCGGCGGTGCGGTCGGTGTCGTCGCTGAGGTCTTCACCGTCGACGCGGTCAGGCAGTGCGGCTGTCAGCTCGGCGCACGCCTCCGCGTCGGCCCGCGACATCGACGGCAGCTCGGGAGACGAGCAACCGGCAGCGCCCAGCAGGAGAAGGACAACGACGCCCCGTGTCCACAGGGACACGGGGCGTCGGTGGGTCCGGCTCAGATGTGGACGACGGGGCACGTCAGCGTGCGCGTGATGCCGTCGAGGTTCTGCACCTTCGAGACGACCAGCTTGCCGAGCTCGTCGACGTTGCGCGCCTCGGCGCGGACGATCACGTCGTAGGGACCGGTGACGTCCTCAGCGAGGGTGACGCCCTTGACCTTGGCAATGGCAATGGCAACCTCAGCGGCCTTGCCGACGTCGGTCTGGATCAGGATGTAGGCCTGGACGACCATCTGTGACTCCTCGGTTGCGGGAAGATCGTGGAAAACGCTGTGCGGTCGTCAACCTACCGCGAGAGCCGCCACTTCTCGATAGGCGCCTGTCCCCGGCCTCTGTCCTCGGTGCGCCGATCTGGTCTGATGGGCCGCATGGCATTCCCGAAGGACGCGACCTTGGCCGATGCCGGCGAGTTCGGCCTGATCGAGGCCTTCATCTCGCTGTTCGACCAGGGCGAGCACGTCCTGATCGGGCCGGGCGACGACGCAGCCGTGCTGCGGATCCGCAACGGTCACGTCGTGGTCTCCACCGATCTCATGGTCGAGGGCAGGCACTTCCGGCGCGACTGGTCCAGCGCCGAGGATGTCGGCCACCGTGCCGCGGCGCAGAACCTCTCCGACATCAATGCCATGGGTGGCACGGCCCACTCGCTGACCATCGGCCTGGCAGCGCCAGCCGACCTGCCGGCGCAATGGGCGCTCGACTTCGCGCGTGGGTTCGCCGCGGAGTGCACGGGAGTGGGCGCCAGTGTGGTCGGGGGCGACCTGACCCGCGCCGACGAGGTCGTGATCGCGGTGACCGTGATCGGCGCCTGCACCGAGTCGCCGGTCGTGCGCTCGGGTGCCGCCGCCGGCGAGGTGCTGGCCCTGGCCGGTCGGCAGGGCTGGGCGGGCGGCGGGCTGGCCGTCCTGGCTCGTGGTTTCCGGTCCCCACGCGTGCTGGTGGAGGCCTACCGCCGACCGGAGCCGCCGTACGCGCAGGGCCGGCTCGCCGCGGAGGCGGGCGTCACGGCCATGATCGACATCTCTGACGGGCTGCTCGCCGAAGCCCGGCACCTGGCCGAGGCGAGTGGGGTCGCGATCGACGTACGCACCAGTGCCTTCGAGCTCGCCGAGCCGCTCGTCGCGGTCGGCGCTGCACTCGGCGTGGACCCGCTCGAGTTCGTGTTGGGCGGCGGCGACGACCACGGGCTGCTCGCGACATTCCCCAGCGCGGCCCAGGTGCCCCCCGGCTGGCGCGTCATCGGCTCGGTGACTGCAGGTTCGGGGGTCACCGTGAACGGGGCGGAGTACGAAGGCCCGACCGGGTGGACGCACTTCTGAGCCGGGACCGGCTCGATTTCACCCATCCCTGCGGGTCGGATACTCTTGTGCGGTTGCTCGCTGGCCGGATCCGGTCCTGGCGAGCCGATACGTTCTCGAATCACCCACGATCTTCAGGAGTACACGGTGGCTGCCGTCTGTGACATCTGCGCCAAGAGGCCCGGCTTCGGCAACAACCGACCCTGGTCGCGCAAGATTACGAAGCGTCGCTTCAACCCGAACATCCAGCGCGTGCGGGCCACGATCAACGGCACCCCCAAGCGCGTCAACATCTGCACCGGTTGCCTCAAGGCCGGCAAGGTCAGTCGCTGACCTGACGTCTTCCCGACAGACCCCGAGAGCACTGCTCTCGGGGTCTGTTGCGTCTGTCGCCCCACCCCCGCACGGCGCTAACCTGTGCCTTCGACAACTGACCGGGGGAGGGCTGCGATGGAGCGGGTGACGAGCGGCCTGTCCACGGCGTCGCTGGCCCGGTTCGTGGAGATCGCCACCGACGCGCTCTCCGGCGCCCGCGAGGAGATCGACGCGCTCAACGTCTATCCGGTCCCCGACGGCGACACCGGGACCAACATGTTCCTGACCGTCTCCGCCGCTCGCGATGCCATCACCGAGGCCCTGGCGGGCGACCCGGACCTCCCACTGCCCGACGCCATGCGCATCCTGTCCCGCGGGGCGCTCCTCGGCGCCCGGGGCAACTCCGGGGTCATCCTCAGCCAGATGCTCGGTGCGTACGTCGCCCGACTGGCCGAGGCCACGCCCGACGACCGCAACGCCGTCGTGGCAGCCGAGGCCATGCAGCGCGCCACCGACGCGTCCTACGCTGCCGTGGGCGTGCCCGTCGAGGGCACCATCCTCACCGTCGCCCGGGCCGCTGCCGAGGCGGCCACGGCAAGCGCAGCCGCCACCGGGTCCAGGGCCCGGGATGTCTTCACGGCGGCGGCCGCGGCTGCACGGGAGGCACTGGCGCTGACCCCGACGCTGCTCAAGGCGCTGGCCGACGCAGGGGTGGTCGACGCGGGCGGCAGGGGTCTGTGTGTCGTCCTGGATGCTGCCGAGACCGTCTCGACCGGACGCCGACCACCACCTGCTCCGGTCGGGGTCCCCCGGATCCCGGTGCCGCTCGCCTTGCACAACGACCTGCAGGGCGACCTCAGTCCCGGAGGTCCGGCCTACGAGGTGATGTATCTGCTCGAGGCCGAGGAGAGCGCCATCGCGGTGCTGAAGAAGGCGCTGGCCGGGCTGGGGGACAGCTTGGTCGTCGTGGGATCGGACCAGTTGTGGAACGTCCACGTGCACGTCGACGACGTCGGCGCCGCGATCGAGGCCGGGATCGAGGCCGGCCGCCCCTATCGCGTGCGGGTGACCCACTTCGCCGACCAGGTCGCGCAGCAGTCCGCACAGGGGCGCCAGCCCACCACCAGGTCCGGTCGCAAGGTGGTTGCCGTCGCCGCGGGGCCGGGTCTGGCGGCCCTCTTCGAGGAGGCCGGCGCCGTGGTCGTCCACGGTGGCCCCGGTCGGCGTCCCTCGACGGGCCAGATCCTCGAGGCCATCACCGGCTGCGGTGCAGCCGAGGTCGTCGTGCTCCCCAACGACGCCGACTCGATCCGCGTCGCGGAGATCGCGGCTCGCACCGCCGAGGAGAGCGGCGACGTCCGGGTCGAGGTCGTCGCCTCCAAGGCGCAGGTCCAAGGTCTCGCCGCCATCGCCGTCCACGAGCCGGGCCGCACCTTCGACCAGGACGTCCGGGAGATGACGGCCACCGCTCGGCACGCCCGCCACGGCGCTGTCACGGTCGCCGCGAGGCAGGCGATGACGATGGCCGGCCCCTGTGAGCCGGGAGACGTGCTCGGTGTGATCGCGGGCGACTTCGCGATCGTGGGTCAGGACGCGCACACGGTCGCAGTGGAGGTCCTGGAGAGACTGATGGGCGGCGGCGGCGAGCTGGTCACGATCGTCTCCGGCGCGGGGGGCGAGGAGATGGCGGCCGACGCTGCGGCATACGTGGAGAGGACTCATCCCGCCGTCGACGTGGTGGTCTACGACGGCGGCCAGGATCGCTATCCGCTGCTGGTGAGCGTGGAGTGAATGGTCTCGATCACGCCTGAGTCGCCCGTGGCCAGCGTCTTCGGACGTTCACCCAAGCGCAAGCTCGTCGAGGAGGGCCTCGGCATCCACACCGTCGGCGAGCTACTGCGTCACTTCCCGCGCCGCTACGTCCAGACCAAGGAGCTCTCCGAGGTCGGCACCCCGGAGGTCGGCCAGCTCCTGTCGGTCGTCGGTGAGGTGACGTCGAGCGCCGTGAAGACCTTCCAGCGCGGACGCAAGCTGCAGTTCCGTACCGAGGTCCGGATCCGCACCAACGGACTTTCCTTCTCGCTCTCGTTCTTCAGCCCCTATGCCGGACAGGCCCATTCGTACGCCGAACAGATGCCACCCGGCAGCCGGGGGCTCTTCACCGGCAAGGCCAAGATCTTCAACGGCAGCTGGCAGCTCGAGCAGCCCCACCAGCTGATGTTCGGTGAGGACGGCGAGACCGAGACCCTCAGCAAGCTGTTGCCGGTCTATCCGCTCACGAACAGGCTCTACGTCTGGGACCTGATCAAGGTCATCCGGGTCGCGCTCGACCTCGTCACGGACGTGCCCGACGTGCTGACGCCCGCACTGCGGGAGCGCTACGACGTGCTCGACGTCATGACGGCGCTGCGGCTCGTGCACGGGCCCGACGACTACGCGCAGGCAGGCGCAGGCCAGCGGCGCTTCCGCTTCGAGGAGGCGCTGGTCCTGCAGCTCGTGCTTGCTCGACGACGAGCGGCGCAGCGCGCCCTGGGGGCCCAGGCGCGGACCGGTGGAGGAGGACTCCTCTCCGCCTTCGACGAACGGCTGCCCTTCGACCTCACCGCCGGGCAGCGCGAGATCGGCGAGGTGCTCCGAGCCGAGCTCGCCCAGCCGCACCCGATGAACCGCCTGCTCCAGGGCGAGGTCGGCTCCGGCAAGACCGTGGTCGCGCTCCGGGCAATGCTCCGGGTGGTGGACTCCGGAGGCCAGGCCGCCCTGCTCGCGCCGACCGAGGTGCTCGCCCAGCAGCACCACCGGTCGATCTCCGCGATGCTCGGCGACCTCGCCCAGGGCGGGATGCTCGGTGGGGCCGCCGAGGGGACCACGGTCGCGCTGCTCACCGGGTCGATGTCCAAGGCCGCCAAGGACGAGGCGCTGGCCCTGCTGTCCAGCGGGGAGGCCGGGATCGTCATCGGCACCCACGCCCTGCTCGAGGAGTCGGTCGCGTTCGCCGACCTCGGACTCGTCGTGGTCGACGAGCAGCACCGCTTCGGGGTGAAGCAGCGAGCGGCCCTGACCGGCAAGGCCGGCTCGCCCCCGCACGTGCTGGTGATGACCGCGACCCCGATCCCGCGCACGGTCGCCATGACCATCTTCGGCGACCTCGAGACCTCGGTGCTCACCGAGCTCCCGGCGGGCCGTGCCCCGATCCAGACCAACGTGGTGCCCCTCGTGGACCAGCCGCAGTGGATCAGCCGGGTCTGGGAGCGCGTGCGCGAAGAGGTGGCCAAGGGGCACCAGGTCTATGTCGTGTGCCCGCGCATCAGCGGCGACACCCTGGAAGAGGGGGAGAGCGACCAGCTCGACGTCGACGACGACGGAGAGGTGATCACCAAGAAGGTCCCGCTGGCCGCCGTCGAGGACCTCCACGAGGAGCTCGCCGGAGGCACGCTCCAGGGACTGCGCACCGCCATGCTCCACGGCAGGCTCCCGGCGGAGGCGAAGGACCGCACGATGCGCGCCTTCGCCGCGGGTGAGATCGACGTCCTGATCTCCACCACCGTGATCGAGGTCGGTGTCGACGTCCACAACGCCACCACCATGGTCCTGCTCGACGCCGACAGATTCGGTGTCAGCCAGCTCCACCAGCTCCGTGGACGCGTCGGGCGAGGCGGGTTGCCCGGGCTCTGCCTGCTGGTGTCGCGGGCCGAGGCCGGCACGCCGGCGCGCGAGCGTCTCGACGCCGTGGCCTCGACCACGGACGGCTTCGAGCTCAGCAGGGTCGACCTCGAGCAGCGGCGCGAGGGTGACGTCCTCGGGGCCAACCAGTCGGGCTTCCGGTCCAGCCTCGTCACGCTGCGGGTGCTGCGTGACGAGAAGACGATCCTGCGCGCCCGGGAGGCCGCCGACGAGCTGCTGCACGACGACGCCGACCTGTCGACGTACCCCGGGCTGGCGGCCGCCGTCGCCGACATCGAGGCGTCGCAGCACTCCGAGTTCGTGGACAAGTCATGACCCGGATCATCGGTGGGGCGGCGGGTGGGCGGCGGCTGGTCACACCCCGTGGGTCCGCGACGCGGCCGACCAGTGACCGGGTGCGCGAGGCGTTGTTCTCCGCCGTCGAGGCGTGGAGCGGGTCGCTCAGCGGCCTGCGCTTCCTCGACCTCTATGCCGGGTCCGGGGCCGTGGGCCTCGAGGCGTGGTCGCGCGGCGCGGGCGTCGTCTCGTTCGTGGAGCAGGACCGCCGGACCGCGGCGCTCATCGCCCGCAACGCCGAGACCCTGGGGGCGACCCGCGCCCACGTGGCGGCGTCGTCGGTGGCTGTCGCACTGCGCAAGTCTCCCTCTGCGCCGTACGACATCGTCTTCGCCGACCCGCCCTACCCGCTGTCGGACGAGGAGGTGACCGCGGCGCTGGCGGCCCTCGTCGAGGGCGAGTGGCTCGTGCCGGGCGCCCTGGTCGTGGTCGAACGCTCAGCGCGCGGCGCCGAGCTCACCTGGCCCGATGGTCTCGTCGGCGACCGGGCGAAGAAGTACGGCGAGACGATGCTTTGGTACGGTCACGCAGCCCCGAGCACCAGGAGTTGAGCTCATGACCGGTCGACTGCACAGGGCGGTCTGCCCCGGGTCCTTCGACCCGGTGACGAACGGCCACCTCGACATCATCGGGCGGGCGGCCAAGCTCTTCGACGAGGTCGTCGTCGCGGTCGGGGTCAACAAGTCCAAGAGCCGCCTCTTCAGCCCCGAGGAGCGGCTCCAGATGCTCACGCGCGCCTGCTCGCCGTGGGACAACGTCCGCATCGACGGCTTCACCGGTCTCCTGACCGACTTCTGCCTCGAGCACGACATCGACGCGATCGTGAAGGGCCTGCGCGCGGTCAGCGACTTCGACTACGAGCTGCAGATGGCGCAGATGAACTCGAGCCTGGCGCCGGTGGAGACGATCTTCGTCCCGACCAGCCCCGAGTGGTCCTTCCTGGCGAGCAGCCTGGTCAAGGAGGTCGCCACCTTCGGCGGCGACGTGACCGGCTTGGTCCCCGAGTTCGTGCGTGAACAGCTCGTCGCCCGGCTGGCCGAGCGCGACGGAGCCCAGTGAGGGCACAGTGAGGGCCCAGTGAGGCTGTGGCCTGCCCCCTCCGTTTTGCCCGTTCACCCGCCTGACGGCTACGCTTTCGTGGTTCTGTTCAGTGTTCGGACCGGAGTGACATCGTGACCAGCCTGGACCCGAGGGCGCCGCTCGTGCTCGACACACGCGAGCTCGGCCGCCGCCCGGGGTCCCAGCGGGACGTGGTGCGCACCGTGCCGGCGCCGACAGAGCTCGGCATCGAAGTCTTGCGTGTCCCCGAAGGATCGCCGGTCGAACTCGACCTGCGGCTGGAAGCGGTCATGGAGGGCGTGCTGGTCTCCGGCTCCGCCTCGGCAGAGCTGGTCGGCGAATGCGCACGGTGCCTGGAACCGATCGAGGAGATGACCGAGGTCCGGTTCCAGGAGCTGTTCGTGTACGACGACGTCCGGCACGACCCGCAAGATGCAGAACTCGATGACGAAGTCAGCCGACTCGAGGACGACATGCTCGACCTCGAGCCGCTGCTGCGGGACGCGGTGGTGCTTGCACTACCGTTCCGGCCGCTGTGCGAGGAGGACTGTCCAGGACTGTGCATCGAGTGTGGTGCACGACTGGCCGATGATCCCGAGCACGCGCACGAGGAGCCGATCGACCCGCGGTGGGCCGGGCTCACCGCGCTGAAGGATGTAGTTCCGCAGGACCCCAGCACCACCCAGGAATGACACGTACGGTCGAGGAGACTCGCCCGGCAACACCAAGGAGAAGACCATGGCTGTCCCGAAGCGGAAGATGTCGCGCAGCAACACGCGCCACCGCCGGTCGCAGTGGAAGGCCGTTGCGCCGACCCTCGTGAACTGCGTCAACCCCGCTTGCGAGGCCAAGCACCTCCCGCACCGCGCGTGCGGATCGTGCGGCCAGTACGGCGCCCGCGCCGCACTCCGCCAGGTCCTCTGAGCGAGCACAAGCAAGTCCGCTGAGCACGCAGGCACTGCGCGAGGCGCTCGGGAATCCCACGCTGGAACCCGAGCTCCTCGAACGCGCCCTGACCCACCGTTCGTATGCCTACGAGAACGGTGGCCTCCCCACCAACGAGCGCCTCGAGTTCCTCGGCGACTCGGTGCTGGGGGTCGTGGTGACCGAGACGCTCTACACCACGCACCCGGATCTGTCCGAGGGCCGGCTGGCCAAGTTGCGCGCGGCCGTCGTCAACGCCCGCGCCCTGGCCGACGTCGCACGCGGGATCGATCTCGGCCAGCACATCAAGCTCGGCCGCGGTGAGGAGACCACCGGCGGTCGCGAGAAGGCATCGATCCTCTCCGACACCGTCGAGGCCCTGATCGGGGCGATCCACATGAGCGGGGGCATCGAGGCGTCGTCGCGGGTCGTGCACCGGCTCTTCGACGACATGATGGTCACGGCTGCCTCCATGGGCGCCGGACTGGACTGGAAGACCTCCCTGCAGGAGCTCTCCGCGACCCTCGGTCTCGGCGTGCCCGAATACGTGATCGAGGACGACGGCCCTGATCACATGAAGTCCTTCGTCGCCCGCGTCCGCGTCGGCGACACGCTCTACGGCCACGGCACCGGCGGCTCCAAGAAGCAGGCCGAGCAGGGCGCGGCAGAGACGGCCTACGGCGAGCTGTCGAAGCTCCACCCCGAGCTCGTCTTCGACCGCTCCTGACCGGTGCCTGAGCTCCCCGAGGTCGAGGTCGTCCGGGCGGGCCTGGCCCGGCACGTCACCGGCTGCACCATCGAGGGCGTCGAGGTGCTGCACCCACGCCCGTTGCGGCGTGACCCTCGCGGCTCCGACGGTTTCGCGGCGCACCTGATCGGCCACGAGATCACGGCCGTACGTCGCCGCGGCAAGTACTTCTGGCTCGCCCTCAGCTCCGGCGACGCCGTGCTCGGACATCTCGGGATGAGCGGGCAGATGCTGCTCCAGCAACCCGGGGTGCCGGACGAGAGGCATCTACGGGTGCGGTTCACCCTCTCCGGGGGTCTGGAGATGCGTTTCGTGGACCAGCGGATGTTCGGCGGGCTGCTCATCTCCGACGGCGGGGCCGAGCTGCCGACCGAGATCGTCCACATCGGCCGCGACCCGCTCGACCCGGAGTTCGACCAGGGTGCGGTCGTGCGGCGGATCCGTCGCCGTACGGTCGGGATCAAGCGCCAGCTGCTCGACCAGGGACTCGTCTCCGGCATCGGTAACATCTACGCCGACGAGGCCCTGTGGGCGGCGCGCCTGCACTACGACCGGCCGGGGGACCGGCTCACCCGCGCCCAGGCCGACCTCGTCCTGAGCCACGCGACCACGGTCATGCGAGAGGCGCTGGGCCAGGGCGGGACGTCGTTCGACGCGCTCTACGTCAACGTCAACGGTGAGTCCGGCTACTTCGACCGCTCCTTGCACGCCTACGGCCGCGAAGGGGAACCGTGCGAGCGGTGCGGGACCGCGATCAGGCGGGCGGCCTTCATGAACCGGTCGTCGTTCTTCTGCCCCGCGTGCCAGAAGGTGCCGCGTCAGACGCGAAAGCCCCCCTCGCGACATTGACCCGCACCCCAAGCGGTGGGACATTGGTAGACGGTGGCAAACGCGACCACCTCACCCTCCTCACTGACTCTGCTCGAAGGAGCGCTCCTCATGGCGAAGGCGCTTGTCGGCCATCTCCGTAGCGACCAACGCATCCCCACCCGGCTGTCACTGGACAACCAGCGCCTGCGTCGTCGCGTGTCCGACCTCGAGACGCTGGTGCTGCAGCTCCAGGTCGAGAACGACCGCCTGCGGATCGAGAACGAGCGATTGGTCTCCGAACGCTCAACGCCCGTGCACCAGCCGGAGATGCTGCCGGCCTGACCCGGTCGACGTCGGGGCGTGACCTCCGACATGTGTGCCTCGTTGAGGTGCCATGCGAATCCTGCCCGCCGCCACAGCGGCCCTCATCCTGGGCGCCTCCGTCGCCCTGACCAGCCCCGCCCTGGCACATGGTGACCGCGACCGCATGGACCAGAAGCGCTCCGAGTACGACGCCGGCCTGAACGCCCCCGTCGTCATGAGTGACAGCGTCAGCCTGGTGGACAGCAATCCCGGATCGGCGGGTATCTCCGGCTGCTTCATGAAGACCGCGCCGCTGTTCGTGATGTCGGGGCTCGACTCGGTCGTCGTGCACGACGTGAGCAACCCGCTCGACCCGCAGCGCGTCGGCACGATGCCGAGCGCGCAGTTCGAGAACGAGGCCGTGAACTGTGGCGAGCGCAAGGTCGGCAAGTCAACGCAGCGGTTCGCCCTGATCGGCGTCGATCTCTACCAGGCCTCGCCGGACGACATCACGCACGTCAACGAGCCCGTGACCGGTGACTACGAGCTGATCGTGGTCGACGTCACCGACCCGACGAACCCGCACGTCCGCTCGCGCGTCCCGTCTACGACCAGCACCCACACGGTGAGCTGCGTCGTCGCCACCGACTGCCGCTACGTCTACTCCGCAGGCGATGCCCGGCAGGTGCGCGGGCAGGGCAGTTTCTCGATCTTCGACCTGACCGACCTCGACCGTCCCGTCGAGGTCGACAGCGACCCGGCGACCGCCGGCATCCAGCCCTTCCGCTCCGACGCGGTCGGCTGGGGCGGGCACAAGTGGAACTTCGACGGCGCCGGTCGTGGTGTCCACACGGGCGCCGGCGGGTCCTACATCTACGACGTCTCCAACCCCATCAAGCCGGTGGAGATCGCCAACACTGGCGCGGCGGGCGACTCGTCGCGGGAGGGCATGACCAACGGCTTCAACAACTTCATCCACCACAACTCGTTCCACCCCAACGCTGCGGCCTTCCGTCCCGACGCAGCTCCCTCGCTGCAGAACGGCAACATCCTGCTCGTCACCGAGGAGGACTACGAGGACCCCGACTGCTCGACCGCGGGCTCCTTCCAGACCTGGCACATCAAGCGGTTGGACGGCTCCGACGGCTCGATCGTGCCGCTCGCGAAGGTGGAGCTGGCCGACCTCGGGACCTACCCGCTCCCGGTCGGAGCGTTCTGCTCGGCGCACTGGTTCGACTACCACCAGTCCGGGATCGTGTCGGTCGGCTACTACGGTGGCGGCACCCAGTTCATCGACGTGAACGACCCGCTGGCGCCCAGCAGCCACGGCTTCGCGTGGTTCGGGGCCTCCGAGGTCTGGGACAGCTACTGGGTCCCGGTCTACAACTCCCGTGGCGTCGCCACCGGCAAGAAGACCAACCTGGCCTACTCGGTCGACCTGGTGCGAGGCCTTGACGTCCTCGCCGTGGACGTCGAGGGCGACTCGGTCGGTGCGGTGCCCGACCCGACCCTCCTGCCCGGTGGCTCGGGGACGGACCTCGGGCTCACCGAGACTGCCCCGATCGGTGCGCTCGGTGCGCTCGGTGCTCTCCTCGTCGTGATGCGTCGGCGCCGGGTGCTGCACCAGGACTAGCGGGCGGGGGTGGCCGGTTCTCCGCCTCCGGGGTCAGGAATCTCGGAGGCGGGGATCAGCCGTCGCGACTACGCTCTTGACCTTGTGAGCCGCTTGGTCGAGACCGTCTTCCCGCAGCGCCTCGGCATCTCCTTCCGGTGGCTGGTGGCGTCGTCCTGGACGACCAACCTCGGCGACGGACTGATGATGGCTGCGGGGCCGCTGCTGGTGGCCTCGCAGACCCGCGACCCACTCCTGGTGGCGGCCGCTGCCATGTCCTTCCAGCTTCCGTGGCTGGTCTTCGGCCTGGTCGCGGGAGCCATGGCCGACCGGCTCGACCGCCGGGTGCTGGTGATGGCCATGGACGCGGCACGCGCCGTGGTGCTCGGCGGCCTGTGCGTGGTGATCGTCACCGGGCAGGTGAACATCTGGTTCGTGATGGCGGCGATGTTCCTCATCGGCCTGGCCGAGGTCTTTGCGGACACGGCGACCAGCACGTTGGTGCCGATGCTGGTCGACAAGTCCGACCTCGGCATCGCGAACGCGCGGATCCAGGTTGGCTTCCTGACCGCCAACCAGCTCGTGGGACCGGCGGCCGGAGCGGTGATCTTCGCCGCCGGGATGGCATGGCCGTTCTTGATCCAGACGGTGTGCGTCGCGCTGGGAGTGGTGCTGGTGTCGCGGATCGCGACCCCCCGCGGCCCGGTGCGCGAGCACGTGGAGACCCACGTCCGTCAGGACATCGCGGAAGGACTGCGCTGGCTGGCCGGGAACGGCCCGGTCCGGACGCTGGCCCTGGTGATCGTGGCCTTCAACATCACCTGGGCGGCGCCATGGTCGGTGATGGTGCTGTGGGCCACCGAGCGCGTCGGCATCGGCGAGGCCGGCTACGGACTCCTCGCGACCGCGTCTGCGCTCGGGGGCCTCCTGGGCACCCTCGTCTACGGCCGCATCGAGAAGCGGGTGCCGTTGGCGACCCTGATGCGCGCCGTGCTGGCCAGCGAGGTGGTCTTCCACCTCGCGATGGCGCTGACGACGTCGCCGTACGTCGCCTATCCATTGATGTTCTTCTTCGGTGCCTACGCCTTCGTCTGGGGGACCCTGTCCCAGGCGGTCCGGCAACGGGCGGTGCCGACGGAGTTCCAGGGACGGGTCGGGTCGGTCTACATGCTGTGCGTCATGGGCGGGATGCTGGGCGGGTCGCTGCTCGGCGGCCTGATCGCCCGGCAGTGGGGCGTCAATGCTCCGTGGTGGTTCGCCTTCGTCGGCTCCGGGCTCACCCTGGCCCTGGTCTGGCGCGAGCTCGCGAAGATCGCCCACGCCGACGAGGTGGCTAGCGTCCCCCGCGACGAAGCCGTGCAGACAGCCGACTGAGGACACCGGGCGAGGCGCCGGGACCGGGACCGGCCTCATTGAGCTGGGTCTGCAGGCGGCGTACGCGGCGCCTGGCCCGGTCGCGCTGACGCTGGGCTTCGACGAGCTGGGCCTGCAGCAGCTCGACCGGATCGGGGTCGGGTGCGGGCTCCGGGGTGCTGATGGTGCGCTCCGGCGGCAGGCCGGCTAGCACCGCGCCGTGGACGCGCTCACGGTGCGCGTCCCGGGTGTCCCCGTCCATACCCGCCGGCAGCCGGGCCAGCACGACGTGGAACTCGAGGTCGTTGTGCGCAGTGGGCAGCATGCGGTCGACGACGAAGCCGACGAGCCCGAGGTGGCACAGGTCGTCGATGAACGACACGAACTCCCGGGGGGTCCACAACCACACGTGGCTGTCGACGTATTCGCCCCGCCGGCAACGCTCGAGCATCTCGAGGGTGTAGTCCCACGTGTGGCTCCGGGCGGTGGCGTCCGGCACATCGCCAGCCCAGGCGCGCGCGGCCGGCACGTCCACTGCTCCGCGGTGGGCGTCGAAGACGGCCCGCGGGGACGGGGTCTGGTCGCCGCGGTCGTGTGCCTCGAGGGCCTGGCCGACGGTCGTGGCCGGGCGGTGGACGTCGAAGCAGAAGCGGCGGTCGGGCACGCTGAGGGCGAGCTCGGCGTCCTCACCGGTCACCTGCCAAAGCTGGCGCAGCCACCCGACGACGTCGGGGATGTGCTCGATGACGTGACTGGCGAGCACCCAGTCGAAGGGCGCGCCGCTGCTGCAGGCGTCCTCGAGGCTGCGGAACCCGTCGTCGTGCTCGAGCCAGAAGTCGAGCTCGGGGATCTTGTCGACGTCCACGTTGTCGTCGGGGCCGTAGTGCGCCTGCAGCTTGGCGCGGTCGGACACGTCCAGGTAGGACACGTCGGACTCGGGGCGTACGGCGATGGGTCGGTCCAGCGGCCCGATCTCCAGGCCGTGGCCGACGCGCAGGTCGAGCAGCGTGGTCAACGGGGTGTCTCTACCGGGCACGCCAGGAGGCTACACATCCGCCCGCCACCTCCCCGGAGGGCGCCGGCCTCCCGGTTAGGCTGGGACCCGCTTCCCCTGCCATCGTCTGCAGGCGTCTGAGAAGATGCCGCGTTCGCCGTACTCACCGCGCCCTACCGGAATCTGCGCCACCCACATTTTGCAGGGAGCTGCACGTTGTATCTCAAGAGCCTCACGCTGAAGGGCTTCAAGTCCTTTGCGTCCTCGACGACGCTCCAGCTCGAGCCCGGGATCACCTGCATCGTCGGGCCCAACGGCTCGGGGAAGTCCAACGTCGTCGACGCGCTGGCCTGGGTGATGGGCGAGCAGGGCGCCAAGTCGCTGCGCGGCGGCAAGATGGAGGACGTCATCTTCGCCGGCACCTCCAGCCGCCCACCGCTCGGGCGGGCCGAGGTGCAGCTCACGATCGACAACAGCGACGGCGCGCTGCCGATCGAGTATGCCGAGGTCACCATCTCGCGCACGATGTTCCGCAACGGCGGCTCGGAGTATGCGATCAACGGGAGCAGCTGCCGATTGCTGGACGTGCAGGAGCTGCTCAGCGACTCCGGCATCGGCCGCGAGATGCACGTCATCGTCGGTCAGGGACAGCTCGACACCATCCTGCACGCGACACCCGAGGACCGGCGTGGCTTCATCGAGGAGGCGGCCGGCGTCCTCAAGCATCGCAAGCGCAAGGAGAAGGCGCTCCGCAAGCTCGACTCCACCGACGGCAACCTCACCCGTCTCAGCGACCTGCTGACCGAGATCAGACGTCAGCTCAAGCCACTGGGACGACAGGCCGAGGTCGCCCGCCGAGCCGCTTCGGTGCAGGCCGACGTCCGCGACGCCCGCGCCCGGCTGATGGCCGACGACCTCGTCAACGCCCGTCGGGCGCTGGAGCAGGAGATGGCCGACGAGTCGATCCTCCTCGAGCGTCGCCAGCAGGTCGAAGCAGCCCAGGCGTTGGCCCGGGAGCAGGAGACGGTCCTGGAGGCAGCGCTGCGGACGGACCTGCCTGCGCTGGCCAAGGCCCAGGAGACGTGGTTCGCCCTGTCGGGTCTCAAGGAGCGCCTCCGCGGGACCCAGTCGCTGGCAGTCGAGCGGCTCCGCAACGCCGCCGGTGCGGCCGAGTCGGACACCGTCGACTCCGGACGCGACCCCGACGAGCTGGAGGCGCAGGCAGGGCGCGTCCGCGAGCAGGAAGCAGAGATCGCAGCGCTGGTCGAGGAGCACCGGGCCGCGCTCGAGGCCGCGGTCGCAGGTCGGCGTACGGCCGAGGAGACTTCCGTGGAGGAGGAGCGCCGCATCGCAGGGCTCGTCCGGGCCGCGGCCGACCGGCGCGAGGGGCTGGCCCGCCTGCACGGGCAGGTCAATGCGCTGAAGTCGCGCGCGGCTGCCGCCGACGACGAGATCGGCCGGCTGCAGGCCCAGCGCGAGGAAGCCCTCGCACGTGCGGCTCGGGCGCAGAAGGACTTCACGGCGCTCGAGACCCGGGTGGCCGGGCTCGACGCGGGGGAGGAGGGCCTCGACGCCGAGCACGAGGCCGCCGTCGCGGCCCTCGACGACGTGGACGAGCGTCTGTCCAAGGCCCGCGAGGAGGCGCAGCAGGCCGACCGCGTCCGGGCCGGACTGGTGGCGCGACGCGATGCCCTCGAGATCGGTCTGAACCGCAAGGACGGCGCGGGCGCACTGCTCGCCGCCTCTGGCTCGGTGTCCGGGCTGATGGGCTCCGTGGCCGCCCTGCTGAGCGTCCGGCCCCTCTACGAGGCCGCCGTCGCCGCCGCGCTCGGGACCGCCGCGGATGCCGTCGTCGTCACCGACGCGGAGGCGGCCGTCGACGCGATCGCCCACCTCAAGGGAGACGACCTCGGCCGTGCGGGATTGCTTCTCGGCGGCGGATCGGTCGCCGCCGCACCACGAGCCCGGCTTCCTGCTGGCGCGGTCTACGCCCTCGACGTGGTCGAGGCGCCCGACGAGATCCGGCCGGCGGTGTCGCGCCTGCTCGCCGAGTTCGTGGTCGTCGACGACATCGCGGCCGCCCGTGCCCTGGTGCGCAACCAGCCGCAGCTGACCGCGGTGACGAGGGACGGCGACCTCTTCGGCGCGCACTTCGCGGCCGGTGGGTCGTCGAGGCAGCCCAGCCTGCTCGAGATCCAGGCAGCCGTCGACGAGGCCGCCACCCAGCTGCAGGAGGCGACCGCCGCCACCGAGCGCCTCGGGTTCACCATCTCCCGTTTCGAGGCCGAGCGTCACGAAGCACTCAAGCGTGCCGACGTGGCTCTCGCCAAGCTGCACGAGTCCGACGCCACGCTGGCCGCCGTGGCCGAGGAGCTCGGCCAGCACGGCTCCCTGGCCCGCTCCGCGAAGGGTGAGGCCGAGCGCCTCGAGCGCGCCATCTCGACGGCTCTCGAGGCTCATGAGTCGGACGTCGCCGGTCTAGCCGACCTCGAGCTGAGGCTCACGGCAGCCGAGGAGTCCCCGGACGAGGAGCCTGACCTCACCGAGCGCGAACGCCTCGTGGAGGCGGCCCGTGGGGCACGCCAGTCCGAGATGGAGGCGCGCCTCACCTTGCGCACGACCGAGGAGCGGGCCCGCGCGCTGCACGGTCGCGCCGACTCGTTGCTCCGTGCAGCGCAGGCCGAGCGCGAGTCCCGCGGCCGTGCCCGGGAGCGCCGCGAACGTCTGATCCGTGAGGGGAAGGCGGCCGAGGAGGTCAATGCAGCGGTGACCGTGGTCCTGCAGGCCCTCGAGCGCTCCGTGATGATGGCGGCCGACGCCCGCGCGGCGGTCGAGGATTCCCGGCAGGAGCGCGAACAGCAGCTGCTCGCCGTGCGCACCACCCTGCGAGACCTCGCCCGCGAGCACGACGAGCTCGTCAACTCCGTGCACCGCGACGAGATGGCCCGCACCCAGCAGAAGATGCGGATCGAGCAGCTCGAGGAGCGTGCCCTCGAGGAGCTCGGCATGGAGGCGGACGGGCTCATCGGCGACTACGGTCCCGAGACCCTGGTGCCGTTCTTCGGTGAGGTCGCAGAGGACGAGGTCACTCCGGAGCCCGTGCCCTTCGTCCGCGAGGAGCAGCAGAAGCGACTCAAGTCCGCAGAGCGGGCGCTCGCGATGCTCGGGCGGGTCAACCCGCTCGCGCTGGAGGAGTTCTCGGCGATGGAGGAGCGGCACAAGTTCCTCTCGGAGCAGCTCGAGGACCTGCGGCGTACGCGCAAGGACCTCCTCGACATCGTCCGCGAGGTCGACGAGCGGGTCGAGCAGGTGTTCCGGGAGGCCTACGCCGACGTGGAGAAGGCCTTCGACTCGACGTTCTCCCGACTCTTCCCCGGCGGAGAAGGGCGCCTGGTGCTCACCGACCCGGACGACATGCTCAACACCGGGATCGAGGTGGAGGCGCGCCCGGCCGGCAAGCGGGTCAAGCGGCTCTCGCTGCTCTCCGGCGGCGAGCGGTCGCTGGTGGCCGTGGCCTTCCTCGTGGCGCTGTTCAAGGCCCGTCCGTCGCCGTTCTACATCCTCGACGAGGTCGAGGCGGCGCTCGACGACACCAACCTCGGACGCCTGCTGGAGATCTACGAGGAGCTCCGGGAGAACTCTCAGCTCCTGGTCATCACCCACCAGAAGCGCACCATGGAGGTCGGCGACGCGTTGTACGGCGTCACGATGCGCGGCGACGGCGTCTCGGCCGTCATCTCCCAGCGTCTGGACCGCGCGGAGCCGGCGTGAACGAGCGAGCCCCGGTGCCCACTCGCGCCGACTACGTCGTCTGGCGCACCGCAACCACCCGGTGGCGTGACGACGACGCCTACGGGCACCTGAACAACGCGACGTACTACGAGCTCTTCGACACGGCCGTCAACGCCCACCTCTTCGAGGCCACCGGCACCAACGTCCGGCTGCTCCCGCAGATCGGCGTCGTCGCCGAGACCTCGTGTCGCTACTTCCGCGAGATCGGGTTCCCCGAGCCGATCGAGATGGGGATCGTGGTCGACAAGGTCGGCACCTCCTCGATCATCTATCGCATCGGGCTGTTCCAGGGCGACTCCGACGAGGCGGCAGCCGAGGGCCGCTTCGTCCACGTCTACGTCGACAACGAGCACGGGACCGGCAACCGCCCCGTGGTGCCGATGCCGGACGCGATCCGCGCCGCTGTGGAGCCATTGCTCCGCTGACTCCGCCCTGGGGGTGGGGTGCGGCCACGACACGCCCACGCCGGAGCCGATGAATCGCTCAAGGCCGCGCCAGTGTGCCACCGTTGGACGACCCCACCACTCTCTCGGAAGGTGAAGACCCATGCTGTCGATCGTCCTCATGATGGGCCTCGCCCTCGTCCTGTCGGTCGCGGTCGTGGTGTACGTCGCATTCCCGCACCGCGGCGAGGACCTGCCACTCGTCCCCCAGCTCGGTGACGCCATGCGCAAGGGCGTCGACTCGTTGCCGACCATCGGCGACCACGAGGACATCCGCGCCTGAGTCCCACCACGGGCGTCTGATTGGATTGCCCCATGGATTTCCTCGGTGACTGGCTCTACCTGATCATCGGCATCGCCGTCGTCGGCGTGCTCACGCTGGTCGGCCTGCTGTCCGGCCGCCGCGGCAAGCGGCCGGTGACGCCGGGCGCCGGCAGCGACCTGATCTCTCCGCCCCCTACCGAGGTGGACGTCGAGTCGCCGGGCGAGGCGGCCGGGGACGCGTCCGCGACCCACACCCTGGACCGACCCGAGGGCACGGCCTCGCGGATCGTCCGGCTTCGGCAACGCCTCGCTGGTTCGCAAGGGACCCTGGGACGGGGGCTGCTGGCCCTGCTGAGCCGTGACCGGCTGGACGAGGACACCTGGGAGTCCATCGAGGACACCCTGCTGACCGCCGACATCGGCGTCGCTCCCACCACCCAGCTGGTCGAGCGGCTGCGCTCCCGGCTGCGCGTCGAGGGCGGGCCGGACCATGACGTGCGAGCGGTCCTTCGCGAAGAGCTCATCGCCCTGGTGGACCCCGACATGGATCGCCGCCTCCAGGTGAGCGGCGCGGACGGCAAGCCCGGCGTGGTGCTGGTCGTCGGCGTCAACGGCGCGGGCAAGACCACCACGGTCGGCAAGATCGCCCGCATCCTGGTCGCCGAGGACCGCACCGTCACCCTGGGCGCCGCAGACACCTTCCGCGCCGCAGCCGTCGACCAGCTCGCCACCTGGGGTGAGCGCGTCGGGGTCGAGGTGGTGCGCGGTCCCGAGGGCTCCGACCCCGCCAGCGTGGCGTTCGAAGCGGTGAGGCAAGGCGTCGAGCAGGGCGTCGACACGGTCCTGATCGACACCGCTGGTCGCCTGCAGAACAAGGCCGGGCTGATGGACGAGCTGGGGAAGGTCAAGCGGGTCATCGAGAAGCAGGCCCCGGTGACCGAGGTGCTGCTCGTGCTCGATGCGACCACCGGGCAGAACGGGATGATCCAGGCCCGGGTGTTCAGCGAGATCGTGGATGTCACCGGCATCGTGCTGACCAAGCTCGACGGCTCGGCCAAGGGCGGCATCGTGGTCGCCGTCCAGCGCGAGCTGGGAGTCCCGGTCAAGCTGGTCGGGCTCGGTGAGGGCGCCGACGACCTCGCGCCGTTCGACGCAGCCGCCTTCGTCGACGCGTTGCTCGGCGGCTGAGACCGGACCGACCGGGCGGACCGGTCAGCGGCTGGCCAGTCGCTCGCGCAGGGCGGCGACGGCGTCCTCGACGAGCCGGGCCGCGCGCTGGTCGAAGGTGTGCGCCGCGATGAGCCTGAGCGCCTGCTCCCGGCGGACGTCGTTGTCGGGGAACGCGGCGTAGGGCGGGGAGATCAGGCGCAGGAGGTCACTCTCGTCCTGGAAGGGCTGCACCAGCTCCCCGAACGTCTCGTGCAGCCCGGAGACGGGGTCCGTCGCGATCCGGGCTCCGCAGGCTGC
Source organism: Nocardioides sp. (assembly GCF_035576065.1). Lineage (GTDB taxonomy): Bacteria > Actinomycetota > Actinomycetes > Propionibacteriales > Nocardioidaceae > Nocardioides. The sequence continues at coordinate 65,697 of NZ_DATLWX010000011.1, forward strand.
GGCGTCGAAGAGGCGGTTGGACAGGAAGCTGTCGCGCCGCATGTCGACGTGGTGGTCGTTGAGGACGACCCCTGCGGAGGCATAGAGGGCGCCGACCTCCTCGTTGGGGACCCCGGAGGAGGCGACGGCGGACGGGTCGAGGAACTCGTCCCAGTCGGCGCCGTGCACCGTCAGGTCGGCGTCGGCTGCCAGAGCGGTGCGCACGGCCTGGCGGAAGACGCCGCGCGAGTTGCCCACGAACAGCACGGCCGGTCCGGTGTCGGGCACGCCCCGGTCGGGGTTGAAGAAGCGCGGGTCGGTGCACTGCAGGAGCGGCTCGACGGGCACTCCCCACTCGCGTCGGATCTGCGCGGGCCAGCTCAGGCTTGCGGCGTACACGAGGTCGAAGCCCTTGAGCTCGGTCATCGAGGTCAGGTCCGGGTGGCTGATGATCCACTGCATGTTGAGCGCCGTTGGATGAGGCTCGACGAGGTCGAGACCACGCAGCACCAGGACCACGTCGTCGTGCTCGCGCGAGGTGCGGTGCCGCGCGTCGCGCGAGTCGACCGAGACGTCCTGACCGCTGCGCTCGAGCGCAGCGGCCAACGACCGGGCGAAGTGGGTGTCGCCCCAGCGCTCGCCCCGGGGACCGGCAGGTGCCGCCGTGTCGATGGTCCACCGCAGCCGGGGCGGATGCTCGTGGATGCCCTGCACGGCTCGGACGACCTGCTGTTGCAGCAGGACCGAGTCCGACTCGGGGTCGTCGGGGTCGGCGGAGACTCGCTGGGTGCGGACCCCGGTGACCTCGAAGCCGGTGGCCCGCCAGAGCTCGCCGGTGCTGTCGGGGGTGATGGCGTGACGGTGCGACCGGAGCGCGGCCAGCGCAAACCTCAGATCGGCCGGTTCGGCGTACGGCGTGCGCGAGGTGATGCTGACCGAGGGCACCAGGACGCTGCTGCCGGCGCCCATGGCAATCGCCCTCAGCCCGAGGTCGGTCTCCGCCAGCACGTCGGAGAAGCTCGGGTCCAGGCCCTGGAGCGCCAGCAGGGTCTCCGCGCGCAGCGCCACCATGGGTGAGGCGGGCGCGGGGATCTCGCACGTCCCGAGCCGACGGGCGTCCGCGGGTGGGTGGCCGGCCAGGAGGAGCCCGAGACGGCCGTCGTCCCGGGGGAAGACGGCACCCGCGGAGATGATCAGACCGCGCCGGTCCAGCACCACCGGCTGGGCGACGGCGACGCCGGGCTCGGCGAGCGCCTCGATGAGCCGAGGGAGCACGTCTGGCGCGGGCTGGGCCTCGGGACGGAGGAGGACCACGTGTTCGCCCGTGGTGTGGGCAATGCCGATGTTGAGGGCCGACGAGATGCGGGTGCCTGTCGGCACCGAGATGCTGGTGATCGACGGCAGCACGCCCGCAAGGGCGGATGTCAGCAGGTGCGGGCCGCGACGGTCCCGGGTGGCGACCACGACGACCTCGACGTCCGGTCCACCGGCGAGCAGCCAGTCGACGGTGCCGCGTGAGCCGTAGCCGAGCGGCAGCACGATGCTGGTGCGGCCCGGCACTCGGCCGGTGGCTTGGGCTGCCTCCCAGTTGACCGTGCGCGGGGCGTCGGTGCCCGTGCCCCGGACCAGGACCAGAGGACCGGCCCAGGTGACCAGCGCCGAGCCCCGGAGACGATCGACGAAGCGCGAGACCGTCTCGTCCGCATCGCTCTCGTCGGGGTCCTGCTCGTCGAACGTGCCGACCTCGGCGAGGACCGACCGGCGCACCAGCGTCGTCCCGAGGTCGAACTGGGACGGCGTCACCAGGTCGCCTGACAGACGGGTCTCCGGGCCGGTGAAGGCGTGGACGGCAGACCCGTCGCCGGCGCGGAGCATGCTGACCGCCCGGGCGAGGAACTCCGGGTGCCAGTGGTGACCGGGTTCGAGGAAGGCGAGGAATTCGCCCCGGGCGCGCTGGATGCCGCGGTTGAGCGTCCGCCCCAGCTGAGTGCGAGAACCCAGGATCACCCGGACGCGATGGTCGCCTGCGGCGGCCTCGGTCGCGACCGTGCCGGTGGCGTCGATGGAGCCCCGGTCGAGGACGAGGAGCTCCCACTGGTCCAGTGTCTGGTCCTGCAGCGCCGCGATCGTCGGCGCCAGCAGGGGCCCGACGTCCTGCGCGCTCATCAGGACGGTGACGACGGGTCCGTCGGTGGCGGGGGAGGGCTGATGGGCGCCCGGGTTGGCGTCGAGGTAGGAGAGGACCTGCCACTCGCGGGCAGCGCGCACAGCGTTGTCGCGGAACTCCCCCCACTGCAGGTGCGGGTAGCCGCGGCGTACGGGCAGCGGCGTGTCGCGCGTGGCGTTGTCCGCCCACCAGGCGAGTGGGCCGAACTGGTGGTCGCGTGCAGCGCGGTTCTCCTCGAGGATCCGCTCGGTGTTGATGAGCGGGTGCGGCGCCAGTCGGTTGCGGCGGGGACCCTCGGTGACGTACCAGAGGGAGGCGGGCAGGTCGCCCGCCTGCCACACCCCCTTGCTCGGCAGCCACGTCGCTTCGAAGAGCGGGTGCGGGGAGATGTCGGGGGTGTTGATCACTGCACGCGCGGCGTCCTCGGCCGTCTGTGGCTGGACGCCGAGCTGCGCGCCGATCCAGTCGAGGTCGAGGAGTCCCGAGGCGACGAGGTCGCGGACGGCGTGCCGTGCGGCCGAGGTCATGTGCGGCTCGATCACTCAGGTCACCCCGCTACCCGGCGGCGGGACCGGTCCTGGCCGGTGAGCAGCGGTTCGATGAACTCGGCGAAGTCCTCGGCCATGCGATGGGGTGGCCGCGCGCGAGCGGCCCTGAGCGAGGCCTCTCGCGCGGCCGCGAGCCGGTCCGGGTCGTTGACCAGGTCGACGATCGTTGACCGCAGGGTCTGCTTGAGGGAGCGGTCGTCGCGGGGGTTGAACAGGCGCACGTGGGGCTCGTCGGCGAGGTCCAGCAGGGCACCGGTGCGCGGGCCGACGATGGGAAGGCCGAAGCTCTGGGCCAGCCAGAAGACGCCGGAGTTCAGGATGCGCGAGTAGGGGAGCACGGCGAGGTCCGCCGCCCCGAACCACACCTGGAGCTGGTCGTCCGGGACGTAGGAGAACTCCGAGATGACCCGGGAGGACTGCTCACACCTTCTCTGCAGCCCCGCAGTCTCCTGGGTCTGGGCGGGCTTGCCGGCGACCAGGAGCCGCAGGCTGGGGTCGTCCTCGGCGAGCTCGTGGAAGACGTCGAGCAACCGGCCCAACCCCTTGTAGGGACGGATGCCGCCCAGCGCGACGAGCACCTTGTCATCGGGACCGAGGCCCAGCTGCTTGCGAGCCGCGTCCCGGCTGATCCAGTGGGGATAGCGGCCGAGATAGCTGGAGTGTTCGATCACCACCACCCGGCGGGGGTCGAGACGAAGGACCTCGGAGGCCTGCCGGGCGGTGATCTCCGACAGCGCGTGGATCGCGTCGGCACGATCGGCGATCAGCTGGGCCAGCTGGGTCTCGGCCCACACGTGACGCGTCTCGTGGGGCAGGACGTTGTGCAGCGTCCAGACCAGCCGTCCGCCCGCGGTGCGGAACTTGTGAAGCGCCGCGCTGAAGCGGTCGAGCTCGATCGCAGCACGGAACGGACCCGTGGCGTACTGCATGATCGGTGTCGTCCAGTGGATGTTCAACGTCCCCGGGACCGACGCGACCGAGCGGTTCTCGAGGTGCTCGATGACGTCGGTCACCGCGACCGGATAGGCGTCGACCGCCGTCAGCCCCGCGAAGAGCATCCCCTGGTAGGGGTTGGCACGGTTGTAGTCCGGGAAGTAGTGGAGCGCTCGGTGCGGCGGCGCGCTCGTCTGGTCGCTGCGGGCGGTGGCGACCGTCTCCTCGAACTCGGCGGCGCGCAGGTCCCAGGTGTGGTCGAGCAGCACGCGTTCGCGGAGCTCCTCGACACGGGCGCGGATGGTCTCGGGGTCGGCCAGCAGTGAGGTGATCCGCTGCCCCAGCTCGTCGGAGGAGCGGTAGGTCGGGACGTCGAGCCCGCACTCCGTGGCGCCGAGGCGCGAGTTGACCACGGGCAGCGAGCCGCACGCGAGACTCTCGAAGAAGTGGGGGGAGAGGGTGGCGTCGCCCATCGCCGTACCGGGCAGCTCGATCACGGTCAGCTCGGATCGCGTCAGCACCTCGGGGGCGCGCAGCCACGGGATCGGCTCCTCGAGTCGACCCAGCAGGCCCGAGCGCATGCTGCGGAGGGGCTCGGCGTAGACCGTCAGGGGCACGGTGAGTCGTAGGTCGTTGATCAACGGCTGGATGGCACGGCCGCGCTCGACGTTGACCCCGAGGCTGACGACGCCGTCGCGGGGCGGAGCTGGTTCGTCCCGGGGCGCGAACAGCTCGACGTCCGCGGCGTTGCGCAGGACGTCGACGCGCCGAGCCGCGGTGGGGACCAGGATGCTGCGGGCGACCTCGGAGCCCACCAGCATCTGGTCGAAGGCCATCAGGTGGTCCAGCTCGGCCCACGCCTCCGTTTCGCTGTGGGCCCAGGCCACGCGCCACGCGTCGACCGGCGCCTGTGAGGGATCCGCATCCGGGGTGGTCGCGATCCAGATCTCGGCCGACCCGCCGAGGTGCCACCGGTGGCGGGGGACCAGCCGTACGCCGTACCCGCGATCGCTCAGCGCCAGCCCGAGCCCGGCGGCCGCGACCAGGTCAGGCGTCGCGTGACGAAGGTCCACCGAGTGCACGAAGAAGAGCACCCGCTCTCCGTCGCCGGTCGCAAGCTCGCCGTCGATGAGCTGGCGGTAGGCCGCCCGACGGCGGTCGACCGTCGACAGGTGCTCGCCGTCGTGGCCTCCGACCGCCTCGGAGAGGGAGGTGCCCGTGGTCACGCGCCGTCCTTGCGGCGCCGGGCCTTCTCCACGACGGAGGCGACAGCCCGGACCGCACGCGAGTCGCGGGCCAGGAAGAGGTCCTCCTCCAGCGAGGTCACCTGGGTCTGCACGAGGTCGCGCTCGCGGGACACCTGGGCGACGCGCGCTCTCAGCAGGACGTTCTTGTGGCGCAGCCTCTGCAACCGCTCCTGGAGGTCGTTGAGCTCGCGGTCCATGGACAGCAGCTCGTCCTTGCCGGACTGCATCTCGCGGGCGATGGTCGCGCGTTCGCGTGCGAGCAGCTCGCGGGTGCGCTCGAGCTCGTGGGCAAGTCGCCGGACCTCGGCCGCGCTGGCTTCGTCGGCGGCGGGGGACTGGGGGGCGGCCGTGGTGAAGGACGGGAACCGGGCGACCGTGATGTGACGGCCCTTGTCCAGCGCGGCGGAGGCGTCCGACTCCAGCACGAAACCGGCCAAGGCGATCGGTGACGTCAGGTCCCGCACACCCGACACCACGACGAGTGCTCCCGGGACGAGGGCGCCCGAGCCGAGCGTACGGAAGAACAGGTCTGCGTCGTGGCTCTCGTCGAGGACGTCCTCGACGACCACCACGTCGACAGGCGCCACCAGGAACGGCTGTGCCCAGTCGTCGACCTCGTCCCGGCGTCCTACGTCGAGCCCCCAGGGCTCTTCAGCCTGCGTGGTGATCGGCCAACGAAGGCACTCGACTTCACGGTCGTGCTCCTGGGCGAGCCGCACGGGCACCGTCGAGACGTCCAGCCCGATGTGCAGCACGCGCGGCCCACCGGCGAGCGCGCGCTCGATGACGGTGACGACCTCGTCGCGACCCTTGGTGGTCATCGGTTGCTCACCCCACATCTCTCGGTCGGTCGGTCGGCGTCTCGGTCCGCACCACATCGTCGGGCCACGGCACGTGTGAGACAGCATCATTGCGCCCGTCACGCCCTGCGCGCGCGTCGGCTGCCGCGCGTTCCACCAGGGCGTCGAACTCGGGCAGCCACTCGGGCGCCTGCTTCTCGACCTTGCGGCGCCAGTTGCGCAGCCACTTGCCGCGGAGCTGCGCCAGCGCGGCCTCGCCGTCGCCGCCGAGGGCGCGCTCGACGAAGAGGAAGCGGTTCCGGGTCATGTAGTAGAGGTGGTACGGCGAGGGCATCGCACCCGTGGAGCGCTGGTGGTGCAGCATCCGGGCCTGCTGGTCGACCATCACCCGCCAGCCCGCGCGACGGACGTCGCGACACCAGTGCGTCTCCTCGAAGTAGAGGAAGTAGCTGTCAGGGAGCAGACCGACCGTCTCCAGGACCGTGCGCCGGGTCAGCAGCGATGCCCCGGTGACGTAGTCCACGTCGCGCACCGTCGGCGGAGCCACCTGGGCGACGCCCCGTCCCTGGTGCAGGTGACGGGTCTCGCCGGACTTGGACTCGTCGACGATGCCCCCGTCGAACCAGACCGTCTCCGTACCACCGGGTGGCGCCGGGTGCACGATCCGTGGACCGACCACCCCGCAGTCGGGGACCTCGGCGAGCAGCGCCTTGAGTCGCGGCAACGTCTCGGGCTCGACCCGGGTGTCGGGGTTGAGCAACCACACGAACTCGTTGCCGCGCTCCAGGCAGCGCCGGATCCCGACGTTGGAACCGCCGGCGTAGCCCAGGTTGCCGCCGCTGGACAGCACCACCGCCCGGTCGCCCACGAGGTCGCGCAGCGAGGTGAGGGAGTCCTCCGAGTCGGAGTTGTCGATCACGACGACGTCCATGTCGAGGTCGTACGACGCCTCGAGGGACGCGATGCAGCCGACGGTGTCCTCGGCGCTGTCGTGATTGACGAGTACGACGCCGGTGCGCGCCGTGCGATCGGCGCTGCTTCCGGTCATGCGGGGAGTGTATCGAGGCGTGTGCGGCCTCCGACGTCCGCGGCTGTTCACACGGACGTAACACGAGCCCGGAATCTGTTGCCTGCGCGCAACACGAGGCGGCCCACGAGGAAACGTCGCGCTTGCAGGGTTCAGGGCAACAGGTGGTGCCCGAGATGACAGCGTCGTCGTGTCGCGCAGACCACCCCCCGATCGCTCCCTGGAGGTTCTGTGGACGGCTACTACGCGTTCATGCTCGTCGCGACTGCTCTCGTGCTGATGATGACGGTGCCCGCGCTGGCACTGTTCTACGGCGGGATGTCGCGATCGAAGTCCGTGCTCAACATGATGATGATGTCGTACGTCGCGGCAGCCATCGTCGGGATCCTGTACGTCGCAGTCGGCTGGTCGATGGGCTGGAGCGGGGACGGCACGCTGTTCGCCAACCCCTTCGACCTCTTCTGGCTCGACGGTGTCGCGACCGGCGACTACATCTACGTGATGTTCCAGATGACGTTCGCGATCATCACCGTGGCGCTGATCAGCGGCGCGGTCGAGAGCCGGATGAAGTTCTCGGCCTGGGTGCTGTTCGTGCCCGTCTGGGCGCTGGTCGTCTACTTCCCGCTGGCGCACATGGTGTTCAGCTGCACCGAGGACTCGCTCATCTGCGGCCGGATCGGCGCGCAGGACTACGCCGGCGGTACTGCGGTGCACATCAACGCGGGCATCGCGGCCCTCGTCCTGGTGCTGCTGCTCGGCAAGCGGATCGGCTGGCCGAAGGAGCAGATGCGCCCGCACAACCTGACGCTGACGATGCTCGGCGCTGGCCTGCTGTGGTTCGGCTGGTACGGCTTCAACGTCGGCTCGATCGTGTTCGCCGGCGAGGAGGGCGAGGCCTTCACCGAGCGCTTCATCTCCGAGACCGGTCGCACCTTCGCCAACACCACGCTGGCCACCTTTGCCGCGATCCTCGGCTGGCTGGTCATCGAGCGCCTGGTCCACAAGAAGGCCACCTCCCTCGGCGCCGCCTCCGGCATCGTCGCGGGCCTCGTCGCCATCACCCCGGCCGCCGGCGCGGTCGACATCGGGGGTGCCGTCGCGATCGGTCTCGTCGCCGGCGCCGTGTGCGCCTGGGCGGTCAGCCTGAAGTACAAGCTGGGCTTCGACGACTCCCTCGACGTGGTGGGAGTCCACCTGGTCGGTGGTGTCATCGGCACCGTGCTGATCGGCGTGTTCTCCACCTCCGAGGGAGCCGGCGGCGTCGACGGTCTTCTCTACGGCGGCGGATTCGGTTCCTTGGGCGACCAGACCCTCGGAGTCCTGGTCGCGGTCGTCTACTCGGGGGTCCTGACGGCCGTCATCGCCCTCGCGATCAAGTACACGATCGGGTTGCGCCTCGACGAGGAGGACGAGGTCAACGGCATCGACCTCGCAGCCCACGGTGAGTCGGCGTACGACCTGCACAGCGGTTCCAGCGGCAGCGGCAGCAGCTCCGGCATCCTGGCCGCTAGCACCTCGAGCACGGCAGTCACCTCCCGCAACGAAGGAGTCAAGGCATGAAGCTCGTCACCGCAGTGATCAAGCCCCACAAGTGGGAGGACGTCCGCGAGGCGCTGGAGACCTTCGGTGTCACCGGCATGACCGTCTCGGAGGTCAGCGGCTACGGCCGGCAGAAGGGCCACACCGAGGTCTACCGGGGCGCGGAGTACGACATCGCCCTGGTGCCGAAGATCCGTCTCGAGATCGTGGTCGACGACGCGGACGCACAGGACGTGGTCGGGATCATCGTCAAGACCGCACAGACCGGCCGCATCGGCGACGGCAAGGTGTGGGTGAGCCCCGTGGAGACAGTGGTGCGGGTCCGCACCGGCGACACGGACGAAGCAGCGATCTGACACCACCCTGCGCACGTCGTGCGGCCCGCCCACCACGAGAGGACCTGTTGTGACCTCGAGCGAGCGGGCCGCACGAACGGCCGGGGCCGACGGCCTGTGTCGGAGCGCCTACTCGGCACATGACGGCCCGGACGTGGGGGTGGCGCTGATCGCAGCGGGCGGTTACGGCCGGGGCGAGCTGGCTCCGTACTCGGATCTCGACGTCGTCCTGGTGCACGACGACGGCCTCGACCCCGGGCTGCTGGCCCAGCAGGTCTGGTATCCGCTCTGGGACTCCGGCTCGCGGCTCGACCACTCGGTGCGCTCGCTGTCGCAGATGACCGCCGCCGCGCAGGACGACCTCAAGGTGGCGCTCGGGTTGCTGGACATCAGGCACCTGGCCGGCGATCCCAACCTCACGTTGCGGCTGCGCGCGACCATGCTCGCCGCGTGGCGTCGCGAGGCGCGAGAACGACTGCCCGCCCTGCGCGTGCTGGTCGACAGGCGCCACGACGTGGTCGGGGAGCTGGCGCACGTCTCGGTGCCCGACATCAAGGAGGCCGAGGGGGGCCTGCGCGACGCCACCGTGCTGAAGGCCCTCGAGACGACCTGGCTCGTGGACGTGTCGAGCGCCGAGCTCGAGCGGTCCCGGCAGTCGCTCCTCGACTTCCGCGACCTGCTGCACGACCAGACCCAGCGTCCGACCGACCGCGTGGCGCCCGAGCTCTGGGAGCCGATGGCCCACGCGCTCGACCTGGCCGACGCGGAGGCCGCGCAACGGCACGTCCGCGAGCTGGGCCGACGCATCACCCATCTGTCCCGGCTGACCTGGCGGCGCGTCGACGACATGCTGACGCGGCCGGTGTCGGTGCGCGACGCGCGCCGCCCCGCGTTGGAGCCGATCGCTCCAGGGATCGCACTGGCCCGGGGCGAGGTGGTGCTCGATGCGCGGGCTCGCCCCGACCTGGATCCCTCCTTGCTGCTGCGAGCTGCGGCCGAGGCGGCCCAGCGCGACGCCGTCCTGGCGCCGGCGACCGCCGCACGACTGGCCCGCGAGAGCTCGGCACTGCCCACCCCTTGGCCTGCGCCGGCCCGCGACGCCCTGATCCGCCTGCTCGCATCGGGCACGGGCCTCCTCCCGGTCTGGGAGACGCTGGAGGAGACGGGCGCGCTGGCCGGATTCCTGCCCGAGTGGGAGCGCATCCGGATGCTCCCGCACGCCTCGCCGATCCACCGGTTCACCGTGGACCGTCATGTCGTGGAGACCTGTGTCGAGGCGTCTGCACTGATCCGCTCGGTGGCGCGCCCTGACGTCCTGCTGGTCGCGGCCCTGCTCCATGACATCGGCAAGGGCGAACGGACCGAGCACTCGGTCGCGGGTGAGCCGATCGCCCGTGCCATCGCCGCCCGCATGGGTTTCGACGCCGAGGGCGTCGACCTCATCGCCTTGCTCGTACGCCACCACCTGCTCCTCTCCGAGATGGCGACGTCGCGCGACCCGGACGATCCGACGACCATCGCCGGACTGCTCGCGCACGTCCCTGATGCCGCTTCCCTGAGCCTGCTCCTGGCGCTCACGGAGGCCGATTCACGCGCGGCCTCCCCCCAGGCGTGGTCGACGTGGCGAGCAGGACTGGTCACCCGGTTGGCCCGGCACGCCCTCGCGGCGGTGGGCGATGACCCGGCACCACCGGCCCTGTCCGGCGACCTTCTCGTCCCCTCCGTCGTCGAAGCGGGCGGTGTGTGGGTGGGGGTCGAGTCCGACACCGCCGGGACCCGGGTGACGGTGATGGCACCCGACCGGGTCGGCCTCCTGGCGGATGCCGCCGCAGTGCTGGCCCTCCAGCGCGTGCCGGTGCACTCCGCGCGGGCCTGGGCCCAGGAGGGCCCCTCCGGGCCGGTCGGTGTCTCCGTCTGGGAGGTGTCCGACGCCGACCTGGACCCCAGGGTGCTGCGTGAGCGGCTCGTCGCCCTCGCCGAGGGGCGCATCGACGTGGGCGCGCGGCTGGGCCGGCCGGCTCCGGGTCGTCTCGAGCCGCTGGTCGCCGTACGCTCCGAAGCGTCCCGCTCGGCCACGGTGCTGGAGGTCCGGACCGACGACCGGCCGGGGGTGGTCCACCGGGTGTGCGCCACCTTGGCTGCTCTGGATCTCTCGGTCCGCTCGGCCCATGTCGCCACGGTCGGGCCCCAGGCGGTGGACGTCTTCTACGTCCAGGAGAGTGGCGCGGGACGGCTCTCCGACGAGCGAGCCTCGGAGGCCGCCCACGCCGTCCGGCGCGCACTGTCCCCCGGGGAGGGCGGGACCGTGCCGGGAACCAAGTAGGCTGGACCGACCGCCTACACGCGCCACCACAAGGACTGACTCGACGTTGTTCGCCACACTTTCTGACCGGCTCGCCGACACCTTCAAGAATCTCCGCGGCAAGGGGAAGCTGTCCGAGGCCGACATCGACGCCACTGCGCGCGACATCCGCATCGCGCTGCTCGAGGCCGACGTGGCGTTGCCCGTCGTCAAGGAGTTCGTGGCCGCGGTCAAGGAACGCGCCCGCGGCGAGGAGGTCAGCCAGGCGCTGAACCCCGCGCAGCAGGTCATCAAGATCGTCAACGAGGAGCTCGCCGCGATCCTCGGCGGCGAGACCCGCCGCCTCAGGTTCGCCAAGACCGGCCCGACCGTCATCATGCTGGCCGGGCTCCAGGGCGCCGGCAAGACGACGCTCGCCGCCAAGCTCGCGCTGTGGCTGAAGGACCAGGGCAAGACCCCCATCCTCGTCGCGGCCGACCTACAGCGTCCCAACGCCGTCCAGCAGCTCCAGGTCAACGGTGAGCGCGTCGGCGTGCCGGTCTTCGCACCCGAGCCCGGCAACGGCGTCGGCAGTCCCGTCGAGGTGGCCCGTGCCTCGATCGAGGAGGCCAAGCGCAAGCTGCACGACGTGGTCATCATCGACACCGCCGGGCGCCTCGGTGTCGACGCCGAGCTGATGAAGCAGGCCGCCGACATCCGCGACGCCGTCCAGCCCGACGAGGTGCTGTTCGTCGTCGACGCCATGATCGGCCAGGACGCCGTCACGACCGCGCAGCTGTTCCTCGACGGCGTGGGCTACGACGGTGTCGTGCTGACCAAGCTCGACGGTGACGCCCGAGGCGGCGCGGCCCTCTCGATCGCCAGCCTCACCGGCAGACCGGTCATGTTCGCCTCGGCGGGCGAGAAGATGACCGACTTCGACCTCTTCCACCCCGACCGCATGGCCTCCCGCATCCTCGACATGGGCGACATGCTCACCCTGATCGAGCAGGCCGAGAAGACCTTCGACGAGGAGGAGTCGCGCAAGGCGGCCGAGAGGCTCGTCCAGACCGGCGACTTCACCCTCGACGACTTCCTCAAGCAGATGCAGCAGCTCCGCAAGCTCGGCTCGATGTCGAAGATCATGGGGATGCTGCCCGGGATGGGGCAGTTCCGCGACCAGCTCGAGAACTTCGACGAGCGCGAGATCGACCGCATCCAGGCGATCATCCAATCGATGACACCGGCCGAGCGCGACAACCCCAAGCTCATCGACGGCTCGCGGCGCGCCCGCATCGCCAAGGGCTCCGGGCGTCAGGTCTCCGACGTCAACCAGCTGGTCGACCGCTTCTTCGAGGCGCGCAAGATGATGCAGCAGATGATGAAGGGCGGCGGGATGCCCGGGATGCCCGGCATGCCCGGCATGGGCGCCGTCGGGGGCGGGAAGCGCGGCAAGGCCAAGCAGGCCCCCAAGAAGGCCAAGGGCAAGCGTGCCTCCGGCAACCCGGCCAAGGCCGCGCAGGAGGCGGCAGCCGCCCAGGCTGCGGCGGCCGACAAGGCCGCCAACCCGTTCGGCGGGACCGGTGAGGACGTGGACTACGAGAAGGCGGCCGCCGCCCTCGATCTGCCGAAGGACTTCTCCAAGTTCCTGAAGTGACGCTCAGTCAGCCGCGGCGAGGCCGGCAATCGCCAAGGTCACTGCGCCGACGACCTCGGCGCGTGCGCCGAGCTGGCCCGGGACCACGCACACGGCGCTGGCACTGTCGGGATGGGCGTGACGGTCCAAGGCGCTGCGGATCCCGTCTCGGACCACGGGGGAGGCGCCGATGGACCCCCCGACCACGATCGTGCTGGGGTTGAGCGCCGTGCACAGGTCGGCCAGGGCGCGCCCGATGGTGCGGCCCGCGTCGCCGAGCACCCGGCAGACCCCGGGGTCTTCTTCAGCCTCGAGCGACATCATCGTGGCGACATCGAGGTCATCGCCGTAGGCGTGGCGCAGGATGGTCAGCAGGTGTTGCGCTGAGACCTCGGTCTCGAGACAGCCCCGGCTGCCGCACCGGCACACGCGTCCGTCCTCCCGCACGTGGACGTGCCCGAGCTCACCAGCGATGCCCGTGGCACCCCGATGGAGGCGTCCGCCGAGGATCAAGCCGGCGCCCAGGCCGCTGGCCGCCTTGACGTAGATGGCGTCAGCAGCGCCGCGGGCGGCGCCGTGCTGGTGCTCGGCGATAGCCCCGACGTTGGCGTCGTTGTCGGCGATCACCGGCAGACCTGTGCGTCGCTGGAGCTCCTCGGCCGGCACCAGGCCGCGCCAGCCGGGGAGAATCCCGCTGCTGACCCGGTGGGACGCGCGGTTGAGTGGGCTGGGGACGCACATCCCGATACCGAGCAGCTGCTCGACGCGGACGTCGGCTTCCAGCGCTGCGCGAGCGACCATGTCGGCGACCAGGTCGAGGGTGCGCTGTCCTTCGGGATCGACGTCGACCTCGGCCACGTGCTCCACGAGGATGTTCGCCGCCCGGTCCGCAATGGCGACTCGGACATGGTGGTGTCCCGCATCGACACCCGCCACCAGCCCCGGTCGTGTCGTCAACCGGAGCAGGCGCGGCGGGCGACCGCTGCCGCCCTTGTAGGGCAGGCCCACCCCCTCGCACTCCTCGACGACGCCACCCCCCATGAGCTGGGCGACCAGACTGGAGACGGTGGTGCTCGACAGACCCGTCCGGCGGGCGAGCTCGGCCCGGCTCAACGGGTCGCCGAGGGACAGGAGGCTCGTGACTGCGCGCTGGTTCGCCATCCGCAACGCTTCGAGGGACCGACCCGTCATGAGCGTGAAGGCTATCCGCAGTTTCTCCGGAACACGCACTAAAAACTGGTGTCAAGTGGATCTTTCTGCATTGACGCGGGCAAAAGACCCGGTGACGATCGAGACGCTCCGTGACCCAGGTCACCCCACCTCCAACTCTCGGGAGAACTCGATGCCGTACCACCCCCTGCGCAGCACCAGCCGGCCACACCGGCTCGGTGTCCTCGCCGCCGCCGCCGTAGCGGCAATGACGTGCTCGATGCTGACGCCAACGCAGTCGGTCGCCACCCCGACGGGCGCCTCGGCCGAGCGCTCTGAGGTGCCCGACTACCAGGATCCGCGGCTGTCGACGCAGGAGCGCGTCGCCGACCTCCTGAGCCGAATGACGCTGGCCGAGAAGATCGGCCAGATGACCCAGGCCGAGCGTGGCGACGTGGCCGCCGATCCCACCAAGGTCAAGACGTGGGGACTCGGGTCGGTGCTCTCAGGCGGCGGGTCGGTGCCGGAGGACAACACTCCCACCGGCTGGGCGGACATGGTCGACGCGTTCCAGGCGCAGGCACTCCAGACGCGGTTGGGCATCCCGCTGCTGTACGGCGTCGACTCGGTGCACGGCCACGCCAACCTCAAGGGAGCCACGGTGTTCCCGCACAACATCGGCCTCGGCGCCACCCGTGACCCGGGACTCGTGCGCAAGATCGGTGAGATCACGGCAGAGGAGACCCGAGCCTCGGGTCCCCAATGGTCGTTCGCGCCGTGCGTCTGCGTCGCCCGTGACGATCGTTGGGGCCGGACCTACGAGTCCTTCGGCGAAGACCCCGACCTGGTGATCTCCATGGAGACCATCATCGACGGCCTCCAGGGCAGGCGCGCCCGCTACGACGACCCGAGTCGGGTGCTGGCCACGGCCAAGCACTTCGCCGGCGACGGACTGACCACCTTCGGCACCGGCCACGGCGACTACACGATCGACCAGGGCATTGCCGAGGTCGACCGCCAGACCTTCCGTCAGCTCGCGCTGGCGCCGTACGGCCCCGCCATCGACCGCCACCACGTCGGCTCCATCATGCCGTCGTTCTCGAGCGTCGACTGGACAGAGGACGGCTTGGGCAACCCGATCAAGATGCACGCCAACCGCGAGCTGATCAGTGGTGTGCTCAAGGGCGAGATGGGCTTCGACGGTCTCGTCATCTCTGACTGGCTCGCCATCCAGCAGCTTCCCGGCACCTACGACCAACAGGTCGCGACCTCGGTCAATGCGGGCGTCGACATGTTCATGGAGCCGGCCTTCGCCGACAAGTTCATCGCAACGCTCACAGCAGCGGTGGAGTCCGGGGCGGTGCCGATGCCACGCATCGATGACGCGGTCTCGCGGATCCTG
Organism: Nocardioides sp.; assembly: GCF_035576065.1. Lineage (GTDB taxonomy): Bacteria > Actinomycetota > Actinomycetes > Propionibacteriales > Nocardioidaceae > Nocardioides. The sequence goes on from NZ_DATLWX010000011.1 coordinate 80,740, forward strand.
ACGGTGAAGTTCGATCTCGGGCTCTTCGAGAACCCCTACACAGACCGTCGCAACATCGACGAGATCGGCTCCGAGCAGCACCGCAAGGTCGCGCGTCGCGCCGTGGCCCAGTCGCAGGTGCTGTTGAAGAACGAGGGCCGCACGCTGCCCATCGCCACCAAGCGCCCGGTCTACGTCGCGGGTAGCAACGCCGACAACATCGGCAACCAGGCCGGCGGTTGGACGCTCACGTGGCAGGGCGGCTCCAAGAACGTCATCCCCGGGGACACCATCCTCGACGGCCTGCGCGACGGTCACCGTGACGTGACCTTCAGCGAGACCGCTCTCGAGCCGGTGCCGCGCAACGCGGTCGGCGTCGTCGTGGTCGGCGAGACGCCGTACGCCGAAGGCTTCGGTGACGTCGGCGGACCGCGGTGGGGCTGGGACCCCGCCGATGGCGGCGTGCAGCGTCCCGCGCAGACGATGATGCTCAACGAGGCCGACAAGGCTGCGGTCTCCACGGTCTGCTCGCGAGCCGCACGATGTGTCGTGGTCGTCGTCTCCGGTCGTCCGATGATCCTGGAGCCGACGCTCTTGGCGGAGGTCGATGCCGTGGTGGCCTCGTGGCTCCCGGGCTCGGAGGGCGCTGGTGTGGCCGACGTCCTGCTGGGCAAGCGGCCGTTCACCGGCAAGCTGCCCGTCACCTGGCCGCGCACGATCGCACAGGAGCCGATCAACATCGGCGACGCGAACTACGACCCGCTGTACCCCTACGGCTGGGGGCTGCGCACGCGCTGAGCCCCGTAGCTGCCCGACCACACCCGCCCAGTGATCCTCGTGGACACTGGGCGGGTGTCCGTGCTCGTGGTCGATGCCGCCAACGTCGTCGGCGCGCGCGCCGACGGCTGGTGGAAGGACCGCCCCGGGGCCGCGAGACGCCTCCACGAGGAGCTCCTGGTGGCCGACCTGCCACATGACGAGGTCGTCCTGGTCCTCGAGGGTGCCGCGAAGGGCGGCGCGCGGGCCGGACGCGATGCCCATGTGCGCGTCGTACACGCTCCCAAGGACGGGGACTCGGAGATCGAGCGACAGGTCTCTGCCGCCGTCGAACGCGGCCAACGGGTCACCGTGATCACCGCCGACCGCTTCCTGCAGGCACGCGTCCAGGGCCTGGGGGCGATGGCGATGAGCCCGTCCTGGCTCCTGTCCCAGCTGTAGGCGGCTCTCCACGCGGGCGGCCGTCGTCGCCCGCTACCGTCGGACCATGACGGCGATGCGCTTCCGCGGACCGGTGCTGCCCGACGGCGAGGCTCGTGACCTCTACGTCGTCGGCGACACGATCACCTATGAGCCGCAGCCCGGCGCGAGCACCGAGACCGAGGGGTGGATCGTCCCGGGCCTCGTCGACGCCCACTGCCACATCGGCCTCGACGACCACGGACCGGTCGGCGAGGCCGAGACCGAGGCCCAGGCGGTCGAGGACCGCGATGCCGGGGCGTTGCTGATCCGGGACTGCGGGTCAGCGGCGGACACGTCGTGGGTCCATGACCGCGAGGACCTGCCCCGGCTGATCCGGGCGGGCCGTCACATCTCCCGGACGAAGCGCTACATCCGCAACTACGCCTACGAGGTCGAGCCCGGCGATCTCATCGCCACCGTGACGCAGGAGGCGCGGCGAGGCGACGGCTGGGTCAAGCTGGTGGGCGACTGGATCTCCCGTGACGAGGGCGACCTGGCTCCGTCCTTCCCCGCCTCCGACTTCAAGGACGCGATCGCAGTCGCCCACGAGCTCGGCGCCCGGGTCACGGCCCACTGCTTCGGCGAGGCGGTGCTGCCCGGGCTGATCGAGGCCGGCATCGACTGCATCGAGCACGGCACCGGCCTGTCCACCGACCTCGCCCAGACCATGGCGGACCGTGCGATCGCCCTGGTGCCGACAGTGATGCAGATCGACAAGTTCCCGCAGTACGCCGAAGCCGGGCGCGCGAAGTTCCCGGGCTACGCAGACCACATGAGCGACCTGCACGCCCGACAGCGCGAGACCATCATGGCGGCGTACGAGGCCGGGGTCGTGCTCTACGCGGGCTCCGACGGCGGGGGAGTGAGCCGTCATGGCAACATCGCGGGCGAGGTGCTGGCCATGCGCGAGCTGGGGATGCCGGCCGACTACGCGCTCGGTGCTGCGTCGTGGCGTGCCCGCGAGTGGCTGGGTTGGAACGCCACCCTGGCCGAGGGCGCGCCGGCGGACTTCGTCGTCTATCCGCGCGATCCCCTGCTCGACCTCACGGTGCTGCGCGAACCGTCGCGCGTCGTGCTCCGTGGACGCGTCGTCGCTTGACCCGTCCGCGGCGGGCCCGGATCAGCCGACCGGGGCGGGCGCCTCGTCCTCGTCTTCGGGCTTTGCCAGCTTCAGGAGGTCGCGCGCGTCGCGAACGTCGTCCTTGGTGCTCACAGCAGTGATCGCAAGCGCGGCGTCGACCGCTGCCGCGAGTTGAGCCGCAGCCGTCGGGTCGGCGGTCAGCTCGGTCTCCAGCTTCTCGGCCTTGCGAAGGATGTTGCCGGCCAGCACGTAGTTGACGACGCGGAAGTCGTGCAGGTCCTTGCGCACAGTCTTGACGTCGAGCGTCGACCCGACTGCCTCGGCGTCCGCCCGGAGGGTCGCCAGTGCGGTCCGGTCTGCCGTCATGTTGGCGACGAACGCCGCCTCGACGTCGTCGCTGAGCTCTGACGTGCGCTCGGCCGTCGTCAACCGCTCGAGCTTGGCGTCCCTGACGTCGATCGCCTTGAGCAGCTGCTTGGTCTTGGGCGCCTCGGATGCCTTGGACGGCTTGGACGGCTTGGACGACTTCGGTGCCTTGGGTGCCTTGGACGGCTTCGGTGCCTTGGGCGCCTTCGCCGAGCCGTGATTGTCATCGGAGGTGCCGGTTGCCGATGCGCTCATCGCGACCGGAACGGTCAGGGCGAGAGCGGCGATGACGGCGGCGAGGGTGCGTCGGGGGGTCGTGGCCATGAGGTTGGTGCTCCTGCAGCTGGGGAATTGGTCCGACGTCGAGCGTAGGTGATCCGCGCCGGGGAGGAAGCGCGTTTGGCGGATCTCGATTGGACCCGCACTCACGGTGCCGTCCAGACTCGCGCCCATGACTGACGTCGCCGACCTCCTGCCCGCGCTCGGGGTCCGGGTGACCGCTGGTGACCTGGAGCTGCGCGGGGTCACCGACGACCTCGTCGTCCAGCTGGCGGACCTGGCTGCTCGCGGGGTGCACCACCCGGACCGGATGCCGTTCACCTATCCGTGGACGGACACGGCACCGGGGGACTTCGGGCGCTCCTTCGGCCAGTACCACTGGCGTACCCGGGCGGAGTTCTCGCCGAGCTCGTGGGTCCTGAACCTGGCGGTGCTCCACCGCGGTGAGGTGGTCGGTGTCCAGGGCGTCACCACGTCGGACTTCCTCGTCACCCGCACCGGCGAGACCGGGTCGTGGCTCGGGCTCGCCCACCAGGGGAAGGGGTTGGGGACCGCCGTGCGCCAGGTGATGTGTGCCTTCCTCTTCGACCACCTCGACTTCACCGAGATCACTTCCGGTGCCTTCAGCGACAACGCCGCCTCGCTCACCGTGAGCGCGAAGGTCGGCTACGTCGCCAACGGCACGGTGCGCCACGAGCGTCGCGGCGAGCAGGCCATCCTGACCCAGCTGCTGCTGACCCCGGATGCGTTCCGGCGCGGTCCCCATGCGCTAGAGGTCGAGGGCGTCGAGGCCTTCCGTCGCTCCGTCGGCCTGGACGCGGCCGCCTGAGCATGCCGGATTGGGCGGCGCAGGCCCGTTCTGGCACAATGTCGCGCTGAGTCGCGCCAGCGGACGGACCCTCTAATCTCGGTCGTTGGTGCGCCATCGAGGCAGTCCTGTCCGGTCCCCACCCGGTCTGCAGGTTCCTCACCCACTTCCACTCGCAAGGAGACACCACACACGTGGCCGTCAAGATCCGTTTGAAGCGCCTGGGCAAGATCCGGGTCCCGCAATACCGCATCGTCATCGTCGACTCGCGCAAGAAGCGCGACGGCCGTGTGATCGAGGAGATCGGCAAGTACCACCCCAAGGAGGACCCGTCGTACATCGACGTCGTCTCCGACCGGGCGCAGTACTGGCTCGGCGTCGGCGCGCAGCCGACCGAGGCCGTCGAGGCCATCCTCAAGATCACCGGCGACTGGCAGAAGTTCAAGGGCCTGCCGGGCACCGAGGGGACCTTGAAGGTCAAGGAGCCGAAGCGCGACAAGCTCGACATCTTCAACGAGGCCCTCAAGGACGCCACCAGCGAGCCCAAGGCTGCCGCGACGACCAAGAAGTCGTCGAAGAAGGCCGAGGCCAGCGACGAGTCGGCGCCCGCCGAGAAGCCCGCCACGACCGAGAAGCCCGCCAAGGCAGCGAAGGCTGAGAAGGCTGAGAAGGCTGAGAAGGCATCGGCCGAGCCGACCGCCGAGGCCGTCGAGGCTGACGCCGCCGAGACCGAGACGCAGACCGCTCCGGTGCCGGCGTCGCAGACCCCTGAGGGCGCTGCAGCCGAGGCCGAGGCGGCCGAGACCGTCACGGCCGAGGACCTCGGCAAGAGCGAGGCCTGAGCACCATGCTCGCCGAAGCACTCGAGCACCTCGTCCGGGGCGTCGTCGACAACCCGGACGACGTCTCGGTCCGCGACAAGGAGCTGCGTCGCGGCTCGATCCTCGAGGTCCGGGTCCACCCCGACGACCTCGGCAAGGTGATCGGCCGCAACGGTCGCACGGCCACGGCGTTCCGCACCGTCGTCTCGGCCCTCGCGGGCCGCGCCGGCGCGCGGGTCGACTTCGTGGACGTCGACCGCCGACGCTGAGTAGCACGCACGCGTCCTCTGAGCGCCCCTCCCGATCTCGGGAGGGGCGCTCGTCTCATCTAGCCTGACCCCGTGGACAGCATCGAGGTCGTCGTCGGCCGCATCGGCAAGCCGCACGGGATCCGTGGCGAGGTCACCATCGACGTCCGGACCGACGAACCGGAGCGCCGGTTCGCCCCCGGGACGACGCTCCGGGCCGAGCCGTCACCAGGGTCTGCGAGCACGCTGACCAGTCTCACCGTGAGTCGCTCGCGCTGGCACCAGAGCGTGCTCCTGGTGACCTTCGAGGAGGTCGAGGGTCGCGACCAGGCCGAGACCGTCCGTGGGCTCGTGCTCCACACGACGCTCGGGCCCGAGGACGCGCCGGCGGACCCGGAGGAGTTCTACGACCACCAGCTGATCGGCCTTGCGGCGTACGACGAGGACGGCACGCACCTCGGCGAGCTCACCGCCGTCGTCCACGGAGCTGCCCAGGACCTCCTCACCGTGCGGACACCGGACGGCCGCAACGCGCTCGTGCCGTTCGTGGCCGCGCTCGTGCCGGAGGTCGACCTCGAAGGTGGGCGCGTGGTCATCGCCGACCGGCCCGGGCTGGTCGCGCCGTTCCCCGACGAGCTGACCGACGCGTGAAGATCGACATCGTCTCGATCTTCCCCGACTACCTGCGCCCCCTCGAGCTCAGCCTGCCGGGGAAGGCGCGCGCCAAGGGGCTGCTCGACATCACCGTCCACGACCTGCGCGAGTGGACGACCGACCGCCACCACGCCACCGACGACACGCCCTACGGGGGCGGCGCCGGGATGGTGATGAAGCCCGAGCCCTGGGGTGCCGCGCTCGACGCGGTGGCGACGGGCGCGACCATCGTCTTCACGACACCGAGCGGCCGGCCGTTCACGCAGGTGATGGCACGCGAGCTGGCCGGCGAGGAGCACCTCGTCTTCGCCTGCGGTCGCTACGAGGGGATCGACCAGCGCGTCATCGAGCACGCTGCCACCCTCGGCACCGTGCGGGAGATCTCGCTGGGCGACTACGTCCTCAACGGGGGAGAGGTGGCAGCCCTGGCGATCACCGAGGCCGTGGTGCGCCTCGTCCCCGGGTTCATGGGCAACGCCGAGTCGCTCGTGGAGGAGTCGCACGAGGACGGCCTCCTCGAATATCCCGTCTACACCAAGCCCGCATCGTGGCGCGGGCGCGACGTGCCCGACGTCCTGCTGTCCGGCGACCACGGCCGGATCGCCCGCTGGCGACACGAGCAGGCCGTACGCCGCACTGCGCAGCGCCGCCCGGACCTCATCGCGCCCACCAGCGTCGGTGCTGACGAGGTGCGCCTCGCCACCCTCGCCGATGCCGGGGAGATCCTCACCCTGCAGCTCGCCTGCTGGGTGGCCGAGCAGCAGGCCAATCCGGGCGTCCAGATCCACGCCCAGCACGAGACGCTCGAGGACGTGCGCCGCTGGCTGGGGACGTGGACCGTCATCGTCCGGCGACGCGAGGGGCGCCTGGTCGCAGCCGCCCGGGGCCGGATGGAGCGCCACGGCGAGCATGCCGGCGCCTGGGACGTGGGCCGGCTGATGGTGGCTCCGGACCTGCAGGGCCAGGGGCTCGGACGCGACATGCTGGCGCGGATCGAGGACGCGGCGCCGCCGGAGGTTGCGGCATACGTGCTCTTCACCGGTGCCGGGAGCCTGGACAACATCCGGATGTACAAGAAGGCCGGCTACCGGCTCCGCGGGCCCGCGCCCGGCGAGCCCGGTGCCGTGGTGCTGGCCAAGAAGCGCTGAGCTCCCCGCGCTGATTTCTCGCCGCTGATTTCGCCGGGTCGCTGCGATCTGGCAGACTCGACCCTTGGTCCAGTCGGCCAAACGATCGCCCCGAAGATCACGTCCGGGGGATCCGCGATGTATCACCTGCCACAGGGGGTGTGCGACGCCGCCGGCCACGATGACGGGACCTCCGCACTGATCCGCACCAACTACATCCGTGTCCGGCCTGTGGCGAACACGTGGGAGCAACCATGACCAACGTGCTCAGCGAGCTCGTCAGCAACAACCTGCGAACCGACGTCCCGGCCTTCCGTGCCGGTGACACCGTCAACGTCCACGTGAAGGTCGTCGAAGGCAGCCGCGCCCGCGTCCAGCAGTTCCAGGGCGTCGTCATCCGGATCCACGGCTCCGGTGTCGGACGCACCTTCACCGTCCGCAAGGTCTCCTTCGGCGTCGGTGTCGAGCGCACCTTCCCGCTGCACTCCCCGATCTTCGAGACCATCGACATCGTCACCCGCGGTGACGTGCGTCGCGCGAAGCTCTACTACCTGCGCAACCTGCGCGGCAAGGCCGCCAAGATCAAGGAGCGCCGCGAGCGCTGAGCTTGGCCCGAAAGTCCTGAGATCGACCACAGACTGGTTAGTCTCAGCGAGTGACTTCACACGACCGCGGTTCCGTCCCGACTGACACTCAGCCGGAGGAGCCGCGGTCGTCGTCGTCGAAGCCCGCGAAGGCCCACCACCTGCCGTTGTGGCAGGAGACCATCCTGCTGCTGGCCGTGGCCCTCATCCTGGCCATCGCGATCAAGGCGCTGTTCCTGCAGGCCTTCTACATCCCCTCGGAGTCGATGGAGCCCGGTCTGGTCAAGGACGACCGGATCCTGGTCCAGAAGGTCTCCTACTGGGGCGGCGGCGAGCCTCAGCGCGGTGACGTCGTGGTCTTCAAGGACCCGGGTGGCTGGCTGCCGTCCCAGGACGCAGCCGGGCCGACCGCGACGCTCCCCAAGCTGATGACGAAGATCGGTCTCTACCCCGCCGGCGGTCACCTCGTGAAGCGGGTGATCGGGGTCGGTGGCGACACGATCGAGTGCTGCGACGACCAGGGCAGGATCCTGGTGAACGGCAAGCCCCTGGACGAGGACCTCTACGTCAAGGTCGACCAGGGCACCCAGTGCGACGGGCCGATGGTCAACCAGTGCGGCACGGACTGGAAGGCCGGACCCGTGCCCGACGGGCACGTCTTCGTCATGGGCGACAACCGTGGCCACTCGGCCGACTCCAGCCAGAAGATGTGCAAGCCCAAGGTCGAGACCGACTGCGTCCCGGGTCCGGAGTTCGTGCCGGTGGACCTGGTCGTCGGCAAGGTCTTCGTCCTGCTGTGGCCCCGCCAGCGCTTCGAGTTCGTCTCCCGGCCGGGCACGTTCGAGGACGTTCCCGCCGCGTCGTGATCGGCCGATCCGCATGACCTTGATGACGCACCTGCCGCCCGGCGCGACGATCCGGAGCGATGCCGGGTTGTACGGCTACGAGCGTGCCCTGCGACGGGTGGGGATCGAGCCGATCGCCGGTGTCGACGAGGCGGGACGAGGCGCGTGCGCCGGCCCGCTGGTCGCCGGCGCCTGCATCCTGCCGGCGGGCAAGGCCGGGATCGTTCCGGGCCTCGCCGACTCCAAGCTGCTCACCGAGAAGGCGCGTGAACGCGTCTACGCCCAGGTCGTGCGGCGTGCCGTCGCGTGGTCGGTGGTGGCGATCGACTCCGAGGAGTGCGACCGGCTGGGCATGCACGTGGCCAACGTCGAGGCGCTGCGCCGCGCGGTCGCCCTGCTCGACCGGCGTCCGTCCTACGTCCTGACTGACGGTTTCCCCGTCGACGGCCTGGAGGTGCCGGGTCTGGCGGTGTGGAAGGGCGACCGGGTGGCGGCGTGCATCGCAGCCGCCTCGGTGCTCGCGAAGGTGACGCGGGACCGGATGATGGTCGAGCTCGACGCGACGTACCCCGCCTATGACTTCAAGACCCACAAGGGCTACATCACCGATGTGCACTCCGCTGCGCTGGACCGGCACGGACCCTCCTCGGTGCACCGGATGCGCTTCGTCAACGTGCGGCGGGCCGCCGGGCTGGAGTGCGCCCCCGATGTGCACAATGAGCGGGAGCACGTCGACCCGGCGCCAGCCGAGGGTCCGTCGAGGAGGGATCACTGATGAGCGCCGAGGAGCTCGAGAAGTACGAGACCGAGATGGAGCTCACCCTCTACCGGGAGTATCGCGATGTCGTCTCGATCTTCAAGTACGTCGTGGAGACCGACCGCCGCTTCTACCTCTGCAACCAGGTCGACGTGCGGGCCCGCACCGAGAACGGCGACGTCTTCTTCGAGGTCTCGATGACCGACGCGTGGGTCTGGGACATGTATCGCCCGGCGAGGTTCGCCAAGAGCGTCAAGGTGCTGACCTTCAAGGACGTCAACGTCGAGGAGCTCAGCGTGCAGGAGATCGAGCCGCCCAAGGACTGACCACGGTCCTTCGGGCCCCAACTCGTCCACAGCAGCCTGCACGGCGTCGTCCTCCACAGGATCACCCCGCCCCGCGTGCGGCTGTCCGTGCCCGGCGGTGTGCTGGGACCTCCCAACCAGGAGGCCCCATGGACAGCACGGTCCACCACCCGCCGCGGCTCACGCACAACCAGGCTCTCGGGGCGTACGGCGAGCTCCTCGCCGCGCGATTCCTGACCGCGCAGGGCCTGGTGCTGCTCGACCACAACTGGCGCAGCCCCGCGGGGGAGATCGACCTCGTGCTCCGCGACGGCCGGACGTTGGTGATCTGCGAGGTGAAGACGCGCTCCTCCAACGACTACGGCACACCGCACGAGGCGATCGACCGGCGCAAGGTCGATCGGATGCGGCGGCTGGCCGGCTGTTGGCTGCGCGCCCACTCCGTCCATCCCGACGACATCAGGCTCGACCTGGTGGCTGTGATCGTGCCTCGGTCCGGCGACCCCGAGATCGACCACGTCGTCGGGTTGTCGTGATGTCGCTGGCAACGGCGCGCTGCCTCGCGCTGTCGGGCACCCAGGGGCACCTGATCGACGTCCAGGTCGACATCTCGCCCGGCACGCCCGGGACCTATCTGGTCGGTCGGCCGGACAAGGCGCTCCAGGAGTCCCGTGACCGGGTGCGGATGGCGATCAACAACGCCGTCCCGTCGTGGCCGGCGAGCAGGCGCGTGACGATCCTGCTCGCGCCGGCCGATCTGCCGAAGAGCGGCACCCACTTCGACCTCGCCATCGCCGTGGCCGTCAAGTCCGCGGACCAGACACCTCCCAAGAACGGCCGGGACCACCGGATCCCGCAGTCTGCGCTCGACGGCACTGCCTTCATCGGCGAGCTGACCCTCTCGGGCAACCTGCGTCCCGTGATCGGAGTTCTGCCGATGGTGCTGGCCGCCCGACAACGAGGGATCAGAAGGGTCTTCGTCCCCGAGTCGCAGGCGAGCGAGGCCGCGATGGTGCCGGGGATGACCGTCTTCGGGATGCGCTCCCTGGCCCAGGTGGTGGCCGAGCTGCGCGGTGAGCCGGTGCCGGAGGCGCCGCCCGTCGAGGGCACCACGTCGGGGCGGCTGCTGTCCTGGCGTGGCCAGGACCTCCGTGAGGAGGTCGACATGTCGGAGGTCGAGGGGATGCAGGAGGTGATCTATGCCGTGACCGTGGCGGCCGCGGGCGGACACCACCTGATGCTCAGCGGTCCCCGCGGCGCCGGCAAGACGACCGTGGCCGAGCGGATTCCCACGATCCTGCCGGACCTGACGCTCGAGCAGTCGCTGGAGGTCACGGCCGTGCACTCCCTGGTCGGAGCCCTGGACACCCTCGTCACCCGGCCGCCCTTCTTCTCCCCTCACCACGACGCCAGCCGCGCGAGCATCCTGGGCGGCGGCACCGGCCGACCGCGACCCGGCGAGGTGAGCCTGGCCCACCACGGCGTGCTCTTCCTCGATGAGTTCCCCTTGTTCCGTGCCGACGTCATCGACGCCCTGCGCCAGCCGCTGGAGGCGGGGGAGGTGTCGATCGCCCGGGGTGAGGAGTCCGCCACCTACCCGGCTCGCGCCATGGTCGTGCTGGCGGCCAACCCGTGTCCCTGCGGCAACTTCCATGCTCGGGCGGGCGGTCACGTCTGCGACTGTCTCGACCAGGTGCGCCGCAACTACCAACGCAAGCTGAGCGGCCCCGTCGTGGACCGCATCGACATCTGGCGCGAGCTCCAGCCCATGGCCGCCCACCGAGGCGGTGACCGGTTCGCACCGCGGTGGAGCTCCTCAGAGCTGCGTGATCGGGTGGCAGCGGCGCGCGCTCGACAGGCAGTCCGCTACGCGGGGCTCGGGTTCGGCGTCAACTCCGCCGTGCCCGGGCCGGCCCTGACCGAGGGCTGGCCGCTCCCGCTGGGGGGTCAACGGCTGCTCGACGAGGCCATGGCCAACGGGAAGCTCACCCGCCGCGGGCTGACTCGCGTGCACCGGGTGGCGCTCTCGGTCGCGGATCTGGCTGGGCGCGACCTGCCCGACGTCGCCGACGTCCGCACGGCAATGGCGCTGCGCTCGAGTGAGCCCGTGGCGATCACCGCCATGGAGCTGGCATCGTGAGCGCGCAGCAGGAGCTATTGGCGAGGGTGCGGCTGAGCCATGCCCTGGAGCCCGGCGACGCGAAGGTGGCCGACGCCGTGGCGACGGTCGGCGCGATCCAGACGATCGACGAGCTGCTGGGGGACGCACGGTCCCGGCCCGAGCTCGCCGCCAGGATCCTCGAGGCCGATCCGGACCGGCTGTTGTCGGTGGCGGAGCGTCAGGGCATCCGGTTCGTCACCCCGGCCGAGGCGGAGTGGCCGACCCAGCTCGACGACCTGGCTCATGGTCAGCGCGTGCAGGGACTCGGCGGCGTCCCTGTCGGGTTGTGGGTGCGGGGTCCGATGACGCTCGACGAGCTGGGCGCCTCCGTGGCGATCGTGGGCTCACGTTCGGCGACCTCCTACGGCTTCGACGTCGCCATGGACGTCGCCGCAGCGCTGGCCCGTGCCGACGCCCCGGTCGTCTCGGGCGCGGCGTTCGGGATCGACCAGGCCGGACACCGGGGGGCCCTTGCGGCAGGAGGGGCGACGGTCGCTGTCCTGGCGTGTGGCGTCGACCGGGTCTACCCCGCAGCGCACCGCGAGCTCATCGAACACATCGCCCGGCACTTCGCGGTCGTCTCCGAGGCGCCACTGGGTTCGTCGCCGACCAAGGTGCGGTTCCTCTCGCGCAACCGCCTGATCGCGGCCCTGAGCCGTGGCACCGTGCTGGTTGAGGCCGCGATTCGCAGCGGTGCCCTCAACACGGCCCATTGGGCCGACCAGCTGAGCCGCGTGCTGATGGGCGTCCCCGGACCGGTGACGAGCGCGACGTCGCAAGGCGTCCACCTGCAGATCCGTCGAGGTGGAGCCAGTCTCGTCACCTCGGGGCTCGAGGTGCTCGAGCTCGTCGGCGCATCGGGCGAACACCTGATGACCGTGCCTCGGGGCCCGGAGCGGACCCACGACGGCTTCTCGTTGCGGGAGGTCAGGGTGCTTGACGCGGTCCCCGTGTCTCGGGGAGCGGGCAGTGAGTCGATCGGCCGGATCGCCGGGGTCGGTGTGCAGGAGACCGACCGGGTGTTGGTGGCCCTGAGCGCCGCCGGGTTGGTACGGCTGGGCGAGGACGGGTGGCGCCTGGTGGCGGGAGCCGCCCGGGGTGGTGGGTGTTGAGGCGTGCATCGGCACGACTGCCGGCCGGACTGTCCGTCGTGGCTCCGGTGTCTTGGAGCGTCACCGACCTACCATCGGCCCATGGCTCAGGGAGACGGGGACGCGGACGACGTGTCGTTGCCCGAGTCGATGGCCCGCGTGCTGGCCGACTACGAGCGACACCTGACCTCCGAACGCGACCTGACTCCCCACACCGTCCGCGCCTACCTCGGGGACCTCAGCGGACTGCTCGAGCACGCGACCCGGCTCAGCTGCACCGACGTGGGAGACCTCGACCTGCGGGTCCTACGAAGCTGGCTGGCCAAGCAGCAGACGATGGGCAAGTCCCGGACCACGCTCGCCCGCAGAGCCACCGCTGCACGGGTCTTCACCGCGTGGCTGGCGCGGACGGGTCGGGCGCCCAGTGACGCCGGAGCATCGCTGGGATCTCCGAAGAAGCACCAGGCCCTGCCCTCGGTGCTGCGCGTCGACGAGGCAGCAGACCTGATCCGCTCCGCAGCCGCCCTGGCAGACGACGGCTCGCCGGGCGGGCTTCGTGACGTGGCCATGCTCGAGCTGCTCTATGCCACGGGCATCCGCGTCGGCGAGCTGGTCGGCCTCGACATCGACGACCTGGACACCGAGCGACAGGTGGTCAGGGTCTTCGGCAAGGGACGCAAGGAACGCTCCGTCCCCTATGGCCACCCGGCCGCCCGCGCCGTCGACCGCTGGCTGACCTCCGGGCGGCCGTCGCTGCGCATCGAGGGCTCCGGGCCGGCGCTCTTCCTGGGCGCTCGGGGCCGCCGCATCGACCAGCGCGTCGTGCGCGAGCTCGTGCACCGTCGGATCGCCGACGTCCCGGGTGCTCCCGACATCGGGCCGCACGGGCTGCGGCACTCTGCGGCGACCCACCTGCTCGAGGGGGGAGCCGACCTCCGCTCGGTCCAGGAGCTGCTCGGCCACGCGTCACTGGCGACGACCCAGCTCTACACGCACGTGACGACCGATCGGCTGCGGCAGGCCTACCGACAGGCGCACCCCCGCGCCTGATCCTGGGTGGCCCTTCCTGGGGCAGCCCACTCTCGACTCTCGACCTGTCCGCCGCGTCCAAGACCTCGGTAGGTCATCACCAGATTCGGTGAAACGGGTGCTGCGCTCTTCGACGTAAGGGACAGTCACGCTGTGGCCCCCCTCCGAACGTCCCACCGTCTGCTCCGCTCGGTTCTCTCGCTCACCGTGGTCGCTGCTTCGACTGCGCTGGTCGTCGTCGGCTCCCTGGCGTCCCCGGCGAGCGCTGACGAAAACGTGGTGCCGCCCACGGAGACGTTTGCCTACACCGGGTCCGCCCAAACGTGGACGGTGCCTGCCGACGTCACCGCGTTGACCTTCGACGTCTACGGCGCCGGGGGACAAGCGCTCGCTGGCAGCCCGACCCGTCCCGGCTGGGGCGGGCACGTCGGCAGCACCACGCTGCGGGTCACTCCCGGGGAGGTCTTCCAGATCAACGTGGGGGGCCAAGGTCACGACGGCATCGGCGGCTTCAACGGCGGAGGCGACGGCGGATGGCACGGCGGGGGTGGAGCGACCGACATCCGCAGGAACGGCACCGCTCTCAGCGACCGCATCCTGGTCGCGGGCGGCGGCGGCGGAGCGAGCAAGTGCGGGTTTCCGGCCGCGAACGGCGGCGACGGCGGCGACGGCGGCTTCTACGTCCCGGCGACCGCGAACTCTGCGTGCACCACGTCCGGATGGGGCGGCGACGCGTCGAACAACACCGCGGGCTACACCACGGCCGCCGCTGGCGTCGGCGCCACCGGCGCCGAGTCAGGTTCGTTCGGGTCCGGTGGCGACGCGCGCCCGGGCGGCGAAGGAGGCGGCGGTGGAGGCGGCTGGTACGGCGGCGGTGGCGGCGACAGCGGCGGTGGTGGTGGTGGCCTGAACTACGCCGCCGACTACACTCCGATCAACGAACGGGCCGCGAACGGCGGCAACGGGTACGCGACCGTCACGTACCTCGACTCATCCACCACCACCACCTTGACCGTCGACGACACCTACAGCACCTTCGGCGACCCCAGCCCCAAGGTCACTATCAAGGTCACTCCGAACGACGCCCGGATCAGTTTCTACAGCTACGGCGACGTTCAGCTGTACCTGGACGGCGAGCCCTACGGCCGCCTTCTCCAGGTGGACTCCAATCAGCTGGTCCTGCCGCACCTCACGGACGCTCTCGGCAACGCGTACTACAGCGACGACGCGGCGTCCGCGCTCGACGCTGGTATGCACACGCTCTCTGCCCGGTTCGTCGGCGCGCGCACCTACAACGGCGCCCTGTACATGCCGCCAAACCTGCAGCCTTCGACGTCCGCGGACGTCGGGCTCTCGGTGTCTCAGGCTCAGTCGGGGGTGGTCCTCAACTGGGTCGAGCCGGCCGTCTACGGCCAACCCACCGGGGTGCTCGCCACGGTTCGCCCCACCAGCCTGTTCGGCCAGGTCCTTGACGGCATGCCCGCCCCCCTGGGCACCGTCCAGTTCTTCGCCGACGGCGCTCCCTACGGCACGCCACAGCCGCTGGACCCGGAGAGCGGCACCGCGCCGTTCCCCGCGAGACCCGACGTCGAGCGCCTCGCCGTGGGCCTGCATCTGCTGTCCGCGGAGTACTCGGGGAGTCGCAACTACCGGCGGGCCAACACCGGAACTTCGTGGCTGACCGTCCTGCGGCCCGCAAGCACGCTGACGGTGACGCCGTCGGCTGACATGATCGGGTACGGCGAGCAGCCGCCGTCCGTGGCCGGGGTCGTTGCGGCCGCCGACAACACGCTGCGAACTCCCGAAGGGCGGGCGCAGTTCCACCTCGACGGAAAGGCGTACGGCGATCCGCAGCCGATCGGTCCCGACGGATCAGTCACGATGCCCGACGTTGTCGATGCGCCGCTGCTCGACGCCGGCGCCCACGAGGTCACCCTCATCTACAGCGGCGACGCACTGTTCGACGGCGGCAGCGCCGTAGCGACCGTTGTCGTCGCGAGGCTGGCGAGCACCACGACCCTGGCGGTCACCGCGGAAGGGCTGAGGGCCACAGTCACGGCCCCGGAGCCCGGCACCACCTCCGGCACCGTCACCTTCCTGATCGACGGCACCAAGGTCGGCGCCGCTGATGTCGGCGGCGACGGGGTGGCCACCTGGGCCGGCGACACGACCCGCGGTGCCGGCACCGCCTTCGCGGCAGTCTTCAACGGGAACACGAACGTGGACGTGTCCGCCGCCTCGACCGCCCGCTCGAACCCGGTCGTGACCGCGCACGTTCCCGCCGCACCGACCACCGGCTGGTACACCGCCCCGGTGACGGTGTCGTTCACGTGCGAGGCCGGATCCGGGGCCATCGACTGCCCGGCGCCCGTCACGCTGGGAGACGGTGCCGCGCAGGTCGTGACCCGGTCCGTCGTCGCGAGCGACGGTGGCATCGACGTCGTCAGCACCGAACCGATTTCGGTCGACACGCTCGCTCCAGGCGTACGAGTGGGCGGCGTGGCGCAGGGTGCGATCTACAACGGTGCCTCCCCGATTCCGCAGTGCGTCGGCACCGACGGCGGGGCCGGGGTCATCAACTGTTCGGCCGCGACGGTCGTCATCGGCGACCAGCGGACCACTACGGTCATCGCGACCGACCGGGCCGGGCTCAACACCATTGGCCGGGTCGCGTACACGGTGCGGCACGTGTGGGTTGCCAGCACTGTCCTGCGCGCCGGCGCGTGGGATGTCCCCCGCACCAGGTTCCGTGACCTGCACATCGTGTCGCCGAAGCGTCCGGTGCTGTTGAACCGGAGCAATGGCACGCGCCTGCAGTTCGTGCTCGCAGGTCGTATCGACGGTATCTCCCACTGGATCGCCGCACTCGAAGCGCCGACGGCGGCCAAGGCGGGCACCGTGACCCGGTTCCGGGTCGCGACGTCGGTGGGCACCGAGGTGGTGAAAGTCCGCACTACCTGACGTGGTGCTTGTGGGTCGGTTGGCAGTGGCGCAACATGAGGCATCCCCAGCGTCAGGAGCGGGGACTGGAGGCCGAGTTCAGGGGAGGAAGTCGCGCAGCGGCGACCAGGCGGCGTACGGCAGCGGCAGGGTCTTGACGGAGGGAGGACGCCACGACGGCGTGCTCTCGTGGTCGACAGGCTCGTCCCGCCACAGCGGCAGCAGCCGCACCCGGCCGGTGCCGACCAGCGTGAGCGGGTCGAGGTAGGTCTCGCCGTGGAGCCACCCCCAGTGGAGACAGGCTCGGGGGAAGCAGTGACTGAATGCGAGCTCCAAGGACCCGATCCGACGGCCGGGCGCGACCGGGTCGCCGACCTCGAGGTCGGAGGAGACGGGTTCGTAGGTCGTCCGGGTCTCGCCGTGGGAGACGGTCACCACGGGCTTGCCGGCGATGTGGCCGATGAAGGCGATGGTGCCGGCCATCGCGCTGTGCACCGGCTGCCCCACGGCGCCGGCCAGGTCAACACCGCGGTGGCCAGCGCTGTAGGGACCGGCCGGCGGTTCGAAGGCGTGCACCACCTCGGGCGTCGGACGCAGCGGCCAGACGCCGACCGGGTCAATGTCGGCCTGCGCCGGGGGAGCGGCGACTCCGAGCAGCACCGAAGTCAGGAGGGGGACCAGGGATCGCGAACCATGCATGGCGCGATCCTTGTCGGCTGTGCCCCTGCGCGGCATGCGTGCTGCGGCATACCGGGGGACGACGGCTCGAGCGGAGCGCCTGTGGATGGTCCGCGGCCCAGCCGCGGCTCGATTGGCCCGCCGATGGAGGAGTGGCCTACGATTCGCAGAGCAGCCCAGCACGACCCAGATCGACCCGGGCTGACTTCGCACGCTCGCCGACCACGACGGTCTCTCTCCGGAGACCGACCACCCGTGGGCGCCGATCCTCGGTTCCGGCTCACCTGAGTCGGATCGGATCGCGCGCGAGCGTCAGGGCAACCGACACCCGTCGGGTGCAATCAACTGAAAACCCACGTCGGAGCTCGTTCCCCGGCTCGGCCTGCCACAAGGTCGAGTGCGACGGAGAGCGGCTCCACCACACAGGAGAATCACATGGCAGTCGTCACCATGCGCCAGCTGCTCGAGAGCGGCGTCCACTTCGGTCACCAGACCCGTCGTTGGAACCCCAAGATGAAGCGCTTCATCATGACCGAGCGCAACGGCATCTACATCATCGACCTGCAGCAGTCGCTGGCCTACATCGACCGCTCCTACGCCTTCGTCAAGGAGACGGTCGCCAACGGCGGCGTCGTCATGTTCGTCGGCACCAAGAAGCAGGCCCAGGAAGCCATCGCCGAGCAGGCGACGCGCGTCGGGATGCCCTACGTCAACCAGCGGTGGCTCGGTGGCATGCTCACCAACTTCCAGACGGTGCACCAGCGGATCAACCGCCTCAAGGAGCTCGACGAGATCGACTTCGACGACGTTGCGGGTTCCAACCGCACCAAGAAGGAACTGCTCGGCATGAAGCGCGAGCGCACCAAGCTGGACAAGACCCTCGGCGGCATCCGCGACATGACGAAGGTTCCTTCGGCCGTGTGGATCGTGGACACCAACAAGGAGCACCTCGCCGTCGAGGAGGCCCGCAAGCTGCGGATCCCGATCATCGGCATTCTCGACTCCAACTGCGACCCCGACCTCGTCGACTTCCCGATCCCGGGCAACGACGACGCCATCCGCGCCGTCGGCCTGCTGACCCGCGTGGTCGCCGACGCCGTCGCCGAGGGCCTCATCGCTCGCTCCGGTGCCAAGGGCGGCGCGGACGCGACCACCGCCGAGCCCCTCGCCGAGTGGGAGCGCGAGCTCCTCGAGGGCGACGCCGAGAAGGTTGCCGTCCAGGCGACCGGCGGCGACGTTGCCACCGACGTCCCGGCCGGCGAGTCGACCGGTGCCGCCGCTGAGGCGCCTGCCGCCGACGCTGCCGCAGAGGCTGCGACCGAGGCGCCTGCCGCCGAGGCTCCGGCTGCTGCTGCCCCGGAGGCGCCCGCCGCCACCGAGACCGCTGAGGCCCCGGCCGAGACCGAGACCGCTGAGGCCGAGACCGAGACCGCGACCGAGACCGCCGAGGCCCCTGCCGAGGCTGACAAGGCCGACGAGGCACAGCCCGCCGGTTCGGCTCCCGCCAACGAGGACGGCTCGGCTCCCAAGGGCTTCGACATCAAGGGCAACAAGTCCTCGATGAAGTTCCACGGCCCCACCAGCCCTTGGTATGACCGCACCAAGGCTGAGATCTGGTTCGACAGCGCCGAGGCCGCCGAGGCCGCCGGATTCGTCAACGCCGAGACCAAGAACGACTGATTGGCTGGCGGGCCGCGAGGAGACTCGCGGCCCGCTTCAGCTCACTGCCCACCACGAACACAGGGAAGAGGGACCATGGCCGACTTCACCGCTACCGATGTCAAGAAGCTCCGTGACCTGACGCAGGCCGGAATGATGGACTGCAAGAAGGCGCTCACCGAGGCCGACGGCGACTTCGACAAGGCTGTCGAGCTGCTGCGCGTCAAGGGTGCCGCCAAGGCGGCCAACCGCGCGGCCGAGCGCGAGGCCGCTGCCGGACTCGTCGCCACCGCCGGTGGTGCGCTCGTCGAGCTCAAGTGTGAGACCGACTTCGTGGCCAAGGGCGACGACTTCGTCGCCGTCGCCCAGCGCATCGCTGACGCCGCCAACGAGGCCAAGGCCGGCGAGGTCGAGGCCCTCAAGGTCGTCCCGCTCGACGGCAAGACCGTGGGCGAGGTCGTCCAGGACCTGGCGATCACCATCGGCGAGAAGATCGAGCTCGGCCAGGTCGCCTACTTCGAGGGCGAGACGGTCGTCTACATGCACAAGCGTGCCGCTGACCTGCCTCCCGCGGTCGGCGTGCTCGTCGAGTTCGACGGCGACGCCGCCGCCGCTCGAGGTGCCGCCATGCAGATCGCCGCGATGAAGGCGCAGTACCTCACCCGTGACGAGGTCCCCGCGGACGTCGTCGCGAGCGAGCGCTCCATCGCCGAGCAGAAGACCCGCGAAGAGGGCAAGCCCGAGCAGGCCATCGCGAAGATCGTCGAGGGTCGACTGGGCGGCTTCTACAAGGAGATCGTCCTGCTGGAGCAGGAGTCCGTCTCCGAGGCGAAGAAGTCGGTCAAGGCCGTCCTCGACGAGGCCGGCACCAGCGTCAAGCGCTTCGCGCGCTTCGAGGTCGGCGCCTGAGCGTCACACCGGACAACACGCTGAGGGGCCGGTACGACGAGAGTCGTACCGGCCCTTCGCCGTACCTCGCGGCTCAGTTGCCCTCACCGCGCGCGACGCCGTGCCAGTAGGCCGCGATCTTGCTGCCCTCACGTACCACCGCGTCGGCGGTCGGGTCGCAGGGCCACAACTGAAGCAGGTAGCGGTCTGGAGCCGCCTCGTCCTCATCGGGCGTATCTAGCTCGTTGCCGGCATCCATCTCAGCCGCGCTGTAGCGCGCTCGGTGCCAGCCTGCCTGCGGGGTGGCCGCTGCGTACCAGTCCTCGAAGGTCTGGATGGACAACTCCTTGCTCGGGAGTTCGACGGACACCTCGACGGCGTCGGTCCACTGTGCGTCCAGCGCCGGCTCCTGGGGATCCCAGGTGATCGTCAGCGGCACCTCACCAGTGTGCAGGCCGGTGACGAGGGAGACCATGTGGGGCAGACGGGCGCCAGCCAGTCCGTTGGTCTGGTCCTTGATGGCAGTCGAGTGGTCGCCGTCGAACTCCTCGTCCACCGACGGGAGCGTGGCCCCGGGTGCGGCGGCCGAGAACACCTGGATGAAGCCATAGTGGACGCTGACGTGTTCGTCGAAGATCTGCATGGCACTCAACACTAGGGGCTGCTGCAGTTGGCCCGGGGTCGCCCGGGTCGAGTAGGTTTCTCGCGTATCGACCACGCCTGAAAAGGCCCGTGAAGGGATCCTCTCGTGACCGCCTACCACCGTGTCCTGATCAAGCTGTCGGGCGAGGTGTTCGGCGGCGGCAAGGTCGGGGTCGACCTCGACGTCGTGCAGAAGATCGCCCGCGAGATCACCACGGTCGTCCGTTCGGGCGTCGGCGTGAGCATCGTGGTCGGCGGTGGCAACTTCTTCCGCGGAGCGGAGATGCAGCAGCGCGGCATGGACCGCTCGCGTGCCGACTACATGGGCATGCTCGGCACGGTGATGAACTGTCTTGCCCTCCAGGACTTCCTGGAGAAGGGCGGGGTCGAGACCCGCGTGCAGACCGCCATCGCGATGGGCCAGGTCGCCGAGCCCTACATCCCGCGGCGTGCGATCCGGCACATGGAGAAGGGCCGGGTGGTCATCTTCGGCGCCGGCGCGGGCATGCCGTTCTTCTCCACCGACACCGTCGCTGCCCAGAGGGCGCTGGAGACGCACTGCGAGGTGGTGCTCTACGCCAAGCAGGGCGTGGACGGTGTCTACAGCGCCGACCCCCACAAGGACCCGCTGGCGACGAAGTACGACACGCTGACGTTCAACGATGCGCTGGTCCAGGGGCTCAACGTCATCGACGCGACGGCGTTCGCGCTGTGCCAGGAGAACGACATGCCCATCATCGTCTTCGGTGCCGAGGACGAGGGCGCGATCCTGCGCATCGTGCAGGGTGAGAAGATTGGCACGCTGGTGAGTCGCGACGGCTGAGCGCCGCACGACCACAGCACCCACGACGACAGCGTTCAACCACGTACGAACCCACACAGGAGTCCCCGTGATCAACGAAGTTCTCAGCGCGGCCGATAGCAAGATGGAGAAGTCGGTCGAGGCGACCCGCGAGGAGTTCAGTGCGATCCGTGCCGGGCGCGTCAACCCCAGCATGTTCAGCAAGATCGTCGCCGACTACTACGGATCGCCGACCCCGCTGCAGGCGCTTGCCTCCTTCACCTCCCAGGACGCTCGCACGATCCTGATCTCCCCCTTCGACATCGGAGCGATGGGCGCCATCGAGAAGGCCATCCGCGACTCCGACCTGGGGGTCAACCCGTCGAATGACGGCAAGATCCTGCGCATCGTCTTCCCGGAGCTGACCGAGGAGCGCCGCAAGGACTACATCAAGATGGCCAGGGCGAAGGCTGAGGACGGTCGCGTGTCGGTGCGCAACGTGCGGCGTACCGCCAAGCAGGGCCTGGAGAAGCTCGAGAAGGACGGCGAGGTCGGCCAGGACGACGTCACCGGCGCCGAGAAGAAGCTCGACTCGATCACCAAGAAGCACACGGACGCCATCGACGACATGCTCAAGAACAAGGAAGCCGAGCTCCTCGAGGTCTGAGTGCAGGCCGACAACCACATCATGACGACCCCTCATTCCCCGGCCGCCCCGGACGCGCCTGCGAAGGTCCACGGCCGCGCCGGTCGGGACCTCCGCGCCGCCATCGTCTCCGGGCTGACGCTGGTGGGACTGATCCTGTTGTCCCTGTTCTTCTGGAAGACCGCATTCGTGGCGGTCGTCGCGGTCGCGGTCGTCGTGGCCGTGTGGGAGCTGCAGCGCGGCCTGTCCGCCAAGGGCATCGACATCCCGGAGCAGCCGCTGATGGTCGGCGGCGTCGTCATGGTCGTCGTCGCCTACATCTGGGGTGCCCCGTCCTTGGTCACGGCCACCGCCGTGAGCGCGCTCATCGTGATGTTGTGGCTGCTCCGCCGTGGCATCGACGGCTACGTCCAGAATGCCTCCGCCGCGGTCTTCACCCTCGTCTACGTGCCGTTCCTGGCCTCGTTCGTCGCCCTGCTGCTCGGTGAGGGGGGCAACGCCCCGGGCTTCGGTTTCACCATCGACGACAACGGTGTCCGCGGGGTCATCACCTTCATCGCCATGGTCGTCGCCTCCGATCTCGGCGGCTACATCGCCGGCGTTCTCTTCGGCAAGCACCCGATGGCCCGGGTCATCTCCCCGAAGAAGTCGTGGGAGGGGTTCGCGGGATCGGTCCTCGCGTGCGTCGGAGCTGGCGTCGGTCTGGTCACCCTGTTCCTGGACGGCGACTGGTGGGTGGGTGCGCTGCTCGGCGTGGTGGCGGCGGTGATGGCGACGCTGGGTGACCTGTGTGAGTCGGTGATCAAGCGCGACCTGGGCATCAAGGACATGAGCCAGATCATCCCCGGCCACGGCGGCCTGATGGACCGGCTCGACTCGCTGCTCGCGACGGTGGCGCCGACCTGGCTGATCCTGCACTACCTCGTCTTCGCTCGCTGACGTGCGCCTCCTCGTCACCGGCGGCCGCACCGGCTACTTGGGCCAGCACGTCGTCACGGCTGCGGCTGGCCACGACGTGGTCGGCGTCGGCTCCGTCGACGCCGACCTGCGGAACAGGGCGGCCGTGGACGCCCTGGTCGCGCAACACCGCCCCGACGCCGTCGTCCACACCGCCTACCTCCAGTCCGACTGGTCGGTCACCGCCACCGGGGCCGCCCACGTCGCGACGGCGGCTGCCCGACACGGTGCCCGGCTGGTGCTCGTCTCCAGCGACGTCGTCTTCTCCGGCGCCGACGGCCTCTATGCCGAGTCGGCGCCACCCGACCCGGTCACGTCGTACGGCGCAGCGAAGGCCGCCGCCGAGACCTGTGCGCTCGCCGTCTGCCCCGACGTCGTCGTCGCCCGCACCTCGCTGATCCTCGGCGACGGCACCTCGCAGCACGAGAGGCTGGTCCATGCCCTTCTCGAGGGCAGCGACGGCGCACTGTTCGAGGACGAACGCCGGTGCCCGGTGCACGTCACCGACCTGGCGCAGGCCCTCGTCGAGCTTGCGGGCTCGGAGCTCCAGGGCGTGCTGCACGTCGCTGGCGCGGACGCCATGAGCAGGTTCGAGCTCGGCCGGCTGATCGCCCGACGCGACGGGCTGGACCCCTCGTCACTGCGCAGCACCAGTCGCGTCGCCGCGCGGGTGGCGGGGCCGATCGACGTACGCCTCGACTCGACCAAGGCGTCGCAGGTGCTGAGGACGCGACTGCGTGGGGCAGGGGAGTTCCTGTGACCCTGCACCTCGTCCGTCACGGCCTGCCCGTCATCGACCCGCAGTGCCCTGCCGCCGAGTGGGAGCTCGACCCGGCCGGCTTCGACGACATCTGGGCACTGCGCGAGAGCGACCGCCTTCCGCAGCGCGTCGCCTGGTTCAGCTCGCCCGAGCCCAAGGCCCAGCAGACCGCGCAGCTGCTGACCGACGGGGAGGTCGGGGTCATCGAGGAGCTGCGCGAGCACGAGCGTGGCGTGACGGCGTGGACGGAGGACTTCCAGGACCGCGTGCTGGACGCCTTCGCGCAGCCGGACACGTCCGCCGTCCCCGGCTGGGAACCGCTCGCGGCGCTGCGAGAGCGCCTCGTCCCGGCCGTCCGCCGGATCCTCGACGTCCACGGTGACGACGACGTCGTGATGGTCGGGCACGGCACCGCCTGGACCCTGCTCGTGGCCGAGCTGACGGGCGCCACGCCGGATCTCGTGAGGTGGAGATCACTCGCCATGCCCGACGTGCTCACGGTCGACCCAGCCCTACGATGAATCCATGAGCTCGCCCCACACGACCCCCGACACCGACCAGCAGGTCACGTCGACCGACGAGGGCAACTGGTGGCACCGCAGCCACCCCACATTTGCCGCGATCACGGGATTCTTCGCTGGCATGGTCCTCGTGACCGCCCTCCCGGGCGGGTTCGCGGCGATCCTTCGCCTGCTGTTCTCCGACGAGACGGCCACCGAGCTGTTCCCCTTCGCGCTTCTCGGGCTGGCAGTACCGATCGTCATGCTGGCCAAGCGCAAGACCCGCCGGTTCGGGGTCTTCATGGTGATCGGCATGGTGCTGACGGCCGTGGTCGTCCTCAGCGTGACGTCGCTGGTGCTCTTCTTCATGCTCTAGCCCGCACCCGCTGAGTCGCCCTTTTGGCCGGACGGGTGGGAGGATCGCGGAGCGATGTCCCACGAACCCATCAAGACCCTGCCGCTCGTCTTCGACGAGCCACGCGGCCGCAAGAAGCCGCCGCGCCACCTCGCCGACCTCGATGAGGCCGGCCGCAAGGACCTGCTGACCGAGATGGGGTTGCCCGGCTTCCGCGCCAAGCAGCTCTCCCACCACTACTTCGGTCGCCTCGCCGACGACCCAGCCGAGATGACGGACCTGCCGGCTGGCCAGCGCGACGAGCTCGTCAGTGCCTTGCTCCCGCACCTGATGACACCTCTGCGCACGCTCGAGGCCGACAAGGGCACGACCCGCAAGACGCTGTGGAAGCTCTTCGACGGAGCGCTCGTCGAGTCCGTGCTGATGCGCTACCCCGACCGGGCGACCGTGTGTGTCTCCAGCCAGGCCGGTTGCGGCATGGCCTGCCCGTTCTGTGCCACCGGCCAGGGCGGTCTCCAGCGCAACATGTCCACGGCTGAGATCGTCGAGCAGGTCGTCGCCGGCGCCCGCTCGATGGCGCGTGGCGAGGTCGCCGGCGGGCCCGGACGTGTGTCCAACGTCGTCTTCATGGGCATGGGCGAGCCGTTGGCCAACTACAAGGCCGTGATCGGGGCCGTACGCCGCCTCGTGGACCCCAGCCCCGCCGGGCTGGGCATGAGCGCACGCGGCATCACCGTGTCGACCGTCGGGCTGGTGCCGCGCATCAGGCAGCTCACCGACGAGGGCATCCCGGTGACCCTCGCGCTGAGCCTGCATGCGCCCGACGACGAGCTCCGCAACGAGCTCGTGCCGATCAACACCCGCTTCTCGGTCGCCGAGACCGTGGAGTCGGCGTGGGACTACGCCGCCAAGACCAAGCGCCGGGTGTCGATCGAATACGCCATGATGCGCGGGATCAACGACCAGGCCTGGCGCGCCGACCTGCTCGGCGACGTCCTCAATGGGTACGGCGACTGGGGCTGGGTGCACGTCAACCTGATCCCGCTCAACCCCACGCCGGGGTCCAAGTGGACGGCCAGCGACCCCAAGGACGAGCGCGAGTTCGTGCGCCGTCTCGAGGCCAAGGGCATCTCCACCACGGTCCGCGACACCCGTGGCCGGGAGATCGACGGGGCCTGCGGGCAGCTCGCCGCGTCCGAGTAGGACCGCGTCGGATCGGGGTCAGCGGGCTCGGTCCGGCTTGCGCCATACGGAGACATGGCTCTCGCTGTCGCTCGTGAAGGGGCTGCCGTCCCAGTCGGCGACCCTGCGTTCGAGCTCCAGCCCGGCGAGCTGGGCCATCAGGTCGCACTCGGCCGGCCAGATGTAGCGGAAGTTGCTCGCGCCGTACGTCACGGTGCCGTCGGGGTGCCGGCGGTAGTGGTGCGAGGTGCCCTGCTGCGTGGTCATGTCGTAGGTGTCGAGCCCGACGTGGCTGTCCCCGACATGGAAGGGCACCGCTGCCTGACCCGGCGGGAAGCGCCTGATGCCGGGGATCCACAGCTCGATGACGAATCGGCCGCCGGGGACGAGATGGCGTGCAGCGTTGCGGAAGCACGCGACCTGTTCCTCCTGGGTGCGGAGGTTCCCGATGCTGTTCCACACGACGTAGACGAGCGCGAACTCTCCCGGGACCGTGGTCGTCGCCATGTCGCCGACCACCGTCGCGATGTCGGTCCGCTTCTCCCGGAGCTTGTCGACCATCGGCTGGGAGAGCTCGATGCCGCTCACCGCGATCCCGTGGTCGGCCAGGGGGATGGCGACCCGCCCTGTCCCGATCGCGAGCTCCAGCGCAGGTCCGTCGCCTGCGAGCTCCGCCAGGAAGGCGACCGCGGGGTCCAGGACGTCGGGTTCGAACATGTAGGCCGACGACTCGTCGTAGTGCTCGGCGGTCTCGGCATCCCACAGGTCGCTGCTCGTCATGCGCGCAGCCTTGCGCATGCGACTCGCGACGGACACCGGTTATCGAGCAGCCACCACCATCGCCGACCTGACCTGCTCCGTCGTGTGGTCGGGGTCGACGGGTCGGCTCGTGTCGATGCGGACGAGCTCCCCGACTCCCAACGGACCTCGATAGTTGTCCCGCAGACGGGTGATCCCGTCCTCGATCTCCTTGACGGACAGGTCGCCGTCGTGATGTCCCGGGTGGCGTCTGCGGGCCTGGAACCTCTCAGCTGCCACCTCGACGGGACAGTCGCAGTGGACCTCGACGATGGATGTCGCGATGTCCCGCAGTCGTTGGGGTGCCGAGTCGTGGTTCCACCAGTTGACCAGGATCGACGCGTGCGAAGCCTCGGCGAGTCTGAAGAGGACCTCGTCGCTCGCCCGGCTGAGTCGGGTGCGCGTCTCGCGGTCCGGAGAGCCCAGGCTGTCGAACAGGGACTCCAGGATCGCGTCCTTGTCGATCAGCGGCATGGTCAGGCGCTCGCTCAGCAGCGTGCCCGTGGTGGTCTTTCCGCTGGCAGCGAGGCCCGAGACCACCACCAGCAGGCGCGCCGTCACGGCCGCGTCCCGCCGTCGGCCGCGGGACGTCGCAGGAACCGCAGGTCGGTGAACCCGGTGCCGTCCCAGGAGAGGACGGCCCCCTCCAGCTGGTGCACGGGCCCTCCCCAGCCTGCATGGGGAGCGGACGGGAGGGCAGCCACGAGCACCGGCTCGATCGACCCGCCCGAGGACACGACGAGACCGCTGCCGCCGTCTGGGACGTTGGCCAGGACGCGGCGCCAGTGGTCAAGGTGCACGTGCGCCACCTCCGCCAGCCCTCGGCCGGCAGCGAGCAGCTCGGCGTAGCGGACGAACGGCTGGTCCCAGGACCACTGGTCGTGATGAGCCACCTCACCAGCGACATAGCCGGAGGGCCACGACACCTGCTCGTCCACGGCGACGCCCAGCGCCAGTGCGGTCTCGAGATGACGGGGCTGGTCGCCGACGGCGACGTACGCCATGGCAGGGAGGGTGTTGCCGAGGACCCGGGCGAGGCTCACGCCAGCAGGGGAGAGGTGCGAACCGGAAGCACGCCGGTCGTCGTCCTTGCGAGTCAGCGAGTGACGTAGCACCACCAGTTCGCGCATGCCCGAAGCCTAGGGCGCGGGGGCCATCCCCGAGGGGGAGGTGGGGGTCGGACCAGGGCCGATCCCGATGGTCAAGACGCGACGCCGGGCGCAGGCTGGTCCTACCAGCCCGATCAGTCCGGAGGACACCATGAACGACATCCGCTCCACCTTGGCCCAGCAGGGCTTCATCCGCTCGGGAGAGGACAGGATCCTGGGTGGTGTCTGCGCCGGCATCGGTCGTCGGTTCGGCCTGACACCATGGATCTCGCGCCTGCTCTTCGTCCTGCTGCTCATGGTCGTGCCCGGCAGCCAGCTCCTGATCTACCCGGTGCTGTGGATCCTGATGCCGACCGAGGACTTCATCGCCGCTCCTGCCTCATCGGCTCCGTCCCCGATCGCCTGACCTCCTCGTCGCCCTCGCCACTGGAGAGATGATGCAGACCACCCTGAGCCGAAGCGCGTACGCCGACCAGCTCGAGGCCCACGTCCGCGACGCGCAGTGCTGCGAGCCTCTCGCGCGGTGCTCGGACTGCCGGGCGAAGCGCGACGAGGTGCGTGCCGCCCGGCGAGATGCGCTCATCCACTCAGTCTCGCTCGCTCGGCTGCGCCGGGTGCGCTGACCTCAGCGGTTCCTGCCGCGGGCGGCCACCACCCAGCGGTCCACGACCGCATCGTCCTCGACGACTGCGACCTCGTCGACGAGGTTCATGGTCAGGCACACATGGTTCGGGATCAATCGGATCTGCTCGCCGAGGGCGGGCATGTCGCCTGAGTCCGGCCAACGGACGGTGGCGTGATGTTCGGAGAGAGCCGTGACGCATCCGTCCGGGGCACCGAGGACCCGGCCGTAGCCCGACGCCCATGAGGGGCGGTCGCTTCCCAGCACCTTGCTGCCGGCGTTCGCGATGAGCTCCCGCGACGACGCCCTGCGACTCACGACGGTCGCTGCGACGGACAGAGCGATGTCGTCCCAGCCGCAGCGTCCCAGCTCCAGCTGCTGGGCGTCTCCCAGGGCGTACACGCCTGGGCGCACCTCGGTGACGTGGACGGGTGAGC
This sequence comes from Nocardioides sp., assembly GCF_035576065.1. GTDB lineage: Bacteria > Actinomycetota > Actinomycetes > Propionibacteriales > Nocardioidaceae > Nocardioides. The sequence continues at coordinate 109,068 of NZ_DATLWX010000011.1, forward strand.
TGAACGCAACGCTGGGACTCGAGCCTCCGCTCGCGTGGCGGATGTCGTGGCCGGCCGCCCTGAGCCGCGCCGCCACGGCCGACAGCGCCTCTCCTTCGTGCATCGCGGCAGCCCGCGCTTGGCCGGGGAGGTACCCGTGCCCCGGGAACGTGAAGACCCCGGTCAGGCGAAGGTCGGTGCCGTCTGCCATCCGATCTTCATCGACGGAGCCGGGACGGACCCCACTGCGGTGGTGGCCCGAGTCGACTTCCACCCAGGCCTCGATGCGCGACGCCGAGGCGCCCAGGTGCTGGGCGAGGTTGGCGGCGCCTTCCGGCGAGTCCACTCCTACGGTGATCGTGGCCCGCTCGGCCAGCGCCTGCAGCCTGCGCCCGATCTCCGGGGTGGCCCAGAGGGGGTAGGCGATGAGGACGTCCGACGCACCGTCGGCGACGAAGACCTCGGCTTCACCGACTGTGGCCACCGTCAGTCCCATGGCACCCGCAGCGAGCTGTGACCGGGCGATCTCCAGCACCTTGTGGGTCTTGGCGTGCGGTCGCAGTCCGATGCCGGCGCCTGCGGTCGCGGCGGCCATCCGAGCGATGTTGGCATCGAGCAGGCGTCGGTCGATCAGGACCTCCGGCGTTTCCACCTCCACCACCGTCGCCCGTCCTCCTGCCCCGGTCTGCCGTGCCGAAGCACGCGTTTCGGTGAGGGTACGCCGCCGTGTGCTCACGTCCGCACGCGTCACTTCTATGTTGCAGCCCACATGCGAGACAGTGGTGTCTGTGATCAGCCTGCGGAGCCTCGCCGCTTGGGCCGCGGTCGTGGGCGGCGCCCTATGGCTCGCCCAAGGAGTCGTGCTGATAGCACGAGGTGGCGTCGAACCGGACCCCCTCATCGAGGCTCTCACGTTCTCTTGCGGGTTCGTACTGCTGGTGGCTGCCGCCGGAATCGCATCTTGGGTAGGTGTGGCAGCCAGGTCGAGGGCCGCCAGAGCTGCGTTCGCTGTCCTGGCCTCCCTGTCCGTTCCCTTGACCGTCTTCCTCGGGCAAGCGGCAGCGTTTGCGTTGCCCGGGTCGCACTGGCTCGAGAGTGATGTCATCGTCCTTGTGATCGCCCTCGCAGCAGTCTCTTGTGGGATCAATTGGCTCAGACGCGGAGCGCACGCGACCTGAGGCGCCCGGGTGTGCGTAGTGATGCGAGCGATCAGACGCGCGCCAACTATCTCTCCGTCCCACGCTGGGTGAGAGCACCATCGCGCACGAGCGACTGCCGCCACCAGATCAGCAGCGCCAGGAATCCAGGAAAGAGGAAGATGTAGAGCGGGAACGCCCAGTCGGTGAAGGTCCAGCGCTGAATGGTCAACAGGGTGAGTGCGCCGCCAAGGGATACCAGCACGAAGAACAGCGGGGACTCCGTGTGGGGGTGGGTGATCGTTGTCCGGACCGTTGGGATGGCCGCCAGCGTGTCTGCGGCGATGCTGAGGATGATCGCGACGCCCCGAGAAGATCTTGGTGATGTAGTGAGCGGCGACGCCAAGGTTCAGCAGCAGTCAGATAGACGAATCGCTCGTCGAGCACGCGACCTCCCCGGCGGACCCTCCTGACGATCAGATCTTAGCGACAGGGCTTCGGACGCACTTCGAGCTCAGTGCCTGCTACTCGCCTTGCGCCCAGGCGGCGGCTGGCAAGGAGAGGTACACCCCCACCGCATTCGTCCCAGCGACTTGGGCGACCGCGTCACAGAGCTGGTCACACCGCTCCTGGCGCGACTCCGCCCGACTGGCGAACCACTTCGATCGGACCTCGACCACGATGTCGAGACCGCCGGAATCGTAGACACCTCGTGGGCGGAACCGAAGGTCCACGTCACCCGGCTGGAGCAGCCCGTCGTACGGCTCTTCAGGACATTCCACCGCGAGCGAGACTGCGTGCGGGAGCACTTCGGCGATGGCCTGCAACCTTGCCGCCGCGATCTCAGGGTCGTAGGTGACATCGACGATGGGCATGGGATGACGTTAGTTCCTCGCAGGAACGAGGGCCGCGTTGTCGGTGGTCGCGTCTAGGGTCGAAGACATGACCAGCACCCGTGAACGCGCCACTTCCGCGGCCGACGCGACCGACGGATTGTCGGCTCGTGAGGTGCTGGAGCTGGCCCGTTCGCAGCAGCGAGCGGAGGACGCTGCTGCGGCCCGGAAGCTCGAAGCGGCCGCGATGTGGGCCGACCTCCACCCGCCGGAGTCGATCCATGCCGCTGCGTCCTACATGGTGGCCGGGAGCGAGCACGAGGAGCCCATTGCCGGGCCGGGATGTCCGGCCGTGGCGCAGTTCTGCATCGCCGAGCTCGGCACGGTGCTGGGCATCTCCACCACCGCAGCGACCCGCCTCATCGGCCACGCGTTGGAGCTGCGTCACCGCCTTCCACGGCTCTGGGCGGCCGTGCACTCCGGCCGAGTCCCGGCGTGGCGAGCCCGCCTCGTCGCCGAGGCCGCCATCCACGCCACCCCAGGCCTGACGCCTGAGTCCGTGGGTTGGATCGACAGGCAGATCACGCCGTACGCCGCCAAGGTCGGCCCCGCGCAGCTCGACCGCCTCGTCTCCGAGGCCATCGCCCGCCAACACCCCGCCGAACGGCTCGACCCCGACGACCCGCACCCCGTGTGTCCTGACACCCGCCACGTCACCATCGACGCCGGGCAAGTTGCCTACGCAGGCACCACACAGATCACCGCGGAGCTCGACCTGGCCGACGCCTGTGACCTCGACCACGCGCTGCGCACCGGAGCAGCTGAGCTCAAGGCCCTCGGCTCCAACGCGCCCCTCGACGCTCGCCGCGCGATGGCGCTGGGACACCTCGCCCGACACCAGCTCGCCCTCGACCTTGCCGGCACACCCGCGACCTCGGCGTCGGGTTCGGGTTCGGGTTCGGCAGGTCACCCTGTCGGTGCCGGCCTGCCCACCACCCGGGCCCTGGAGCTGCACCTGCACTTCGACGCTGGGCTCGCGAGCGATCTCACGATCGACGCTTTCGGTCGGTTGGAAGAGGGCCAGCGACTGCTGCTCCTCGAGACGGTCAAGCAGTGGTGCGGCGACTCCCACACCCGCATCACCATCAAGCCCGTCATCGACCTCAACACCGAGCTGCACACAACGGGCTACGAGCCCACCGACCGCCAACGCGAGCAGATCGCTCTCCGTGATCGCACCTGCGTGTTCCCCTGGTGCAGCCAACCGGCCCGCCGTTGCGACCTCGACCACACGGAGCCGTTCGACCCGACGGCCGCCGCTGGAGGACGATCACAACCCGGCCCCACCACGACCGTCAACCTCGGCGCCCTGTGCCGGCGACACCACCGCCTCAAGACCCACGGTCGCTGGCACGTCACCCAACCCACCAGCGGGGTCTTCGACTGGACCAGCCCACACGGCCACACCTACCGCCGCGACCACACCGGCACCACCCGCACAGACACCGATCCCGACCCGCCCGCAGCCGCGCCCTGAGCGAACACCCGCGTACCGCGTCGCACGCGGCGCCTATTCTCCGACCCATGGCGATCATCCATCGGGCAACGATCTCTCCCACCAAGCTGGAGCTCCTCGACGAGTGGCTCGCTGGCGCCTTGCCGGGCGACTCGGCGCTGCAGCAGGTCGGCAGCTACCGCTTCGACGACCCCGACGGCGAAGTCGGCGTCGAAGCGTTGCTCGTCACTCGCGGCCGCCCGGTGCGCCACGTCGTGCTGACCTACCGGGCAACGCCACACGAGGCTGCGGACGCCCACCTGATCACCACGATGGAGCACTCAGTCCTGGGCCGCCGTTGGGTGTACGACGGTCGCAGCGACCCGGTCGCGGTGGCGGCATACCGGCGCGCGCTCGCCGCCCAGCAGCAGCAGGCGCCACTCGAGGTCTGGGATGGCGACTCGCTCGTCGAGACCCGGGCACCCACGGTCGAACTCTCGGTCCGTCACCCGGCGGCATCCCCGGACGCGCTCGACGTACGGATGGCAGAAGAGATCACACCGAGGGCGACGACCGGACCCAGCTTGTTCGCCCGATGGGCCGGCGGCGAGGGCACTGTCGCCTGGGTCGAATAAGGCCTGATCTCAGGGCAGAGCAAGCGTCACGGAGCAAGCACCGCGACCGCCTCGTCGACCGAGTCGACGAGGTGGACGTACGACTCCATGGTGCGGCCCGCGGCGAGCGAGGAGAGCAGGGGCCACGCAGGCACTGTCACCGTCCAGTGCTCCACGCCGACGAGCACCATCGGAGCGACGGACGACTCGTCGGCGTAGTAGTTCTCGCAGGCGTCCTGGAAGATCTCCTGCACCGTTCCGCCGGCGCCGGGCAGGAACACGATCCCCGCGTTGCAGACCTCCAGCAGGACCGCCTCCCGGGTGGCGTTGCGGACGTACTTCGCAATGGCGGTCGCGAAGGGGTTGGGCGGTTCGTGCCCGTAGTGCCACGTCGGGATGCCGAGCGAGTCGACGCCGGGGGAGTGCTCCTCGATCACCGCGAACGCGCCTGCCGCCCAGGCGCCGATGTCGGGACTGAAGGAGGGGACCGATGCCAGTGAAGCGAGCGCCGACTCAAGGACGGCCTCCGGTTCCGCCGACAGGAACGCCCCCAGGTTGGCCGCCTCCATCGCCCCGGGCCCACCGCCGGTGGCCACCGTGAGGCCAGACTCGGCCAGCAGCCGGCCGAGGCGCGCCGCCTCGGCATAGCCGGCTGAGCCGCGCTGGTGCGCGTGCCCACCCATCACGCCCACGATCGATCGGTCCCCGGTCCACGCCAGGAGGGCCCGGTCGACCGAGTGGTCGTGCAGCGCCTGCGCGAGGGCATCGTCCGGGTCGGGTGCCCGTTGCGACCACGCGTATGCGCGGGCGTCGACGGTGTCCGGATAGCGGGGGGTGTCGAAGAGCTCGCCGGGGGAGTAGAGCGTGGTGCGGTAGGTGTCGACCGGCGTGTCGGTGAGTCGCGGCAGGACGATGGCCCCCCGTCGGCGTACGGCCTCCTCGTCACCAGGAGCGAACGTGCAGCCCTGGAAGAGCGACTGCGCCACGCTGACGGCGCCCAACGCGTCGCCGCGCTGGCTGAGGTCGAGGCCCGTCACCCGCCAGCCCGACAGGGACCGCGCCCCCGCTGCGAGGCGCTGGTCCAGGTCGGCCAGCGAGGTGACGTCGACGACGCGTCCATGGGTGTGCTGCACGCGCCGACTCTAGAACGCGTGCAGGACTCAGAAGGCGTGCGCCATCAGCTCGGAGAAGAACACCTGCTCATCGACGTCGTGCCCGCGGGCCCGGAACCACGTGCACATGTTGGTGCAGTCACGCAGCAGGAAGTCCATGCCCTGGGGGTTGCCGACGAGGTCGACGATCTGCGGGAGGTCGATGATGACCAGGCGGTCGCCCGCAGCAAGCGTGTTGTACGGCGACAGGTCACCGTGCACCACGCCCGCCTGCACCATCGTCGTCAACGCATCTCGGAGCTGCTCGAAGTAGTGCTCAAGGAGGTCCGGCGTCGGTCGGGTCTGAGCGAGACGTGGGGCTGTCTCCACCTCTCCGTCGATGGAATGGGTGATCCACTCCATCAGGATCTCGGTGCCCTCGATCTGCACCGGGTAGGGCACCGGCAGACCGAGCTCGTACAACCGCTTGAGAGCGCCCCACTCGGAGGCCGCCCACTCGCCGGAGGCCACCAATCGGCCCCAGGTCGACTTCCGCTTGAGAGCGCGCACGTCGCGCGATCGCTTCATCGAGCGACCCTCGGTGTAGCTGGCGGCGCGGTGGAAGGTGCGGTGGTCGGTGTCTCGGTAGCGCTTGGCGGCCATGACGACGCCGCGGTCGGGCTCGAGCGGATCAGTGCGCTCGACCAGGAAGACGTCTGCTTCCTTGCCGGTCTTGAGGATGCCGAGATCGGTGTCGATGGCGCCCTGGGACGTCACTACCCAGTCGGGGCGTGGCTCGGGGCCGCGCATGAGTGGCTCGACGTCGAGCCAGGTGGACCAGCGCTGGTGGGGCGCGAGGTCCTCGTCGTAGGCCTGGAAGCCGATGACGAAGGTGGGGTCGAGCTCGTCAGGCGTGCCCGGGGTGCTGCGAGAAGGCGTGCGGTGCGACAAGAGTGCTCCAGAGGTGAGAGGGACGGACTGCGGACAGGCCGAAGACATCGATCGTCATGTCACGACTCCTCTCGTCTGGGCGCCGGCACCAGGCGTGCGGCTGGGGTCCATCGTGGGTCCATCCGGGACCGGACGCAATCCAATTGTCGTCGCGGGTAGATTCGGGCGGGTGATCTCACAACGACTCGCCCGCACAGCGGCCGCAGCCCTCCTCCTGCCACTGGTGATCGGCGGCGGACACGCCATCGCCGTCGAGGACCGCACGGCCCCCATCCCCGGGTCTAGCGGCGTGGGCGATCCCTACTGGCCGCTCGACGGCAACGGCGGCATCGACGTGGCGGCGTACAAGATCAACAACCGCTACAACCTCAAGACCTTCCAGCTGCGGGGCTCGACCAGGATCGACCTGACGGCCACGGTGGAGCTGAACCGCTTCAACCTCGACTTCCTCCTGCCGGTGACGAAGGTCAAGGTCGACGGGGTGAAGGCGCGCTTCCACCAGAGGGACAAGCACGAGCTCGTGATCTCACCGGCGACGACACTCGCCGCCCGGTCGCCCCACACCGTCAAGGTCTTCTACGCCGGCAACCCGAAGAGCAAGCGTTATGCGGGCGAGAAGAACTGGCTGGCCAACACCCGCGAAGTGGTCACGATGAATGAGCCCCACATGGCCCCGTGGTGGTTCCCGGTCAACGACCACCCGATCGACAAGGCGACCTTCGACGTCAGCACCACCGTGGCCAGGGGGCGCGAGGTCGTCGCCAACGGCAAGCTGGTGAGCAAGAAGCGCACCAGGAGCGGGACGACCTGGCGCTGGCGCGCGGACGAGCCCATGGCGCCCTACCTGGCGTTCTTCGCCGCCGGCGACTTCACGATCAAGCGGGGCGCGAGCAACGGCCTGCCGTGGGTCAACGCCGTCTCGCAGCAGCTCCCGGCGGGTGAGCAGAGGGCAGCGCTCAAGCTGCTCAGCCGCACCCCCGGTGTGGTCGAGGCCCTCTCGGCGGACCTCGGCGACTACCCGTTCTCGGTCACCGGTGGCCTCACGACCGGCCTCCCGGTCTACTTCGCGCTGGAGAACCAGACCCGGCCCACCTACCCCTCCGTCGGGAGCCGCGCGACCTCCCTCGTCGTGCACGAGATCGCCCACCAGTGGTTCGGCGACGACGTCGCAGTCGCTCGCTGGCGAGACATCTGGCTCAACGAGGGTGCCGCGACCTTCATGGAGTGGCGCTACGCCGAACAGCACGGCGGGCAGCCGGCCGCCGAGACGCTGCGCCAGAACTACGAAGCGATCAGCGCGTCCGACCGGTTCTGGAAGCTCTCCATCGCCGACCCCGGCCCCGCCAACATCTTCGACGAGGCGGTCTACGTCCGCGGTGGCATGACGATGCAGGCGCTCCGCGCTCGCATCGGCGAGGAGAAGTTCTGGCTGCTCATCCGCACGTGGCTCGAGACCAAGGCTGGTGGCAATGGCACCTCGGAGGAGTTCGAGGCACTGGCCGCGCAGATCAGCGGCCAGGACCTGACCGACTTCTTCGCGGCGTGGCTGCGCACGCAGTCCAAGCCGGCCGAGACGGCCGCCAACGGCCTCGGCTGACGCTGACGCTCAGTGCACGACCCGGTTGAGCGCCCGGGCAACGACGCTGGGGCGTCGGGTCAGTCGCTCCTCCGCGTCCGCCGCCGCCGCTGCCCGCAGGCCGAGGTTGACCCCGGTCCAGCGCAAGGGCTCGGGCTCCCATTGGCGTGACCGGTGACCGACCCAGGGCAACCCGGTGAGTGCGGTCTCGCGGGCCAGGATGAGGTCGGTAAGGGTGCGCCCGGCGAGGTTGGCCGTGCTGACGCCGTCACCGACGTAGCCGCCCGCCCACCCGAGTCCGGTGTCACGGTCGAGGCCGACCGAGGCGCACCAGTCGCGGGCGATGCCCAGCGCGCCTCCCCAGCGGTGGGTGATCTTGACGTCGTGCATCGACGGGAAGAGGTCGACCACCGCGGCCCGCAGGTGCTCGAAGACCGACGCCTGCCCGCTGAAGTCGGTGAGAATTCTCGAGCCGTAGCGGTAGGGCGCTCCGCGACCGCCGAAGACCAGTCGGTCGTCCGCGGTGCGTTGGCCGTAGACGATGAGGTGCCGGTGGTCCGTGAAGGTCTCACGTCGACGCAGCCCGATCTCGTCCCACTGCTCGGCGCGCAGGGCTGCGGTTGCCACGACGAGCGAGTGCACCGGTGCCAGGGTCCGTCGGTGCCCGGCGAGGGACGACGTGTAGCCCTCGGTCGCCCGCACCACGACGTCCGCGCGGACCGTGCCACGGTCGGTGTGCAGCGTGTGCGGCTCGATCGACCGCACCCGGGTCAGCTCGTGGATCGTGACTCCCCGCTGCTCCACGGCATCTGCCAGACCACGCACCAGCTTCGCCGGGTGCACGACAGCACAGTCGGGGGTGTACGTCGCACCGAGCGCGCCTCGGGCCCGGACCAGGGATTCGGTCGCCTTCCGGTCCAGCAGCGCCAGCTCGTCCTCCCCGCAGTCCCAGGTGCGCGCGTCGGCAACGGCTGCCTGGGCGCGTGCCCACTGCGCCTCGGAGCGCGCGAGGTCGATGGTGCCGCCCTTGGCGATGTCGGCGTCGATGCCCTCCCGGGCGGCCGCGTCGATGACCTCGTCCACGCTCGCGCGCATCGCCTGGTGCTGCGCCAGCGCGGCGTCCCGGCCGGCCAGGCCTGCCAGAGTGGCCGTCGAGGCCGGGAACAACGCCGAGCACCAGCCGCCGTTGCGGCCCGATGCGCCGTACCCCGCGACTTCCGCGTCCACGACCACGATGCGCAGGCCCGGGTCGGCAGCCGCGAGGTAGAGGGCCGTCCAGAGTCCTGTGTAGCCCGCGCCGACGATGGCGACGTCCGCCTTGGTGTCGCCGGGAAGCGCTGCCCGTGGCGTCCAGTCGGTGTCGGTCGTCTCGTGCCAGAGCGACAACCGCGCGTAGCGGCTCAGCGCACACCCCACGAGTACGTCTGCTTGCGCAGCTCGAGATACATGAACGTCTCGGTGGAGGTCACGCCCTCGATGGTGCGGATCTTCTCCGAGATCAGCTCGAGGAGATCGGCGTCGTTCTCGCAGACCGCCTCGCAGAGGAGGTCGTAGGAGCCGGCGGTGATGACGACGTAGTCGATGGCGTCGATCTCGGCGAGCCGGTCAGCCACCGGACCCAGCGCCCCGCTGACGCAGATCCCGATCATCGCCTGGCGGGCGAAGCCGAGCTGGAGCGGGTCCGTGACGGCCACGACCTGGATGACCCCGTTGTCGGTCAGGCGCTGCACCCGCTGTCGTACGGCGGCCTCGGAGAGCCCGACGACCTTGCCGATCGCGGCGTAGGAACGCCGGCCGTCCTGCTGCAACTGTTCGATGATGGCCTTGGAGACGTCGTCGAGGGGGGCCCTGCGATCGGACGGGCGATCGGACTGGCTGGCTCGGGTGTTCACCTTGGCATGGTGTCAGTGCTGGCGATGTCGTTCAATATGTAGCGCCGAACTGCTGGATTTCGTTGCAACCACGTTACGAACCGACGGAATCCCTTGTGAGCGATCCGTTGGCATGGCACGATCCGCCATGCACGCACCGCACTGCGAGGAGGACTGACATGGTCAAGGGTCGGCACGACAGGCACGGGGACACGGCGCTCGACCGGCTGGCTCGCGAGGTGGCGCGGGGGATGTACGGCCAAGGCGGCCCGAGCGTCTCGCGGCGCGGACTCCTTCGCACGGCCGGCGTCGGGGCGATGACACTCTCCTCGGGAGGACTGCTGGCGGCCTGCGGTACGTCGGGGACCAAGCAGACGTCCGATTCGTGTGCGAGCAAGGACCTGAGCGCTGGCGAGAAGGAGCTGAACTGGTCCAACTGGCCGCTCTACATCGACGAGAAGGGCAAGAGTCTGCCCACGCTCGAGGACTTCGAGGCGAAGACGGGTATCTCCGTCACCTACAACACCGACGTCAACGACAATGCCCAGTTCTTCGCCAAGGTGCGCAACCAGCTCGGCGCGTGCGAGTCGACGGGTCGTGACATGTTCGTCCTCACCGACTGGATGGCGGCCAAGATGATTGGTCTGGGCTGGGTGCAGGAGCTCGACATGGCAGCGATGCCCAACGTCGAGGCCAACCTGGTGGACACGCTGCGCGAGCCGGACTGGGACCCCGGGCGCAAGTTCTCGGTGCCGTGGCAGAGCGGCCTCACCGGCATCGCCTACAACGCGAAGGTCACCGGCGAGGTCTCGAGCTTCGAGGAGCTGGTGACCCGCGCCGACCTCAAGGGCAAGATCAGCATGCTCACCGAGATGGGCGACACCATGGGCTTCATGCTCAGGCTCACCGGGGCCGATCCTTCGGACTTCTCCGACGACGAGTGGGGCGCAGCCCTGGCCCGGCTGGAAGAGATCGTCGCGTCCGGTCAGGTCCGGCGCTTCACCGGGAACGACTACACCGGGCCGCTCAACAAGGGTGACATCGCCGCCTGCGAGGCCTGGTCGGGCGACGTCATCGCCATGCAGTACGACAACCCGGACATCAAGTTCGTCGTGCCAGAAGAGGGCATGGCCCTGTGGAGCGACAACATGATGGTGCCCAACAAGGCCGATCACCTGGGCAACGCCCAGGAGCTGATCAACTACTACTACGACCCCGAGGTCGCCGCCAAGGTGTCTGCGTGGGTCAACTACATCTGCCCCGTCGAGGGCACTGAGGAGGCGATGGCGCAGCTCGACGAGTCGCTCGTGGGCAACCCGCTGATCTTCCCGACCTCGTCCGACCTCGAGGCGACCTTCTCCTTCAAGAACCTCGACACCAAGGTGCGCGAGGGGTACGAGAAGGAGTTCAACCAGGTGATCGGCGCCTGATGTCCGTGCCCCAGCAGCCCTCGGACGACCTCGTCCTGGAGGGCCTGACCAAACGCTTCGGCGGCTTCGTCGCGGTCGACGACCTCGACCTGACTGTGCCGCAGGGTGCGTTCTTCGCACTGCTCGGCCCGTCCGGCTGTGGCAAGACCACGACGCTGAGGATGGTCGCCGGCCTCGAGGACGTGACGGCCGGGACGATCCGGCTCGGAGCCGACGACATCACCCACCGCAAGCCCTACCGCCGCCCGGTCAACACGGTGTTCCAGAGCTATGCGCTCTTCCCGCACCTGACGATCTTCGAGAACGTCGCGTTCGGGCTCCGTCGTCAAGGACGCAAGGACGTCAAGACCGCCGTCGGCGAGATGCTCGAGCTGGTGGAGCTGGGGGAGTACGCCGCTCGGAAGCCGGCCCAGCTGTCCGGTGGCCAACAGCAGCGGGTCGCCCTGGCCAGGGCCCTGATCAACCGGCCCCAGGTCTTGCTGCTCGACGAGCCGCTCGGAGCCCTCGACCTCAAGCTCCGGCGCCAGATGCAGGTCGAGCTCAAGCGCATCCAGTCCGAGGTCGGGATCACGTTCGTGCACGTGACCCACGACCAGGAAGAAGCCATGACGATGGCCGACACGGTCGCGGTGATGAACGCTGGAGTCATCGAGCAGATGGGCAGCCCGGTCGAGCTCTACGAGCACCCGAGCACCACCTTCGTGGCCAACTTCCTCGGCCAGTCCAACCTCATCCGCGGCAACGTCGTCGAGACCAGCGGCGCCCGCGTCCACGTGGAGGTCGAAGGCGCCAAGGTCCAGGCCCCTCCCGGCGTCTCGGGGACGGAGTCAGGCGAGGTGTGGGTGGGGGTCCGCCCGGAGAAGCTCAACCTGTCCGAGGCCGGCTCGGAGCCCGACGGCAGCTCCAACGTCCTGCGCAACGCGACGATCACCGATGTGAGCTTCATGGGGGTCAGCACGCAGTACCTCACCCGGATGTCATGGGGCCAGGAAATGATGGTCTTCGAGCAGAACACGGGGGCTCACGGGACGTTCCGGGTGGGTGACATCGTGGACCTGCACTGGCTGCCCGACCACACCTTCCTGCTCGACCCAGCGCAGGACGTCACCGCCGGGGTGGAGCGCGAGGACGCCCTGTGAGCGCGTCCCAGATCATCTCCGCGACACCGGCTGCACCCGTGTCCAAGCGCCGCCCGTCGCGCACGGCGTACCTCCTGCTCTCGCTGCCGCTGCTGTATCTGCTCGTCTTCTTCGTCGTCCCGCTCGTGAGCCTCGTGAGCACCTCGCTCTACGACCCTGCGGGGTCGCTGGAGACGGGCTACGCGATGACGGGCCACGTGCAGAACTACTTCAGCGTCCTCGCCGACTATCGCGGACACATCTTCCGGTCCTTCGGGTACGCCGCCGCGGCGACCATCGCCTGCATCGTGCTCGGCTACCCACTCGCGTACGCCATCGCGTTCAAGGCGGGCAAGTGGAAGAACCTCATGCTCGTCGCGGTGATCGCGCCGTTCTTCACCTCGTTCCTGATCCGCACCCTGTCCTGGCAGCTGCTGCTGGGCGACCAGGCGTGGTTTGCCGACACGCTGCGGTTCCTGCACGTCCTGGGGCCGGACGGGCACCTGCTGGCCACGCCCTTCGCCGTGGTCACCGGACTGACGTACAACTTCCTGCCCTTCATGGTGCTGCCCCTCTACACCTCTCTGGAAAAGGTGGACCCCAGGCTCATGGAAGCAGGATCTGACCTGTACGCCTCGCCGTTCACGACGTTTCGCAAGGTGACTCTTCCGCTGTCCATGCCCGGGCTCGTGGCGGGCACGCTGCTCACCTTCATCCCGGCAGCGGGGGACTACATCAACGCCGAGCTCCTGGGCAACCCGCGCACCCAGATGATCGGCAACGTCATCCAGAACCTCTTCGAGAGTGGGTCCTATCCCGAGGCGGCCGCGCTCTCGGTGACGCTGATGGCGGTCATCGTGGTGATGGTGCTGGTCTACATCCGCCGCGCCGGCACCGAGGAGCTGTTGTGACGCGCGCCGGGAAGTGGCTCGGGGACCACCTCGTCCTGGGTGCTGGACTGCTGGTGCTGCTCTACCTGCTCACGCCGATCTTCGTCGTGGTGCTCATGAGCTTCAACGACCCCGCCTCACGCATCAGCTACTCGTTCGACGGGTTCACCCTGGACAACTGGCGTCAACCGTGCCAGCCCAACGGCCTGTGCGAGTCGGTGGTGCTCTCGGTGGAGATCGCGTTGCTGGCGACGCTCTTCGCCACCCTGCTGGGCACGCTGATGGCGTTCGCCATCGTCCGGCACCGGTTCCGCGGCCGTGCCGGGGTCAACGTCATGACCTTCCTGCCGATGGCCTCACCCGAGATCGTCATGGGGTCCTCGCTGCTCGCCCTCTTCGTCTCGTCCGGCTTCGCTGGGGCGCTGGGCTTCTGGACGATCCTGGTCGCCCACATCCTCTTCTGCCTGAGCTTCGTCGTCGTGACGGTCAAGGCCCGGCTCGCCGGCCTCGATCCGCGCCTGGAGCAGGCCGCGATGGATCTCTATGCCAACGAGGCGCAGACCTTCCGGAAGGTGACGTTCCCGCTCGTCTTCCCCGGCATCCTGGCCGCCGCGCTGCTGAGCTTCTCGCTGTCCTTCGACGACTTCATCATCACCAACCTCAACGCCGGCCAGGAAGTCACGTTCCCGATGTATGTCTGGGGCGCGGCCCAACGAGGGGTCCCGCCGCAGATCAACGTCATCGGCACCGCGATGTTCTTCCTGGCGCTGGCCCTCGTCGTTGCCGGTGAGCTCCGCGCGCGCCGAGCAGCCCGCGTCTGACTCCTTGCTGGCGGGGCTGACTGTTCACCAAGGTATGCAGCGCAATGGGCACTTCCCACGGTCAATTGACCGAGGGAAGTGCCCATTCACCGACATCCCATGGTGAAGCGTCAGTGGAGCCCAGGGCTCGAGCGGAGGCGGTACGCCTCAGAGCATCGACCAGGCCTTGTCCAGGACCGTCCGCAGGATCTGCTCGATCTCGTCGAAGTGGGTCTGGTCGCAGATGAGCGGCGGCGCGAGCTGGACCACCGGGTCGCCCCGGTCGTCGGCACGGCAGTAGAGGCCCTCGTCGTACAACGCCTTGGAGAGATAGCCGCGCAGCAGCTTCTCGGCCTCGTCGCCCTCGAAGGTCTCCTTCGTGGCCTTGTCCTTGACCAGCTCGATCCCGTAGAAGTAGCCGTCGCCGCGCACGTCGCCCACGATCGGCAGGTCCTTGAGGCGTTCCAGCGTCGTGCGGAAGGCGTCCTGGTTGGCGAGCACGTGCTCGAAGACCTTCTCGTTCTCGAAGATGTCGAGGTTGGCCATCGCCACCGCCGTCGAGACCGGGTGCCCGCCGAACGTGTAGCCGTGGGCGAAGGACGCGTGGCCCTTCAAGAAGGGCTCCATCAGCCGGTCGGAGGCGATCATCGCGCCGAGCGGCGCGTAGCCGGAGGTGATCCCCTTGGCGCACGTGATCATGTCCGGCTGGTAGTCGTAGCGCTCGGCGCCGAAGTAGTGCCCGAGCCGGCCGAAGGCGCAGATGACCTCGTCGGAGACCAGCAACACGTCGTAGGTGTCGCAGATCTCGCGAACGCGCTGGAAGTAGCCGGGCGGCGGCGGGAAGCAGCCGCCGGCGTTCTGGACGGGCTCGAGGAAGACGGCGGCAACGGTCTCCGGACCCTCGTCCTCGATGGCCACCGCGATCTGGTCGGCGGCCCACCGGCCGAACGCCTCCAGGTCGTCGCCGTGCTGGGGAGCGCGGTAGAAGTTGGTGTTGGGCACCCGGAAGGTGGACGGCACCAGGGGCTCGAAGACGGCCTTGAGCCCCGGCAGACCGGTGATGGACAGCGCTCCCTGCGTGGTGCCGTGGTAGGCGATCGACCGGCTGATGACCTTGTGCTTCATCGGCTTGCCGGTCAGCTTGTAGTAGTTCTTGGCGAGCTTCCAGGCGGTCTCCACCGACTCGCCGCCGCCGCTGCTGAAGAAGACCCGGTTGAGGTCACCTGGGGCCTTCTGGGCGACCCGCTCCGCGAGCTGGATCGCGCTGGGGTGGGCGTAGGACCACAGCGGCATGAACGCCAGCTCCTTGGCCTGCTTCGCCGCTGCCTCCGCCAGCTCGGTCCGGCCGTGGCCCAGCTGGCTCACGAACAGGCCTGCCAGGGCGTCGAGGTAGCGCCGGCCCTTGGCGTCGTAGATGTAGGCACCCTCACCTCGCACGATGATGGGCACGTCGTGGTCCTCGAAGGACGAGTGCCGCGTGAAGTGCATCCAGAGGTGATCGCGCGCGGCCTGCTGGAGGTGGTCGTAGTCGCCAGTAGCCATGGGTATCGCGTCCTTGATTGGGAGGTGTGGTGGTCGCCAGTCTGCCCCGCCAGGTGGGGCCTCGGCAAGTGAATCCGCATTAGTACGCCCCTTCAACAGCCGAAAACATGGCTAGGGTGGGATTCGGATTCGAAATCAGCACCGAAAGGGCCGCGACGTGGTCACTGTCTTCCGCAACGGCAACCTCTTCGACGGGCGTGCGCACCGCACCGGCACGGCACTCGTCGTCAAGGGCGGGCGGATCTCCCGACTGGTCCCCGAGGCCGAGGTCGGCGACGTTCCCTGCGATGACGTCGTTGACCTCGCAGGGGGGCTGGTGGCACCGGGTTTCGTGGACGCCCACGTGCACGCCGTGCAGGGCGGTCTCGAGCGGATCCGCTGCGACCTGTCCGGAGCCGCGACCCGCGAGGAATATCTGGCCATCATTGCGGCGTACGCCGCCGCGAACCCCGACCTGCCCTGGATCCTGGGTGGCGGCTGGTCGATGTCCGCCTTCCCCGGGGGCGCTCCCAGGGCGGAGGACCTCGACGCAGTGGTGGCGGACCGACCGGTGTTCCTGCCCAACCGGGACCACCACGGTGCCTGGGTCAACACCCGAGCCCTGGAGGTCGCCGGCGTGCACGCGTCGACACCTGACCCGGCCGACGGCCGGTTCGAGCGGGACGACGGCGGCAGGCCTACCGGCACGCTGCACGAGGGTGCCATGGAGCTGGTCGGGAGGTGCGTGCCGGCCACTGACCCGGAGGAGTGCTACCGCGGTCTGCTGGCCGGGCAGGCGTACCTGCACGAGCTCGGGATCACCGGCTGGCAGGACGCGATCCTGGGCGCGTACGCCGGGATGGACGACCCGTCGCGCACCTACCTGCGCGCGGCCAGTCGGGGGGACCTCACGGCCCACGTCGTCGGCGCTCTGTGGTGGGACCGCCAACGGGGCGAGGAGCAGGTCGCCGACCTGGTGGCGCGACGCGCAGAGCTCACGCACGGTCGGCTGAGCGCGACCTCGGTCAAGATCATGCAGGACGGAGTCGCCGAGAACGGTACGGCCGCGTTGTCCGCGCCCTACCTCGACCGCTGCGGTCACTCGACGGACAACCGCGGTCACAGCTTCGTCGACGCCCGAGCTCTCGGGCGCTACGTCTCCCTTCTCCACCTCGAGGGGTTCCAGGTCCACGTGCACGCCATCGGTGACCGTGGGGTGCGCGAAGCCCTCGACGCCTTCGAGGGCCTCGCCGGGACCACCCCGCGAGCGGGGCACCGCGAGCCGCGCCACCACATCGCTCATGTGCAGCTGATCGACCCTGACGACATCTCGAGGTTCGCCACCTTGGGGGTGGCAGCGAACCTACAGATGCTCTGGGCCCGGCTCGATCCTCAGATGACGGAGCTGACCCTGCCCTTCCTGGGGGCCGAACGCGGGGAGTGGCAGTACCCCTTCGGCGATCTCGACCGCGCAGGCGTCGACCTGGCCGCCGGGAGCGACTGGCCGGTGACGACGCCGGACCCGCTCGCGGCGATCCACGTCGCGGTCAACCGGTGGGAGTACGGCGCAACCGGACGAGCGGGGGAGGAGGCGTTCCTGCCGGCCCAGGCGTTGCCCCTCGAACGCGCCTTCGCTGCCTACACCTCGGGATCGGCTCGCATCAACCATCGTGACGATGCAGGCCTTCTCCGGCCGGGCGCCGTGGCCGACCTCGTCGTGCTGGATCGCGATCCGTTCTGCGGTCCGACCCAGGAGATCGGGGCGACCCGGGTGCGGTCGACCTGGATCGACGGCGAGGTCGTGCAACGAGAGAAGTCTGATTGACTTCGAAATCATGGGCCGCGAGCCACGATTTGGGGCCATTTGGTCCGTATTGACGCTTTGTCCCTATCGATTCCGTTGTGTTGTGGCTAGGCTCCCGACCATCAGGAACGACCATCGCAACCGGACGGACTTCATGGGACACCAGACATTTCGCAACGTCATCGACGGCGAGGTCGTCGAGTCGAGCAGTGGCGAGACCTATGTCGTGATCGACCCGAGCACCGGCGAGGTGTACGCGACGGCCCCGATGTCGGGCACCGACGACGTCGACCGGGCCTACGCCGCGGCCGAGGGCGCGTTCGTCGCATGGGGCCGGACGACCCCGCAGGAACGGTCGCTGGCCCTCCTGCGGATGGCGGACGCGCTGGAGTCGCGCGCCGAGGAGTTCGTCGCGGTCGAGTGCCGCGACACCGGGAAGCCGCTCAGTCTCACCGCCAGCGAGGAGATGCCACCGACGGTGGACCAATTCCGCTTCTTCGCCGGCGCTGCCCGCGTGCTCGAGGGCAAGTCGGCGGGGGAGTACATGGAGGACCACACGTCCTTCATCCGCCGCGAGCCGATCGGCGTCATCGGCCAGGTGACGCCCTGGAACTACCCGCTGCCGATGATGGTCTGGAAGATCGCCCCGGCCCTGGCCGCCGGCAACACCGTCGTCCTCAAGCCGTCCGACACCACTCCTGCCACCTCCACCATGTTCGCCGAGCTGGCCCAGGAGTTCCTGCCGCCGGGCGTGCTCAACGTGGTGTGCGGGAACCGTGACACCGGCCGCGCGCTGGTGCAGCACCCCACGCCCCAGATGATCGCGATCACCGGCTCGGTGCGCGCCGGCATGGAGGTGGCCGGCTCTGCTGCTGCCGACCTCAAGCGCGTCCACCTCGAGCTCGGCGGCAAGGCGCCGGTCATCGTGTTCGACGACGCCGACGTCGAGCGGGCCGCCCAGGGCATCGCCGAGGCGGGCTACTTCAACGCTGGCCAGGACTGCACCGCGGCGACCCGGGTGCTGGTCGGTCCCGGCATCCACGACGACTTCGTCGCCGCCCTGACGGCACAGGCGAAGGCCACCCGCACCGGCATGCCCGACGACCCGGACATCTTCTACGGCGCGCTCAACAACGCCGACCAGCTCGCTCGGGTCACCGCGATGGTGGACCGCCTCCCGGACCACGCGGTCCTCGAGGCCGGTGGCCACCGGCAGGGGGCGTCCGGATACTTCTACGAGCCGACGGTGCTGTCCGGCCTCCAGCAGACCGATGAGCAGGTGCAGGACGAGATCTTCGGTCCGGTCATCACCGTGCAGCGCTTCTCCGACGAGGCGGAGGCCCTGCGGTGGGCCAACGGCGTGAAGTACGGCCTCGCCTCTAGTGTGTGGACGCGCGACCACGGCACGGCCATGCGTATGTCGCGTGGTCTCGACTTCGGGGTCGTGTGGATCAACACCCACATCCCCTACGTCTCCGAGATGCCGCACGGCGGGTTCAAGCACTCGGGCTACGGCAAGGACCTGTCGATGTACGGACTCGAGGACTACACGCGCATCAAGCACGTCATGTCCTACATAGGAGAATGACGATGCGCATCCTGTTGATCGGCGCCGGCGGAGTGGGCAGCGCGTTCGCGGCCATCGCTGCCAGGCGCGACTTCTACGAGGCGATCGTGATCGCCGACTACGACGAGGCCCGCGCCGCGCGCGCTGCGGAGGACGACCCTCGGTTCGCCTCTGCCCGTGTCGACGCCTCGTCGGAGGCGTCGGTGGCCGAGCTGTGCCGGACCCACGCCATCACGCATGTCATGAACGCGGTGGACCCGGTCTTCAACATGCCGATCTTCTCGGGGGCTCTTGATGCCGGGGCCGACTACCTCGACATGGCCATGTCGCTGTCACAGCCGCACCCGGAGGCGCCGTACTCGAAGACAGGGGTGAAGCTCGGCGACGAGCAGTTCGCGGCCGCGGTCGAGTGGGAGCAGGCCGGGCGCCTGGCCCTGGTCGGCATGGGTGTGGAGCCCGGGCTCTCGGACGTGTTCGCGAGGTATGCCGCCGACCACCTCTTCTCCGAGATCGACGAGCTCGGCACGCGTGACGGGGCCAACCTGAGGGTCACCGACGAGGAGGACAACGAGGTGTTCGCGCCGTCCTTCTCGATGTGGACCACGATCGAGGAGTGCCTCAACCCGCCTGTCATCTGGCAGGACGGCGAGTGGCACACCACACCGCCCTTCAGCGAACCCGAGGTCTTCGACTTCCCCGAGGGCATCGGGCCGGTCGAGTGCGTCAACGTGGAGCACGAAGAGGTGCTGCTGATGCCGCGCTGGGTCGACGCCAAGAGGGTGACGTTCAAGTACGGCCTCGGCGACGAGTTCATCAACATCCTCAAGGTGCTGCACACCCTCGGGCTCGATCGCACCGAGCCGGTGCGGGTCAAGGCCGGAACAGGTGGGCACTGTGAGGTCAGCCCGCGCGACGTCGTCGCTGCAGTCCTGCCCGACCCCGCGAGCATCGGTCCGCGGATGGTCGGCAAGACGTGCGCCGGGTTGTGGGTGACCGGCACGGGCAAGGACGGCGAGCCCAGGTCGACGTACCTCTATCACGTGGTGGACAACGAGTGGACGATGCGCGAGTACGGCCACCAGTGCGTGGTGTGGCAGACGGCCATCAACCCCGTGATCGCCCTGGAGCTCCTTGCGACGAAGGTGTGGTCCGGCACCGGTGTGCTCGGTCCGGAAGCCTTCGACGCGGTGCCGTTCCTGCGGCTGCTCGAGGACTACGGCAGCCCGTGGGGGCAGCGCGACGACGAGGTCGACGGCGGCTGAGGACGATGGGGAAGGATGCTCCCCATGGACGTGATCTGGTTCCGAGCGCCGGCTGGCGACGCCGGCATGCTCAATGCCTGCTACAACGCTCTCGACGTCCACGTGATCCGGGGCCGGGCCGAGGACGTCGCGCTGCTCGACGGGCAGCGTCCGATGTCGTTCGCCGGACTGCTGACCGAGGTGGGTGCCTTCGCCGGGGTGCTGGGGGCCTTCGGCGTCGCCGCAGGTGACGAGGTGGTCGTCCTGGACGTGCCTCCCCTCCACGACACCGTCGCCCAGCTCGCCTGCGCCCGGGTCGGGGCGGTGCACTTCGACGAGCTGTCCCCGACGCCCGCACTGGTGCTGGTCGGCACCGCTGGGAGCCACGACGTTGGCTCGGTGCCGCTCATCACGGTCGACGACACCGGCGAGCTCGACTGGGACCTGGCCATGCGGGCGGGACGGACCCAGCCCGCCGGCTGTGCAGAGGTCGCGGGTGACGCCCCGCTGCGTGTCGTCGGCGGCACACCCGTGCCGACCGCCCAGCACCTCCTCGCCGTGGCGACGGGCGAGGTGGTCGACCCTGTCCTGACCCCGCTGATGGGCGGCGAGACCCTGGTCCTGGCGGGACGCCCGTGAGGCGCGACGTCGTCATCCTCGGGTCCACCGGCTCCATCGGCACCCAGGCTCTCGACCTGGTGCGAGCCAACCCCGACCGCTTCCGCGTCGTCGGCCTGACTGCCGGCGGATCCCAGGAGGAGCTGTTCGCCGGCCAGGTGAGGGAGTTCGCTCCGGCCTTCTCCGGGCTCGGCGAGGACGCATCGACCGAGGCCGCCGCGATGGCGTGCGACGTCGTTCTCAACGGCATCACCGGAGCGGTCGGGCTCCGACCCACCCTGGCTGCCCTGGACGCCGGGAACACCCTCGCCCTGGCCAACAAGGAGTCCCTGGTCATGGGCGGCCCCCTGGTCACCGCCCGTGCGAAGCCCGGCCAGATCGTCCCGGTCGACTCCGAGCACTCCGCCCTGGCCCAGTGCCTGCGTGGGGGCGCCGCGAGCGAGGTACGCCGACTGGTGCTCACCGCCAGCGGCGGACCGTTCCGCGGCCGCACCCGCGACGAGCTCGCCGACGTCACCCTCGAGGAGGCGCTGCAGCACCCGACGTGGTCGATGGGTCCGGTGATCACCATCAACTCCGCGACGCTGGTGAACAAGGGACTCGAGGTGATCGAGGCGCACCTGCTCTTCGACCTGCCGTTCGACCGGATCGAGGTCGTGGTGCACCCGACCAGCGTGGTCCACTCGATGGTGGAGTTCGTCGACGGCTCGACACTGGTGCAGGCGAGCCCACCCACGATGATGATCCCGATCGCCCTCGGTCTCGCTTGGCCCGACCGGGTCCCCGACGCAGCGCCGTCGGTGGACTGGACCCGGCCCGAGACCTGGGAGTTCTTCCCCCTCGACGACGAGGCCTTCCCGGCCGTGTCCCTGGCTCGGACGGCCGGGGAGCAGGGAGTCACCGCTCCGGCCGTCTACAACGCCGCCAACGAGGCGTGTGTGGCGGCGTTCATGGCCGGCAGGTTGCGGTTCGTCGACATCGTTCCCGTGGTTGCCGATGTTGTTGCGCGCCACGACGTACCCTCGAAGGAGCACCTGACGATTGACGACATCCTCGCGGCCGACGCGTGGGCGCGTGATGAGGCCACCATCGCGATCGACCGCATGATCGACGCAGCACGCATCGGAGACCCCACGTGACCGCGCTCTACTACACGATCGGCGTGCTCGTCTTCGCGTTCGCCATCATGGCCTCGATCGGCCTGCACGAGTTCGGCCACCTGATCCCCGCCAAGAAGTTCGGCGGCAAGGTCACCCAGTGGTTCGTCGGCTTCGGGCCGACCGTCTGGAGCAAGCAGATCGGCGAGACCGAATACGGGATCAAGGCGATCCCGCTCGGCGGCTACGTCAAGATCGTCGGGATGCTGCCCCCCGGCAAGGGCGATGTCGCGGGAGAGCCCGGTGACGACCTGCGGGTCCGCAAGTCGAACACCGGGATGTTCACGCAGCTGGTCAGCGATGCCCGGGCGGCCGAGTGGGAGCACATCGGACCCGAGGACCGCGACCGCCTGTTCTACAAGCGCACCTGGTGGCAGAAGGTCGTGGTGATGGCGGGCGGCCCGATGGTCAACATCGCGATCGCGTTCTTCCTGTTCTGGGGGGTCTTCGCCACCGTTGGCCAAGTGGTCGGCGCCGAGGCAGAGCCCGTGGTCGCCGAAGTGGTGCCGTGCATCGTGCCGGTCGACGAGGACGGCCGCGTCTGCACCGCCGAGGAGCTGCGGGACAACCCGAGCCCAGCTGCCGCAGCCGGCCTGCAGCCGGGAGACCGCTTCGTGTCGTTCAACGGCGAGCCCGTCACCAGCTGGGAGCAGATCCAGGAGGACATCCGCGCCAACGACGACAGCCTCGCCACCATCGTGGTGGAGCGTGACGGCGAGGAGGTCGTCGTCGAAGCCACCACCTCGGTGCAGCCCCGTCCCCTCGACGCGGACTCCGAGGAGCTGACCGAGGTCGGTTTCCTCGGTGTGCTCCCGGAGGTGACGCTGATCTCCGAGACGGGCGGTCCGATCTACACGGCCCAGCAGATGGGGACCATGACCGTCGAGGTCGTCAAGTCCCTCGCCGAGCTGCCCGTGAAGGTGTACGGCGTTGCCAGGGCGATCGTCGGTCTCGAAGAACGCGACCCCAACGGTCCCGTCAGTGTCGTCGGTGGTGGACGGCTCGCCGGCGAGGTCGCTGCGCACGAGACGTTCCCGCTCAAGGACAAGGTGACCTCGCTGCTGATGCTGATCGCCGGGTTCAACCTCTTCATCGGCCTGTTCAACTTCATCCCGCTGCTGCCCCTCGACGGCGGTCACATCGCCGGTGCGCTCTACGAGGGCCTGCGCCGCGGCTGGGCCCGAGTGCGAGGGCTGCCGGACCCGGGCTACGTCGACGTCGCGCGGTTGCTGCCGATCGCCTACGTCATGGGGCTGGCCCTGCTGGTGATGGGCGTCGTGCTGATCATCGGCGACATCGTCGTACCCCTGCACCTGACCAGCTGACCCGCACACCCGAAGGGCGGCGGCCCGCCCCGTAGGCTTGGCCCATGACGTCTGTCGGCTCCACCGTTGGTTTGGGCATGCCCGCACTTCCCCCACCCGTTCTCGCGCCTCGCCGACAGACCCGGCAGATCAAGGTCGGCTCCGTGGGGGTCGGCAGCGAGAGCCCCATCTCGGTGCAGTCGATGACGACCACGCTCACCTCCGACATCAACGCGACGCTCCAGCAGATCGCCGAGCTGACCGCCACCGGCTGCGACATCGTGCGGGTGGCGTGCCCGAGCCAGGACGACGCCGACGCGCTCCCAGCCATCGCCCAGAAGTCCCAGATCCCGGTCATCGCGGACATCCACTTCCAGCCGAAGTACGTCTACGCCGCCATCGACGCCGGGTGCGCCGCGGTCCGGGTCAATCCGGGCAACATCCGCAAGTTCGACGACCAGGTGCGCGAGATCGCCCGAGCCGCGAAGGACCGTGGGACCTCGATCCGGATCGGCGTCAACGCCGGTTCGCTCGACAAGCGGATCATGGACAAGTACGGCAAGGCCACGCCCGAGGCGCTCGTCGAGTCGGCGGTGTGGGAGGCGTCCTTGTTCGAGGAGCACGACTTCCACGACTTCAAGATCTCGGTGAAGCACAACGACCCCGTCGTGATGGTGCGCGCCTACGAGATGCTGGCGGCTGCCGGTGACTGGCCGTTGCACCTCGGTGTCACCGAGGCCGGCCCCGCCTTCCAGGGCACCATCAAGTCCAGCGTGGCTTTCGGCCACCTCCTGAGCCAGGGCATCGGCGACACCATCCGGGTCTCGCTCTCGGCGCCGCCCGTCGAGGAGATCAAGGTCGGTCTCCAGATCCTGGAGTCGCTCAACCTGAAGCCCCGCCGTCTCGAGATCGTCTCCTGTCCGTCCTGCGGCCGCGCCCAGGTCGACGTCTACAAGCTCGCTGAGGAGGTCACCGCCGGCCTCGCCGGGCTGGAGGTGCCGTTGCGCGTGGCCGTGATGGGCTGCGTGGTCAACGGTCCCGGCGAGGCCCGCGAGGCCGACCTCGGAGTGGCGTCGGGCAACGGCAAGGGTCAGATCTTCGTCAAGGGCGAGATCATCAAGACGGTCCCCGAGTCGCAGATCGTCGAGACCCTGATCGAGGAGGCCATGCGCCTCGCCGAGGGCATGGAGCCCGTCGAAGGTGCCGGAGCTGCCGTCAGCGTGAGCTGACCACCCGGGTCCACGGCTTGGGTCTAGGCTCGGAACGTGTTGACCACTCGCGCCTCCGTGCGGCTGCTCGGCCCCGACGACCGGGACGAGTTCTTGGCGCTCACAGCCGAGGATCCCGTGGTCAACGTGTTCGCCGACTACCGCGCCCGGGTGACCAACCTCGACCCACGCTGGCTGGGAGGGGAGATGTGGGGCCGCTTCGAGGGTGACCGTCTCGTGGCGGCCTGCCACATGGGGGCCAACCTGGTGCCGGTGCAGTGCACCGCCGAGGACGTGACGTGCTTCGCGGAGCCGGCGCTGGCGCGCGTGCGGTCCACCGCCACCATCGTGGGACCGCACCCCGTCGTGGCCGCGCTCTGGGAAGCGGTCGGTGATCGCTGGTCGGCGCCGCGCGAGACGCGGTGGCGTCAGCCGCACCTTCAGATCGACCGGGATCC
Source organism: Nocardioides sp. (assembly GCF_035576065.1). Taxonomy (GTDB): domain Bacteria; phylum Actinomycetota; class Actinomycetes; order Propionibacteriales; family Nocardioidaceae; genus Nocardioides. Next base: position 133,730 of record NZ_DATLWX010000011.1, read on the forward strand.
CGATGTGCTCGCGGACCCGGAGGTCCGCCAGACCACGCCGGCCGACCTCGGCGGGCTCTACCCGGCCTGCGTGGCGATGTACACCGAGGAGGTCGGGGTCTCACCGGAGGCTGCCGGCGGCAAGGACCTCTACCGCGCTCGGGTGCAGCAGCTGATCGCGCGCGGGTGGTCGTTCGCCCGGTTCGACGAGTCGGGACGGGTGATCTTCAAGGCGGAGGTGGCGTGTGCCACGCCGTACGCCGCGCAGGTCCAGGGCGTCTACGTCCATCCCGACCGACGGGGCGAGGGCCTGGCGGTCGGCGGCATGGCCGCGGTCGTCGCGCTCGTGCGTGACCGGATCGCGCCGACCGTCTCGCTGTACGTCAACGAGTGGAACGCCCCTGCGCGGGCGGCCTACGACCGGGTCGGCTTCACCGAGAGCACCCGGCTGTCCACCCTCATGTTCTAGAGGGCCCCACCGATCCGGTCCGGTGAGCCGGCAGCGCGGGGCTGAGTCTCGGGTTGCGCACCGTGACCGGGTCGCTGGCGTTCTCGCACGCGCCCTCGCTGCAGCGGACGGTCGAGGCCAGGGTGTCGCCGTTGACCTCGAGCAACAGGTCGGTGTTGCTCTCGAAGCTGATCGCTCCGAACCAGCCGGTCGAGTAGTCGCCGAGCAGGGTGCCGTCGATCTCGCGTTCTTGCACCTCGTTGGGGCCGATGCCGTCGGAGAGGATGTGCACGGTCGCCATCCGCTCACCGTCGGGGGAGAAGGCCACGATCCGTTCGCTGCACGACTTCCAGAGCCTCGTGCTCGGGGACGACAGGAGGGTGAGCCGCACGCAGCCGCCCATGTAGGGGTCCTTGGTGTAGGTGGCCAGCAGGTTGTTGCCGACGTCGACGATGTTGGCGGGCTTCCTCGTGATCCGGGTGATCGCGCCGGTCGTGATGTCCCACGACCGGACGCCGAGGTCGGTGGCCACCCAGCTGGACAGCAGCACGCTCGGACCGGCCATCGCGACGACCTCGGGGTAGTTGGCGAAGTCCTTCTCCGCCTTGAGCTCGCCGGTGCGGGCGGAGAACACCCGGATGGGGACTGCCCTGCGGGTGCCGCGTCCCATGTGGACGAAGAAGCGGCCGTTCTCCGACAGCGTCAGCTCGAAGACGGAGATGCCGCGCTTGATGACCGTGGTGGAGTCGTCCGGTCCCACCCGCACGATGCGGAACTCGCCGACGCCGTCGACGTCACTCGTGCCCACGAGCCAGCTGCGGCCCGACCTGCCGATCAAGGTGCTGCGGTCGCCGCCGACGTCGACGACCCTCTCGCCCTGCACGAAGTCGCCGTCCTCGATGTGCGCGATGGCGATGTCCGCCCCGCGGGGCAGGTCCTCGGGCTGCAGGTCGGTCGGGGCAGCGTGCGTGGGCACCACCAGCGCGGTGCTGCCGAGGACTGCGACGGCCGCCGCGGCGACTGCCGTCTTCCGGGCAAGGGCTCGGAGTGCGTCGGTCATGGGTCTCCTCGAGATCGGTGGGGGAATGCTCCACTGTCTCAGACGCCACCGACAGGGTTTTCGTTGCGAGCCGCCGACCCCGGTGCAAACCGCCTCGCTCGGCGGGTGAGCCCGCACCTATCCTTCTCGACATGATCCTGAGGATGTCGACCCTGTTCGTGCGCACGCTGCGTGACGACCCCAACGACGCGGAGGTCCCGAGCCACCGGCTGCTGGTGCGCGCCGGCTACATCCGGCGGGTTGCTCCGGGCCTCTACACCTGGCTCCCGCTGGGGCTTCGCGTGCTGCGCAAGGTCGAGCAGATCGTGCGGGACGAGATGGACGCCATCGGCGCCCACGAGATGCTGTTCCCGGCTCTGTTGCCGAAGGAGCCCTACGAGGCCAGCAACCGCTGGACCGACTATGGCGACAGCATCTTCCGGATCAAGGACCGCAAGGGCAACGACTACCTCCTCGGGCCCACCCACGAGGAGATGTTCACCCTCGTCGTCAAGGACCTCTACTCCTCCTACAAGGACCTGCCGCTCTCGATCTACCAGATCCAGACGAAGTACCGCGACGAGGCGCGCCCCCGCGCGGGCATCCTGCGCGGTCGCGAGTTCGTGATGAAGGACTCCTACTCCTTCGACGTCGACGACGCGGGCCTCGACGTCAGCTACCAGAAGCACCGCGACGCCTACATCCGGATCTTCGACAAGCTCGGCTTCGAATACGTCATCGTCAAGGCCACGTCGGGAGCCATGGGCGGTTCGAAGTCGGAGGAGTTCCTGGCGAAGGCGGAGGTGGGGGAGGACACCTACGTCCGCTGCACCCACTGCGACTACGCCGCCAACGTGGAGGCCGTGACCGTGCGCGCCCCAGATGCTGTGTCGTACGACGACGCGCCGGCCGCGCACGCCGAGGACACGCCCGCGACGCCGACCATCGACACGCTGGTCGAGCACCTGAACGCGGCCTACCCCCGCGACGACCGCCCCTGGGCGGCCGGCGACACGCTCAAGAACGTGCTCGTGGTGCTCAAGCACCCCGACGGCACCCGTGAGCCCCTGGCCATCGGCCTGCCCGGCGACCGCGAGGTCGACCAGAAGCGCCTCGAGGGACAGCTGGAACCGATCGAGGTCGAGGCGATGGACGAGGCCGAGCTGGCCAAGCACCCCGCTCTGGTCAAGGGCTACATCGGCCCTGAAGCTTTGGGTGAGGACTCTGCAGACAACGGGGGGTCAGGGATCCGCTACCTCGTCGACCCCCGCGTCGTCGAGGGCACCCGCTGGGTGACCGGAGCCAACGTGCCCGGCTCTCACGTGATCGACCTCGTCGCCGGACGCGACTTCATGCCCGACGGGACGATCGAGGCTGCCGAGATCCGTGACGGCGACGACTGCCCCAACTGCACGGACGGCATGCTCGAGTCCGCCCGCGGTATCGAGATGGGCCACATCTTCCAGCTGGGCAGGCTGTATGCCGACGCGCTCGGCCTCAAGGTGCTCGACGAGAACGGCAAGCTCGTGACCGTCACCATGGGGTCCTATGGCGTCGGTCCCTCGCGCGCGGTCGCTGCGATCGCTGAGGGCACCCTGGACGAGATCGGGCTGGCCTGGCCGCGCAACGTTGCTCCCGTCGACGTCCACATCGTCGCCGCGGGCAAGGACGACGCCATCTTCGCTGCGGCCTCGGCGCTGGCCGAGGAGCTGTCCGCCCGGGGGATCGAGGTGCTCTACGACGACCGCACGGGCAAGGTCTCACCCGGCGTGAAGTTCAAGGACGCGGAGCTCATCGGTGTGCCGACCATCGTCACGGTCGGTCGTGGACTGGCCGATGGCACGGTGGAGGTCCGTGACCGTGCCTCCGGCGAGCGCGTCGAGGTGGCAGTGAAAGACGCTGCGGCGCACCTCGTGGAGCTCGTGCGTGCCTGAGCTCGAGGCGGTCATCTTCGACTGGGGCGGCACCCTGACCCGCTGGCACGACGTGGACTTCCACGCCGAGTCGCTCGCCCTGGCGCAGGCCGTCGTCAACGCCGATCACGATCCGCACGAGATCACCGCACGCCTGCACGCCGCAGGCGATGTCGTCTGGGGGCGCAGTCGCGACCACCAGCAGTCGGCGACGATCGGCGACCTCTTCACCGAGGCCGGTCTCGAGCACGATCCCGAGCTGCTGGCGGCCTACTACGACTTCTGGGAACCACACACTGCGACCGACCCGGAGTGTCGGGAGATGTTCACCGAGCTGCGCGCGACGGGGCTCAAGATCGGCGTGCTCTCCAACACCATCTGGCCGCGCGCCTGGCACGTCGAGTTCTTCGAGCGCGATGGTGTCTACGACCTGATCGACGGCGACGTCTACACCTCCGAGATCCCGTGGACGAAGCCGTCGCCACGCGCGTTCGAGGCCGCGATGGCCTCGGTCGGAGCGGCCGAGCCGGGGCGTTGCGTCTATGTCGGAGACCGGCTCTTTGACGACGTCTGGGGTGCTCACAACGCGGGACTGAAGGCGATCCACATTCCCCTCAGCTCGATCCCGGGCAACCAGGTCGGCCACACGGAGGGCACTCCCGACGCGGTGGTGCGGTCCTTGGGCGCCATCCCCGGTGCGGTCGCCTCACTGCGATAGCTTTTGCAGGTTTTCGCAGTGCAAAGACCTGCACCGCGATCGGCTAGGTGGTCAACCACTTTGTGTTGCACACTTATGCACGTGGTCGACCACCCCACATTTGGGAGACCACCAGGGTGATGCTGACAACCCCTTTCGGGACCGGTCTGCATCTCGCCAGATGAGGAAGATCTCGGGACTTCCTCAACTGGTGAGGTTGCAGGCCGGTTCTGCATTTCCCACCCGTCAGAGCTCGGGGGCACCCGGGAACGTCTCGGGCCGCCCGCCCAGCACGATCCTGGCCTGCGCCGCCTCACCCAGCGCGGCGATCGCCCAGTCGCGGTCCGCGCCCGTCGTGTGGGCGACCTGCGCGGCGTACACCTCTGCGCAGCGCTTCTCGATGCGCTGCGCATGCATGCGTACGGCGCCAGCCGTGCCCAGCGGCGCCGGCAGGTCGTAGGTCGGCTCGGCTGCGACGGGGGTCGCGCCGCGGTCGGTGAGGAGAAGCCGGAGCTGGTCGCGCCGAGCGCGGTGGGCTCGGTAGAGCGAGGAGATGGTGGCGAAGAGCTCCGGCTCGCTGGACTGCGAGGTGTGGGCGCCCGCGTCGCCGTACAGGAAGATCGCGGCGTGCTCGGCGGCGAGGGTCGCCTGGAGGGACGCGATCGTGCTCACGTGACCAACCGCTGCCTCATGGCAGCCGACATGCTGGCCAAGGCACGCGCCAGATCGCCGCTGGCCGCCTGGCGGGCCCCATCGGCGAGCCGAGCGGCGAGGACGGTCTCCTCGTCGAGGATCCGGCGACGGTCGACGGCCTGCTTGCCCGTCGGGGTGGTGCCCTCGACGACCTGATCCTCTGTGCCGTCGTCCAGCACCTCGAGGTGGGCGGCGTGGAGGGAGAGCCACAGGTCGAGCTCGGGGCCCAGGCGCGGGTGGGCGGCCGCCGCGGCCTCGACGGAGGCGACCGTCACCGAGATCGCCTTGCGGGCCAGCCCCACGACCTCGGCGTCGGGCACGGGCTCGGGGGACGGAGTCTGCGGAGGAGCGGTCGACGGTGGATCCAGCTCGCACGCGCCCAGCACCGCAGGTGCGGCCACCGCCAGCGAAATCACCGCTCGCCGCGACGTGACGACGCGCAGGGTGGACACGAGCGTGACCCTAACTCGCCGGTCGGCACACCGTCTCGGAGCGGCTATCGTTGCGGCCAACAACAGCACAAGGAGGTCGCACGATCGTGAGCAGCGCCAAACAGGACGCCACCAGGGATCGCATCGAGGCGGAGGTCACCGAGCCGCTGCGTGTCATGGACCTCGACGTCGAGGCCGTGGAGCTGACCCCGGCGGGAAAGCGCCGCGTGCTGCGCATCGCCATCGACAAGGACGGCGGGGTGACGCTCGACGATGTTGCCGATGCCACCCGCGAGGTCTCCCGCGTGCTCGACGACTCCGACGTCCTCGGCGAGATGCCCTACACGCTCGAGGTCACGTCTCGCGGTGTCGATCGACCGCTGACACTCCCGCGCCACTGGCGCCGCAATGAGGACCGGCTCGTCAAGGCCACGCTCGTCGAGGGCGACGAGATCACCGGACGCATCCTCGCCTCCACCGAGGACCACGTGACGCTCGACGTCGACGGCGAGAGTCGCGACATCCGCTACGCCGACGTCGCCAGGGCTCTGGTCCAGGTGGAGTTCAACCGCAAGAAACGCAACGACAGCGAGGACGCCTGATGGACATCGACCTGAGCATCCTGAGGATGCTCGAACGCGAGAAGGAGATCTCCTTCGAGGTGCTGGTGGAGGCGATCGAGCAGGCCCTGCTCACCGCCTACCTCAAGAGCCCGGGTGCGGGCGAGCATGCCCGCGTCGTCCTGGACCGCAAGACTGGCCACGTGCGCGTGCTGGCGCGCGACGTCGCCGAGGACGGCACCGCGAGCGAGGAGTATGAGGACACCCCCGACGACTTCGGCCGGATCGCTGCCACCACCGCCAAGCAGATCATGCTGCAGCGCCTGCGTGACGCAGAGGACGACATCCGGTTCGGGGAGTTCTCCGGCAAGGAGGGCGACATCGTCTCCGGGATCATCCAGCAGGGCCGCAGCCCCGGTGACGTGATGGTCGACCTCGGCAAGATCGAGGCGAACCTCCCGCTCGGCGAGCGCGTGCCCGGCGAGGAGTACACCCACGGCGACCGCATCAAGTGCCTGGTCATCTCGGTCCGCAAGGGCATGCGGGGACCCCAGATCACGCTGTCGCGGAGCCACCCGACCTTGGTCAAGAAGCTCTTCGCCCTCGAGGTGCCGGAGATCGCCGACGGGACCGTGGAGATCGCCGGCATCGCCCGCGAGGCCGGTCACCGCAGCAAGATCGCCGTGCACACCTCGGTCCCCGGAGTCAACGCCAAGGGCGCCTGCATCGGCCCGATGGGTCAGCGGGTGCGCAACGTGATGGCTGAGCTCCACGGCGAGAAGATCGACATCGTGGACTGGTCCGAGGACCCAGCCGAGCTGGTCGGACATGCACTGTCGCCCGCGCGGGTGAGCTCGGTGGAGATCGTCGACCTGGCGGCCAGGTCGTGCCGGGTCGTCGTACCCGACTTCCAGCTCTCCCTCGCCATCGGCAAGGAGGGCCAGAACGCCCGCCTCGCCGCTCGGCTGACGGGATGGCGGATCGACATCAGGTCCGACGAGGCGCCGGCACCGGCCGACGACGAGTGAGGCTATGGAGCGGCCTGTCACGGCGTACGGCTCGGCGCTGACCTCGCCATTCGGGGTTTGGCCGCGAACGCGATAGAGTTCCCGGTGGTGGATTCCTTGACCGAGAGCCCTGCTGGTGTGCCTGTGCGCATCTGTGTCGGCTGCCGGGCCAGAGCCGCCAAGAGCGAGTTGCTACGAGTCGTCGTCGGCTCGGACGCCCAGGGCCAGCCGGCCGTGTGCCCCGATCCACGCGGCACGGCACCGGGCCGGGGGGCGCACCTGCATCCCACGGCCCAGTGTTACGACCTCGCGGTTCGTCGGCGGGCGTTTCCCCGGGCCTTGCGCCTCGGGGCAGGGCCGGCCAGCACACCGGTGAGGGACTACCTCGACTCGCTCGCAGACCAACAACCAGACCCACCGACCAGAAGCTGGAGCAGCAGCTCATGAGCACTCGATGAGTACTTTCCGATGAGTTTGCACCACTAGCGTCTCCGTTCGCCCTCCTTCTGGGTTGACGGAACCAGAAGGAGCGTAGTTTCACGTGGCCAAGACCCGAGTCCATGAACTCGCCAAAGAGTTCAACGTCGAGAGCAAGTTCGTTCTCGAGAAGCTCAAGGAAATGGGTGAGTTCGTCAAGTCGGCATCGTCGACTGTCGAGCCTCCCGTCGAGATGCGCTTCAAGAAGCAGTACGGCGAAGAGCTGAAGGCGTCCTCCGCCGCAGCCCCCGCTGCCGAGCCCGCGTCGGCTGATGCAGCCGCAGCCAAGAAGCCTGGTGCCAGGCCCGGTCCCAAGCCCGGCCCCAAGCAGGCCGCTGCCCCCGTCGAGGAGCCGGTCGTCGAGCAGGCTCCCGTGGTGGAGCCCACCCCCGTCCCGGAGCCGCAGGCAACCCAGGCGCCCGCGCCGGTCGCCGACGACACCGACGGTCCCGCTGAGCCCGAGGCTCCGGCCGCCGACGCTCCGAAGGCGCCTGCGCCTCGTCCCAGTGCCCGTCCGGGTGCTCCGCGTCCCGGCAACAACCCCTTCGCTCCCAGCCAGGGGATGGGTCGCCGCCCGGCGCCCGCCCCCAGCGCTGAGCCGGCCGCGCCCGGCGCCGACCAGCGTTCGCCGCGTCCAGCAGCCGCTCGCGAGGGTGGAGCCCCCGCGCGTCCCGGTATGCCGCGCCCCAACCCCGCGATGATGCCGAAGTCGCCTGCTGCCTTCGGCGGCGGCGCCGGCGGCCGTGGTGGCCCCGGTGGTGCTCCCGGTCGTGGTGGCCCCGGTGGTGCTCCCGGTCGCGGTGGCCCCGGTGGTGCCCCCGGTCGCGGTGGCCCCGGTGGCGCCCCCGGTCGCGGTGCACCCGGCGGTGCCCCCGGCGGTGCTCCCGGTCGTCCCGGCGGCTTCGGGCCGCCCGCCAGTGGCCGCCCGGGCCAGCGCCCGGGTCAGCGCGGTCAGACCCAGGGTGCCTTCGGTCGCCCCGGTGGTCCGTCGCGTCGCGGTCGCAAGAGCAAGCGCGCCCGTCGCCAGGAGTTCGAGGCCATGGAGGCCCCGACGATTGGTGGCGTGCGCGTCCGCAAGGGCAACGGCGAGACCGTCCGTCTGCCCCGTGGCGCCTCGCTGACCGACTTCGCGGAGCGCATCAACGTCGACGCTGCTGCGTTGGTGCAGATGCTGTTCTCCCTCGGCGAGATGGTCACGGCCACCCAGTCGGTCGGTGACGAGACGTTCGAGCTGCTCGGCGAGGAGCTCAACTACGTCGTCCAGGTCGTCTCCCCCGAGGACGAGGACCGCGAGCTGCTCGAGACCTTCGACCTCGAGTTCGGTGCTGACCAGGGCGACGAGGAAGACCTCGTCATCCGTCCGCCCGTCGTCACGGTCATGGGTCACGTCGACCACGGAAAGACCAAGCTCCTCGACGCGCTGCGCAACGCCAACGTCGTGGACAAGGAAGCCGGCGGCATCACCCAGCACATCGGTGCCTACCAGGTCCACACCGAGGTCGACGGCACCGATCGCCGGATCACCCTGATCGACACCCCCGGTCACGAGGCGTTCACCGCCATGCGTGCTCGTGGTGCCCAGGCAACCGACATCGCCATCCTGGTGGTCGCGGCCGACGACGGCGTCATGCCGCAGACGGTCGAGGCGCTCAACCACGCCAAGGCGGCGGGCGTGCCCATCGTGGTCGCGGTCAACAAGATCGACAAGCCGGAGGCCGACTCCACCAAGGTACGAGGCCAGCTGACCGAGTACGGCCTGATCCCCGAGGAGTACGGCGGCGACGCGATGTTCGTCGACGTCTCGGCCAAGTCCGGGCTCAACCTCGACAAGCTGCTCGAGGCCGTCGTCCTCACCGCCGACGCCTCGCTCGACCTGCGTGCCAACCCGAAGCAGGACGCCCAGGGCCTCGTGGTCGAAGCGCACCTGGACCGCGGTCGCGGCCCGGTCGCCACTGTGCTGGTCCAGCGCGGAACGCTGCGGGTGGGCGACTCGATCGTCGCCGGTCCGGCTCACGGTCGTGTCCGCGCCATGCTCGACGAGCACGGCAACGAGATCACCCAGGCCGACCCGTCGCGCCCGGCCATGGTCCTCGGCCTGAGTGCTGTCCCCGGAGCGGGCCAGAACTTCATCGTCGTCGAGGACGACCGCATGGCTCGCCAGATCGCCGAGAAGCGCGAGTCGCGTGAGCGGGCGGCCATGCAGGCCAAGCGTCGCGTGCGTCGCAGCCTCGAGGACTTCATGGCGTCCATGGAGAAGGGCGAGAGCCAGGAGCTCAACCTCATCCTCAAGGGCGACGTGTCCGGCTCGGTCGAGGCGCTGGAGGACGCGCTCGCCAACATCGATGTCGGCGACGAGGTCTCGCTGCGCGTCATCGACCGCGGTGTCGGTGCGATCACCGAGACCAACGTCGACCTGGCCGCTGCCTCCGACGCGATCATCATCGGCTTCAACGTCCGCCCGCAGGGCAAGGCGGGCCAGATGGCTGACAAGGAGGGTGTCGAGATCCGTCACTACTCGGTCATCTACCAGGCCATCGAGGAGATCGAGGCCGCGCTCAAGGGCCTGCTCAAGCCGGTCTACGAGGAGTCGGTGCTGGGCCAGGCGCAGATCCGCGAGATCTTCCGCTCGTCCAAGGCAGGCAACATCGCGGGCTGCATGGTCATCGGTGGCCTCATCCGCCGCAACGCCAAGGTGCGCATCCTGCGCGACGGCGCTGTGGTGGCCGACAACATCGACCTCACCTCGCTCCGCCGCGAGAAGGACGACGCCTCCGAGGTCAGGGAAGGCTTCGAGTGCGGTCTCGTGCTCAAGAACTTCCAGGACATCAAGATCGACGACATCGTCGAGTCCTTCGAGATGCGCGAGATCGCCAGATCTTGATGGTAGTGCTGAATGGCGCTCGCTCCGCTCGCGCGGCTCGGCGCCCCTGAAGAGCCCGTCTTCCCTCCTCGGTTCGCTCGCTTCGCTCGCATCGCTCGTCAGTCCAGACGGGCTCGGGCGCCGAGCGACCGGGTGGGGGAGGCGGGCTCTTCGCCCGCCGCTCCACCGTTCCACTGATAGGACTGACTCATGACCAACCCCCGCGTCCGCAAGATCGCCGACCGGATCCATGTCATCGTCGCTGAGATGCTCGAGCGTCGGATCAAGGACCCGCGCCTCGGCTTCGTCACGATCACCGACGTCCGGGTGACGGGCGACAGCCAGCAGGCCAGCATCTTCTACACCGTCCTCGGTGCCGACGAGGAGCTGGAGAGCACGGCCGCCGCGCTCGACTCGGCCAAGGGCGTCATCCGGTCCGAGGTTGCCAAGCAGCTCGGGATGCGGATCGTCCCGACGCTCACGTTCATCCCGGACGCACTGCCCGAGAGCACGCGCGCTCTTGACGAGGTGCTCGCTCGCGCCAAGGCGCAGGACGAGGCCGTAGCGGCGCTGCGGGTGGAGACCTACGCCGGCGAGCCGGATCCCTACAAGAAGCCCCGTGAGCTCCGTGCCGAGGACGACGAGGACGACGAGGACGACCAGAAGGTCGACTCCGAGGACCGCGAGGACTGATGGCGGACGCACCCGGCCTGGTCATCGTCGACAAGGTCGCGGGGATGACGTCGCACGACGTCGTCGCACGCGTACGCCGACTGGCCGGCACGCGCAAGGTGGGCCACGCCGGGACGTTGGACCCGATGGCGACCGGGGTGCTCGTGCTCGGCATCAACCGCGCGACCCGACTTCTCGGGCACCTGATGCTGACCGAGAAGGCCTACGACGCGACCCTCCGGCTGGGTGTGTCGACCACCACCGACGACGCGGAGGGCGAGGTCACCGGGGCGACGCCCGCGGCGTTCCTCCAGCCCGGCCTGGTGGACGCCGAGCTGGCCGGGCAGGTCGGCGAGATCATGCAGGTGCCCACGGCGGTCAGCGCGATCAAGGTCGACGGCAAGCGGGCCTATCAGCGGGTCCGTGACGGCGAAGAGGTAGAGCTCAAGGCGCGCCGGGTGACGATCCACTCGCTCGACGTCCTCGACCATCGGGTCGTCGGTGACTGCCTGGACGTCGACGTCTCGGTCCGCTGCTCCAGCGGCACCTACATCAGGGCGATCGCGCGAGACCTGGGAGCGACGCTCGGGGTCGGCGGGCACCTGACTGCCCTGCGGCGTACTGCCGTCGGCCGCTTCGACCTCGAGCAGGCGCGCAGTCTCGAGGAGCTCTCGGACGGGCTCGTGCTCGTCCCCATCGCCGAGGCGGCCCGTGCCACGTTCAGCTGTGTCGAGCTGGACGACGCCCAAGCCGCGGATGTCCGCTTCGGCCGACCGATCGAGCTGGCGCTGCCCGGCACCGGCGAGCATGCCCTGTTTGCGCCCGATGGGGAGTTTCTCGCGCTCTACGAGCCGAGCGCGACCGGCGCGCGCCCGGTGGCGGTCTTCGTCGGCTGAACGGCGTCGATAGGCTGCGCATCGTGCAGATCTGGTCCTCCCTCGACGACGTCCCGGCCGACTTCGGTCCGACGGTCGTCACGATCGGCAACTTCGACGGGATCCACCTCGGGCACCAACACGTGCTCCAGCAGGCGCAGACCACGGCGGGCGAGCTCGGGGTGGCGAAGGTCGTCGTCGTCACCTTCGACCCGCATCCCATCGCGGTGCTCCGACCCGAGCACGCACCGCCCACACTGACCAGCATCGAGACCCGCGTCCGCCTGCTGACAGAGGCGGGCATCGACGCCGTCCTGGTGGTGCCGTTCGACCGCGACATGGCGGCGTGGTCGCCCGTCGAGTTCATCGACCGGGTCCTGCTCGACGCGCTGAGCGCTCGGGCGGTGGTCGTCGGCGCCAACTTCCGCTTCGGCAACCGCGCGGCCGGAGACGTCGCCCTGCTGCGAAGGGTGGGGGAGGAGCGCGGTTTCCTCGTCGAGGGGGTGGACCTCGACGGAGGTCCACAGGTCTGGAGCTCGACCTACATCCGCAGCTGCCTGGCGGCCGGCGACGTCTCGGGGGCCGCCGAGGCGTTGGGGCGTCCGTTCACCGTGCGTGGCGTCGTGGTGCAGGGCGACCGACGCGGGCGCGAGCTGGGCTACCCCACCGCCAACGTCCCCACGCCCGCGGACGAGGCCGCCCCGGCCGACGGGGTCTACGCCGGGTGGCTGACCCGCCTGGACTCCGGTGAGAGCTACCCAGCCGCCATCTCGGTGGGGACCAACCCGACCTTCGACGGCGAACGTGAGCGCCGGGTCGAGTCCTACGTCCTGGACCGCGACGACCTCGAGCTCTACGGCGTCGAGGTCGAGGTCTCCTTCGTCGAACGCTTGCGCGGCATGGTCAAGTTCGAGGGCGTCGAGGCCCTGGTCGAGACCATGCACGACGACGTACGCCGCGCCCGCGAGATCCTGGTGACCAGCCCGTGACGCGGGCTCCGGCTCACCCCGAGCCGACGACCCGGGCGGAGGCGGAGGCCTGGTTCCTGGCCCACGGCCTGCCCTACTTCGTCGACGACACCCGCGAGCAGGTACGCCGCAGGCTCGCCCGCGGCCGGCTGCTGCTGGTCGCAGGGGTCGGGCTCATCCTTGCCGTCCCCGCGGGCGTCGGTGTGGGCTGGTGGGTGGCCACGAGCACCAAGGAGCAGAGCGGCGTGTCGGCGGGCATCTCGGTGGGCGTGACCGTGCTGCTCCTCGTGGCGGCCGTCTACGCCGGCCGCGCGCTGAAGTTCCACGTGATCGGGAAGTGGGCCCTGCGCCACTCGCTGGCCAGCCTCGAGCTGCTGTTCCCGCTGGCCACGCGGGCCATGCCGATGCTGCTGCTGTTCGTGACGTTCCTCTTCATCAACACCGAGGTGTGGATGATCGCCTCAGCCCTGGATGGCGGCATCCTGTGGGGCGCGGTGATGATGTTCGCGGGCGTGGCCACGGGGTTCCTGCTGGTGCGGCTGAGCGAGGAGGTCGACCGTCTCGACGACGAGGTCGGCCGCGACGAGCTGGGCGACCGTGCCGACATCGTCGGGCTGCAACGGACCAACCTCATGCTGGTGCTGCTCATCACGCAGGCCTTCCAGGTGCTGCTGCTCGCACTGGCGGTCTTCGTCTTCTTCGTCATCTTCGGCGCGATCGTGATGGACGAGACCGTGCTGATCAAGTGGATCGACGAGGGGGAGTCGCTCACCTACCCGTGGGGCTTCGAGCTGATCAGTCTCGAGCTGGTCCAGGTGTCGGTGTTCCTCGCCGCCTTCAGCGGCCTCTACTTCGCCGTCTTCGCTGTGACCGACGAGACCTACCGTCGTGAGTTCTTCACCGAGGTGCTCGGCGAGCTCGAGCAGGCGCTCAAGGTGCGGGTGAAGTACCTCAGCCGCGGTTAGGCGCTCCTCAGGTGTCGAGGTCCTGCTCGATCAGGGCCGCGATGGCGTCGACGGCCGCCTGGTCGTCTCCTGCGACCACCACGGTGTCGCCGTTCCCGGCGCCCAGCGTCATGATCATCAGTGACGAGCCGGCGTCGACACCGTTGATCGTCACCTCGGCGCCCAGCTCGCCGGCCTTCTCGGCGATGATCGCGGCAGGGCGAGCGTGCAGGCCGACGGCAGAGCCGACGACGACGGACTTGGTGGGCATGACTGCTCCTATGTGCGTGGCGGATGAGCGGTGCGGGTCACACGATGGCGATGTCGAGAGCACAGACGATGACGTGCTGGGTGTGGACGTGTGCCGGCGCGGGGATGGTGGTCCCGGGGAGTCCGGCGGCAGCGCTGCCGTAGGCCACGGCGAGGGCCAGGCGGTCGGGCGCGGCCAGCCCGCGGATGTCGCCGAGGAGATAGCCGAACAAGCTGGAGTCGCCGGCACCCACTGTGCTGACGACCGTGGTGGGCGGCGGAGCAGCGTGCCAGGAGCCTTCCCGAGTGACCAGTACGGCCCCGTTGCTCCCGAGGGTCACGAGGACCGTGCCGACACCGCGGTCGATGAGGGTGCGCGCTGCTCCGGCCGCCTTGACGGGGTCGTTCTCCAGCTCGTCGGCGTCGCTGCCGGTGAACGACGCGAGCTCGTGCCCGTTGGGCTTCATCAGGTCCGGAGCAGAGCCGGGCAGCGCGTCGACGAGGGCCCGGAGTGGGGCATCGCTGGTGTCCACCGCCACCTTGGCGTGGATGGCGCGCAGGCGGCGTACGAGATGGGCATAGAACTCTGGCGGGGCACCGGCCGGCAGCGAGCCCGCCAGGACGGTCCAGCTGGCGCCCGGCGCCCGGGCCAGGAGCGTGCTCGCCATGGCCTCGAGATGCACGGCCTCCACCGAGGCACCGGGGGAGTTGAGCTTCGTGGTGGTGCCGTCGGGCTCGGTGATGGTGATGTTGACTCGGACCCCTCCCGCGGGCCGGACCGGGCGACAGTCGATGCCGGCGGCCAGGAGCTCGGTCACGAAGGGGTCGTCCTTGTCCGCAGGAACGACCGCCACCGTGGGCTCCCCGGCGATGACTGACGCCCGGGAGATGTTGACCCCCTTGCCACCGCCCTGCGAGGTCACCGAGACCACCCGCTGGACCTGGCCGCGGGCAAGTTCGCCGGCGAGGGTGATGGTGCGGTCGATGCTCGGGTTGGGGGTGAGGGTGAGGATCACGCGATCACGACTTCCACATCGGCCGCAGCGAGGGCCGACGCGTCTTCGTCGGAGACCCCCGAGTCGGTGATCAGCACGTCGATGTCGCTCAGGGCAGCGAACCGGAGGGACGACTCGACGCCGATCTTGGTGGAGTCGGCCAGCACGACCGTACGCCGACCAGCCGCGACGATGGCGCGTTTGGTGGCAGCCTCGTCCCGGTCGGGTGTCGTCAGGCCGTGGGCGATGCTCAGCCCGTTGGTCGCCACGAAGGACACGTCGGCCCGGACGTCCGACAGGGCCAGGACGGTGTCGACCCCGACGGCTGCGTGCGTCGTCGGCCGTACACGTCCGGGCAGCAGGACGAGGTCGATGTGAGGGAGTCCGGCCAGGCGGGCTGCGATGGGCACCGCGTGAGTGACGACGGTGAGTCCGTGGTCACGCGGCAGCAGGGCCGCGAACCGTGCCGTGGTCGAGCCGGCGTCGATGACGATCATGGACCCGGGAGGGGGCAGGAGTGCGATGGCGGCGGCCGCGATGGCGTCCTTCGCCTCGGTGTTGGCCTGATCGCGCTCCGAGATGCCCGACTCGATGCTCGCGAGGGCGCTGGCGGGGACGGCGCCACCGTGCACGCGACGGATCAACCCCATTCGCTCCAGAGCCGACAGGTCGCGCCGGACCGTCTCGGTGGTGACGGACAAGTTGTCCGACAGCTCCGCCACAGACATGCGGCCCTGTTGGCTGATCAGCTGCACCATGGCCTGCTGTCGTTCCTCTGCGTACACCGGGATCCTCGACATCTCATGGGGGCGCCAGCCACGTATCTGTGTATGTGTTGTTTTATAGCCGAACCTGTTGAGTGTCAAGTGGACCTGGCCTACGGTGAGGTGATGATCCCTCCCACGACTGCACCGACGAGCCTGCGTGGCACGCCCGTCGTCCCCGGCGTTGCCGCCGGCCCGGCCCTGCTGGTCCACGGGGAAGTGTCACCCGAAGCGATCGAGCGCTTCGGCGACGGTGGCTTCGCCGGCCCAGACGTTGCCTTGGCGGCATACGACGCGGCCGTCCAAGCCGTCGCGGACACGTTCGGCCGCAAGGCCGAGAAGGCGACCGGCCCGGCTGCCGAAGTCCTCACGGCGAGCGCTGGACTGGCCCGCGACAAGGGCCTGCGAGGTGCGGTGGCCAAGAACCTCGCCGCCGGGCTGTCCCTCGTGCCGGCGGTCGATGCGGCGGTCGAGCAGTTCGTCTCGATCTTCACCACCATGGGTGGCCTCATGGCCGAACGAGTCACCGACCTGGAGGACATCGAACGACGGGTCGTCGCTCACCTCGTGGGCGAGCCGGAGCCGGGGGTGCCGACCCCCGGGGTGCCGTCCGTGCTCATCGCCAGCGACCTGGCTCCCAGCGACACCTCCGGCCTCGACCCGGAGGTGATCATCGCTCTGGTCACCGAGCGCGGGGGAGCGACCAGCCACACCGCGATCATCGCGCGTCAGCTGGGCATCCCGTGCGTGGTCGGTGTCGCCGGCGCCACCCTGGTCGAGTCGGGCACCCTGCTGATGGTCGACGGCGAGATCGGCTCCATCGATGTCGTCACCGACCCCGAGGAAGCCGCAGCGCGAGTCGCCGAAAGCCGGGAGGCGCGCGCTGCGCTGGCCAGCTGGACCGGCCCGGCCGTCACGACCGACGGCACGCCGGTCAAGCTCCTTGCCAACGTCGCCGACGGGCCGGGCGCCATACAGGCCAAGGACGAGCCCGTGCAGGGGGTGGGTCTCTTCCGGACCGAGCTGTGCTTCCTCAACGCCACCGACGAGCCCAGCGCACAGGAGCAGGGCGAGATCTACAGCCAGGTCCTCGGGGCCTTCGGTGGCGATCAGCACGTCGTCGTCCGCACCCTCGACGCAGGGTCGGACAAGCCGATCGCATTCGCGACGACCGCGGGGGAGGAGAACCCCGCCCTCGGGGTCCGTGGCCTGCGGCTGTCCTTCGGCAACCCCGGGCTGATGGATCGACAGCTCGAGGGCATCAAGCTCGCCGCCGACCGGACCGGCACCGAGACCTGGGTGATGGCACCCATGGTCGCCACCGTTGCCGAGGCCTCGGAGTTCGCCGGCAAGGTGCGCGCCCATGGGCTCAAGGCAGGGGTGATGGTGGAGATCCCCAGCGCGGCGCTGCTGGCTCACCGGATGTTCGAGGTCGTCGACTTCCTGTCCATCGGCACCAACGACCTCACGCAGTACACGATGGCTGCGGACCGGATGGCCACCGATCTCGCCCACCTCACCGACCCCTGGCAGCCGGCTGTGCTGCAGCTGATCGCGATCACCGCGGAGGCCGGCGTGCAGGCACGGAAGCCGGTGGGGGTGTGCGGGGAGGCCGCGGCCGACCCGATGCTCGCCTGCGCGCTCGTCGGGATGGGCGTCACGTCACTGTCGATGGCAGCACGGGCCGTCCGCCCGGTCGGGGCGCAGCTCTCGCGCGTCTCGATGGACACCTGTGAGGCCGCCGCCGAAGCAGCCTTGGGTGCGAGCGACCCGGCGGCAGCCCGGGAAGCGGTCCGTGCCTTGCTGACGGCATGATCGGATGAGCGGACGGCCAGACAGCGCGGACCTGGGGTCACCTCATCAGGGTTCGACCGTCACCTTGATGGCCTCACCGTCGGCGACGATGTCGAAGGCCGACATCACCTCCGAGAGCGGGACGTGCCGGGTGATCAGGTCCTTGACGGGCACCTGGCCGGTGGAGATGTATTCCAGCGCGCGCTTGTTGTGGGCGGGCGACGAGCCGTTGGCGCCATGGATGTGCAGCTGGCGGTAGTGCACCACGTTGGAGTCACAGGTGATGGTCGGGTCGTTCTTCGGCAGACCGCCGAAGAGCGAGATGCGACCGTTCCTCGCGGCCATGGCGATGGCCTGCTCCTGCGTGATGTTGGCAGGGGTGGCAGTGATGATCACATCGGCGCCACGGCCGCCCGTGAGCTCCATGACCTTCGCCACGACGTCGACGTCGGCAGCGTTGATCACGTGATCCGGGGAGACTGCCTCCGCCGACATCGCCAGCCGCTCGGCGTTGACGTCCACCAGGACGACGGTGCCGACCTTGTGGACGCCGCGGGCGATGCGAATGTGCATGCAGCCGATCGGGCCCGCGCCGAACACCACGGTGAAGTCACCCTCCTCGATGCCGAGCTGCTCCTGGGCGTTGATCGCGCAGGCGAACGGCTCGGCAGCCGACGCCTCGTCGTAGCCGACGTTGTCCGGGATCTTGTTGAGCCCGTCGACCTTGAGCACCTGCGCCGGGACGATCATGTATTCGGCGAACCCGCCGTCGTACTGGTAGCCCACGGACGTCTGGTTCTGGCAGACCTCCATCCATCCCTTGCCGCACTCGTAGCAGTCACCGCACGGGACGGCCGCGATGCACTGCACCCGGTCGCCCACGGCGAAGTCGCCGATCGCGTCGGCGCCGACCTCGACGACCTCGCCCGCGACCTCATGGCCCAGCGTCGTCTCGCGGGTGATGTTGACGTGGCCGTTCTTCTTGATCTTCACGTCCGTTCCGCACGTCGAGCAGTTCTTGACCTTGATCTTGATCTCGGCGGGCCCGCAGATGGGCTCCGGCACGTCCACGAGGCGGACGTCTTCGGGGGCGTAGAAGCGCAGGGCGAGCATGGGATGGGTTCCTTCCAGGGAAGCGACGAGGCGGCCGGCTGAGCGGTTCTGCCACCGTAGCGGGCAGAACGGGGCGAAAGCCACACCGATTAACCATAATGTCGGCCCGTTTGCTTGGCAACGTGCCCGATTTGATGTTTACTGGCGACAGATGTGACTGAGGTCACCCGACCTGGAGGAAGCAATGTCCACTCAGACGCCACCCCGCAGCGGGGCGAGGGTCCACGTGCAGAAGTTCGGCACGTTCCTGTCCAACATGGTCCTGCCCAACATCGGCGCGTTCATCGCATGGGGCCTGATCACTGCCTTGTTCATCGAGAATGGCTGGCTCAACCTGGGTGGCGGGGACAACGCCTGGCTCAGCCCGGGCAGCTGGGTCGCCGAGTTCGGCGGCTGGGGTGACTTCGCGGACGGCGGCATCGTCGGCCCGATGATCACCTACCTGCTGCCACTGCTCATCGGCTACACCGGTGGCCGGATGATGTACGACAACAACATCCGCGGCGGCGTCGTCGGGGCCATTGCCACGATGGGGGCCATCGCAGGCGCCGGGGTGCCGATGTTCCTGGGCGCGATGATCATGGGCCCGCTGGGTGGCTGGTCGATGAAGAAGCTCGACGCTGTGTGGTCGCACAAGATCCGACCGGGCTTCGAGATGCTGGTCAACAACTTCTCGGCCGGCATCTGGGGCATGATCCTGGCGATCGTCGGCTTCGTGGTCGCCGGGCCGTTCGTGTCGTGGTTCAGTGCCCGGGCTGGGGAGATCATCGACTTCCTCGTCGACAACAGCCTGCTCCCGCTCACGTCGCTGTTCATCGAGCCGGCCAAGGTGCTGTTCCTCAACAACGCGATCAACCAGGGCATCCTCACCCCGCTCGGCACTGCGGAGGCCGACCAGGACGGGCAGTCCATCTTGTTCCTGCTCGAGGCCAACCCGGCCGCGGGTGCGGGCCTGCTGCTGGCGTTCATGATGTTCGGCAAGGGTGCGGCCAAGGCCTCGGCCCCCGGCGCGCTGCTCATCCACTTCGTGGGCGGCATCCACGAGATCTACTTCCCCTACGTGCTGATGAAGCCCAAGCTGATCCTCGCGATGATTGCCGGCGGCATGACCCAGATCTTCATCAACCTGGCGTTCAGCTCCGGGCTGCGATCGCCGGCCGCTCCGGGATCGATCATCGCGGTCCTGATCGCCACTCCGGGTGGTAGCTATGTCGGGGTCATCCTGTCCGTCATCGGCGGTGCTGCGGCGTCCTTCACCGTGGCTGCCTTCCTCCTCAAGACGGACCGGGCGGCCGACGAGGGCGACCTCACGGCAGCCACGGCGAGCATGGAGTCGATGAAGGGCAAGAAGTCGATCGCCTCCTCGACTCTCGGCGGCACCGCAACCGAGACCCGCGAGATCCGCACCATCGTGTTTGCCTGCGACGCGGGCATGGGTTCCTCGGCCATGGGCGCCTCCGTGCTCCGCAAGAAGATCCACGGTGCCGGTCACCCCGAGGTGACGGTGGTCAACAAGGCCATCTCCGACCTCACCGACGACGTCGACCTGGTGGTCACCCACCAGGACCTCACCGATCGAGCCCGACAGAAGACCCCGTCCGCCCAGCACGTCTCGGTGGACAACTTCATGGGCAGTCCGAAGTACGACGAGATCGTGGAGATGGTCCGTCAGTCCCACGGCACGACAGAGAAGATCTGACGGAGGGATCAGCACCCCACGCACATGTACCTCGACAGAAGGCGGCACGACATGAGGGAACTGCTCGCTCAGGAATCCATCGTCCTCGAGGGGGTGGCGCGCACCCGCGATGACGCGATCACCGAGGCTGGCCGCCTGCTGGTGGCCAGCGGCGCCGTGGAGGAGTCCTATCTCGAGGCCATGCACGAACGGGAGAAGTCGGTCTCCACCTTGATGGGCAACGGCCTCGCCATCCCGCACGGCACCAATGAGGCGAAGTCAGCCATCCGCCGAAGCGCCGTCTCGTTCGTGCGGTATGCCGATGCCATCGACTGGAACGGCAAGCCGGCCGACTTCGTGGTCGGCATCGCCGGCGCCGGCGATGACCATCTGGCGGTGCTGCAGGCGCTTGCCGGTGTCTTCACCGACGAGTCCAAGATCGCCGAGCTGCGGGCGGCGCAGACCCCGCAGGACGTCCTCGACGTCCTTGCCCGCGAAGACGCCTGAGTCAGACGACTCCCGCTCGGACGTGTGCACCATCGCAGCGTCAGGGCTTTGTCGGACACGCCGACAGTGATCCGGTTCGAGCACTAGTACGCATTCCACAGTAGTGTGTCAGGCATGGACACCACGCAGCTCCTCAAGGGAGTTCTCGACCTCGCCGTCCTCGCGGTGGTCGATGAGGAGGACGGCTACGGCTACGACGTCGTGCGCCGCCTGCGCGCCGGCGGGCTCGACGATGTCGGCGATGCGTCGGTCTACGGCACCCTTCGCCGTTTGTACGCCGCCGGGGCGCTGACGTCCTACGTCGTGGCGTCCGAGAGCGGGCCCCACCGGAAGTACTACGGCATGACGCCGCTGGGACGCGCCCAGCTCAAGTCCCAGCGCGACGACTGGGTCCACTTCTCTGCCACCGTCACCCACCTCCTCGAGGGAGCACACACATGAGCGACACCATCCGGATCTCGCCCGAGGTCGACGTTTTCGTGCAGGCCGTTCATGCCCACTTCGCCGATCTCGACCCGGACGAGCGCGAGGAGCTTCTCGGCGGACTCGCCGCGGACATCACCGATCTCGTCGACGAGCACGGTCCCGGGGCGCTGGGGGACCCGGGGGCGTACGCCGCAGAGCTCCGCGCGGCAGCCGGGCTGGCCGTGACCCGGAGCCGGAGAGGCCACATCCTCCCCGCGAGCCCGAAGGTGGACGCGGTCCTCGACAACATGCGCGCGGAGTGGGAACGGCTCGCGACCGCGTTGCCCGGTGACGCGTGGGGCTTCCTCCAGTCGGTTCGCCCCTTCTGGTGGCTGGTGCGAGCCTGGGTCGCCGTCCAGCTGATCGACCTCGCGTGGGGCAACGGGGGCTACAACGCCGGCCTCGACGTCATCCCCTCACTGCGCTGGCTGGGCTTCCCGCTGCTCGTCGCCGCGTCGGTGATCAGTGTCCAGATCGGCCGCGGGAAGTTGTGGTCGGCGCCTCGGCGCGGCATGCGCCGCGTCGCCCTGCTCCTGCTCAACCTGTTCGCGCTGGCGCTCGTACCCGCGGTGGTCGACAACCTCGTCACCACGGCAAAGGTCCACAGCTGGTACGGCGGCTACCTGACGGGCTCTGCCCCCCAGGAACCCGGCCTGTCCCTCAACGGTCGACCGGTCCGCAACATCTATCCCTACGACGCCGCCGGCAAGCCGCTCGTGGGCGTGCAGCTCGTCGATGAGAGCGGTCGGCGTCTCGGCGCCGACAGTTGGGCCTTCGAGTGGGGGAGCCCACGCACCGTGCCGTGGATGAACGGCCGGACCGAGGCATGGAACGTCTTTCCTCTCTCGGAGCAGCCCACCCGGGCCCGCAACGGCCGGCCCACGGGAGACCCGTCGCAGCCGCCGGCGCCGTACGCCGTCCTGCCCCCGGTGACGCTGACGGGCGTCACGCCCTCCGATCTCGTCGTGCCCGAGCCCGTCACACGAGGGCGGGAGGACCGCTCGGGCCCGACTGGAGGCGACCGGTCGCCGTGACCTAGGATTCGCCGGAATCGGCTTGATGGGCACGCCGAACGGGGACGGCGAGGAATGTTGAGCACTGTGGCGCACGCACGAGCCCGGTCTGTCTCCGACGCTCGGATCCCGCTGCTGGTGCTCTTCGCAGCGGTGACGGCGACGGCTGCCAAGTTCTACCTCGCGGCGACGACGCTCGGCACCAACGACATCATCTACTGGACCCAGTTCGCAGCCGGCGTCGAGGCGTTCGGTCCGATCGGCATCTACGGCAACGTCTTCGAAGCGCCCTACAACCATCCGCCCCTCGCGGGCTGGTGGCTGCTGCTCCTCAACGCCGGCCAGGACCTCGGCCTCAGCTTCGCGCTGCTCATCCGCATTCCCGCCATCGTGGCCGATGTGCTCACCTGCTGGCTCGTGTTCCGGCTCCTCAGCGAGCGCACCAGCCTCCGCGTAGCCGGTGCGGCCGCCGCCGGGCTGGTGTGGAGTCCGGTGCTGGTGGTGGTCTCGGGTTTCCACGGCAACACCGACCCGGTCTTCGTCGCCCTGACGATCAGCTCCTTCTACCTGCTCACCCGCAAGGACCGTCCGCTGCTGGCCGGACTGTGTCTGGGTCTGGCCGTGAGCATCAAGCTCGTGCCTCTGGTGGCGATCCCCTTCCTGTTGTTCCTCGCGCTGCGCCGAGGCCCGATGGTGCTCCTCAGGTTCGCCCTCGGCGGCACGATCGTCCTGGCTGTCCTGTGGGTGCCTGTTGTCGTGAAGGCGTGGCCCGAGTTCTACGCCGCGGTGCTGGGCTACCGCGGCATTCCCGTCAGGGAGTGGGGGATCGCGGAGTTCCTGCAGCAAGCGGGCTACCTGGAGGCCGACGTCTGGCTGGCCGAACGCGGTTCCTGGGTGGTGGTCATCGCTGCACTCGTCCCGTTCGCGGCCTGGCTCCACCGCCGCAGCGCCCACTGGGACGTGGTCGGCCTCGGCCTGGCCCTGGTCTCCATGCTGCTGCTGACGCCCGCCTTCGGGATGCAATACCTCTCCTGGGCCCTGGCCGCGGCGTACCTCCTGTCCATCCGCATGGCGTGGTTCTACAACATCGCGGCCAGCCTGCTGGTGCTCTCCGTCTACTCCATGTGGAGCGGGGGCGGGCCCCCGTGGCGATGGGAGCAGGCGTGGGGCATGCCGTTCACAATTGGCCAACTCATGTTGATGGCTGCAACATGGACCTGTCTCCTGCTGGTCTGGATCGACGGCCTGGTTGCGCCAGCGAGGGTCAGCACCGACACGACGAGGAAGAAGACGACATGAGCATCGACGGCACCCGGATCGGGGTCGTGGTCGTGGCATACAACGCCGAGACCACCCTCACCTCCACGCTGGAGCGGATCCCCGCACACTTCCGGCAACAGCTCGACGAGGTCATCATCCTCGACGACGCGAGCAGCGATGCGACCACGGCGCACGCCCAGGAGTGGGCGGGCCGCGTCCCGGACCTCACCACGGTGGTCGTGACGCACACCAAGAACCTCGGCTACGGCGGCAACCAGAAGGCCGCGTACGCCCTGGCAGCCGAACGTGGTCTCGACATCGTGGTCCTGCTGCACGGTGACGGCCAGTACGCCCCCGAGCTCTTGCCGGAGATGGTGGCGCCGCTCCTCGTCGGCGACGCGGACGCGGTCTTCGGGTCCCGGATGATGGAGCCCGGTGCGGCGCGTGCCGGCGGCATGCCGACGTACAAGTGGCTGGGAAACCGGGTGCTGACCCGGATGGAGAACCGCCTCCTGGGCACCGATCTCAGCGAGTTCCACTCCGGCTACCGCGCCTACCGGGTCTCCTCGCTCAACAGCATCCCGCTCGAGCACAACAGCGACGACTTCGACTTCGACACCCAGATCATCATCCAGCTCGTGGATGCCGGCTACCGCATCGTGGAGATCCCGATCCCGACCTACTACGGGGACGAGATCTGCTACGTCAACGGGATGAAGTACGCATGGGACGTCATGAAGGACGTGGGCGAGTACCGCCTCAACCGCATGGGATTCGGCACCAGCCAATGGGTCTCCCAGGTCGCGGAGTACGACCTCAAGGAAGGTGACGGCAGCTCGCACTCCGTCATCCTTGACATGCTCCGTGACCGGCCCCGCTCGCGGATCCTCGACCTCGGCTGCTCCGGCGGTGTCCTGGCGGAGAAGGTGCGCAAGCTCGGGCATCACGTCGTCGGGGTCGACGTGATCGAGATCCCGGGGGTCCGTGACCGCGTCGACGAGTTCCACCTGCTGGATCTCGCTGCGGGTGCCGACCAGGACCTGGGCCGCGACTACGACGCGGTCATCCTGGGCGACGTGATCGAGCACCTGCCCGACCCCCTCGTCACCCTGCGCCGCGCGGTCGAGCTCTTGCGGCCCGCGGGCGAGGTCATCATCTCGGTGCCCAACTTCGGCCACTGGTATCCCCGGTTGCGCGCCGCCTCCGGCCTCTTCGGCTACGACCGTCGCGGGATCCTCGACGACACCCACCTGCGGTTCTTCACGCGGCGCAGCCTGCTGCGGCTGGTGCGTCGGGCGGGGCTCGATGTCCTCGAGGAGCGACACACAGGGCTTCCCCTCGGCCTCGTCCAGGACCAGGGAGAGGGCAAGGTCTCGCTGACCCGTCGCGTCGACGCGGCCCTCGTCTCCGCCCGGCCGCCGTTGTTCGCCTACCAGTTCGTCCTGCGACTTCGCCCGCACGTCGAGTCCACCCACGTGTCGGTGTTCGAAGCGACCCGCGCCTCTTCTGGCGGCCACCCCTGAGGGTGGAGCGACGGCACCCCGTGGTGGTGGACACTTCGCGCGGCGCTACCTTCACTTCACCATCACCCCCGAACATCGGAGAGAACCATGGGATACGGACTAGGCGTCTTCCTGCTTGCGGTCGGCCTCATCCTGGCCCTTGCCGTCCAGGACGCGATTGAAGCGATCGACCTGACGATGATCGGCTGGATCCTCTGCCTTGCTGGTCTGCTGGTCATCGCTCTGACCGCGTTCCAGACCAACGCCAAGCGTCGCCACACCACGACGGCCACCACCGTCGACGACCAGGGCCGCTCTGCCACCACGCAGCGCCACACCGAGACCGACCCGCCGGCGCCGCCGGCGATCTGATCGTCCTGCGCAGCACGCTCCTCGGCCCGGTCCCCAGCGTTTTGGGGGCCGGGCCGGTGCGTTGCTAGGCTCCTCAGGTTGCCCACTCCGGTGGGAATCGCCGTATGAACGGCCGCGGATCGAGAGAGCCCCGGGCATCCTGCCCCGAGCGCCGCGCAACGAGACCGAAGGAGCCTGCGTATGTCGATCGGTACCGACGCTGAGACCAAGAAGAAGATCATCGCCGAATTCGGTCTCACCGAGGGTGACTCCGGTTCGCCCGAGGTGCAGATTGCGCTGGCCAGCCACCGCATCGCGCACCTGACCGAGCACCTCAAGGTGCACAAGAAGGACCACCACAGCCGTCGTGGCCTGCTGCTCCTCGTGGGCCAGCGCCGTCGGCTGCTCAACTACCTGCAGAAGACCGAGATCGCGCGCTACCGCTCGATCGTTGAAAAGCTCGGCCTGCGTCGATGAACTTCTGAGGAGCGGATCCCCCCGGGGGCCGCTCCTCAGCTTTTGGCCCACCCACCGATAAGGTCGGGCCGCACCACAACTGCACATTCCAGATCCAGGAGCGACCCGCCTCACCCGGCTCGGTCCTCGGTAGTGGCTTTCAGGTGCCAGGCAGTGAGCCGACACCTGCGGGCCTCGATCGAAGACCGGCACTCACATGAGCGGCGTCGCGGATCGCTCCGCGAAGAGAAAGGGAAACCCTTTGAACGAGGGCCCCATCATTTCTGCCGTCGAGACCGTTCTCGACAACGGCAAGTTCGGCAAGCGCACCGTCAAGTTCGAGACCGGCCTCCTGGCCCGTCAGGCAGCGGGTTCCGTCACCGCCTACCTCGACGACGAGACCATGCTGCTCTCGGCCACCACCGCCGGCAAGACCCCGAAGGACCACTTCGACTTCTTCCCGCTCACGATCGACGTCGAGGAGCGGATGTACGCCGTGGGCCAGATCCCCGGCTCCTTCTTCCGCTCCGAGGGTCGACCGGGCGAGGACGCGATCCTCACCTGCCGCCTCATCGACCGGCCGCTGCGCCCGACCTTCAAGAAGGGCCTGCGCAACGAGGTCCAGGTCGTCATCACCGTCATGGCGCTCGACCCCGACATGCCCTACGACGTGCTGGCCATCAACGCCGCCTCGTTGTCGACCCAGCTCTCTGGCCTGCCGTTCTCCGGCCCCGTCGGTGGCGTCCGCGTGGCGCTCATCGAGGGCCAGTGGGTGGCGTTCCCGACGCACTCGCAGCTCGAGAACGCCGTCTTCGACATGGTCGTAGCCGGTCGGGTCACCGACTCCGGTGACGTCGCAATCATGATGGTCGAGGCCGAGGCCACCGAGAAGACCATCACCCTCGTGCAGGACGGTGCCCAGGCGCCGACCGAGGAGGTCGTGGCCGGTGGCCTCGACGCAGCGAAGCCCTTCATCAAGCAGCTCGTCGAGGCCCAGGCCGAGCTCGCCAAGGAAGCCTCCAAGCCGCTTCAGGAGTTCCCGGTCTTCCTCGACTACGAGGACGACGTCTACGCCGCGGTCGAGGCCGCGGCCAAGGACGACGCCGCTGCCGCGATGAAGATCGCGGACAAGCAGGAGCGCGAGCTGAAGACCGACGAGATCAAGGGCGCCCTGCTCGAGAAGCTCGCCGGCCAGTTCGAGGGTCGCGAGAAGGAGGTCGGCGCAGCGTTCCGCTCGCTCACCAAGTCGATCGTGCGCGAGCGCGTCCTGCGCGACAAGGTCCGCATGGACGGTCGCGGCCTGGCCGACATCCGCCCGTTGCACGCCGAGGTCGGCGTCATCCCGCGTGTGCATGGCTCCGCACTGTTCGAGCGTGGCGAGACCCAGATCCTGGGCGTCACCACCCTCAACATGCTCAAGCTGGAGCAGCAGCTCGACACGCTCTCCCCGGAGAAGCACCGCCGCTTCATGCACAAGTACGTCTTCGCGCCGTTCTCCACCGGTGAGACCGGTCGCGTGGGTTCGCCCAAGCGTCGCGAGGTCGGCCACGGTGCGCTCGCGCGCCGCGCCATCTTGCCGGTGCTCCCCACCCGCGAAGAGTTCCCCTACGCCATCCGCCAGCTCTCGGAGTGCATGGGCTCCAACGGCTCCACCTCGATGGGCTCGGTCTGTGCGGCCACCCTGTCGCTCCTGCAGGCGGGTGTGCCGCTCAAGGCGTCCGTTGCGGGCATCGCGATGGGTCTCATCTCCGGTGAGGTCGACGGTGAGACGCAGTACGTCGCACTGACCGACATCCTCGGAGCCGAGGACGCCTTCGGCGACATGGACTTCAAGGTCGCCGGGACGCGCGAGTTCGTGACGGCCCTGCAGCTCGACACCAAGCTCGACGGCATCCCCGCCGAGATCCTGGCAGCGGCGCTGACCCAGGCTCGCGACGCCCGTCTGGCGATCCTCGACGTCATGGCCGAGGCCATCGACGCGCCCGAGGAGATGTCGATCCACGCTCCGCGGATCATCACGATCAAGGTGCCCGTCGACAAGATCGGCGAGGTCATCGGCCGGAAGGGCAAGAGCGTCAACCAGATCCAGGACGACACGGGCGCAACCCTGTCGATCGAGGACGACGGCACGGTCTACATCGGGGCGACCAACGGCGAGGCGGCGCAGGCGGCCAAGGACGCCGTCAACGCGATCGCCAACCCGACGATGCCCGAGGTCGGCGAGCGCTACCTCGGCACGGTGGTCAAGACGACCAACTTCGGTGCGTTCGTCTCGCTGATGCCCGGCAAGGACGGCCTGCTGCACATCAGCAAGCTCCGCTCCCTCGCCGGCGGCAAGCGCGTCGACAACGTCGAGGACATCGTCTCGGTGGGTCAGAAGATCCAGGTCGAGATCGGCGAGATCGACGACCGCGGCAAGCTGTCGCTGATCCCGGTCGTCGAGGGTGGCGAGTCGGCCGAGGACGAGGCCGAGGTCGCTGAGCTCATCGACGCGTCTGACGACGAGTGATCTTGTCCCACACGTACGAACCGACCGGCCAGCAGAGCTTCTCTGCTGGCCGGTCGGCCGTACCCTCGAACATCGGCTCCACCCGCACCCTGCAGACCGTCAAGGACAGCGACGGTCAGGTGACGTCCCGCGTACGCCGCACGGTGCTGCCCGGCGGCTTGCGAGTCGTCACCGAGCAGATGGCCGGTGCCCGCTCGGCGAGCATCGGCGTGTGGGTCAACGTCGGTTCGCGCGACGAGACACCCACCCTGCACGGCTGCTCGCACTTCCTCGAGCACCTGCTCTTCAAGGGTACCCGCGAGCGCTCGGCGCTGGACATCTCCGTGGCGCTCGACGCCGTGGGGGGCGAGTTCAACGCCTTCACCGCGAAGGAATACACCTGCTTCCACGCCCGGGTGCTCGACGCCGACCTGCCCCTGGCCGTCGACGTGCTCGGCGACATGATCACCAACTCGCTCATCACGACCGCTGACGTCGAGGCCGAGCGTGATGTGATCCTCGACGAGATCGCCATGCACGACGACGACCCCGACGACGTCGTCCACAACCTGTTCGCCCGCCAGGCGTTCGGCGACTCGCCCCTGGGGCGCCCGATCGCCGGCACCGTCGCCTCGATCGCCGCCATGACCCGCGAGCAGGTGGAGCGGTTCTACCGTCGCCACTACCGCGCCGACAACATGGTCGTCGCCGTGGCGGGCAACCTCGAGCACGCCAAGGTCGTCCGCGACGTGCGCCGGGCCTTCGGCCGCCATCGCTTCCTCGCCGGCTCCACCACGCCCGTCGAGCCGCGCAACACGACCCGGGCCCGCCCGGTCGCAGCGGGGGAGTCGCGCACAGCGCGGCCCTTCGAGCAGGTCAACGTCGTGCTGGGGATGAAGGGCATCACCCGCACCGACGAGCGGCGCTACGCCCTCGGTGTGCTCAACACCGCACTGGGCGGCGGCACCTCGTCGCGACTCTTCCAGGAGGTGCGAGAGCGCCGCGGACTGGCCTACTCGGTCTACTCGTTCGCCTCGCACCACGCCGACGCCGGTCTCGTGGGCGTCTCGGTGGGCTGCCTGCCCGGCAAGCTCGACGACGTGCTCGCCACCGTCCGTGCCGAGCTGGCCAAGGTCGCGGCCGAGGGCATCACGGCTGACGAGCTCACCCGTGGCAAGGGCCAGCTCCGTGGCGGGCTCGTCCTGGGTCTCGAGGACTCCGGCTCGCGGATGTCACGGCTGGGCAAGGCTGAGCTGGTCTATGCCGATCTGCTGTCCATCGACGAGGTGATCGACCGGATCGACGCGGTGACCCTCGAGGAGGTCCGTGAGATCGCTGCCGCGTTGTTCGCCCAGCCCGAGGTCCTGGCCATCGTCGGCCCGGCCTGAGCCCTTCCGCCTTCGTCGACCTTCAGCGGCATGTGGGTCACCCGCGCGCTCAACTGGCGGCGCGCGGCATGTCATTCGACGGCGTGCGCTCAACTGGCGGCGCGCTACATGTCATTCGGTCAAACGGCCGTCGTACGCCGCCAGTTTGTGGCCGGGGCCGGGGCATCAGCCCCCTCGGGCGGAGTGCCACCGCCCATCCGCTCCTACTGGCGGCGCGCGACATGTGATCCGCCGGCGTGCGCTCAACTGGCGGCGCGCGACATGTCATTCGGTGGAACGGCCGTCGTACGCCGCCAGTTCGTGACCCGGCCGGGGGTAGTAGCCCATCGGGCTTCGCACTCCGCCTCCTGACTCTCCGACCGGGGCGCGCCCGAGAGCGTCCACAGCGCGACCGGTCAGGTCGTGCGTCCACAGGGGACGGCGGCGGGACTGTCTGCCGTCGGTGCTCCGACACACCGTGGGTCCATGACACAGATCGCATATGACGCGGTGCGTGGGCGCCCGCGCCGGGGATGCTTCCAGGCAGTGACGCGCGGCATTCATCGCAGGAAGCTCGGCGTCGCCGAGTCTGAGCGCGGCTGGCTGGCCGACTTGAGCGGTTGGCAGCTGCTGCTGCCCAACCACGGCTGCTTCACCGCAGTCACCGCCGCGCGGCTTCGGGGCTGGGAGCTGCCACCCATACCTGCCGGAACACCCGTCTTCGTCGCCATGCTGCTTGACGACCCCCGTCCTGTGCGGGCCGGCATCCGGACGAGTCGTCATCCTCAACCGATAGCCCAGGAGGAGGTCAGGGGTCTCCGGTGCGCTGTCCCGGCCGAGACCATCCTGGCGTGTGCTCGCTGGTTGTCCCTGATCGATCTCGTCGCGCTCATCGACAGTGCACTACAAGCCGGTGACGTGACGGTCGAGACGCTGACCGCGGTCTGCGCACCGCATCGGCGTGGACGACGAGCGCTGCTGACGGCCCTCGGGTGGGCCGACGGTCGAGCGGAGTCGACCTGGGAGTCCTTGCTCCGGATGCTTCACGTCGTGATCGAGGTCGAGGTGGAGCCCCAGGTGGAGATCATGGACGTGGAGCGCGAATTCGTTGCTCGCGCTGACCTCCGCGTCAGCGGGACGAAGTCGTTGCACGAGTTCGACGGCGGTCACCACCGCGATGCGCGACAGCACCGAGACGACCTACGCCGCGAGCGTCGCCTTGATGCAGAGGGATACGTCCGCCGGGGCTATACGGCCTCTGACGTCGTCAACCGGCCCCTCGGCGTGCTGCGAGACGCCGACCGCGCGGTGGGCAGGGTCCACGATCATGCCCGCATCCGCCCATGGCTGGCCTTGTTGCGCGCGTCTCTCTACACCCCCTCCGGCCAGGCGGCGTTCTTGGCGCGTGTCACGGCGTGTCCACCAAGTGGCGGGGAACGACGCTGAATCAGCCACACCGATGTCGTCCGCCGCCAGTTCGTGGCGCCCAGGGGCGACCAGCCGCGACCCGGTGGCGAGGGTGACGAGGGTGTACGGCGAAGCCCGACGTCAGCGCTTGCCGATGATCCCGATCACGGCGGGGGCCTTCTGTTCCACCACGGAGACGCGGAAGCCGGCCTTGGCCAGGGCGGCCGAGGTCTTCTTCACGATGTTCGGCACGAGCTCAGGCTGGTGGGCGTCGTAGAAGAGGTAGACCGCACCACCCGGGACCACACGCTCGTGCAGCAGCGCCACCTCGTCATCACACGGACGGACCCAGAACAGGTTGACGTTGAAGGCGAACACCTTGTTGAGCCGCTTGACCGGGACCCGCAACGTGGCGAGATCGATCTGTCGGACCACGAGGCGCCCGGCCTCGACGTAGGCGTGGTTGCGGCGCTTGGTGCGATCCACGCCGGACTCAGACCGGTCGATTGCGAACAGCTTCCCGGTCTCCAGCTTGGCGCAGATCAGCTCGGCGCCGGCGCCGGGTCCGCACCCGATCTCGAGGACCTGGTCGTTGGACTGGACGTCCATGAGCTCGACCGCCCAACGGATGCGCGGCGGGATCGTCTGCACTGGCATGGGTCATACCCTGCCACCTCGGCGCCCGCACGTCAGGCACCCCCACCCGTCACCGGCCCGGATCGCAGTAGGTTGGCCCCGTGAATGAACAGTTCCGGGTCGGTGTGCTGGGTGCGCGCGGCAAGGTGGGAGCGGAGATCTGTCGGGCCGTCGAGGCGGCCGAGGACCTCGCGCTGGTCGCCGGGATCGACGCCGGCGACGACATCGGTCAACTCCTGACCAATGAGGCCCAGGCGGTGGTCGACTTCACCCATCCCGACGTGGTGATGGACAGCCTCGCCTTCTGCATCAAGCACGGCATCCACGCCGTCGTCGGCACCACCGGCTTCGACGAGGCGCGACTGGCGCAGCTGTCGGAGTGGGTGGGCGAGGCTCCGGTCGGCGTTCTCGTCGCTCCCAACTTCTCCATCGGCGCGATCTTGATGATGCGCTTCGCGGCCCAGGCAGCCCCGTTCTTCGAGTCTGCCGAGGTGATCGAGCTGCATCACCCCAACAAGGCGGACGCCCCCTCCGGGACGGCCCGGCGCACGGCCGAGCTCATCGCGCAGGCCCGTCGCGACGCCGGCAGCCCGCCGATGCCCGACGCCACGTCCACCGGCCTCGACGGCGCCCGGGGCGCCGACGTCGACGGCGTCCGCGTCCATGGCCTGCGGATCCGGGGCCTCGTGGCCCACCAGGAGGTTGTCCTCGGCGGCGTGGGGGAGACCCTCACGATCCGCCACGACTCCCTCGATCGGGCCTCCTTCGT
Organism: Nocardioides sp.; assembly: GCF_035576065.1. Taxonomy (GTDB): domain Bacteria; phylum Actinomycetota; class Actinomycetes; order Propionibacteriales; family Nocardioidaceae; genus Nocardioides. Next base: position 166,107 of record NZ_DATLWX010000011.1, read on the forward strand.
TCCCGGGGTCCTGACCGGCCTCCGCGAGATCAGCAGCCACCACGGCCTCACGGTCGGGCTCGAGCACTTCCTTCCTCTCGACTGAGCCCGCTCAGAGGAGGCGGATCAGCGCAGCGACCGCGGCGGCGCCGATGACGACGACGAGGAAGGGCGCCCGGAGCAGCAGCGCGACCACGGCGAAGGCCAGGCCCGCGCTGCGGGCGTCGATGGTCAGGGAGGACCCCTCCGACCACACCTGGACCGCGATCAGCGCAGCGAGGAGGGCGACCGGGATGAGGTCGGCGACGCGCTCCACCGACGGGTTGGACAGCACCCGCTGAGGCAGCGAGAGCCCGGCCAGCTTCAGGGCGTAGCAGCCCAAGGCCGCCACCAGGATCGCCAGCCACATCAGGCATCCCCCCTCGGAAGGCTCAACAGGCCGCCCAGGAGGGCGACGGCACCGGCGGCCAGCACCGGGACGCCGGCGGCCGTGAAGGGAACGAGAGCCAGCGCCACGCCCGCGGCGGCGATCGCAACGACCTGGGACCGAGCGACGCCCAGTCGGGGCCAGAGCAGCGCGAGGAAAGCCGCACCGACGGCGGCATCGAGCCCGTAGGTGCGGGGGTCGCCGATCGCCGTACCGGCGAGTGCGCCCGCAAGGGTCGCGGCGTTCCACAGGACGAACACCGAGAGCCCGGTGGCGAGGAACCCGAGCCGCGCGGCCGGCACCGTGTCGCGGTTGACCGACATGGCGGTCGACTCGTCGATGAGGATCTGTGCCGCACCGACCCGGCGTACACCGGACCACTGCAGCAGAGGGGCGAGACGCAGCCCGTAGAGGGCGTTGCGGGTGCCGAGCAGCATCGCGGTCAAGGCTCCGCTCATGGGCGCCCCGCCGGCCGCGACGACCCCGACGAAGGCGAACTGTGAGGCGCCGGTGAAGACCAGCAGCGACAGGGCGCAGGCCTGGAGGACGCTGAGTCCTGAGCTGACGGCCACGGCGCCGAAGGAGATGCCGTACGCCCCGGTGGCGACCCCCACGGCGACGGCGTCTCGGATGATCCCGGAGCGCTCGGTGCTCGGCAGGGAGGGCTGCGACATCAGCCGATCGCGGTGTGCAGGCGGACCTGCTTGACCGTGGTCGTCCCCGTCCCGTCCAGGTCGAGCTCGCGGTGGGCGCCGTCGGGGGCCCATCCGGCCTCGGTCAGGAACCGGCGGTGGTCGTCGTCGGTCGCGATCACCCAGCTGACGGCGCGGGTGAACCGGTCGGCCGCGAGCGTGTCGACTGCCGCCTGGAGCAGTCGGGATCCGTGACCCTTGCCGCGCTCGGTGGGGTCGAGGGTCAGCTCGGAGATCTCGCCGTCGGTGATCGGGTCGGCATCGGGGTCGGTGGCCGGGCTCGTCAGCGCGAAGCCGGTCACCCGGTTGCGTTCGAGGGCCACCAGCACCCGGTTGCGGGCATCGGCCGGCTTCCTCAGGGCGGAGCGCCAGGCGTCGGCGACGGGAGCGGGGTCGGAGGGCAAGGCATCGGCGGGTACGACGTCGGCGTACAACACCTGCCAGGCGCGGACCTGCACCGCCGCAATGGCGTCTGCGTCGTCAGCCCACGCGATCCGCACGGAGACGTCGGCGGTGGGTTTGTTCATGCACTCATCCTCACACCCGACCCGGCGGTGGCAGACCCCGGCTGGCGGCCGAGGTGGATGGCTCCCGCGATGGACAGCGCGAGTCCGCCGACGACCGCGACGGTCCACCCCGCCCGGACCGTGTCGCCGAAGGCCAGGACCCCGACCAGCGCGGGGACGCAGGTCTGCATGACGATCAGTGGGGCCGTGGAGGACGCGACGTCGGCCCGTCCCAGGGCGACCGAGTAGAGCCAGAACGCCACGACGCCCAGGGCGGACACGACGGCCAGCGCCGCCAGCGACACCAGCGGCGCGTCGAGGTCCAGGCCACGCGTCGTGACGGCCGTTCCTGCGTAGCCGAGCCCGGACCACGCCCCCAGGACTCCCGCGCCGGCCCTGATGCTCCACCGGGCGCCGATGCCGAGCACGAGCAGCCAGACACCGCCCACGACGACGAGGGCGGCTGCGGAGGCGGTGTGCTCGACACCGCCCGCGCCCAGCGCCACCAGCACCAGGCCCGCGATGACCGCGGCCACGGCCAGCCAGCGCCCCGGCTCGAGCCGTTCGTGCAGGACCACTGCCGAGATGACGGCCGTGACCGGCAACGACAGGGAGATCGAGGCCTGGGCGAGGTAGAGGGGCAGGAGCCACAGGGCGACGGCGTGCAGTCCGAACCCCGCGAGGTAGGCGCCGACGACGGCAAGAAGTGGCCAGGAGCGTACGGCGGCCCGTGCGAACGTGCGCAGGCCGGGATCGCCCTCCGGCAGCGCCCGCATGGCGTGGGCCTGGAGCACAGCAGACACCCCGAAGAGGACGGCAGAGCCGAGCGCGCAGGCGAGTCCCAGGATCACCGGGCACTCAGCGGTAGTGCTCGGGCAGCGTCTGCCCGATCTTGACCTTCGCCTTCGGCATCCGCATGAACTTCATCTGCAACGAGCGCATCACGGCGTAGTAGGTGGTGCCCTTGAGGGGCTCGTCGGGGAACCGCTGCGCCAGCTCGCGGCGCAGCTTGAAGCGCATCAGGATGATGTCGAAGGTGACCAGGAGCACGGTCCCGATCAAGATGGCGTTCCCGATGTTGGCGAGGTATCGGCTGCCCGCGTAGCCGAGCAGCATCGTCAGGACCAGCAGCGGCACCATCAGCTCCACGAAGGAGAAGCGCGCGTCGACATAGTCGCGGATGAAGCGGCGCGCCGGCCCCTTGTCGCGGGCCATCAGGTAGCGCTCGTCGCCCGACTTCATCGCGGCCCGGACGCTCTGGCTCGACTCGGTGCGCGCACTTCGCTGGGCGAGCATCTGCTCGCGGCGGGTCCGCGGGACCTTCGCACGCGCCTTGGCGGCCGCCTCGGCCTCCTTGCGGCTCGGCGTCGGGCGACCCTTCCCGCCGGGCTTGTCGACGACGGGAGCGGTGGATGTGGTGGCTTGCGACTTGCTACGACCGAACACGCGGGGGCCTCTGGGATCAGGTGAGTTGAATCTCCAGCCTACCGGCGCCTATCACTGGGCTTGGCTTTGGTCCTAGGGTGAAGGGAGTACCCCGAGGGAGACACAGGAGAGAACATCCCCATGAGTGTGATGAAGCGCTTGAGTCTGATCTTCCATTCCAAGGCGAACAAGGCGCTCGACCGCGCCGAGGACCCCCGCGAGACCCTGGACTACAGCTACCAGCGCCAGCTGGAGCTGTTGAGCAAGGTACGCCGCGGAGTGGCCGACGTCGCGACGAGCCGCAAGCGCGTCGAGCTGCAGATCAAGCAGCTCGAGACGCAGCAGGCCAAGCTCCAGGGGCAGGCCGAGAAGGCCATCGCGGCCGACCGTGAGGACCTCGCGCGCGAGGCGCTGACCCGCAAGTCCGGGATCACCAGCCAGATCCACGACCTGGAGGGTCAGCACGCGAACCTCCAGGGCGAGGAGGAGAAGCTCGTCCTCGCGCAGCAGCGGTTGCAGACGAAGGTCGAGTCCTTCCGCACCCGCAAGGAGACCATCAAGGCCAACTACACCGCCGCCGAGGCGCAGTCGCGGATCGGCGAGGCGATGTCGGGCATCGGCGAGGAGATGGGCGACGTCGGCCTGGCCATCCAGCGCGCCGAGGACAAGACGGCGCAGATGCAGGCCCGCGCCGGTGCGATCGACGAGCTGATCGCATCGGGTGCGCTCGACGACGCGTCGTCGATCAACTCCGGTGACGACATTGCCCGTGAGCTCGACGCCCTCAGCTCCACCTCGGACGTGGAGAACGAGCTGGCCCGGCTCAAGAGCAGCAGCCAGCCGCAGGCGATCGAGGCCGGCGAAGGTGACGTGAAGCGCGAGACCTCCGACGGGGGCCAGTCATGATCGTCCGGATCCTGGGTGAGGGCCAGTTCGACCTGGATGAACACGCGCTCGACGCGCTCAACGGGCTCGACCACCAGATCGAGCGTTCCATCGAGACCGGCGACGAGGAGATGTTCAAGATCGCCCTGGCAGGTCTCCACGCGGCCATCCGGTCCAGCGGGACCCACCACGAGGCTGCCAGCCTCGACGAGTCCGACCTGATCCTGCCGCCAGCCGACGCCACCCTCGACGAGGTGCGGCAGATGCTCGGGGACGACGGCCTCATCCCCGGCTGACCCGGACGTGGCGCGTTCGCGTTTCATCAAGGACACCGGACTCACCCTCCGGATGACCCTGGTGATGTTTTTGCTCGGCGCCCTGTTCGTCGGGCTGGTCGCCGCGTTGATGTATGCGTTCCCGAGCTACTGGTTCCTCATCGGGCTCGCGGGCGTCGGTGTCGCGTTCTACCAGTGGTGGTCCTCCGACAAGATGGCCATGCGTGCCATGCGGGCTCGCGAGGTGACGCCGCAGGAGGCGCCGGAGCTGCACGGGATGATCGACCGGCTCTGCGCCCTTGCGGACATGCCCAAGCCCCGCGTCGGTGTCGCCGACATGGACCTGCCCAACGCCTTCGCGACCGGCCGGTCTCCGGATCGCTCGGTGGTGTGCGTGACCACCGGCATCCTCCAGACCCTCGACGCCGAGGAGCTCGAGGCGGTGCTCGCCCATGAGCTCAGCCACGTGGCCCACCGCGACGTCCTCGTCATGACGCTCGCGTCGTCGGCCGGCGTCCTGGCGGGCATGCTGACCCGCGGCGCCCAGTTCGGTGGCCTGTCGCGCGGACGCGGCAGCAACGGCGCCCTGCCGGCCTTCCTGGTCGCCCTTGTGGTGAGCCTGGTCGTCTATGCCGTGAGCTTCGTCCTGCTGCGACTCCTCTCGCGCTACCGCGAGCTCTGCGCCGACCGATCGGCGGCCTACCTCACCATGAAGCCGGCGGCCCTCGCGTCCGCGCTGACCAAGATCTCCGGTGGGGCGGGTGCCATCCCGCAGAAGGACCTGCGGGCCAACAGCGCGGTCAACTCCCTGTTCATCGTCCCGGCCGTGGCTGGCATCTCCCTGCGGACGCTCACCGCCACCCATCCGTCCCTCGAGCAGCGTCTCCAGCAGCTCGCGCGCATCCAGGCCGAGCTCGGCCGTCCGATGGCGTGAGGGGCTGACATGCGCTGGCTCGACGCGGTGACGGGACGCAGGAGGTCTCCGAAGAACAACCTGGACGCCCTCTTCCTGGTCCCGAGCGCCGCCATCACCCTGCAGACCGCCGGCGGTTGGACACCGACCGGCCGCGGCGCCGTGTGCTACCGCGCCGTGGCCGGCCCTGCGTTCGCCCAGACCCAGGACGAGATCACCGCCCTGATCGACGACGACCCCGACGCGCCGGACGTGCAGGTGAGCCGCGACGGGTTCGGCTTCACGTGGTTGGTCGTCGAGGGCAGTCCCGACGACATGGCAGACCTGTGCACCGACCTGCATGCGGTCAACGCCAGCCTGGAGGCACAGGGCTTCGCCGACGGCCTGCTGTGCTCGATGGTGACCTTCGAGGGGCACGGACGGACGGTCGGTCTGGTCTATCTCTACAAGCAGGGGACCTTCTACGCCTTCGCCCCCACGGGGGCCCACCAGCGCGACAATCTCACGGAGATCAGCGTCCGGGACCTCCTCGCCGCGGAGCTTCCGATGGAGCCGGAAATGCACAAGTGGCTCGCGCTGTGGAATGCTCCCGGACTGTGAACACTCGTGAGGAACTCGTCGCCTTCGCGGCGTCGACGGCGCACGAGCTGAAGAACGCCGTGGCAGCGATCGCGATGGCCGCGGAGATGGCGCAGGACGAGGCCCCCGACGACGTCCCGGAGCTCCAGGCACTGCTCTCCCGGATGCAGGGCAGCGCCACCCGGCTGGCCGCGCTGCTCGACACGCTCCCGGCCGCTGCCTCCGTGTGGCCGCTGACCGAGGACTGACCCCCGCGCCGCGTCAGTCGCGGTGTGACTTGCCCGGCAGGTCCAGCATCCGCTGGAGCGCCACGAGGGCGTGACGCTCGGTCTCGTCGTCAACGGTGATCTGGTTGACCACCTGACCGGCCACGAGTGACTCCATCACCCACACGAAGTGGGGCAGGTCGATGCGGTTCATCGTCGAGCAGTAGCAGACGTTGCGGTCGAGGAACACGATGTTCTTGTCCGGGTGGGCCCGCGCCAGGCGTTGCACGAGGTTGAGCTCGGTGCCGATGGCCCAGGTGGTGCCGGGGGCGGCCGCCTCGACGGTCTTGATGATGAACTCGGTCGAACCGACGAGGTCGGCCTTGAGGACCACCTCATGGGTGCACTCGGGGTGGACGAGGATCTTGATGTCCTCGTGCTGGGCGCGGAGGTCATCGATGACGTCGACGGTGAAACGTCCGTGGACCGAGCAGTGGCCCTTCCACAGGATCATCCGGGCCGACTCGAGCTCCTGCTGGGTGAGGCCCCCGCCGGGCTGAAGGGGATCCCACACGACGCAGTCGTCGAGGGAGAAGCCCATCTTGAGCACCGCGGTGTTGCGGCCGAGGTGCTGGTCGGGGAAGAAGAGGATCTTGGCGCCCCCGTCCAGATGAGCCTTCTGCTCGAAGGCCCACTCGAGCGCGACGTCGGCGTTGGAGGAGGTGCACACGACGCCGCCGTTGCGGCCGCAGAACGCCTTGATGTCCGCCGAGGAGTTCATGTAGGTGACCGGCACGATGCTGTCCTGGACACCAGCGGCGGCCATCGCGTCCCAGGCGTCCTCCACCTGACCCAGGCGGGCCATGTCGGCCATCGAGCAGCCAGCGGCCAGGTCGGGCAGGATCACCACCTGGTCGTCGGAGGTGAGGATGTCGGCCGACTCGGCCATGAAGTGCACCCCGCAGAAGACGATGAACTCGGCGTCGGGGCGCCCGGCCGCGTCGCGGGCCAGCTTGAACGAGTCACCGGTCACGTCGGCGAACTCGATGACCTCGTCGCGCTGGTAGTGGTGGCCCAGCACGAACACGCGATCCCCGAGCGCAGCCTTGGCGGCACGCGCGCGGGCGACCAGGTCGGGGTCGGAGGCCGACGGCAGCTCACCCAGGCACTCCACGCCGCGCTCAGCGGTGAGGTCGCGGCCCTTGCCGAGGGGGAGCAGGGGGAGGTCGACGAGACTCATGGCTACACCTTAGTGGCGGGTGTGCGAACGCAGGCGTGACAGCCAACCTCCTCGGTTCGACCGGCAGACGGTCAGCTCGCCTTCGTACCCACGAACCGGACCACTGGTGATGCACGTGCCCAGGCAGCCGGAACTCGGGGCGCGAGCGGGGGTCTCCACCCCGCCCGCGTCCCGTGTCAGGAGCGGGTCCGTCAGCTGGTCAGTCCGCGGATCAGGGCGCCGTCTGCGGTGTCGCCGTTGAGCTCCCAGAAGAAGGTGCCGCCGAGCCCGCGCTGCCGGGCCCAGGCCGCCTTCGACTTCAGAGTGGACGGGGTGTCATAGCTCCACCACTCCGAGCCGCACTTGGCATACGACGTCCCTGCCACGGTGCCCGTGGGCGGGCAGCGTTGGGCGAGGACCTTGTAGTCCTCGATGCCGGCTTCGTACGTCCCGGGTGCGGCGCCCGTGGCAGAGCCGCCCGGGGTGCTCTGGGTGACACCGGTCCAACCGCGTCCGTAGAACCCGACACCCAGCAACAGCTTGCGTGCTGCGACACCGAGCTGGGTGAGCTTGTTGATGGCCTGCTCGCCGTTGAAGCCGGCACGCGGGATCCCGGGGTAGTCGGTCAACGGCGAGTGCGGGGCCGTGGGCCCCGTCGGGTTGAAGGCGCCGAAGTAGTCGTAGCTCATGACCATGTAGAAGTCGACGTACTGAGCTGCTGCGTCGTAGCCGCCAGCCTCGATCTTGCCGCCGGCGGTGCCGTCGGCAGTGATGGCCGATGTCACGAGCTGCGTGCCGAACCTCGTGCGCAGCGCCTTCATCAGGTTGGGGTAGGCCGCGCGCCCGCTGGTGTCACAGGAGAGACCGCACGAGTTGGGGTATTCCCAGTCGATGTCGATGCCGTCGAAGACCCCGGCCCAGCGCGGGTCGTTGACGAGGCGGTAGCAGGAGTCGGCGAAGGCGGTCGGGTTCTGCGCGGCCTGGGTGAAGCCGCCGGACCAGGTCCAGCCGCCGAATGACCACACGACCTTGAGGTGGGGATTCTTGGCCTTGAGCTTGCGCAGCTGGTTGAAGTTGCCGCGCAGCGCACCGGCGTCCCAGCTGTCGGCCACGCCGTCGACGCTCTCGGCGGCCGAGTGGAACTTGTCGTATGCCGCATAGGAGTCACCGACCGTGCACTGACCGTTCTGCACGTTGCCGAATGCGTACACGATGTGTGTCAGCTTCGAGGCCGAACCGCTCGTCGCGATGTTCTTCACGTCGTAGTTGCGGTCGTAGACACCCCACTCGGTGAAGTAGCCGACGACCTTCTCGCCGCTGGTGGGTGGCGTCGTCGGCGTCGGCGTGGGCGTCGGAGTCGGAGTGGGGGTCGGGGTCGGGGTCGGGGTCGGTGTCGGCGTCGTGCCGCCACACGCTCCTTCGTCTGCCCACACCCCCCACTCGCCGGTGGTGCCGGGGCGCTCGTTCTGGGTCCACCACTTGGCCCGCCAGGCGCGCCCGTTCAAAGTGACCTTGTCGCCGCCGACGTAGACCGCTGTTGCCGACCACGTGGCGGAAGGGCAGGTGACGGCAGCGCTTGCGGGTTGGATCGCACCTCGTGGCAGCGCGAGCATGGCTGCGACCAGGACGAAAGTGCCCAGCAGGGCGATGAGGACCGCAGTGCTGCGAGCACCGATCGGACGGACTGATCTGAGAATCGATTGCATGTTGGCCTCCAAGGCCCGAGAGAGAGGATTTGTAAAGTGATCTAACAAATAACTTTCCTCATGAGGGTAGATCGGCGGGTGCGCGCTGGTCAACGGTGGGGACGCATCGAGATGATCGGGAGACCCGTGCAAGGCTTTGACGCATCGGCCCCACGAGCGCATCGGTGCTCGGGCCAGGAGGAGGAGTCGTGGCACGACGAGGTGAGGTCCTGGCGCTGGTGCAGGCGGGCGGGCAGGGCGGACGGATGGACGTGCTGACCCGCGAGCGTGCCAAGCCTGCTCTGCCGTACGCCGGCGTCCACCGGCTCATCGACTTCGCCCTGTCCAGCCTGGTGCACGCCGACCTGTCCGACGTGTGGGTCTCGCTCGAATACCAGGTGACCTCCATCGACGAGTACCTCTCCGGCGGCCGTCCCTGGAGCCTGGACCGCAACCGGGGCGGCTTCCGGCGCATCGTCCCGCAGACCGGGACGGGGCCGGCGACCGAGAGCGGCTTCGCCCACGGCAACGGCGACCTGTTGCTGCGGATCTCGGCCGATCTCGAGGCCTCCGGCGCCTCCACCCTCGTGGTGTGCAGCGCCGACCACGTCTTCAACATCGACCTGGGGCCGGTGATCGACGAGCACATCGCCTCAGGCCGCGTGGCGACGGTGCTGACCACCGAGGTCACCAAGCGCGACGCGTCCGACAACGTCGTCGTGGTGACGAAGCGGGACGGCACCATCAGCGCGGTCGAGCACAAGCCGTCGCAGCCCTCGAGCACCACGGTGGCCACCGAGATCTTCATCTACGACATGGCCATCCTGCTCCCGACGCTGCGTGAGCTCCGGGCAGAGCTCTCGGGCGAGCAGGTCGACGACGACAGCGGGCTGGGCGACTTCGGCGAGCACCTGCTCCCGAGGCTCGTCGAGACCGGCCAGGTCGTCTCCGTCCCGATGACCGGCTACTGGCGCGACGTGGGCCAGCCGCGTCTCTACCTGCAGTCGCACCGAGACCTGCTGGCGGACCGGGTGGACGTGTTCGACCACCCCGGCCGACCGGTGATCGCGCACTGGCCGGACCGGCCTGCCGCTCGGGTGCGCTCGGCCGGGTCGTGCAGCAACTCCCTCCTCTCACCCGGCTGCGACGTGTCCGGCGAAGTGGTCGACAGCGTGCTGGGCCCGGGTGTCGTGGTCGAGAAGGGTGCGGTCGTGCGGGACAGCGTGCTGATGGAGGGCTGTGTCGTGCGAGCCGGGGCCGTGGTCCACACCGCCGTCGTGGATGAGCGGTGCGAGGTGCTGGCCGGTGCGCGCCTCGGAGCGCGGCCGACCGCCCGCCTGGCTCGCGACGAGGACATCGTGCTGGTGGGTCGCGACTCGCGGGTCGGTGGAGAAGTGGCCGCCGGCGCGAGGCTGGAGCCGGGCACCGACACGGGTCGCTAGAGCAGCGACCCGTGGTGGAGGTAGGGCGAGGGCGGCTTCATGCCGCGCAGGCACAGGTAGCCGCTCTGGTGCAACGACATCCGGGCCGCCATCCCGACGTCGACGGCCCACTCGTTGGCTGCGGTGATGTGGTGGACCGACACGCTCGAGCCCGGCGTCGACGAGCCGAGCGCCTCCCACATGACGTCCTGCGCCGTACGCCGGGAGGTCCCGGCAATCAGGCAGGGCGAGCCTGACTCGTCGACGTACGCATAGGCGGCTGCGGCGCTGCGTTCGCACACGACCAGGCGGAACTGCTGGAGCAGCAGCTCATGGTCGGAGAGGTGGGCGGCTCCGCGAGTCTGCCGGTCGATCGAGTTCAGCAGGTCGATGTCGCCGGCAGAGCCCTCGCGCACCCGTTCGATGGCGGGGATGGCGTCGCGGTCCACCACCCCGGTGAGGAACATCTGCGGGTGCAGGCTGAATCCGGCGAGCCGATATCGGCGTACGGCGCCGGGATCCGCGCTGGCCGCGAACATGCCCCGCAGGCAGCCCCGCCCGTGGTGCATAGCGGCCGCCAGGAGCTGGTGGCCGATGCCCTGGCCCTGGTGCTCGGGCCGGACCGCGAACGACGCCAGGATCCACATGAGCTCACGGACCCGGGAGATCGCGCCGCCGACGACCTCGCCGTCCACGTCCGCCACCCAGCAGCCCCCGGGGTCGGTGACCAGCGCCTGTCCCGTACGCCGCATCCAGGCGCCGTTGCGGGCGGCCGGCCGCGGCTCGGGGTCGGGCCACGAACGCTGGAAGGTCCGGGCGTCCACCTCGTAGTAGCTGATGGCAGTGATGGCGGCCATCGCCTCGAGGTCGGTCTCGCGTGCGGGCCGGATGAGTGCCTGTGCCATGCGCGACATCCTTGCGCAGCGGGCCACCCACCGATGAGACAGGATGGCCGCCATGCGCGTGCTGATCGCCCCCGACAAGTTCGCGGGCACCCTGACGGCCGTCGAGGCGAGCGAGGCCATCGCCCGGGGCTGGGCTCGGCGATCGCCGGACGACGTCCTGGACCTGGCCCCGATGGCCGACGGCGGTCCAGGCTTCGTCGACGTCCTGCACGCCGCCCTGGGCGGCGAGCTGCTCGCGGTCACCGTGGAGGCGCCGCACGGCGAACGCGTCCCGGCTACCCTCCTGTTCGTCGAGGACGTCGCCTACATCGAGACCGCCCAGGCAGTCGGCCTGCACCTGATGGACGGGGGCGCCGAGTTCGGCTCCAGCAACGGGGTGGGCGAGCTGATCCTGGCCGCAGTCGAGTCGGGTGCCCGCAAGGTCGTGGTGGGTCTCGGCGGGTCCGGGACCAACGACGGGGGTGCCGGTGTGCTGGCAGCCCTCGGTGCGACGTCCGACGGCATCCTGGACAGCGGCGCGATCGCGCTGGACACGGTCACCGCCGTCGACCTCGCTCCCGCCAGGGAACAGCTGGCAGGAGTCGAGTTGGTCGTGGCCTCCGACGTCGACAACCCCCTGACCGGAATGTTCGGCGCGACCAAGACCTTCGGGCCCCAGAAGGGGATCGACGAGGACCGGATCGTGGAGGTCGACGGGTGGCTCGAGACGTTCGCGGCGGCCACCGATCGGCGCACCAGCCTGGAGAAGGGCGCCGGCGCGGCCGGCGGGATCGGGTTCGCCCTCCTCGCCCTCGGGGCCTCCCGCGAGCCCGGCATCGCGCTCGTCGCGCGCCACGTGCGCCTCGCCGAGCGGGCCCGCGCTGCGGATCTCGTCATCACCGGCGAGGGTGCCTTCGACTTCTCCAGCCGATCCGGCAAGGTGCCCTACGGGGTCGCGGAGATCGCGGCCGCCGCGTTGCGACCGTGCGTCGCACTCGCCGGCCAGGTGCTGGTGGGTTCGCGGGAGATGCGGGCGTTGGGCATCGAGTCGGCCTACTCGCTGGTCGACCTCGTGGGCGAGGAGCGGGCGTTCGCAGACCCGTCGGGTGCCCTTGCCGAGTTGGCCGAACGTACCGCTCGCACCTGGTCGCGCTGAGGCTCAGTCGTCCGGCTCGGTCTCGGAGTCGCTCTCGGATCCCACGACCGTGAAGTCGCGGTCGAGCTGTACGTCGACCTGGTCGCCGTTGTCGAGGGTGACCTCGACCTCGTAGTAGCTCTCCTCGTCGCCGACCTCCGTCTCGGTGACCGTGCCGCCACCGGTCTCGGCGAGGGCAGCCTCCTCGGCCTGTTCGAGCGCCGGACCCTGGATCGGGGTGTCGGAGGCGTCGTCGTCACCGGATGCTCCGGCCACGGCAGCTCCGGCACCACCTACGACGATGACGGCGGCGGCTGCTGCGGCTGCTGCCTGCTTCGAGCGATTCATCGGGAACTCCTTGGATGGTGGCTGTGGTGACTGACCAGTTCATCGTGCACCTCGCGCCCTGAAGCCACGCTGAACGAGCAGTCAGCGGGCGTTCAGCGCGCCTTCAGCCGATCCGTGTCACCGTGGCACGGTGCGCATCTTGGTGGTGGAGGACGACAAGCGGGTCGCGCGCGCCCTCAAGCGTGGCCTCGAGGGCGAGGGCTTCGCGGTGGACGTCGCCTTCACGGGCGAGGACGGCCAGTGGCTGGCGGCGGAGAACCCGTACGACGCGATGGTGCTGGACGTGATGCTGCCCGGTCTCAACGGGCTTGACCTGTGCGTGGGGTTGCGCGAGGCCGGCAACTGGACGCCCATCCTGATGCTCACCGCCAAGGATGCATCCGACGACGAGGCCCAGGCGTTGGACAGGGGTGCCGACGACTTCTTGACCAAGCCTTTCTCGTACGTCGTCCTGGTGGCCCGGTTGCGTGCTCTCCTGCGGCGCGGTGGGGGCGTGCGGCCCGCCGAGCTGGTCGTCGGTGACCTGAGACTCGATCCGGCCGCACACCGCGTGTGGCGCGGCGACGCCGAGGTGCCGTTGACCCCTCGGCAGTTCTCATTGCTGGAGTTCTTCATGCGCCGTCCCGGGGAGGTGCTGGCAAAGACCGAGATCCTCGAGCACGTCTGGGACTTCGCCTTCGACGGCGACCCCAACATCGTCGAGGTCTACGTCCGTCAGCTGCGACAGCGGATCGACCTCCCCTTCGGCAGGACCGCCCTCCAGACCGTGCGGCTCGCCGGCTACCGGCTGGATGTGGACGGTGGCTGACAAGGCAGCTGGTCGGCTGCGACTGCGCCTCACCGCCGTGGCCTCGCTGGTGCTGGCGATGATCCTGTTGCTGGCGTCGGTGCTGATCGTTCTGCTCTTCCAACGCTCGGTCCATGCTGCGGCCGACGACCTGACGAGGTCACGTGCTCATGACGTCGCGGCCTCGTTCGAGGCCGGAGTGCTTCCCGCGGTGCTGACCGAGGTCGGTGACGACTCCGTCGGCCAAGTGGTGAGCGAGGACGGGCGGGTGCTGGCCGCCTCCGTCAACCTCCGCACCTCCGGTCCGATCACCGAGCGCACGCCCGACGGCCAAGGCGCCGAGGCCTTCGACCTGGAGGACGTGCCCGACGACGACGAGACGGAGGACTTCCGTGTCTGGGCCATCTCCGCGCAGGGCCCTGAAGGATCGGCCGTTGTCTACGTCGGCCACAGCGGGGAGGCGGTCAACGAGAGCATGTCCAGTCTCGTCGCCTCGTTGGCCTTGGGCCTGCCGCTGGTGCTGGTGGCGGCGACCGTGCTGCTCTGGGTCCTCATCGGCAGGACGCTGCGACCGGTCGAGGAGGCGCACCGTCGCCAGCGCACGTTCGTCGCGGACGCCGCTCATGAGCTGCAGAGCCCGCTGACGGTCTATCGCACGTCCTTGGAGGTGGCCATGGAGCACCCGGTTGACACCGATTGGACGCTGACGGCTCGTTCTCTCCTGTCCGAAGTCGACCAGATGGAGCAGCTCGTTCGAGACCTGCTGTTCCTCGCCCGGCAGGACGGAGCGCCAGTGGCCCACCGTCTGGTCGACCTCGACGATGTCGTCCTCGAGGAGGCTCGACGGTTGAGGTCCAGCGCGCGCGTCGAGATCGACACGTCGGGTGTGAGCGCCGCCCCGGTGACCGGCTCACGGGCCGACCTCGGCCGATTGGTCCGCAACCTGCTGGCGAACGCCGACCAACATGCGGCCTCACGGGTCAGCGTGCGCCTCACGAGTGACGCTGGTGGCGCCCGGCTGGTGGTGGCCGACGACGGGCCGGGAGTCCCTGCCAGACTTCGCGCCCATGTCTTCGACCGCTTCTGCCGGGGCGATGAGGCACGTGCCCACGAGACCGGGAGCACTGGGCTCGGGCTGGCCATCGTGCGTGCCGTCGCCGAACGCCACGGGGGGACGGCGCAGCTTGACGGGGCCTCGCCCGGCGCTACGTTCGTCGTCTGGCTCCCTATGCGTGAACACCGGCAACAAGGCGGGGAATAACCCCAGATGTGCGACCATTGATGAAGGCAACCGCCCGACAATCTTTGGGAGCACCACATGACCGAGCAGCTCGAGACCACCACCGAACGCCGCACCGACCAGATCAACCTGAGCGATGTCGCTGCGTCCAAGGTCAAGAGCCTCCTCGAGCAGGAGGGTCGCGACGACCTGGCCCTGCGCATCTCCGTGCAGCCTGGCGGCTGCTCCGGCCTGCGCTACCAGCTCTTCTTCGACGAGCGCACCCTGGACGGCGACGTCACCACCGACTTCGACGGCGTGACCGTCGTGGTCGACCGGATGAGCGTCCCCTACCTCAACGGTGCGCAGATCGACTTCGTCGACTCGATCGAGAAGCAGGGCTTCACCATCGACAACCCCAATGCCACCGGTTCGTGCGCGTGCGGTGACTCGTTCCACTGACCCCCTGACCCACAGCACCACGAAGGCCCCCGTCCGAGGACGGGGGCCTTCGTCGTTCGACAGGGGGGTCGGGCTGATCAGTCCAGGTGGAGGTGCAGCGCGTTGGCGAGGCGTGCCGCTGCGTCGCTCACCTCGATCTCGCGCTTGCGGATCTCCGAGGGGTAGTCATCGAAGTGGATGCTGGGCGGGGTGCTGACCGCAGCGCGGGCCGCGCGTTCGAGCCTGAGGTTGGCACCCATCGCGCGGCAGTCGGCGGCCATCTCCGGGGTGGGGGAGAGCTCGTCGTGGATCAGGTGGGAAGCAGCAGTGCGACGGGTCATGACAACGACGATATGGGCTACTCGTGCGTAGGCTCGGGTGTACCCACAGGTAGTGTTCGCGCGTGCCTCTCCTCATCGCCGGATCCATCGCGACCGACCATTTGATGTCCTTCCCGGGCAAGTTCTCCGACAGCCTCGTGGTGGACCAGCTCGACAAGCTGTCGGTCTCCTTCCTGGTCGAGGACCTCGAGGTCCGTCGAGGTGGCTGCGCCGCCAACATCTGCTTCGGCCTGGGCAACCTCGGTCTGAGGCCCGTGCTCATCGGGGCCGTCGGGGAGGACTTCGCCGAATACCGCTCCTGGCTCCAGCGCCACAACGTCGACTGCGACTCCGTCCACGTCTCCCAGACGAGGCACACCGCGCGCTTCGTCTGCACCAACGACAGCTCCCACGCCCAGATCGCGAGCTTCTACGCCGGTGCCATGAGCGAGGCTCGGGAGATCGAGCTCAAGCCGATCGTCGACCGTGTCGGCGAGCCCGACTACGTCCTGATCGGGCCTGACGACCCCGAGGGCATGCTGCGTCACACCGACGAGTGCCGCCAGCGCGGCTACAAGTTCGTGGCCGACCCCTCGCAGCAGCTCGCCTTCGGCGACGGGAAGATGATCCGCCCGCTGATCGACGGCGCCGAGATCCTGTTCTCCAACGAGTACGAAGCCGAGCTGATCACCCAGAAGACCGGCTGGTCGCCCGAGGAGATCCTGTCCCGCGTGGGCACGTGGGTCGTCACCCTCGGCGCGACCGGGGTCCGGATCGACCGCCAGGGCGAGGCGTCGATCACGGTCGACGCTGTCCCCGAGATCGAGAAGGTCGAGCCCACCGGCGTGGGCGACGCATTCCGAGCAGGCTTCCTCGCGGCCCTCGGCTGGGGTCTCTCGCTCGAACGCGCCGCTCAGCTCGGTTGCCTGCTGGCCGTCTACGTCGTGGAGCAGGTCGGCACGCAGGAGTACGTCCTGTCCCGGGCCGACTTCCTCGATCGCTGCACGGCGACGTACGGCGCAGAGGCGACAGCGGACATCGATCCGCACCTCAAGACCCTGCACCCCTGAGGGTCCCGGCTCAGCTGAGCCGGCGGACGAGGTAGCGGGCAGCACCGTCGGTCGCCGTGTCTGCCCCGACGAACTCCTGACCGCGCATACGGCACCAGGCGGGGACGTCGACCCGGGCGGCGGCATCGGTGGCAACGACGGCGATGGTCTGCCCGACCTCGACGTCCGCGAGGTGCTTGGCCAGCTCGATGACCGGCATCGGACACAGCATCGTGCGGCAGTCGAGCTCGAGGGCGGGCTCCAGCGCGTGCTCGGGCGTGCTCACAGTCCCACCCGGGAGCGGAGGCCGGCGATGACGTCGGGCAGCGCGTCGCAGAACGCGTCGACCTGCTGGCGGCTGGCGTCGCGCTGCAGCGAGAGACGCACGTTGCCGTGGGTCAGCACGCCCATCGCCTCGAGGACGTGGCTGGGGGTCAGCGTCGATGATGTGCACGAGGAGCCGCTGGCGACCCCGAAACCGCGACGGTCGAGCTCGTGGACCAGTGCCTCGCCGTCGAGGTAGAGGCACGAGAAGGTGACGAGGTGGGGGAGTCGGTCGACGGGGTCGCCGACGACCTCCACGTCGGTGACCTCGGCTGCGACGCGCGCCCGGATCACGTCGATGAGCTCGCGGTGCCGGACGTTGACCTCGTCGCGCTCGGCCACCACGGCCTGGAGGGACGCGGCCGCCGCGAGGATGGCAGGCACGTTCTCGAAGCCGGCTGTCCGCACGTCGACGCGGTCGTCGTCGGGGAACGGGTTGCGCCAGCGGGAGCCCTTGCGCACCAGCAGGATGCCGACCCCTGCTGGTCCGCCCCACTTGTGTGCCGACCCGGCCGCGGCGCTCCAGCCGTCGGGAAGCGGGAGCCGTCCCATGGACGCGCAGGCGTCGGTGAACAGGGGCGCACCGGTCTGCTCGCTGGCCGCTTCGACCGGCTGGATGGTGCCGACCTCGTGGTTGGCGCTCTGGACCGCCACCACGCCCGCCGTCGACGGCAGGTCGGAGAGGATCACGCGACCGTGCGTGTCCACGGGGACCGAGAGCGGCGTGCCCGCCCATCGTGCCGCGTGGAGCACCGCTGAGTGCTCCACGGCGGTGTGCGCGATCGGGAGTCCGTCGCGCAGCCCCCGGTGGGCCAGGCCCAGCAGCCCCCGGTGGACGGCCTCGGTGCCGGTCGCGGTGAAGGACACCTCGTCGGGGCGTACGCCGAGTGCCTGGGCGGTCGCCTCGCGGGCATTGTCGAGCAGCAGGCGCGCGTCGCGGGCCGATCCGTGCAGGCGTCGGGGATCGGCGTACCCACGCTCGAGGGCTGCCAGGTAGGACTCCCGGGCAGCCGGGTGCAACGGCATCGAGGAGGCTGAGTCGAGGTCCGTGCTCACCTGCCGAACGTAGTCCATCGTCCGCGGCGGGGCCGCGGAGTTCGTGTGGGCATCGACACCCCACCCACCACCGTGGTGAGTGGGTGAAGGGGGCTAGAGTTTGCCCAGTCGAGACTGGACTGAAGAGAGAGGCTCGTTCGTGGGTCTGCAACTCCCCAAGCGTGCACCCGTGCCTGCGCGTCGGCTTGCCGCAGGCGCACTCATCGGGGCGCTCCTGCTCCTCCTGAGTGCATGCGGCGACGCCGTCGAGAAGGGGCAGTGGTCGCGCCTGGCGATGCCGGAGCCTGCTACCGAACAGGCGCCCGCCACGCTCGAGCTGTGGAGGTGGGCCTGGCTCGCGGCCATGATCACGGGCGTCATCGTCTGGGGCCTCATCTTCTGGGCCGTCGTGAAATATCGCCGCCGCAGCGACGACGAGATCCCCGTGCAGACGCGCTACAACCTGCCGCTCGAGATCTTCTACACCATCGCGCCGATCATGATGGTGATCGTCTTCTTCTACTGGACCGTCAACGTCCAGAACGAGGTCACCGACATCGACCCCGAGCCTGACGTGACCATCGAGGTGGTCGGCCAGCAGTGGTCGTGGACCTTCAATCACGGCGTCGGTGAGCCGACGGGCTCGCCCACCCCGGACACGAAGAACGACGAATACCGCTACGACAGCTACGTCTACACGGTCGGTGACCAGCGCAACCCCCCGACCCTCGTGCTCCCCGTCGACCAGATCATCCAGTTCAACCTGCACTCGCCCGACGTGATCCACAACTTCGGTGTCGACTCGTTCCTGATGCGGATGGACGTCATCCCGGGCCGCGTCAACAGGTTCCAGGTCAACACGACACGCATCGGTGACTACAGCGGCAAGTGCTACGAGTTCTGCGGGGCCGACCACTCGCGGATGCTCTTCGACGTCAAGGTGGTCAGCCAGGCTGACTACGACGCCTACCTCGCCGACCTGGCCGAGCAGCGCTCCGAGTCCGACGGTCCGCTGCTCGGCGGCTCCGAGACTCGGACCCAGACCGGACTCGCCGAGGACGACGACCAAGAAGGGGGCCAGGAGTGACCGCCACCGCGACACCCGGCACCACACAGACCACCGCCACGGGCGGCAAGACCCTGGGTCAGCAGCTCGTCCGCATGATGACCACCACGGACCACAAGCTGATCGGCAAGATGTATCTCGCCACGGCCTTCGTGTGGTTCATGGTCGGCGGCGTCATGGCGATGCTGATCCGTTCCGAGCTGGCCTACCCGGGCAACCAGGTCGTCAACGACGAGCTCTACAACCAGCTCTTCACCATGCACGGCACGATCATGCTGCTGCTGTTTGCGACGCCGCTGTTCTTCGGCTTCTCCAACGTGGTCATGCCGCTGCAGATCGGCTCGCCCGATGTCGCGTTCCCGCGGCTCAACATGTTCAGCTTCTGGTTGTTCCTCTTCGGCGGCATCATCGCTGCCTCGGGCTTCCTGACCCCGGGAGGCGCCGCCGACTTCGGCTGGACCGCCTACACGCCGCTGTCGGACTCGGTGCGCTCACCCGGCGCGGGTGGTGACCTGTGGATCATGGGTCTGTGGATGGCCGGTCTGGGCACGATCCTGGGTGCGGTCAACTTCATCACCACCATCATCTGCATGCGCGCGCCCGGCATGACGATGTTCCGGATGCCGATCTTCGTGTGGAACACGCTGATCACCTCGCTGCTCGTGCTGATCGCGTTCCCGATCCTGGCCGGCGCGTTGCTGATGCTCGAGGCCGATCGCCAGCTCGGGGCGCACGTCTTCGACGCCTCCAACGGCGGACCGATCCTGTGGCAGCACCTGTTCTGGTTCTTCGGCCACCCCGAGGTCTACATTATCGCGCTCCCGTTCTTCGGGATCGTCTCGGAGGTCCTGCCGGTCTTCAGCCGCAAGCCCCTCTTCGGCTACGTCGGGCTGGTCGGCGCCACCCTCGGGATCGCGATCCTCTCCGTGGCGGTGTGGGCCCACCACATGTTCGTCACCGGTGCCGTGGACCTGCCTTTCTTCTCCGGGATGACGTTCCTCATCGCCGTACCGACCGGGGTGAAGTTCTTCAACTGGATCGGGACGATGTGGGGCGGCAGCCTGTCCTTCGACACCCCGATGCTCTGGTCGGTCGGGTTCCTCGTCACCTTCCTCTTCGGTGGCCTGACGGGCGTCATCCTGGCCAGCCCGCCGCTCGACTTCCACGTGACGGACTCCTACTTCGTGGTGGCGCACTTCCACTACGTCGTCTTCGGGACCGTGGTCTTCGCGATGTTCGCCGGCTTCTACTTCTGGTGGCCCAAGATGACTGGCCGGATGCTCGACGAGCGCCTCGGCAAGCTGCACTTCTGGTTGCTCTTCGTCGGCTTCCACACCACCTTCCTGGTCCAGCACTGGCTGGGTGTCGAGGGCATGCCGCGGCGCTACGCCGACTACCTCATTGAGGACGGCTTCACCACCCTCAACCAGGTGTCCACCATCGGCGCCTTCGTGCTGGGCGCATCGACGTTGCCGTTCCTCTACAACGTCTACGTCTCGAGCAAGGCGCCCCTGGTGCTGGTCGACGACCCGTGGGGCTGGGGTCGCTCCCTGGAGTGGGCCACCAGCTGCCCGCCCCCACGGCACAACTTCGTCACCATTCCCCGCATCCGCTCCGAGTCGCCTGCCTTCGACCTCCACCACCCGGAGATCGCGATGCTGGAGCTGGACGAGAACGACGCCGAACGCCGCGGCGACTTCGCCGACGCCCCCGACGTCCAGGGCCGGCAGGAGACGCTGAAGGCCCGCATCGAGGGTGACCTGGTCGACGGTGACGCAGACAGCCACGCCGACCGTGCGCGCGAGCAGCGCGACCCCGAAGGAGACAGCCGATGAAGCAGGAAACCTGGCTGTTCGCCGTCTGCACCGTGTTCTTCGTCCTCATCGCCCCGGCCTACTGGCTCATCACGAGTGACTGGACCGGCACCTCGGCGCTCACCATGACCGCGCTCCTGACCCTGATGGTCGCGCTGTACCTCGGCGTGCACGCGGCCAAGATGGACCCGCGGCCCGAGGACCGCAAGGAAGCTGAGATCGCCGATGGCGCGGGAGAGCTGGGATTCTTCCCGCCCTACTCCTGGTGGCCGCTGTGGTGCTCCCTGACCCTGGGCACGTGCGTCTACGCCACGGCGATGGAGGCCTGGTGGCTCTTCATCATCGGCGGCGTCCTCGGCATGGTGACGCTGTGCGGCTGGGTCTTCGAGTACTACCGCGGAGAGCACGCGCACTGAGGTTCGCATCCTGAGGCTCACGTGCTGGGCACCGCGCACTGACGTTCCGGGGGGAGCACGCATGGCTGCAGGTCGTGGCTCACTTCGGTCGCGGCGCCTGCACCGGCTGAACGGTGCGGTGGCCTCCGTCCTGTTGGTGACGTCCGTTGCTGCCTGTGACGTGGGGGAGGAGCCCGACAGCGCCCCCGGTTCCCGGGACGAGGAGCAACGCCCGGCCCCCGTGCCGCCGGTCCGGGTCGGCACGAACATCGCCGACCTGCGCGCCGCCGACATCGGAGAGCCGCTGCGGATCGATGCCTCCCAGGGCACGCTGAAGGACGTCACGCTCGAGACAGCCGACGGGACCGTGCTCCCGGGCGAGCTCGACGACGGTGCCTGGCAGCTCTCCTCGCGGCTCGAGCCGGGCACCGACTACGTCGCCACTGCCCGGGCCGAGCGAACGGACGGCGAGGTCGACACCTTGGTCGTGCGGTTCCACACGGAGGACCTGACCCTGGAGGAGCAGACCTATCCGTCCGTCGCGCCCCTGGCCGGGGAGACCGTCGGCGTCGGCATGCCGGTCATTGTCAGCTTCGACGTCGCCGTCGCGGACAGGGCGGCCTTCGAGCGGCACATGATCGTGACGAGCACTCCCGCCCAGCCGGGCTCCTGGCACTGGTTCAGCGACCACCTGGCCCACTGGCGTCCACGGACCTATTGGCAGGCCGGCACGGACGTCACGGTCGACCTCGACCTGAACTCGATCCACGCAGGCAACGGCGTCCACGGCCAGGAGAGCCGCACGGTGGACTTCCACGTCGGGGACGCCAACATCTACAAGGTCAATGCCAGGACGCACCAGATGCAGGTCTTCTCCAACGCGAAGCTGTTGCGGACCGTCCCGATCACCACCGGGAAGGCGGGGTTCACGACGCGCTCGGGCACCAAGGTGATCATGGAGAAGTTCGAGACGAAGCGGATGAACTCCGAGACCGTCGGCATTGCCAGCAACGACCCCGAGGCCTACGACATCGACGACGTCCGGTGGGCCATGCGGCTGACCCACTCCGGAGAGTTCATCCACGCCGCGCCTTGGTCGGTGGGCTCCCAGGGGTCGGCCAACGTCTCGCACGGCTGCACGGGAATGTCGACCGCTGACGCCGGGTGGCTCTACGCGATGTCCAGGAGGGGTGACGTGGTCGAGTACACCGGCACCGACGCCCGGATGACCCTCGACAACGGGTACGGCGACTGGAACGCGTCCTTCAGCGACTACAAGGCCGGCTCGGCACTCAGCTGAGCCTTCGACAACCGAGCCAGCAGATGCGAAAGCCCCGGACCCTCAGGGGTCCGGGGCTTTCGTGGTCGACCTTGCGTCAGCGGGCCCGTGGGGGCTCGTCGACGGACTGGACCGTGGATCCGTGGAGCTCATGACCGGTCGAGTGATCGTCACCGGCCTCGAGCTCGTGGTCGTGCTGTGCATGCGCGTGCGCCTCGGCGAGCTCCTCGGCCGTGGGCTTCTGCACGTTGTGGCCGAACGACGCCTTCGACAGCTTGGCCCGCAGCGCCTGCACCCGCGACCCCGGAGCCACGACGCCGTTGGCGTCGGTGTCACCGTCGACGGAGTAGATCTCGTCGCGGTCACGCGCGGTGAGGGTGTACGCCGACGTCTCGCTGATCGGCAGGTGCCGCTCGGTGTAGCCGCCCTCGGCCGAGCGCATGATCACGCCGGTCTCGTAGCCGTGCAGGAGCTTCTCGTTGTCGTGCCGCTGCAACGAGATGCACCACCGGCGGGTGATGAAGAAGGCGATCGCCGGCCCGACGAAGATCATCACCCGCATGAAGTAGGTGATCTGGTTGATGCTCAGGTCGAAGGTGATCGCCAGCAGGTCGTTGCCGCCGGCGGCCCAGGCGAGGCCGTAGAAGGTCATCAACGACACCATCACCGCGGTGCGGGTCGGGGCGTTGCGCGGGCGCTGGAGCAGGTGGTGGTCACGCTTGTCACCGGTGATCCAGGCCTCGATGAACGGCAGCAGCATCAGCACCACGAGCATGAGCGGCGGCACGATGAGGATCGGGATCATGACGTTCCACGAGATCGTGTAGCCGAAGATCACCGACTCCCAGCCGGGCATGATCCGGAGCAGGCCGTCGGGCCAGCCCATGTACCAGTCGGGTTGGGAGCCGGCTGTCACCTTGGTCGGATCGTAGGGCCCGAACTTCCACACCGGGTTGATCGACAACAGCCCGCCCATGATGGCGGTGACGCCGAAGACGATGAAGAAGTAGCCACCGGCCTTGGCGGCGTACACCGGAAGCATCGGGAAGCCGACGACGTTCTGCTCGGTGCGGCCGGGGCCGGGCCACTGGGTGTGCTTGTGGTAGACGAGCAGGAGCATGTGGGCGGCGATCAGGCCGAGCAGCAGACCGGGGATCAGCAGCACGTGGACGATGTAGAGGCGCGGGATGATCTGGTCTCCGGGGAACTCGCCACCGAAGAGGAAGAACGACATGTAGCTGCCCACGACCGGGGTGGCCTTCAGGAAGCCGTCCGCGGCCCGGACGCCGGTGCCGGAGAGCAGGTCGTCGGGGAGCGAGTAGCCGGTGAAGCCCTCCAGCGTGCCCAGCAGGAGCAGCAGGCAGCCGATCACCCAGTTGAGCTCGCGCGGCTTGCGGTGGGCGCCCGTGAAGTAGACCCGGAGCAGGTGCACCATCATCGAGGCGACGAAGATCATCGCCGCCCAGTGGTGCATCTGGCGCATGAGGAGGCCGCCGCGGACATCGAAGGAGATGTTGAGCGTGGACGCCATCGCCTCCGACATCTCGATGCCGCGCAGCGGGTCGTAGGACCCCTCGTAGTGGACCTCGCCCATGCTCGGGTTGAACCACAGCGTGAGGAAGACGCCCGAGAGCAGCAGCACCACGAAGCTCCACAGGGCGATCTCGCCCAGCATGAAGGACCAGTGGTCGGGGAAGACCTTGCGGAGGTTCTTGCGCATCGCGGTCGCGAGACCGAGACGGTCATCGGCCCAGCCGGCGACCCCGCCGATCTTGGACGGCTTCGAGGCCGTCGCGGGGGTGGAGCCGTTGGTGCTGGCCACCTTGCTCGTGTCGAGGCTCATTTTTGCTTCTCTCGCTCCCAATAGCTGGCCCCCACGGGCTCAGTGAAGTCGCTCTGCGCGATCAGGTAGCCCTCGGAGTCAACGGCCAGCGGCAGCTGGGGGAGGGGTCGGTGAGCGGGTCCGAAGACGACCTTGGCCGAGTCGGCCAGGTCGAAGGTGGACTGGTGGCACGGGCACAGGACGTGGTGGGTCGTGCGCTCGTACAAGGAGATCGGGCAGCCCACGTGGGTGCAGATCTTGGAGTAGCAGATGACGCCGTCGATGGTCCAGTCCTCGCGGCCCTTGCCCGGCTTGATCTCGTCGGGCTCCATCTTGACGATGATGATGGCGCCCTTGGCCTTCTGGACCTGGAGGGGAACTCCCTCGATCTCCTCGTAGCCGTTCTCCTCGGTCGGGAAGAGCGCCTCGGGGGCGGCGTTGACGAGGTCGCCGATCTCGATCTCGGAGGCCTTGATCGGGGTGCCGAGGACGTCGCGGACCAGGCGCATGCCCGGCTTCCAGATGGTGTGCTGGAGCCCGGTGCCCTCCTCCTCGTTGGCGACCTCGGCGTTGCTCGGACCGAGGTCACGCAGCAGCACCACCGCAGGCAGGCCGAGCAGGCCGAGGGAGCCCAGCAGTGTGTTGCGGACGAGTGGCCGGCGGCCGATGCCCGACTCCTCGGCACCCAGCGAGAGCGCCGCGAGGGTCGCCTCACGGTCCTCGGCGCTGGAGGCTGCCGGGTGCCGCATCTCCACGATCTCCTGGTCGCCCATGAGCTTGCGGGCCCACTGGATGATGCCGATGCCGATGAAGAGCAGCGCACCGCCGAGGGTGAGACCGAGGGCCACCGTGGAGGCGCCCAACCCGATGAACGTGTCGAAGTTGTCGCCGATCTCCAGCGTGAAGTAGGCGACGACGAAGAGGACTCCGCAGATCATGGACAGGACGAACATCGCCGCGACCTGTCGCTCGGCGCGCTTCTCGAGGCGCTCGTCGACGTCGGTGGGGCGCCACTGGTGGGCGGGCAGACCGGGGTTGGCGATCGGCTCCTCACGGACGGCGAGGCTGCGATCGTGGCCGGGGGCGATGGCGTCGTCGTTGCCGGGCTCGATCATGCCTCGGCCCCTTCCTCGAGGTGCGGCGTCCGGGTGGTGCGGGTGGTGTGGGCGGCGATCCAGACGGCGAAGCCGACCAGCCCACCGATGCCGAGGAGCCAGGCGAACAGGCCTTCGGAGACGGGGCCGAGGCCGCCCATCCCGAAGCCGCCGTACTCGGGCTGGTCCTCGATGGTGTTGAGGTAGGCGATGACGTCGCGCTTGGCCTCCGGCGAGAGGTTGCCGTTGCTGAAGTTGGGCATCGCCTGCGGGCCGGTGAGGAGCGCTTCGTAGATGTACCTGTCCTCGACGCCCTTGAGGTTGGGCGCATAGCCGCCGCGAGGCATGGCGCCGCCGGAACCGTTGAAGTTGTGGCAGGCGGTGCAGTTGGTCAAGAAGATCTGGCCACCGCGGACGATCGCCTCTTCGCGCTCCTCCTCGGACAGGCCCTCGAGGGAGTAGTCCTCCTCGGACGGGATGGCCGGTCCGGGCGCCAAGGAGGCGACGTAGGCCGCCATGGCGGCGATCTCCTCCTCGTTGTAGACCACGCCCTTGCGGGGGGCCTGCTGCTCCGGTCGCGCCATCGGCATGCGCCCCGTCCCGACCTGGAAGTCGACGGCTGCGGCACCCACACCGACCAGGGAGGGGCCTTTGACCTGGCCCTCGCGGACCGTGGCGAGGCCCTCGGCGTTCTGCCCGTGGCAGGAGGAGCAGCCCACGAGGAAGAGCTCACGGCCCTCGGCGACGAGCTCCTCGTCGCTCATGGTCTGCTCGTCGGCCTGCGCCGGAACGAACGCGGTGTCGAGCACGGTGTACAGCCCGCCGGTGAGCAGCAGGCCGAACAGGAGCACGACCAGTCCAGCGACGGGTCCGCGGCGGTGCCGGGAGATCCGACCTGCGGAGCGGTTCAACAAACGCACAGTGAGTCCTAGCGGTCCGGGTCGGGTGGCTACTTGATGACGTAGATCGTGAAGAAGAGAGCGATCCACACGACGTCCACGAAGTGCCAGTAGTAGGACACGACGATCGCCGTCACGGCCTGCTCGTGGGTGAAGCGGCGCGCGAGGTAGGTGCGCCCGAGGACGAAGAGGAAGGCGATGAGCCCACCGGTCACATGGATCCCGTGGAACCCGGTGGTGAGGTAGAACATCGTGCCGTACGAGGAGCTCGGGATCGTGACGCCCTCGTGGACCAGCTCGGCGTATTCGAGGGCCTGACCGCCGATGAAGAAGGCACCCATGATGTAGGTGAGGATGAACCACTCGCGCAGGCCCCAGCCGCCCACCTTCAGGATCGAGCCCTTGCGTCCGACCTGACCGCGCTCGGCCGCGAAGACGCCGAGCTGGCAGGTCACCGACGACAGGACGAGGATCACCGTGTTGACGGTCGAGAAGGGGACGTTCAGCTTCTCCGTCTCCTGGGCCCACAGCTCGGGGCTGACCGCCCGGATGGTGAAGTAGGCGGCGAAGAGAGCCGCGAAGAACATCAGCTCACTGGCAAGCCAGATGATGGTGCCGACGCTGACCATGTCGGGTCGGTCGTGGTTCCCGTGAAGTCGGGATGCCGGAATCGTCGCCGTTGCTGTCGCCACGTGCTCATTATGTCTGTAGCCGACAACCGGGGCACGCCGACCCCCTCGTTTTTCGACGTCATATTGTTCACACTGTGGTGAGCGCGGTGCGGGTGAGCGATCTGGACCTTCCGAGGTTCACCCTCGGGCGCGTCTTCACCGACTGGGGCCTCGATCCCGTGCCCTTCGTCCTGACCGTCTGGATTGCGGGCGTGTACCTCGTCGGGGTGGTCGTGCTGCGCCGCCGCGGCGACGCGTGGCCCCTCGGGCGGACGCTCGCCTTCGTCGTGGCCGGCATGGGCTCGTTCTTCT
Source organism: Nocardioides sp. (assembly GCF_035576065.1). Classification (GTDB taxonomy): domain Bacteria; phylum Actinomycetota; class Actinomycetes; order Propionibacteriales; family Nocardioidaceae; genus Nocardioides. The sequence goes on from NZ_DATLWX010000011.1 coordinate 193,213, forward strand.
TCGCGACGTCGTCGGGGCTCGCCCGCTACGACACCACCCTGATCAGCGTGCACATGGTGCAGCACATGATCCTGTCCATGGTCGTACCGCTGTCCTTGGCGCTCGGCGCCCCGGTGACCCTGGCGCTGCGGACCCTGCCCCCCGCCCCGCGGCGCCTGCTCCTCGGCCTGCTCCACTCCTGGGTGGCCAGGATCCTGTCCTTCCCGCTGCTGACCTTCGGGCTCTACATCCTCTCGCCGTGGGCGCTCTACTACTCCGGCTGGTACGACGCATCGTTGGCGTCCCCCTTCGTGCACGAGATGATGCACGTCCACCTGGTCACGGTCGGGGCGCTCTTCTTCTGGCCGCTGATGGGTGTCGACCCGCTGCCCGGCCGCGTCGGTTATCCCTTCCGGGTCTTGTTGACGGTGCTCACGCTGCCGTTCCACGCGTTCCTGGGTGTGACCATCATGGGCCAGACGACCCTGCTCGGGGCGTCGCACTACCTGGCGCTGCGCGAAGGTCCGATGGGCGCGTGGTTGCCGGACCCCCTCGACGACCAGCACCTGGCCGGCGGGATCCTCTGGGCGTCCGGCGACCTGATCGGGCTGGTGTTCTTCGCGGTGCTCTTCGTGCAGTGGGTCCGCTCCTCCATGAAGGAGGCGGCTCGGGAGGACCGGCGGCTCGACCTGGTCGAGGCGCGTGCCTCGCGCAGCGATGACCAAGATCGCCGATCCGGACACCGACAGGGCGGCGCCGCCTAGGCTTCCCCGGTGCAGAACGTCTCGATCCGCCAACGTCTCCCACGAGACCTCGTCTGGATCGTCGGGATCGCATGCGCCGTCAACGCAGGCATGGTGGTTGCATCCTCCGGCTTCGGCTACGACTCCCATGCGTATTGGCTGACCGGACAGTCCGGCGACATCTACGGCCGGCCGCCCAACACCAAGGACGCCTTCCTCTACAGCCCGGCCTTCGCCCAGGCGCTGTGGCCGCTGACCCAGCTCCCCTGGCCGGTGTTCGGGGTGATCTTCATCCTGGCCCCCGCGCTGACGTTCGCGTGGCTGCTCCGCCCGTTGCGATGGCAGTGGGGGGTGCCCCTGTGGCTTGCGACGCTCCCGGAGATCGTCACGGGCAACGTGTTTTGGCTCCTGGCACTGACCGCGGTCCTCGGTCTTCGCCATCCGGGAGCGTGGACCGTGGCAGCACTGACGAAGATCACCCCGTGCCTGGGTCCGATCTGGTTTCTCGCCCGGCGAGAGTGGCGCAACCTCGGGTTGTCGGTCGCCGTGATCGGCACAGTCACCGCGGTGTCGGTGGCCCTCGACGCGGATGCCTGGGCCGACTGGCTGGCTTTCCTCTCCCTGCACATGTCTCAGGCCGGGGACGCCATGGGCATACCTGTCCTGCCGCCCCTCGCGATCCGGCTTCCCCTGGCACTGGCCGTCGTGGTCTTCGGAGCCTTGACGGGTCGGCGCCAGCTGATCCCCGTAGCCATGGTGCTCAGCACGCCGGTCCTTGCCATTGCCTCCTTCACCATGCTGACCGCAATGCCCCGACTCGCGAGACAGGCCAACGGCTACCAACGGCCGCCTGCTGACGGCGGTGACCATTGAGTACGATGTCGGCGTGAGCCAGACCACGTCCTCGGAGTCCTCGGAGTCCTCGCACCGCAAACCGTTGAAGGTCCTCGTCTACAGCGACGACGTCGACACCCGCCAGCAGGTCATCTTCGCCCTCGGTCGTCGACCGCACCCGGACCTGCCCGAGGTGGAATACGTCGAGGTGGCGACCGAGCCCGTCGTCATCCAGAACATGGACGTCGGTCACATCGACCTCGCGATCCTCGACGGCGAGGCCGTCCCAGCCGGCGGGTTGGGCATCGCCAAGCAGCTCAAGGACGAGATCTACCAGTGCCCCCCGGTGCTGGTCCTCCTCGGACGTCCGCAGGACGCCTGGCTCGCGACCTGGTCGCGCGCCGAGGCCGCCGTCCCGCACCCGATCGACCCGATCCAGCTCGCAGAGGCCGTCGTGTCGCTGCTCCGCTCACGGGTTCCGGCCACCGCCTCCTGATCGCAGGCGAGACGCCACCCGTCGCCGACAGGGGAGTCTGGAAGACTCCGGTCCCATGACGACCTGGGCCGACGTCCTGTCCACGCTGGTGGCGCACCGCGACCTTGCCCCAGAGCAGGCGGGCTGGGCGATGGCGCAGATCCTCGCCGGGGACGCGACGCCCGCTCAGATCGCAGGTTTCGCCGTGGCGCTCCGCTCGAAGGGGGAGACGGTCGCCGAGGTGACCGCGCTGGCCGATGCGATGCTCGCCGCCGGCAACTCGATCTCGGTCGAGGGGCGGCTGCTCGATGTTGTCGGCACGGGGGGCGACCGGTCGATGTCGGTGAACATCTCGACCATGGCCGCGATCGTTGCGGCCGGGGCTGGTGCGCGCGTCGTCAAGCACGGCAGCAGGTCTGCCTCCTCCGCGGCCGGCTCCGCGGACGTGCTCGAGCATCTCGGGATCCGTCTCGACCTGCCGGTCAAGCGGGTGGCCGAGGTCGCCGCTGAAGCCGGCATCACGTTCTGCTTCGCGGCGGCGTTCCACCCCGCCATGCGGCACGCGGCCGTGCCGCGTCGCGAGATGGGCATCGCCACCAGCTTCAACCTGCTCGGTCCCCTGACCAACCCGGCGCGACCGGACGCGCAGGCCATCGGCTGCGCCGACCCGGCGGCAGCCCCGGTCATGGCCGGCGTCTACGCGTCCCGGGGCGTCGACGCGTGGGTCTTCCGTGGGGACGACGGGCTCGACGAGCTCACCACCACGACCACCTCGACGCTGTGGGCCGTCCACGGCGGCGAGGTGACCAGGACGACGATCGATCCGGCGGAGCTCGGGATCGCGTCGGCCACCACGGCGGACCTCCGCGGCGGTGACGTGGCCCACAACGCGGGCGTCGTCCGCCGGGTCATGGCAGGGGAGCAGGGGCCTGTACGGGACGCGGTGGTGCTCAACGCTGCGGCGGCCCTTGCGGTCCACGGCGACCCGGCCGGCGACCCGATGACGGCGTTGGCCGCGGGCACCGTCAGGGCTGCCGAGGCGATCGACACGGGTGCCGCGCTGGCCACGCTGGACGGCTGGGTCGCAGCGTCGTCGCGCTGACTCAGCCGGTCGGCGGACTGAGCAGGGCGAAGTCCTCGTCCGCCTCGATCTCCGTCCAGCCCAGGTCGTTGGTCATGGCGTAGCCGAGGGGCGAGTCGGGATCCACGAGGGCGACGTCGACGTCGAGCTCGGCGACCTCGCGGTCCCAGCCCGGGGCCAGGACGCTGATCTCGACGTTGCGGACGATCTCGTCGTCGGTGAACGCGTCGGCGTACCCGTGCATCACTAGGTCAAGCTGGGGGTGCCGCCAGAGGAAGTAGGCGCCTTCATTGAACTCGTTGAGCACGGTTGTTCCAGCCGGCATGGCGTCCAGCCGGCCGTCCAACCAGGCAGGAGCCGCCTTGTCATCAGCTCGGGCGTTGGCCACCGGGACGAGCACGCAGGACGCTGCGACCAGCATGGCCCCCAGTGCTGCTCCCTCAGCCCGACCGATCGACGGTCCGCGCGGGACGAACCGCTGGAGCGTGCCGGCGAGGATCGGTGCGAGCATCACGGCGGCGACGACGGTCGTCCGCAGTGTGTAGATGCTCCATGCGATGGCCAGACCGACGAGCATGATCGTCGGCCAGTCGACGCGGTCGCGCCGCATGGCAGCCATCAGGATCACGGCGATCATCACGGCAAGGATGGCGGCCGGGGGAGTGGTGAAGTCCGGGGGATCCCACTCGTCCAGGAACTGAGCGCGGTCGCCGACGACCGCCACGGACTCGAAGACGTGGACACCGAGTGGGGTGAGGATGGTCACGAGCGTGGACAGGACAGGGATGAGTGCCAGCTTCAGGACGCGACGCCGATCGTGCTGACGTTCCAAGGCGATGCCGATCGTCGCGACCACGCCGATCAGGATGCCGATCATCCACATGCCGTGCAGTGGCACCCACACCCAGTTGACGACAACCAGCCACCACCGCGCTTTGCCGTCGCGTGCTGTTGCGAGCCACGCGGTCGTCACGATGGAGATCAGGATGTAGCTGAGGATCTGCGGGCGCCCGCTGAGACCGGGGGTCGCGGCCATGATCGCGACGATGGTCGCCAAGGCGGCCGGCAGAGGTGCTGCCATCGTCCGACAACCGAGGTACACCGTGACGGCAAGGACGCAGATGACCGTGCCGGTCAGCCACATGACGCCACTGAACCCACCCGCCTGCTCGGCCCACGCCATGCCGATCTGGGTGAGCCACTGGGTGGGATACCAGGCCTGGCTGTCGAAGGAACCGAAATGGCCCGGCTCGGCGATGCTCCAGCCGCCCAGGAACTCGGCCCCCACCCTCAGGTGCAGATAGACGTCGGCTCCGAAACCGGGAGCGCGTTGAGCTCGTACGAGCCCGCCCAGCAGCAGGCCGATAGCGGTGATGGGCAGCCACCTGCGGACCAACGCTTCGATCACGACGGCACCTCGAGGGTCCAGGCATCATTCTGGTGGCGAAAACCGACCCGGTGGTAGTACGGGGCGACCATCGACGGCGAAGTCACCACGCGACGGATGCCCAGCCCGGCCAGGAGCCCGCTACGACGCCAGACGAACTCGCCGGGCGAGAAGTCACGGTAGCGGGGCGTCACATAGTCCAGCCGTACGTGCGCGTCGTCACCCAGCACCGCGAGGATGACGACGCCGACGGTCTCATCGCCGTTCTGGATGATGAACGCGTGCTGGTCCTCGGCGTGCGGGTCGTGCACGAAGTCCGGGTTGAACTTCGAGATGTCGGCGCCGTGCACCCGCAACACGTGTCGCAGGTAGTGGTCGAGACCCCCCACTTCCAGCACCTCGAATGCGGCCTCGTCGTGTCGGTCACGGACGAGCTGGACGATGAACCACAGGTTGATCACGCTCAGCACGATGTTCATGCCGACCATCGGCCACACTTCGAGGGCCCAGTTGAAGACAGTCAGGATGAGGCACGCCGCCAGGTTGAGCACGCGGAGGCGAAGCACCCGCGACTGGAGCAGCGAGTACACCAGGAGTGCACTGCCGCCCCAGCCGAGGACGTCGAGCCAGTGGTCGGTCAGGAAAGTCACGGGCGGAGACTACTGCCGCGGGCGCCGATCGCAGCAGTCAGCGCGTCGGAGCTGCGAACGTCTTGTCGACCAGCGTGTTGCCCGCGCCATCCTTGATCGCCGAGTTCTTGAAGACGATCTTGTACGCGCCCTTCTTCAAGGGACCCTTGGGGTTGATCAGGGCCAGCTTGCCGCCGTTCTTGACCTTCAGCTTGGTCTTGACGACCTGGAACTTGCCCTTCGCGTTCTGGCGCTTGAGCTTCACGGTCTTGGTGCTCAGACCCTTGACCGCCTCGCTGAAGATCACCTTCAGGTTCGACGTGGCCTTGAGCTTGCCCGGCTTGACCTTGACGACCTTGGGGGCGTCGGCGTCGATACGGAAGGTGCGGAGCGCGCTGGCGCCGAGCACCTTGCCGGAGGCGTCGAACGCCGTGACCTGCCAGGTGTAGGCGCCGGTGGCGATCTCTGACGGTGCCAGGGCCGTCGCCACCGTGCCGGTCGACTGCGACGAGCCCGCCCCGTTGCGCATGGTCACCTCGTAGCGGACGGCGCCGGGGACGTCGCTCCACTCGAAGTAGCCGGCCGCGGTGCCCTGAAGAGCACCGTTGCCGGGGGCGATCAGCGTCGGGGCAGCGCCGCGCGAGACGAACGAGGCAGCGCTCCATGGACCCGGGTTGCTGCGGGAGTCGAGGCGACGAACTCGCCAGACGTACGGAGACGCCGATGCGGGGATCGTTTCTGACGGTGTGTAGGCCGGGTTGGACACGCGAGCACTCATGATCCGGTTGGCCGGCGAGAAACCACCGTCGTTGTTGGCGTAGACCTCGACCTCATAGGCCGAGGCGAATGCCTGGGGTTGCCACACGAGCGGGACATCCCCGGGAACGGCCTGGCCGCCGATCGGCGAAGTCTGCACGACGAGTGGGCTCGCCTTGGTGAGTGACTGGGTCGCCGACCACGTCAGGCCGTTGTCCTGCGCGTCGATGGCCTGCACTCGCCAGTACACGGTGCCCTCGGGGTAGAGCCGATCGCCCGAGGTGTAGGTCGCCTGGTCGACGACCTTCTCGTCGAGAAGGGGCTGAGCGAAGCTCGGCTCGTTGTCGACCTGGATGCGGTAGGTCTTGGCCGCCTGCTGACCGAGCTCACCGAAGGAAGCGGTGGCCTGGTTGGTGTCGAAGTAGTCCTGCCAGCTGAACGAGATCTCTGAGCCCCCGCCGTCCGACGATGACATACCGGTGATGGCCGGCGAACGCTTGACGAAGCTGTGAGCCCCGGGCAGTGGCGGGTTCTGCGACACCGGGCTCGGTCCGCAGCTACCGGCCTTGCACGGGATGACGTACCAGAAGTAGGGCTCGCCCGCCTCGCTCTCGGCGAGCGCCTTCTTGTCGTCCTCCATGACGAGGCTGAGGTAGTTGTTGGTCGTGCGGTACTTGTTCAGGTCCGGAAGGGGCGACGTCGTGAAGTTCTCGTCGCTGCCGATGACCACGACGTATGTCGCGATGCCGGGCTGCTTGTTCCAGGTGAAGACCGGGGTTGCCGACATGCTGTCGCACTGCACAGCGGTGCAACCACCGGGCCCGGCAGCGCCGACGCCCGTCATGGCGACCTGGAGCCCCGTGACCGGCGAATAGCCTGGTGTCTCGGCGCCGATCGGGGTGGCAGCGCCCCACTTCACCTTTTGGACCGTGGAGTAGATGCCCGGCAGCCCGTCACCGTCGGGGTAGGGCGCGTCCATCGCACGGACTCGCCAGTAGTGCACCGTCCCGGCCGGGAAGGAGCAATTGGCGTTGCCGCGACCGGGGGCCAGAGTCGTGCCTGCGGTTTTGCACACCTTCGTGCTCACACTGAAGTTCTGGTCGAGAGCGGCCTCGAACCGGTAGCTGGTCGCGTGCTGGACGGGGCTCCACTGGTAGAAGAGCTTGTCACCGTCGAGCGACCCCACGCTGGCATCGTCTACGGCGAGGCTTCCTGTGGGGTAGACCGCTTGCGGGGTGTCGAGCCACTGGCGCTTGAAGCTGAAGCGCGCCTCGGCCCAAGCGGTCGGCTGACCGGCGAGGTCGACCGCGCGCACTCGCCACCAGAACTGGTCGTTGAACAAGGTGGTCGGCGGGGAGTAGCGGGTGCCGTAGACGTTCTCGGCCTTGAAGGCGAAGTTGTTGAACGTGGAGTCGGTCGCAACTTGCAAATCGTAGGTCACGGCGCCAGCGACGGGCTCCCAGTCGAAGACGACGTCTTCGACTGCGGAGTTGATGTCATCGACCGGGAAGGTCAGTGTCGGGGCGGACAGGGCGCCGAGGATGAAGCTGTGGGTGCCGGACGGAACGCTGTTGAGGCCTTGTCCCAAGCTGGCGGTGACCCGCCAGAAGTAGTCGCCTGCAGGGAGCGCGTCTGGCACCGAGACCGACGTGTTCTTGGTGGTGTAGGTCTTGGCGCCGATGAAGTCGGCATCACCGTCGACCTCGACTGTGTAGGACGTCGCGCCACGACTGGTCTGCCACCGCAGCAGCGGCGGCCGATCGGGTTGCGGCAGGACCTCGCCATTGCCTGGCGAGGTCGGCACAGGCACGCCTACGGCTGATACGGAGAACGTGCTCGACGCCCAGGACGGCTGGGTGCCGTCCTTGACCGCCGTCACGCGCCAGTACTGGGTCCCGGGGGACAGGTGGGTCGTGGGGACGTATCGCGAGTTGCGGGTGTCCTGCTGTACCTCGGGCGATGGGAAGCCCGGGTTGTTGTCGATCTGGACCTTGTAGGTGGTGGCACCCGCGACCCGGGTCCATGTCAGGACCGGTGTGCTGGAGTTGACCAGCGCAACCTTCAACCCGACAGGGGCCTTGGCCTGCGCCGGGGCGGTCAGAGCGAGCGGTGACGCCAGGACCGCGAGCGCGGCCACGGTAGCCACAACCTGACTACGGCGGCGAAAAGCAGACAAACGGAAGCGCATGGGGTCCCCTCGAGATGATGAGCGCGGTCGCCGTACGGTAGCCGCTCGGCCGGTTGGCCGCCGACGAATGCCGCAATTGATGAGTGGCCGACACAACGAGCCCGCGAAACGGCTACGGTCGGACCATGATCACCGCCATCGTCTTCGTGAAGGCCGACGTCGCAAGCATCCCTGAGGTGGCCGAGGAGATCGCGGCTCTGGAGGGCGTCAGCGAGGTCTACTCGGTCACCGGCCAGATCGATCTGATCGCCATGATCCGGGTCAGCAAGCACGAGGACATCGCGGCTGTGGTGGCCGACTCGCTCAACAAGGTCACCGGAGTCACGTCGACCGAGACGCATATCGCCTTTCGCACCTTCTCCAAGCACGACCTGGAATCCGCCTTCTCCCTCGGTCTGGAGTAGCGGAGTCCGCACGAGGACCCTCAGCCTGGGCTAGCCTCCCGCGGGTGTCTGCGAACCTCGGACCCCAGTGGCCCACGCGCCTGCCGCTGCTCGTCCTTCTCCTGCTGATCGCGGTTGGTGCCTTCGGGGTGGCTCCCATCCTGGCCGTGAGCGTCCCGCTCACCCTCCTGCTGGTCGTGGCTGCAGCGGCGACCCAGTCTCGGGGGAGCGAGTCATCGCTGACTCGACCGGTTGCCGTGGTGGTCGCGCTGCTGGGGGTCCTGGTCGCCCTGCCGCTGGTCGTCCTGGCCGTGCCCGACGCGCCGGTCGTCCTGCCCGTCGTTGTGGTCGTCGTCCTGATGGTGTCAAGCACGATGGCGACGTACTGGCCGCGCACCTTCTACTTCCACCTGGCCCTGATGGCCGGCTACCTCGTGACGATGATCGACCGGATCCCCCCGAAAGGTGACGTGCCAATCCTGGTCGAGGACTCGCTCGACGCGCTGCTTCGCGGCGTCAACCCCTACTCGCTGACGTTCCCCAATCCTTACAACGCTGAGGAGACTGCGAAGTACTGGTCGCCGGAGTTCATCGATGGCGACCAGCTCGATGTGGGATATCCATACCTCCCCGGCTCGCTGTTCGCGGACCTCCCCGGACACCTCCTGGGCGACGTGCGCTACGCCAGCGCGCTGGCCGTGCTCCTGACGACCGCCTTGGCGTGGCGACTCACGTCTGACTCTGTCGGGCGCGCCGTGGTGGCGGCACTGCCGGCAAACGTCCTTGCAGTGATCACGGTCGTCGGCTACTGGGTCGAACCGCTGATGCTGCTCGGCGTCGGCGTCGTGGCCTTTGCCATGGCACGGGGCAAGCCGGGCCTGGGAGCGATCGGCCTGATGCTTCTTCTCACCACGAAGCAGTACGCCGTCGTGCTGGTCCCCCTCGAGAAGCAGATCAGGGCCCGCCTCGGGAACACGTGCCTGCTCGCGGCTGTCGGCGCGTCGGCGCTGCTGGTCACCGGCTTCTTCCTGCTCGGCCCTGCCGACTTCTGGAGATCGGTCGTGATGCTGCACCTCGGACAGCCCTTCCGGTCGGACTCGGTGTCGCTCACCGTCGACCTGGTGGGTGCGGGCGTACCCATCCCGGTCGACGCCATGTCGGTGCTGTCCGTCGCAGCCGGCTTGGCGGTCTCGTTCTGGATCCGGCGCACCGCCCCGCCCTCAGCGACGTGGACGGCTCTTGGCGTCGGCCTTGCGCTGCTGGCGACGGTGCTGTTGTCCAAACAGGGCTCCGTCAACTACTACTTCCTCATCTACGGCTGTCTGGTCGTCGGCGTTGCCGCGTGGCCGCGCGACCTGGGGATGTCACCTGACCGGCCGATGGACGGCGGCCGGGAGCCGTCGCTCGTCGAACGGGACCACTGAGAGCTGGGACTGGTTGAGCGCGTCGTAGACCGCCAGGTGACGGGTGGCGCCGCCGACGGGGCAGACCCAGTCGCCGTCGACCTCGACGAGCCGGATCCCCGGCGCCTCCAGCCATCGCAGGACCTTCTCGCTCTCCTCCGCGGTCGCGGAGGGGACCGGGCCGGGCGCGCGGGCCACGGTCTCGGCACTGGCCCGCAGCTGCTCGACGTAGAGGTGGGCGTCCGCCCCGGGTGGGATGACCCCGGCCGAGGCGAGCCTGCCGAAACGCACCACGTGGACCGCCCATCTGCCGTCGTCCTCGCGCCGGGCGGCCACGATCTCGGAACAGGCACTCAGCGCGGAGAGTCGCTGCGTCCTGGCAGCTGAGCGCACGAACGTGGACAGCCGATCACGGTGGACTCCGGCCTCCTCGAATCGTTCGAGCTGAGCCAGCGCCGTCATCCGCGCATTGATGGCGTCGACCACCTCGTCGGGGCGCCGCATCATCGTGTCGCGCACCGACCTCACCACCGCGCCATAGGTCGCAGGATCGGCGCTGCCGTCACAAGGGGACAGACAACGCCCCATCTCGGCCAGCACGCACGGGGTGCGGGACGGGCGGGCCCCTATCCGGTCGGAGCACTGCCGGACGGGGAACGTGTCGTGAAGGACGGCCAGACACTTCTCCGCTGTCTTCCTTGATGAGAACGGTCCGAGATAGTCGGCGTCGTCGTCGAGCACGCGTCGAACCAGGGACAGTCGCGGCCAGACCTCGCGGGTGAGCTTGACGAAGTGCACCTTCTCCGGGAAGCGCGAACGCCGGTTGTACTTCGGTTTGTGCTCGGCGATCAGCCGCAGCTCCCTGACCTCGGCCTCGAGCGGGGTGGCGCAGGTGATCGCGGTGACGGACTCGGCCAGGCCGATCATCTCTCCCATCCGCGACCTGGTCTCGGAAGCCGTGAAGTAGGTGCGAACCCGGCTGCGCAGGTCCTTCGACGTCCCGACGTAGAGCACCCGGCTGCTGTCGTCACGGAACAGGTAGACACCCGGAGCGTGTGGCAGCCCCTCCGCCAGGTGCCGCTTGCGCCGCTGAGCGGTGGACACCTTAGAGGTGAACGTGCGCAGCTCCTCGAGGGTGTGCACACCGATGCCCCCGAGCCGCTCCATGAGTCCGTGCAGGACGTCGACGGTTGCTCGCGCATCGGACAGTGCGCGGTGGTTGGGCGTGGTGGTGGCGTGGAACAGCTGGGCCAACGACGAGAGCTTGCAGTTGGGGGCGTCGTCCCGGGTGATCACCCGCCGCGCCAGCTTCGCTGTGTCGACGACCTCGAAGCCGGGCCAGGTCAGGTCCTGGAGGCTGGCGAAGTGGCGCAGGAAGCCCACGTCGAACGGAGCGTTGTGCGCGACCAGGACGCTGCCGGCGGCGAACTCCAGGAAGGCGGGTAGCGCCGACTCGATGGACGGGGCGTCGCTGACCATGGAGTTGGTGATGCCGGTGAGCACGGCGATGAAAGGCGGAATGGCGGCATGCGGATTGACCAGCGTCTGGAACTCGCCCAGCACTTCACCGCCGCGGACCTTGACTGCACCGATCTCGGTGATCATGGACCCGCCAGCGGCAGAGCCGCCGGTCGTCTCGAGGTCGACCACGCAGAACGTGATGTCGCGCAGTGGCCTCCCCAGCTCGTCGAAGCTGCGCTGGGCCTCCCAACGTGAAGGCGCGGACGCTGTGGTGCTCATGGCAAGGACGCTAGATCGCACCACCGACATCTCCCGGCAGGGCGCGCCACTAGGCTGAGCGCGTGACCCCAGAGCTTCCTGACGAGACCCGCCGGTGGAGATGCGGTGGTTGTGGAAATCTCACCCGCTTCGACGTGACCCGCAGCCGTCGTACGACGGAGTTCTGGCACTTCGACCTGGCGGGAGATCATGGCGTCGAGTCGATCCAGGTCAAGGACGAGTCGGTTGAGCTCGTGTCGTGCCGCTGGTGCGGGCGCGACGATGCGATCGAGCTCGTGAACCGCCATGAGGCTTCCCAGGCCGATGACCCCACCAGCCGGTCCTCGGCCTCCGACTAGACCTGTCGCTGTGACGGGTCGAAGTGGCGAGCGGGACACGACCTGCCGCGCGGTCGGAGCGAGCTTGTTCGTCAGCGGACTCCTCCTGGCGCTGCTGATCCTGGTGGGCGCCGACCTTCTGTGGCTCGTGGCCATGGGCGATCACGTCCGCGCCACCGGCGCGCTGCCTGATGGCGTCCCGTTCGCGACCGCGCCGAGTGAGGGATGGCCTCCTGTCCTGGTGCTCGCCCAACTCGTGCTCTCCGTCGTCCATGAGGCCGGGCTCGCTGGCCTGCTCGTCTGGCACTACCTCCTCGTGCTCGCCGCACTCGGCCTCGTCGCTCTCGGCGCGCGTCACCGCGGGGCGACAGATCTCACGGCGGGCCTCGTGGTGGGGGTGCTGCTGCTGGGCGGCATCGCGACGTTCGGCGTCGTTCGTCTGCAGACGTTCTCGCTCGTTCCCTTTGCGATCGTCCTCATCCTGGTCCGCGCACAGCACGATCGGCCCAGCAGAGCCATGTGGTGGGCGCCTGCCCTGGTTGCGATCTGGGGCAACCTGCACGGCTCGGTGCTCCTCGGAGTCTGCGTGATCGGCGCCTACCTGCTGTTCTCACGGCTCGGCCACCGACTCGTCGAAACCCTTCTCATCGGCATCTCGACCCTGGGCGCCCTGTTCCTCAATCCCGCTGGGTGGCGCACCCCTCACTACTACGTGGGTGTCCTGCAGAACGAGGCTGCTGCGCAGAAGGAAGGGCTCTGGGCCGCTCCCAGCCTGACCAACCCCTTCGACGTGCTCATGATCGTCGCAGCCGTCGTGCTCGGCGGATGCGCGCTACGCCGCAGGCTGCCAGCGTGGGAGTACGTCGCGCTGGCGGGTCTCGCCATTGCCACGGTCATGGCCACCCGCAACGGTGTCTGGCTTTTGCTCTTCCTCGCAGCGCCGGCGGCCTACGGACTGGTCCGGGCGAGATCCCTTGAGCGCCCCCCCGCAGGATGGCCGGGCGTGCGGCCCCTGGGCCTCCTGGCGGTCGCTCTGGCGGTCTGTGGGGGCGTGCTCGTGCAGCGGGCGCAGGTGATGTCCGAGACCGACACGGCTCTCGCTTCGGACGTCCGGGAAGCGGCCCCGGGGCGGGTGGTGCTCGCCCCCGAGCCGGTGGTGGAGAGCTTGGCCGTCCAGGGCGTCCAGGTCTGGCTGGCCAACCCCTTGGATGCCTTCGGTCAGGAGGACCAGAGCGCCTACCTCGACTTCATGTCCGGTCGGCCGGGGATGGCGAGGGCCGTCGCAGGCAGCGAGGCCGTGCTGGTGGAGGTGGGCACTCCTGCTGCGACAGAGATGGCCGGCACTCCCGGCTTCGACCTGACCGAGCTCTCCGGCTCGTGGTTGCTCTACCTGCGCAGGTGACGGTCCGGCCCCAGTGTCGGTGCCTGCTGTCACCGTGCATCTCATGACGACACGAATCGATTGCGACACCTGCCTGGTCCGCGGTCTGGCCTGCCACGACTGCATGGTCACCGTGCTCCTCGGCCCCCCGCCGGAGCTGACCTTCGACGACGACGAACGGCGCGCCCTCGAGGCGCTCGCGGCCGGGGGACTGGTGCCACCGTTGCGCCTGGTCCAGCCGGTGGCCGCGCCGGAGGTCGAGTCTGCCTGAGAGTCGCCACCGGAGTCTGCTCCTCGGTCATCAGGAGAAAATGTGCTGAAGATTGGCAGGGCCCCTTGCGGGCGACTAGGGTGACGAGCCAAGGCGTTCGTGGAAGTGGGCCACTGGGGTCCGCGCGAACGCCACGTCGAGTCCGATCCCGCTGACCTCGTCAGCGGTTCGGAGCCGGGGAACCACGTCCCGTCTGGGGTGAATCGCATCCAAGGACATGCGCTTGCGCATGGCGGAGGGGGCGTAGGGCATGTCGTGCCCGAACCCGTCAGCTCACCTGGTAGACGTACGACACACAAGGAGAACCCCCCGCTCGTGAATCACGACCGGATGCGACTCGGCAGCGCGCTGCTGGGAATCACCGCCCTGCTTGCCATCGGCCTCGTCCCGCTCTCACCCGCCCAGGCCGAACCGGACATCAAGGACGTCGAGGCCACGGTGGATCGCCTCTACCACGAGGCCGAACAGGCTTCGGAGCGCTACAACGACGCCAAGCTTGACCTCGACGAGCTGCGCAAGGACCTCGCGGCCCTGCGTGCCGACGAGAACCGCCAGAGCGAGAAGCTCGAGGCGGTCCGCAACGAGGTCGCGGACTCGATCCTGCGGGGCTACCAGGGAGAGGCCATCTCCACCGTCGGCCAGGTCGTCGTCTCCGACGACCCCAGCGCCTTCCTGGGTCAGCTCTCGACCATGTCGGGGTTCAACGACCTCCAGGACAGCATGTTCGACGACTACTCCACCGAGCTCCAGGCGCTCGACCTGCGCCGTGCGGCGACTGCCGAGCGCGTCGCGGAGATCGCCGAGACCACTGAGCAGCTCGAGGACGAGAAGTCGACCATCGACTCCAAGCTCGCCGACGCCAAGGACCTGTTGGCCGACCTCGAGGCCGAGGAGCGCGCGAGCCTCCTCGAGACCTCCAGCTCGCGCAGCACCGGCCGGATCCCGACCGCAGCGCCTGCGTCCGGTCGCGCCGCAGCCGCGGTGGCCTACGCCATGGCCCAGGTCGGCGATGCCTACGTCTACGGCGCCACCGGCGACAGCGCCTTCGACTGCTCGGGACTGACCATGCGGGCATGGGGTGCGGCCGGTGTCGGTCTTCCCCACTCCTCGAGTGCGCAGTACGGCTCCGGTGCGCACGTCTCCGCCAGCGCTCTGCAGCCCGGTGACCTAGTCTTCTACTACTCGCCGATCAGCCACGTCGGCCTCTACATCGGCAACGGGATGATCGTGCACGCCGCCAACCCCGGCACCGGGGTCGCCGTCGCCGGCCTCTACTCCATGCCCTACGTCGGCGCGGTCCGCCCTGGCTGATCGCCTGACCTCGAAGACCGGCCGCCCACGATGGTGGGTGGCCGGTCTTTCGTTGTTCCTGGGGCTGGTCGTCCTGGCTGGGCTGGTGCTGTCAGGACGAGGCGAGCGCTACGAGGCAGACCTGTCACGGCAGGGCCCACCGACCGCCCAGTCCGGCGCGGCGGCGGGTGCGGTGCAGGACCTGCTGTCCGCCCTCGAGGCCGGCGATCCTGAGGGTGCGGCCGAGCTGGCCGCCGATGGCGATGCGGCCGCCCGCGACCAGCTGGCGGACGCCGCCACCAACGCGAGGGTCCTCGACCTGACCGAGCTGTCGGCTCGCTACGTCGACGAGGTGGGCGCCGTGTCGCCGGACGGCTCGTGGACCGCCGCGGTGGCACTGACCTGGGCCATTGCCGGCTTCGACGAGGAGCCGGCCAGGGCGGAGGTGCTCGTGGACTTCGCAGGAGACGGCGACCGCGTGGTGATCGCCGGGCTCGGCGGCGGCGACCGCATCAGTCCGCTCTGGTGGGGCCAACGGCTCGCTGTGCGGCGTACTGACACAGCGCTGGTCATGGCAGCCGGTGACGACGCCGCGAGGCAGGTGCGGACCTATCTCCAGCGCGTGCGGCGGGCCATCCCCGTCGTCAGTCGCGTGCTGCCGCAGTGGCGTCCATCGGTGGTGATGGAGGTGCCGGCGAGCGCTGCCGGTCTCGACGCAAGCCTTGACGTGGCCGAGGGCACCTACTCTGCGATCGCCGCCGTCACGGCACAGGCCGACGGTTCCGGTCGCAGTGACGCCCCCGTGAGGGTGTTCGTCAACCCGGAGGTGACCGGGCGTCTTCGCGGCGCAGGCGCCCAGGTCGTGATCAGCCACGAGCTCGTGCACGTGGCGACCGACGCCCCCAATGCCGTGATCGACCCGTGGCTGCTGGAGGGCTTCGCCGACTACGTCGCGCTGCGAGACATCGACCTGCCGCTCGATGTCACGGCGGCGCGGGCGCGCGCGAGCGTACGCCGAAGCGGTGTGCCCGATCGCCTGCCCGGCACCGCGGAGTTCGACGTCGCAGCCGACGACCTTGCGGCGGCCTACGAGATGGCGTGGCTGGCCTGCGTGGAGGTGGCTGCCCAGGTGGGAGAGCAAGGTCTGGTGCGGGTCTACGAGCTGGCCTCCGAGGGGAAGAGCACCCGCGCCGCCCTCGCGAGCGTGGGCCTGACTCCGGATGAGGTGGTCGCCGCGTGGCAACAGCGGCTGAGGAGGCTGGCCTCGTGACCGACGAGCGGGCCGCGCGCCGAGTGGCGCTCGGGGTCACGGTCGTTGCCGCGGTCGGGTTCGCGATCGTCGCCCTCGTCTGGGTGCCGTGGCAACCCGTGGCAGGCGGAACCCCGCGCGCGGTTGCGGCCGACTCGGTGTTCACGCCGCTCGAGATCCGGCGGGGCGAGGACTACGCCTCGTGGGCACGGCTGTGGAGCCTGTCCTCGCTCATCATCAGCCTGGCGGTGGCGTCCGCCCTTGGTTTCAGCCGCTGGGGGGCACTCCTGATGGCACGGCTGCCCGGACCGTGGTGGGTCAGGGTCGTGCTGGGGGTGGCCATGATCGGCTTGGTGGGGCGGCTCGCGACGCTGCCGTGCAGCGTGATGCTGCAGCGACACCGCCTGGCCAACGGCCTCAGCAACCAGTCGTGGGCCGGCTATGCCCGCGACCTCGTCGTCAGTGAGGCGGTCGCGGTGCTCGCCACCTCGCTGGCGCTGCTCGTCCTCATCGGGGTGGCTCGGCGGTGGACTCGTGCCTGGCCGGCCGTTGGTGCGTTCGTGGTGGGCGCGATGGTGGTCCTGACGTCCTTCGTCTATCCGGTCGTCGTCGAGCCGCTGTTCAACGACTTCGTGCCCTTGGAACAGGGAGACCTGCGCTCGGCGATCCTGGAGCTTGCGACCCAGGAGGGTGTGCACGTCGACGACGTCCTGGTGGCCGACGCATCGCGACGTACCACCACCCTGAACGCCTACGTGTCGGGGTTCGGAGCCACCCGCCGGGTGGTTGTCTACGACACCCTCGTCGAGTCGTTGTCGCAGGACGAGGCTTTGTCCGTGGTTGCTCACGAGCTTGCGCACGCCGAGCACGACGACGTGGTCATTGGTACGGCGCTGGGTGCCCTGGGCTCCGCAGCCGGAGTAGGTCTGCTGGGACTCGTGCTGACCCGCAGGGGACGCAGGCTGCCCATGGCCGACCCGGGAGTCGTGCCGGTCGTTCTTGCGCTGACCCTGTGGGCCACGCTGGCGGCGAGTCCGCTGCAGAACGGCATCAGCCGGCAGATCGAGACGCGCGCGGACGTCGACGCCCTGGCAGCCACGGAGGAGGGCCCAGCGTTCATCGAGATGCAGCGGACGCTGGCGCTCAGATCACGTGCAGACCCGACGCCGCCGACCTGGCTGCACTGGTGGTGGGGGAGTCACCCCACGACGCTGCAGCGGGTGGCTCTCGCGGAGTCCTTCCGGTCCGGAAATGGCGGCGACCCGGTCCGCTGACGCAGACCGGGTCGAGATGTCGCTGTTGATCAGAAGGTCAACTTGTAAAGCGGGATGATATTGCCACCCAACAGGGTCATTACGGTGATGAGCACCGCCGCGATCAGGCCCACCAAGAGCGCATACTCGACCGCCGACGCTCCGCGCTCAGATCGAGGCTCAGGCTGTGAGCTCATGCTTGTCTCCTGGCGGTGAGAGCGGAATGCAGAAGGCCGGGGCGCCTCGAGGAGAGGCGCCCCGGCCATACTGGACTGGATCAGAGCTGGTTGGTGATGGAGCTGAACGCGGTGTTGATCTGCTTGCCGAGGAGCACGACGACGGTGATGATCACTGCGGCGATGAGGGCGACCAACAGGCCGTACTCGACGGCGGTGGCGCCGTCCTCCTCGTCGCGCGGGGCAAGCATGAAGAGCTGGAAGGCAATGAACTTCTCGAGCATGTGATTCTCCTAGGGGAATTGAAGTCAGTGTTGACGGGGCCGGGGGCACCCGGTGAGAAGAATCTTGCCCCGGCTCGGCTCCGAGGAGATCAGGTGATCGGTCAAGACCCACTAGTCCCATCTGACTAGGTCGCACCACCCGCTGGACTGGACCAGCTGATCCAGGCGGCTTCGCCGGCCCAGAAATCACAGAGACCGGGACCCCAATGGGTCCCGGCCGAGTGAGCGGAGTCAGAGCTGGTTGGTGATGGAGCTGAACGCGGTGTTGATCTGGTTGCCGAGCAGCACGACGACGGTGATGATCACTGCGGCAATGAGGGCGACCAGCAGGCCGTACTCGACAGCGGTGGCGCCCTCTTCGTCGTTCTTGCGGCCGACGATCATGAAGGTGATGAACTTCTCGAGCATGGGGGTCTCCCTAGTTGAACGGTTGAGGTTGCACAGGCCCGTGCGTGCGCAAGCAGTTATCGTCGCAGCCTTCACCTCGGCGCGGATCGGAGGATCGGTCGCACCTCACTGGTCCTCTCTGACTAGGGAGATGCGCTCAAACGGGAGCGGACATCTAGCCCACCCGGGGGTGACGACGAAGGAGTCAGAAACGCTGGGGCGCCAAGTGCGACAACAACCCCATGCGCATGGCGGTCACGAGGGCCTGTGCTCGGTTGGCGGCGCCGAGCTTCTGATAGATGTGCGTGATGTGGGTCTTCGCGGTGGACTCGCTCATGAACAACCGGCCGGCGATCTCCCCGGTGCCCAGACCATCGGCGAGGAGGGCGAGAACCTCGACCTCGCGAGCGGACAGCGAGGGAGTGGACGGGGTGCTGGCGCGCCGCATCATTGCCGCGGCCAACCCGGTGCACAGGAAGGTCCTGGGCGCGACCGCGGCGTGCTTGGCAGCGCTGACCACCTCGGCGGCCTTGCTGTCCTTGCCCACGAAACCCGATGCGCCCGCTTCCATGGCGGCGAAGATCTGGTCGTCACCGGCGTGCATCGTCAGCACCACCAGACCCACGCTCTCGCTCTCGGCCCGGATGGCCCGGACGACGTCCAGCCCGTGCCCGTCCAGCAGCTGGAGGTCGGTGACCACGACGTCGGGCTGGAGGCTGGCGTAAGCGGTCAGTGCCTCTGCCACACCTCCGACCTGGCCGACGACGGTCATCTGGTCGTCGCGCTCGAAGGCGCGGGCCAATCCTTGGCGGATCAGCTCATGGTCGTCAACGAGGAGAACGGTGGTGGTCACGGGTTGTGATCCTTTCGGGGGTGGCCACGTCCGTCGAGCGCAACAGGACGACTGTGCCCCCGTCTGCGCGTGGCGTGATGGTGAGGCGGGCACCGATTCGCTCGGCTCGTTCAGTCATGGTCTGCAGTCCCCAGTGACGCTCACGGGGAACCGCATTGCCGACGCCGTCGTCCTCGATCCTCAAGGTGACGTCAGAGCCGTCCGAGACCAAGGTGATCCAGACGTTGGCCGCTCGGGCGTGCTTGCGCACGTTGCCGAGGGCTTCCTGCGCGATGCGGAGCAGCTCGGTCTCGATGCGGCTCGGCAGCGCCGGGCCCGACTCGTCGAGGATCAGGTGGACCCGCAGGCCCGTGCCGTGGCTGATCTCGCGCACGTACTCGGTCAACGCTCCGGCCAGTCGGTGGTCGGCGACGTGGTGCCGGAGGTCGAAGATGGAGAATCGCAGCTCGGTGACAACGCGGCTGATCTCGCCGCGCAGGTTTGCTGCCATCTCCCGGATCTCCGGCTCCTGCGAGACGGTCTCGATCTCGTCCACGACGTAGCCCAGCGCGACGACCTCCTGAGCCACACCGTCATGCATCTCGCGGGCGATCCGGTTGCGCTCCTCGGCGGTGGCCATGAGGCGTACGTCGTCGAACAGGACGGCCGTGTCCAGACGCAGGACGAACTCGTCGGCGATCTCCTGGGCCCGCGCCAGCGGCTCGTCGGTCCACTCCTTGGTCCGGACGAGCAACACGTGACCACGCACCTTGTCGGCGCTGCGGAGGGGGAGCTGGGCCACCCCGGGGCCGGCGGGCTTGCCGTCGGCGATCTGGTCGCGTAGGGCCAGCAGCTGGGGAGTGTCGCCATGAGCGGCGAGCAGGTCGACCGCACCACCGTCTGCGTCGATGAAGACCGCGGACTGCTCGGCACCGGTGGCCGAGCGCAGCTCGACGCCCAGGTCCGATGCCACCTGTGCGCTGTCGAGGCCCACCCGGCCGTGCCGCGCCAGCTGGTGCAACTGCGACATCAGCTGGTTGGCCGCAGCGTACGGCGCCTGCCGCGCCTCGATGTCGCGCACCGAGCGCAGCTGCCAGGTGGCCAGCAGACCGACGCCGTAACCTGCGAGCAGCCACAGCGCAGCGCGAGCGAGCCGGTCGGCGCCCCCGGGGTCACCAGCGACCACGGCGGTCACCACGCTGGCTGCCGCCGCGACGAAGATTGCGTTGGTCGCCGTCACCAGCCCGAAGCGGACGCCGGCCACCGCGGGGGGGACCGCGAGGTAGGCGAGCACCCCCGGCTGCTCGGGCGTGGACATCAGGAGAATGGCGACGAGCAGGGACTCGCCGACCGGCAGCCACCGAGTGCCGACCGTGGGGGTGCCCCATTCCAGAGCGCTGGTGGCACTTGCGATCAGGGCGATGGCGGCGAGCAGGGGAGCTGCCTGGCTGAACGATCCGGCAGCCAGGACGGACCCGGTCGCCAGCGCCAGGCTGAAGACCCGGACGGCGGTGGTGACCCGCCACTGCCTCAGCGAGGCAGTGCCTGAGTAGCCGGCGGCCGGGCTCATGTCTTGCCGAACATCTCAATCATGCTGATGACGGCCGGACCCATCACGATGATGAACAGGCACGGCAGGATGAAGAGCATCAGCGGGATCATGATCTTGACCGGCACCTGCTGCGCCTTCTCCTCCGCCCGCTGACGCCGCTTGACACGCATCTCAGCGCTCTGGATGCGCAGCACCCGACCGATCGGGATGCCGAGGTTGTCGGCCTGCACCATGGCCATGCAGAACGACTTCAGCTCCTGGATCGAGGACCGCTCGGCCATGGCCCTCATGGCCTCGGTCCGGCCCACGCCCAGCTGCATCTCCTGCAGCAGGCGGGCGAACTCCTCCGACAACGGGCCCTTGGTGTTGAGGGCAACCCGGCCCACGGCCGAATCGAAGCCGAGCCCGGCCTCCACCGAGACCGTCAGCAGGTCGATTGCGTCTGGCAGGGAGTTGCGCATGAGCTTGGAGCGCTTCTGACCCGCGTTGTTGAGCAGGATGTTGGGCAAGACGTAACCCAGGGCAGCCAACAGTGCGGAGATGATGATGACCCGCATGAAGGGCATTCCGATGACGACGGCCGTGTAGAAGAGCCCGAGGAGCCCGAGACTGCCCAGGCCGAGGGCCTTGAGACCGATCAACCGGCTGACGCCCCAGCCGGGAGGGTTGCCGGCGACATCGAGACGGTATTGCAGCTTCTGGGCGGTGTCGGCGCGGGTCAGCTTCCGCCCCAGCGTGACGAGGCGGTCGCCGAGCGGTCCGATGACGCGCTCGGCGAACGGCCGTTCGAGCTCGGACTCCTTCATCGAGGCTGGAGCGGCGTCGAGGGCCTGGATCGCTGCGACCGAGCGGGCGACGCCGCGCCGCTCGGTGCTGGCGACACCGATCATGCTCAGGACGAGGGTGATGGCGGCGAAGACGAGTCCCGCTCCAAGCAACAGGATGATGGTGGACGACATGATTTCAGACCTCTACCTTTGCCAACTTGGACATGGCCATGCCGCCCATGAGGAGCATGACACCGGCGATGGCCAGGATGATCCAGCCGATCGCGGTGCTCCACAGGACTTCGATGTATTCGCGGTTGGCGAAGGACAAGTAGACCATGATGAACGGCGGCATGCCGGTCAGGATGTAGCCGGAGAGCCGACCCTCCGCGCTGAGTGCCTTCACCTGACGGCGGAGATACTCGCGCTCGCGGAGCGTGTCGGCGACCGTGTTGAGGATCTCGGCCAAGTTGCCGCCGATCTCCCGCTGGATGCGGATCGCCATCACCACCCAGGCGAAGTCGTCGCTCTCCATCCGCTCGCCCACTCCCTCGAGACCCTCGGCGATGTCGACGCCGAGCCTCTGCTCGACCAACGCGCGCCGGAGCTCGCCAGCCATCGGCTCGATCCCCTCCCGGACGACCGTGTCCACAGCCTGCGGCAGAGACAACCCCGCCTGGAGCCCGCCGGCCATCAGGCCGAGGGTCTCGGCGAGCTGACCGTTGAAGGCATTGAGTCGTCGGGAGTGCCGCCACTTCAGGTAGACCCACGGCAGGACGATGCCCAGGAGAAGGCCCAGCACAGCCATGAGCGGGCTCAACAGGAAGAAGAAGACGACGGCGGTGCCGACGGCGATCGCCCCGTGCAACAGCACCCATTCTGCCACCGTCAGTGAGGACCCCGCGCCGGCGAGGCGCTTGGCGATCTTGGTCTCGAGGTCGTCGTTGACCATCCGCCCGGTCAGGGCGACGGCGGAGTCCTTCATTCCGGGGGCATCGGCGGAGCGACGACCACCCTTGGTCTCGCCGCCACCGAAATAGACGTCGAGCCGCTTGTCGACGGACGACTTGCGGCCCGAACCACCGGACAGCATCGCCCACAGGAGAACGGCCAGGCCGAGGAACAGGGCGCCGGCTCCCGCCAGCATGACGGGGGTGCTCACCAGCGGCGCTTCGACCACGGTCGACGTGGGCCCGGTGTCGGCCTTCGCGCGTTCGCCGACGTTGACGAAGACGGAGTCGTCGAAGGACGTGCCAACGCCCTCGACGCTGACCGTGATGTCGGCGTCTCCACTCACCCCGTCGGGGAGCTCGACGCTGACCAGCAGCTGCTGGGCGAGCGCCTGCGCCTGGTCGGCAACGACGGCAGCCAAGGCCTCGGCCTCGGCCGGGATGACTTGGCCTGATGTCTCGTCCGCGAAGGTGTTGAGGGCATCGGCCTTCGCCGCCCCTCCGATCGACACCACGTCGATCACCACCTCGGCCTCCACCGCCGCCTTCGCCACCTCGTCAAGAGTGGCCGTGCTGCCGGTGTCAGCGCCGTCGGAGAGGAGCAGCAGCGAACGAGATCCCTCGGACCCCGCCAGCTCCAGGGCCTCTGCGACCGCGTCATAGACGCCGGTGCCGGCGGCGAGCTCGAGGCCGGTGAACTCCTCCAGCAGGGCTTGGCGATCCGTGGTGGGGGGCACGACGGTGCCGACGGTGCCCGCGAAGGCCACCATGCCGATCTGGACGTCGGGAGGTGCCGTTGCCAGGAACGCGGTCACCGCGTCGGTCGCGGCGTCGAACTTCGCCCCGCGCATGCTGTTGCTGGCGTCCACCACGAGGATCGAGGTACGCGTCACGTCGCCCGCAGCGACCGCCTTGGCCTTGGCGTCGACTGCCTCGCCGTTGATCTGGACCGAGACGTCGGACTCGCCGACCGACGCGCCCGGCACGCCGTCCACCGAGACGACCATGGAGACGACCCCGTCGGTGGTCTCCACGAAGTCGATGGTCACCTCGTCGGCGGCCATGGCAGGCGCGACCGAGAGGACTGTGAGTGCGGCAAGACTCGCGAGCGCCGCAGCGCGGGGGCGCCACCGAAGCAGGATCATCGCAGCCCGCTGGGGGTTGCGAAGATGGTCGGGTCGACCTTGACGCCGTGGTCGATGAGGCGCTCGAGGAAGCGAGGTCGCAGGCCCATCGACTTGAGCTGGCCCTGGAACTTCCCGTTCTCGTCCGTGCCGGCCGAGTAGTCGAAGAGGAACACGTCCTGGGTCGTGATGATCTCGCCTTCCATGCCCACGATCTCGGTGATCGCGGTGATCCGGCGCGTGCCGTCCTTGAGACGGGTCTGCTGGATGATCAGGTCCACGGCGCTGGCGACCTGCTCGCGGATGGCGCGCATCGGCAGGTCCATCCCGGCCATGAGCACCATCGTCTCCAGACGGGAGAGGGCGTCGCGAGGGGTGTTGGCGTGCAACGTCGAGATGGAACCGTCGTGACCGGTGTTCATCGCCTGCAGCATGTCGAGCGCGGCAGCGTCACGGATCTCACCGACCACGATCCGGTCGGGTCGCATGCGCAGCGAGTTCTTCACGAGGTCGCGGATGGTCACTGCGCCCTTGCCCTCGATGTTGGACGGACGCGACTCGAGCCGCAGGACGTGGTCCTGGTGCAGTCGGAGCTCGGCGGCGTCCTCGATGGTCACGATGCGCTCGTCGGAGGGGATGAACGAGGAGAGCACGTTGAGTGTCGTGGTCTTGCCGGAACCGGTTCCGCCGGAGACCAGGATGTTGAGGCGGCCCTTGACACAGGCTTCGAGGAGGTCTGCGCCCTGGCGCGAGATGGAGTTGAAGCTGATCAGGTCCTCGATGGTGTACGGGTCCTCGGAGAACTTACGAATGGTCAGCTTGGAGCCGTCGAGAGCCAGCGGCGGGATGATGGCGTTGACACGGCTGCCGTCGGGCAGGCGGGCGTCCACCATGGGGCTGGTCTCGTCGACGCGTCGGCCGATCTTGCTGACGATCTTGTCGATCGTTCGGCGCAGGTGGGCCTCGTCGGCGAACTGGAAGTCCGTCTTGACCAGCTTGCCCTTGCGCTCGATGTAGATGCTGTCGAAGGAGTTGACCATGACCTCGGAGAGGTCGCCGTCGCGCAACAGCGGCTCCAGGGGACCGTAGCCGAGGATGTCGTCGGCAATCTCCTGGGAGACGCGGGCGCGGTCGACCGAGGACATCGGCTGGTCGGCATCGGCGAGCGCGATCTGCAGGGCGACGTGCACCTGCTGCTCCAGCTCGGACTGGGTCATGTGCGCGTCGTACAGCTTGGGTCCCAGCGCCTCGACGAGCTTGGCATGGACGATCCGCTTGACCTCGGCAAAGGGGTCGCGTCCGGCAGGCGCTGCCTTGGTGGCCGTCAGCTTCGCGAGGGCCGTGGTGCCGCTCCCGTTCGACGTCCCGGACGGGGGAGCGGTTGCCTGAGGAGTGGCGGCGCGGGCGGCGGCGACACGCGCGCCGGGGGGTGCTCCTGCCGGTGCAGCGGGGGCAGGAGGGGGCGCGGTGGCGACGCCGGCTGCTGCTGGGGCGGGCTCTCGGGCCGTGGCGGGAGCGTCCGAGGACGTGCGGGAGCGTTGAGCGGCGGCGATCCGGTCGCTGAGACTCATGTCAGTCCTTCCTGAGACGCAAGCGGGAGCCTGAGGCCTTGCGACCCTTGGACCCGGTGTCGCTGACGCCGATGAACGAGTGGGCGAGTGAGGTGATGGCTTTGGAGTTGGGGTGCGAGGGGTAGGCGCGGACCAGCGCTTCGCCCCGGTTGACGGCCGTCAGCACTTCGCGGCTCGAGACCAGCGTCGTGTTCGCCTTGAGGCCGAGGGTGGACTCGAACTCGTCAACCGTGAGCCCGACCTTCCCGTCAGCCCTGTTGAGGACGAACTTCCACGTGTCGCGGGGGAAGTTGAGGAGGTCGAGGGTGCCGGTCGCCAGCTTGAGGCCCTTGAGCGCCGGGATGTCGAGGGTGGCGACCAGGATGATGGTGTCGGTCCGATCGAGAGCCGTGAGGGCGTTGTCGTCGAAGACCCCGGACGTGTCGACCACGACGTAGTCGAACATCGCCTTGAGGGTGTCGATCATGTTGCCGATGTCGTCCGCGGTGGCATGGTCCGGTGAGTCGAGCCGCACGGGCGCAGCGACGATGGACAACCGGTCGGAATGACGGGTGAGGATGGAGGTGATGGCCTCCTCGTCGATGATGCCGTTGAAGGCGACGAGGTCATTGATCGTCCGCGTCGGTGAGAGCTGCAGCATGATCGCCACATCACCACTGTTGACGTCGAGGTCGATCAAGCAGACCTTCTTGCCGGCGTCGCTGAGGGCGACGGCCGTGTTGGTGGCCACCAGGCTCTTGCCGACACCGCCCTTGGTCGAGAAGACCGTGAGCAGCTTGCCCTGCGGAGCGTCCGCAGCTGCCTGAGCGGCTGCCGACTCGGCCCGGACCTGGGCAACGGCCGACGTCGCAGCGGCCTTGGCCTCGCCCTCCAGGATCTTGGACATCTCGCCTGCGACCGATCGGGCGCGGTGCACGGCGGTGGTGATGCCGGCCAGGTCGCTGGCCTCCACCACCTCGCGCATCCCGCTGCGGAGGGCAGTTGTCAGGACGTCGTGGTCGATCGCGCGACGCAGGAGGATCACGCCGAGATCGGGCCGCTGGATGCGCGACCGCTTCGCGAAAGCCGTGGCGACGTCCATGCCGACGGTCGGCCCGATGACCACCGCGAACTCGTGGGGTTCGGCGACCAGATGAGCGTCCAGCTCGTCCATGGTCTGGTAGGCGATCGATCCGTGGAGCATCGTCCGGACGATCGTGAGCTGCCCGACGTCGGGCTCGAGGATTGCGGTCACTGTCCGGGCCTGAGGAGCTCGGGCATCAGCTGGTCGGCCGAGACACCCGGCTGGTCGGTGATCTTCGTGTTCTTGTTCAGCAGGGCGAACGACACGTCGCTGTTGCGGGAGGCGTAGATCAGCTTCTCTGCGTCCTTCTGGTTGACCGCCACGGTCAGGATGGTCCTGGGCACCGACTCGGTGACCTCGGCGCCGGCCTCGGTGGTGATCGTCGTGGCGGAGACACTGGTCGTGCCGACGCCGATGACCTGGACCTTGGGCAGCAGGAGACGGGTGTACGGCGGCAGGGTCTTCTGAGTGCCGTCAGGCAGGAATAGCACCGGGTCGGACGACATGAAGATCGCCACGTCGGAGCCGGGATTGACGAAGCCGGCGACTCGCTCCGGGTCGGAGAGCTCGACGGACACGGCGAGCTTGTCGTCAGGGATGACCAGGCTCTCGGAGTCGGACTGGCTGCCGAACTTGGCGGCCAGGATCTGCTCGCCCGGGAAGATGGTGCCGAGGGCGACCGAGTCCTGGATCCCCTGGGTGGTCGTCAACGCGCCGTCGACGAAGTCGGCGCGGCGTACTTCCCGCGTCTCGAACTTCCCGGCCTCGCTCGCGTCGGTGACGTCCTCGCCTGACTCGATGGTCGCAGAGGCGACCAGCACCTCGACCATCTCCTGGCCTTCCTGGGCGCGTTGATCGATGCCTTGGACGTAGACCACGATCAGTGCTGTGCCGGCCAGGGCGATGATCACAGCAACCAGCAGGAGGACGGAGCGGCGAGCCATGTGGCGTTCCTTCGCAGTGTCAGAGAATCCGGGATTTCGTCTGGGTTTGCTCAGGTCAACCGCCGGGCGGGTGATGTGAGCTGCCACCAGTCGGCGTAGGGGAGGACCCAGATTCCTCCCCGGTTGAAAAATCTAGGGGGCTGGCCGGAGGTGTGTGGGCTAAACCGAACAAACCGCCCGAACGACGCGTTCGTACCACCCGAAATGACTAGAGATGACTCCGATTCCCTAGTCACTTCGGTGACGGGGCGCGCGAGGTCGGACGCGATCAGGGTAGGTAGAGGGCCTCGACGTCGGCTCGGAACTCGCGCATGACCACCGTGCGCTTGAGCTTGAGGCTCGGCGTCAGGTGCCCGCCCTCCTCGGTCCACTCATCGGGGAGGATGGCGAACTTGCGGATCGCCTCGGCCCGGGAGACGGCCGCGTTGGCGTCGTCAACGGCCTTGTCGATCGCTGCGAGCAGGTCCGGATCGTCGAGGTTGTCCTCCACGGAGCTCGACTTGCCGTGCGCCTCGGCCCAAGCGGGGAAGGCGTCGCGGTCCAGGGTCACGAGGGCGGCGATGAAGGGCTGGCCGTCGCCGACGACGATGCACTGGTCGATGAGTGCGTGGGCGCGGAGGTGGTCCTCGAGCACTGCGGGGGAGACGTTCTTGCCGCCCGCTGTCACCAGGATCTCCTTCTGGCGGCCCGTGATCCGGACGAAGCCTTCGTCGTCGACCTCGCCCACGTCGCCGGTGTGGAACCAGCCGTCCGCGACGGCTTCGGCCGTCGCTGCCTCGTTGGCCCAGTAGCCGTCGAAGACCTGGCCGCCGCGGAAGAGCAGCTCGCCGTCGTCGGCGACCCGCACGGCTGTGCCGGGCAGCGGCCGGCCGACCGTGCCGATCTTCTGGGCGTCCGGGAGGTTGACCGTGAGCGCAGCCGTGGTCTCGGTCAGGCCGTAGCCCTCCAGCACGGTGACGCCCACGCCGCGGTAGAAGTGGCCGAGGCGTTCCCCGAGGGGGGCGCCGCCGGAGACGGCGTAGGAGCACTTCCCGCCCAGCGCGGCGCGCAGTTTGCCGTAGACCAGCTTGTCGAAGAGCGCGTGCTGGGCCCTGACCCGGAGCGGGACCCGGCCCTTGTCCTGGGCCCGCGACCAGGCGATGGCCGTCTCGGCTGCGCGGTCGAACAGCTTGCCGTGACCATCAGCAGTCGCGCCCTGGGAAGCGCTGTTGAAGACCTTCTCGAAGACTCGCGGCACCGCAAGGATGAAGGTGGGCTGGAAGGCCTCGAGGTCGGCGAGGAGATGGGTGATGTCGGCACTGTGGCCCAGCCGGACCCGCTGCTTGACGCAGCCCACCTGGATGATCCGCGCGAAGACGTGGGCAAGTGGCAAGAAGAGCAGGGTGGAGGCGCCGGAGGTGTCGAAGAGCTCGTGGAGCTCCGCAGTGGCGACCTCCAGCTCGAACATGAAGTTGCCGTGGGTGAGCATGCAGCCCTTCGGCCTCCCCGTTGTCCCGCTCGTGTAGAGCAGCGTCGCGAGGTCGCTCAGCGCGGTCGTCGTACGCCGCGCCTCGAGTGCCTCGTCGGAGATGTCCTCACCCAGCTTGCCCAGCACGCGGAGAGCGTTGTCCTCCAACGACCAGACGTGGTTGAGGTCGGAGCCCGCTCCGGCCTGGCGCGCCTCGCGGACCCGGGCGAGATGATGGGCGCTCTCGGCGACGACCGCCCGAGCCCCCGAGTCCTGCAGGATCCAGCCGATCTGTTCGGCGGACGACGTCTCGTAGACCGGCACGGTCACGGCCCCGGCGAACCAGATGGCGTAGTCGAGGAGCGTCCACTCGTAGCGGGTCTTGGAGATCAGCGCGACCCGGTCGCCGGCCTCGATGCCGGCTGCCATCAGGCCCTTGGCAACTGCGGAGACCTCGGCGAGGAACTCGCCCGCCGTCACGTCCACCCAGGCGTTCGAGATGCGACGGCTGAAGATCACGTCATCAGCAGCCTCGCGGGCGTTGCGGACGACGTCGTCGGTGAGGTTGCCGGCAGCCGGGATCTCGATCGTGAGTGGCGCAGCGAACTCGCGCACAGAGGCCTCCTTGAAGGGCGGTGTGCCCGCAGGCTATCGCTGGCCAGCAGCTCGAGCTGCGCTGGCTCGACGTCCGGTAGGGTCACCGGCATGGCCGAGCAGACCACCTCGTCGATCGTGATCGACGCCCCGCCCGCCGCGGTGATGGCGGTGATCGCCGACTTCAAGTCCTACCCGTCGTGGGCCAAGGGCGTCCAGACGGCCGAGGTCACCTCCGAGGGGGTGGACGGTCGCGCCGAGGAGGTCTTCTTCGAGCTCGACGTGTCACCGATCAAGGACGAATACACGTTGGCCTACGACTGGGACGGCGACCGTGAGGTCACCTGGTCGCTCGTCGAGGGCAAGATGCTCAAGGCGCTGGACGGCTCCTACGCCCTGCGCGACCTGGGCGAGGGCTCGACCGAGGTGACCTATCGCCTCGCCCTGGACGTCTCGATCCCGCTGATCGGCATGCTCAAGCGCAAGGGCGAGAAGATCCTGATCGACACCGCCCTCAAGGGTCTGAAGAAGCGCGTCGAGACGCTCTGAGCGCGCAGGCCTGACGCGTGCGGATCGTTCTGTTCACGGGCAAGGGCGGCGTCGGCAAGTCCACGATCGCGGCTGGTACGGCCGCGTTGGCGGCCGCCGAGGGGCATCGCACGCTCGTGCTGTCCACGGATGCTGCCCACTCGCTGGCGGATGCGTTCGGTGCGCCCGCAGGGTCCGAGCCGAGCGAGGTCTCGCCAGGCCTCTTCGTCCAGCAGGTCGACGCCCAGCTCCGCTTCGAGCAGTCGTGGGCGGAGATCCAGGCCTATCTCCTGCGCGTGCTCGACGTCGCCGGTGTCGATCCGGTGGCGGCGGAGGAGCTGGCGGTCATCCCCGGCGCGGAGGAGGTCCTGGCGCTGCTCGAGCTGCGGGCGCAGGCCCAGTGCGGCGAGTGGGACGTCATCATCGTCGACTGCGCGCCAACCGCCGAGACCCTGCGATTGCTGGCCCTGCCGGAGGCACTCGGGTGGTACATGGAGCGGGTCTTCCCGGTGGAGCGCCGTATCGTCAAGGCGCTGGGGCCGATGCTGTCGAGGGCGGCCAAGATGCCGATGCCCGAGGACTCGGTCTTCGGTGCGATCGAGCGCCTGCACGCGGAGCTGGACGAGGTGCACGGACTGCTGACGGGGCCGGACTCAAGTGTCCGGGTGGTGCTGACGCCGGAGTCCGTGGTGCTCGCGGAGGCCCGTCGCTCCTACACGATGCTGTCGCTGTTCGGCTATCGGGTCGACGGCGTCGTGGTCAACCGGATCTTCCCGGAGGACGGTAGCGACGACTGGCGTGCCGGTTGGGTCCTGGCCCAGAAGCACGTGCTCGGCCAGGTCTCGGAGTCCTTCGCCGGTCTGCCGCTGTGGCGCTCGGTCTACCGCACGGCGGAGCCCATCGGCGTCGAGGCCCTGACAGAGCTGGCGCGTGAGGTGTACGCCGACTGCGACCCGTTGGCGGTCCCCGAGGGGAACGGACCGTTCCGCGTCACCCGCACGGGCTCGGGGGCCGTGCTCCACCTCGCCCTGCCGCACGTCACCCGCGACGACGTCGATCTCGCCCGGCACGGCGACGAGCTCGTGGTGAGTGTGGGGTCGTATCGTCGTCTGCTCACGCTGCCCCCGGGGTTGGGCCGTCACCGGGTGGCCGGTGCGCGGATGGCCCAGGGGGAGCTCCAGGTCAGGTTCGAGGAGGGCACGTCGTGACGCACGCGCAGGACGGACACGACCCCGACGTCGGGTCGTTGGCCGAGGAGGCCACCAAGCTGCTGGGCGCGATCAACGACTGGGCCCGCGAACACGGCCACGGACTGGGCGAGAGCGTCTCGGGGATGTCCGACCATGCGACTGCGGCCGCCCACGACCTCAACGGCCACCTCGCGACCGGCGCAGCCGAGTGCACGGTGTGCCCCATCTGCCGCACGGTGCACGCGGCGCGCCACCTGAGTCCGGAGGTCAAGAACCACTTGGCCAGTGCCGCGGCCTCGCTGATGCATGCCGCCGCCGGGATGCTGGCGACGGTGGTGCCGCCCGGCGAGCCCGCGTCCGGGTCCGGGGTCGAGCACATCGACCTGGACGAGCCGACCGACGACTGGCCCGCAGACGAGCCCTCATGACCGTAGGTCTTGCCTGCGGAGTCGACGTGGGCGGCACCAAGATCGCGGCAGGGGTCGTCGCTGCCGACGGGTCCGTGCTGGAGGAGCTGAGGGTGGAGTCGCCGGCGCGCGACGCAGATGCGCTCGAGGATGCCACCGGCGGTCTCGTCGGCGACCTCGCCTCGCGCCACGAGATCGTCTGCGTCGGGATCGGCGCGGCGGGATACGTCGATCGGCACCGGGCCCAGATTCTGTCCGCCCCCAACCTCGCGTGGCGTGACCTGGACCTCAAGGCAGAGATCGAGAAGCGGGTCGACCTGCCCGTCGTGGTTGAGAACGACGCCAACGCCGCGGCGTGGGGCGAGTTCACCTTCGGCGCAGGCAGGGACGACGTCCTACGCCTCTGGGACGGCGCTCGTGCGCGGAGCCCGCGCCGCCGCCGAGGGGAGCTCGCCCCTCGCGGCTGATCTCCTCGAGCGTGCCGGCGGTGTCGTCGCAGCGATCGACGGACCATTCATCACCGAGGCAGCCCTGGCCGGCGATGCAGTCGCCCTGGGGGGGGTCGTGGTTCTCGGGACGCGGGTTGGGGGAGGGCATCGCGTCCCTGGCCGCCGTGCTCGACGCGGCAGTGGTGGCCATCGGGGGCGTCAGCGAGGCGGGGGACCTGCTCCTGGAGCCCTTACGGGGCGGCGTTCGAAGATCACGCCACCAGCCGGGGACACGAGTGCGTGGCTGTGATCCGCAGGGCCGAGCTCGGCAACCGGGCCGGCCTCATCGGCGCCGCCGACCTCGCACGACGCTGATCAGCGACACGGATGCCTAGTAGGAGAAGCCGCCGCTGACCATGCGGACCTGGCGGAGCCCACCATCGCAGGAGAGGCCCAACTGGCAGGTGGAGTCGGCCGTCACGTTGGAGACCTGAAGGTTGCGGGCGATCATCAGCAGGTAGACGTCGTCGGAATTGTCTCCCATGAGGCTGCCCGTCTCAGCGCTGTATCCGCTGCAGCCCGCCAGGCTGTTGTTGACGTACTTCCTGGTGTTCTGCTTGCCGAAGTGGTAGCCGCAGATCTGGACCGCGATCAGCTTGTGGACCGGGAAGATGGCGTTGGTGCCGGTGCCCGTCACGGACGAGGTGGCGCAGATCCCGGGCGACGGAGCGCAGAACACAGGGATCGGGACCGTGAGCTCCTGGTCGATGAGGTCCCGCCAGGCGTCCTCGATGTGACCGCTGTCGGGTTGGCCCGGGTCACCGCTCAAGCACATGGACGGTGCCGTCGCGACGGTGGGGCAGCGGCTGGCTAGGTGAGAGTTCAGCGCAGCTCCGGTGAGTGCTCCCTGCAGCGGAATGATCTCGATCGGGGTCGAGCAGCCGTTGCGGATCTGGTCCTCCAGAGCCGCGGTCCCGCCGCTCTCGACGGGGCAGTCGAGGGTCCACCAGTTGCCGGGGTTGGGCGGGATCGGGCACGATCCCGGCGCTGCGCCGCCGTTGCCGGGCGCGAAGAGGCGGAAAGCGGTTCCGGGGACCGTGGCAGCGGGAAGGTCCGCGGCACACAGAGCCATCGGGCGCAGGCGGGGAGCCGTGTTGCCGGCCTCGACGACCGCAGCCGCGGACCGGACGATGTTGTAGTCGTTCCCCGAACCGACGACCCGGCCGAAGATGTTGGGGCTGGTGGCGGACACGGTGGTCCTGACCACCAGGTCACCGCTCTCGCACAAGGCGGTGAACGAGGTGAGGACACCGGGGGACAGCGAGGACCGGTGCGCAACGACCTTGGACTCGGCTTCGACCGTCGCGGCGGTCAGACCGTTCAGGCGGATGTCAGCACACTGCCGGAACTGCTGTTCCGCGAAGACCCCTGCTGCGCCCAGCGCGGCGGCGTCCGCCGAGGTCTGCAGCTGACGCTTGTTGGCGTAGGCCGCGCCGACGTCGACGACGAAGGCCGACATGCCCATCAGGGCGAGGGTCAGGACGGCAACGACGACCGCAATGGCGCCCGACTCGTCACGCTTCCTCATGTGAACTCTCCTCATTTGAATTCACAGCGCATGACGCCCTTGCCGACCAAGGTCGGAGCGTTTCCGGAGGTGAACAGCGGGGCGAAGGGAACGGCCCAGGTGGCAGAACGCGTCATGGTCACGGTGACGTTGGTGCCGGCCGTGGTGCCGGAGCACGGCTTCGAGGAGCCGGAGCAGGTCGGCGAGATGACCGGGGTCGGAACTTGGCTCGCCGTCATGCCAACCGTCTCGGCGCTGTTCCTGGTCTCGGACACGATCTGCGTGCAGGTGCGGTCGTCGACAACGGCGTAGCGCGCTCCCTGCCGGGCGCCGTTGCTGAGGGCGATCTGCTGGGCGAAGACGAAACCCAGGTTGATGATGCCGAAGACCACGATCAGAAGGATCGGGATGACGAGGGCGAACTCGACCGCCACGGCCCCTTGCTCTTCACGCCGCATACGTTGTGGTCTCTGCGTGCCCATGCCAACCCTTCGATTCCTTGCTGTCCCCGTGAAGTTCGAGAATAGGGAGCCGCAGGCCCCACCGACGGGCCCATGGGCCGAAATGACCCATTTGCGGTGGGCGGCATAGTCCGTTCGGACTATGCGCCAGCCTGGTGACGGGTCATGGGGCATCGTGCACCCAGCTGGGGCAGCTGGGTACGACAGGATGTGGGACGTGACGCCACCCTCGAGCCCCGTCTGGATCGGCGTCGACGTCGGCGGGACCAAGGTGCTGGCCGGTGTGGTCGATGACCTCGGTCGAGTCGTCCGCACTGCCCGCCGGGCCACGCCCGGCCGCCGTGTCGACATCGCGCACGTGGAGGACGCACTCGAGGCGGCTGTGCTCGAGGCCGCCGCCGGCGCACCGATCGCGGGCGTCGGGGTCGCCGCGGCCGGTTTCGTGGACGTGACGGGGCGTCGGGTGATGTTCGCACCGCACCTGCCGTGGCAGGGGGAGGACGTGCAGGGGCGACTCGGCGACAGGTGGGGGGCACCGGTCGTCCTCGACAACGACGCCAACTGCGCTGCCGTGGCCGAGTCGACGTATGGCGCAGCGCGCGGCTCCCGCTCGGCGATCATGGTGACCATGGGCACCGGCATCGGCGGTGGGATCGTGATGGAAGGCCGGCTCGTGCGGGGGGCGAACGGGATGGCGGGGGAGTTCGGTCACATGCAGGTCGTGCCCGGTGGCCGCGCCTGCGAGTGTGGCGGCAACGGGTGCTGGGAGCAGTACTCGTCGGGCAACGCCCTCGTGCGGTCCGCCCGCGAGCTCATGGGTCAGCAGCCGTCGGTGCTCGAGGAGGCGACCGGAGGCGAAACCGCCCGTCTCACCGGACCGATGGTCAGCGACGCCGCGGCGATGGGAGACCTGGTCGCGCGGCAGGCATTCGCCTCGGTCGGCGACTGGCTCGGCGTCGGCGTGGCCAACCTGGTGGCCGCCTTCGACCCCGAGGTCGTCGTCGTCGGCGGCGGCGTCTCGGCGGCCGGCGATCGGCTGCTCGGACCCGCTCGCGACGCGCTGCTCAGGTCCTTGGTGGGTGCGGCACACCGCGACGTACCACCGCTGGTGTCCGCCCTGCTCGGCCCGGAGGCCGGGCTCGTCGGTGCCGCCGAGCTGGCGCGGCGGGCTCAGGCGCGGCGGTAGTCCGGGACCAGCTCGAGAGCGAGCTGTTCGAGGAACAGTCCGACGTCGGTGACGATCCCCTTGGCCTGGCTCGAGCCGCGGTCGGACAGCTTGGTGACCGTGGCGGGGTTGATGTCGACGCACACCAGCGGGATGGACGCAGGCAGGATGTTGCCGGTCGCCACGGAGTGGAGCATGGTGGCGACCATCAGGCAGAAGCCGACATCGGCGATCTCGGCGCGCATCGCCCGCTGGCCCTCGATGACGTCGGTGTAGACGTCGGGCAGTGGCCCGTCGTCGCGGACCGAGCCGACGAGGACGAACCGCTTGTCGTGCTTGACGAGGGCGTGCATGATCCCGCCGGTCAGCACACCGTTGTCGACCGCTGCCTTGATCGAGCCCTGCTTGCGGATCGTGTTGAGGGCGCGGATGTGGTGCTCGTGCCCGTGCTCGACCCCGCGGCCCATCGCCAGGTCGACGCCCAGGCTGGTGCCGTAGAGCGACGACTCGATGTCGTGGGTGGCCAGCGCGTTGCCCGCGAACAGCACGTCGACGAAGCCGGCGTCGACCAGCGCCACCATCGCGGGCGCGGCACCCGTGTGCACGACGCCGGGCCCGCCGACCCACAGCACCTTCTTGCCGGCCTGTCGCGCCTCGCGCATCCCGTCCGCGACCTGGCGGACCAGCACGGCCTGCGGCTTCTCGCTCGACACGTCGGAGTCCATGAAGCCGAAGGAGTCGCCACCCTTGTCGATGACCGGCACGATCACCTTGATGCCGGAGGCGCCGGTCACCACCTGCATGCCGGCGCGCACGTCCGACATCGGGAGGGTGTGGACGCGCTCACCCTCCACGATGAGCCCGCAGTCCATCTCCGGGTTCTCCACGTCGAGCCACTTGCCGCCCAGCCGGATCTTGGTCGCGAGGTTGGTCGTGGAGTAGAAACCGTCGGGGAAGACCCCGTCCTGGTCGGCGAGGCTCACCGAGGCCTCACCCGGGTCGACCTGGTTGACCCCCCGGGTCTGCAGGCGCATCAGCAGGCGCTGGAGCGACTCGTCGTCCTCCGCAGTCACCACGAGGGAGGCCCGGCTGATGTCGTTGACCTCGTGGCCGACGTCGAACCGGTCGATGACGTAGTCCCCGCCGTACTCACGAATGTCCTCGAGGACGCGGGAGAGGATCCCGCTGTCCATCAGGTGGCCGGTGACTTCGACGTTCTCGCTCACGCTCACGGCGACGAGACTAGCGCCGCCCGGGGAACTGCAGGCAGCGTGCCTAGATGCGTGAGCCGTCGTCCCAGGGCTCACGGCCGCTGCGCGACATCGTGGCCACCAGGTAGAGGAAGCCGCCGACGAACCAGGCGACGAGCAGGTAGTCGAGGAGCGACGGCAGGTCGATCCGCAGCGCTACCAGCACGAGCACCGGCGCGCCGAAGACACCTGCCCAGGCGATCGCGCGCCTGGGCTCCGGGCGGGGGAGCGGGGGCGGCGTCGGCGGGACGAACCGGGGCTCGTCGTACGCCGCAGCGGGCCCAGGGTCGGGGGCAGGATCAGGCTCCTCCTCCGACCACGAGCGGGCCGGGGCGGGCTCGACGGGGTCGGGTTCGTCGATCTTGGCGCGCTCGCCGAAGTTGTCGACGATGGCCTGCCAGTCCTCGTCGTTCGTGCGCTCGCTGTCGCCGGTCCCGCTCACGGGACAAACGGTAGCCGGAGGATCAACTGCAGACCCGGGCGATGAACTCGGCCGACTCCTCGAGGATCCTCTCGGCGTCGTGGTCGAGGGTGGCGACGTGGTAGCTCTCCTCCAGCAACCTCTCCTCGACGTCGGTCGAGCTGATCGCCCCCAGGACCGTCGCGCTGGAGGACTCGTCGATGACGTTGTCGATGCGGGAGCGGAAGTAGAGCAGGGGCTGAGTGACACGCGGCAGGTCCGGGACGACGACCCGCCACATCGCCACGACCTCGGCGAGTCCCTTGAGCGGCAGCATGGGATAGCCGAGCTCGTCCATGCCGGGCTTCTTGATGTCGTTGGTGATGCCCTTGAGGCCGGGGAGGATCCGCTTGAGGACGGGCAGCGCCAGGAGCTCCCGGCGCTTGCTGGAGACGAAGGGGTTGACGAGCACCAGCCCGCTGATGTCCGAGCCGCGCTCCTCCGCGAGCCGGAGCGCCACCGAGCCGCCCATCGAGAGCGCGCAGACGACGGCGGTCTCGCAGGTCTCGAGGAGGCGATCGAGGGCGGCCGACGCCTCGTCGTACCACTGCGTCCACGTCACGGTGTTGAGGTCCTGCCACTTGGTGCCGTGCCCGGGCAGCAGCGGCATCTCGACGGCGTAGCCGCGCTCGGCGAGGTCCTCGGCCCACGGTCGCATGGACGCCGGCGAGCCGCTGAAGCCGTGGAGCACGAGCGCCCCGATCGGGCGCCCACCGGTCAGCTCGGGACGGGCGGGGGTCGACATCGCGGTCAGCAGAGGGTTTGTCGTCACGGGGAGAGTGTGCACCACGGGCGGGGGTCGGGGGACAGCGTTTCGGCGCTAGGCTCACCTGGTGCTCTATTGGTTCTTGAAGTCGGTCGCTCTCGGGCCCCTCCTGCGCATCGTCTTCCGTCCCAAGGTCGAGGGTGTGGACCACGTCCCGGCGCAGGGACCGGCCATCCTGGCGAGCAACCACCTCTCGTATGCCGACTGGCTGTTCATGCCGCTGACCTTGCCCCGGCGGGTGACCTTCGTGGCGAAGGCGGAGTACTTCACGACCCCCGGGGTGAAGGGCTGGTTCCAGAAGAAGTTCTTCTCCGGCGCCGGGCAGGTGCCCATCGACCGTTCCGGGGCCAACGCCGCGGAAGGGGCGATGAGGTCGGCCAAGAAGATCCTCGACGCAGGCGGGCTCTTCGGCATCTACCCCGAGGGCACGCGCAGCCACGACGGCAAGCTCTACCGGGGCAAGACCGGCGTTGCCCGGCTCGCGTTGGAGACGGGTGCCCCGGTGGTGCCGTGCGCGGTGGTGGGGACCGACGTGGTGGCCCCGAGCGGCAAGGTCTTCGGCCACTGGACCCGGCCGGCAGTGCGGTTCGGCCCGCCCCTGGACTTCTCCCGCTACGAAGGCATGGAGGACGACCGCTACATCCTCCGCGCCATCACCGACGAGATCATGTACGAGATCATGCGTCTCTCCCAGCAGGAGTACGTCGACATGTATGCCTCCAAGGCCAAGGAGCTCGCCAAGGCCGCCAAGGGGTCGGGGTCGGCCGACGCGCCGGACTCCACCTCCGTCGCGAAGAAGGCGTCCTGACCACTCGCGGCGTCGAGGCCGCGGCCTCCCGGGCCGGGACGGCCGTGGCGGACCGCCTGTTCCGGGCGCTGGCGCTGGTCCGGGTCGTGGTCACCCTCAACGTGATCGTCCTCAACACCTATCGGCGCGACAACTACGACCACCCGTGGGCGGCCGTCGCGGTCGTCGCTGCCATGGTGGCGTGGACGGGCTACGCGATCTGGGCGTCGAGCAGCGCGCGTCGGCGTACGACCCTGTTCTTCGTCCTCGACCTCGGGTGGGCCGTCGGCGCCATCGCGGCCACGCCCCTGGTCAAGGGCAGCGACTTCAACGCGACGATCCCCGGGTTCTGGGTGATGGGAGCGCTGCTCGCGTGGGCGATCCGCTGGCACTGGAAGGGTGGGCTGGCGGCCGCGACGATCCTCTCGGTCACCGACCTCACCCTGCGCGACAGCATCGACCAGGCCAACTACGGCAACGTCTTCCTGCTGATGATCGGCGGACCGATCGTGGGCTACATGTGTGAGTCCCTCCAGCGGATGGCCGTCGAGCGCGACCTCGCCGAACGCGCCGCTGCGGCCGCCGAGGAACGCACCCGGCTCGCGCGGGCCGTCCACGACGGTGTGCTGCAGGTGCTGGCCCTGGTGCAACGGCGCGGGACCGGCTCCGACAACGCCGACTTCGCCGAGCTGGCCGGCCTGGCGGGGGAGCAGGAGCGGGCGCTCAGGTCGTTGATCCGGCAGCAGGGCACCGTCACTCCGGACGCAGCCGAGCGCGACCTGGCGGGGATGCTCGAGGAGCGAGGAAGCAGCCATCGGCTCCGGGTCGAAGTCGCCACGCCCGGGGTGCCCGTCGCCATGCCGAGCACGGTGGCGGAGGAGATCACCGCTGCCGTGGGGGCCTGCCTCGACAACGTCGCCCACCACGTGGGCCACGAGGCGCGCGCCTGGGTCCTGCTCGAGGCGATGCCTGAGGAGGTCGTGGTCTCGGTGCGCGACGACGGTCCGGGCATCCCGGCCGGGCGCCTGGAGTCCGCGGTCGACGAGGGCCGGATGGGGGTCACCGAGTCGATCCGCGGCCGGATCGAGGACCTGGGAGGCAGTGCCACACTGGACACCGGACCCCACGGGACCGAGTGGGAGCTCACGGTCCCGCGATGACTGGAGCGAGGCAAGCGTGACCATCCACTCCGAGCATCCGTTCGCCACCCCCGAAGAAGGACGTGACGCTGCGCGTCGGCTGCGGGGGCGCCTGGGCGGCCAGGTGTCCTTGTGGACCAGTGGTGCGGGCGCCGGTCGCGTGGGGCTGACGGTCTCCTCGCTGATGGTTGCCCTCGGTGAGCCGCCGGTCGTGGTCGGCCTGCTGGATCCCGACTCGGACCTCGCGGAGCGGTTGCAGGGCTCGACGCAGGAGCGGTGCCTGGTGCAGCTGCTGGAGTGGCGACACCACGACCTGGCCGAGAAGTTCGGCGGGCAGATGCCTGCGCCGGGTGGCCTCTTCGCTGCGGCGGACTGGGTCGACTCGGCGTACGGCCCCCGTCTCGCTGACGCCGAGACGTGGGCGGAGTGCGTCGTGCAGGATGTTCGTGAGCTCGGGTGGTCGCTCGAGGTGACCTGCCGGATCGAGTTCGCGACCATCGGCGTGCTCGACGACGCACTCCAGCACAGGCGTGGCCGCTACTCCCACCACGTGTGATGCCCGGGGACGGTGCCGCACACTAGGGTCAGCCGCATGAGTGAGCCGATCCGGATCATGGTCGTCGACGACCACCCGATGTGGCGCGACGCCGTGGAGCGCGACCTGCTCGCCGCTGGCTTCAACGTCGTGGCAGTCGCCGCCGACGGCCACCAGGCACTGGCGCGCTTCCCTGCGGCCCGTCCCCAGGTCGTCGTGCTCGACCTGCAGATCCCCGGTCCCAACGGGGTCGAGGTGACTGCGCAGGTGCTGCAGCACGACCCGTCGGCGCGCGTGCTCATCCTCTCCGCGTCGGGGGAGCAGACCGATGTCCTCGAGGCGGTCAAGGCCGGTGCCACGGGCTACCTCGTGAAGTCCGCGTCCCGGGAGGAGCTCCTCGACGCCGTACGCCGCGTGGCGGCCGGCGACACCGTCTTCACCCCCGGCCTGGCGGGGCTCGTGCTCGGAGAGTTCCGCCGGATCGCAGACGGTCCGGCCACGGATCCTCGTGACGAGCTGACCGAGCGCGAGACGGAGATCCTCAAGATGGTGGCGAAGGGGATGAGCTACAAGCAGATCGCCGAGCGCCTGGTCATCTCCCACCGCACCGTGCAGAACCACGTGCAGAACACGCTGCGCAAGCTCCAGATGAACAACCGGGTGCAGCTGACACGGTGGGCGATCGAGCACGGCCTCGACGATGATGACGACGACTGAGGCCTATCTCCAGCGACTCGGCTTCGCCGACCGTCCAGAGCCCAGTGTGCACTCGCTCCGACGGCTCCAGCGCGCTCACGTCGAGCGCATCCCTTATGACAACCTGTCGATCCAGCTCGGCCGCCCCGACGACGTGGAGACCAGCGCGCATCGCGTCGCCAGGGGTGAACGACTGGGCTACTGCTTCCAGCAGAACACCGCCTTCCAGGCGCTGCTCACCGACCTCGGGTTCACGGTC
Organism: Nocardioides sp.; assembly: GCF_035576065.1. GTDB lineage: Bacteria > Actinomycetota > Actinomycetes > Propionibacteriales > Nocardioidaceae > Nocardioides. The sequence continues at coordinate 233,901 of NZ_DATLWX010000011.1, forward strand.
AGCCGCCGTCATGGCCATGTCTGGACCGATCCGGGCGACCAGCTGGGCGATGCTCTCAATCATCTGATCCTGGTGGCCAGCGGGCTGCCCACCGACGACAACCCCGGGGGCCACTGGTGGGTCGACGCTGGTCTCGGCGACGGCTTCGCCGAACCGTTGCCTCTCGTGCGCGGAGAGCACGTCGACGACGGCTTCCGCTACGAAATCGGTGCCGGCTACGGCGCCCAGGCCGCAGGTCGCCCGAGCGGACCTGCCGCCTGGACCTTCCGCCATGACCCGGCCGGGGTCTTCGCCGGAGTCGTCGCTACGTCGCGAGCCAGCGACCCGATCGCGGTCCAGGATGCGCACGTCCGCCTGAGCACGTTGCCCGACTCGCCGTTCCGCAGGGTGCTTGTGGTCCAGCGTCGCGAGGGTCCCGTCTGCCTGACCCTGCGCGGCTGCTTGTTGCACGAGGTCACCGCCGACAACAGCACCACCACCGAGCTGACGACGTACGCCGAGTGGCGCGCCGCCTTCGAACGCCTCGCCCTGTCCGTCGCCGACGTCTCCGAGCCAGAGTGGCAGACCCTGTGGACGCGAACTCGCGCGGCTCACGAGGCGTGGGACGCGGCGGGACGCCCGTGATCGATTGGCGAAGGGCGACCCCGGATGACGCGGGTCCGCTGACTGATCTAGAGCGCGACGCGAACCTCGTCGGCCTGGCGCACGTGTTTGGCGAGCTGCCGTTTCCCTACGCTGGCGTGCTGAGCAGGTGGGCGCTGGTGCTCGACGACCCAGAGGTGGTCACCGAGGTGGTCGACGGCGACCACGGGTTGCTCGCGTTCGCGGCCTACGACGCAGAGTCGTTGCGTCATCTCGCGGTGCACCCGGACGCGTGGGGGACCGGGCTGGCGACGGCCGGCGTCCGGCGAGCCGTGCATCACGGGGTGGTCCGCCTGTGGGTGCTCGCTGCCAACCGCCGGGCACGTGGGCTCTACGAGCACCTGGGCTGGCGGCCGACCGGTGTGGAGCAGGAGTGCCCGTGGGTGCCACACCCCACGGAGCTCGAGTATGCGCTCGTAGGATCGCGAGCGTGACCGACCCGCTCCTCGACCTGGCCGACGAGCTCTACTCGCTGCCCCTGGCTGACTTCACGCCGGCGCGAGACGCCGCGGCAAAGGAGCACAAGGCCGACACGTCCTTCGCGGCCCGGGTCAAGGCACTGAAGAAGCCGTCGCTCGCGGCGTGGGTCGTCAACCTGCTCGTCCGCCGCGACGCTCCGCAGGTGGAGCAGGTGCTCGCAGTGGGAGCCGCCCTGCGTGAGGCCCAGGCCAACCTCGACGGCGAGGAGCTCCGGGCGTTGACCCGTCAGCGCCGGCAGCTGACCGCGGCCGTCACCACCCAGGCTCGCGGGCTGGCCCACGAGGAGGGCGTCAAGGTCACCCAGGCCGTGGCCGACCAGGTGGAAGCCACGCTGACGGCGGCGATGGTCGACGAGGGCGCGGCGGCGGCAGTTCGCAGTGGACTGCTGGTCGCCGCCCTGAGCGCCACGGGGGTCGACGAGGTCGACGTCGCGGCGGCGCTGGCCGTGCCCGAGGCGTTGGGGTTCGCCGCAGCTCCTCGCGATGCGACCCCGCCCCCGCGGCCCGAGCTGCACGTCGTGCCCGACCCCGAGGCGGACGAGAAGGCCAGGGCTGCCGCTGCCCGCGTCGTGAAGGATGCCCGCGCCGAGGTCGACGCCGCACGCGAGGCGCTGGCGGCCGCTGTCGCGGACGTCGATGCGTTGCAAGCACGTGCACTCCAGCTCCAGGCGGAGGTGGATGAGCTCAAGGGCCGGATCGCCCAGCTGGAGAGCGACCTCGAGGAGAACGACGACGAGCTCGTCGACGCCGAGGACGTGAAGTCGGAGGCCGAGGATGCACTGGCCGAGACGGAGACCCAGCTGGCCAGGGCCGAGGCGGCGCTCGCCCGGCTGCCCGGCTAGGCCCGAGAGCTAGACCCTGGGCTAGACCGCCCAGCCCTTCGACCGCTCGACGGCGTCCTTCCAGCGTTCGTGCGCCTGGTCCGCCGCGGCCCGGTCGGCTCGTGGCTCGAAACGTTGGTCGAGCGACCAGGTCTCGCGCAACGCCTCGGTCGACTCCCACAGGCCCGTCCCCAGACCGGCGAGGAAGGCCGCGCCCAACGCTGTGGTCTCGACGATCTCGGGGCGCTCGACCGGCAGCCCGACCTGGTCGGCCTGGATCTGGCACAGGAAGTCGTTGGCGGCAGCGCCGCCGTCGACCCGCAAGGACGTGATCTCGGGCATGGTCTCGAGCACGTCGCGCACCTCGAAGGCGATGGCCTCCAGCGTCGCCCGGACGATGTGGGCGCGGGTCGTGCCGCGGGTGATGCCGATGATCAGCCCGCGGGCGTGCGGGTCCCAGTGGGGGGCACCGAGCCCGGTGAGGGCGGGCACGAACACGACACCGCCGGTGTCGTCCACCGTGGAGGCGACGGCCTCGGTTTCTGCCGCGGAGCCCACGATCTGCAGACCGTCCCGCAACCACTGCACGGCGGCGCCGGTGACGAAGATGGCCCCTTCGTTGGCGTAGGTGAGGGTGCCGTCCGGCGACCGCCAGGCGGCGGTGTTGAGCAGCCCGGCGTCGGAACGCTGGACGGTGGTGCCGGTGTTGGTGAGGATGAAGGACCCGGTGCCGTAGGTGCACTTCGAGTCGCCCACGTCGAAGCAGGTCTGGCCGAAGAGCGCCGACTGCTGGTCACCGGCAATGCCCGCGATGGGCAGTGACAGGCCGAGGAACACCGAGGGCTCGGTGGGCGCGACCTCGCCCCAGTTGGGAACGAGGTCGGGGAGCGCGTCGCGGGGTACGCCGAAGAGCTGGCACAGCTCGTCGGACCAGTCCCCGGCCTCGAGGTCGAAGAGCAGGGTGCGTGACGCGTTGGAGACGTCGGTGACGTGCCACGTGCCGCGGGTCATCCGGGCGATGAGGTAGGAGTCGACGGTCCCCACGGCGTAGCGGCCGGACTGGACGAGCGCCCAGGTGTGGGGCTCGTGCTCCGCGAGCCACATCAGCTTGGTGCCGGAGAAGTAGGGGTCGAGCCGGAGTCCGGTCAGCTCGCTGACCCGCTCCTCGTGCCCCTGGTCGCGCAGGCGGGTGCAGATGTCGGCCGTACGACGGTCCTGCCACACGATCGCGCGCCTCGGGGACCCGAGCGTCTCGCGGTCCCACAGGACGATCGTCTCGCGCTGGTTGGTGATGCCGATCGCGGTGAGCTCGCTGGCGTCGACCTTGGTCAGCACCTCCCGGGTCGCCTCGAGGGTGGCCTGCCAGATCTCCTCCGGCGCATGCTCCACCCACCCGGGCCGGGGGAAGTGCTGGGAGAACTCCTGGTAGCCCTTGGCGACGACGTGGCCCTGGGGGCTGACGACGACGGCGGTGACTCCCGTCGTACCTGCATCGATGGCGAGGACGGACATGGAGCCAACCTAGCGGGAGTTTGCGGGCGTACGCCGCTGGGGCCGGTCGTTCCAGTAGGTTCTCCGCATGCGCGACACGGAGGGCTCGGACTACGCCGAACGACTGCAGACCAAGCAGAACGCCACTTGGAAGCGGGTGCTGAACGTCCAGGCTCCGTATCAGTGGAACCTGCGTCGGCAGGGCCTGGGCCGGACCCTCGACGTCGGGTGCGGCATCGGTCGCAACCTGCCCACCTTGCCCGCGGGTTCCGTGGGTGTCGACCACAACCCCACCTCCGTCGCGATCGCCCGGGCAGCGGGTCACGTGGCCTACACCACCGAGGAGTGGGAGACCGCTCCGGAGCGCCGGGCCGACTACTTCGACGGGATGCTGCTCTCCCACGTCATCGAGCACCTTCCGCCCGAGATGGGGCGCGAGGTGGTCGAGTCCTACCTGCCGTGGTTGCGTCCGGGAGGCAAGGTGCTGTTCATCTGCCCGCAGGAGCGCGGCTACGCCTCTGACCCCACCCATGTCCGGTGGACGACCGGGGAGGACCTGATGGACCTGGCGACCGACCTGGGCCTGCGACCCGAGAAGTGGCGCAGCTTCCCCCTGCCGCGCCTCACGGGCAAGGCGTTCATCTACAACGAGTTCAACGTGCTGGCGGTCAAGCCGGAGGCGTGAGGCCGATGATGTCGAGGACTCGCCGGTCGACCCAGCTGAAGTCCTCGGCCACGCGCATCTCGTAGTTCTCGGCACCGACCCAGGCTGGGAAGTCCGCCCGCCCAACGGCTCGTGCCCGCTCGTTGAGCTTGTCGCGCAGGGAGCCGTCGACGGGGACCTTCTCGTCGTCGGTCGAGGCGGTGAGATAGAGGTCGTTGAGGTCGAGGAGCCGGACCAGCTCGGCAACGGGGTCAGCGTGGTCGTCGACGCGCAGGTCGGCAGCGACGTCGTCGAGACCGCCGTACCCCGCACCGTCCTTGACCACCAGCAGCGCGGCCGCCTGGCGTCCCCGGGAGTCCCCGCCGGCGTCGTCCCCGGCCTTGAGTGCGAGCGTCAGGCGCCGGGCCAAGGAGTCCCCGGTCGAGGAGAGCCAAGCGGTCTCGATGGCCTCCACGACCTCTGGTCCGGCGAGGATGTTGCCCTGGATCGCGTATCCCGGGCCGGTGAGCCCGCCGGCCCAGGCGTAGCACTCGGGACCGGTGTGGCTGGCGGCCGTGCCTTCGACATCGACGATCCCGACCTGCCGGTGGTCGCGCTTGTCGTCCTCGGCAAGCAGGCGCTCCAGGGCGATCGGTGCGGTCGCGCCGTCGTCGAGGTGCGCGAGGGCGAGGAACTTGTAGGACACGTTGGCGTCGGCCTGGGTGGCGATGGCTCCGACGCCCGCCACCGCCGCCGGGACGGCGGAGCCGACGGCCAGGAACTTGGAGGCGACCGCCACCCCCCACGACTCTCCGTCGTCGGAGCGGGCCACGATGGAAAAGGTCATGGCGCCGACCCTAGTAGGGCACCCTCGGCCTGCCCGGCATGACACGATGGCGCGGTGTCAGATGCCGGTTCACCGTCTCTCGAGCACCCCGAGTACTGGTGGTACCGAGCGAGATCAGAACTGCTGTCGGCGACGCTGCAGGACTACGTCTCAGCGCCGGGTGCCCGGCCCCGCATCCTCGACGTCGGCAGCGCCGACGGCCCCAGCGTGGGTTGGTTGAGGGACCGCGGGTTCCGTGTCGGCATGGACGTCGATCCCCGCGGACTCCGACCCGGGGACGTTCAGGCCTCGGCCATGGACCTGCCGTTCGCCGCGTCCTCGTTCGACGTCGTAGCGGCGTTCGACGTCGTCGAGCACTGCGACCCGGAGGAACGGGTCCTCGCCGAGATCAGCCGCGTGCTGGTCCCCGGCGGCCGGCTGCTCATGAGCGTCCCGGCCTACGAGTGGGCGTGGACGAGCCACGACGACCACAACCAGCACCACCGGCGCTACACCAAGCGGCGAGCGGTGGCCGCGTTGTCAGCCCAAGGGTTCCAGGTCCTCCGCGCCACCTACGCCTTCGCCGGGACGTTTCCGATGTTCGCCGCAGATCGACTACGGCGGCGGGCAACCGAACGCCGCCGCGGACCCCGCGACTCTCCGGCAGAAGGGGTGCCCGCCCTCCCTGTCGTGCACCCGAGGACCGAACAGCTGCTGATGGGGCTCTCCTCGCTCGACAGACGGATCCTGAGCAGGTGGGATCTTCCCTTCGGCTCGTCCGTGGTCGTCGCGGCGAAGAAGCCGGACACGCAGTGACGCTGAGGAAGAGGCCCAGACCGTGACCATGGACGAACACACGCTGTCGATCGTCATTCCTGTCTTCAACGGCGAGGAATGCCTGCCCTCTCTCATCGAGGCGATCGCGCCACTGACCGAGGGATTCTCCACGCCCGAGGGACGACAAGCGAGGGTCGCGGAAGTCGTCCTGGTCCATGACTGCGGCGTCGACAACTCCGACGACCTCATACGCCGTCTGGCGGCTGCCCACGACTGGATCCGGCCGATCTGGCTCAGCCGCAACTTCGGGCAGCACGCCGCCACCCTCGCCGGGATGTCGAGCTCTGGTGGGGACTGGGTCGCCACGCTCGACGAGGACGGCCAGCACGACCCCCGCGCCTTGGGAGGGATGCTCGACACGGCCATGGGTGAGCGGGCAGACGTGGTGTACGCAGCGCCGGTGAACAGGCGGCCCCACGGGTTGGTCCGCAACGCTGCGTCCTGGTTGGCCAAGCGCTCCCTGCGCCTCATGACGGGCAACGCCGATGCGCTGCGATACAACAGCTATCGACTCATGCTCGGCGACGTGGCGCGGAGCGTCGCGGCCTACGCGGGTCCCGGGGTGTACCTGGACGTGGCGCTCGGCTGGGTCGCTCGAACCGTCACGACCTCGCCCGTCACGCTTGCGACCGAGGGCCGCCCATCCGGCTACCGCATACCCTCGCTGCTGTCGCACTATCGACGGATGGTGCTCACCGGGGGGACCCGGCTCCTGCGCGTCGTGAGCGGCATCGGGCTGCTGTTCGCGGCCCTGGGCTTCGCGCTGGCGCTCGTGGTGGTCGGCATCAGGATCTTCGGCGACATCCCGGTTGCGGGATGGGCGTCGGTGATGGTCGTCTCGCTGATCAGCTCGGGCGTGACCCTGACCGCGCTGGGCATCGTCGCCGAATACGTCGGCGTGGCAGTGAACATGGCGCTGGGCAAGCCCCTGTTCCTCATGGTGCGTGATCGTGCGGACGGTCCGCTGGGGCGCGAGGGCGCGGAGCGCTCCTCGCTGTGACGACCCTGGTTGTCGGTCGGGGCCTGCTCGGCCGCGCGGTCATCGGGTCACTGGCGAGACGCAAGCGCGCGGTCCAGACGGTCGACGTGCCGTGGGAGGACCCCGGAGCTGCCGTCCGGGCGCTCCGGCGTGCCTGCGAGCGCGCGGCCGCGACGGACGAGGCATGGCAGCTCGCGTGGACCGCGGGCGCTGGAGTCATCGCCACGCCCGAGGATGAGCTCACACAGGAGGTCCTGACCTTCCACACGCTGCTGGCGGGCCTGCGAGACCCTCCGTCGGCGATGTTCCTCGCCTCCTCGGCTGGGGGTGTCTATGCCGGGTCTCCGGACCGTGCGCCGTTCTCGGAGACATCGGCGGTGGGCGCGCTCTCGCCGTACGGGCGAGCCAAGCTGGCGATGGAAGGAACAGCCGCGGAGCTGGCCGAGCGGGGCAGCAGGGTGGTTCTCGGCCGCATCGCCAATCTCTACGGCCCGGGACAGGACCTGACGAAGAACCAAGGGCTGGTGTCCCAGCTGTGCGTCACCCACCTGACCCAACAACCCCTCCAGGTCTATGCCGCCATGGACAGCCTGCGGGACTACATCTTCGTCCGGGATGCTGCTGAGCTGGTGGTGAGCTGTCTCGACCGGGCCGCGCTCATGGAGTCGGGTCGGGTCGTGGTGAAGATCCTCGCCTCGGGCCAGTCTCGTTCGGTGGGATCAGTCATCGGCGAATCGACACGGGCCTTCCGTCGACGTCCTCACATCGTCATTCGCGGTGCCAGTAGCCAGGTCATGGACCTACGTCTCCGTTCGACCACGTGGGCCGACCTGGACAGCGTTGCTCAGACCCCGTTCCTGGTGGGGCTTCGGGCGACGGTCGACGACCTGAGCGTGCACATGCGATCGGGTCCCCTGGCGTAGGTCGTCGAGTCGACCTTAGTGAGGGCTTGAAGGCTCACCGCGGTCGATGCGGTCCACGGCGGCCTTCGCCGTGGCCAGATCGGCCCCGGTGATCTCGCGGTACTTCTTGATGGCCGCGAGGCGGTTGCGCTTGCGCCCGGGACCGATGAGCAGCGCCCGGACGGGTTCGAGCTGAGGATCGACCAGGACCATGCCGTGGTGCTCGGCGATGCGCTGTTGCAGCCGCTCCATGCGAGCCAGGCGTGTGTCGACCGCTGTGAACTTGACCTCCAACGCCATCCACAGCACCAGCAGAGCCGCAACGAGGCGCACGAATCCGAACTCCATGGCCGTACCGTAGTGGCGGACGCGGTGACCGCAGCGGACTGACGCGGCCCCTTCCCACGGCGCCGCGGCGTGACGAGGGTTGGAGACGGTTCGACTACGGTCTCGACTGTGATCGACGTCCCGAAGTCCGCGAGCACGCGTGCCGACCAAAACGCTATGCAGGCCGTGCAGATCCTGCTGCTCGGGGTGCTCCCCATCTCGCTGTTGGTCATGATCGTCGTGTCGACAGCAGGCCAGCAGTACGGTTTCGACTTCCATGGCAGTTTGTGGGAGGCCTCGCGGGACATCGTGGCTGGGCGCAATCCTTACCCGCCGGCAACGGCTGACGGTGTGGCGCCAGGCGACGAGTTCGTCTATCCGCCGCTGCCGGCGTTGTTGTCCATCCCTCTCGGGGTGATGCCCTACCCGTGGGCCGCTGGCGTCATGACCGCTCTCCTTCTGCTCGCCATGGCTGCAGCCCTGCTCGCTCTGGGCGTCCGCGACTGGCGTTGCCACGGGGCAACGCTCGCCTCGATCCTGTTGCTTCATGACGTGCGTCTAGGTGCGATCACGCCCCTGCTCGTCCTCGGTGTCGCTCTGGTGTGGCGGTTTCGTGACTCGACCTACGCTGCCGTCCCATTCGCCCTCGTCGTGGTGGCGAAGGTCTTCTTCTGGCCGTTAGGCATCTGGTTGCTGGCGACGCGGAGAGTCCGAGCCGTTGGAATCGCTGTCGTCCTCACCCTTGGCCTGGTGCTGGCGAGTTGGGCCGTCATCGGGTTCGCGGGCATGAAGGAATATCCGGAGCTGCTGAGTGTGCTTGCTCGGGTGGAGCAGGCGGACGGCTATTCGGTCGTAGCAGCGGCCATGTCAGCCGGGATGGCGGCGGCGGCTGCGCGCGTCGTCGCCGTGTGCCTCGGCGTGGCGTTGCTGGCCTGGGCCTGGCGTGCCGGCAGGAGAGGCTCCGACCTGAGGTCGTTCGCGATGGTGATCGGCGCGTGCTTCGTCCTCACCCCGATCCTGTGGTTGCACTACTTCTTGTTGTTGTATGTCCCGATCGCGATCCGCAGCCCCCGTTTCAGCGCAGGCTGGCTCCTCCCCCTTGCTTTCTGGGCAACGCCGTTCCAGGAGAACTTCGGTTCTCCGTGGCGGATCTACTACGCCGGAGTGGTGACCGTGGTGATCCTCGTCTGGGCAACCCGAGACAGTGACCCTCGCTCCGAACCTGGGGCGCAGGAATATCGGCGGCGTGTTTCTCTTCTCCCGGGGCCGCGGCGTGACTAGGGTTTGATCGATCAAATCCAGCGATGAGGAGAGAACATGCGCGTCGGAGTGCTCACCGGAGGCGGCGACTGTCCAGGACTCAACGCGGTGATCCGCGCGGTCGTCCGCAAGGGCGTGACGACGCACGGCTTCGACTTCGTCGGCTACCGCGACGGCTGGAAGGGGCCCCTCGAGGGCCTCACGATGGAGCTCGGCATCGCCCAGTGCCGCGGGATCCTGCCCCGCGGCGGCACGATCCTGGGCTCGAGCCGGACCAACCCCTTCAAGCTGGACAACGGCGTCGAGCAGATCCGGGCCAACCTCGCCAAGGACGGCGTCGACGCCCTCGTCGCCATCGGCGGCGAGGACACGCTGGGTGTGGCCACCAAGCTCGCGGACCTCGGCGTGAAGGTGGTGGGTGTCCCCAAGACCATCGACAACGACCTGTCGGGCACCGACTTCACCTTTGGCTTCGACACGGCCGTCAACGTCGCCACGGAGGCGATCGACCGGCTGCACACGACCGCGGAGTCGCACCACCGGGTGCTCGTGGTGGAGGTGATGGGCCGGCACGCAGGCTGGATCGCGTTGCACAGCGGCATCGCAGGTGGCGCCAGCATGGTGCTGATCCCCGAGCAGCCCTTCGACATCGAGGACGTCTGCAATCGCGTGCAGACCCGGTTCGAGAGCCAGTACGCCCCGATCATCGTCGTGAGCGAGGGGGCCGTTCCGCGCACGGGCGGCGAGATGACGCTCGTGTCGGGGGAGAAGGACGCCTTCGGTCACGTCCGTCTGGGGGGCATCGGTGACCGGCTCGCCAGCGAGATCGAGGCCCGCACCGGCAAGGAGGCGCGCGCCGTCGTCCTCGGCCACATCCAACGTGGTGGCACGCCGACCGCCTTCGACCGATGGCTGGCGACGCGCTTCGGGCTGCAGGCGATCGACGCGGTCGCGGAGGGCGACTTCGGCACGATGATGGCGCTGAAGGGCACCCGGATCGAGCGGCTGCCGCTCATCGAGGGCACCGGCGAGCTCAAGCTCGTCAGCGAGGCGGAATACGCTGAGGCCCAAGTCTTCTTCGGCTGATCACTGCTTGACGCGCGGGTCCATCAGGGCCCGCGCGGCGGCAGCCAGGACGCCGTCCGCGCACAGTGTCGGAGCCGAGACGTGGAAGACCTCGCGGTCCTCCCACTCCACGAGTTCCACGCCCGGCTGATCGCGGATCGCAGCATCCATCTGGAGGGTTGCGTCATCGGCGTACGCGATTGTCGCCCCGTCGCTGACCCACAGGGTGAAGTGGAACGGGCCGATGCGTTCGCGGGACCCATGGAGGTCCAGCCACCTCCCTTGCGCCTCGACGGGCCGGACACCCAGCTCACGCCCGTCCAGGAGCTCACCCACGGTGAACGGTGCGTAGGCGAACTGGCGGGTCGGCGCGGGAGTCACGACCTCGCCGCGCAGGTCCTCGATGTGCTCCGAGCACGCGCAGTCGCCTCGCTCGGACGGGAGGATCGAAGCCGCAGGCGGATCGGTGCGGCGGAAGAACCTCATGGGCGGACCCTAGGTGTCCGGAGGCCTGCCGAACGCGATCCCCTCCTTCGGGGTCCTTGCCTTCACTCATCGGCAAGGCCAGAGTGAGTGCACTTCATCACACCGGGAGAGGGTTGGCCATGTCCACCAGCAGCAGTGTCGATCGCGACCACCAGGACGGGCAGCACGAGCTCAAGCGGGTGATGGGACCCAAGCTGCTCCTCCTGTTCATCGTCGGGGACATCCTGGGCACCGGGGTCTACGCGCTCACGGGTTCGGTCGCGGGTGAGGTCGGTGGAGCGGCGTGGGCGCCCTTCCTGGCCGCCTTCCTCGTCGCCACCATCACCGCCTTCTCCTACCTCGAGCTCGTCACGAAGTACCCCCAGGCGGCCGGGGCGGCGCTGTACACCCACAAGGCCTTCGGCATCCACTTCGTGACGTTCCTGATCGCCTTCGCCGTGATGTCGTCCGGGATCACCTCGGCCTCGACGGCCTCCAACGCGTTCGCCGGCTTCTTCAGCGCCGGCTTCTCGCTGGACCTGGCGCCCGGTGGCACGGGGCTGATGTTCATCGCACTGGGCTTCATGGCCCTGGTCGCGGCGATCAACTTCCGCGGCGTCAGCGAGAGCGTCAAGGCCAACGTCGTGCTGACGATGGTCGAGCTGTCCGGCCTGCTGCTGATCATCTTCATCGGCATGTACGCCGTCACCCAGGGCAACGCCGACTTCTCGCGGGTGATGGTCTTCGACAGCCCCAGCGACAAGGGCACCTTCCTCGCGATCACTGCGGCCACGTCCCTGGCCTTCTTCGCGATGGTCGGCTTCGAGGACTCGGTCAACATGGCCGAGGAGTGCGAGAACCCGATCCGCGACTTCCCCAAGATGATGCTGACCGGCCTGGGCATCACCGGCGTCATCTACATCCTGGTCTCGATCACAGCGGTCGCGCTGGTGCCGGTCGGCGACCTGACCAACGTCGAGCTCGGGCCAGCGCTCAACCAGGTCGTCGCAGCCGGAGCACCCGACCTGCCCTTCGACAAGATCTTCCCGTTCATCGGGATGTTCGCGGTGGCCAACTCGGCCCTGATCAACATGCTGATGGCCAGCCGCCTGCTCTACGGCATGGCCAACCAGGACGTGCTGCCGCGCTCCCTGGGCAAGGTGCACCCCGAGCGTCGTACGCCGTGGGTCGCGATCCTCTTCACCACGCTGCTCTCCTTCGGCCTGATCATCTACGTCGTCCGGGCCAGCGGGTCCGACGACGGCCTCGCCAACGTCACCCTGCTGGGCGGGACCACTGCGCTCCTGCTGCTGTGCGTCTTCACCGTGGTCAACATCGCGGTGCTGGTGCTGCGCAAGCAGCCGGTTGACCACGACCACTTCCGGGCCCCGACCTTCCTGCCCGTGCTGGGAGCGATCAGCTGCGCCTTCCTGGCGGGCCCGTGGGCGCGCGCCGACATGGAGCAGTACAAGATCGCCGGGCTGATGATGGCCGTCGGGCTCGTGCTGTGGGTGATCACCTGGCTGGTCAACCGTGGCGGCCGCGCGAAGAAGACGGGCTTCCGCGACATCGAGCACTTGGAGAAGTAGCTGGCGGTGCAATCCCGCTCACCGGTCGCGAGTCGGGATGGAGCGCGCCCCGCCCGTACTCTTGAGCAGTGAGCATCCCCACCCTCGAGCAGCTGCACGCCATGCGCCCTGTCCAGCAGCCGAACTACCCCGACGCCGACGCCGTCGCCGCCGCCGTCGCGAAGCTGCGGCGGTCGCCGCCTCTGGTGTTCGCCGGCGAGTGCGACGAGCTCAAGGCCAAGATCGCGGCCGTCGGCCGCGGTGAGGCGTTCCTGCTCGCAGGCGGCGACTGCGCGGAGACCTTCGCCGAGGTGACGGCCGACAACGTCCGCAACAAGCTGCGGGTGCTGCTGCAGATGGCGGTGGTCCTGACGTACGCCGCCTCGGTGCCGGTGGTGAAGATCGGCCGGCTTGCCGGGCAGTACGCCAAGCCACGCTCCAGCGACCTCGAGACCCGCACCACGCCTGATGGTCCGGTGACCCTGCCCGCCTACCGCGGCGACGCGGTCAACGGCTTCGACTTCACCCCCGAGTCGCGCATCCCCGACCCCCAGCGACTCGTCGACGTCTACAACGCCTCGGCCGCGACGCTCAACCTTGTCCGTGCCTTCGTCACCGGTGGCTTCGCCGACCTGCGCCAGGTCCACACCTGGAACAACGACTTCGTGCGCGAGTCGCCGTACGCCCAACGCTACGAGCTGGTGGCTGGCGAGATCGAGCGCGCCCTGACCTTCATGAAGGCCATCGGCGCAGACCCGGACGAGTTCCACCGCGTCGACTTCCACTCCAGCCACGAGGCGCTGCTGCTCGACTACGAGCACGCCATGACCCGCATCGACTCGCGGACCGGGCTGCCCTACAACGTGTCCGCCCACATGGTGTGGATCGGCGAACGCACCCGCCAGCTCGACGGCGCCCACGTCGAGTACTTCAGCAACATCCGCAACCCGATCGGCTGCAAGCTCGGCCCGAGCGCCACGGCCGACGACGCCCTGGGTCTGGCCGCCAGGCTCAATCCGGACAACGAGCAGGGCCGCCTCACCTTCATCACCCGCTTCGGCGCGGAGAAGATCCGTGACGGCCTGCCGCCGCTCGTCGAGAAGGTCACCGCCGAGGGCGTCCAGGTCACGTGGGTCAGCGACCCGATGCACGGCAACACGTTCGAGGCCTCGACGGGCTACAAGACCCGGCGCTTCGACGACGTGCTCGATGAGATCCAGGGGTTCTTCGACGTCCACCGCGCGCTGGGCACCGTGCCCGGCGGGATGATGGTCGAGATGACCGGCGACGACGTCACCGAGATCGTCGGGGGTGGCGAGGAGATCGACGAGATCGGCCTCGCGCACCGCTACGAGTCAGTCGTTGACCCGCGCCTGAACCGCGTCCAGTCGCTCGAGCTGGCGTTCCTCGTGTCGGAGATGCTCCGCACGCGATGATCGACCTGCGTTCGGACACCCTCACCACCCCGACCGCCGCGATGCGGTCCGCGATGGCGGACGCGGAGGTCGGCGACGACGTCTACGGCGAGGACCCGACGACCAAGGCCCTCGAGGAGAGGGTCGCGGCCATGTTCGGGCACGAGGCGGCGCTCTTCACCCCGACCGGCTCGCTCGCCAACGTGCTCGCGGTCCGCTCCCTCGTGCGCGTTGGCCAGGAGGTGCTCTGCGAGTCCTCAGCGCACATCGCCCGGGCGGAGCTGGGCGCCCACGGCGCGATCACCGGCCTGACCATGCGCACCTGGACCGGTCACCGCGGCCAGATCGACCTGGCGGCGATCACCGAGATGTACGCACCCGACATGGGCCCGTTCCTGGTGCCGACGGCGGCCGTGTCGGTGGAGAACACCCACAACTTCGCCGGCGGCGCCGTGCTGCCGTTGGCCGATCTGCAGGGCCTGCGGACGTGGGCCGACGAGGTCGGGGTCGCAGTCCACCTCGACGGTGCTCGCATCTGGAACGCGCACGTCGCGACCGGCACGTCCTTCCGCGACTACGGCGCCGTGGCCGACGTGCTCGCCGTCTGTCTCTCGAAGGGCCTGGGCGCGCCGGTCGGTTCGCTGATGGTGGGCTCGGCGGACGCGATCGCAGACGCGCGGGTATGGCGCAAGCGACTGGGCGGCGGGATGCGTCAGACCGGCATCCTGGCCGCAGCGGGCCTGCACGCCCTCGACCGCCACCTCGAGCGGCTGGCCGAGGACCACGATCACGCGAAGCTGTTGGCCGAGGCGTGCGGCGTCGACCCGGCGGGCGTGGACACCAACATCGTGGTGGTCCCACGACCGGACGCGGCCGAGTTCGTGGCGGCAGCAGCCGATGCAGGGGTGCGGACCGCGGCACTGGGTCCACGCGTCGTACGCCTCGTGACGCACCTCGACGTGTCGAAGGCCGACGCCGACGAGGCCGCGGCGATCCTCAGCCGCCTCTAGGGCCTCCGCCACTCCAGTCGGTTGATCTGGTCGCCCTCGTGGAGGGAGGCCCGCTCACCGGTGTCGACGAACCCGCTCGAGCGGTAGAGGCGGAGAGCTCGCTGGTTGTCGGCGCGGGTCCACACACTCAGCCGGGTCCAGTCCCGGCCCTCGGCCGGCGCCTGCAGCGCACGGAGCAGCGATCCGCCGATGCCGCTGCCCCAGTGGGCCGGGTGCACGAACACCATCGCGATGTGACCGCACGTCGCGTCGATGCCGTGGGCGTCGAGGTAGGGCTCGGCCACGACCATGCCGGCAGGCGTGGATCCGTACGTCGCAAGCAACGCCACGTCGCTCGAGACCAGCTTCTGGGCGACCCGCGCCCGCCTGCCTGGCGACGGTGCTCGTCCAGCAGCGCTCCGGGCTGCGATCCAGATCTCCGTCGCCGCAGCCCGTTGGTCCGTGTCGACGATGGCGGCGATGACGGTGCGAGGCACGGACGATCACGCAGCCGGGGCGCCCGCAAGGAGGACGTCGCTGATGGCCGTGTAGTCGCGCCCCAGCACACCGGCACCGGGGGCAGTCACCGCGAGCACGCGCAGCTGCACGGTCGTGGTCGTCACCGGGTCGATCGTGAGGCGCTGCAGCTTCGGCTTCTCCCGGAGCTCCTGCTGCACCGAGGTGCCGTCGTCGAAGATCCACTCCACCAGGGTGATGCGCCGGTTGTTGGGGTACCAGTCGACCAGGCTTGTCCCGCTGGGCACCTTCCGGGCGTAGCCGTTGACCAGCCCGACCCGGCGGATGGTGGTGGCCTCCCGCAGGGAGAACGTGATCGTCTGGCCGGTCGCGTCACCGGCGGTGCGCCACGCCGTTGCCGGCTCCCCGTCGAGCATGCGCCGGGGGCCGTAGCTGACGAGCCGGCCGTCCAGGTCGGTGGTGGGCGGTGCGGCGGGCGGCGCCTTGACCCTGACCGTGCTGGTGAGGTCGATGGTCTCGGCCGGCGGAGCCTCGCTCTCGGTGCTCGTCTGCCGCGGCTCCGTCGCCACGCCCTCCGCGGGGTCGTCGTCACCACCGAGGAAGGCCGCCAGCACCGCCAGGACCCCCAGGACCATCAGCAGCAGGCTGGCCCCGACCGCCCATGGCACCCACGACGGGCTCCCGAGATCGGGCCGGTCGGGGGAGGATTCCTCGTGCAGCGTGGTGAGGCGTGCCTCCTGTGCGGGCAGGGGCTCATCGACGGGGTGGCCGCAGTTCAGACAGAACCGCCCGATCCCCAGCTCGTGGCCACAGCGCACACAGGTCGTCACGGCGCAAGACTACGGCCGTCCGCCTCCCTCAGACCGCGATATGGGTGACCTCGGCCTCGACGTGCCGGCGCGGGACGAGCTCGACGGCCACCATCGCGGTGAGCACCATCGTCCCGCCCACCAGCAGCCGCGCCGTGATCCCCTCGCCGCCGAGCGCCACTGCGAAGGTCGCCGCGAAGACCGGCTCCATGCTCATGATGATCGCGGTCCGCGTCGGCGCCAGGTGGGCCTGGGCCCAGGTCTGCCCGAGCATCGCCAGCGCGCCCGCGAAGATCGCCATGTAGAGCACCGAGAGCCAGTCCCGTCCCGTGTGCGGCAGCACGATCCCGTCGGGCACGGTCGCCACGAAGCAGACGGCGGCGATCACGATGATCTGGAGGATCGACATGCCCACGGCATCGAGCGGCGTCGACCACGCACCGAGGCCGACGATGTGCAAGGCGTAGAGCACCGCCGCGACGAGCGTGATCGCCTCGCCGTACCCGAGACTGAAGCCGCCCAGGGTGAGGACACCCAGACCAACCGTGGCCAACCCCACCGCGGCCCAGGTCAGCGCACCGATCCGGGTGTGCAGGATGGCGGCGGCGAACAACGGCGTGAACACGACGTACATGCCGGTGATGAACCCGCTGACGCTGGCCGGCGTCTGCGCGAGACCTGACGTCTGCAGGATCTGCGCGACGCCGTACAACATCCCCAGCACGACGGCGTGCCGGCGCACGGCAGGGGAGAGGCGAGCGATCGCCGTCGGCGCCACCACCAGCATGGCCGCCGCGGCGATGGCGAAGCGGACAGCCAGGAAGTCGAGGGTGGGGACCCGGTCGATGAGGTCCTTGATCAGGAAGAACGTCGAGCCCCAGCACGCGGTCATCGCCAGGAGCGCCATCGCCGCCAGCAGGGTGGTACGCCGCTGCTGGGCCGCCGTGGTCGCAGTCGGGATGGCCGTGCTCACCGGCGGAGCCTAGGGCGCTAGATCAGGTAGAGCGTGATCGTGCTGCCTCGGGCCACCATGTCGCCGGCACCCGGGGAGGTGCTGAACACGAAGCCCACCCCGATGTAGCTCTCGGAGTTCTGGACGTCGACCTGGAACCCCAGGGCCTCGAGCTTCTCCGTGGCAGCCTCGACACCCATGGCGATCACCCGGGGCACCTCCACCAGCTCGGGTCCCTTCGAGACGACGAGGGCGACGGTGTCGCCCTTGAAGAGGGGCCCCGCGGCGGGATCCTGGGAGATGACGTCACCCTCGGCCACCGAGTCGCTGTATTCCTCGCCGGCGACCTCGACGACGAGCTTCCGCTTCTCGAGCGCGGCCACCGCCTGGTCGGCGTCCTTGCCGGTCCAGTCGGAGATCTCGATGGGTAGGCGGCCCTTGCTCACCACCAGGTCGACCGAGGTGTCGGGCTTGACGGTCGTGCCGACCGCCGGGACGGTCTTGATGACCGCACCGAGGGGAATGCTCTCGCTGAACTTCTCGGTGCTGTCGCCGAAGGACAAGTTGCTCTGCTGGAGGGCGTCCTGGGCCTCGTCCTCGGTCATGCTCTTCACGTCGGGGACGTCGTAGCGCTCCGGACCGAGCGAGACCACCAGGCTCACGGTGCCGTCCCTGAGCACCCGCTCACCCGGCTCGGGCTCGGTCGCCAGCACGAGGCCCGCCTCGACGGTCTCGGAGAAGCGGGGTGTCCCGACCTCGGTGTCGAGGCCCTCGCGCTCGAGCTGGGACGCGGCGGCGGCCTCGGTGACCCCCAGGACTCCGGGAGTCGTGGTGTAGCGGGCGAAGCCGAACCACCAGGCTCCTGCCCCGACGCCGATCAGCAGCAGCACGACCAGCAGGAACGACAGTGGCCCCTTGACCGATCGGCGGCGGGGGGTCGTGTGCACGGGTAACGGTGCGGCCGGCCTGCGGGCAGCAGGCCGCCGGGGCGGGCTCGCGACCGGGCGTACGCGCGTCGGCGCGAACACAGCGGGGAGGTGTTCGAGGGCCGTGGTGTCGTTGCGCTCCTCGACCAGGACGTCCTCGACCTCGACGTCCTCGAAGGGGTCGTGACGGGCCGGGGACAACGCCAGGTCGGCCGTGAGGTCGGGGTCGTCGTGCACGCCGGCATGCAGGGCCTGGGCGACCCGGTGGATCTGGTGCAGGAGGACCGCAGCGTCGGCGGGCCGCTGGGACCGGTCACGAGCCGTGGCGCGGGCCACGAGAGCGTCGACGTAGGCCGGGATCTCGGGCACGACGCGCGACGGCGGCGGGACGTCCTCGTGGACGTGGCGGTAGGCGACCTGGATCGGGCTCTCGCCCTCGTGCGGCTTGTTGCCCGTGAGGAGCTCGTAGAGCACGACCCCGGCCGCGTAGACGTCGGCGCGGGCGTCGGACCGGCCATCGACCACCAGCTCGGGGGCGAGGTAGGAGACGGTGCCGATCAGGACGCCGCCGGTGGCGGTGTGCTGGGTGTCGGCGCTGATCGCCTTGGCGAGACCGAAGTCGGCGACCTTGACGCCCCCGCCGTGGGCCTCGTCGGCGATGAGGACGTTCTCGGGCTTCACGTCCCGGTGCACCAGGCCGGCGCGATGAGCTGCTGCGAGTGCCGAGACGATCGGCTCGAGGAGCGACAACGCCCGGGCGGGCGTCATCGGGGCTTCCTTGCGGATCACGTCTCGCAGCGTGTGGCCGGGGACGTATTCCATCGCCAGGAAGACCACGCCGTCGTCGTCACCCTGGTCGTAGACCCCGACCACGTGCGGGTGGTTCAGCTTCGCCGCGGCGCGCGCCTCGCGGACGAAGCGCTGGGCGAAGTCGTCGTCGTCGCCGAGGCCCGGGTGCATGACCTTGACGGCGACGGTGCGGTCGAGCCGGATGTCTTCGGCCTCGTAGACGCTGGCCATGCCGCCGCGTGCGATGCGGGGCCCGATCCGATATCGGCGGTCCAGGAGTCGACCGACGAGGGCGTCGGTCGACGCTCGACGCGCACTCTCGACGTGCTCGGTTGACTCCACTGCTCGACCTCCATCACCGGACGGGGAAGGATCCGGTGGCTCCATCGTACGAACCCGGCAGGCAGAGGTGGCGGCGAGACGGTGTCCCGGCGTGGCGTGGCATGTCGGGCGGGAGGGCGCGGCGCGACGTGCGGCATGAAATAGTGCCTGTATGACGTCCTCCGACAGCTCCGTTCCCCTGGCCGAAGCCGATCTCGATGCGCTCGTCGACGAGTGGCTCGACTGGGAGCAGGTGGGCGAGCTGCTCGACGTCACCCCGGCCAAGGTCCGCACCATGATCAAGGACCACGAGATCGCGGAGGCGGTCCCGCGACCGGGCCTGCCGCCGTCCGTGCCGGCGGCGTTCTTCCAGGACGGGTTGGTCGTCAAGGGCCTGTCGGGGCTGCTGACCGTGATGCACGACAACAACTTCACCGACCGCGAGGCCATCGCGTGGATCTTCATCGACGACGACCTGCCCGGGCGACCCATCGACGCCCTGCGGGAGAACCGTGGCGCCGAGGTCAAGCGTCGCGCACAGGCCCTGGCCTTCTAGATGAGCGGACTGGCAGGACTCCTGGCCGGGCTGATCGCCCACCACGCCCAACCGGGCATCTACCGGTGGCACGGCGCCTTCGAGGTCGCCGACGTCCGGCGCACCGTCGAGCACGCCGACTTCGGGTTCGCCCACGTGGACGGCTGGTTGAGCGAGACCAGGGCCGAGTTCCTCGATGCGGTCGGTCAGGCTCTCGGCTTCCCGGACGACTACGGGCAGAACTTCGACGCCCTGGGCGACTGTCTGCACGACATCGGCGCCGGCCTGGCGGGCGTCGTCCTGTTGTGGGACGGCTGGACGACGCTGGCGCGGGCCGACGAGAGGGCGTTCAACATCGCCCTGAGCGTGCTCGGCTCACGTGTCAACGCCGACCGCGGTGTGCCGTTCTCGGTGCTGCTGCGCGGCGAGGGCCCGGAGGTCCCGGGCATCGGCTCGCTCGACTGAGCGAGGCTCAGACCACTCGCTGCGTGGCAGCGGACGCGAGCTGTGCGAGCACGCCGCGTGCGTGCTCGTCGATGTCTGCCCGGGCCAGCACGGCAAGGGCGGTGTCGGCGAGCGAGCCGATGAGCTGCTCCACCTGGGCGTCCGCGCCCGACTCCCGGATGATCCGCCGGAGGTCGACGACCGCGACGTCCTCGAGCGGACTGCCCAGTGACGAGTCCAGCCGCGTGGCCTCGGCGGGAGCGGCAGCGGCGAGGGCCAACGCGACGAGCACGGTTCGCTTGCCCTCGACGAGGTCGTCTCCTGCGGGCTTGCCGGTGACGGCAGGGTCACCGAAGACGCCGAGGAGGTCGTCGCGGAGCTGGAACGCCTCGCCGAGCGGCAGGCCGAAGGAGGACAGCTGGCTGCTCTGTTCCCGCGTCGCCCCGGCGAGCGCGGCGCCGATCTCCAGCGGCCGTTCGATGGAGTACTTCGCGGACTTGTAGCGGAGCACCGTCATGGCGGTGTCGAGGTCGGCATGGGCCCGCGCCTGGACCGAGACGTCGAGGAACTGGCCCGCGATCACCTCGGTACGGCAGAGCTCGAAGACGCTCAGGCCGGCGTCCACCTGGGCCCGCGGCAGGCCGCAGTGGCGGAGCATGTCCCCGGCCCACCCGAGCAACAGGTCACCCAGGAGGATGGCTGCCGCAGCGCCGTACTGCTTGGGGTCCCCGGTCCATCCAGCCCCTCGGTGCTCGCCCTCGAAGGCCCGGTGCGTGGCGGGGCGGCCCCGCCTGGTGTCGGAGGAGTCCATGAGGTCGTCGTGGACGAGCGCGCTCGCGTGCAGCAGCTCCAGCGCAGCGCACGCACGGACCAGGGCGGCCTCGTCGGCGACCTCGGGCTGGATGGCGCGATAGCCCCAGTAGCAGAAGGCGGCCCGGAAACGCTTGCCGCCGCCGACGCAGGTGCGTGCCTCCGCGACGAGACGGGCGGCGTCCCCGCCCAGGGCGTCGAGGCGCACGGACTGCTCGTCGAGGAAGTCGTCCAGGACCGTACGGACCCGTGCTCGGAAGGCGTCGGAGTCCCAGTCGACAGGCGCGGTGTCGCTCGTCAGGTCGCGTCGCGGGTCACTCACCAGTGGAGCCTAGCCAGTGGACGGATTCGTCCGCGCATCGCCGCCGTCCCTAGGCTTGGCCCATGACCGAGGGACCCGGGCGCAGCATGCGCGAGCTGATCGAGAGCGGGGAGAAGTCGTTCTCGTTCGAGTTCTTCCCGCCCAAGGACGAGGCCGGGGAGGAGCGCCTGTGGCGGGCGATCACCGAGCTCGAGCCCTACCGGCCCACCTTCGTCTCCGTGACGTA
Organism: Nocardioides sp.; assembly: GCF_035576065.1. Taxonomy (GTDB): domain Bacteria; phylum Actinomycetota; class Actinomycetes; order Propionibacteriales; family Nocardioidaceae; genus Nocardioides. The sequence goes on from NZ_DATLWX010000011.1 coordinate 255,221, forward strand.
CGGCGCAGGCGGCAGCTCCCGCGACACCACGGTGCGGATCACCGGCAGGATCGCCCAGGAGACCTCGCTGCTGCCGGTCGCGCACCTGACCTGCGTGGGCCACAGTCGCGCAGAGCTGGTCGAGATCCTCGATGCCTACCGTGATGCCGGCGTCTCGCACATCCTGGCCCTGCGGGGGGACCCGCCCGGCGGACCGCACACCGAGTGGGCCAGCGCCGAGGACGGCCTCGAATACGCCTCCGATCTCGTGGCCTTCATCAAGGAGCGCTACGACGCTGCCGTCGGCGTCGCGGCCTTCCCGGAGGGGCACGTCAACGCGGAGAGCCTCGAGCACGACGCCCAGGTGCTGAAGGCGAAGCACGACGCGGGCGCCGAGTTCGCGGTCACCGAGATGGTCCTTCGGGCCGCTGACTACTTCGCCCTCGTCGAGCGCGCACGGGCGATCGGTGTCGACATCCCCATCATCCCGGGCATCATGCCGATCCTGAACCTCAACTCGATGAGCCGCATGGTCGAGCTCTCCGGGCGCGAGATCCCGCCCGAGGTGACCGCCCGCATCGAGCCGCTGGCCGAGACGCCCGCAGAGCTGCGTGCCGAGGGCATCCGCATCTCCACCGAGCTGTGCCAGGAGCTCCTGGCCGGGGGCGCCCCGGGGCTGCACTTCTACACGCTGAACTTCTCCCGGGCCACCCGCGAGATCTTCACTGCGCTGCAGATCACGGTCTGAGCGGCGGCTCGTCGCTACGGTGTCGCTCATGAGCACCCACACGGTCACCGTCACCGGTCACGGCACCACCTCCGTCCAACCGGACTCGGCGGTGGTCAGGGTGGCGGCGGTCGCTCGGGCAGAACGTGTGGCGGAGGCGTTCGGGGGCTGCTCCGCCGCGGCGGCCTCGATCGGGGTCGTCGCACGGCGGCACACCGCCGAGGAACGCGTCGCCACGACCGGGATCAACGTGTGGCCCTGGCATGACAACCAGGGGCAGCCGCGTGGGTTCGAGGCTCGTCACTCGATGAGCATCCGCTGCGCCGACCTCGATGCGGCCGGATCGCTGCTGGACGAGCTCGCGACCGAGATCGGCGATGCGCTCGTCGTGGAGGGCGTTGCTCTCGAGGTGTCCTCGCCCACGTCGGCCCACGAGCAGGCCGTCGCTGCGGCGTACGACGACGCAGTCCGGCAGGCCACCCAGCTGGCGGGCCTCGCCGGTGCCTCGCTGGGGGAGGTGTTCGCCATCGGCCACGCGGGCTCCGCGGGGGACGGGCCCGGCCACCGCGAGGCGATGGCGATGTCGGCGAAGATCGAGCCGGGGGAGACGCTGATCGGCGCGAGCCTGACCGTCACCTGGTCGCTGGTCCGGCCGGGACTGCCCAGTCGCGCTGATGGTCTGAGTGACTGATCGTCCTGCGAAGCACGACCAGCAGCATCAGCGGGGCCGTAGACGGCGCGCTGCCTGTGCAGCGGCCAACGCGGCGGCAAGACGCATGGGCGAACGCGCACCACGGCAGATGATTGCGCTTCCTCGCTGCCGTTACGCTGCTTCGCATGGCGATCAGGAAGTCGCGCAAGTGGTGGACAGCTGACGTCGCAGAAGACCTCGGCGAGTACCTGGCCGAGTACAGCGCCTCGCTCCATCGTCCGGTAGGAACGGTTGCGCACGCCCAATGCGAAGACTGCGGGTCAAGCGACTTCGGCGTGCGAGTAGATGATGACGAGGGCTGCGCACAGCGGACGTGTTCCGGGTGTGGACGGGCCGCATGGATCTTTGACTCGGCGGACGCGGCACAGGACGCGGAACTGGATGACGCCACATGCCCCTGCGGTAGTGCAACCTTCAACGTGGCGGGCGGGTTTTCGCTTCGCGACGACGGCGATATCGACTGGGTCTTTGTCGGTTTGCGATGCACCACGGATGGGGTGCTCGGCTGCTACACCGACTGGAAGATCGACTACTCGCCCACCGCTCACCTGCTCACCCAGGTCTCAGCGTGGCGCGCGGGGATTTCGGCACCCGAATTACCCGACAGACGGCGGATTGACTCAACTCCGGCGACCACCCAAGATGTCCGGTTGAGGCTCCAGACAAGGCCACGGGTCATCATCATGACGAGCCTGTTCTGCATCGTCGCCGGCGCGCTTCTCATCTTCATTGACAGTTGGTTCGGCTACGCGCCTCCGGCCTACGGGGTCATCGTGCTTGTGGTTGGGCTTTGCGCCATCAGCCGCGCGATCGCGGCGGTTTGCAGCGCTTTCGCTACGCCCCTGTAGGCAGGGGAGTTTCACCCCAGGCGGTCAACACGCCACTCAACTTCGGCGAGCTCTGTTCGTCCGCGCGGTTGCTGGTGCGCTGCGTGGATCCTCGGGCCAGGCGTGCTTGGGATAGCGCCCGCGCAGGTCAGCACGCACCCCCGGGTAGCCGTTGTCCCAGAAGGACTCCAGGTCTGCGGTGACGGCGGCCGGGCGTTGCGCGGGAGAGAGCAGGTGCAGCAGGAGCGGCACCCTGCCGTCGGCCAGGGCCGGGGCTGCGGTCCAACCGAAGACCTCTTGCAGTCGTACGGCAAGCACCGGCTGATCCTGGGAGTAGTCGACCCGCACGCTCGACCCGCTGGGCACCTCCACGCGCTCGGGGGCCAAGTCGTTGAGCCTGCCCGCCTCCGGCCACGGCACCATCGCTCGCAGGGCGGCAGTCACGTCGATACGACGAAGATCCTGGGCCGAGCGGACCCGCGCCAACTTCAGCCCGAGCCAGGAGTCGAGGTTCTGCGTCAGTGCCGCGTCGCTCACGTCGGGCCACGGGTCGCCGAGCGCGCGGTGCAGGAAGTCGAGGCGGGCGCGCAGCGCCGTGGCCGCCTCCGTCCAGGCGAGGAGAGCGATCCCCTCGCTCGCGACCGCCTTCTTGATCGCGTCGGTCACGGCCTGCGCGGGTGGATCGCTGAGCGGGGCTGAGCTGAGCTCGATCGCGCCCAGCAACGTCCGTCGGCGAGCCAGCACCCGCCCACTGGTCCAGGTGACCTCATCCACCTCGGTCCACAGCGATCCAGCAGCCTCCAGCGCCAGGTCCTCGGTGAGGGGGGCCGCCGCGCGGATCCGGGCCTCACGTTGCCCGGGCCGTCGTTCCGCGTCCCCGACTGCGAGCCACTCCAGTCCGGCCAGCGGGCTCGGGTCGCGCGAGTCGAGCGCCGCGCCTGTCCCGGACGCCATGAGGTAGCTCGACGTTTCGGAGCGCTTGCGTGCAATCCGCTCCGGATGCGCCAGGGCCACCACCAGACCTACCGCCACATCATCGGTGAGCGCTCGGGCGTCGTCCGCCGCCACTCTCCGGTCGCCGGTGGTCCCCTGCTTCGCGACGACCTCCTCCAGTCGGGTGACCTGGCGGCGCCACGATCCTGCCCGCTGGTCAGCGCGCAGGGACCGGAGCGCAGCAACGAGGTCTCCGCCCGGAGCGCGGACGTCCTCGCTCAGCATCGCGACCACCTCTGCGGCCCGCTTGGTCCCGACGAGACCAGCCCCGTCGATGAGGGCACGCGCCAGCCTGGGATCGGCCGGCACGCTGGCGATCACCCGGCCCCGCGGGGTGGCTCTCCCGTCCTCGGTCATCGCCCCCAGACCCACCAGCACCTCCTTGGCCGCCGACAGTGCGTGCACCGGTGGCTGGTCGAGCAGCGCCAGGTCGTGGACGTCGTGGCTGCCCCAGCACGCCACCTCCAGGGCGAAGGCCGTCAGATCGGCGGTGGCGATCTCGGGCTCCGGGTGAGCGGCCAGATGCCCGTGCTCCGCCTCGGACCAACAGCGCAGCACGGTCCCAGGTCCCAGCCGTCCAGCCCGTCCCGCCCGCTGCTCGGCCGCTGCTCGGCTCACCGCGACGGTGACCAGAGAAGCCAGTCCGCGACGGTGATCGGTGCGCGGCTCGCGCGAAAATCCGGCATCCACCACGACGCGCACCCCGGGCACCGTCAGCGACGACTCAGCGACCGCGGTCGAGACGATCACGCGTCGACCCGGGCCCTCGCTGAGCGCACGATCTTGCTCGGCGCCGGACAAGCGTCCGTGCAGGGCGTGCACGGCCGCGTCCACGCCGGCAAGGCGGCGTACGGTCGCCTCGACCTCCGCGACACCCGGCACGAAGACCAAGACGTCGCCCTCGTGCGCGACCAGCGCACGACCCACGGTCGCTGCGACATGGTCGTGAAACGCCGGGGTGATCCCCCGGTCGTCGGTGCGGCGCACCCCCGCAGGCAGCGGGCACCAGACCGCTTGAACCGGGTGCAAGGCACCCGGAACGCGGATCACCGGGGCGTCCCAGAGGCCGTCGGGACCATCGGGATCGTCACCTCGACCGAGCAGTGTGGCCGTCCGTTCGGCCTCGATGGTGGCCGACATCGCCACCAGGGACAGGTCCTCTCGCAGGTTGGCCCGGATGTCGATGAGCAGCGCCAAGGTCAGGTCGGCGTCGAGGTGGCGCTCGTGCACTTCGTCGAGCACGACGGCCCCGACGCCGGCCAGCTCGGGATCGTGCTGGATGCGCCGGAGCAGTAGACCGGTCGTGACGATCTCGACACGTGTACGTCGGCTGCTGCGTCGGTCTCCGCGTACGGAGTATCCGACCGTCTCGCCCACCGGCTCGCCCAGCAGATGCGCCAGCCGACGGGCAGCAGCGCGGGCTGCGATGCGGCTGGGCTGCGTGACGACGACCCGTCCCGCGACGACCCCAGCGACCGCGGGTGGAACCAAGGTCGTCTTGCCGGTGCCCGGCGGTGCGTGGACCACCGCAACTCCGCGGGTTCGGAGCGCCTCGACGAGAGCGGCCAGACCAGCGGTGACCGGGAGGTCGGGCGGCGCGGCGAGCAGGTTGCGCAGCGGGTCGGACACTCTTGCAGTGTGCCTGACGCGCATCTGCTGACGAGGCTGCGGGACACCCGCCACGGACCTGACACGGGAGGAGGGTGAATCTGCTTCCGCAGGGTCAACACGGCGCTGGATGCCGGTTGCTTTGCTGATGCAAAGGCGGCGGATCGACGCGCCTTGCTATCGCCCTCATCGCGGCAGGAGCGGACGCTCAGCGCACGGACGGCGCGACCTCTGGCTCCGTGACGCTTGCCGACTGCGCGTCGATGATGATGCTTCGATCGTCCTCCCAGAGCACCTGCAGTTGGAGGCCGTCTGGGCACGGCGCAGCGCGCAGCGACGCGACTTCGGAAAGGCCCCAGTTGATGTTCTCTGGGTGGTCGAGCATTGCCTCGGTCAGCCGGCCCTCCAAGTGGAGTCGCTGCACGCCGTGCATCTCGATGGTCAGTCGCTGCTCGCGGCTGTCGCGGTCGGGACGAAGCACGCCCTCTGCAGTCCAGGTCAGGTTGAACGAGAGTCTGACTCCATACCCGTGCTGCGTCAGAGCCATCTCGATGAGAAGCGACTCCTCGCAATGCGACCAACGCTGCAATTCGTCGTCCAGCCGCGCAGCTTCTCGAAAGCCAGTAGACCCCATACCGGCATCTTCGCACCGACGGCAGAGGCGTCGGGCCGACTACGCTCATCGCCATGTCGCCGAGGGAGACCGACCGCGCGCGGTACGAACGCGACTTGAGCTGGCTGTGGGCTGCTGTCCACGAACTCCCCTCAGGCGTCTTGTGGGGCACCGATGCGGCATCCCGGGAACACTGCGACGAGATGATGGCGGGGTTGCAGGAGTTCGAGCGCGTCTTGCATCGGCTGGGTTTAGACGACCATGGCGAGTTCATCGAAGGCTGCCGCTGGCACTTCGAGCACTACCCTCACTACCTGGAACGCCGACGCCACTTCATCGACTACGCGACCTACACCCGTGACCGTCGGGGCCCGACGACAGTTCCGCTTCCCGCCAAGCGGCCTCGCTGACGCACGTCCGCCCATCCAGATCCAGGTCGACGCACGACCCGCTGGCGGCGATATGACGCACGTTCGATCGCGTGGCGGTCAACCAGTTCGCTGGTGGGCACTTCCTTGGCGGGATGTCGTGCGCGTTTCGGTGCCCCGCGTTCCCACCAGTCGATCGACGGGCCTTCATGCAGCTGGCTCGCTGTGACCTGGACGTTGCCGATATTGCAAAACTTCCAGAGCTCGTTCGCGACACGTGAGTACTGGAACAAGACCTCGTCGACGTCGAAGGTCTTAAGCTCGCCGCTGCGAGACCGGTCGACCGCTTCGGCTACGTGCGCGAGGAGCTCGGGCGAGCTTCGCTTCGTGGTACGCCGCTACCGCCTCACGTGCCTGCCGAAGATCCGATTTTTGGGACACGAGCTGAGGCTAGTGCGAATCGCCGACCGAGAGAATGCGTGCACTGATCGCGGCAGATCCAGATGAGGACGTCCAGGCATTGCGGCGCCTGAGAGCTGACTCTCGTCAGAGCCGACCGTAGGCCCGGAGGGTCCGCAGAGCCCGGAGCGTCTCGATCCCGCGCCATTCCAGGGTGGAGGCGCCCCCCGGTGGTTCCCATGTGATGGGCCAGCCCCCATCCGACTGCTGGTCACGGACCAGGCGGTCGAGGTGACCCTCAATGATTGTGTCGTCGAACAGTCGCCTCCAGGGGCTGTCCGGCGACGGCGCCAGGTGGACAGGGGTGAGTCCGTAGCCAGGATCCGCCGGATCCGCCCGGTACCAGTCGGCCTTCGACAGCCATTCGCCCACGTGGGCGCCGACGGTCTCCGCCCGAGCACGGTCTGGAACATGGGCGAGGAAGACCATCACCTCGATCAGAGCGTGTGCGTCTTCCTCGAAGCCGGACTCGAGCCGCACCCAGGTCCAGTCGGTGGCCCGGTCGAGCCACGGGTGGGTCACCCCCAGTTGGTGCAGCCGTCCGGCCAGACCCGCCGTCGGGTTCAATCCGGGGGTGTAGGTCCAGTCCGACCAGTGCTCAGCCCGGGGGTAACGCTCCATGACCGGGAAGGCCAGGGACACCGCTCCGTCGGGCGCGGCCACAGAAGCCAACCAATCACAAGCGTCCCTGACGAGCCCGTCCGCTACCGGATCGCCTGACCCTGCCGTGGCGTCGCCCCGGCTGGCGACCAAAAGGATCCCGAGAGCGCACTCGACGTCGATGGGCAGGCTTGCCGGGCAACGCTTGTCGGGCTCAAGGCCATGACCGAATCCGCCGTTGGCGTTGCGGTAGGCGCGGACGGCGTCGATCACGCCAGAGGCATCGGCTCCGTCGAACAGCACAGAGGCGAGACGGCGCTCGATGAGCCGTCCCTCGCGGTCAAGAAACGCCCGGGCAGCAGCGAAAATGTCTTCGGTCACGCGCGGCAGTCTGGCACCAGCGACCCAGCGTGCGGGTCAGTCAGGACGCTGCACGGCAGCGCGGATTCTCGGTCCGCGCTCATCGGTGCGATCCGGATGCTTCGCCAGGATGATTCGCCATGCCCCCATAATTTCAGACCCATAGCGTTCATCTATTTACGACACGCGGCACTAGGCGGGTCCGATCGCCTGCGCGACGAGCGCCGCCGACAACCCGACGAAGGGCAGACCCGACCCCGGAGTCGCGTAGGCCCCGGCGGCGTAGACCCCGGGGATCGGTGTCGTCGGGCCGAGCCGGTCGCGGACCGTCTGCCGGCCCTGCCACAGGACCCCCAGCGGTGAGCCCGACCATGCCTCCACCAGGTCGCGAGGGGACCGGTCGATGCGGGTGACGACGTGGGGGCGGAGGTCGATCCGGTGCCGTGCGAGCGCGCGGAGCACGTCCTCGGCGATCTGTCCCCGGCCATGGATCGTCCACGCAGCGCAGCCCTCGGGAGCGGTGCCGCCGGTCCGGACGACAAGCATCGGGTCGCCGTGCAGCACCACCTCGTGCGGCAGGTCCAGAAGTTCACCCTCGAGACCGACGTGGCAGACGACCGGTGGGATGGCGGGCATGCTGCGACGGACGAACCCCGCCAGCGCCGGCAGCCGGCGCGGATCGACGGCGCACACGACGGCGTCGGCATCGAGGGCTCCCGCCGAGGTGCGGACCCCCACCGCGCCACCGTCACGCACCACGATGTCGAGCACCGTCGTGCTGAGCTCCACGGCGACCTCGCGGGTGTCGAGCCGGTCGACCAGTGCGGTCCCCAGGGCTGCCAGTCCGCCCGGGATCGTCCACGCGCCGAACGTCTGCTCCAGGTAGGAGATCGCCCCCATCCACACCGGGACGTTGCGCAGGTCGTGGCCGTCGGCGACGAACGGGTGACCGGCGACCAGGCGCAGGCGCTCGTCCCTCGACACCGTCCGCAGCCGCTTGTGCAGCATCTCCCGGCGGCCGAGCAGGTCCGTCAGGTCGCGTGGGGAGAGGTCACGGTCCCAGGGTTGCTCGAGGTAGCCGCGTCGCAGCACCTCCCACTCGTCGGCACGCTCGTCGACGTACGCCGCCCAGGCTGCCCCCAGACCGCCGAGCTGGTCGAAGGCGGCGATCTGTCCGGCCCGCGAGCCACTGGGCAGGCCCAGGACGGAGCCGTCGGCGAAGCGGTGCTCGCGGACGAGGTCGAGCGGTTGGAGGTCCAGCTCGCGTTCGAGGGGGCGGCCTGTCTTGCGGAACAGGTCGCGGATGACGGCCGGCAACAGGGTCGTCGACGGGCCGGCGTCCCAGGTGAAGCCGTCAGCCCGGACGGGCTGCAGGGCGCCACCAAGGGTGTCCGAGTGCTCGACCAGGGTGACCGCGTGGCCGAGCTTGGCGAGGCGTACGGCGCTGGCCAAGCCGCCGAAGCCACCGCCGATGACGACGATCCGCAGGGCGCTCACAGCGAGGCCGTGATCGGGTCCTTCTTCTTCCACCTCCGCCAGCCCCGACGGATGACCTTGGCGAGGAAGAACAACATGATCAGACCCAGGGCCAGGGCCACGCCGGCGATGGCCGCCGCGGCCTCGGGGTTGTTGATCGCGAAGGCGACGACGGCCAGGACGGCGACGTCCTCGGCGAGGCTGGCGCCGATGTTGGTCACGGGCTCGGGCGAGGAGTTGATGGCCAGCCGGCTGCCGGCCTTGACCAGGTGCGAGAGCAGCGCGGTGCCGCCTCCGACGACGCCCAGGACGGCCTGGTCGAGCGAGGACGCGTCACCGGCCAGCAGCACACCGATCACCGCGCCGACGGTGGGGCGGATGGCGGTGGAGATCGCGTCCCAGGTGGAGTCGATGTAGGGGATCTTGTCGGCGATGAACTCCATCGAGAACAAGAACCCGGCGACCGTGAGGACGTCCCAGCGCGCCAGCACGTCGGGGATCTGCGAGAAGTTGTTGACCTTGTCGGCGATGCCGAGCACCAAGGACGACCAGATAGGCGTTGATGCCGCTGGCCCAGCCGCTGGAGAAGGTCAGGGCAAGTGATTCCACGGCCCCACCCTAGTGTTGGGGGGCGAGGCTTGACGGCGCCCTCACTCGACGTCGATCTCGGGCGCACCCGTCATGGCGACGAGCTCGTCGAACGTCGAGGAGAACACGGCGGCGGGGTGCCCCGCGGCGGCCCACACCACGTCGTACGTGCGCAGCCAGCTGTCGATCCAGGTGGGCACGGGGACCGGGTGGTCGATCGGCGACACGCCGCCGATGACCTGACCGGTGTGCTGCCGGACGAAGGCGGGGGAGGCCCGCTCGAGCCGGCCCAGCCCGAGGTGCGCGGCGACCTTGTCGGTGTCGACCCGGTGCGCCCCGGAGGTGAGGATCAGGACCGGGGTCGCGCCGGCGTCGAACAGCAGGCTGTTGGCGATGGCACCCACCTCACAGCCCAACGCCTCCGCGGCGAGTGCGGCCGTATGGACCGAGTCGGGCAGGATGACCACGTCGCCCGTCCCACCACGACGGCGCAGCTCGTCTCGAAATGACGTGATCGCAGGGTGCTCGCTCGACATGATGTGAGCCTAGTCAGACGCCAACGCAGGAGTTGTCCACGAGATGTCCACGCGCAGGGAATTGCCCGGATCCGTCACCAACGCGGTGCGGAGCCTGACCGCGCTCGTGATGGTGAGTGGCGTGGCGGTGCTGCTGACGTGGCTGCAGAGTGACGAGGTCATCCGGTCCTGGGCCAAGGGCAACCCGTCGGCCCAGGAGCTACTCGCCTCAGGCGGGATGGCCTCACTGCGCGATGCGGCGATCGTGCCGAAGTTCGTGCCGCTGGCGGTGGTCTCGTTCGTGGTCTTCGTGGCGCTCGCGGTGGTGCTGGCCGCGTTCTTCAGGGACGGCCACGGGTGGTCGCGGCTGGTCCTCACGGCGGGGTGCCTCTTCGGCGTCTTCGTCGCGGGCCTGGGGCTGAGCCACGGACTGCCGACGGCCTTCGTCCTCGTGTCCGCGCTCTTCCTGGTGCTCTGCCTGGCGCTGGTCTTCTTCCTCTGGCGCAAGGACACCAGCGACCATCTGCGCCTGCACTAGGGCCAGTTCCTCTGTCGCTCTTGACCCACTGTCGGTGGGGCGGTGTACCTTTGGCCTTGTTCGAACACCTGTTCGGACAAACGCCGGGGTCGACGAGCATGAGGAGCGCAGATGCGACTGTACGACGACCCCGTGGAGGTGCGACGGGGAGAGGCTGACGGGCCCGACCAGTTCCTGTGGCGTGGGCGGCTGTGGAAGGTGCGCGCCGTCATCGCGCACTGGGTGGAGACTGCGCCGTGGTGGCAGTCGACGACGGTCCAGGCAGTGATCGGCACCGACGAGCACCCTGACCTGACCCGGGAGCAGGCGCCGCCGGTCGATGCCGACCTGCTCGTCGAGCGTGAGCTCTGGCGAGTCGTTGCCGGTCGGGGGATGGTCGCAGTGACCGGCTCGGACGGCGAGGTCGTGCATACCAGTGGTGTCTTCGACCTGTCCTTCAACTGGTCCGACGGCCGCTGGCAGCTCGTCGGCTGTGCGGACTGAGCGGCGATGATGACGATGAACCCTCACCTGTTGCCCGCGACCACCCACTCCTATCTCTCCCTGGCGGCCGAGTCGTTGCAGGAGGCGATCACGGCTCGCGACGTCCCCAGCCGCTATGCCTGTGCCCATGTCGCGGCGCTGCGGGCCGCAGCCGCCCTGCTGGCAGCCCGGGCCCAGCCCGCTCCGCGCCGTGGACGGCAGAAGAACGCGTGGGTGCTGCTGGCCGAGCTCGCGCCCGAGCTCACCGAGTGGGCGCGCTTCTTCGCGGCCGGTGCCTCGAAGCGCGCCGCTGCCGAGGCAGGCTCCACCCGGGCGGTGACCGAGCGGGAGGCTGACGACCTGGTCCGCGACGCCGATCGATTCCTGGCCGTGGTCGAGTCGGCCCTGGGTCTGGTGCCCCACGCCCATCTCGACCGACGGCTGGTCGCAGCCGGACACGCCGCCGGACGGGCCGGTGTCGCCTAACGAGGCCAGGGGGGGTCCACGGGGGGTGTCTCCCCGTGTGTCCTGACCCGTTCGTCCATCTCCACGTGGCGTCCGGCTACTCCCTGCAATACGGGGCGTCCCATCCCCAGGGCGCTCGTCGAGCGTGCCGTGGAGCAGGAGATGGACGCGCTCGCGCTCACCGACCGCGACGGCACCTACGGCGCGGTGAAGTTCGCCCAGGCCTGCGGTCGGGCCGGCGTCCGCCCGGTGCTCGGGGTGGACCTGGCCCTGCTCCCCGTGGTCCCCGTGAGCCCTCAGCCACCCCGGGTGGATTCAGCGCCGCGCACACCAGTGCGAGGCGGCGCCCACCGCGACCTGCCGGTCCACCTGGGTGGTTCGCACCGGGTGACCTTCCTGGCCGTCGGCAAGGCGGGCTGGTCGGCGATCTGCCGGATGGTCTCGGCCACCCATCTCACGGGCGAGCGCGGCCGCCCGGTGGGGACGCTGGAGGGCTTGGCTCCGTTCCTGATGGGGGGCGACGTGATGGTCCTGCTCGGGCCGGTCTCCGAGATCGGCGCGGCAGCGGCGCGGCGACGTGATGACCTCGGGATGGCGGCGCTGGCACCGTGGCGGGAGATCGTGCCCCGCGAAAACCTGGTCATCGAGCTGGTCTCCCACCGCTTGGCCAGCACGGGGAGCCAATGGGGTCCGGGCACCACGCCGCACGCCGCGCGGATGGCCGGCATGGCCCGGCGGGCCGGGCTGGGCACGGTGCTGACCAATGCCGTGCGCTACGCCGACCGTCTCGATGCGCCGACCGTCGACGTGCTCGACGCAGCGCGACGACTGGTCGCCCTCGATCGGCGACACGTCGATCGCGGCAACGCTGAAGGCTTCCTGAAGTCCGGCAAGCAGATGCAGGAGGTCGCCGAGGAGATCTGCCGGATGGCCGGCCTCGGCGACCGCGACGCCACTCTGCTCCTGGCCCAGACCCGCGCCATGGCCGACCGATGTGCTCTGGACCCGCGCAGCGACCTCGGCATCGGCGAGGTGCACTTCCCGGAGCTCGCCGTCGGACCCGCGACGCAGGAGCCTGGGTCGGACGGAACAGAAGAGCAGCGTCGGCGAAGCCGGCTCCAAGCAGATGCCGAGCTTCGGCGACGCTGCGAAGGCTCGATCGGTCGCCGCTACGGCTCGGCGCCTCGCCAACGCATCTGGAAGCGCCTCGACGACGAGCTCGCGATGATCCGCGGGCTGGGCTACGCCCCCTATTTCCTCACGGTCGCTGACATCACCGACCTGATCGGGGAGATGGGCATCCGCCGCACTGCCCGCGGCTCCGGCGCCGGGAGCCTGGTCAACTACCTGCTCGGCATCTCCGGCGTCGACCCGATCCGGCACGGCCTGCTGATGGAGCGGTTCCTCTCGCCGCTGCGGGCCTCCCTGCCCGACATCGACGTCGACGTCGAGTCCGCACGGCGGCTCGAGGTCTACGAGGCGATCCTCGACAAATACGGCGGAGAGCGCTGCGTGTGCGTCTCGATGATGGACACCTACCGCGTCCGCCACGCCGTCCGCGACGTCGGCGCCGCCCTGGGCATGCCCCCCGGGGAGATCGACGCGATCGCCAAGGCCTTCCCGCACATCCGCGCCCGCGATGCCCGAGCCGCCCTGCGTGAGCTGCCCGAGCTGCGGCTCAGCGGGCTGCTGAATGGGGAGACTCGAGCGTCCTTTGACCTCTTCTTCCGCCTCGTGGAGCGCCTCGACGGACTGCCCCGACACATCGCCGTACACCCCTGCGGCGTGCTGCTCTCCGACATCACGCTGCTCGACCGCACGCCGGTCGAGGCGTCCTACGCAGGGTTCCCGATGAGCCAGTTCGACAAGGACGACGTGGAGGCGTTGGGATTGCTCAAGCTCGACGTGCTCGGCATCCGGATGCAGTCGGCGATGGCTCACGCGGTGGCCGAGGTCAAGCGGGTCGACGCCGTGGAGATCGACCTCGACGACGAGACGCAGGTCCCCTTCGACGACGAGACGACCTACCAGATGATCAGCGAGGCGAAGACCCTCGGCGTCTTCCAGATCGAGTCGCCGGGACAGCGTGAGCTCGTCGGCAAGTCCGGCATCGGCTCCTTCGACGACATCATCACCGACATCTCGCTGTTCCGTCCGGGGCCGGTCAAGAGCGACATGATCACGCCCTACCTCGAGGCCAAGCAGGGGTGGAAGACCGTCGTGCACCTCCACGACGACCTGCGACCGATCCTGGAGGCGACCCAGGGTGTCGTGGTCTTCCACGAGCAGGTCATCGAGATCATCGCGCTGTTCACCGGGGTGAGCCTCGCTGAGGCCGACGAGAAGCGCCGGGCCCTGGGCGACGCCGCCGGGATGGCCGAGACCAAGGTCTGGTTCCACCCACGTGCGTTGGGACGTGGCTACGCCCTCACGCTGGTCGAGCGGATCTGGAAGGTGCTGGAGGCCTTCGCGTCCTTCGGTTTCTGCAAGGCCCACGCCGCCGCCTTCGCGTTGCCGACCTTCCAGTCGGCCTGGCTCAAGGCGCACTGGCCGGCGCACTTCCTGGCCGGGGTGCTCACCCACGACCCGGGGATGTATCCCAAGCGGCTGATCCTCGACGACGCGCGCCAGCTCGGGATCGGCGTGCACGGCCTCGACGTCAACGCGTCGAGCGAGGCCTATGTCGTCGAACCCCGCCCGGAGGCGGAGGGCGCCGGTTACGCGATCCGGCTGGCGCTCGCCGAGGTCAAGGGCATCAGCGGGGCCGAGGTCGTCCGGATCATCGCCGCCCGGGGCGGCATGGGGGAGGAGTGCACGAGCCCCTACGTCTCGCTCTCCGACTTCTTCCAGCGAGCCCAGGTCTCGCGGCCCGTGCTGGAGCGGCTCGTGCTGGCCGGCGGCTTCGACACCATCTACCGCATCTCGGGTGGCGACCAGAGCATCCGGGCACGCGGCCAGATCACCCGCCGTGACCTGCTGCTGCAGGTCGCCGAGCTCGACGTGCACGCGCGTGTCCTGGACCGCACCGCTCGCAGCCGTGGTCTGGCGCGAGGTCGCGCCCGCACCCCTGTGGCGCGTGCCGCTGACACGAGGGTCAGCGAAGCGGCGGTCCGCAACAGCACCGACCCGACCACCCGGGAGCAGTCGGGGGTATGGCCCAGGGCGGCCGCTCAGTCGCGCGCCACGGCGACACCGCGCCCCGTCGAGTCCGTGCAGCTGACCCTGAGCCTCGGGGACGAGCCGGGAATGGGTGGCGAGGTGCCGACAGGATTGCCGGAGATGACCACCGACGAGCGGATGCGTGCGGAGCTGGAGATCCTCGGCCTCGATGTCACCCAGCACGTCGTGACGCCCTATGCCGAGTTCCTCGACGCGCTCGACATCACCCGGAGCAAGGACCTCCTCAACCGCCGGAGCCGCTCGGAGCTGCTGGTCGCCGGAGTCAAGGTCGCGACCCAGACGCCCCCGATCAGGTCCGGGCGCCGGGTCGTCTTCCTGACCCTCGACGACAGCACCGGACCGGTCGACTGCACGTTCTTCGAGGACGCCCAGGGCCCCTACGCCGCCACGATCTTCCACTCCTGGCTGCTGGTCGTGCGGGGCGAGCTGCGACGCACCGGACGGCGGGGGGTGTCCCTGCGCGCCACCGGCGCCTGGGAGCTGTCCGCCCTCCACGCCGTCTGGCAGCGCGCCTGCAACCGGGAGGACGCGCTCGCCGCTGTCCGGGCCGAGCTGGGGCGCGCGCCCGAGGGCGACACGCAGGCCGATGAGCCCGCCCGGCGTCGGGTGCTCGTCCACTCCAGCGGCTTCCAGCTGTCGCCCTACGCCGACATCAAGCCCGCCGGCGACGCAGGCCAGGACGTCGCACGCACGCTGTGGCACCGCAGTCCCGGGGGTCCCGGATGAGACGGCCACTAGGGTGGTGGCCATGTCCGCCAGTGCCAGCGAGCGTCGCCAGTCCGTCCGCACCGGCGTGGTGTGGACCGCGGTCAGTGGCCTCCTCGCCGAGAGCGACGGTGCTGCCCGCATCGTCGACATCGGCGGCGGCACCGGCGGCTTCGCCGTACCCCTCGCCCAGCTCGGCCACCGGGTCGAGGTCATCGACCCCAGCCCCGACGCACTCGCTGCCCTCGACCGGCGAGCGCGCGAAGCCGACGTCGCCGACCGGATCACCAGCCAGCAGGGCGACCTCGCCGATCTGGCCACGCTCGTCGAGGACGCCGACCTCGTGCTCTGCCACGGCGTGCTCGACGTCGTCGACGACCCGGCGGCCGGCCTGGCCACCATCGCCTCCGTGCTCCGACCCGGCGGACACCTCAGCCTGCTCGTCGCCCAACGGCATGCCGCCGTGGTCGCGCGCGCCATGGCCGGCCACTTCCAGGCAGCCCGCGACCTGCTCGACGACCCGTCCGCTGGCCGGACCGCCGGACGAGGTGGTCGCCGCTTCACCGTCGAGGAGCTCTCGCCCCTGCTCGCTGCCGCGGGTCTGGTCGCCACCACGATCCACGGGGTCCGGGTCTTCGCCGACCTCGTGCCCGGACCGCTGGTCGACCTCGAGCCCGGGGCGAGCGCCGCGTTGGTCGAGCTCGAGAGTGCCGTGGCCACCCGTCCGGAATACCTCGCGCTCGCGACCCAGCTGCACGTGCTCGCCACCCGCTGACCCCGGGCTCCGAGGGGCGTCCCGATGACGGACACCCCGATCCTGCACGTCGACATGGACGCGTTCTACGCCTCCGTGGCGGTCCGTGAGCGCCCCGACCTGAGGGACGTCCCGGTGATCGTCGGAGGGGGGAGCCGGGGGGTGGTGCTCTCGGCCAACTACCTGGCCAGGCAGTACGGCGTCCGCTCGGCGTTGCCGATGACGCGCGCCCGGCGGCTGTGTCCCCGGGCGGTGGTGATCGCGCCGGACTTCGAGACCTTCCAGCAGGTCTCGACCTCGGTGCTGGAGAACTTCCGTCGTGTGACCCCGCTGGTCGAGGTGGTCTCGCTCGACGAGGCCTTCCTCGACGTCCGCGGCTCCACCCGGCGACTGGGGTCGCCCGTCACGATCGCCGAGAACCTGCGATCAGTGGTCCACGACGAGCAGGGCATCACCTGCTCGGTGGGAGTGGCGGCATCGGTGTCGGTGGCCAAGCTGGCCAGCCGCCGGGCCAAGCCGGACGGCGTGGTGGTGGTGCCCCCGGCGGGAGTGACGACCTTCTTGCACCCCCTCGACGTGGGCGAGCTCTGGGGAGTGGGGGAGAAGACCCGGGCGATCCTGCACCGCCTCGGCCTGGTCACGGTCGGCGACGTCGCCCACACCCCGGTGCGCACGCTCCAGCGAGCGGTCGGGCACCAGCTCGGCAGCCATCTGCATGACCTCGCCTGGGGCACCGACCGTCGGGCGATCACGCCCCGGGTTGGTCCGCTGGAGCCGGACCGGTCGATGGGGGCGGACGAGACCTTTGCCCGCGACACCGATGACAGCGAGGTGGTCAGGCGTGAGCTGCTCAGGCTCTCGCAGCGGGTCACCGGCCGGATGCGCGCTGCCGGGGTGGCCGGCCGCACCGTCACCATCAGGATCCGGTTCGCCGACTTCACCACCATCACCCGCTCGCGCACCCTGCTCGAGGCGACCGACGTGACGGTGGAGATCTATGGCACCGCCACCCGTCTCTTCGACGCGCTCGGACTCCAGCGCGCGCGGCTCCGGCTCGTGGGGGTGCGCGTGGAAGGGCTGGTCACGCGCACGAGCGTGCACCGTCAGCTGGTGCTGGGGGAGCCGCAGCACGGCTGGGCGGACGCAGATCGGGCGGTGGACCGGGCCAATCGACGCTTCGGAGCCGCTGCGCTCGGTCCGGCGAGCCTGTTGCGGACATCCGGAAGGAGGTAATTCTCTCTACCCGCTACCTCCGTGCCCACGGCGCGCCTAGACTTGCGGGGACACACTGGTCCGGCTGGGTCCTGGGGTCAGACGAGGAGGAATCGTGCCGCTGTCCGAAGAAGAGCTTCGACTGCTCGAACAGATGGAGCGCGCGCTCGTCGAGGAGGATCCCAAGCTGGCCTCCACCCTCCGAGGCACGTCGATGCAGCGAGCGGCCCGCCGCCGCGCCATCGTCGCCGGCGTCGTCTTCGTGATCGGCCTGGCGCTGCTCACCACCGGAGTGATGGTCCAACCGATCGTCGGCGTCGTCGGCTTCGTGGTCATGCTGGCCGCCGCGACGATCGGCGTGACCGCCCTGCGCAACCCGGCCGTCCTCCACCAGCCCATGCGGGAGACCCGGCACGAGGGCTTCGGCGTGGTCGACGGCGGACGTCGCCCGCAGTCCAAGCGGTCTCGTGGACTGCGCCGACCGACGTCGTCTCGTTCCTCCGGCACCTTCATGGAGCGGATGGAAGAGCGCTGGCGGCGCCGTCGCGAGCAGGGCCCCTTCTAGGAGTCAGGTCTTCTTCGGGCTCGCCCGGAGGTCTCAGGACCCGGCCGCCGACGAGGCCGCCTGGAAGCAACCTCAGCCGCGCACCGCGTTCTCGGCCTCGCGGGTGACGACCTCGCGTCCGGTGGTGGACGGTCTTGGCCGCAACGACCGCGGCAACCACTGCGAACGGCGACGCACCCGCGGTCCGACTCCGTGGTCGAGAGCCGACTCGACGGCCCTGACGTCCTCGATCGCCTGGGCGGTGTCCAAGGCACCGGCCGAGCGGGCGTAGCGCGCACGCTCGAGCTGTCCGACAAGTCGGTGCAGCGCCTCGACGGCGGCGGGGTCCTGTTCAGGTCCCTGACGGGGCCGCTCGACACCGTGATCGGCATCGTCGTGGTTGGGCCTGGGACCGAAGTAGGTCGACAGCCAGACACCGCTCGCACGCGGAGACAACCCGTGGGCCCAGCCGTGGCCGAGGTCAACAGCATGGTCGCGCAGCTCGAGCCAGAGATCCTCGATGCCGCCCAGCAGGCGGCGATCGCGGCGCCTGCGGCGTACGGCGCCAGGCACCAGGACGAGGGCGACCAGCAGGAGGATCCCCAGCAGGGTGAGCACGATGCTCGCCCACGGAACACTGGAGGCCTCGTCGCTGGCTCCCTCCTCGGGTGCGGCGGTCTCTCCACGGGGAGCCAGCTCCGCGCTCGACCGGGTCGCGCTCGGGGACGGCGCCGCGCTCTCCTCGGGGCCGAGGTTGACGCTGGTGTAGCCCGGGACGCCTTCGGCTCGTGCTCCCGGGGTCGGCTCGAACCGGACCCAACCCGCGCCGGGGAAGTACAGCTCGGGCCACGCGTGCAGGTCGTGGGACGAGAACTCGTAGGTGTCGGTGCCGACGCGCTTGGACTCCAGGAAGCCCACGGCCACGCGGGCGGGGATGCCCAGGATCCGGGCCATGATCGCCATCGAGGCCGCGAACTGCTCGCAGTAGCCGACGCGACCCGACTCGTCGAGGAAGGCGTCGAGGTTGCCGTCCTCGGCGTTCTCGATGTTGTCGGTGCTGTAGGTGAAGTTGCCGTCCTCGCGGAACCACTGCTGCAGTGCCTGTGCCTGGCGGAAGCGCGTGCTCGCGTCGGCGGTGACGCTGGCGGCCAGTCTGCGGATCTCGCCGGAGACCTCGGTCGACACCTCGAGATAGGTGGATCGCACGTCGGCTGCGCCCGACACCGCGTTGTCCATGAGCGCCGGGTCGGGTTGCACGGAGACGCCGGTGAACGAGTAGTCCATCTCGGAGGTCGTGGTCTCCTGGTCGGTCGTCATGAAGTCCATGGTGGCGGTGTCATAGCGCCAGTCGCCCTCGACCTCCATCGTCGACACCAGAGGCGTCGTCGGCAGCCAGGTCGACTTGAAGTCCTCGGTGACGCTCACCTCGAAAGGGACCTCGTTGCGTGGCGTCGAGACGGCGATGCCGGCGAGATCGGGCATCGTGCCGCGGGCGACCTGGGACTCGGGGATGTCACGATCGCCCGGAGTCCAGGTGTCTCCGTTGAAGCTGGTCAGCACCGTCGTGCGGAAGTAGCTGGGACTGTCGCCGGGGGTCCTGACGATGAGCAGGGGGACGTCCACGCCACGATCGAGGTCGCGTCGCAGGTCGACCATCGGGTTGACGACCTCGATCTCGCGCTGCCCGGGCCCGTTGCCGTCGAACAGGGTGACCTCGAGGGTCGGGATGATGAGCGGCAGCGCCAGCGCGAGCGTCGTGGCGGTCGTCCCGATCGCCAGGGCCGAGGTGCGTACGGCGCCAGTGCGGACCCCGAAGGCGCTCGGGTCGGCGTCGTCCTCCGAGCCCATCCCACGGCCCCACCCGGAGATCTGCTCGTCGTTGACGATGTGGAGCATGCCCAGGAAGCCGACGGACATGGCGATGAAGGCCCACCACGACAAGCCGTTGCCAGTGATGGAGACGGGGACGCTGTAGACCGTCAGCAGGACCAGTCCGGCCAGCGGGATCCGGCGGAGGCCGGCGGCGAGGAGGTCGATGACCACGAACGTGAGGGCGCCTCCCGCGAGGAGGAGCGCGGTGATCGGGGGCACGTTGGGGGGAATGGGAGCCATGTAGGCCCGCGAGGACGCCAGTCCGTCCTGGAAGGCCCGCACGAACTCGCTCAGCGTCCCCGGCGTCGGGGCGATCGAGCCCGTGACGGCGCCCAGCACACACAGGGCCGTCACGACGATCTGGGCGACCAGGACAACCGCCAGCGGCAGCCGCAGCCAGCGGCCGCCACCACCGATGCCGGCGACCAGGGCGCCGATGAAGAGCAACGGCATGGTCACCTCGACGGCGTTGCTCGTGAAGGTGCGCCACGACAGGAGCGTGAACCACGTCGTGGCCGCGGCGGCCGCGGCCAGTCCGATCGTGAACGACAGGGACGCGCGCTGGCGGCTCATGCGCCGACCCCCTGACGGGTGCTCAGCCGGCCGAGCTCCTGCCAGACGACTTCGAGATGGTCACCGGGGCGCAGGGTGACCGCCCGCCAGCCCGTCGCCGCGAGGGCGGTCGCGGCCCGCGTGTCAGCCGACCGGGCGAGGTGTGGAGCCCACGCATCGACATCGAGGGTGATCGCGGCGCTCGTGGCAGCGTGGTGCTGCAGCCGCTTGAGGAACGGTCCGTCGTTGTCGGTCACCGCGCCCAGGACGGCCAGCAGCAGGCCGCCATGACCCGGCTCGTCGGAGAGCCAGCTGGTGTCGAGTCGGGCGGAGTGCTCGATCTGGACGACGGCCAGCGCCTCCAGGAGGGGAGCCGTGTTCACGCCGGCGGACCGGGAGTGCCAGGCAGCGCCTTGGTCCTCGCCGGACGCGGTGACGAGGCGGACGGCGTAGCCGCGCTGGCTCAGGTGCACGGCGATGGACGCGGCAGTGGAGACGGCCGCCTCGAGGGACGACGCGACGCCTTGGCCTCGGTGGGAGATGAGCCGGTTGTCCAGGAACACAGTGGCGCGAGACTGCCACGGCTGCTCCTCGCGCCGGACCATGAGCTCGCCGACACGAGCGGAGCTGCGCCAGTGCACCCGGCGCAGGTCGTCGCCCCGGCGGTATTCGCGGACCGTGACGTCCTCGGCGCTGCCGGTGGCGAAGGCGCGCGGTCGGTTGTCCCCTGAGCCCGTCCACGCCCCACCCAGCGGGATGCCGGGCAGCGCGACCGTCCGGGGGGTCACCGTGAGGGACGCGGTGGTGTGGAACGCCCGACCCAGCTCCACGAAGCCGAACGGGTCGGTGACCCGCACCGACATCGGGCCGACATCGAAGTGACCCCGGACCTCGGACCTCACCTGATAGGTCACATGGCGGCGCCAGCCGTGGCCGATCCCCTCGAGCACGAACCTCGGACGTGTGCCGAGGACGTAGGGCAGGTGGTCCTCGAGGAGCAGCACTCCGGTGGGGGTGCGCGACTCGTTGGTCAAGGTCAGCTGCACCTCGGCCGGCTGACCGGCGGCGACCAGCTGCGGGGACACGGTGCGGGTCAGTGCGAGCCGGTAGCGCGACCTGCCGATCCACACGGCCGCGAGCAGCGGCAGAGCCGTGACCAGCACACCGACACGCACGAGCGGGGTCTGCCCCACGATCATCGCGCAGACGACCGTGGCCACTCCGGCAGCCAGGAACAGCCGTCCGCGGACGGTCAGACCGGCGAGAGCCTCACGCACCGTCGCCGATCCGGACATGGTCGGGGACCGGCACTCCAGACACGATGCCGTCGAGGATCGCTCCGCCCGTCCGGCCGCTCATCGCCGACTCCACACTCGGCAGCAGTCGGTGCGCCAGGACGGGTCGAGCGAGTCCATGGACATCATCGGGCAGCACGTAGTCACGTCCCGACATGGCAGCGACTGCCTTCGCCGCGCGGACCAGGTGAAGGGTGGCTCGCGGTGATGCTCCGAGGTGGAGCTCGGGGGAGTTGCGGGTCGCGGTCGCGAGGGCGACCGCGTATCGCTGCACCGCAGGCGAGACGTGCACCTGGCCGACGATCTCGGTGAGCTTGCGGATCTCGCCCGCGTCGGTGACCGGCTCGAGGTCGTCGAGCGGGTTGGCGCTCGTGTGCGCGTTGAGCATGGCGATCTCCGCGGCCTCCACGGGATAGCCCACCGAGACCCTCGCCATGAAGCGGTCGCGCTGCGCCTCGGGGAGGGCGTAGGTGCCCTCCATCTCGATCGGGTTCTGCGTGGCGATGACCATGAAGGGCTTCTCGAGCATGAACGTCGTGTTGTCGACGGTGACCTGACGCTCCTCCATGCACTCGAGGAGCGCCGACTGTGTCTTCGGGGAGGCGCGGTTGATCTCGTCGCCCACCACGATGTTGGCGAAGACGCCGCCGGGCCGGAACTCGAACTCCCGGGTGTCCTGGTTGAAGACCGAGACCCCCGTGACGTCGGAGGGGAGCAGGTCGGGCGTGAACTGGATCCGGCGGACCGTGGAATCGATGCTGCGGGCCAGCGCCTTCGCCAGCTGGGTCTTGCCCACCCCGGGCACGTCCTCGATGAGGAGATGTCCTTCGGCGAGCAGCACCACGATCGCCGCGGAGACGACGTCCGGCTTGCCCTCGATGACGCGCTCGATGTTGTTGCGAACCCGATCAACGACCCGCGCCAGGGTTTCCAGATCAGCATCGCCTGAGACCGACGTACTCAACGTGCACTCCCTCATTCGTGACCGGAACGCACTCCGGCTCATGCCCGATGGCTCAACCGTAAGACCTGCGGGCAAGTAACCGGCACTCGGAGTGCAGATTCGCTCGCCGCGACGCCATTTCCCCACCACGCGCTCCACTTCGCTCCACCCAGCACGGGCGGACCCGCCCGCAGGCGCGCCCGCCGGCTTGTGAGCGACCTTGCGGGTCGTGGGCGCGAGCCGATCGTCGGTGCCACGGCCTTGATCCGACGCGAAAACACCCTGAATGTGGTTGACGGTGGAGCATTGTGGAGTAGAGTGGAGCGAAGTGGGGGACAGGGTCGTTCTCGCACATCGAGCAGGGGAGGGGCCGGATGTTCTTCGGCACCTACACGCCCAAGCTCGATGAGAAGGGTCGGCTCTTCCTTCCGGCGAAGTTCAGGGACCAGCTGACGGAGGGACTCGTGGTGACCAGAGGGCAGGAGCGCTGCCTGACGGTCTGGTCACTCGATGACTTCAGCAAGCTGACCGACCGGCTCCGTGAGGCGCCGGTGACCAACAAGGGCACGCGGGACTACGTCCGCATGCTGTTTGCCGCTGCCTCCCAGGAGGTGCCGGACAAGCAGGGACGCATCTCGATCCCACCGCCACTGCGTGAGTACGCCTCGCTCACCAAGGACGTCGTCGTCATCGGCTCGATGAACCGCATCGAGATCTGGGACCCGGCGTCGTGGACGGCCTACTCGGAGGAGCAGGAGCAGAAGTTCTCCGAGCTCAGCGACGAGGTCTTCCCCGGCATCTAGCCAGCAACAACAACTGAACAGCTGACGAGGTCCGCAGCATCCGGTCTCGTGTCCGCTCCCTTTCGTCTTCTGACTCACCTTCCCCGGTGTCAGACGGCACTTCCCTGGGGGAGCGGACCGGGACCAGGTCCGGCGGCCCGACGTCAGCAACAGAGAAGTCAGCGGCACACAGCAGCAGCCAGCCAGCCAGTCGTCAACGAACACGTGGGGTCGAGATCATGAGCAGCACCGCAGTCACTCGCAGCCCGGGCGGCATGGCCCCCCGGCAGCCGCGGGTGCGCGAGCAGGCTCGCGAGGCAATGGCTCTGATGGTCTTCTCCGCCGCCACGTCAGCCGGACTCACGGTCGCGTTCTTCCTCCTCATGCACCTGGGTCGGTAGGCGCGGCAGATGAGGACTCCCAGCCACGCCCCGGTCCTCCTCGACCGGGTCGTCGCTCTCCTGGCGCCTGCGCTGGCACCCGACGGTGCCGTCCTGGTCGACTGCACCCTGGGCCTCGGTGGTCACAGCGAGGCCGTCCTCCAGCGCTGCGGCTCGGCCCGGGTCATCGGGATCGACCGCGACACGGCCGCGCTCGAGCTCGCAGGCGAGCGGCTCCGCCCCTTCGGTGAGCGATTCGTCGGCGTACACGCCGTCTATGACGAGATCGCGGACGTCGTCCGGGACCAGGGGCTCGACCACGTCGGCGCTGTCCTCTTCGACCTGGGCGTCTCCTCGATGCAGCTCGATGTCCGCGAGCGCGGATTCGCGTACGCCGCAGACGCACCGCTCGACATGAGGATGGACAACACCACCGGGCTCACTGCCGCCGACGTGCTCAACACCTACTCCGTGGCCGAGCTCGCCCGCGTCCTCCGGGACTACGGCGAGGAGAAGTTCGCCAAGAAGATCGCCCGGGCGGTCGAGCGGGAGCGAGAGGTCACCCCCTTCACCACGAGCGCTCGGCTCGTGGAGCTGCTCTACGCCGAGATCCCTGCCCCGGCTCGTCGGACCGGCGGCCACCCGGCGAAGCGGACGTTCCAGGCGCTGCGCATGGAGGTCAACAACGAGCTCGCAGTCCTGGAGCGCGCCGTCCCGGCCTCGCTCGAGGTCATCGGCGTCGGCGGCCGGGTGGTGGTGGAGTCCTACCACTCCCTCGAGGACCGACTGGTCAAGCGGGCCTTCACCGCAGCCTCGCGCCTCGACGTGCCCGAGGACCTGCCGTTCGTGCCCGAGGGCAGCGAGCCCGACATGCAGCTCGTCACGCGCGGCGCCGAGGTCGCGGACGTGCACGAGATCGAGCAGAACCCTCGTGCCGCCTCGGTCCGGTTGCGCGCCATCGAGCGGGTCCGCCCCTCACGTCCCCCAGACCGGCCCCGCCGAGGAGTTGCCCGATGAGCAGTCCTGCCGTCCAGATTCGTAGCCGTGGGTCGCGCGTCGCCTCCGCCGCGGTCGAGAAGGCCCGCCTCTCCGTGGTCCCCCGCGCCCGGACGCGAGCTCCCAAGGTCCCGTTCGTGACGCTGGTGAGCCTCCTCCTGGTCGGTGGCGTCGTCGGGCTGGTGCTGTTCAACACCTCCATGCAGCAGGCGTCGTTCGCCGCGACGTCCCTCGAGGAGCAGGCCACCAACCTCGCCGCCCGGGAGCAGACCTTGCAGATGGAGCTGGAGGACCTCCGCAACCCCCAGCGGGTCGCCGCCGAGGCCCAGGCGATGGGCATGGTGGTTCCCCGGGCGCCGACCTTCCTCGGTCTCGACGGCCGCGTGCTGGGGGAGAAGATGCCGGCCCTGCCCGAGGACACGCTCAACCTCACGCCGGCTCCGCCGATCAAGCCGAAGATCCTCGCGCCCACGCCCACCATCGTGAAGGTGATGGCCGAGCCTGCCCCTGCCGGCAAGAAGAAGAAGGCGCAGGGCACGCAGGGACGCAAACGGCGCTGACGGCGCGGCAGCCGCCTGAGCGGCCAAGGACGCGCCTAGATTTACGACCTGACCAGACCCACCGGACGGAGCACCGTTGTCTTCCACGGCGACACGCAAGGCGGCCAGCCGCCCGCAGGACGCCCGCCGGGGTGCGCCCGCGTTCCGGCTCCGCTTCGGCCTGATCGTGATCGCGATGGTGCTCTCCTTCTTCGGCGCCCGCTTGGTGCAGCTCCAGGGCATCGATCCGAACTCCTACGCCGAGATGGCGGCTGCGGAGAGCGTGGAGACTCGGATCCTGCCCGCCGAGCGCGGCGACATCCTGGACCGCAACGGGCTGCCGCTGGCCGACTCCGTCCGCGGGAAGATGGTCGTCGCGGACCCCGTGATGACAGCCGACGACGCCCCGGAGCTGGCTACCCTGCTGTCCCAGCGGCTCGACGTCGACTACTTCGAAGCCCTGGCGCGGCTGCGCGAGGGCGGCAGCCAGTTCGAGTACATCGCTCGGCGGGTGCCGAGCACGATCGCGACCGACCTGGTCGCCGAGCTGGCCGAGGCCGGCTACGAGGGCATCACGCTGCGCGACGACCCGATCCGCAGCTATCCCGCCGACGACGTGGGCGCCAACCTCCTCGGTTTCATCGGCACCGACGAACCGCTCTACGGGTTTGAGCGCACCTTCGACCGCCAGCTGTCGGGGACCGACGGCACGGCTCGCTTCACGGTGGGAGGCGGCAACCGGATCCCCCTCGGCGAGAACACGTTGGTCCCGCCGAAGAACGGCGCCCCGCTGACCACCACGGTCGACATGGACCTGCAGTGGTTCACCCAGCGCGTGCTGGCCCAGACCTTGCAGCAGTACAAGGCCCTGAGCGGCGTCGCCATCGTCATGGACTCCCGCACCGGCGAAGTCATGGCACTGGCGGACGCCCCGACCTTCGACGCCAACAAGGCGCTCGAGTCCGAGAAGGACGACCTGGGCTCACGAGCGATCAGCGACGCCTACGAGCCGGGCTCGGTCGAGAAGGTCCTCACTGCGGCCGCCCTGATCGACGCCGGGAAGGTCACCCCGCGCACCAAGCTGCGCATCCCGCCCTCCCTGCCGCGACAGGACCGCGTCATCGGTGACTGGTTCGACCACGGCAACATCAAGCTGACCATGGCCGGGGTCATCGCCAAGTCCTCCAACATCGGCACGGTGCTTGCCGCCGACGCCTTCACCCCGCTCGAGCTGGTCGGCTACCTCCAGAAGTTCGGCCTCGGTCAACGCACCGACATGGGGCTGCCAGGGGAGTCGGCGGGCATCCTGACTCCCGGTGACGTGATGACCTCCCAGACCAAGGACCGTGTCGCCTTCGGACAGTCGGTCTCGGTCAACGCAGTCCAGATGGCCGCGGCCGTCAACACGATCGCCAACGGCGGCGTACGCATCTCGCCCAGCATCATCAAGGGCTCGGCCACCACCGAGGACGGCACGGTCGTCGGCACGGACGTCGCGACCGAGACGAGGGTGGTCAGCGAGCAGGCGGCGAGGCAGACGGCCCGGATGATGGAGCGCGTCGTGGACCCGGAGGCAGGTGTCGCCCCCGGGGCACAGGTCCCCGGCTACCTCGTCGCCGGCAAGACCGGGACGGCCCAGCGGGTCTCGCCGACGTGCGGCTGCTACGACGGCTCCACGACGGTGTCCTTCGGCGGGTTCGCGCCCGCCGACGACCCGCGCTTCACCGTCTATGTCGTGGTGCACAAGCCGCAGGTCGACGGCGGTGGTGGCTCGATCGCCGGTCCCGCGTTCTCCCGGATCATGGGCTACGCCCTGAGCCGCTACCGGGTGCCGCCCACCGACGGCAAGCCGTCGCGGCTTCCGGTCGAGTGGTGAGCGGGCAGCGATACCCTCCGCTGGTGGCAGGTGATCCGAACACGCTCCCCGGGCGACCCTCCGCTCCGACCCGGACGCAGCTGAGCGACCTCGCGGACTGGCTCGCACGGTCGACGCCTTTGCACACGGACGGCGACCTCGACGTCGCGGTCACCGGCATGTCGCTGAGCACGCAGCGGATCCAGGACGGCGACCTGTACGCCGCCCTCCCGGGCACCCGCGCGCACGGCGCGACCTTTGCGGCCGACGCCCTCGCTGCCGGCGCGGTGGGCGTGCTCACCGACGAGGACGGTGCACGGCTGCTCCCCCCGGGAGCCGTGGCTGTCGTGGTCGACCAACCCCGGCGCGTGCTGGGCCGGCTGGCAGCGCGGATCTACGGCGATCCGGCGTCGGCGATGCGGATGATCGGTGTCACCGGGACCCAGGGCAAGACCACGACCACGCGCCTCCTCGACGACGGGCTGGCCGCCGCGGGGGTCACCAGTGCCGTGATCGGCACCGTAGGCACCCGCGTGGCAGGGGCCGACATCAAGACCTCGCTCACGACCCCGGAGGCACCCGACCTGCACGGCCTCTTCGCGCTGATGCGTGAGCGCGGGGTCGAGGCCTGCGCGATGGAGGTCTCGTCGCACGCGCTCGTCCTCGGTCGCGTCGACGGGGTGGTCTTCGACGTGGCCACCTTCCTCAACCTGGGGCGGGATCACCTGGACTTCCACCCCGACGTCGACGCCTACTTCGCTGCCAAGGCCTCGCTGTTCACCCCCGAGCGTGCGCGGGTGGGCCTCACCAACATCGATGACGAGTTCGGCCGGCGACTGCTCGACCATGCGTCGATACCGATGCACACCTTCTCCATGCACTCCCCGGCAGACTGGCGTGCGACCGACGTCGAGCCCGACGGCTCCGGGACCACCTTCACCGTCCAGGGCCCCGAGGGCCTCGCGGTCACGGTCCGGGTGCCCGTGCCCGGTGCGTTCAACGTCTCCAACGCGCTGGCCGCCCTCGCATCGGCCGCCCTCGCGGGTCTGGACGTCGCCCGAGTCGCCGACGGGATCGGTCAGGGTGCGGGCGTGCCGGGGCGGCTCGAGCAGGTCGTCGCCGGTCAGGACTTCGTCCTCGTCGTCGACTACGCGCACAAGCCCGACGCCGTCGAGGCTGTCCTCGCGGCGCTGCGCCCGCTCACCGACGGCCAGGTCATCGTGGTCCTCGGTGCCGGCGGCGATCGTGACCCGGGCAAGCGACCGATGATGGGCGAGATCGCGGCTCGCCTGGCCGACGTGCTGATCGTCACCGACGACAACCCGCGCACCGAGGACCCAGCCGCCATCCGCGCCGCGGTCCTGACCGGCACGACCGACGGGGCGGCCGAGGTCCTGGAGATCGGCGACCGTCGCGAGGCCATCGTCGAGGCCGTACGCCGAGCAGCCCCCGGCGACGTCGTCCTGGTCGCCGGCAAGGGACACGAGACCGGCCAGGAGATCGAGGGCGAGATCCATCCCTTCGACGACCGGGTCGTCGCAGCAGATGCGGTCGCCCGGGTGGTGGAGGAGCGATGATCGAGATGACGCTCGCCGAGATCGCCGAGGTCGTCGGCGGGACCGCTCACGGTGACGCCACGGTCACCGGCGCTGCCTTCATCGACACGCGCACGCCCGAGGCGGACGGGCTGTTCGTGGCCCTGCTCGGCGACCGGGTGGACGGACACGACTTCGTCGACCAGGCCGTGGAGGCCGGCGCGGTCGCCGTGCTGGGGAGTCGGGTCACTGGTGCTCCCACCGTCGTGGTCGAGGACGTCGTGCTGGCCCTCGGCGACCTGGCACGCCATGTCCTGCAGGAGCTCGACGGCGTGACGACATACGCCCTGACCGGTTCGCAGGGCAAGACCGGGACCAAGGACTACCTCGCGGCGATCCTGGAAGGTGACGGCCCGATCGTCGCCACCCGCGGCAACTTCAACAACGAGATCGGCGTGCCGCTGACCGTGCTGCGCGCGACCCCCGAGACCAAGCACCTCGTGGTGGAGATGGGTGCACGTCACGTGGGCAACATCGCCTACCTGTGCGGGATCGCGCCGCCGGACATCGCGGCGGTCCTCAACGTCGGCACCGCACACATCGGTGAGTTCGGCAGCCGGGAGGCGATCGCCCAGGGCAAGGGGGAGATCGTCGACGCGCTGACCTCCGAGGGCACCGCCGTGCTCAACGCGGGGGACGCGATCGTGGCCGCGATGACCACGCGCGCCGCTGGTCGCGTGATCACCTTCGGCGACCAGGGCACCGTGCGGGCGACCGAGATCTCCACCGACGACCTGGGTCGTCCCTCCTTCGACCTCCAGTGGCGGGGGAGCGGGGCCACGGTCCACCTCCCCGAGCTGGGGTTGCACCAGATCGACAACGCGCTCGCCGCGGCCGCCATGGCACTCGCGGCCGGACGTGACCTGGACGCGGTCGCTGACGGCCTGACGGATGCACAGCCGCCGTCGCGCTGGCGCATGGAGCTGCACGAGCGCGCCGACGGGACCGTCATCGTCAACGACGCCTACAACGCCAACCCGGAGTCCATGGGCGCGGCGCTGGACGTCCTCCACGGCATCCGTACCAGGACCGGTCGTCGCACCATTGCGGTGCTCGGCGAGATGTTCGAGCTGGGCACCGGCTCCGTCGCTGCCCATCAACAGGTCGGGCGCAAGGCAGCCACCGCCCAGGTCGACGTGCTCCTCACCGTCGGGAAGATGGCCCGCCACATGGCTCTGGCCGCCGAGGACGACGGTGCCTGGCACGGTGAGGCGATTGTCACGGTGGGGCGTGACGAGGCACTCGGATGGCTGCGAGACAATGTCTCGGCTGCAGATGTCGTCCTGGTGAAGGCATCGCGAGGGGCGGCCCTGGAAGTCCTGGCGCTTGCCCTCACCGACACCGACCCGGACGAGACACCTGCAGAAGGGAGCAGCACCCCGTGAGAGCGATCCTGTTCGGCGGCGGGCTGTCCTTGCTGATCTCGTTGATCGGCACCCGTTACGCCATCGCCGTCCTTGCGCGCCGGGGCTACGGCCAGGAGATCCGCGACGACGGCCCCACGACCCACCACACCAAGCGCGGCACGCCGACCATGGGCGGGCTCGTCATCATCCTGGCCTCCGTGCTGGGCTACTTCGCAGCCAAGCTCATCACCGGGCAGCTGCCGTCGGCCTCCGCCATGCTGCTGATCTTCCTCTTCGTGGGACTGGGCACCGTCGGCTTCCTTGACGACTTCATCAAGATCAGTCGGCAACGCAGCCTCGGCCTGCGCAGCCGGGCCAAGATCATCGGCCAGACCCTCATCGCGGTCGTCTTCGCGATCCTCGCGCTCTCACCCGCGCTCGCCGACGACCGGGGCAAGACACCGGCGTCGCACCACATCTCGTTCATCCGCGACTTCGACTCGTGGACGCTGCCCACGGTGCTGGTCGTGCTGATGATCTGGCTGATCGTCACCGGCACCAGCAACGCCGTCAACCTCGCCGACGGCCTCGACGGACTGGCCACGGGCGCGTGCGTGATGGTCTTCGGCGCCTACACACTGGTCAACATCTGGCAGAACAGCCAGTCGTGCGCCCTGCAGCCGGGCGGCTCCTGCTACGAGGTGCGCGACCCGCTCGACCTCGCGGTGGTCGCAGCAGCGATCACCGGCGCCTGCTTCGGCTTCCTGTGGTGGAACGCCTCGCCCGCGCAGATCTTCATGGGCGACACCGGCTCGCTGGCCCTGGGCGGGGCGATGGCCGGTTTCGCGATCATGACCCGCACCGAGCTGTTGTTGCTCGTCATCGGCGGGCTGTTCGTGGTCATCACGCTCTCGGTGATGATCCAGGTCTCGGTGTTCAAGCTCAGCAGGGCGAGTGGACTGTTCCGTTCAGTGTTCCGGGTCAAGGCCGGCCACCGGGTCTTCCGCATCGCCCCCCTCCAGCACCACTTCGAGAACCTCGGCTGGGAGGAAGTCACCATCGTGATCCGCTTCTGGATCATCACCGGCCTGTGCGTGGCGACCGGCCTGGGCATCTTCTACGCCGAATGGGTGGCCGGGATCGGATGATCACCCCACGACGTTCTTCGCCTCCTCCGCTGCGCTCCTCCGACGAACAACACCGCGGGGACCCCGGATGACGGGTCCCGACCTCGACGCCCTGGGCAGGCGCGACTCGTGGGACGGTGTCCGCGCGGTCGTTGCCGGCTTCGGTGTCTCCGGCTTCGCGGCCGCCGACAACCTCCTGTTCCTCGGTGCTGACGTCACGGCCCTGGACGAGGCCAGCTCGGACGAGAAGGCAGAGAAGGCCACCCTGCTGGACAGCCTCGGGGCCACCATCCGGCTGGAGAGCGGCGCCACCGACGTGTTGCCCGACGACGTCGACCTCGTGGTCACCTCACCGGGGTGGAAGCCCTCGGCGCCGCTGCTCGCCCAGGCCGTCTCTCGGGGCGTCCCCGTCTGGGGCGAGGTCGAGCTCGCGTGGCGGCTCCGCGACCCCGACCACGTCGCGCCCTGGCTCGCCGTCACCGGCACCAACGGCAAGACCACCACGGTGCAGATGCTCGACTCGATCCTGAAGGCGGCCGGGCTGCGGAGCGCGGCGGTCGGCAACGTCGGTCGTCCGATCGTGGAGGCGGTGATGGACCCCACGCCGTACGACGTCTTCGCGGTCGAGCTCTCGAGCTTCCAGCTCCACTACACGCACTCGATGAGTGCCGAGGCGGCCGTGGTGCTCAACGTCGCGGAGGACCACCTCGACTGGTACGACGGCCCGGAGCCGTTGTCCGAGCGGATGACCCGCTACGCAGCGGACAAGGGACGGATCTACGAGCGCGCCCAGCGGTCGTGCGTCTACAACGTCGCGGACCCGGAGACGCAGCGGCTGGTGGAGGAGGCCGACGTCGTCGACGGCGCCCGGGCCATCGGTTTCACCCTCGGGATGCCGAGCGTCGGCATGGTCGGCATCGTCGAGGACATCCTCGCCGACCGGGCGTTCATCGAGGAGCGTTCGGGCAGCGCAGCCGAGCTGTGCACGCTGGCCGATCTCGCCTCGCCCGCACCCCACTTCGTGGCCAACGCCCTGGCCGCCGCGGCCCTGGCCCGCTCGCACGGCGTCTCGCAGGAGGCCGTCCGCGACGGGCTCCGCTCCTTCCGCCCCGACGGACACCGGATCGCCCACGTGGCCCAGACGGATGGGATCACCTGGATCGACGACAGCAAGGCCACCAACCCCCACGCGGCGATGAGCTCGTTGCAGGCCTTCGAGTCAGTGGTGTGGGTCGCGGGCGGGCTCGCCAAGGGGGCGCGCTTCGACGACCTCGTGCAGGCCGTCCGTCGTCGGCTCCGGGGCGTCGTCCTGCTCGGACGTGACCGACAGGTCATCGCCGAGGCCCTTTCGCGACACGCGCCGGATGTGCCCGTCATCGACATCGGTGACAGCGAGACTGGGCTGGCGATGGCACGTGTCGTCGACGCGGCCGCACGTCTCGCCCGGACGGGAGACACCGTGCTGCTGGCGCCGGGATGCGCGTCCATGGACATGTTCGCCAACTACGGCGCCCGAGGTGACGAGTTCGCCGCCGCGGTGCACCAGTGGCTGGCGAGGCCGAGCAACTGACCACAGACTGACCACCGACTGACCGGGGAGGGACTTCGATGGCGACCACCACGCCCGAGGCCCCGACCCAGCCCGCGGAGTCGACCCGCCGTCCGTTCGGCTCGTCGATCCGGGGAGGCTGGACTGCGCTCCGCGATGCCCTCGACCGGCCGCTGTCCTCCTACTACCTGCTGGTCGGAGCGTCTGCGCTGCTGCTCACGATCGGCCTGATCATGGTGCTGAGTGCCTCGAGCGTCTACAGCTACCGCTACTACGACGACTCCTACGCCGTGGTGAAACGCCAGCTGCTGTGGGTGGTCATCGGTCTGCCGTGCGCCTTCATCGCCTCCCGGCTGTCGGTGAGCTGGGTGCGTGGGCTGGCCTGGCCGGCCTACATCGTGTCCTTGTCACTGCTCCTGCTCACCTGGATCTTCGGCCAGGAGCGCAACGGCAACCAGAACTGGCTCGAGCTCGGCCCGGTCGCCATCCAGCCGTCCGAGATCGCCAAGCTCGGCCTGATCCTGTGGGCCGCCAACGTCTATGCCCGCAAGGAGCGCCGGCTCGGCAGCGTGCACCACGTGATGATCCCCGTCGTGCCCGGGATGCTGCTGGCGACCGGCCTCGTCGTGGCCGGTCGCGACCTCGGCACCGCGCTGGTGCTCTTCGCGATCCTGCTGGGCATGCTCTGGGTGGTCGGCGCACCGGCCCGGCTCTTCATCGTCTGCATCGCGGTCATCGGTGCCGTCGCGGTGTTCCTGGCGGCGATGGACAACGAGCGGCTCTCGCGCATCACCACCTTCACCGACCCGTTCAAGGACTACCACGGCACGGGTTGGCAGCCCGCGCACGGCCTCTACGCCCTCGCGAGCGGCGGGTGGTTCGGTGACGGCATCTCGGCCTCGACGCAGAAGTGGGGCGACCTGCCGGAGGCCCACACCGACTTCATCTTCGCCGTGCTGGGTGAGGAGCTGGGACTGGTCGGCACCCTGCTCATCGTCGGCCTGTTCTTCACGATCGCCTTCGCCGCCGTGAGGATCGCCATGCGCACCGACGACCCGTTCGTCCGCTACATGTCCTTCGGCATCGTGGTCTGGTTGATCGGCCAGATGATGATCAACGTCGGCATGGTGCTGGCTGTGCTCCCGGTCATCGGCATCCCGTTGCCGCTCGTCTCGTACGGCGGCTCCGCACTGCTGCCGTCCTTGGTCGCCCTCGGCATCCTGGCCGGCTTCGCCCGTCGCGAGCCGGAGGCGGCGCAGGCCCTTGCCGCCCGCCGTCGCAACCGCTCCGCGGGGCTCTCCGCCGGTCGTTAGGAACTCCCTCACATGCGCATCCTGCTCGCCGGCGGTGGCACCGCTGGTCACACCTCGCCCCTGATCGCCACGGCCGACGCCCTGCGCCGGCTCGACCCCAGCGTCGAGATCACCTGCCTCGGCACGCCTCGCGGTCTGGAGAACACCGTCGTCCCGGCGGCCGGTTATCCCCTCGAGCTGATCCCTCCCGTGCCGCTGCCGCGGAGGCCCTCGGCCGAGCTGCTGCGCGTGCCCGGGCGGCTGGGCGGCGCCGTACGCGCCACGCTCGAGATCGTCGACCGCGTCCGGCCCGACGTGGTGGTCGGCTACGGCGGCTACGTCTCGATGCCGGCCTAC
This sequence comes from Nocardioides sp., assembly GCF_035576065.1. GTDB lineage: Bacteria > Actinomycetota > Actinomycetes > Propionibacteriales > Nocardioidaceae > Nocardioides. The sequence continues at coordinate 289,386 of NZ_DATLWX010000011.1, forward strand.
CTCGCGGCCCGCCGCCGACGCCTACCGCTCGTCATCCACGAGCAGAACGCCCTGCCCGGGCTCGCGAACAAGGTCGGTGCCCGCGTGGCGACCCGGGTGGCAGTGAGCTTCCCCGGCACCCCGCTGCCGAAGGCAGAGCTCGTCGGGCTGCCGATCCGACGGATGATCTCGACCCTCGACCGGGGCGCGATGCGCGCCGAGGCCCGCGCCTTCTTCGGCCTCGATCCGGACCGCCCCACGCTGCTGGTGACCGGCGGCTCCCAGGGCGCACGTCGCATCAACGAGTCGGTCGCCGCCGCGGCGCCGGCGCTGGCTGCCGCCGGCGTGCAGGTGCTGCACGTCGTCGGACCCAAGGGTGAGGCCGCTCCTGAGGTGAGGGGAGTGCCCTACGTCGTCGTGCACTTCGTCGACCGGATGGACCTCGCGTACGCCGCAGCCGACCTGGTCCTGTGTCGCTCGGGCGCTTCCAGCCTCACCGAGGCCGCAGCCGTGGGTCTGCCGGCCGTCTTCGTCCCGCTCCCCATCGGCAACGGCGAGCAGACGCTCAACGCGCGTGCTGTCGTCGAGGCCGGGGGAGCACTGCTGGTCGCCAACGAGGCACTGACCTCCCAATGGGTCACCGCCACCATCCCGGACCTCGCCACCGACGCAGACCGGCTGGCGACCATGGGAGCAGCGGCGGCTGCGCTGGTCCCGCGCGACGCCGACGACAAGCTGGCCGCGATGATCGTGGACGTGGCGCGATGAAGCTGCCGGTCCCCGACGTGCTGCTCCCCGCCGACCAGCTCGGCCAGGTGCACTTCATCGGCATCGGCGGCGCCGGGCTCTCGGCCATCGCCCGGATCATGGCCGCCACCGGCATACCCGTCTCGGGCTCCGACGACCAGGACACCCCCTTCCTGCCGGCGTTGCGCGAGCTCGGGGTGACCTGTCACCTCGGCTACGCCCCTGAACACCTGGCGCACCTCGGCGAGGCTGACACCGTCGTCGTGACGACCGCTGCTCGCGAGGACAACCCCGAAGTGGTCGAGGCGCGTCGTCGCGGGCTGCGTCTCCTGCCGCGCTCGGCGGGGCTGGCCGCCACGATGACCGGCCGCCGTGTCATCGCCGTCGCCGGCACCCACGGCAAGACCACGACCACCGGCCTGCTGACCAACGCGTTGCTCGCCGCCGGCTCGGACCCGACCTACGCGGTCGGTGGGGTGCTGACCGCCACCGGCCGCAACGCCGACGCGGGCTCCGACGACCTCTTCATCGCGGAGGCCGACGAGTCGGACGGCGCCTTCCTCGTCTATCGGCCGCACGCCGCGATCGTCACCAACGTCGAGCCCGACCACCTGGACAACTGGGGCACCGAGGAGGCCTACCGCGCGGCCTTCGACGAGTTCACCACCACGATCGACCCCGACGGGTTCCTCGTGTGCTGCCTGGACGACCCCGGTGCCGCCGCGCTGGCACAGCGGGCCCGGGCCCGTGGGCTCGAGGTGATCACGGTCGGCGTCACCGATGCCTGCGACCTCCGACTGGACGACATCGTCTTCGAGGGGGCCACCTCGAGCACCAGGATCTTCCGGGGCGACACCGAGCTGGGGGAGATGCGGCTGCGCATCCCCGGCCACCACTACGTCCTGGACGCGGCTGCCGCACTGGCAGTCGGCCTGCGGCTGGGCTTCTCGTTCGCGGACCTCACGGCAGGGCTCGCCGCCTTCACCGGGACCGGTCGCCGGATGGAGCTCAAGGGCGAGGTCGGCGGGATCCGCGTCTACGACTCCTACGCCCACCACCACGTCGAGATCGCCGGGGACCTCCAGGCTGCGCGGTCCATCGTCGGCGAGGGCCGACTGGTGGTCGCGTTCCAGCCACACCTCGTCTCCCGCACCCGCACCCTCGGGGCCCAGATGGGCCAGGCGCTCGGGGCGGCCGACGAGGTCATCGTCCTGGACGTCTACCTCGCCCGCGAGGAGGCCGACCCGGCGGTCACCGGGGCGCTCGTCGCTGACGCCGTCCCCCTTCCGGCCGAGCAGGTCGCCTACCTCGCCGACTTCGACGCCGTTCCTGGCGAGCTCGTGCGGCGTGCCCGTCGCGGCGACGTCATCCTGACGCTCGGCGCGGGCAGCATCACCCAGCTGGGACCCCGGATCCTCACCCTCCTGCAGGCACGCGATGACTGACACCCGAGCTCCCGAGTCGCCACACCAGCGGGCCGAGCGGATCACCCGCCAGCGCTTCGCCCGCCGGCAGTGGGCCCGTCGCTGGATGCGGTGGAAGTCCGCCGTCGCGGTCGTGTCGCTGGTCGCCCTCGTGGGGGCAGCACTGTGGCTGGTCTTCTACTCCGCGACCTTGTCCGTCACCCAGGTGGACGTCGTGGGCAACAAGCTCCTCTCCGACGACCGCGTCACCCGGGTCGCGGCTGTGCCTGAGGGCGAGCAGCTCGCCACGGTCGACCTGGAGGAAGCCGCCCGGCGGGTGGAGACGTTGTCCGAGGTCGTGGACGCCGACGTCACGCGGGCCTGGCCCGACACGGTGCTTATCACGCTGACCGAGCGCGTGGCCGTCGCTGTCGTCGAGCTCGGCGGCACGATTCGCGGGCTGGACGCCGAGGGCATCCTCTTCCGCAACTACGCCGCGATGCCGCCAGGGTTGCCGCGCGTCCAACCGCAGACCTCCACCGGCACGGACGCCCTCAAGGAGGCAGCCGGCGTCGTGTCCGCGCTGCCTCGCGACCTCGGCGCCCGGGTCGACCACGTCGAGGTGCAGACCATCGACCAGATCACCCTGGTGCTGCGCGACGGTCGCGAGGTGCGATGGGGGAGTGCGGAGGAGAGCGAGCTCAAGGCCAGGGTGCTGGTCCGGCTCCTCGAGGCGCAGCAGGCGCCGATCTACGACGTGAGCGTGCCCGGGAGCCCGACCTTCAGCGCACGCTGAGGAATATCTCCGCATCGACTCCAGCATCTGTTGCAGCGGTTCGGCGTGTCTGCCCGGACCTGCCGGTCGGCCGTGCCTATGGTCATGACCAACGCGAGGTTGACATAACTATAACCCTCAGGCTCACCGTTAGAGTTCCGCGGTGCTGAGGGCTAGGCCATGACAACCGGACGACTTCCCCGAACGAGACCCACACGAAGCGACCCCCTAGTCACGAGAGGCCTGCAGCCATGGCAGCAGCACAGAACTACCTGGCGATCATCAAGGTCGTGGGTATCGGTGGAGGCGGCGTCAACGCCGTGAACCGCATGATCGACGTCGGCCTCAAGGGTGTCGAGTTCATCGCGATCAACACCGACGCCCAGGCGCTGCTCATGAGCGACGCCGACGTCAAGCTCGACATCGGCCGCGAGCTCACCCGCGGGCTCGGTGCCGGCGCCAACCCCGACGTGGGCACCCGGGCAGCCGAGGACCACGCCGATGAGATCGAAGAGGTCATGAAGGGCGCCGACATGGTGTTCGTGACCGCCGGCGAAGGTGGTGGCACCGGGACCGGTGGCGCCCCCGTGGTGGCGCGCATCGCCCGTTCGCTGGGCGCCCTGACCATCGGTGTGGTGACGCGACCCTTCGCCTTCGAGGGACGCCGTCGTGCCAACGCCGCGGAAGAGGGCATCAGCCAGCTCCGCGAAGAGGTCGACACCCTCATCGTCATCCCCAACGACCGCCTGCTCTCGATCAGCGACCGCAACGTCTCGGTCCTCGACGCGTTCAAGCAGGCTGACCAGGTCCTGTTGCAGGGCGTCTCGGGCATCACCGACCTGATCACCACCCCCGGACTGATCAACCTCGACTTCGCCGACGTCAAGTCGGTCATGGCCAACGCCGGCTCTGCCCTCATGGGCATCGGTTCGGCACGTGGCGAGGACCGCGCGGTGCAAGCCGCGGAGATGGCGGTGTCGTCCCCGCTGCTCGAGGCGTCGATCGAGGGCGCCCACGGCGTCCTGCTCTCGATCGCCGGCGGCTCCGACCTCGGCCTGTTCGAGATCAACGAGGCGGCCGCGCTGGTGTCCCAGTCGGCCCACGCCGAGGCCAACATCATCTTCGGTGCGACCATCGACGACGCGTTGGGTGACGAGGTGCGGGTGACCGTGATCGCCGCCGGCTTCGACGGGGGTATGCCGAAGCGCCGGTCCGAGGGCAACGTGCTGCGCCCCAGCGTGCCCGTGCAGACGCAGGCCGAGACCCGGGCGGCCGCCCAGGACCTTGCTGCGAGCAGGTCCACCACGCCGGACTCGGTCGTCGGCCGGTCCACGCCCAACCCGGCGCTGGTGACGGCCTCGGCACCCCACGGGTCGACGGCCCAGTCCGTCGCCCAGCCGGCGGCGGCACCCAGGCCGACCAGGTCGGTCCAGTTCGACGACGACGACCTCGACGTCCCGGACTTCCTGAAGTAGGTGTTCGTCTTCCGCAGCTCGTTGGAGGCCACGTCGACCGACTCCCGCACGTCCCGGGTCGACGTGGCCTTCACCGATTCCTCTCTCGACCTGGGGGAGGGGTCGGACGCCGACGCACCGCGCCTGGCCGACGCGCTCTCCCGGCTCGAAGCGGCCTGTGGGGTGCGCCCCGTGCGGATGCGTCAGGTGCACGGTGCTGACGTGCAGACAGTCGAGGCGTCCCCGGACTCCCCGGCCTCCCCGCCGGCGGAGGTCGACGCCCTCGTGACCCGGCAGCCGGGCCTCGCCCTGGTCGCCCGCGCGGCCGACTGCGTTCCGGTGCTGCTCGCCGACGCGGAAGCGGGGGTCGTCGGCGCCGTGCACAGCGGCCGGGTCGGTCTGGTGGCAGGCGTCGTCCCGCAGCCGTCGGCAGGATGCGCGAGCTCGGCGCCTCCCACCTCACCGCGTGGGTCGGGCCCCACATCTGCGGTCGGTGCTACGAGGTGCCCCCCGCCATGCGAGACGAGGTCGCGGCCGTGATCCCCGAGTCGTATGCCGAGACCTCCTGGGGCACACCGTCCCTGGACATCGGCGCCGGCGTCCGGGCCCAGCTGGCGACCCAGGGTGTCGCCGTCATCGCGGTCGACCGATGCACCCACGAAGACCCTGAGCTGCACTCCTACCGCCGCGACGGCGCCGCGGCGGGCCGATTCGCAGGCGTCATCTGGAGGTCGGTATGACGCGCGCCGACGAGCTCGGCGCCAACCTGCTCGCCGTACGCCGCCGCATCGCCGACGCGTGCGAGACGGCCGGGCGTTCTCCGGACGAGGTGTCGCTCACCGTGGTCACCAAGTTCTTCCCGGCCTCCGACGTGCGCATCCTGACCGAGCTCGGCGTGAGCGACGTCGGGGAGAACCGCCACCAGGAGGCGGCAGCGAAGGCGGCCGAGTGCGCCGACCTGGGTCTGCGCTGGCACTTCATCGGCGGGTTGCAGAGCAACAAGGCGGCCGCAGTGGCCACCTATGCCGACGTCGTCGAATCCGTCGACCGGACCAAGCTGGTCGCCGGTCTCCAGCGCGGTGCCCACGAGCGCAGTCACCCCGTCGACATACTCCTGCAGGTCAGCCTCGACCCACCCGGAGCCGAGCATCGCTCCGGGGTGGATCCCGGCGACCTGAGCGCTCTCGCGAGCGCCGTCGAGCAGGCGGGCGCGTTGAGACTCCGAGGGCTGATGGCCGTCGCGCCGCTGGGGGAGCAGCCGGACAGCGCCTTCGCCCGCCTGGCCGAGATCCACGCCGAGCTCGTCTCGGCACACCCCTCGGCCACCGAGCTCTCCGCCGGCATGAGCGGCGACCTGGAGTCCGCCATCCGTCACGGCGCGACACGCGTGCGTGTCGGCTCCGCGGTCCTCGGTCCGAGGCCTGCTCTCCAGTAATGTCCGAGAAGACGTACACGACCCGCGAGCGCGCAGATGCGCCTCGTCGACCGGAGGATCACTGTCATGAGCGGCGCGATGCGCAAGATCGGCGAGTACCTCGGCCTGCTCGAGGACTCCGGTCAGTACGACGACTTCGACGAATACGAGACCAGCCAGCACGACGCGGTCGACGAGCGTCCGACGCCGACTGTCCGCGACCGTCGCCCTGCCCCTGTGTCCGACCTCTCCGAGCGCCGTCGTCCGGCCTCGGTCTCACCTGGAGTGGTTGCCGAGTTGAGCCGCATCACCACGCTGCATCCCCGCAACTACAACGAGGCACGCCTCGTCGGCGAGAACTATCGTGACGGCACCCCGGTGATCATGAACCTCTCCGAGATGGACGACAACGATGCCAAGCGCCTCGTCGACTTCGCCGCCGGGCTGATCTTTGCCACCCGTGGCACCATCGAGCGCGTCACCAACAAGGTGTTCCTGCTCTCCCCGCCCAACGTCTCGGTGTCCACCGAGGACAAGGAGCGGATCGCGGAGAACGGCTTCTTCAACCAGAGCTGAGTTTACGTGTCGATCGTCGGGCAGATCCTCTCCTTCGCCTTGGGGATCTTCATCGCCTTCCTCTGGATCCGCTTCATCGTCGACTGGGTCCAGGTCTTCGCCCGCAACTGGACGCCGCGTGGGTTCCTGCTGGTGGTGCTGGAGGCTGTCTACTCGGTCACGGACCCGCCGATCAAGGCGCTGCGCCGGGTGATTCCCCCGCTGCGCCTGGGCAGCATCGTCCTCGACCTCAGCTTCCTCATCGTGCTGGTGAGTGCCATCTTGCTGCGGAGCCTGATCCGCAGTTACATGATCTAGAACCATCAGCCACACGGGTCACTGACCATGGCCGGCCTCCGGGGGCTAGTGTGTTGGCTGCAGTGAACTCCTGCTGCACGAGTTCCTCCGATTCTGGTTTTCTTCGATTCAGTTCGCCGACGTGAAAGTTTGGGTGAGGTCATGCCGCTGACGCCTGAGGACGTGAGCAACAAGCGCTTTACTCCTGTTCGCCTCCGTGAGGGGTACGACATGGGAGAGGTCGACCAGTTCCTCGACGAGGTGGAAGCAGAGCTCGCCAGGCTGACCAAGGACAACGAGGACCTTCGTTCGAAGCTCTCGGCTGCTCAGTCGGGTGCCTCCTCGGCCCCGGCCCCCGCACCGACGCCGGTTGCCGCGCCCGAGCCCGTGAGGCAAGCCCCCGCACCGGCGCCTGCGCCTGTCGCGGCTCCAGCCCCCGCCCAGCCCCAGACGCTTCGCGTCGAGACCGTGGCGCAGGCGTCCAACGCTGCTGCCCGGTTGCTCGAGATCGCCACGCGCAACGCCGACGAGCTCGTCGACGAGGCGAAGAACGAGGCCGACAAGATCGTCGGCGCCGCTCGCACCAAGGCCGAACGCCTCGAGGCGGAGTCCAAGGCCAAGGCCGACCGGCTCGAGGCCGACGCACGGCAGCGCTCGCAGATGCTCGACTCCGAGACCGCGGAGCGCCGCCAGCAGATGTTCGGCGACCTCGAGCGCGACCGCGACAAGCTCAACGGCGAGGTCGAGACGCTGCGCGCCTTCGAGCGCGAATACCGCTCGCGTCTCAAGACCTACTTCAGCCAGCAGCTGGAGGCGCTCCAGGGCAACAACTCCGTTGCTGACATGCCCAGCGGGGACACCCCGGCGCCCAAGCGGCTCCGCTCGATCCTCGGCGAGGAAGAGGCCTGAGAGTCTCAACCCCGCGCGATCACGTCCGACGAAACGGCCGGTCCCTCCTGGGGGCCGGCCGTTTTTTCACCCCTGTGGGCGAGGCGCTTTGAGCGCTGGGGTCACCAGCGACTACCCTCCACCCACGCGTGTGGCCCCGACGCCACACCCACGGCCGCCGCTAGGAGACCCGCACCCATGGCCCGCACCACTCCCAAGTCCCTCGCCGGCAGCGCTGCTGCTGCGGCCAAGAGGGTGATCGGCCGCGGCTCCGCGGCGTCCAGCGGCACGGCCTCGTCCACGACGACGAAGGCGAAGAACGGGTCGTCGGCCAACGGCACGCCGGCCAAGAGTGCCGTCAAGGCCACTGCAGCGAAGAAGGCTCCTGCGAAGGCGGCTTCCGCTGCTAAGACCCCGGCGAAGAAGGCTCTGGCCCAGGCGGCTCCCGCTGCGAAGACCCCGGCGAAGAAGGCTCTGGCCCAGGCGGCTCCCGCAGCCAAGAAGGCTCCCGCGAAGAAGACGGCTCCCGCAGCCAAGAAGGCTCCCGCGAAGAAGGCGGCTCCCGCAGCCAAGAAGGCTCCCGCGAAGAAGGCGGCTCCCGTGGCCAAGAAGACCCCGTCGAAGACGCCGTCAGTGAAGAAGGTCCCCGTGGCGAAGAGCGCTCCTACGAAGAAGTCGACCAAGAAGGCCCTCGCTGGGTCACTGGTCGTCAAGGTCGGCGAGGACTCGTGGACCAAGGCGGAGCTGGACGAGGTCATCGCCGAGCTCCATGGCCAGCACGACAAGCTCGCTCACGTCATCGAGGACGCCGAGGCTGAGCTGGCGGGGCTGATGAAGGACGCTGGAGACGGCGCCGGTCACGACCAGGCGGACATGGGTGCGACCAGCTTCGAGCGCGACCACGAGCTGACCGTGGTCAACATCGAGCGCGACATGGTGGCGCAGATCGACAAGGCGCTCGCACGCATCGACGACGGGACCTACGGCATCTGCGAGGCGTGTGCCGAGCCGATCGGCAAGATGCGGCTGATGGCTTTCCCCCGTGCCACACTGTGCCTGCCATGCAAGCAGCGCGAGGAACGTCGCTGAATTCCAGCCACGTCGACCCGGTCTCCGGGCAGACTCGACGCGGCAGCACGTGGTGGCTCTTCGCCCTGATCGGCACTGCGGCGTACGCACTCGACGTCGGCACGAAGCAGTGGGCGCTGAGCGCCTTGGCGGACCGCGACATCAAGGTCGTCGGCGACTTCTTCGTCCTGCACCTGACATTCAACCCCGGAGCGGCGTTCAGCACGGGCACCCAGTTCACGTTCGTGCTGAGCTGCCTTGCCGTGCTGGCGGTCTGCGTCGTCCTCGTGCTCAGCCTGCGGCTCGCGAGCACCTTGTGGTCCGTGGCCTTCGGGCTGCTGATCGGTGGCGTGGGAGGCAACCTCACCGACCGGATCATCCGCGACCCGGGAGTGATGCGCGGCCACGTCATCGACTGGCTGATGCTGCCCAACTGGCCCGTCTTCAACATCGCCGACATGTGCATCATGGGCGCGGCCGGCATCATCATCCTCCAGAGCATCCGGGGCGTGACCCTGCGCGGTGAACGAGTCACCGACGACAAGACCGCCACCGCGGAAAGCGATTCATGAGCAGCTACTCCGACCACCGCACCGTGCTCGTCCCCGAGGGCCTGGCGGGTGAGCGCGTCGACGCGGCGATGGCACGGATGTTCGGGCTCTCCCGCACGAAGGCCGCCGACCTCATCGCCCAAGGACTCGTGCAGGTCGACTCCGCCTCCGTCGGCAAGAGTGACCGTGTGCACGCGGGCTCGATGCTGGACGTCACGATCCCCGCTGAGACCGATCCCCTCGAGGTGGTCCCGGAGATCGTGGAGGGCATCAAGATCATTCACGACGACGAGGCGATCGTCGTGATCGACAAGCCCGTCGGGGTCGCTGTGCATCCCTCACCAGGCTGGTCCGGGCCTACCGTGGTCGGGCACCTCGCCGGCGCCGGCTTCCGGATCTCGACCTCCGGAGCCAAGGAGCGCGAGGGGATCGTCCAGCGCCTCGACGTCGGGACCTCGGGCGTGATGGTGATCTGCAAGTCCGAGCGCTCCTACTCGGTGCTGAAGAACGCCTTCCGCGACCGCACGGTCGACAAGACCTACCACGCGCTCGTCCAGGGTCATCCCGATCCGCTTGTGGGCACCGTGGACGCCCCGATCGGCCGACACCCCAGGCACGACTACAAGTTCGCGGTGATGGCCGACGGTCGCCACAGCATCACCCACTACGAGACGCTCGAGGCACACCGCTTCGCCTCGCTGCTGCAGGTGCACCTCGAGACCGGTCGCACCCACCAGATCCGCGTGCACATGGCAGCGCTCAAGCACCCCTGCGTCGGCGACGTCACCTATGGCGCCGATCCGTCGCTGAGCCGCCGCCTGGGCCTGGAGCGCCAGTGGCTGCACGCGACGAAGCTGGGCTTCGAGCACCCGAGCACCGGTGACTACGTCGAGTACGAGTCGACATACCCCGACGACCTTGCCCACGCCCTCGAGGTCATCCGAGATGAGCGCTGACGCCTCCGTCCGTCTGGCCACCGAGGCCGACCTGGCCGCGGTCGCTGAGGTCTACCTGACCGCACGCGATGCGGCCTCGATGCCGCCTCGCATCCACTCCGCCGACGACGTGCGTACGTGGGTGGGGTCGTGGGACCTGTCGGCGCGCGACGTATGGGTGGCCGAGACCGGCAGCGTCGTCGTCGGCTTCGCCAACCTGACACCGGCCTGGCTGGACGGGCTTTATGTCGCACCGGAGGCTCAGTGCGCCGGGATCGGCTCGACGCTCCTCGATCTCGCCATGGCCGTGCGACCCGACGGCTTCGGGCTGTGGGTCTTCGAGGTCAACCATCCCGCGCGCGCCCTCTACCGGCGCCACGGCTTCCTGGAGCTGGAACGCACCGACGGCGCAGCCAACGAGGAACACGCCCCCGACGTGAAGATGGTCTGGCCCGGAGCAGAACCGCTGACCTACTTCCGATCGCTGATCGACGAGGTGGACCTGCTGCTCGGCGACGTCCTGGCTCGCAGGGCAGCGCTGACCCGGGTCGTCCAGGACCACAAGCGGGCGACCTCCACCGTGCCCGATCCCTCCCGGGACTCCGCCCGGGAGCACGAGATCGTGGCGCGCATCGCTGGCGTCGTCCCCGAGCTCGGGCCCGAGCGGGTCGCCCGCATCGTGCACGCGATCATCAGCGAGTCGCTGGACGCCTCCAGATGAGCGTCCTGCTGCACCTCAACGGCGCGCCGGGCGTGGGGAAGTCGACGATCGCGGAGCGACTCGTCGCGTCCCGCCCGGGGTGGCTCAACTGCGACATGGACGTCCTGCGCACGCTGATCGGTGGCTGGCAGGACGACTTCTCCGCGGCCGGGGCGCAGATCCGGCCGGTGGCGCGCGAGATGATCGGCGTGCAGCTCGCATCGGGGCGAGGCGTCGTCCTCCCGCAGATGATCATCCAGGACCGAGAGCTCGCGCAGTTCAAGTCCCTGGCAACCCTGTGCGGGGTGCCCTACCTGCATGTGTTCATCGACGCTCCGCGACAGGAGCTGGCGATGCGGTGGCAGCGGAGCGCAGGCTCACCGTCGGCTGCCGTCTCGCGCCGGATCCTGCGCGAGCTGGGTGGCACCGATGCCGTGCTGATGGCTGGCGGCCTGGCGCGTGAGCTGGCGGTGGTCGACCGCGCCGTGTTCGTCACGTCCTGCAAGGACAGGATCGACGAAGCCGTGGAGCAGGTCGCGAACCTGTTGCCCTAGCGTTCGAGCATGCAGATGGACGGAGACATCTCGGAGCGCTATCGCGACTTCGCGTCGTACGCCGAAGGCGACTCGGACTGCTTCGTCGAGTGGGCCCTCGGGGTGGCCGACGATCCGGAGGTCCACGCCTGGCTGTCGGGGCTGCCCCGGGGCAAGCAGCAGCCCAACCTCGTGTTCGCGGCAGCGCGATGGCACGGCGCGGAGTCGCCGGCGCCGTACGCCGAGCTGAAGCGGGTCCTGCAGGAGCACAGCGAAGCGGTGATGGCGACGATCCGTGACCGGGCGACCCAGACCAACGAGGTGGGCAGGCTCGCCACGCTGGTGCCGGTCTTCGCCGGGATCGCGGCCGAGAGTGGACCGCTGAGCCTGATCGAGGTGGGGGCAAGTGCTGGACTGTGCCTGTATCCCGACCGGTACGACTACGCCTGGCCGCCCGCGGGCGCCCTGGAGGGCAGCGGCGGACCCACACTGACGGCCGCGGCGACGGGACAGCTCCCGGTGCCGACGCGACATCCGCTGATCGCGTGGCGCGGGGGAGTGGACCTCAATCCGCTCGATGTGCGGGACGAGGACGCCATGGCGTGGTTGACGAACCTCGTGTGGCCCGAGCAGGACGACCGAAGGACCCGGCTGCGGGAGGCCATCGCCGTGGCCCGGCGAGAGCCGCCGGGCATCGTCCAGGGCGACCTCCAGGCCGAGCTGCCGGGCCTGGTGCGGCGAGCCGCAGAGCACGGCAGCCCAGTGGTGTTCCACAGCGCCGTCATCGCCTACCTGGACGATGACGCGCGCCGGGCCTTCCACGACACGATGACCGAGCTGGTCGCTGACGGCACCGTGCGCTGGGTCAGCAACGAGGGACCGCGGGTCCTGCCCGGTGTGACCCAGGGCCTGGACGTCCCGGCGGGGCGGTTCGTGCTCGGTCTGGACGGGCGCCCGGTGGCCCTGACGCACGGCCACGGGCACTCGATCACGTGGCTCTAGAAGCGGCGCGTGTGTCGTGTCGGTGGGCCCTGCCACACTGACGTAGGCTGGCGCTCTTCCCCCTCAGACGCGTCTGCGAGCCCAGATGCGTGCGTTCCTGCAACCCTTCGGAAGGTGTGGAAGTCCCCTCATGTCGGCAGGTTCAGGAGACAACTTCGCGCACCTGCACGTCCACACCGAATACTCGATGCTGGACGGTGCAGCCCGGCTGAAGGACCTCGCCGAGCGCACCGCTGAGCTGGGCATGCCGGCCATCGCGATGACCGACCACGGCAACGTCTTCGGTGCCTACGAGTTCTACAAGCAGTGCAAAGCCGCCGGGGTGAAGCCGATCATCGGCATGGAGGCCTACTTCACCCCCAACATCAGCCGGTTCGAGCGCAAGCGCGTCAACTTCTACAAGGGCGGTCCCGACGACGTCAGCAGCCGCGGTGCCTACACGCACATGACGTTACTCAGCGAGAGCACCGAAGGCATGCGCAACCTCTTCCGGCTCTCGACCGGCGCCTGGCGTGACGGCTTCTTCCAGCACCCCCGCGCCGACCGGGAGCTGCTCTCGCAGCACAGCGCGGGGATCATCGGCACGACCGGCTGCCCCAGCGGCGAGGTGCAGGTGCACCTGCGCCACGACAACTACGAGGCGGCCCGTCAGACCGCTGCCGACTACCAGGAGATGCTGGGCCGCGACAACTACTTCCTCGAGCTGATGGACCACGGCCTCGACATCGAGCGCCGGGTCCGCGACGGTCTCCTGCGGTTGGCCAAGGACCTCCGGATCCCTCTCCTGGCCACCAACGACTCGCACTACGTCAACAAGGAGGATGCTGCCAGCCAGGAGCACCTGCTGTGCATCAACTCCGGCTCGACGATGGACATCCCGGCCGGTGACGGTCCGGGCCAGCGCTTCGCCTTCTCCGGCGACGGCTACTACATCAAGTCGCCTGCCGAGATGCGGGCGCTGTGGGTCGACAAGTACGACCTGCGCGAGGCCTGCGACAACACGCTGTGGATCGCCGAGCGCTGCGATGTCTCCTTCACCGAGGGCAACGGCACCTACATGCCGCGGTTTCCCTGCCCGGAGGGGCACACCGAGGAGACCTGGCTGATCGAGGAGGTCGGCCGAGGGCTGGCCGCGCGCTATCCCGGCGGCGTCCCTGAGGCCTCTCGCGCCCGTGCCGATTTCGAGATCGGCGTCATCCTCCAGATGGGGTTCCCGGGCTACTTCCTCGTCGTCGCCGACTTCATCAACTGGTCCAAGAAGCAGGGCATTCGGGTCGGTCCCGGCCGCGGGTCCGGCGCCGGCTCGATCGTCGCCTACGCGCTCCGGATCACCGATCTGGATCCGCTGGTCCACGGTCTGCTCTTCGAGCGCTTCCTCAACCCCGAGCGCATCTCGATGCCCGACTTCGACATCGACTTCGACGAGCGTCGGCGCGGTGAGGTCATCAAGTACGTCACCGACAAGTACGGCGACGACCGCGTCTCCTACATCGTCACCTACGGCACCATCAAGGCCAAGCAGGCCGTCAAGGACTCCAGCCGCATCCTGGCCTACCCCTTCGCGATGGGCGACCGCATCACCAAGGCCATGCCCGCCGCGGTGATGGGCAAGGACGTCCCGCTCAAGGAGATCTTCAACCCGGAGCACAAGCGATACGGAGAGGGCGGGGAGTTCCGCGCCCTCTACGAGAACGACGGTGACGTCAAGCGGGTCGTCGACACGGCGATCGGGATCGAGGGCCTCAAGCGGCAGTGGGGCGTGCACGCGGCTGGCGTGATCATGTCCAGCGAGCCTCTGCTCGACATCATCCCGATGCTCAAGCGCCCTGCCGACGGGGCCATGATCACGCAGTTCGACTACCCGACCTGTGAAGCACTCGGCCTGATCAAGATGGACTTCCTCGGGCTGCGCAACCTGACCGTCCTCGACGACGCAGTGAAGAACATCAAGGCCAACCGCGGCGAGGAACTGGTTCTCGAGGACCTCCTGCTCGACGACGAGGCGTCCTACGAGCTCTTGGGCACCGGCAACACCCTCGGGATCTTCCAGCTCGACGGCGGGCCGATGCGCAGCCTGCTTCGTCTGATGCGACCCGACAGCTTCGCCGACATCTCCGCGGTCCTGGCGCTCTACCGGCCCGGCCCGATGGGCGTCGATTCCCACACCAACTACGCCCTGCGCAAGAACGCGAAGCAGGACATCACGCCGATCCACCCGGAGCTCGCCGAGCCCCTGGCAGAGATCCTCGAGCCGACCTACGGCCTGATCGTCTACCAGGAGCAGATCCTGGCCGTGGCCCAGAAGCTCGCCGGCTACTCGCTCGGACAGGCCGACCTGCTCCGCAAGGCCATGGGCAAGAAGAAGAAGGAGATCCTCGACGCGGAATACGTCCCGTTCTCCGACGGGATGAAGGCCAACGGCTACTCCGAGTCGGCCGTCAAGGCGCTCTGGGACGTTCTGGTCCCCTTCTCCGACTACGCCTTCAACAAGGCCCACACGGCGGCGTACGGCCTGATCTCCTACTGGACCGCCTATCTCAAGCAGCACTACGCACCTGAATTCATGGCCGCGCTCCTCACGTCCGTCAAGGACGACAAGGACAAGATGGCCATCTACCTCAACGAGTGCCGCCGGATGAAGATCCAGGTCCTCCCGCCCGATGTCAACGAGTCGCAGGCCGACTTCACCCCGGTCGGGCACGACATCCGCTTCGGCCTGACGGCCATTCGCAACGTGGGCGCCAACGTCGTCGACGGGGTGGTCTCCGGCCGCCGCGAGCACGGTCGCTACGCCGACTTCAACGACTTCATGGACAAGGTCCCCGTGCACGTGTGCAACAAGCGGGTCATCGAGTCGCTGATCAAGGCCGGCGCCTTCGACGAGATGAAGCACAAGCGGCGGGCACTGGTCACGATCCACGAGACGGCCGTCGACCAATACATGGACATCAAGAAGAACGAGGCGATCGGCCAGGACTCGCTCTTCGGCGCAGTTGATGGAGACGGCGACGAGTCAACTGGTTGGGGTGTCAACGTCGTGGTCCCCGACATCGACGACTGGGACAAGACGACCCTGCTCGGCCACGAGCGCGAGATGCTCGGGCTCTATGTCTCCGACCACCCGCTGCTCGGTCTCGAGCACGTGCTCCAGGTGGGCACGGACTGCTCCATCGGTCAGCTGATGCTGGACGAGGAGCGTCCGCACGGGACGACCCTGACGATCAGCGGCCTGGTGACCAGCGTGCAGCGCAAGATGACCAAGAAGGGCGACTCCTGGGCGACGGTGACCCTGGAGGATCTCGACGGCGCCATCCAGGTGCTGCTGTTCCCCAGCGCCTACCAGCTCGCCTCGTCCTATCTGGTCGAGGACGCCATCATCCGGGTCAAGGGGCAGCTCTCGCGGGACAAGGACCAGCCGGAGCTCCGAGCCCAGGAGATCACCGTCCCCGACCTCTCCGACGGCCCGTCGGGCCCCGTCTCGGTCAACCTGCCCCAGACGCGCATCAATCCGGCGGTCGTGGACAGCCTCAAGGACGTGCTGGCGACCCACCCGGGCGTCACCGAGGTGCTGCTCAACGTCCGGATGCGCGACAAGACGATCGTGCTGAAGGTGGGAGACCATCACCGGGTGACCCCCTCGCCGGCGCTGTTCGCCGACCTGAAGCAGTTGTTGGGACCCGGGTGCCTGGCCGGGTGAGCGACCGGATGAGTGACCGGCTGCGCGCCGTCGTCCAGGCTTCTGGCTTCGTCCTGGCCTTCGCCGCGTCCGGCGCAGTCGCTGGCGTGGTGTGGGAGCTCCTGTGGGACGCCCCGGACGGCCTCGTCTTCGAGGGCAAGTGGTACCTCGAGCCCGCCGGACCGGACTACGCCTTCTCGGGGACGGGATGGTACGTCGTCGTGGCCCTCGTCGCCGGCGCCCTCACGGCCCTGGCCCTTGGGTGGCTGTGGCCGCGACACGAGCTGACCAGCCTGGCCGCGATGGTGGTGGGCTCGCTGCTGGCCGGCTGGGTGATGTTCAAGGTGGGGCATGCGCTGGGTCCGCAGGATCCACAGCTCCTTGCTGCGGGCAAGGAAGATCTGAGCACCCTTCCCAGTGACCTCTCTCTCGTGGGGGCGGGCGACGAACCGCGGTTGCTGCTCTTCGACTCGAGCGCGCTCGCCGCCTTCCCGCTGGGCGCCATGACCGCGGCGATCTTCCTCTTCCTGGCGGTGTCGGGCCGCCGGTCGGCCCAGTCGCCGGATGATCGCCCGAGCACGTACGAGAACCCCTACGCTGGGTAGGCTGCAGCCGTCTCGCATCCAGCTTCACTACACGGGGGTTCCCATGTCCAACACCACACCGCCCAGCTCCGGCGGACCCGAATATCTCGAGTCGTCCGCGGGGTCTCCCGTCGAACGAGAAGGAACCTCGGCCGATCGACGCAAGCGGATCATCGCGCTCGGCGGCCTCGCCGGTGTGCTGGCCCTGGGCGGTGGTGCAGTGTGGGCGGCGACCTCCTTCCTCGGCACCGGCGCACAACCGGCCGAGGCACTGCCCGCCGGCACTCTCGGCTATGTCAGCGTTGACCTGGACCCCAGCGGCGACCAGAAGGTCGAGGCCATCCAGACCCTGCGCAAGTTCCCGGCCTTCAAGGACGAGATCAACCTCGACACCGACGACGACCTGCGCGAGCGCCTCTTCGAGGAGATCACCGACTCCGGAGAGTGCGAGGGCCTCGACTACAAGGCCGACGTCGAGCCCTGGCTGGGATCGCGCGCCGCGTTGGCTGCGGTCGACACCGGCGACGACGCACCGTCCCCGGTCGGGGTCGTCCAGGTCACCGACGCGGGCGGGGCCGAGGACGGTCTGGCCAAACTCGTCGAGACGTGCGGCGGTTCCGACGAGACCAGCACCGGCGGCTGGGTCGTCGCGGGGGACTGGGTCGTGATCGCAGAGACCGAGGCCATCGCCCAGAAGGTCGTGGACGCGACCGAGAAGGGTGCCTTGGCCGACGACGACGCCTTCGCCAAGTGGACGGGCGAGGCAGGCGCCGACGGCATCATGTCGTTCTACGTCGCTGCGGAGGCTGCTGACTATCTTGGGCAGGTCCTCGCCAGTCCCGGAATGGGCATGCTTGCGGGAATGGGGGCGGCCCCCCTCACCGCGCTCCCCCCGGGCGCCGAGGGTATGGACGAGAATGGGGAAGTCACCGAGCCGATGCCGACCGAAGTGCCGGAGGAGCTCCAAGAGATGCTCGACAACTTCGACGGTGCCGCCGCCACGGTGCGCTTCGAGGACGGTGCTCTGGAGGTCGAATACGCTGCGTCCAACTACCAGCCCGAGCTCAGCAAGCACTTCACCAACGAGGCCGGCGTCGAGCTGATCGGCGGGCTGCCGGACGACACTGTCGCGGCGTTCGCGCTCGGCTTCGAGCCCGGCTGGGTCGACGGCATGATCGACTACTTCGCGTCCGTGATGCCTGAGTCCGACGGCATGAGCGTGGACGAGCTGATCGCCGAGGCCGAGACGGCCACCGGCCTGGAGTTGCCCGAGGACGCCGAGACGCTCATGGGCGAGGGCATTGCGGTGTCGCTCGGCGGTGGCATCGACGTGGACGCCTTCACCAACGGCGGCCCGGGCGAGCTTCCGCTGGGGGTGACGATCGACGGCGACGCCGACGACATCCAGGCGGTGCTCGACAAGATGAAGGACGCAGCCGGACCGGAGGTCGCCCCCTACCTCGAGGCCACCGAGGTTGATGGACACGCCGTCATCGCGCTCAACGACGACTACCGCGGCAAGCTCGACTCAGGTGGCTCGCTCGGCGACACGGACGTCTACGCCGACGTCGTCGAGGGCGACGAGGCCCAGAGCGTGATGTTCGTCAACTTCAACGCCGACGACGACTGGCTCACCAGGGTCGTCGAGGACGACCCCGAGACCAGCGAGAACCTCGACCCGTTGGCGGCCTTCGGCGTCAGCCAATGGATCGACGGCGACACGATGCACGGCCTGTTCAAGCTGACCACGGACTGAGGCTCCGCAGGTTCACCGGCCGATCGGGGCCGTGATCGCTTCGGTGGTCACGACCAGGTCGGCCGGTGCCAGCTCCACGTCCAGCCCGCGACGACCGGCGGACACGAAGACCGTGGTGTGGTCGAGGGACGACTCGTCCAGGACGGTCCGGTGGGGCTTCTTCTGCCCCAAGGGAGAGATGCCGCCTGCGACGTACCCCGTGGCGCGCTCGGCGGCGGCCACGTCGGCCATCACTGCTTTCCGCCCGCCGAGCACCCGTGCCAGTGCCTTCAGGTCCAGCGAGCGTGCCACCGGCACGATGGCGACCACGAGCGTGCCGTCCAGGTCGGCGAGCAGTGTCTTGAAGACGCGCGACGGCTCGACGGCCAGCGCCTCCGCAGCCTCCAACCCGTAGGACGTGGCGCGCGGGTCGTGCGCGTAGCGGTGCAGCTCGAAGGCAACCCCGGCCGCCGTCAGCACGAGAGTCGCTGGGGTGCCGGAGGTCCGCTTCCTGGCCACCGGGAGGACTAGTTGGGCGACCAGGCGGTGCGGGCCACGTCCGTGGCCGGCAGCGAGGGGATGACGTTGATCGCCCGCAGTTCCTCGCGCAGGAAGCGGGTGACGAGCTCGAGCCGGGCGTGGGGGCTCTCGGCCTCAAGGAGTGCCTGGCGCTCGGCCATCGGCAACGGTGCCAGGGCGGCGAGCGTCCAGGACAGGTTGCCCGGGTCGCGGGGGAGGTGGCCATCGAAGGTCGTGCCCTGCATCTCGCTCAAGGCCGCCCGGTAGGCGGTGAACGTCGCCCGGGCGCGGTCGTGCAGGGCCGCGGTCCCCTCGTCGGGCTCGTCGGGGGAGTCGGTGACGGCACCGTTCGCGAACCCGCCGGTCGTCTCGAGGCCGCCGAGGACGATGCGGTCGCGGGCGGTCGCCACGATCTCGAACGTGCCGTCCTCGTTGCTCTCCACCTCGTTCAGCTGCATGCGTACGCCGACGCGGTAGAGCGACTGGGCACCGTGGTCGCCGACCTCGTAGCCCTCCCGGATGGCCACCGACCCGAAGACCCGGTCGGCCGGGTTCGGGATGCTCAGCAGGTGCTGCACCAGGGCGCGATAGCGGTCCTCGAACACGTGGAGCGGCAGCGTGACGCCGGGAAATAGCACGGTGTTGAGCGGAAACATCGGCAGCGTGTCGGTCACGGTGCCAACCTAACGCGCGCCTGTCCATGTCCACCGGTGGTCGGCGTTGCTGGGTCGTGAGCGGTGACTCCCTAGGATCGGACCATGGATGAGAGCGGTACGCCGACGCGCATGCGCCGGATCGACCTGAGGGCTGCCGATGCCGGCACCTTCGACTACCGCGCGGTCGTCCCGCGCGCCGAGTTCGACGTCGAGGCCGCCACCCATGCCGTCATCCCGATCATCGAGGCGGTTCGCACCCGCGGAGTGGACGCGATCCGGGAGTACTCCCAGCAGTTCGACGGCGTCGACCGCGAGGACATCGCCGTACCCCAGGAAGCGCTGACCCGGGCGCTCGACGAGCTGGACCCGAAGATCCGCGCCGGCCTCGAGGAGGCCATCCGCCGTCTGCGGACCACCTGCGCGGCGGAGCTGGAGGGCGACGTCACCACGCAGCTGGGGGACGGCGCGATCGTCACCCACCGCAAGGTCCCGGTCGACAGGGTCGGGCTCTACGTGCCGGGGGGACTCGCGCCGCTGGTCTCCAGCGTCGTGATGAACGTCGTCCCGGCGCAGGTCGCTGGTGTCGGGTCGATCGCCCTGAGCAGCCCGCCTCAGAAGAACGCAGACGGCCTGCCGGAGCCCACCATCATGGCGGCGTGCGCGCTGCTCGGAGTCGACGAGGTCTATGCCGTGGGCGGGGCCCAGGCGATCGCGATGTTCGCCCACGGGGCGGGTCCCTGTCGGCGCGTCGACCTCGTCACCGGGCCGGGCAACATCTACGTCGCAGCAGCGAAGCGGGTGCTCCGTGGGGTCGTCGGCATCGACTCGGAGGCCGGCCCGACCGAGATCGCGATCCTGGCCGACGACTCGGCTGATGCGGCGTATGTCGCCGCTGACCTGATCAGCCAGGCCGAGCACGACCCGATGGCGGCCTCGGTGCTGGTCACCGACTCGTCCGACCTGGCCGACGAGGTCGACCTCGAGCTGGAGAAGCAGGTGTACGCCACGCGGCACACCAGTCGCATCCGGACCGCGCTGGGTGGGCAGCAGTCCGCGATCGTGATGGTCGACGACATGGCGCAGGGTCTGGAGGTGGTCAACGCCTACGCCGCGGAGCACCTCGAGATCCACACGCGCAACGCCGGCGACGTGGCGGCTCGCGTGCGCAACGCCGGCGCGATCTTCGTCGGCCCGTTCGCGCCCGTGTCCCTCGGCGACTACTGCGCCGGCTCCAACCACGTCCTGCCGACCGCGGGCTGCGCGTGTCACAGCAGCGGCCTGTCCGTGCGTGCGTTCCTCAAGTCGGTGCACGTCATCGACTACAGCCGCGACGCGCTGGCCGAGGTCGCCGAGCACGTCGTCACTCTCGCCGAGGCCGAGGACCTCCCGGGTCACGCCCAGGCGGTCGCGGTGAGGTTCGACCTCCGCAGATTGTCAGGGGACCCGACGTGAGCTTCCCGCCGATCCGGGACGAGCTGCGTGGGATCGAGCCGTACGGCGCACCCCAGCTCTCCCTCGAGCAGGCCCCCGTCCAGCTCAACGTCAACGAGAACCCCTACGGGCCCTCGGCAGCCGCAGTGGCGGACATCGCGACAGCCGTGGCGCACGCCGCGATGACGCTGAACCGCTACCCCGACCGTGAGTTCACCCAGCTGCGGGAAGGGCTTGCCGCCTACCTCAACACCTCCGGCGGCAGCGGGATCACCCCGGAGATGGTGTGGGCTGCCAACGGTTCCAACGAGGTGATGCTGCAGATCCTGCAGGCCTTCGGCGGGCCGGGGCGGACGGCGCTGAGCTTCGCCCCGACGTACTCGATGTATCCCGAGTATGCGCGGGACGCCATGACCGACTGGGTGGTCGGGCACCGTGCCGAGGACTTCTCGCTGGACCTCGACGCAGCGCGCGACCTGATCCACCAGACGCGCCCCAGCGTGGTGCTCCTGCCGTCACCCAACAATCCCACCGGCACGGCGTTGCCGCCCGAGGCGGTCTCGATGCTCTGCGAGGCGGCCGGCGACGGCATCCTGGTCGTGGACGAGGCGTACGGCGAGTTCCGCCGGTCAGGCACGCCGAGTGCGCTCGAGCTGCTGCCGCGACACCGCAACCTCGTGGTGAGCCGGACGATGAGCAAGGCCTTCGCCTTGGCCGGCGCCCGTCTCGGCTACCTCGCCGCCGACCCGGCGATCTGCGACGCGATCCGGGTGGTACGGCTGCCCTACCACCTCTCCGCCGTCACCCAGGCGACCGCGCTGGCAGCCCTGCGCCACGCCCCCGAGCTGCTGGGCCGGGTCGACGATCTCCGGGCCGAGCGGGACCAGACCGTCGCGTGGCTCCGCGAGGAGGGACTCGAGGTGGCAGACAGCGACGCCAACTTCGTGCTCTTCGGCAGGTTCGCCGACCGGCACGCGGTCTGGCAGGGTCTGCTGGGGCACGGCGTGCTGATCCGGGAGACCGGGCCCGACGGCTGGCTGCGGGTGTCCGTCGGCACGGCCGATGAGATGACCGCATTCAAGAACGCACTGACCGACGTGAGGGACAAGACATGAGTCGCAAGCCGAGCCGCACAGCCAGCATCGAGCGCACGACCAGTGAGTCGAAGATCAAGCTCGAGGTCGACCTCGACGGCACCGGACGCTCCGACATCACCACCGGCGTCGGCTTCTACGACCACATGCTCACCGCGTTCGCGCGGCACTCCCTGGTCGACCTCACGGTGCGCGCGGACGGCGACACCCACATCGATGCGCACCACACGGTCGAGGACACCGCCATCGTGCTCGGGCAGGCACTGCGCCAGGCGCTGGGGGACAAGGCCGGCATCCGGCGCTTCGGCGACGCCACCGTGCCGCTGGACGAAGCGCTGGTCCAGGCCGTGGTCGACGTGTCCGGCCGTCCCTACTGCGTCCACACCGGCGAGCCGGAGGGTCAGGTCTACGTCGCGATCGGCGGCCTCCACGGCGCGGCCTACCAGGGCTCGCTGACCCGTCACGTGTTCGAGACGATCTCCTTCCACGCGCACCTGGCTCTGCACGTCCGCGTGCTCGCCGGCCGCGACCCCCACCACTTGGTGGAGGCACAGTTCAAGGCGTTCGCGCGGGCCTTCCGCGCCGCCATCGCCCTCGACCCGAGGGAGCAGGGAGTGCCGTCGACCAAGGGGACGCTGTGAGCAGCGTCGTCGTCCTGGACCACGGGTCCGGCAACCTCCGCTCGGTCGTGCGGGCGGCCGAGCGGGCGGGGGCCGACGTCAGCCTGACCAGCGACTTCCAGGCCGCTCTCGACGCGGACGGGCTGATCGTGCCTGGGGTCGGGGCCTTCGCCGCCTGTATGGCTGGACTCCGTGCGGTGAAGGGGGATCGCATCATCGGCCGCCGCCTCGCCGGCGGACGACCGGTGCTGGGGATCTGTGTCGGCATGCAGATCCTGTTCGGCAAGGGTGTGGAGCACGGGGTCGAGACCGACGGCTGCGACGAGTGGCCCGGGACGGTGTCGCGACTGGAGGCGCCGGTGGTGCCACACATGGGCTGGAACACCGTCGACGCGCCCACGGGGACTTCCTTGTTCGCCGGCATCGAGGGCGAGCGCTTCTACTTCGTCCACTCGTATGCCGCCCGCACGTGGGACCTCGTCACCAACGATCGCACCCAGGCGCCCCTCGTCACCTGGGCCGAGCACGGCGGGGACCGCTTCGTCGCGGCGGTCGAGAATGGCCCGCTGAGCGCCACCCAGTTCCACCCGGAGAAGTCCGGCGATGCCGGGGCGGCGCTGCTCGCCAACTGGGTCGCTTCCTTGCCGTCCACGACCTAGTTTCGTTCGGCTCTTCCCACATCCTTCCCAGCACGCTTGACTGGGCCCCACCTTCTCGGACAACGGGGGATCCATCGTGCGTCGAAGCATGCGCTTGTGTGTCACTGTCCTGGCCGTCGCCCTTGCTGCTGTCCTGACGCCCCTCGGTGCGGTGTCGGCTGGAGCGGCCGACCCGCTGGTCGGTGCGCCCGTGGTGGGCCAGTGCTCTAACTACGACTACAAGGCCATGGTGAAGGAGACGGCCCCCAGCGGGGGCCCGGTGGACTGCGCGAGCGTTCACACAGCCATCACCGTGGCCGTGGTGCCGTTGCCCGATCGCCTGCCTCTCACCGGCGACACGGGCAAGACTTTCGCCTATCTGATCAAGCAGTGCAGGCCGGCCTTCACCGCTGCAATCGGCGTGAGCCACAAGAAGCAACACATTGCGGCCTTCATCCGCACCCTCTACCTCCCGTCGAAGGCGCTGGTCGAGCAGGGCGCGCGCTGGGGACGATGCGATGTCGTGTCGATGGCCGGCACGAAGCTCGTCCCGATCGGTGCTGCGACCCCGCTCGTGACGTCCACGCTGCAGGGCGACACGTTGCGCTGTCTCAACAAGAAGAAGCTCTCCACGCCCTGCTCGCGCGCGCATGCCTGGGAGCCCACCAAGATCATCACGCTGAGGGGATCGTCGTTCCCGGCGGAGGCAAAGCAGATCCGCATCGGCCGGCGGCAGTGCGATGCCGCGACCAGGCGACGAAGCACCTACATCTTCTGGGACATCTCCCGGGCCTCCTGGAAGCACGGCGAGCGGCACATCGTGTGCTGGCAGAGCACCTGAGGCGCTCGTCTGCCAGGGCGCCCCTATGCTCGTGATCGAGCAGGACTCGCGCCCCGAACGACCAGAACGGAATCCCCATGACGATTCAGCAGGCGAACGACCTGACCGACGCAGCCATGCTCGGCCTGGGTGTCTACCGGCCCGAGCGGGTCGTCACGAACGACGAGATCTGTGAGGTCCTCGACTCCTCCGACGAGTGGATCCAGTCCCGCTCGGGGATCAAGACGCGACGCTTCGCGGGTCCCGACGAGGACCTCATCACCATGGCGACCGCCGCTGCCCAACGGGCGCTGACGGTTGCTGGCGTGAGCGCCGACCAGCTCGGCTGCGTCATCGTCGCCACGTCGACCTACCCCGAGCACACGCCTGCATCAGCTGCCCAGATCGCCGACCGGCTGGGCTCGACCTGTGCGGCCTTCGACATCTCGGCGGGCTGTGCCGGCTTCTGCCACGGACTCAACCTGGCCACGTCCATGGTCCGGTCGGGGGCCGAGAGCCACGTGTTGGTCATCGGAGTCGAGCAGCTGAGCCGCTTCATGGATCCCACCGACCGCGGTACGGCGTTCATCTTCGCCGACGGCGCGGGGGCAGTGGTCGTGGGACCGTCCGAGACGGCGGGGATCGGCCCGACCGCCTGGGGCTCGGACGGCTCCCAGGCCCACGTCATCAACCAGACCCCGAGCTGCATCGGGGGAGGCGCCGACCACCCGGTCGTGCAGATGGAGGGTACGGCCGTCTTCCGCTGGGCACCGTTTGCGATGGCGGAGGTCGTCCACGAGGCGCTCGCGAGCGCCGGTGTCTCGATCGACGACCTGCACGCGTTCATCCCGCACCAGGCCAACCTGCGCATCACCCAGACCTTGTCGCGCAACATCAAGCTGCCGGAGTCGGTTGCGGTGGCGACCGACGTCGTGGACTCCGGCAACACCTCCGCCGCCTCCGTGCCGCTCGCGATGGAAGCCATGCTCCGCACCGGCCAGGCCAAGGCCGGTGACCTGGCCCTGCTGATCGCCTTCGGTGCGGGCTTGAGCTACGCCGGGCAGGTCGTCACCCTGCCGCCACACGAGTAGGCCTCGCGACCGATGCATCTGGGCGTGGACAGTTTCGTCTCCGAAGTCACCGACCCCTCCACCGGGGAGGTGATCGGCGCTGTCGAGCGGATGGAACACCTGCTCGAGGAGATCACGCTGGCCGACCGGGTCGGCCTCTACTCCTTCGGCATCGGCGAACACCACCGCAGCGAGTACTACGACTCCGCTCCGGCAGTCATCCTGGCGGCCGCCGCTGCTCGCACCGAGCGCATACGACTCGGCAGCGCCGTGACCGTGTTGAGCGCGGCCGACCCGGTGCGGGTGTTCCAGCAGTTCGCCACCCTGGACATCATCTCGAAGGGGAGGATCGACCTGGTGGTGGGACGCGGCTCCTTCACCGAGGCCTTCCCGCTGTTCGGGTTGGACCTCGCCGACTACGACACGCTCTTCACCGAGAAGCTCGATCTGCTGCTGAAGCTCCGCGACGCCACCCAGGTGACATGGTCGGGCAGGCACCGTCCGCCCATGGCCGCCCAGAGCGTCTATCCGCGCCCCGTCCAGGACCCGCTCCCCGTGTGGGTGGGGGTCGGTGGCACGCCCGAGTCATTTGCTCGGGCCGGACTGCTCGGCCTGCCGCTGATGGTGGCGATCATCGGCGGCGAGCCGCGCCAATTTGCCCCGCTCGTCGATCTCTACCGGCGCGCCGGCGCCCAGGCAGGACACCCGCCCGAGCAGCTCCAGGTCGGGCTGCACGTCTTCGGCTTCGTCGCCGAGACGACGCAGCTGGCCTCGGACACCATCTATCCGGGATGGGAGGAGATGTTCACCAAGGTCTCGCGGGAACGAGGATTCGCCCCTCCGACCCGGCAGCAGTTCGACGCCACGTCAGGGCCCGACGGGGCCTTCTTCATGGGCGACCCCCAGACGGTGGCCGACAAGATCCACCGGGTCTCCGAGCAGCTGGGTGGCGTGGACCGGCTGTCCCTCCAGATGACCAACCCGCGGCTCGCCCATGACGACCTGCTGCGCGGCATCGAGCTGCTCGGGACCGAGGTCGCCCCGATGGTCAGGACCGCGTAGCGCACGTCCGTCCCGGCTGAGGGGGACCTGTCAGCCCGAGCGCCCCGTCACAGAGGACGTTCGCGCACGAAGTCGTCCTCGACCCGGTCGCCGATGCGGAACTGCTTGCGTCCCACCTGCTCGAACCCGTGCTTGGCGTAGAAGGCGTTGGCGCGGACGTTCTCCTCACTGACGCCCAGCCAGACTCCGGCGGCCCCGGACTCCCGTGCTTCCGCCAGGGTTGCCGCCATCAGCCGGCCGGCGGTCCCGTCACCGTGGTGGTCAGGGTGGACGTACATCCTCGACAGCTCGATCGTCGGGTGGTGGCGTAGCGCGGCCGCTACCTCCACATCGGCGGGTTCCCCGCTGGTGAGCATCGAGTAGCCGATCAGCTCGGGCGACGCGTCGTCGACCGCGACGAGGAGGGTCCGCTTGGGATCATCGAGGTGGCGGCCGAAGGCGGACTCCGTCAGCTGCTCGCCGATGTAGGACTCCTTCTCCGACGCAGGCGTGTGCGGTGTGCACGCGAGCGGGAAGGTCAGCGCCGCGATGCGGTGAAGCGCGGCGGCATCGTGGGTGGTGGCGAGGCGGACCGAGGCAGGCATTTCGTGAGTGTAAGGAGAAGCCGGCGCCGACGGGCGTGAGCACGACTGTCGATGAGGGGTTACCAGTTTGGGCAAATCGCAACAAGTTGGCGGGAGTAGTCCTAGTCTCGCAAGCATGACGCGACTACGAGGACTGGCCGGCCCGCTGTGCTTGTGGTTGCTCGTCATGGTCGCGCTCGGTCTGATGGTCGTCCGCAGTCAGGCACAGGAGCGAGACGCGCTTGTCGACCGCTTCCAGAGCCGCGCAGACGCCGGCAGCAGCGTGGTGGAGACCTACGTCGACGACGTCTTCATGGCCGAGAGGCGACTGGTTCGGGAGGTGTCGCGGGAGACCTGGAAGCCAGCAGACTTCGGCGCCAACACAGACCTCCTCGGCATCCCCTCGGCCGTGCTGCTCGACCGCGACGGTCAGGTCGTGGCACAGGCGCCCGAGGTGACTGAGGGCCCGAGGACCGACCTGGCATCGACGTACCCCCACCTGCAGGCAGCTCTCGAGGGTTCGTCGGCCGTCTCGGACGTCGTCGCGTCGATGGTGGACGGCGAGCCGGTGGTCGGCTTCGCCCTTCCCGTCATGACGTCCGACCAGATCACCGTGCTGTCGACCGAGTTCGACCTCACCGGAGGCGCCCTGGCCGCGTACATCGCCCGCCAGCCCGTCGCCGGCACCAACGCCGTGCTGCTCGACTCCACCGGCGACGTGATCGCCTCATCCGGCGGGACCGCCATGGCCCAACGGATGTTCTCCACCTTCCGCGATTCCGACCAGGGCCCGGTGGAGGCTGGGGACCGCGTGCTGGCCGCCCAGGCCGTCCAGGGCACGGAATGGACCTACGTCGTCGATGCGCCTCGCGCTGCGCTGCTTGCCCCGGGCGCCGAGAACGACCTGAACGAGTGGGCCCTGCTGTTCGCGGCCGCCATCGCCAGCCTCGCTGGTCTGGTGATCGCGCAGCGTGCCAGGGCCGACCGTTCCAAGGCTCGGCTCGAGAAGGAGCAGCTTGACCAACGACTGCGCAACACGGTCGAGAACGCCCCGGTCGGTATGACGCTCGTCGACCTCGATCACCGCTTCGTGGAGCCCAACAAGCGCCTGTGCCAGATGCTGGGCTACTCCGCCGACGAGCTGACCAACCTGTCGTTCCACGACGTCACCCACGCCGACGACCAGACGCTCGACCTGGCGCTGCTCGACCAGCTCGTGGCCGGCGAGATCGACAGCTACGAGCTCGAGAAGCGATACGTGCAGCAGGACGGGTCCGTGCTGTGGGGCCGGCTGGCCGTCAGCGTGCTCCGCGACGAGAGCGGCGGCCTGGCCTACTTCGTGAGCCAGATCGAGGACGTCACCGAGGTCAGGAAGGCCCGCTACGACCTGCAGCACCGGGCTCTGTACGACCCGCTGACAGGTCTTGCGAACCGCAGCCTGCTGATGGACCGGTTGACGGTCTCCCTCGGCAACGATCGAAACCAGGTCAACGTCGGGGTGGGCTTCTGCGACCTCGACCACTTCAAGAGCATCAACGACACGCACGGGCACCAGGTCGGCGACGAGGTCCTCAAGGAAGTCGCCCGTCGCCTGCAGGAGTCGGTCCGCGCGGAGGACACGGTCGCCCGCCTGGGGGGCGACGAGTTCGTCATCGTGCTCCACGACGTCGCCTCCCTTGACGAGGCCAACGGAGTGCTGGAACGGGCGAGTCGCGCGATCCAGGAGCCCATCCTCGTCGACGGGCTGGTCCTGCGGACGAGCCTCAGCGTCGGGTTGGCCGTCGCCGCCCACGGCGACGACCCCGACGTGCTGCTCCGTGACGCCGACGCCGCGATGTACGTCGCCAAGCACGGCGGTCGCGGCCGCATCGAGACGGCACCACTGCCCTCGAGCTTCCAGGCCGCCAGCAGCTTCTGAGGCGTTCGCTAGCCTCCCGGGGTGCGGACCTTGAACATCGACGTGTCCGATTCTCTGGTTGCGCAGTGGGTCGGGTGGTTCGCTCCGTTGGTCCAACCGTTCCTGGCGAGTGCCGATCTGGCCGGCTCCGTCGACGAGCAGACGGTGGGGGCCCCGCTCACCGTCGAGGTGCGCGACACCTACTGCCTCTACGGACTTCCGAGCGGTCTGGAGTACGTCTGGCTCAGTGAGGCTCAGTTCAGGTCTCTCGCGCGGCCGCAACGAGCGGCATTCGTGCGTGCTCAGCGATCCCATGGCCGTGAGCTCGTGCCGAGTGTCCGGGCATGGGCCGACGTGGTGGGTGACGACGCCCGTGCGCAGGCCGACGGGCACCGATTCGTGTGGTGGCGCTCGCTGCTGGACGGACGTGAGGAGCAGGTGCTCAAGGCCTACATCGAGGACGGTCGCCTGGCCAGTCGGCACCATCAGGTCCCTGAGGACGTCTGGGACGCGGCAGCCCGCCGACTCCCCAGCGCCCGCCGCCACGCAGGCACGTTCCCTCCCGGGAGCGGCCCGAACTGCTTCGGGACCGTGATGGCCGCAGCCGGGATCGTCGGGGCCGACGCCGTGTGGATGCTGCGCGAACCGTTCGAGCACTGGCTCGCCGAGAAGACGCGCCCCGGCGGGGACGACGACGAGCCCGGCACGGTGCTCGTCTGGCGCTCGCCGGACGGCCTCGTCCAGCACGCCGCTGTCACCCTCGGGGCCGACTGGGTCCTGCACAAGCCTTCACAGGGCTGGATGAGTCCCACGAAGGTCCTCACGACCGCCGAGTGCAAGGCCAGCTCCCGTGGGTCGGGTCGCCGTTTGCAGCGATACACGATCCTGGACTGAGGCTGCGCGGGGCCGCCGTCGTCAGTTCACGTTTCCCAGGTAGCCCGGGCGCGTGTCCTCCGGGGAGTGCAACCACCGCGCCAGCGCCTTGGGCCACAGCGGCTGGTCCGCCAGGTCCGCCAGGTCGGCCAGAGGAAGCCACGCGACCCCGGTCTGCCAGGTGTCGGCCTCGGATGTGAGCTGCGGCTCCGCCCCGGGAGCGAGCTCGCAGAAGAAGTAGGCCTCGAGCTGGTGGTGATCACCGTCGTGCTCCGCAAATTCGTGATCGGCCCCGATGTAGTCCCGGAGGAACGCGAAGTCACCGACCAGCACGTCACAGCCGATCTCTTCTCGGCACTCCCGTCTCAGGGCTTCGTGAGCGTCCTCGCCGTGTTCCTGACCGCCACCGGGGCACAGGTAGAACGTGGGGAACTCGCCCGAGTTCACGGTGACGAGGAGGTGCCCGTCCCGGATGATGATGGCCTTGGTCGCGGCCCGGACGGCGCGCGCCGCTGTGACAGGGGCGGGATCGGGAACTGCGACGGGTGCGGTCGTGTCGGTCATTGCGGCATCTTGGCACGGGCTGCGCGCATGATTTGCGTCCTCCGTGGGCACGTCAGGGTGTGACCTCGCAGACGGACCGCCCCGACCACCTTGACCGCAAGGACGCCCCCGCCGAGGGCGCCGACACGCCTGACTCGCCTGCTCAGCTCACGAAGCCGTCGTGGAAGTACGTCCTGCGCAAGACCTTCCGCGAGTTCTCAGACGACCAGTGCACGGATCTGGCAGCCGCCCTGACGTACTACGCGGTGCTGGCACTCTTCCCGGCGGTGATCGCGCTGCTGTCCTTGGTCGGACTGGTGGGGCAGGGTGAGCAGACCATCAAGACCCTGCTCGACATCCTGCGGGACGTGGGGGCCGGCACCGTGGCCGATACCCTCAAGCCGAGGCTGGAGGACCTGAGCGCGACCGAGACCGCCGGCTTCGGGCTTGCATTCGGGCTCGCCGCGGCGCTGTGGTCTGCCTCCGGCTACGTCGGGGCCTTCGGCCGCGGGATGAACCGGGTGTACGAGATCGACGAGGGCCGACCCTTCTGGAAGCTGCGCCCGATGATGCTGCTGGTCACCGCCGTCACGGTGCTCCTGGTGGCGATCGTGGCTCTCGGGCTCGTCATCTCGGGGCCGGCCGCCGAGGCAGTGGGAGATGCCCTGGGACTCGGCTCCGCCACGGTCACGGCCTGGAACATCGCCAAGTGGCCCGTCCTGCTGGCCGTCGTCGTCCTCATCGTGGCGCTGTTGTACTACGCGACCCCGAACGTCAAGCACCAGAAGTTCCGCTTCATCAGCGTCGGGGCGGTGGTGGCCATCGTGGTGTGGGTGATCGCATCTGCGCTCTTCGGCTTCTACGTCGCCAACTTCTCCAGCTACGACAAGACCTATGGCTCGTTGGCCGGTGGCATCGTCTTCCTGCTCTGGGTGTGGATCACCAACCTGGCGCTGCTCTTCGGAGCGGAGCTGGACGCTGAGCTCGAGCGCGCCCGCGAGCTCCAGGCCGGACTGCCGGCCGAGGAGGAGATCCAGCTGCCGGCACGGGACACCTCGAAGATCGAGAAGGCGGACGAGAAGGAGCGCGAGGACATCGAGCGTGGTCGTACCCTCCGCCGCACCCGAGGTGAGGAGTCTGAGCCGGGCGCGGAGTCGGGGGAGGCGTCGGGGGAGCAGCCCGAGAGCAAGGCCGGGCAGGATTCCGAACGCTCACAGCGCTGAGCGCCCGCTGGCGGCCTAGCCTTCGACCATGCGCGCCGACAACCAACCCTCGGGCTATCAGCAGGTGGATGCTGCCCCAGACCCGCAGGCTCTCCTGGAGAGCATGGTCGTGACTGCTTCCTGGCCGGCGACCATCGACCTCCGGACCTGGGAGTGCGACCGGTTGGCACTGGCTCCGGGCGAGCGACTGCTGGACGTCGGGTGCGGTCTCGGCGAAGCCGCACGCACCCTGGCGGCAGCTCTCGGTCCGGCCGGCGAGGTGCTGGGGCTCGACACCAGCACCGCCATGCTCGACGCGGCCCGCACCGGCTGGGATGTCGAGTGCCCTGCCCGCTTCGCGCCGGGCGATGCCATGGCGCTGGGCGTCCCGTCCGGGTCGTTCGACGCAGCTCGCGCCGAGCGCGTCCTCCAGTGGTTGCCGGAGCCCCGGTCGGCACTCACCGAGCTGGCCCGGGTGCTCCGGGACGGGGGACGCGTCTCCCTGATCGACACCGATTGGGGATCCCTGCGCCTCGACATCGGTGACGAGGGGCTGACGGCGGCGGTCGAGCAGACGATGGCCGTCGAGCGCCACCGGCCGTCCCGGGTGGGCCGACGCCTGGTCGACCTGGCGAGGGCCGCCGGCTTCTGCGACGTCGAGTCGACTCAGGCGACCCAGGTGTGGTCGGACTGGGACCCGGACACCTCACCGGCGCCTGACGGCTGCTTCTCCATGCGTGACCTCGGCGAGGACATGGTCGACGCCGGCGAGCTCGACCCGAGCGACCTCGAGGGATTCGTTGCGACCGCGCATGATGCGGCCCGAGACGGACGCTTCTCCATGTCTCTGACGATGTACGCGGTCGTCGGCACGCGCTGAGCATCACCACGCTGCCCTCGCCGTGAGCACTGACGCGAAGCACTCAGCGATAGCGGCGCGGCGGGTGCCAGTGGCGACCGAACTCCAGGTTGAACGACTCCGGCTCGAACGGGCTGTCCCCGCCGGCCGGGAAGCTCGACAGCTCCCCGAAGACGATCCGATCGGGGAGGTCGTAGAGGTCCACCCGCACGAAGTCGGTCCCGCCACCCAGACGCTCGGCCAGCTCGAGCATCTCCTCGAGACGCTCGGGGCGCGCGATGGAGGGGGCGGCCCAGGGGTTGCCGCCGCTGAGGGGCAGGTGACTCCAGTCCGGGGTGAAGAAGTCCTGGGTCCGGCGGTCGAAGCGACCCCGGTCGACCTGGACGTAGCGACAGGTGCCGTGGAAGACGAAGAACTTGTAGTCGTCCGGGACGGCCCCGTCCGGTCCGACCAGGAACTCCTCCACGATGATGCGACGGGGGACGTTGCCGTAGACCCACTCCCGGTTGGGACCCTGGCCGTACAACTGCTCCAACCAGGACTCGCCCAGTGCTGCGAGCTGCTCGGTGGGCGCGAACTCGGGTCGTATGTGTGTGTACGCCCAGCTGTGCTGGCGAGCGGGGAGCCGGGCAGCTGGGTCGGCGGTCGGCGAGACGATGATCGCGACGCCGCTGCCGTGAGTGGGCTTGATGACGTATGCGGAGGGCAGGGTGGCGTCGACGAGGGCCTGAGGATCGTCGAAGACGTGGAGCAGTCCGGGCAGGAAGTGCGTGCCCACGACGGAGGCGACGTGATCACGCACGGCGGCCTTGTCGGCGTAGGTCACCATGAGCTGGCGATGGTCGCGCAGCATCTTGTAGCGGACCTTCTCGTTGAAGGTGCGCGGGTTGCGCGTGCGCCACAGGCGCCACGAGCGGACCACCCGGCTCCGCTCGCGCCACGCCACGGGCCGCGCCGAGTCAGGTAGGGAGCCCACGAATGCGATCACTGCTGCATCCTGCCCGGTGCCCCCAACCCGAGGGCTCAGGCGCGGCTGCGCCCGCCGCGGGTGGCCAAGGGGCGCCGAGGCATCTTCGGCAGCTGGGTCGCCCGTCCGTGCAGGGCGGTCAGCATCGAGGCGACCAGGGTGTCCTGCTCCGGCGTGCGGTCGAACGTGGTGAGGTTCAGCGCTGGCTTGAACCGCACGCGGGTCACGGCCTTGGCGTAGGTGAACTCCTTGAGCCCGTCGGGTCCGTGGATGCGACCGAAGCCCGAGTCGCCGACCCCGCCGAAGGGCAGGCCTGGTACGGCGGCGAAGGAGATCACCGAGTTGATCGAGGTCATCCCCGTGCGCAGGCGACGCGCCAGCTCCGGTCCGCGCTTCTGGGAGAAGACCGCCGACCCGAGGCCGTAGCGGGAGGCGTTGGCCAGCTCGACCGCCTCGTCCATGTCGCGCACCCTGCGCACGGTGACGGTGGGGCCGAAGGTCTCCTCGAGGACGGCTGCGGAGTCCTCTGGTACGTCGACCAGCACGGTGGGCTGGATGAAGCGGTCGCCGACGGCGTCGGCCCCGCCGACCACCGCGCGACCGCCGCGGGCGAGGGCGTCCGCCACGTGGCGGCGTACGACGTCAACCTGGCTCGGCATCGTCATCGGTCCGATCTGGGCGCCGGCGTCGGTGCCGGCATGGACAGTGCCGGCTCGGCGAGCCAGCTCCTCGAGGAACTGGTCGTGGACCTTGTCGTGCACGTAGACCCGCTCGATGCCGGTGCAGGTCTGGCCGGCGTTGGCGAAGGCTCCCCACGCCGCAGCGTCGGCGGCGGCGACCAGGTCGGCGTCCTCGTCGACGAGCAACGCGTCCTTGCCACCGGCCTCGATCAGCACCGGGGTGAGGTTCTCCGCGCAGGTGGCCATCACCAACTTGGCGGTCGCGGTCGAGCCGGTGAAGGCGAGCTTGTCGATGTCGGCGCGGCACAGCGCCGCGCCGGTCTCACCGGACCCGATGACGACCTGCAGGAGGTCGTGGTCCGGCACCACCTCGCGCAGGCTGTCCGCCAGCCAGATGCCGACGCCCGGTGTCAGCTCGCTGGGCTTGAACACCACGGCGTTGCCGGCGCCGAGGGCGTAGGCGATCGAGCCCATCGGTGTGAAGACGGGGTAGTTCCAGGGGCCGATGACACCGACGACACCGAGCGGGAGGTATTCCACCGACGCGGCCTGGTTGGCCATCAGCAGGCCGGGGGAGACGCGCTTGCGGCCGAGCACCTTCTCGGCATGCGAACCGATCCAGGCGAGGTGGTCGAGAGCGAGGCCGATCTCGAGCTGCGCGTCGCCGTGCGGCTTGCCGGTCTCCTGGTGCACGACGTCGGCGAGCTGTGCCATCCGACGGGTGAGGACGCTGCGCCACTGGCCGAGCACCTCCCGGCGGGCGTCGAAGCCGAGGCCGGCCCACCACTTGCTCGCCTCGCGGGCGCGGGCGACCGCCGCGTCCACGGACTCGGCGGTGTCGATCCGGTGCACCCCGACGACGTCGCCGGTGGCGGGGCTGAGGGACTCGAGCGTCTGGACGCCCTCGCTGGTGCTCGTCTCGGTGCTCATGTCGGTGCTCATGTCAGGCCTTTCCGCGCAGGAGGTCGGCCGCACGCTCGCCGACCATGATCGAAGGAGCGTTGGTGTTGCCGCGGGTGACCACCGGCATCACGCTGGCGTCGGCGACGCGCAGGCCGTCCACCCCACGCACGCGCAGCTCGGGATCGACGACGGCGCGCTCGTCGCTGCCCATGGCGCAGGTGCCCACCGGGTGGTAGAGCGTCTGGGTGTAGGCACGCAGGTGCGTCTCGATCTGCGTGTCCGTGGGGTCATCGCCCCAGTCCGCCATGGTGGGGAGCCCGGGGCCCGCGACGTGCTCGGCCAGCGGCCCGGTGGAGACCGTCTCGAGCAGGCGGCGTACGCCCGCGACCATCGCCGCGAGGTCGATCGGGTCGTCGTAGTAGCGCGGGTCGATGTCCGGGTGCCAGCGCGGATCGAGGGAGCGCAGGCTGAGCGTGCCGCGGCTCTGCACGTCGACCAGGGTCGGGGCGACGGTCACGGCGCGACTCGTCGCCTCGTGGAGGCCGTTGTCGTAGAAGCCGCTGGGTGCCACGTGCACCTGCAGATCCGGCGCGGAGAGGTCATCGCGAGTGCGCCAGAACCCGCCACCCTCACCGATGTTGGACACCAGCGGCCCGGTGCCGGTCGCCTTCGCCCGGGCGAACTGGACGAGGTTGTTGTGGTCCATCAGGTCCGAGATGCCCCGGGTGCGGAAGACCATCGGGGCCGCGGGGTGGTCGTGGAGGTTCTGTCCGACGCCGGGGAGGTCGACGAGGACGTCGACGCCGACCTCGCGGAGGTGGGCTCCGGGTCCGACCCCGGAGAGCATGAGCAGCTGGGGTGAGTTGACCGCGCCGCCGGAGAGGACCACCTCGGCATCGACGTACGTCGTGTGGCTGGCCTGTCCGTACTGATAGGTGACACCCACGGCGCGGCCGTCCTCGATGACCACCTTCTCCACGAGCGCCCCGGTACGAATGGTCAGGTTCGGCCGGGTCCGCGCCGGCTCGAGATAGGCCTTCGCGGTCGACCAGCGTCGGCCCTTGCGGCAGGTCACCTGGTAGAGCCCGGCACCTTCCTGCTCCGCGCCGTTGAAGTCGTCGTTGGGCTTGAAGCCCGCAGCGACGGCCGACTCGACCCACGCGGTCGTCAGCGGATGGGTGTAGCGGCGGTCCTCGACGTGCAGCGGCCCGTCCTGGCCGTGGAAGCGCCCTCCCAGTCGGGTGTTGCCCTCCGACCGGATGAAGGCAGGCAGGACGTCGTCGTACCCCCACCCGGTTGCGCCGTACGCGTCGCGCCAGGTGTCGTAGTCGGCGCGGTTGCCGCGGATGTAGATCATCGCGTTCATCGACGAACACCCGCCGAGCGCCTTCATCCGCGGCCAGTAGGCCCGACGCCCCTCGAGCTGCTTCTGCTCGGTCGTCGTGTAGTTCCAGTCCCAACGGGTCTTGAAGAGGTTGGGAAACGCGGCCGGGATGGTGATCTCGTCGGCGACGGCCTCACCGCCCGCCTCGAGCAGCAGCACCGAGGTGCTGGGGTCCTCACTCAGTCTGGCCGCGACGACGGCGCCGGCGCTGCCGGCCCCCACCACGATGTAGTCGAAGCGTTCCCGGTCGGCCACGGCAGTCCTCCTAGCCCGAGCGGCCGGCGCGGCCGCGATCCTTGAACCCTAGGCAGGGGGACCACGCGCAACAAGGGAGGAAGCCACCCGAATGGACAGCCAGCCCTACTTCGGCTGCCTCCGGACGGTGACGGTGAAGCTGGTCGAGGACCCTGATGCAGGTTCGTCCGTGTCGTCGTCGACCATGTTCACGACCTGCAGGCCCGCCCCTTCGCAGAGGCCAGCGAAGGACGGGGGAGACGCTTCTATGTGTGTCAAGCAGCCAGGGCCGGGTCCGGGGTGTCAGGGGTGTTGGCGGCGGCGAGGGTGCGGAAGATCTGGCGGGCGATGTAGCGCTTGAGGCAGCGTCGGATGCGTCGTTTGCTGAGTCCTTCTCGGGTGCGTCGCTCGATGTAGGGCTGGGTGTCGGGGTCGCGTTCCATGCGGGTCTTGGCGATCGAGTGCAGGGCGCGGTTGAGTTGTCGGTCGCCGCCGCGGTTGAGCCGGTGCTCGCTCGAGCCTCCCGAGGCCATCTCGATCGGGGAGACGCCGGCGATGCGGGCCAGGGCTGCTTCGTGGTGGATTCGACCGGCGTGGGACCACACCGAGAGCACGATGGCGGCGTTGATGGGCCCGGCGCCGTAGATCTCCAGCAGCACCGGGGCCTGGGCGGCGACGATCTGGCGTAGTTGGGTCTTGTTCGCGTCCAGTTCGGAGTGCAGTTGGACGATCCTGGTGGCCAGCCGGACGGCCTCGGCGCGGGCGATCGCGATCACCGGGGACTCGGTGCGGGTGCGCCACCGGCTGATTTGGCTGATCTGGGGCCTGGTGGGTTTGCGGCGGGCGTCGAGGCCGAGGTCGTGGATACGCAACAGCGCGGTCAGCGCGTTGATCGAGCGCGTCGATTCCTTGCTCATCCGTTCTCGTGCGGCCAGCAGCACTTTCAATGCCTCCTGGAGCTCCCCGTTGCGGACGTCGGCGAGCCGGTCGGCGCGCTTGGGCAACGGGCTGCGGGCGGCCTTGATCGCGTCGATGGTGTCGTTCTTGTTCCCACCGCGCTCCCGTTTGGGTGAGGGCGCGTCGACGACCCGGTAGCCGAGATCGGTCAGTGTCTTGGCCAGGCGGGCGCCGTAGCTGCCGGTGCCTTCGCAGCTGACCAGCACTGCCTCGACCTGACCTGCGGTGCGGCGTCCGATCCACTCTGCGGCCCTGCCCAGTCCGGCCCGGCTGGTGGGGAACGCGGCCTCATCGAGGACCCGGCCGGTGCCGGCTTCCACAAGGGCGTAGCAGTGGAACCTGGCGTGGGTGTCGACTCCGATGACGAACCTGTAGGCATCGGCTACCACCGGTGCTGGCGTCGTCAGGGTCGGCGCCGGGGCCTTCCCGGTGTTGTCTGCGAGCATGGTCATGGCGATCTGTTCCTTCCTCTCGTTGGGACCTTTCGTCGGACCGGTGGTCATCGCTGAGGAAGTCACTGCACGGCATCACTGTGATGAGCCACGTCTCGAGTAAGAGACGGGCAAGCTTCTGATCAGGCCAGGCGGTGGGCAGAGATCGACCACCGGTCCACCGCCACGACCGGACAGGTCTCCGCGAAGACACCCACGCAGTGGGGTCAAGCGTGCCAGGAGTCACGAGCACGGCAGCAGGCCAGCGATCTCACCCTGCCGGTCGACCTCAGGTCAACCGCTCCCAACACTCACAGTGTGCCAGTGGATGATCCACTCCCTGTCCGCGCGTTCCGTTCCCTGCGGTGTGACCCGCTCGTAGCGGGACGTGGTCACTCGCGTACGGCGAGGCTCGTCGTAGGTCTCCGAGAGCGGCGTGTACCTGAGCTCGGCCGCTGACGCGTCCTGGGCCACGCGCGTGACCCCGAGTTCCTGGTCCGGCGTGGGCTGGGGGATCCACAACGGGATGAGTGCCGCCCCGTCCTCGGTCAGGTGCTCACTGATGGCGCGGAGGGCGCGCCCGGCCGTCTCGTCGTCGGGCAGCAGGTTGAACGTCGGGCCCGCCAGGTAGATCGAGGCATAGCGACGCTCCAGGTCCATCGACTCGACGCGCTGGTGGAAGACCTGGGTGTCGAGCCCGCGCGCAGCTGCGTTCTCGCGGCAGCGCTCGACCATGTCCGCCGAGGAGTCGACACCGTCGACGTCGAGGCCTTCGGCGCAGAGGTCCAGCAGCGGTTCGCCGTCACCGCAGCCGAGCTCCAGTGCTGGTTCGCCGTACGTCCTGACGAACTCGTCGTAGGGCTCGGCATCAAACGTGGATGACTTCAGCTTGGCGTACGCGTCGACGACGATGCCGGAGTAGAAGTCTGCGGGTTCCATGGTCACAGGGTCTCAGTCGTCATCTTGACGGCCGCGCGGCTCAGGGCTCGACGCAGAACTCGTTGCCCTCCGGGTCGGCCATGACGACCAGATCGTCGCCCTCGACCAGGACTCGCGCCCCCAA
The DNA here is from genome assembly GCF_035576065.1 of Nocardioides sp. Taxonomy (GTDB): domain Bacteria; phylum Actinomycetota; class Actinomycetes; order Propionibacteriales; family Nocardioidaceae; genus Nocardioides. Next base: position 328,148 of record NZ_DATLWX010000011.1, read on the forward strand.
CGAGCGCAGCCTGTCGACCTCGGCGCGAAGGTCTCCTGGGGCGCGGAGATCGAAGTGCTGACGATTCTTCGCCGACTTGGCCTCGGGTACTCGGCGGAACCAGAGGTTGGGACCGCCCCAACCAGGGGGCTCCACCCACGCCCGATCAACTGTGCTCTCTTCGTCAACGCTTGATCCGAGGACGGCGGCCCAGAACGTCGCGACGACCAGAGCGTCCTCACAGTCGAAGGTCACTGACTTGATGAACGACACCATCGGCTCACCGTACCGAGGCGTCCGCGGGTCTGGCGCCGGCTGCCAGGAACTATGGCGGTCGTCTTCGGGGGACGGCGGGATGCCAACCGATGTGACCTTCGGCGATAGGCGGCGGTGCTCTGCGGTCGCTCAGTGGCAGTCCATGGATCGTGTCGTTTGAGGATGGGCGCGCGCTGATCCTTCTTCGATGATGGTGCTGCCGCAGTGGCCGCACTCGTAGGCTGTGCTGGTGCCAGAAACCGTCGCCTGTCGTCCTGTCGATCCGATGTCGGACGCGGTCGCCGAGCTGGCGAGCCTGTTCGAGCTGTACCGGATCCACTACGGCCAGTCGTCGGCTCCGGCCGCCACACGGGCGTGGGTCGGCGAGACGGCCAGATCCCGCGAGCTTGAGTTCTACGGCGCTTACCACGGTCCGCGGATGGTCGGATTCGCAGCCGTTCACCAGGTCCCGGCATCTCTTGGGCTGGGTCGGTTCTGGCAGCTACGCGACCTATTCGCCGAGCCTGCGGTGCGTCGCCAAGGCATCGCCCGTCGGCTGGTCGAAACCATCCAACAAGCCGCCAGCGATGCCGGTGCGCTGCGGCTGTCTCTGCAAACCGAACCGGACAATGTCGCGGCACTCGCGCTGTACCGCCAGTGCGGTTTCACGATCAACGCCGACCTAGCGACGCTGAGCCTCAACATCACCAGATAGCGATCGGCGGATCCTTGAACGGGACGATCGCGCGGATCGCGGCGGATTCGGATGCTGACGTGACGATCGGGGACGGAGTGTCACCCGGGTGCAACGAACTGCGCCGCGCTCGCGTGAATAGGTTGTGCAAATGATCGCGGCGGCGCCGTCCCAGGAGGAGTCTGACGACTTCGAGACGTGGGTGGCCGCCCGTGGCCCGGCGTTGACGCGGTACGCGTACTTGGTGTGCGGCGATGTATCGGAGAGCCAGGACCTCGTTCAGGCGGCGCTGGAGAAGGCGTGGCCCCGGTGGCGAAGCATCAGCCGCCAGGGCGATCCTGAGGCCTACCTCCGCCGAGCCATCACCAACGGGGCAATCTCCAGGTGGAGGAAACTTCGCCGGCTGAGGGTCGTCTCGCAACCTCCCCTCGAAGCAGTTCACGAATCACCTGACAGCGACGTCGCCTGGCAACTGTGCGCTGAGCTACCTGCCAGGCAACGGGCTGCAGTGGTTCTGCGCTTCTACGAAGACCTGACCTACGCCGACATCGGCAAGGTCCTGGGGTGTCCCGAGGCCACTGCACGCTCACACGTTCACCGCGCTCTGACCACTTTGCGCGGGCGCCTGTCCCCGGGAGATGTCCGGTGACCGAGTTCAGGCGCGAGGAAGGCGCCTTCCGCAACGCCTTGGCGAAGCACGCGTCGGAGGCACCCGCCCTGGCCGCCCTCAACCGATCCGCTCGTCGACGTCGCGAGGTCGCGGTCATCACCGCCGCAGTGGCATCAGTCGTGGTTGGCGCATTCCTGGTGGTTCCCGCCCTCGTCGGCGGTCAAGATTCCCCCGACCCGTCCGTTGCAGAGAGCACGACGGTGGTCGATGAGTCCGAGTGGAAGTGGATAGGACTGCACGCCGTCGAGGTCCGCGCTCCAGCCCGATGGGACTTTGGCCGTGAGGTTGTCAGGCCCGACTGCATCGACCCTGACGACCCCAACGACCCATGGGCAGAGGGAGTCCCGACCGCGCCATATGTAACGGTGACCCCGGTGCAACGAGCCTCCCCGATGATCGGTTGCACTGCGCCGCGTCCCGGCAACCCCGACCCGGCGTTCGGCGATCTGCCCCTCCCGCTGTGGCAGCCACACGTCCGACTGGATGTTGCCGTTCCCGACGCGAGCCAGCTGCCCGACCGGGTCGACGGGCAGTGGACACATCAGGGGTGGCGCCTCTCGCGCCGGACTTACGACGATGTACAGATCTCGGTGCTCACTTCTCCGGATGCGGCAGACATCGCCGAGCAGGTATTCGACTCCGCACGCACGGTCGAGACAAACCACGTCGGCTGCCAGACCAGCTCGCCCTTCACCGCCGGGTTCCCACAACCAGACGGTGACCCCGTGCCACCAGCGGTGGACGTTCAGTCGATCGCAGTCTGCGACTACTCCCGCATCAGCGGCGCCGAGTGGCTGCAAGGCTCATGGCGCATGACAGGACAACAAGCCCAGGATCTGGCTGCCGCGATCGTCGCCTCGCCCGCGGGGCAAGGACCGGACGAGCCGCAGAACTGCTCGCCGGACATGTTCGGCGACTCCGCGGTGGTCCTCCGCTTCTTCGACGCGGACGACTCGTTGCTCGCGGACGCCTACGTCTATACCCAGTGGTGCTTCGGCAACGGCATCGTCACCTCGTCCGGATCGCACATGCTGACCGCGAAGAACTGCCCACCGATCTTTTCCCGCCCAGAGGTCACCTGGTGGGGCGGGCAGGCTCAAGTGATGCGGGTGTGTCGGCAGTAGGCGACCTCGTCGGCCCTCTGCTCACGTCGCGTTTCGGCAACCACAGGGTCTGCCCCGGGTTTGGTTGACACCAGGGGTTGATGGTTCTCAGGCCGCGTCTGCGGCTGCGTAGATCATCTCAAACTCGACGGGAGTGAGCTTGCCCAGGGCTCGTTGGCGACGGCGGCGGTTGTACTTGGTTTCGATCCAGGTCACGATCGCGAGACGGAGTTCCTCGCGGCTATCCCAACGTCTGGTGTCGAGCACGTTCTTTTGCAGCAGGCTGAAGAAGGACTCCATGGCGGCGTTGTCCCCGGAGGACCCGACGCGGCCCATCGAGCCGCGCAGGCCGTTGTTCTTCAGCAGTCGCACGACCTTCTTCGAACGGAATTGGGCGAGTTCAACTGGTCGATGCAACACCGGGTTGTTGAAGGGAGCGTAGTTGCTCCTCGAAGACCTCAGCAGGTGTCTTCCACCCGAGGACCTTGCGGGGCCGATTGTTGAGCGCATAGGCGACAGCCTCGAGGTC